>NZ_JAUTDR010000043.1 GCF_030649675.1 Haliea sp. E1-2-M8 | reverse complement strand
CCTTGGCGGCCTTCAGCTGTATCCGGCCGGAATCCGTCAATGATTACCCACCATGATTGGGGAAGAGCCCAAGTGTTTAATTGACGCCCCGAACTACCCCCCCCCCTAATCTCATCATGACGTTGTTTTATGCCTGTCTAACGCCTCTTTCAGTGCCCGGATTCAACTCGTAAGTGCAACTCAATGACCGGGTTGGGTAGATTGGGTCGAATACGGTACTGCCCTATGTGGATCTGTGTACGTTCCGCTGGCCGCATATTCTGCACCACCGGTTTGCCAGTGGCGAGAGACATCCGGACTGCACCTTCGAGGGCGCCTGATGGGCGCTGCCTTTAGGTGGGTGACCATGAAGACTACTATTTTGTCCATACCCTGCGCCACGGCGACAGCATCAGCAAGCCCTTTCTGAATGTCCGTCTGCGCCGACTGGTGTTGGTGGCGGCGGTGATCGTGGCGCTGACCTACTTCGGCTACGGCTTGGACGTGATCGAGATGTGGTTTGTGCCATTCCCACTGATCCTGCTCTTGCATGGTTTCAGCTTCTTCTGGCCACCCCACGTACTTCTCGACGTTCTCCAATAAGATAATTACACCCGCGTCATCATCGTGCGCATGGGTTTAAGTGGCTGATGTATGCGATGCTGCAATCCCAGAACTACCATCCTATTGATCACCTTTATCAGATGAAGTCTTTTACAACAACGAGCGTGTGCTCAAGCTCTTGGAGCAGGAGCTGCGCTGCCACGGCCTGATCGTGCAGCATGATTTCGCTATTCGGCTCAAGATTTATTTGGGCCAAGCACAAGTCCGGCCCGAAATCATAATTTGAAAAGTGGGATCCAATGCGCGGCTATCAATGTCGTTTTTTTTACACATCTATCACGAGTGTGAATGCGACTCGAAAACGGCGTGTCGCCGGATACGTGGTTCGAGGATATTGCCATCATCTGGTTGTGTCCCGAGTACGGTGTCACCAAAGAGGGTTACGAGCTGATCTAAGAGTAAAGGCTTGGATTCGTCGGAAGCGACGAACCGGTTTAGCCGAAGCCTATGTAACCTTGCACTCTATTACCTCGGGCTGGAGCATAGCCGCTCCACCCCCCCCGGTGCTTCACAGCTGGCTGGCGCCAGCGCCAGCCAGTTTAAACGAGAGAACGGTGATGATTACGCACAGAGCACTTGCAACATCGGTACCGAATTTCGCCTATTTGGTGAAGGAAGATCGCATCCACGGCTCGCTCTACACGGACGAAGAGATATTTCGCTTGGAGTTGGAGAATATTTGGTACAAAGGTTGGGTTTATGTGGGGCACACCAGTGAGGTGCCCATCCCCAATGACTTTATCATGAAGTCCATTGGCCCACAGGAAGTCATTATGACCCGGGACCGGGACGGGCAGATCCATCTGCTTCAGAACCGCTGCCCCCACCGCGGGAACCAGGTCTGCACCGAAGCCAAAGGCAATCGTGGTATCTTCACCTGCCCCTATCACCGCTGGTCCTTTGCCAATACAGGTAAGCTGCGAGGCTATCCCTATCCCGATGGTTATGAAACCGCGGACCGTAGCGAATTGGGTCTGGGCCGGGTTACCCGGATGGCCGAGTACAAGGGCTTTGTGTTTGGCAGCTTCGCCGCAGACGGACCGAGCCTGGAGGAACATCTGGGCCGAGGCGGTCGGGACGCCATTGATCGTCTGGTGATGACCTCCCCCGAGGGCGAGGTAGAAATTACCGCCGGCTTCCTTCAGCACAAGGCCAAGGCCAACTGGAAATTTCTGGTGGAAAATGAAACTGACGGTTACCACCCACAGTTTGTACACGACTCGATTTTCAGCGTTGCCCAGAGCGGCATCGGCGATCTCTACGGAAGCGAATCCACCGCTTTAGCCAGGGACTTGGGCGACGGCCACACCGAGAACGATCTGCGTCCAGAGTTCCGCCGCATCGGCAAGCTACTGAACTGGTTTGGTACCACAGAGGACCGCGTTCCCGACTACGTGGCCAAAATGGTGGAAGCTTACGGTGATGAGAAAGCCCGTCAGATCATGATCGACGGCACTCCACACGTGATGATCTTTCCCAACCTGTTCATTGCTGAAATCCAGATTTTTGTGATTCAACCATTGTCAGTGAACGAAACTGTGCAACATGTCACCGCCCTGCAGTTCAAGGGTGCACCGGATCTGAACAGCCGGCTACGCCAGCAGACCATGGGTTCGGTGGGCCCGGCTGGCTTCCTTTTGGCTGATGACTCGGAAATGTACGAGCGCACTCAGCGCGGCGTGGCAGCCAAAAACCCCGAGTGGAACTACCTGGGGCGCGGTATTCACCGTGAGCGCCGCGACGAGGAAGGCTACCTAGTAGCCGACAATACCGACGAAGTGACTACCCGTGGTATTTGGCGCCACTACCGTGAGCTGATGGAGGCCTGATGACTATTCACGTTGACCTGGCCCTGTTGGCCGAAGTTGAGCAATTCCTCTACCGCGAGGCTCGCCTGCAGGACACTCATGCCTATGACGATTGGGAGGCACTGTGGACCGATGATGCCATCTACTGGATTCCCGCCAACGGCGCTGATATCGACCCCGAGCAGAAGATGTCCATCATCTACGATAACCGCTCCCGGATTGGCCTGCGCATCAAGCAGTTTCACACCGGTCAGCGCCATACCCAGATGCCTCGCTCCAGCTTGGGGCGGGTCGTGTCCAACGTGGAAATTATCGACGATGACGGCAAGGAAATCCGTGTGGCCAGCAATGCGATGATTTACGAGTCCAACCTCCGCGGCGAGACCGTCTGGGCCACCCGCAATGAGTTTTTGTTGCGGCGCAATGGCGACGGCCTGCGTATGGCCTGCAAGAAGGTAGTGTTGGTGAACAACGACAAGCCTATCTACACCATGTCCTTCTTGGTTTAAGGAGTTCGCGATGAGCGACGCAGAGGTATTGATCGGCGAGGGCGCAGCACTGCTTTCCCTGCAGGACGGGATCGCCCACCTGCAGCTGAACCGCCCCGAATCGGCAAATGGCCTGGACATTCCCACCCTTGAGGCACTCTACCGGGCGTTGATGGTCTGCCACGGCGACCGCCGGGTGCGGGTTGTACTGCTCACCGGCGCTGGCGCCAATTTCTGCGCCGGCGGTGATGTCAAAACCTTCACG
This sequence comes from Haliea sp. E1-2-M8, assembly GCF_030649675.1. Classification (GTDB taxonomy): domain Bacteria; phylum Pseudomonadota; class Gammaproteobacteria; order Pseudomonadales; family Halieaceae; genus Haliea. Next base: position 15,224 of record NZ_JAUTDR010000043.1, on the reverse strand, counting down.
TCCAAGGGCGAGGGCCTGTCGGCGTACATCCGCCAGGCGACCCTGCATCTGCAGGTGGCCATCAACGCTATGGTTCACCTGGATGCGCCGGTGATTGCCGCAGTACAAGGCTTTGCCGCCGGCGGTGGCGGAATGGGTCTGGTGTGCGCAGCGGACGTGGTGATCGCTGCCCGCTCCAGCAAATACCTTGGCGGCGCGACCCGGGTGGCGATGGCTCCGGATGCAGGCCTGTCGGTGACGCTGCCGCGCCTGGTCGGACCGCGCAAGGCAGCGGAAATGCTGCTGATGAACCCGACGGTCGATGCGCAGGAAGCCTTGGAGCTGGGCCTGATCAGCCGCATCGTCGACGACGAAAGCCTGTTGGAAGACGCCATGGACTATGCCAAAGAAATGGCCAAGGGTGCGCCCCTGGCGCTGGCCGCCACCAAACGCCTGCTTTGGGCCGGTGTGGGTTTGGGCATTGACGCCGCCATGCCAGAGGAGTCCCGTACGGTGGCGGAGCTGTGCAAGAGCGAGGACGTGTTGGAAGGTCTGAGGGCGGTGATTGAGCGTCGCAAGCCCGAGTTTAGGGGTAAATGATCATGGCGGCCGACAGACTGAATGGCCGTCGCGCCTTCGTTACCGGCGGCGCCAAGGGCATTGGCCTCGCCATTGTCGAGCGCCTGGTGGCAGAGGGCTGCGAGGTAATTTTTTCCGCTCGGGACATGGAGCCAGTAGCGGAGGTGGTGGCGCGTACCGGCGCCAGGACCGTGCAGCTGGACGTGTCGGATCTCCCGGCCTGCCACCGGGTGGTCAGTGACAACGGGCCCTTCGATATTCTGGTGAACAATGCGGGTATGGACCAGCACGCTTTCTTCACCAAGACCGCCCCCGACGAGTGGGACTACCTGATCGATGTCAATTTGAAGGCGGTTCTGGCCACCTGCCATGCGGCCCTGCCATCGATGCAGGAACGGGGTTTTGGCCGCATCATCAACATTGGCTCGGAGGCGGGTCGCCAGGGCTCCAGGGGCGGTTCCGTGTACGCTGCGGCCAAGGGTGGGGTGATTGCCTTCACCAAGTCCCTGGCCCGGGAAAATGGCCGCTTCGGCATCACTGCCAACGTGATTGCGCCGGGCCCGGTGGATACACCTTTGCTTCGCTCCGCCGTAGCGCAAGGTGGAGAAGAGCTGCTTAAGGCGATGAAACGGTCGACTTTGGTGGGACGCCTGGGGCGCCCGGACGAGGTCGCCTCTGCCGTGGCTTACCTTGCCGCGGATGATGCAGGTTTTATTACCGGCGAAGCCATTGGCGTGTCCGGCGGAATGGGCTGCTGATGACTGAAAGCGTGGCAAGCATCCAAGCCCGTGTCGGCGAGGTGGTACATCGGGTGCGCCAGGTCTACAGCCAGTGGCGCCGGGACACCTCTGTCGAGCAAATGCGCCGGGACTGGGATGAACTGTTCTGGAACGACAGCCAGCCCTGTGACTACGAGGACACTACTCTGGGCGGCGTTGCGGTGCGTTGGATCGACGCGCCCGGCGCGAACCGCGACCGCGTGTGCGTCTATTTTCATGGCGGCGGTTACAAAATGGGTTCAGTGGTTTCGCACCACGAGTTGATGGTGAGAATTTCGGCTGCCGCCAATTGCCGGGTGCTGGGGGTCAACTACCGTCTCACCCCCGAGCACTGCTTTCCCGCCCCCCTTGAAGATGGTCTGGCGGTGTACCGCACTCTGTTGGAGCACGGCTTTGATGCTGCTGAAGTCGCGCTGGTGGGAGATTCTGCCGGGGGTGGTTTGGCCGCCTCGTTACTGCTTGCAATACGGTCTGAACATCTTCCACTGCCCTGCGCAACTGTGCTGTTGTCCGCTTGGTTGGATATGAGCCTGAGCGGCGACAGCTACGAGTCCAGGTCCCAGTCCGACCCCATCCACCAGAAATCCATGCTCCAGGCCATTGCCCAGCAGTACTTGGGGGAGGGCGTTGATCCCAGGCAGGCCAGTGCTTCGCCCCTTTTCGGGAAGCTTCACCGCCTGCCCCCGATCCTCTTGCAGGTGGGGGAATGCGAGGTGGGGTTGGACGATTCCCGGGCTTTCGCCGACAAGCTGCGCGAAAGCGGTGGCCAAGTGCAACTGTCGGTCTGGGACCACATGATTCATGTATTTCAGCAGTTTGGCAATGACCTGCCCGAAGCCAGGCAGGCCATTGCGGAGATTGGTGAGTTTTTGCAGACACACTGGGGACGTGGTCCGGCGTAAGCGCGGCCCCCTGAGGAGTGAACAACGTGACTATCGGAATTACCGGATTCGGGGCCTACCTGCCCCGACTGCGACTGAACCGCAAGGAGGTGGTGGAAGCCAATGCGTGGTTTGCGCCCCAGTTGCAGCGCAAGGGCAAAGGTCAGCGCAGCATGAGCAACTGGGACGAGGACGCCGTTACCCTGGCAGTGGCGGCCTGCCGCAATGCTCTGCCGGAGAGCGTGGATCGCAACGGCATTGCCCGCCTGCAACTTGTGTCTGACAGCCTGCCCTTTGCCGAACGCCTCAATGCTGGGGTGGTGGCCGGCGCGCTGCGCCTGCCCCAGGCGGTGTACGCCAACGACCTCTGCGGCGCCCAAAGCGCAGCGGTGTCCGCCATTAGCCAATTAGTCAACGCCGCCCGGGCCGCTGAGGCCAGCATCCTGGTGGCGGCCAGCAACCGCCGCACACGGGCCGCCAGCCCAGCGGAGCTGGACTACGGTGACGGCTCCGCCGCTGTAACCTTGGGCAGCGACAAGGTATTGGCAGAGGTGCTGTCCACCAGTGTGCTGACCGCGGACTTTGTCGATCGCTTCCGCCTCCAGGGCGAGGACATCGACTACTACTGGGAAGAGCGCTGGGTCCGGGACGAGGGCATCGGCAAGCTCGGTACCCGGGCGGTGAGCCAGGCCCTGGACAACGCCGGCTTGGCGCCGGCGTCCATCGACCACTTTATTTTTCCCACCGTGTTTAAAGGTGCCGACGCCCAGCTCGCCCAAAAGTGCGGCATTGCCGAGGCCGCAGTGGTGGACAATTTCGCCGCCCAGGTGGGGGACACCGGTAGCGCCCACGCCCTGCTGATGCTAAATGCAGTGCTGGAACGGGCCCAGGCGGGCCAGACCATTCTGGTCTGCCAGTTCGGCAGCGGGGTGTCCTGTGCCCTGTTGCGGGTGACCGAGCAGATCGATGGATTCAAACCGGTCAAAACCCTGGCTGAGCAACTGGCCGCAGGCTGGGAGGAAAATAACTACACACGCTACCTAGCCTACAAGGGTCAGCTCAAACTGGAGCGGGGCATGCGCGGCGAGCAGGACAAGAAAACTGCGCTGAGCACCTCCTGGCGCCACCACGACTCCCTGCTGGGCTTTGTCGCCGGGCGCTGCACCGAGAGTGGCAATGTGCATTTCCCGCCCTCGCGGATTAGCTACACCCCCGGCAAGCCCGCCCAGGATACCCAGGAGCCCTATCCCCTGGCCGACAGGAAGGGCCGCATCCTGAGCTGGTCGGCGGAATACCTGTCGTCCTATATGGCGCCGCCCCATCAATACGGTCAGGTGGACTTTGAGGGTGGCGGCCGCCTGTTAATGGAGTTTACCGATGTCCGCCCCGGCGATATCGAAAGCGGCGGCGAGGTTGAGATGGTTTTTCGGATCAAGGACGTGGATGAGCTGAGGGGCTACAAACGCTACTTCTGGAAAGCCAAGCCCACTACCTACCCCGCGCCCGGCAGGATTGAGAGAGGTTAGACAATGGCCCAGGGAATTAAAGACAAGGTCGCCATCCTCGGCATGGGTTGCTCCCGGTTTGGTGAGCGCTGGGACGCAAGCCCGGAAGACCTGATGGTGGAGGCCTACAACGAGGCGATGCAGGATGCCGGTATCACCCGCGTGCAGCTGGATGCCACCTGGTTCTCCACCCATATGGAAGATGTGGGCACCGGCCGCGGTGGCATTCCCATGAGCATTGCCCTACGTCTGCCCAATATCGGCGTGACCCGGGTGGAAAACTTCTGCGCCGGCGGTTCCGAAGCGGTGCGCGCGGCGGTGTATGCGGTGGCCTCGGGCGCCTGTGATATCGCACTGGCCCTCGGTGTGGAAAAACTCAAAGACACCGGCTACGGCGGCCTGCCAGTGGCGACAGTGGGCACCTATATTCCCCAGTGGTATCCAGCAGCGGTAGCACCGGCCAACTTTGCCCAGTTGGCCGCGGCCTACCGGGTGAAGCACGGCATTGACAAGGCTACGCTCAAGGAGGCGATTTCGCAGGTCTCGGTGAAGAGCCACGCCAACGGCGCGAAAAACTCCAGGGCCCACCTGCGCAAGGAAATTACCATCGAGCAGTGCCTGAAGGCACCAACCATTGCCGAACCCCTGGGACTGTTTGACTGCTGTGGGGTGTCCGACGGCGCCGCCGCGGTGATTGTCAGTCGCCCGGAGATTGCCCGAGAGCTGGGCAAGACCGACCTGGTCAGCTTTAAGGCCCTACAAGTCGCCGTCTCCAATGGATGGGAAATGTCGAGCAATGAGTGGGACGGCAGCTACTTTCACACCGCCCGCATCGCCTCAAGAAAGGCCTACGAGGAAGCGGGCATCAGCAAGCCCCGGGAAGAGATCAGCATGACCGAAGTCCACGACTGCTTCTCGGTTACCGAGATGGTCACCATGGAAGACCTGGGCCTGTCGGACGAGGGCAATGCTTGGCGAGATGTGCTGGAAGGCAAGTTCAACGCTGACGGCGCCATTCCCTGTCAGATCGACGGTGGCCTGAAGTGCTTTGGCCACCCGGTGGGAGCCAGCGGCATTCGCATGCTCTACGAAATGTACCTGCAATTGCAGGGCCGCGCTGGCGAGCGCCAGCTGGGCAACGTGCGCAGCGGGCTGATCCACAACCTAGGCGGACAGCCTAACCAGAACATTTGCAGCGTGTCCATCGTCGGTCGACTGGGAGAGTAGTGGGATGAGCGTCGTACTGGTAGACAACCCTTCGCCCCATGTCCGGCGGCTGCTGATCAATCGACCGGACAAGCGCAATGCCATCGACTATGCAGTGCGCCAGGAGATGACCGAGGCTCTGCTGGCCCTGCAGGGTGATAACACCGTGCGCGCGCTGGTGTTGGGCGGCGTGGACGGGGTGTTTTCCGCAGGTGGCGACGTGCCCAGCATGGCCGGCCTGGATGAGGCCGGCGCCCGCGCGCGCATGCAACATATCCACCGTCTGTGCCGATTGGTGGCCGACGCCCGAGTGCCGGTGGTATCGGCGGTGGAAGGTTTTTGCGCCGGCGCTGCGGTGGGGCTCGCCCTGCTGGGCGATCACATTCTGGTGGGCAAGAGCACCAGGATTCTATTTCCCTTTATGCGTCTGGGCCTGGTGCCGGATTGGGGTACCCTGCGCAGCCTGCCCGCCCGGGTGGGGGTGGCCACCGCCCGGCGCATCATGACCAACGGCCAGAGTATCCAGGCCCGAGAAGCCCTGCGCATTGGCCTAGCCGATAGCGATGCCGGCGAGGGCAACGTTATGGCGGCGGCGCTCAGGCAAGCTGAAGCCATGGCGCAACTGCCGGGGGTGGCCTTCTATCACCTCAAGCAGCGCCTGATGCATCCCTCCGGCACCCTGGAGCAAGAGTGGCAGCGGGAGGAGGACGACCAGGCGCAATTGCTGCTGGGACCGGACTTCGAGGAAGGCTTTGCCGCTTTTAATGGAAAGCGCGATCCCCACTTCGGGGGGGGCGGACGTGACTGAGCTAGTCCTCATCAGCCGTGAGGACGCGGTCGCCACCGTAACCCTGAACCGGCCGGAAAAGCGCAATGCCCTGGACCTGGGCCTACGCGGCGCCATCGCCGATGCTTTCCGGGAACTGGCGCGGGACGAGCAGGTGCGCGCGATCGTCATCACCGGTGGCAGCGAGGTCTTTGCCGCAGGCGCAGACTTGAATCTGCTGGTGGACAAGGGCTCCCAGCAGATGGCCGACATTGACCTAGGCCAGTACTGGGCTCCAGTGGCCAACTGCAGCAAGCCGGTGGTGGCCGCCGTCAGTGGCTTCGCCCTGGGCGCGGGCTGCGAGCTGGCGATGATGTGCGACATTATCGTCGCCGATGAATCGGCCCGCTTCGGCCAGCCCGAGGTCCGGGTGGGCATTATGCCCGGCGCCGGCGGAACCCAGCGCCTAATTCGCGCCCTCGGCAAGGCCACAGCCAGTATGGTGTTGATGAGCGGAGAAGCCATCACCGGCGCGCGTGCCTACCAGTTGGGGCTGATCAGTGACCTGGCCGAGCCCGACCAGACCCTCAGCAGGGCTCAGCAGCTGGCCAAAGCCGCGAGCAATATGCCCCCCAGGGCCATCGCCGCCATCAAGCGGGTGTTGAAGCAGGGTGCGGACCTGCCGCTGGAGGCGGCGCTGACCATCGAGAACCGCGAGTTTCTGCTGCTGTTTGACTCCGAGGATAAATGCGAGGGCATGTCCGCCTTTCTGGAAAAACGCCAAGCCGTATTCACGGGCAGATAAGCCCGGTGCAGAGGTAGAGGTAGAGGTTTAACAATGACAGAGATCAGAAGTATTGGTGTATTGGGTGTCGGCACCATGGGGCGCGGCATCATTCAGCTGTTTGCCCAGTCCGGTTACCAGGTGCGCTGCTTTGACAGCTTCGACGGCGCCGTGGTGAAGGCTATGGATTTTATCGCCGGCCTGCTAGAGCGCGCGGTTGAGAGGGGTGGCAGCCGGGAAGTTGCCAACGCCACGATGGCCCGCATTCACGCCTGCAGCAGCCTCGAAGACCTTGCTGACTGCGATCTGGTGGTGGAGGCTATTGTAGAAACCATGGACGCCAAGCAGGCGGTCTTCAGAGAGCTGGAGGCGGTGGTGTCCCCCACCTGCATTCTGGCAAGCAATACCTCCTCGCTGACGGTGGCGGAAATCGCCGCCGCCTGTGCCCATCCAGAGCGGGTGGCAGGGCTACATTTCTTCAACCCGGTACCGTTGATGAAGGTAGCGGAAATCATCCCCGCGTTGCGTAGCGGCCCGGAAAACATCGTTGCCTTGAAAGCGCTGATCGAATCCTGTGGCCATCGCGGGGTGGTGGCGGCAGATCAGCCGGGCTTTCTAGTCAACCATGCCGGGCGCGGTCTATATACAGAGGGCCTGCGCATTATTGAGGACCAGTGCGCCTCGGTGCAGGATGTGGATACCCTGATGCGCGAGGCGGCGGGCTTCAAGATGGGGCCCTTCGAACTGCTGGACCTAACCGGCCTGGATGTGTCGGGCAAGGTGATGGAATCCATCTACGAACAGTTTCAACAGGAGTCCCGATTCCGGCCGTCACCCCTGGTAGCACCGCGCATTGCCGCGGGCCTTTTTGGCCGCAAGAGTGGCGAGGGTTGGTACCGCTATGACAACAACCAGCGTCAGGATGCCGCTCCGCTTGCGGTGCCCGATCTGCCCGGCGCCATCGCCGTGTGGGTGGACTCGGCCGCCGAGCAAGCCGACGCCCTGCTGGGGCTGGTGAGGGAGGGCGGCGCCTGCCCGACCAACAACCCAGATGAGGCCGATCTACTGCTGATTCAGCCCTGGGGCTGGGACGTGAGCAGCTACTGCAGCGAACGGGACCTGGATGCCAGCCGCTGCGTGGCAGTGGACCCGCTGCCCGGTCTGGGCAAACACCGCACCCTGATGATCAGCCCCATCACCACCGCAGCTGCCCGGGAGGCGGCCCATGCCCTGCTGGCTCAGGGCGCCGCCGTCACCGTCATCAACGACAGCCCCGGCTTTGTCTGTCAACGCATTCTGGCCACCGTCGTAAATATCGCCGCCAATATCGTCCAGCGCGGTATCGCCACGGTGTCGGATCTGGAGGATGCGGTACGCTTGGGCCTCGGCTATCCCGCTGGCCCCCTGAGCCTTGGCGAGCAGATCGGCGGTGAGCGGGTGCTGGCCATTCTGGAGGCCATGCAGATCCAGACCGGCGACATGCGCTACCGGCCCAGTTTATGGCTGAGTCGCCGGGTTAGATTGGGACAGTCCCTTCTGGTGGAAGAGGCCAGTCGGGTATGAGCCGCATAGACATCGATTACCTGAAGGGCTGGGAAGGCAAGACCCAGCAGGCCTTCGATGATATGAGTCCCTTCAAGGCCCGGGCTCTTGCCGCCGCCTTGAACCACGAACATTTGCCAGAGGCGGGCAGCGAGCTACCCAATGGCTGGCAGTGGCTCTACTTTCTGGATACGCCCAGCAGTGTAGGCACCGGCGTCGATGGCCACCCGGCCACTGGCGGCTTTCTTCCGCCCTCGCCGCTGCCACGGCGCATGTGGGGCGCCGGCAGGGTGCATCACCAGCGGCCGGTGATTTTGGGCGAGCCCGCAGAGAAGACCTCCCGGGTGGAGCTAGTGGATTTAAAAGACGGCAAGAGCGGCACCCTGCTGTTCGTCAAAGTGCGCCACGATATCAACCAGGGTGGACAGTTCTGCATCAAAGAGGAGCAAAACATTATTTACCGAGATATGCCCACCGCGTTGGCTCGGCTACCAGTGGGGAAGGCCGCCCCAACTGATGCCGAGTGGAGCGAGACGCTGCAACCCGACCCGGTGTTGCTGTTTCGGTTTTCGGCACTGACTTACAACGCTCACCGCATTCACTACGATCGCGACTACGCCATGCACAGTGAGTTTTACCCCGGTCTGGTGGTGCATGGACCCCTTCTGGCCACACTGCTGTCCGAGACCCTTGTCAGGCAGTTTCCCGGAGAGTGGATTCGCGACTTCGTTTTCCGCGCCGAGCGCCCGACCTTCGACGGTCATCCGGTGCAACTCTGTGGCAAGCGCGAGGGTGGCACGGTGAGCCTGTGGTCTGTCGACCACGAGGGCTTTATCGGCATGCACGCCACTGCCGTGATGGGGGCACAACAATGAGCACTGCGTCTAGGCCCGTGTGGCGTTCCATGCTGTTTGTACCGGCACATGTGGAAAAATTTGTTGCCAAGGCCCATACCCGGGGCGCCGATGCCTGCATTCTCGATCTGGAAGACAGCGTTCCCCTGGAGATGAAGGCCGAAGCGCGCCAGCGGATCGAGTCCGCCGCGCGCGCCATAAATGAGGCGTCAAACGGAGTGCTCGGTGTACTGGTGCGGATTAACAACGACAGCGAGCAGGCCGCCGCTGCCCCCCTGCTGGAGGCGGATCTGGCGAGTGCGGTGCGCCCCGGTGTTGCTGCCTTGGTCATCCCCAAGGTCAAAGATGCCGGGATTTTGCACCGCATAGCCACCCGGCTGGACGCCATTGAGGCAGAGGCGGGCGTCGGGTCCGGTAGTACTCAGTTGATCGCCCAGATAGAGGATGTACAGGCGCTGCCGGTGATCGATGCCATTGCCCAATCCTCGGTCCGCATGTTGGGGATGAGCTTGGGCTCGGAGGACTTTTCAGCCTCGGCGGGTATGCAGCCCACCCCGGAAGCCCTCTACCAACCCAATCAGATGGTGGTGTTTGCCTGCCGCCGGGCCAACATCCTGCCTTTTGGCTTCCCGTCTTCCATTGCCGAGTACAGCGATGAGGAGGCCTTTGCCGCCAGCGTGAAACGGGCGGCGGAAATGGGTTTTGTAGGCGCATTCTGTATTCACCCCAAACAGGCCGCGATGCTCAACACCGGATTCAGCCCCAGCGCCGCGGAGATCGCCGCTGCCAAGGCGTTGATGACCGCCGTGGCAGAGGCGGAGAGGGAAAGCCGCGGCGCCTTTGCACATAACGGCAAAATGGTTGACCCCCCGGTCATCCGGCGGGCCCAGGAAGTCCTTTGTCGAGCGGCGAGTCTGCCAACAGTCAGCGAGTAAACCATGACAGCACTACAGGACACATTTAATGCAAGCGAGATTCAGGCCCTGTTCACGCGCCTGCGTGAGCAGCTGGAAATCGCCACCGACGCCCTAGCCCGCCAGTGCGTCGTCGATGGCAAGTTGGACGGCGCCGCGCTGGATCGCCGCCAGGTCGCCAGTTTTGAACTGGCCTGGGCCCACGCCGAGCTGCTGGCCGCTGAGCAGGCCGCGATTGTGCTGAAGGACAGCCGGGATGAACTGGAAATCCGCCTCACCCTGGTGTTTATCGCAGAGGCGTTGACCTTGCTGCGAGACCGCCTGGAGGTCATTGACCTGGATACCGACGGCGGCGCCGCTGAGGCGCTGGTGGCCATTCACGGGGATGCCCTGGCTCGGCGTCTGCGCAAGCAGGTGCTGGGTGATGGCTTTTTGCATGACACCGCCAGAGTGATGGCGGAACATCCCCAACGCATCGCCCACATCAGCCTGAACGAAGACCTGGGCATGGTGCAAGACCTGTTCTGTCGCTTCGCCGCCGAGCAGGTGGCTCCTCTGGCTGAGGAGATTCACCGTCAGGATTTAACGGTACCGGAAGACACGCTGCTGCAGCCCCTGCGAGAGATGGGAGTTTTCGGCCTGTCCATTCCCGAGCAGTATGGCGGTAGCGCCCCGGATGAACGGGACGACAATCTCGGTATGGTGGTGGTTACTGAAGCCCTTTCCGAAGCTTCCCTTGTGGCGGGCAGCCTGATCACCCGTCCCGAAATCCTGTCCCGTGCCTTGATGACCGGCGGCACAGAAGAGCAGAAACAGTACTGGCTGCCCCGTCTCGCACAGGGAGATCCACTGTGCGGTATCGCCATTACCGAGCCCGACTACGGTAGTGATGTCGCCAGCCTTAAACTACGCGGCACTAAGGTGGAAGAGGGCTGGCTGCTCAACGGTGCCAAGACATGGTGCACCTTTGCCGGTAAAGCCGGAGTGCTGATGGTGGTTACCCGAACTGACCCTGATACCAGCAAGGGCTATCGCGGCTTAAGTCTGCTGTTGGCGGAGAAACCCTCTTACGACGGCCATGACTTCGTCCACACCCAGGAGGGTGGCGGCCGGATTGTCGGCCGAGCTATTCCTACCATCGGTTACCGCGGCATGCATTCTTTTGACGTTTCCTTTGAGGACTACTTTGTCCCCGACCGCAATGTAATTGGCGGGGAAGCAGGCTTGGGCAAGGGTTTTTACTACACCATGGCGGGCATGATGGGCGGGCGCATGCAAACCGCGGCCCGGGCCAGCGGCGTGATGCGGGCGGCACTGCTTGCCGGTCTGCGCTACGCCGGAGAACGCAAGGTCTTTGCCAGGCCGCTACTGGACTACTCCCTGACCGCATCGAAACTGGCTCGTATGGGCGCCAGTTACGCGGCCAGCCGATACCTTGTCTACTCCGTGGCGCGGGTCCTTGACACCGGTGGCGGCCGTATGGAAGCGAGCCTGGTGAAACTCTTTGCCTGCCGTTCTGCGGAACTGGTCACTCGGGAAGCCCTGCAAATTCACGGTGGCATGGGCTATGCCGAGGAAATGCCGGTGAGCCGCTACTTCGTTGATGCCCGGGTACTGTCGATCTTTGAGGGCGCGGAGGAAACTCTGGCCCTGAAAGTGATCGTCCGTAGCCTGATGGAAGCCGTGCTGCAGGATAATGCGGTATGAGTGCTTTACTTGGCGCGGGGGAGGGCATCCTGAAAGGTATGCGGGTTGTGGAATTGTCGGCCTTTGTGGCGGCGCCCTGTGGCGGCATGACCTTGGCGCAAATGGGCGCCGAGGTTATTCGTATCGACCGGCCCCAGGGCGGTCTCGATTTCAAACGGTGGCCAGTGACCGAGAATAACGAATCCCTGTTCTGGGCCGGGCTGAACAAGCACAAGCGCTCAGTGGCTATTGATATTGCCACTCCCGAGGGGCGGGAACTGGCGCAAGCGCTGATCACCGCCCCCGGTGACGATGCTGGTATGTTGCTTACCAATTTCCCGGCCCGCGGCTGGTTGGCCTACGAAGCGCTGTTTAAGCACCGCGCCGATCTGATTCAACTCACGATCCAGGGCGACCGTCACGGCGCCTCTGTGGTGGATTACACCCTCAATCCCCGCCTGGGCTTGCCCTACCTCACTGGCCCACTCCGCCAGGGCTATCAGCAAGTGTTCAACCATGTGCTGCCCGCGTGGGATTTGATCACTGGCCAGATGGCGGTGGCAGGGCTGTTGGCGGCGGAACGCCATCGCCTGCGCAAGGGCGAGGGGCAGCACGTTCAGCTACCGCTGGAGGATGTGGGCCTGGCAGTGATGGCTCACTTGGGCTTTATCGCCGAAGCGGAGCTGGGTGTGGAGCGCAGCGGCTGTGGCAACGATCTGTTCGGCGCTTTTGGCCGAGACTTCACCAGCGCAGATGGCGAGCGGGTAATGGTAGTGGGTCTGTCGCTGAAGCAGTGGCAGTCACTGGTCAGGGCCTGCGGAGTTCAAATCGAGGTCGATGCTTTGGCTGCGCGGCTAGGCGTCGATCTAAACCTGGAGGGGGAGCGCTTTAGAGCTCGAGAGGAGATTGCCGCTTTGGTCGGCACCTGGGTTCGAGACCGACGTTTCGCAACGATTGCGGAGCGCTTCGACGAGTGCGGCGTCTGCTGGGGTCGCTATCAGTCGGTGATGCAGTTGGTTCAGGAGGATCCGTCCTGTTCTCTGGACAACCCTCTGTTTAGCCGGGTGGCGCAGCCGGGCGTTGGCGAGGTGCTGTCACCGAGTGTGCCACTGAATTTTGGCACCGGGCGGCAGCCGGCCCAGCCATCGCCGGCGCTCGGCGCTGATACAGAAGCCGTGTTAATGGACATTCTGAGCATAGGCTCTGCAGAATTCGGTCGCCTGCACGATGCGGGTATTGTTGCCACGGCGGCCTGAATTAGCGGCGGATTGCGCCGCTACAACATTGATGGGTGTTTTTCAGCCCAGGCAATAAATTTAAATAATGGAGATACAACAATGCCTAGATTTACAAGCTCATCGATAAAACTTAACGTCCTTCGATTAACGCTACCATGCCTCTCGGGCGTGGTAGGTCTTTCAGCTCATGCCGAATTGATGTTAGAAGAGGTTGTCGTCAGTGCTCGAAAGAAAGGTAACGCTGAGGCCCTCCAGGAAGTGCCGGTAGCGATAACTGCGGTCAGTGGTGACATGATAGAGCAGCGTTTTTTCAACGACTTGACAGACTTGGGCAATATCGCCCCGAATGTCAGTTTAAGCCCGGTTGGCAGCATGCCTGGCACCGCCAACTTTTTTATCCGCGGCATGGGGGTCTTTGGCAGTATTCCCTCTGACGAGACCACGGTAGGGGTCATTCAAGATGGGATTTATTTGGGCGTAAACTCCGGGGCACTGACCAATCTTTTCGATGTAGAAGCTGTTGAAGTTTTACGCGGTCCTCAGGGCACTCTATTCGGTAGGAATGTTACGGGTGGTGCTGTAGTGGTAAATAGTCGCAGGCCCAGTGCCGACTTCGGCGGTAGTGTGCGGGGGCGGGCTGGCAACTTTGGCAAGTACAGCGTTGACGGCGCTGTAGGGGGCTCCTTGAATGAGCAGCAGAGTGTGTTAGGAAGAATTGCGGCAGGATACCAAACAAACGACGACTACTTCGACAATATTGCTGGTCCTGATCGCGGTGAGGGGCGGACCCGTTATTTTAGGCCTTCTGTCAGTTTTCACCCCAATAGTGATCTCAGCGTTACCCTAATCGGAGAATACAATCAATTTGAGGGGGATGGTGTCATTTCAAAGAACGTCGCACTGACCGATATTCTGGATGACCACCAACTGGCCACTGATATAGACGGTAAGGCCGAATACGAAGTCAAACACCTGATTGCTGATGTGGATTGGAGCTTGGGTGGTGGCGACTTGAAAATCATCGCCGGATGGCGGGACACCGATGTGGAAGGCGAGCTGGATGGTGACGGTCAGCCCAATCCGGTGCCCAAGGTTCACTCTAACGATCCTTGGAAAACTGTGCAGGATCAAGTCAGCTTGGAAGTCAGATATAACAAACAGGTAAGCGCGGCAGCCGAACTTACGATGGGACTATACTACTTTGATCAAGATATCGAATACATCGAGTCCCGGACACTCAATCTGGGTGCTCCAGTTGATAACAACGTGGGGGCTGGTTCAGTGCTGGATCACAGTTCCTACGCTGTGTTCGCTCAAACGGATATTGCCATTGCTGACAACTGGTCCTTGACTGTCGGGGGGCGCTATACTTCAGAGGATAAGGATGCGAAGATAGCTAGCTTTGGCTTGTGTGATGGTGTCGGGCTCAACTGTAGCTATGACTTTGCCGATGAAGACAGCTGGAGTTTCGTTAGTGCCAACTTGGCATTGAAGTGGCAGATTTCTGATTCCGCGCAAGCCTATTCAAGTTGGACGCGAAGCTTCCGCAGTGGCGGATATAACCTGCGTAACACTCGGCCGTCCATCCCTGGGCCATACGACGAAGAACAGGTGGACGCCTTGGAGCTGGGCTTTAAATCTGATCTTGTCGGCGGGCGAGTACGGCTCAATGCAGCGGTTTTCCATAATGAGTTCACTGACTTGCAACGCACGATTGTTATCAGTGACCCCAGTTCGGGCGTGCGTCAGGATAAAGTGAACGCCGCCGACGCCACTATCCAAGGTATCGAATTGGAGCTATCTGCCATTATTAGTCAGAATTTCCGGGTCGACCTGTCCGGCGGTTTAATCGATGCCCAATACGATAAGTTTGTCGGTGGTAACACTGACTGGGACCTACCCAATGTGCCGAAAACCAACGGCAACTTAACGCTAGTTTATAATCAGACCATGGGCGAGGGCGAACTGGAGACTCGTTTGTCGGCAACTTATACCGACAGTCAGCATACCACGGTTGAAAACACGCCGATAATTGAGTTGGATTCTTACACTGTGGTAGATGGAGCGATTTCCTATTGGTTTCCGGGAGAAGCGTTACGCCTCTCCTTATTCGGAAAAAACTTGACTGACGAGGAATACACTAACTTCGCGCTGGCTGGTTTGAATGCGATTTGGGCCATATCTCCGCCACGTACTTATGGTGTTGAAATCAGCTATTCCTTCTGAACCGCTGCTTTTCTCCGGTCCGTCGCTTGGTCGGCGGGTTGGAGATTTGCGGAAATATGTAAAGGGAAATAACATGAATGAACAGTTAGTGCGGGATATGATTGTCCGTTCCGCGGCAAACAAACCCTGGAAAACGGCCTATATGTGTGGTGCCAAAAAAGTTACTTGGTCAGAAATCCACCGCCGATCCGATGCTCTCTCCGCCGGGATACAAGCGGTGTCTGTCAACATAGTTGCCCGGTCATTCATGCAAAATGTTTCGCGGCTATTTCATGATCCGCAGCT
>NZ_JAUTDR010000042.1 GCF_030649675.1 Haliea sp. E1-2-M8 | reverse complement strand
GCGCTGAGAAACCATCATTGGCTAAGGCTGCATAATCAATGAACGCGACATCTTTGTTGACAAACACCGCTTCCCGTCATCATCAACGCACCGGCGGATGCCAATACACGCCAAAAATGGCTCGAACGCTTATGGCAGGCGATGGAAGAGGATGGTGTCGACTACTTGGCGCCGGTGGGCGATCGCTGGGGAGAGGTGTGCGGTTCGGTGGACACCGCCAATCAGTGGGCCGAAGAATTGATGCCGACATTGAGGTCGTGTTGGGCCGACCCGAATCCCGGAAACTATTTTCATGGCGCAACGGCCTGCCTGTCCTGCCTGCTGGTGGCCGAGTGCTATCAGGATCTGCTCGATCTGCTGGCGCTGGACCGCAAACCTTTCTGGTACTACCGTCGCTATGGCGTCGAGGCGTTATTGGCAATGGGCAAGAAGTCGGAAGCGCTGCAATACGCCGAGGCATCGAGAGGCTTGAACCAACCGGATTCGGCGATTGATCAGGCCTGTGAAGAGATCCTGATTTCCTCGGGTCTCCATGCCGAGGCCTATCGGCGCTATGGGCTGAGAGCGGCCCAGGGCAATTCGTATATCTCGCGCTTTCGTACTGCGGCAAAGCGCTACCCCATGAGGGATGCGTCAGAAATTCTGGCCGATCTCATCGCCATGACTCCCGGAGACTTGCAGTCGTCGGCGATCGACCATACGAAGGAAACAAGCTTGCCGTGGGCATAGTGATTCATTGGTGGGAGTTTAGTCCTTATAAGTTTAGATACCGCAGGAAGCTGGATAGCTCACCAGGAAGCGACATCGGATAGGTAAAACCAGTTTCTTCGTCCTCGCAACTCTGAGCTTGTTTTTTACCATATCAACCCACGCAAATTAGATTTTTCTCCTGTGGAACGCCATTAACAGGCAGAGCGCCAGGTTCCAAGACTAGACTCAGGCGAGCAAATCACCCTTGCCGCAGGCATCCCCATGGTCGACAGCGATGAACTTCGCCTTTGCTTTTCCCGTCAGATTGCTATGCTGAGCGCGGCATACGACATGAGTCACGCAAAAGGGGATCGAAATTGGAGAAGGGTTGGATGGTCAGGGCTGGTGAAGGCGGCCGGTTATTTGAGGATTTCGGAGCAGGCTATATAGCCATCGGCTGGAGCAAATTGGGGGACCTGAACAGTATCGGCGGCAGAGACCAACTTGCGCAGGCATACGCTCAGGCCTTCAGTGAGCAAAAGCCCAGCAAGCAGGCTCTCGCCGTCGGCACATTGTATAAATTCAGGGACGTCATGCAGCGAGGTGATGTCGTTGTGACTTATGACCCCTCCTCTCGCCAATACCTCGTGGGTAAAATCTCCGGTGACTATGTCTACAGCCCAGAGACAGTCGGTGACTATCCAAACATCCGACCTACGAAGTGGTTGGGCAAGATATCCCGAGATTATCTTAGGCAATCCACCAAGAACTCCTTGGGCTCGGTGATGACCATGTTTGCTGTCAAAAGCGCAACAATCCGGGAGATGCTGGACTTGGTTGAAGGCAAGCAGACTCAAGGGAATCCTGATATCGAGCCCTTGGACGAGCAGGAAGTGACCAGCAAGGACGACATAGTCAACCAGAGCAGGGAGCTGATAAAGGACCGCCTCAACGCCCTCGATCCAGAGGAAATGGAGCATCTGGTGGCGGCAGTATTCAGGGCAATGGGTTATCGCGCGCGAGTTTCCCCCAAGGGGCCTGATCGAGGCGTCGACGTCATTGCCTCGCCGGATGGCCTGGGCCTACAAGAGCCGCGCATTAAGGCGGAGGTCAAGCACCGCTCGGGCAGCATGGGGTCTCAATCCATCCGCAGCTTCATTGGCGCACTCCGGCCAGGAGATCGGGGTGTCTATGTGAGTACGGGCGGGTTCAGTAGGGAAGCAAGATACGAGGCTGAGCGCGCCAATATTCCGATCTCTCTGGTCGACATTGATGAGCTGGCCTCACTCGTAGTGGACTTCTACGGGGACTTCGATCTGGACGGCAAGGCCTTAATCCCTCTGGTGGGCATCTACTGGCCAGCTGATCTCTGAGTCGCGGTCTACGCTGAAGAGTCCCCACAGAGAGAGCCCCCCGTAGCCGAATAGAGTGAACGGCACACTCCAAACCGTATCACGCCGCAGAGCAGCATCGAGCACATCGTCGGCGCGCCGCTTGCGCGTTTAATGCCAAAACAGGGTGGATTCGCGTCAATCTGCAGCCCAAACCCTGGTCTTCTTGACACTTTTTCCAGATTTTCTGAAAAAATATTTGTGGAATTTTCACGGCACCGGGGGGACGGGCAGATGACCCGTGCGCCCCCAAATTTGCTCGAAAATTGCTCGCAGTGAAATCAACCGCTTATGCTTTTCTTAAGCACAGAGAAGCACAGAGAAGCACAGAGAAGCACAGAGGGACACAAAAACTCGGGCATTTCGGTGGACAAGTCAGGCGCGTTTCTCGGTGCGGCCGGGGTAGAACACGTGTTTCCGACGATCAAACGAGGCGTCGCCCAACCGCGCGCCCTTTTACCAGCCGCCGGTTGGCGCTAACCTTGTTTCCAGAGATGTCCGATAACACGCCAGAGAGGTGCCGTTTAAGCAGCAGCCAGCGGCTATTGGTCAACACCGGCTCATAGCCCTCTCGCTTCAATTGCCGAGCCTCCTCGGCACGCACCTGGTCAATTGCCTTGCTCAGATTCGCCATGATGTGAAACCGATCGAGAACATGAATCGCATGCCCCGCCTTTTTGGCAATCACCTTCAGGTACGGCTTCCACATGTCGCTGCAAATATAACGCAGCTCTCTGCTGCGGTCCTTGCCCAGCCAGCGGAAGAACCGCAGCAGGGCCTTGACCTTGCGCTCCTGACCAATCCACAGCAACCGACGGCAGTCGGCATCAATCTGGTAAACCAGCGTCAAATAGCGGTGCCCGCGCTGCCAGGCGATCTCATCCACGCCGATCGCCACTATCCCCGACAGGTCCTGGTGGGCGCGGCCCAGGCCACCGCCATCTCCACCGAACTGAACACATGGTCCCAGGTCGTCCGAAACGCCCCGGCCACCTCCTTCCAGCTCAACCGCTTGGCCCAGCCCGCCAGAAACCAGGCATAGGTCTCGGTCAGCTGATGCTTGCCCGCTGCCCAGGGCATACGCTCTACCCGAATACCACAGCGCCGGCAGCTCACCCGGCGCGGGGCGTAGACGAAGAACACCTTGATGCCCCACATTGGGATGAACTCAAAACGGCGCACCGGCAGCGTGTCTTAGCCCGGCCTTCTCCGTCCGCAGCCCGAGCAGATGGCCCGGCCGTTCGCCCGGGGGCGCAGTTCCGCCTCAATCGTCGGTTCGCTGGCGTCTTCCACCCAGCGCACCGGGCCGTACACAAAAGATTTGAAATTCTGCACGCGATTCAGGATAGTGTTGATGTGCATCCTGTCGTCCTTCCTCTGTCTGGTGCTTGGTCGCACTCGTATCATTACAGAGTCAGGGGGCAGGATGCACTCTCTCCTGTTCAGCCTGCTTTTAGTCGTATTCCGGTCACGTCGGGCTATTTTTTACCCACAAATTTTCCTGAAGAGCCAAAAATGGAGACATTATCAGAGTAGCTTTATACTGCTGGCCCAGCTGCAACAAGATCTCTCCCACTAGCAGTATCGGTAAACTGAACAAAGTTGTGCCTGAACATGGAAGCCAGTTTGTGAGCTCTTCGATCCCACTCATCCGGATTCTTGTAGGTCTTTTGTGGGTCGAGAATGCCACTATCCACTCCGGTTAGTGATCGGGGAATGGACAGCTGGAAGTAGGGCAGTGTCTGGGTGTCCGCCTGTGCCAGTTCGCCGGACAGGATGGCATCGATAATCGCTCGCGTAGCCGTTATTGAAATTCGTTTGCCGGTGCCATTCCAACCAGTATTAACAAGATAAGCACGGGCATCCGCCTTCTGCATGCGTTGATTCAATACTTCAGCATACTGAGTGGGATGCAGGGTCAGAAACGCAGCGCCAAAACAGGCCGAAAAGGTCGGCACAGGCTCAGTGACACCGCGCTCCGTTCCCGCCAATTTTGATGTGTATCCGGAGAGGAAGTAGTATTCCATCTGCTTCTGGCTCAGGATGGCGACGGGAGGCAACACACCAAAGGCGTCCGCCGTAAGGAAAATGACCGTATTGGCGTGTCCGGCCCTCGATATGGGCCTGACGATGTTGTCGATATGATAGATGGGATAGGAAACCCGGGTGTTTTCGGTCTTGGACGCGTCGTCGTAGTCAATCCGGCCCTTGTCGTCCACGGCAACATTTTCCAGCAGCGCATCGCGCTTGATGGCGTTGTAAATATCGGGCTCCTGTTCCCGGCTCAGGTTGATGGTCTTGGCATAGCAGCCCCCTTCCAGATTGAAGACGCCGTTGTCGTCCCAGCCGTGCTCGTCATCCCCGACAAGTTGCCTTTTGGGGTCGGTTGACAACGTTGTTTTACCAGTGCCGGAAAGGCCAAAAAAGACGGCGACATCGCCTTTTTCACCGACATTGGCGGAGCAGTGCATGGAGGCAATGCCCTGTTTCGGCAAGAGGTAGTTCATTACGGAGAATAGCCCTTTTTTCATTTCACCGCCGTACCAAGTTCCGCCAATAAGCTGAACACCCTCTGTCATGTTGAAGGCCACGAAATTCTCGGAATTCAATCCCAGTTCCGCCCACTGGGGGTTGTTGGCTTTGGCGGCATTGAGAACCAGGAAATCAGGCTCGAAGTCCTTCAGTTCGTCTTCGGTGGGACGGATAAACATGTTCTTCACGAAATGGGATTGCCAGGCAACTTCACTGATAAAACGAACTTTCAAGCGGCTGCCAGGGTCTGCCCCGCAGAAAAGGTCGTTGATAAATAAATGCTTGCCGCTGAGTTGATTGCCGACAATAGACTTGAGATGGGTCCATACCTTGCCATCGATAGGTTTATTGTCGTTATTGCCTTGGTCTGACCACCACAGAGAGGCACAGGTAGTTTCGTCGATTACAAAGTATTTGTCCTTTGGAGAGCGTCCTGTAAAGACTCCGGTGTCGACGGTCACGGCGCCCGATTCGGTAAGTTTGCCCGCCTCGAAGCCCCCAAGCGCCGGACTTGTTTCATAGCTATAAAGGAGTTCGTAGCGTGGGTTGTAAACCAGGCCAGAAGGACGCTTGATTCCATGATTTTCAAGGTATTTCAATACGTTAACCGTTTCCTTCTCTACTTTTTTAGGGGTGGATGTCATGAGCGCGCTCCTCCTTCAGGTAATCCGGTGCCGATTTGGATTATAATATAAAACATACACCATTACATTATTATTATAATACCTCTATCATGTATCGGAGTGATGAGTGCTTGAATGAGTGAGAGACACTGGCGGGTCGCGGTGGGGCGTGCATGTGTTTGGGTTTAGGACCGCCGCAACGAGCAAGATGAGAGTTGCGACTTTTGCTGTTTGGTCTGGAGGATAATCGTCTGGTTGATGACTGAATACGTTCACGGCCCGGCGTTCAAAAACGCTACGAACTGATATTGGGAATATCAATATACGGGTACTAGAATTCCTTTTGGGACATTTTGGAATGCGATTACTCTTGATGATTACTGGGCCCCAAATCCGAGCTGCGCGAGCTTTGCTTGCTATCGATCAACGAGAACTCGCTGGAATCAGTGGGTTGTCGTTACCCACCATCCGACGGATGGAAGCTTGTGACGGAACCGTTCGCGACAATGTTGGGTCGCTGATGAAGGTGGTCGACGCTTTGCAATTCGCTTGTGTCGAGCTCATTGGAGATGGGGCCGAAAGTCTGGCGTGTGGCCGTGGTCTTCGATTACACCTGGAAGACATCGGATGAGAGATAGTTTGACCTTGTACCTGATAGCAGCCATGTTGTGTTCCGGCATCGGGTCTAGCATGTTTTCTCTGCTCGCAAATCGGTATCCCTGGGTTTTGCGTCTGGCCGCTTTCCCGCTTCTCTGTCTATCCGGATTGGCTTCCCTGGCGGTTGGCGCCCTGGCACTTTTGGAAGGTGTCACGCTGGCGATAGAGCTGCCATTCGGACTTCCCTGGTTGCACTGGCATTTCAGGCTAGATCCGCTAGCCGGCTTTTTTCTGGGTATCATCGGCATCATCACAGCGGTTGTTGGTGTCTATGGTCCCAGTTACACCCGTAAATATCAGCAAGGGCCCTACTCACTGAGCGCTCTTGGTTTTTTTACCGGGTTGTTTGTCGTCGGGATGCAACTTGTGGTCCTCGCCGACGACGCGTTCGCCTTCATGGTGGCGTGGGAAGTCATGTCGGTGGCCAGCTACTTCCTTGTCGCCTACGAACACCATCAGGCCGCCAATAGGCGTGCGGCGTTCCTATACCTGCTCATGGCGCAAATTGGCGCCGTCCTGATATTGCTTTGTTTTGGGATTTTTAGCGGATTTTCGGACGATTTTACTTTCGACGCCTTCCGGGTCGCTGAACTCGATCCGCTCTGGGCGAGTCTGGCCTTTACCCTCGCTCTGGCGGGGTTCGGCATGAAGGCCGGTTTGGTTCCGCTCCATGTCTGGTTGCCGGAAGCACATCCCGTCGCTCCCTCTCACATATCCGCGTTGATGTCCGGTGTCATGCTGAAAGTGGCGGTTTACGGCTTCATACGTATGCTGTTTGATTTTCTCGGGCCCTTGAGGTGGGAATGGGGCCTCGTCTTGTTGACCGCGGGCAGTGTCACCGCCGTCTACGGTGTTCTCTATGCGCTTGTGCAAACGGATCTCAAGCGTGTACTCGCTTATTCCTCTGTGGAAAACATTGGCATTATCTTTATTTGTCTTGGGTTCTCGGTTACCTATTTAGCCAATGATGCACCGATCATCGGCGTACTTGGGCTTATCGCGGCACTCTACCACGTACTCAACCACGCTCTGTTCAAAAGCCTCCTGTTCCTCAATGCTGGCGCGGTAATTGAGAGAAGTCACGAACACGATCTCGAGGCAATGGGTGGCTTGATTCGACGAATGCCGTGGACAGGTTTGTTCTTTCTCGTGGGCTGTCTCAGCATCTCGGCGTTGCCACCTTTCAATGGATTTGTCTCGGAGTGGCTGACTTTTCAGACTGCTCTCCAGGCTCCGGCTTTGGAAAGCGGCGTTTTGCGTGCCGTTATACCGATTGTCGCCGCCATACTCGCACTGACCGGAGCGTTGGCCGCGGCATGCTTTGTTCGGGTTTATGGCATCTCGTTTCTTGGCCAACCGCGCGGTCGACACGCGCGACGAGCCCGGGAAGTGAGAATGGGAATGTTGATTGCACAGGGCACTCTTGCCGGGTTGTGTGTGCTTACCGGGCTGCTGCCTACCATGGTGGTAACGCTGATTGGCGCGGTAACGGACTCCCTGTTGCATGAGCCGATTGCGGCGGCGACCCGGCATGGCTGGTTATGGTTGACTCCAATAGCGCCGGAAACAGCCAGCTACAGTGCCCCGCTGATCATGTTGGGCGTGCTGATGGCGCTCGCGGCGTGGTTCTGTGTCTGGATCTGGTTGCGAAAATCTCGCAAGAAAAATCCCACAGCCCGTCGCGATCCCTGGGATTGCGGGTTCGGTGGGCTAACTCCACGAATGCAATATACCGCCACGGCATTCGCCATGCCTTTTGAGCAGGTATTTCGCCACACCTGGCGATTGAAAACACAGTGTACCCGCGAGATGGACAGCAACCTGGCCACCAAACCCGAAAATCTCGAGTACCAGTTGGAGGTGGAAGACAGGGCATGGCTGTGGCTTTACGCGCCCGTCGGAAAATGGGTGCTGAATGCTTCGCGCCTTGTTGCCCGAATCCAGACAGGGCACATTCGCCACTATTTGGCCTATTCATTTCTGACACTGATCGTGCTGCTATGGTTGATCTCGTGAACGTGCTGGAGTGGGTATTTGCGCTTTTGCAGATGGCGTTGTTCGTAGTAGCAGCGCCCCTGTTCACGGCCTGGATCAAGCGTGTGAAATGCTGGCTGCAAAACAGACGGTCACCGCCGTTGAGCCAGCCCTACAGGGATTTGCGCAGGCTTTTCAGTAAACAAGTCCTGCTTGCCCACACGGCATCCCCACTTTTCCGCACCGCGCCCTACCTGGTGTTCGGAACCACCGTTATTGCCGCTGCCGTTGTTCCCCTGATTGCACTGGAACTGCCTACCGCCAGAATCGCCGATGCCATTGTGCTGGTCGGGCTGTTCGGTCTCGGGCGATTTTTCCTGGCATTGGCCGGGCTTGACGTGGGTACCACTTTTGGCGGTATGGGGGCATCCAGAGAGATGACCGTTGGCGCATTGGCGGAACCGGCCATGCTTATGGTGATTTTCGCGCTTGCGATGGGAGCGGCAAGCACCAATCTGTCCACCGTCATCCACTCAATGCTAGCACAGGGTCTCGCTCTGCGCCCTTCATTGCTTTTCGCGTTTCTTGCGTTGCTGCTGGTAGGCATCGCGGAAACGGGACGGGTTCCCGTTGACAACCCGGCCACCCACCTCGAACTGACCATGATCCACGAGGCCATGATTCTCGAATACACCGGCCGTCAGCTCGCACTCATGGAATGGGCGGCACAACTCAAGCTGATGATCTACGGCGTGTTGGTATGCAACCTCTTTTTCCCCTGGGGAATTGCCCAAACGCTTGATCCAGCTTCTCTGCTGATTGCCGGCGGCTTGCTGTCCGTCAAGTTGATTATACTCGGCGCTGTGCTCGCTGTGGCTGAAGGCCTGGTCGCCAAAATGCGGTTTTTCAAGGTGCCCGTATTCCTGGCGGTTGCGTTTACCCTGGCTCTGGTGGGAATGCTGAGCTTCGTCATGCTGGAGAGTGCCTCGTGAACCGGTACCTCGAACTGCAGCTTGTCGAACAGGCCATCATCACCCTGGCCGCCATGATTCTTGTGACGTCGTTTGCGTTGCTCGGCCAGTCCCGTGTCGTTGCCACCATCAGGACCTTCGCATGGCAGGGCTGGCTGCTGGCACTGACGACGGCCCTGGTCGCCTGGGATATCGGCCATCCCCATCTTTATCTCTCCGCCTTTCTGACAGCGATACTGAAGGGAGTTCTTATCCCCTGGCTGCTTACGCGGCAGGCGAGACAGCTCGGTATTCTTCGCGCTGTCGACTCCATCGTGCGGCCAGGGATTACGCTGCTTATCGCCGGTGCTCTGGTGGTGTTCTGCTATGGCGTGGCTCTGCCCATCGGGCAATTGGTTGAGGGTGTTACCAGGGATGTGGTGGCCATTAGCCTGGCTAATGTCATGCTGGGTATGTTCATGCTGGTCATAAGGCGCACGGCGGTGACCCAGGTGGTGGGCTTTATGGCAATGGAGAACGGCATTTTTTTCGCGGCCGTGGCGGCAACCCAAGGGATGCCGATGGTGGTGGAGCTGGGGGTGGCGTTTGACGTGCTGGTCGCCGTCGTGCTCTTTGGAGTGATCTTCTTTCATATCCGGGACAGCATTGAGTCGTTGGACGTGGATGCCCTCAATCGTTTGTCCGAGGTTGAGAAATGATCGCTCTCGCCTTGACACTTCTTTTCCCCTTACTGGGGGCCATCGTCCTGGGATGGCTAGCGAGGCCAAACGCCAGTTCACTTCTCAATATTGCGGTGTCCGCGGCTGGCGCCATCGCCTCTTTTGTCCTCGCACTGAACGTATTGGCATCGGGCCCTGCCGGCGGCAAGCTTTTCTATATCGATCCCTTTAACGTGTACCTCATTGCTTTGACCGCACTGGTCGGATTCACAACGGCAATTTTCTCGCGGCCCTACATGGCACACGAACTGGAGCAAGGACGTATCGGTGGCGGGCGACTGAGGCTCTACCATGCAAGTTTTCAGGGTTTTCTGTTCACCATGCAACTGGCGCTGTCGACGAACAATCTCGGAATCCTGTGGGTAGCCCTTGAAGGCGCGACCCTGGCAACCGTGCTGCTGGTCAGTCTTTACAGAACACCGGAGTCAGTGGAGGCCGCCTGGAAATACTTCATCCTTTGCGGCGTTGGTATCGCGCAGGCCCTGTTTGGAACTGTGCTGTTGTACCTTGCCGCTTCGCAAGCTATCCCGGACACCGACGATGCGCTGCTGTGGACAGAGCTTTACAAGCATGCCGCAGAGCTGGAGCCCTCGGTCATGGGGATTGCCTTCGTCTTTCTCATGGTGGGTTACGGCACCAAGGTGGGGCTGGTGCCTCTGCACAACTGGTTGCCGGATGCCCACTCCGAAGGTCCGACTCCGATGTCTGCGGTGCTTTCCGGGTTGCTTCTCAACGTTGCCCTGTATGCGCTGGTGCGCGTCAAGATGCTGGTCGATGGCTCGCTTGCAGAAGGGACCGTGCACGACCCGAATCTCGCAGGCTATCTCATGATGGGTTTCGGCATGCTGTCTTTCATCGTTGCCGGTCTGTTTCTGCACCGACAGCGGGACATCAAGCGATTGTTTAGCTACTCTTCTATCGAGCATATGGGATTGATGAGCTTTGCCTTCGGTCTCGGTGGCCCACTCGCAACCTTTGGTGCGCTGCTGCATATGACAGTACATTCCCTGACCAAATCGGCCATCTTTGTGACGGTTGGACATGCCTGCCAGATCGCCGGCACCCAGAGCATGGAGCAGATCCGTGGCCTGATCAGTACCCAGCCCAACGTCGGCTGGGGTCTGTTGATCGGCACGGTCGCCATCGCCGGATTTCCGCCCTTCGGTGTATTCACCAGCGAATTCCTGCTGCTGTCTGCAACAATGGATGCCTGGCCGTGGCTTACCATTCCTTTGCTCGTTGGTATAGCCGTCGCGTTTTCTGGATTGTTCCGGCACTTGCAGCCCATGGTGTTTGGCATCAAACCACCGGGGCAGGAAGCGCTGAAGATCAATATGCTGCCGGTTTATCTCCATCTATTTTTGGTGCTGTGGCTGGGTCTTGCAATTCCAGGATTTATCGCGGGATGGTTCGATCAGGTGACACA
Source organism: Haliea sp. E1-2-M8 (assembly GCF_030649675.1). Lineage (GTDB taxonomy): Bacteria > Pseudomonadota > Gammaproteobacteria > Pseudomonadales > Halieaceae > Haliea. Next base: position 9,524 of record NZ_JAUTDR010000042.1, on the reverse strand, counting down.
GCTTATCACTGGTCGGGGGTTGCTCTAATGGCCGATACCGAAATCCAATCGTTTGTGAATGCCTGTGCCACTGCAAATATTCCAGTGGGTGAGCCGGATTCATACGTGTTGCCACCGGCAGTTGTCATACCCGTGTCGGCACCATTCTGGCAGAGGGCGGCAAGGGTTGCGCAAGGCTGTGGCCTGCGCTGGTGTTCGTTCTGGGCTTCGCCGGTCGACGAGAGTTACGAGCTTTTCTGCGTTCTGGAAAAGTCCGGTGACTATCTGGTATTGCGAACCCGCACTGGCAAGGAGGAGCCGCTTCCGTCACAGGCGCCGATTTACCCGGCGGCTGACCGGCTCGAGCGGCATGCCCACGACCTGCTCGGCATTGAGTTCGTGGACGCACCCGACAGCCGCCGCTGGACCCGGCACCAGGCCTGGAAAGAGCACGAGTTCCCCCTGCGGCCTGATTTTATCGAATCGCTCAGCCAACGTGGCAAGACGGCTGCGGATGCAGATTACCCATTTGTCCGTGCGCGAGGTCGCGGCGTTGTCGAAATTCCCGTGGGTCCTGTACACGCCGGCACTATTGAGCCCGGGCATTTCCGCTTTCAGGCTGTCGGTGAAACGGTTCTGAATCTGGAGGAGCGCCTGGGCTATGTACACAAGGGCATCGAAAAACTCGCAGTCGGTCGGGAACCAGATTCTCTGGTGCGTCTTGCCGGCAGGGTGTCCGGTGATTCCACCGTATCCCATAGCTGGGCTGCGTGTCAGGCCCTCGAACGCGCTACGGCCTTCGAGGTGCCACCCCGCGCCTTATGCTTGCGGGCTATCATGGCGGAGCGTGAACGCGTCGCTAACCACCTTGGGGATATCGGCGCCATCTGCAATGACGTGGGCTTTGCCTTCGGTCAGTATCAACTGACCCGCCTTAAAGAGACTTTTGTCCGAACCAGTCACACCATCTTTGGCCATCGCTTTATGATGGATCGCGTGGTGCCCGGCGGCGTATCCTGTGATATCGACTCCGCCCAGATTACTTCCATGGTTCAGGAGGCGAAAGGCCTGACCCGGGAGGCGGCAGAAATAGTTTCCATGCTGGAACACTCAGAGTCACTGGAAGATCGCCTGATGACTACCGGTCGCCTCACGCCCGAGCAGGCGGATCAGCTCGGCGTCGTCGGCTATGTCGGCAGGGCATCGGGCCGCGGTGTCGATGTGCGCCATGATCGGCCTTACGCACCCTACGATCGCCTTAAATTTGCCGTACCCGTATACCGGGCCGGTGACGTCGCCGCCCGCGCGAAAATTCGTGCGGACGAAATTGGCACTTCCCTCGATTTGTTGTGCCAATTACTGCAATCGGTACCTGAAGGACCCGTGAAAGAAAGTTTTCCGGACGTGAAAATTGCCTGTGAGGGTTTGGGAATCGTCGAAGGATGGCGTGGCGAGATCCTGACGTATGTGCAGCTTGACAAAGATGGCACCGTAACACGCTTTTTTCCGCGTGATCCGAGCTGGCTCTTGTGGCCCGCCCTGGAACTGCTGGTCCAGGACAACATCGTGCCGGATTTTCCGGTCTGTAATAAATCTGTCAATGCGTCCTACTCGGGGCACGATCTCTGATGCTTAAACTGTTTGTGAAAATGATAGCAACCGGCGTGATCACGGAAGAACCCCCTGATGAGGCTACATCCGCTGCTTTGGGCGCGGAACTGAAGCGAGGCCTGAACCGATATTTTCGAGGTTCCATAGCTATTCGCCATGTCGATGCCGGCTCCTGCAATGCTTGCGAACTCGAGATTCATGCGTTGAGTAACCCGTTCTACAACGTCGAGCGTTATGGTGTGCATTTTGTGGCCTCTCCGCGGCATGCCGACGTGCTTCTGGTCACGGGCCCCGTGTCCCGTCACATGGAGGCCGCATTGCGGCGAACCTGGGAAGCGATGCCTCATCCCAAGTGGGTCATTGCTTCTGGAGATTGCGCTTGCGATGGTGGTGAGTTTGGTGCCAGCTATGCCAGCTGCGGCGCTGTCGACAATATTATTCCGGTCGATCTTCGTATACCCGGGTGTCCGCCTGCACCGACAGATCTGTTGTCCGGGCTTCTGCAGCTCATGCAAACGCCTTATGTCGAGGAATAGTGAGAGACGGGTGCACCACTGTCATCAACCGCGCAATGGATGGTCCCTTCCCTTCAATGGCCCAGAATAACCATGATTAAAAAGCTACGGCAGATCGTCTCTAAAGTTGCTGACGCGCGCGAGCTGGAAACGGCGCTCCGTCTGGTCGTGTCTGGAGTCAAGGACGCACTGCTCGCCGATGCCTGTGCAGTTTATCTTATCGACCCGAGCGACGAACGCCTGGTGCTTGGTGAGACCGAGGGGCTTGATCGTGCATCGATTGGAGTGGTCCGGCTGGCGGTGGGCACGGGCGTCGTCAGTTTGGTGAGAGAACAACGTGAAGTAGTACGGTCAGAGGAGGTGAGCCTCCATCCGCGCTTCAAGTTGTTCCCCGTGACGGGGGAAAGTCAATTTCGCGCGTTCATCGGTGCGCCAATTATCCATCGCGGGGATGTGATCGGGGTTCTGGCTATATGGCGGAAGGGGTACCGTTCCTTCGATGATCGGGATGAAGCATTTCTGGCAACCGCCGCCGTACAGTTATCGGGTGCACTGGCCGGCGCGATCGTCACTCCGGCCAGTATTCGCCTCGGGCGCTCCCACTCCCCGGGCGAGACCTATCGACAAGGGATTGCCGGTGCGCCTGGGGTTGCCATCGGTGAGGTGATGCTGCCCTCACCGCTGGCGGATCTCAGTGCCGTGCCAGATCGGCGGGCGATTGACATAACGGTGGAGGAAACAGCATTCCTGGACGCGGTCGCGTCAGTTCAGGCGCAAATATTACAGAGTAGCGAGCGTATGCAGGATATTCTTCCCAGCGAGTCGCATGCGCTGTTCGAAGTCTACGCAATGCTCGCGGGTGATGAGAGCCTGACCTCCCGAGTGGTAGAGCGAATCCATTCCGGGTCGTGGGCTCCCGCTGCTCTTCGTGACACAGTCCAGGAACTGTGCCTCCAGTTCAACGAGATGGCTGATGAGCGATTGAAGGAGCGCGCGGAGGATATTCGGGCTGTGGGTCGGAAGCTGCTGTTGGCACTCCGTACAGATCAGTTAACCCCGAAATCCTTTCCCAAGCGCACCGTGCTGGTTGGCGATGAGGTAAGCCTGGCGCGAATTGCCGAAGTCCCGCAAGATCAACTTGCTGGGATTGTTTGTCTGAAAGGCTCGGTCCTATCACATACGGTGGTGATCGCTCGATCGCTGGGCATTCCGGCAGTGATGGGCCTCGGTGATATTTCCGCCGAAGGTCTGGCCGGTCGTCACGTGATCATAGACGGATATATGGGTCGCGTCTTCATCGATCCCCCACCATCGATAGTCAGCGAATACAGCCGCTTTGAGAGCGAGGAGCGGCTGCTAGCGACGGAACTCGATAATTTAAGTGACCTGCCCACCATAACGTCCGATGGCGTACGCGTCGTTCTGGATGTCAATACCGGGTTGGCCTCTGACATTGACTCCGGGTTAAAGGTGGGTGCGGAGGGGGTAGGGCTTTATCGTTCGGAGTTTCCGTTCATGCTTCGCCAATCATTTCCCACTGAAACTGAGCAGTGTGCGATCTATCGCCGTATGCTCGCGGCCTTTTCGCCACGGCCGGTAGTCATGCGAACGCTGGACATCGGAGGTGATAAGCCCCTACCTTATTTCCCAATTGATCAGACCAACTCTCTGCTGGGTTGGCGCGGGATCCGTGTGATGCTCCAGCACCCGGAACTTTTTCTTGTACAGCTAAAAGCGATGCTAAGAGCCAACGCTCAATACGGGAATCTCCACCTGCTTTTGCCGATGGTGTCTACGACTGAAGAGGTGCGAGACTCAAGAGCAATCCTCGAGCAGGCTATCGATAGTCTGCGTAGGGAGGGTATCGCTGTAAAACGTCCTCCCCTTGGTATCATGGTCGAAGTGCCCATCGTACTGTTCATCTTGGAATCGCTCGCCGCAGAGGTGGATTTTCTCTCTGTGGGATCCAACGACCTCACCCAGTATTTGACAGCGGTCGACCGCGGGAATGCAAATGTCGCTCACCTCTACGATCCGCTTGCGCCTGGTGTCCTGAAAGCACTGCATTCCGTGGTTAAACAAGCGAATGATCTCTCTAAGCCCGTCAGTCTCTGCGGAGATTTGGCGGCTGACCCCGCTAGCGCGTTACTGTTGTTGGGAATGGGGTTTGTCCATTTGAGTATGGCGGCGCCCATGGTTCCGCGGGTCAAGAAGACATTGCGTTCATTCTCTCAGCGTAGGGCGTCAGAATTATTCGAGCTGGCTCTTGAGTTGCCCGATGGTGCGGCAGTGCGTACGATGCTCAACAGGGTTTTCGAGGAGGAGGGGATTGGTGGTCTGGTTCGCGCTGGCCGTTAGGCCGACGCCTGAGACTGGCAGGCCTATAGCGATCTCCGCAGGCAATGTTGTCGTGACCACTTTATATCTCTGATACTTTTGACGTCGGAATTTTTGGTTTGGTGGGGTAGTCAACGCTATATAGCTCCAAATAGTCCCGAATCAATTGACGGACAACTTGCGATGGCGTGATATCTTGAGAGGCACATAATTTTTCAAAAGCTTTCTTTTTCTTCGGGTCGATCAGTACCGTAAGCCTTGCTGTTTTAGTCTCCATGAAATGCATCCTGTCTGCATAAAAGTAGTATTATAATACGGTTATAATGCCATGTCTTCAAGGGTCCCCAAGTGATGCGCTTTCGCATTCGGTGATCGGTAGAAATCTGGAGGCTCAGGGGTAATGTGGAGGATACGGGAGGCGCGCTACACCTGACTCAATGGCAGCGCTTGCCACCGCGGCAGGAACTAGAGAAAGTAATCTTTGATCCGTGATTTTGGGCATAATATAGTCGGGTCCAAATGATAGCGCTGTTAATCCATGGGCGCGAAGCACCTCTTTGGGGACCTCTTGTTTTGCCAGTCCACGGATCGCGTGGACCGCGGCGATTTTCATGGCTTCATTGATTCGACGCGCACGCACGTCAAGGGCTGCCCTGAAGATAAAAGGAAACCCCAGCACGTTGTTAACCTGGTTTGGGTAATCTGAGCGTCCGGTAGCGATGATCAGATCGCTGCGAACGGACTTCGCCAGGACTGGCGATATTTCTGGATCCGGATTGGAGCAGGCGAAGATAACAGGCTTGGCGGCCATTAGTTGCAACTGCGCGGCACTGAGCAAATTGGATCCCGACAAGCCGATGAATACGTCGGCTCCTGAAATTGCATTGTCCAGGGTCCTTGCTCCGCAGTCGTTGCTGAACTCCTCCTTGAAACTGTTCAGACCAGGGCGCCCCGGGTAGATAACGCCCTGACGGTCCAGCATGTAGAGATTGCGTTTTTTGGCTCCCAGAGTAATCAGCAATCGCATGCAGGCAACCGCTGCCGCACCAGCCCCCAAGCATACAATCTTCACGCTCTCCAGAGCCTTGCCTTGGATTTCCAGCGCGTTTAACAGTCCCGCAGCGGTGACAATCGCTGTTCCATGCTGGTCGTCGTGGAACACAGGAATGTCACACTGCTCAATAAGCGCTCTTTCAATCTCGAAACACTCGGGCGACTTTATATCCTCCAGATTTATTCCTCCGAAGATATCTGCAATTCGCCTTACCGTCTCGATGAATGCTTGCGTAGATTCTGCGTTGACCTCGATATCAACGGCGTCAATGTTGGCAAAGCGTTTAAATAACAGAGCTTTACCTTCCATCACGGGCTTGCTGGCCAATGGTCCCAGATTACCTAAGCCAAGAATGGCGCTTCCGTTGGTAATCACCGCGACCAAATTGCCCTTGCCGGTATACAGATATGCTTTGTCAGGGTCTTCAGCAATTTCACGAACCGGCTCCGCCACGCCTGGGCTGTATGCCAAAGACAAATCCCACTCCGTTTCAGCGGGTTTGCTCAGGGCAGTGCAGATCTTTCCGGGCCGTGGCTCGGCATGGTACTGCAGTGCCGCCTGCTTGAAATCAGTGGTCACGGTAGATTCCCTCAGTGTGGTTATTAACACGAAGTTATAATATCATTATGATGATATATTATCCATGCCCGCCCGTAACTGCAGCTGAAGGCACCAATGAAGTATCTCATTCGAATTCTTGTCTGTTGGATCTTCTCATCACTCGTGTTTGCTGAGGCGGACATGATTTCCGGCCCTGATCTGACTGATTATTGGGTTGGTCGCCGGTCTTCTAATGGTTGATTCTTCGAGGTGTCATTTTTCAGCTGTCGACGTTTCGTGATTCATATTAAGGATACCAATTATGAGTAGTTTTCCACCATGCCCGAAATGCCATTCGCCGTTCACCTATGAAGATCTCGATTTACTGGTTTGTCCGCAATGTGCACATGAGTGGCGCCAAGCTACCGACCAAAGCCACACCGATGAGCCCGCTAAGGTGAAGGATGCCAACGGTAACAACCTCTTCGAGGGCGATAACGCCACCCTGATTAAGGACCTGAAAGTGAAGGGCAGCTCGAATGTTCTAAAAATCGGCACCAAAATTAGAATTACTCGCATCGTCGACGGCGATCACAATATCGATTGTCGAGTCGACAAAGTCGGCGAAATGATGCTGAAATCGGAATTCGTCAAAAAGGCCACTGCGTGATCGTTAAACACGTAGCCCGCGAAGCCCTGGTATTGGTCTGCTCTATACATGCAGCCACAAAGAAATTTCTATGAAGCAATGGTCTTATCTATTGAAAAACCTCGGTGATATCTATCCGTTACCTTTTCCGCTAAACGGAAATATTATTTATTTTTCTCAAGACACGTATGGTCGTATGCTGGTCATTGAAGATGGCGGGTACAGGATTCTGAATTTCGACTCGCCGTTTGAGCAGAGCTGTATGCGAATGGACCATCCCTATCGACTGGTTCATCAGCACACACAGCTTATGGTTATCGTACTCGCGTTTATCGATCCGAAAGTTGTATCGCTATTCGGTCTCGGTGGTGGAAGTTTATTGCGAACACTTCATCATGTTCTGCCCAGCTGCATTTTCAATGTTGTCGAGCTAAGGCAAAAAGTCGTTGACATCGCAAAGGAATATTTTGCTGTGCCCAGCGACCATCGTGTCAGAATCACAGTCAATGATGCCTTGGCGGAGATTTCAAATGCTGAGGACCATACGACCGATATTATCTTCTCGGATATGTATGATGCTTATCAGATGGTCACGGCACAGACACAAGATGCGTTTTTGCTCAATTGTTCAAGAGTCCTGACGGATCGCGGATGGTTGGTAATCAACCTGTTTGATCTTCCCTGCAACAGGGCCGAGTTCTTTGAACTGCTGGGGTCAGTATTTTCGACGATAATCCTCTGCGCTAGCGATGGTAATACGATTTTTCTGGTTTCCAAAGCTGAACCTGAATATGTGCGTCCCCGCATGCAGCACATTGAGGCTATTGAGAGCATTCTGCTGCAGCGATTTTCACAGCATCTGTCCAGGCTGGAGCCCATCAATTTCCGGTTCAGCTGATACGCGCCAAAAATCGTCAAACTTTCTGGTTGGTGATAGATCTCAATTCGGTTTATGCACGTGATTATACCGCCTGGTCGTGTGACTTCTAAAAGACTACAGCACGAGTAAATTTCGCTCGTCCTGAAATCAGTCGTCAAGGTGGTTACCTAAAGCTCGCACCCATTCCAAACCGCTGCAACTGCATTTCCTGTAACCGGCTTAGCGTGCGGCGGAACGGGAACAGTAGACTGCCCTCAGTATACAGTGACATTAATGGAACCGCGGCTTCGATATACAAGGGTACCAGCCGGTCATAACACTCATCGACCAGCGCGATAAATCGCCGCACACTATCGTCGGTGGAGGACAGCATGGGTAACTCGCGGTCCCCCGCGGCGACCTGCTGCACGCCATCTTCGGTCCCTCGTGCGATTATGGCAGCGCGTTTTTGGGCACTGAGGTCGGGCACATCGCCGAGCAGAATAGCGGGAAAGCGATCGCAGAGGCTGATAAAGTCCGCCGCCGCGAAAGGTTGTCCGCACAAATCCTCGAAGCGCAGCCAAATCGCCTCTGTGCAATACCGTATTACTGATAATTGTCGATCGTTGAGTAGAAAACATTCCTCGGTGCCATCTACTGTGCCGCTCAACTGGGTGAACGCTCGCTGCAAAGCGTGTGGATCAGCAACCCAGTAACGCCTGTGGCCAGCCCCCGGATGCAATCGGTGATCCTGGTCACCGTCCACCTCCACCACGTGCATATGGCGCTGCAACGCCGCAATGGCCGGCAAGAAGCGCTCGCGGTTAAAGCCATCGATGTACAACTGCTCCGGTCGCTGGTTGGAGGTGGCGACCACCACGATCCCCGCGTCGAATATGGCCTGAAAAAAACGCCCCAGTAACATCGCATCGGCAATATCGCTGACAAACAATTCATCGAAGCATAGCACGCGCACTTCCCGGGCCAGCTCTGCCGCCGTCACCAAAAGAGGATCTGCTGTGCCAGTCAACTCGAACAGCCGGCGATGTAGCCACTGCATGAAGCGATGAAAATGCAGTCTCCGCGAGGGTACTTTCAAGCCTCGGTGAAAATTATCCATCAGCCAGGTTTTTCCCCTGCCGACGGGACCCCACAGATAGACACCAGTCCCGGGGTGATTGGAGTCAGTGTGTAATGTACGAAAACAGGTTTCGAGCACCTGGACTGCACGCTGCTGCGAAGAATCGGCAACGAAGCCGAATCGGGTTTTAGCGAGTTGATAAGCCTGCTGGGGAGAGAGTGAATCCATGGCGGAGAGATCGTGAGCAGGCCCTTAACGGCTGGTAATGATGTTGACTAACACAATCAANTTGATAAGCCTGCTGGGGAGAGAGTGAATCCATGGCGGAGAGATCGTGAGCAGGCCCTTAACGGCTGGTAATGATGTTGACTAACACAATCAAGGCGCCAACAATGAGTACGAAATAGACAACAGCGGCAATAAACACATGCAAGCCGTTGGCGCGTCGGAAGTCTTCCTCGCGGTTGGCACGGGAGCGTACGCCGATATGACTGGAGATTAGAATCACCATCATTCGTAGGAAACCGATTGGCTTTTCGCCCGGGTCAGGGCGGGGAATATATCCTGGATGATTGACAGGGCGGGGGGAGTCAGGCGCTGGCATCTTCAATGATGGCTTTGGATTGCCATTGCCATTGCCATTGTTGGTCTCGGGCGGTGATGGTGAACTGGCGTGTTCTTTAGGCATGATAATGATATCTCACTGGGAAACTGACGAATCGCGTCACTAATAGGGCGTTGGACGTTTAGAGTCGCTCAATGATGGTAACGTTGGCCTGGCCCCCGCCTTCGCACATCGTTTGTAAGCCATAGCGCCCTCCAGTACGTTCCAGTTCGTGTAACAAGGTAGTCATCAGTTTGGTTCCGGTTGCGCCCAGCGGATGCCCCAGAGCAATGGC
>NZ_JAUTDR010000041.1 GCF_030649675.1 Haliea sp. E1-2-M8 | reverse complement strand
CAATCCATTTCTACCGGAACTGTAAACCATGTGTCCGGTATGATCTGTAAAGGATGTCTCCGGTACAGACCTTGATTTTATTGGCGCGCCTGGCACGATTCGAACGTGTGACCGCCTGGTTCGTAGATATCGACCTAAATTTTAACCTGTTGTTTTTATTGAACTTTATGGTGGATCGCCCGTTGCAAATCGCACCACCGTGCACTACCCCGCAGGACCCAAACCGGCAAAAGTCCGGCAGTGAAAACCACTTGGATAAGAACCAGGCAGTCTGTCGGTCCATGATGTGTACCTGCGAACACAACACTGCGGTATCAAGTGAGACCTCGACTGGACCGAATCGAGATCAGGCGAGCATTTCACGGCTCCCGCAAACTCTTACTCTTCGAACAAGTCAGCATGTGTCCCGGTCCGGGCAAGCTGCAGCTCTTCTTCTTCAATCCGATAGAGAAGAAGCCAATCCGGATCGATGTGGGCGTCTCGCCACCCTGCCCATTTTCCTTTGAGCGGGTGGTCCCGATATCGCCTGGGCAGAGGCTGGCCACCAATAAGTAGTTCTAGGAGGCTACGCAGCTTGCTCATATCTTTGCCGCGCTTTTTCGCCCGTTTCACGTCCCGCTTGAAGGCCCCTGAATACACAGGTGTTCGCACGATCAGATGTCAAGGTCGTCAAACAAGTCCTCGGGATCGTCGAATCGTTGCCCCTTGCCGGCCTCCAACTCAGCCATCGCCTTGCGACTGACACGATTGGGCACCTGTACATCGAACGGCAAGCGACCCTCCTCGGCGACACGCAGGAAAGTCAGTCGGATAAGATCGGACGCGCTCAAGCCCATGCGATCCAGGGCCTCGACGGCTTTGTCTTTCATTTCGGCGGGAATGCGGGCCCGCACTACGGCATCGGCCTTCATGCGATACAACTCCAGTGATTACCCCGAGAAGTGTAGCCACATCGTGGCCACAGATCAAGAGGTTGCGGGAATTAATCGCGCAGGTACTGCCAAGTTAACTACGGCCGTTGAGAGCACCAAAAATCTGTCAACTAAATCCCGCTGACACATCCCATAGACATCCGGTGTCAATCAAACGATTTAGTTGACGCTCTGGCAAGCGTAGGTGAGCAAAAATTTACTGGCCCAGGGAATACCAGGTGCCCCGCCCTGCGGGCCTGCGCAGCTTCTGTTGCCAGGTGATCAGAAACACTCACNCGCTCTGGCAAGCGTAGGTGAGCAAAAATTTACTGGCCCAGGGAATACCAGGTGCCCCGCCCTGCGGGCCTGCGCAGCTTCTGTTGCCAGGTGATCAGAAACACTCACCGAAGGATCAACACTATGCGCGACCTGAACTACCAACTGAAAATGCTATGCAGGCACAGCCACGAAGGCAGCTTTGAAACCCGGGTAGGCCGGGAACGGCAACTGACCGCCATCGCCAACCAGTTACACGACCTTGGCTTTCGGCAGTTGCAGGCCACGTCCTTGAAGCAAAAGCACATCAAGGCCCTGGTAGACCACTGGCTGGGGCAAAACCTTTCCCCCGGCACCATCAAGAACCGCATGAGCTGTTTACGTTGGTGGGCGGAGAAGGTTAACAGGCGAGCTGTCGTGGCCGGTTCCAATGACTTCTATGGCATACCGGACCGGCAGTTTGTGTCCGATAGCAGCAAGGCCAAGGGTCTGGCACGGGAACAGCTCGACCGGGTCAAGGATGAACATGTGCGGATGAGCCTGCGGCTGCAGAAGGCCTTCGGGCTCCGGCGGGAGGAAGGGCTCAAGATCCGGCCCCGCTGGGCCGATCGAGGCGACCACCTGCACCTGAAAGCCAGCTGGACCAAGGGCGGGCGGGAACGCACCGTCCCCATCCGCACCCGGGAGCAGCGCACCCTGCTGGAGCAGGCCAAGCGCCTGGTCGGGGTGGGTGCCTTGATCCCCCGAGGGCGCAGCTATATCGAGCAGCTCAGGATCTACGAGCGCCATACGGCCAATGCCGGCCTGTCGAAAATGCACGGCCTGCGCCATGCCTATGCCCAGCAGCGCTATCTGGAACTCACCGGCTGGCCCTCCCCCCATGGCGGCGGGCCCAGCAAAAAGGAACTGACCCCGGCCCAACGACAGGCCGATCAGCTGGCACGCCTGGCCATCAGCAGGGAGCTGGGCCATGTCAGAGAACAAGTAGCCGCAGTCTACCTGGGGAGATAGACGATGCAGATCCAGCCCCGCCTGATCCGGCTCCGCGACGCCCCCGACTACCTGGGCATGGACCGCAACCGCTTTAACCGGGAGGTGCGCCCTGCCCTGACTGAAGTTCGCATCGGCAGCCAGGGTGTCGCCTTCGACCGCCTTGAAATGGACGCCTGGGTGGACCAATATAAACGGTGCAACGGGCGTCCCGCACGACATCGAGGAGATGAACTATGGGACGCAATCGAAACTCCGGGCTGCGGAAGCGGGGTGGGATCTGGCATATCGACAAGCAGGTCCTCGGCCATCGCATTCACCAAAGCACTGGAACGAGCGACCTCAAAACGGCGGAACTGATATTGGCCCGCCGGGTTGAGGAGATCAGGCAGGCGTCAGTATTCGGCATACGGCCGGTGCGCATTTTTCGCGAGGCAGCCACGCGCTTTCTCGAGGAGAATACCCACCTGACTACCCTCCGGACCTACGCCTTCCATCTCAAAGAGCTGGACCCGTACATCGGCCTGTTGCCTTTGTACCAGGTCCATATGGGCACACTGCAGGCCTACGTAGATAAAAGGAAGAAAGAGGGCAAGAAGAACAAGACCGTCAACGGCGCCCTGGCCACGGTACGCCGGGTACTCAACCTGAGTGCCCGGCTGTGGCGGGATGAACACGGCTTGACCTGGCTGGAGTCGGCGCCGCTGATCCAGTTGCTGCCGCTACACGATGCCAGGCGCCCCTACCCGCTCAGTTGGGAGGAGCAACACCGCTTGTTCAAGGCGCTGCCGGATCACCTGAGCCGGATGTGTCTGTTCAAGGTGAATACCGGCTGTCGGGATGGCGAGGTCTGCAGCCTGCAGTGGGATTGGGAGATCGACGTGCCGGAGCTGGGCACCTCGGTATTCCTTATTCCGGGAGCAAAGGTCAAGAACCGGGAGGATCGGTTGGTGGTACTGAACCGGGTGGCAAAGTCAGTAATCGACGGCGTGCGCGGGCAACACCCGCAGCGTATCGTACCAGGAGCCAGCGCCGGAATAACGGCCCCAACAGATAACCGCTGACCAGAGCCAGGGCAAAACCGAAGAACATCTCCCGACCATGGCTGGCGCCCACCAGACCCACCGGCCAACCGCTGCCGGTCATGGCCATGACTGATAGCGACCTGGCCAATGCGCCAGATAAGGCAGCCAACGGGAAAAACACGCCGCCCGCCTCGGTGCGGGTCGGCATTTGGCATTTGGCATTTCTGCGATGGTCTGTGCATAAGCGGACCATAACAAGAGGTATCTTCGATACATGTTATAGCTTGGTGGATTCATTGGATAGTTGCATCCCCTCGCAGGCTCGAACTACACGCGTAGCATCCGCAAACTGTGTTGCAGGCGAGTCAACCGGGAACAAGAGAGGTGGTTTTGTTTAGATCGGGCACTATCAGCCGCACCGTGCAGCCTCGAATACCGAGAGCGACCAGCGAACAATACTTTCCGGAGGCAGCTCAGGCTGCGGCGATAACCAATAGCTCCTAACAAGGTCATGTTTGTCTACAACCCGTTTGAACGCTTTTTGAAAGGCCTCTTCACCGGAACCCTCGGCGAACTCAGCTCGCTCAATCTGATCAGGACCGGCGATGATTCCGGCACTGATGTCAGCCAGTGAAGCTTCGCTTTCCTCGATCCTCCAAGAGATGTAACCCGTTGCGCAGGACTTCGCTGGTATTTTGATAACGGCCGGTCTCGACCAGCTGTCCTACAAAGATCTCCTGCTGTTCTGTTAGGACAACGTTTCTGGTTGGCATATGTCACCTCACTGAACCATATCAGATACTAGCAGTGAATGCCCGGCCAAGACGACGCCGCTGAAGCTTAAGCAGCCGGCAACGCTCTTTCAGTAACGGCGTTCGCGCGATGAACCTTCGGCGTCACCGGACTTCCCCCGGGTCGAGCCCATCCTTGACGCGCGCATCCGCCATCGTCACTACAGACCGATACTCCTCCAACAGGAGTTGGTTCCGATCCGACCACAGGTCGTTGCCGCGCAGGCGCGCCTCCTCCAGTGCCGCGGTTGCACCGATGTAATTGCCTTCAGCGGCGTGCGCGCGGGCCTGCAGGAGTGCGAGCGGATAATCGAAATCCGACAGTGAGGAGAGCCTCGCTATATCGTCCCAGGGTGGAGTTGGCTCACTGCCCAGGCGCAATTCCATGAGTTCGTAGGCGACGTAATTAGCGACGCTGGCGGAACCGGTATCGCGGTAACGGGCCTCTGCCTGTCGGAGTAGCTCAACACCTTCCTGCACCCTGCCGCCGCGTGCCGCGATGTGCCCTCGGGCGCGCAAGCGCGGGGCCAGCAGCGCCGGATTACCGGGATAACGCGTCTCCAGAACGTCGACGAGGGCCGCTGCTTCACCGATCGGCCCGCTGCGAGCAGCGGCAATGGCCTCAAACGACAGTGCGACGGGGATGGCCGCATGAGCGCCCGTGCCGTCCTCCAGTCGTGATCGGGTACTGCTCGCCAGCGCATGTGCCTCGGCGAAGGCGCCTTGCACGTACAGCCGGTGCATAACAGTGAAGTCGGCAATGGCGCCATACATCGGGTTTGCCGATGTCTCGCTCAGCTCACGCAGTGACTCCGTGTATTCTCTGCCGACTTCGAAAAGGCCTCGAAGGTTAAGTGCCATGGCGGAAAACTGAATGAAGTAAGCCTTGGAGATGGCCGATTGCGTCTGGTCGATGATGGGTCTGGCGGCCAGTGCCAGCTGCACGGCAGCGTCCATGTCGCCGTTGCGAAAATAACTACCGGCAAGATATCGGTAGCTCGCTATCAGCATTTCCCCGTCGCCGGTCTCTTCGGCCAGAGAGCGCGCTTTCTCCGCGTGCTGCGCGAGAGCTTTGTGTTGTCCCGTTTCCAGGTAGACGCCTGCGAGGTCCAGGTGAATCTTAGTGAGGTAGGATTCAAGTGGATAGTGTGCCTGAGCCAGTGCAAGGCGCTCCTGATTAAGGGCCTCGGCACGACCGACGTCCCCGTCCAGCTGGGCGAGCATTGTGAGCGCTGCCAGAACCTTCAGTCGCTGCAGCGGGCGATTATCAGACATGGATTGAGGATCCAGATCCTTCAGGTAGCGTCTCGCTTCCGCGGAATTACCGAGATCGTACTGGGCTCTCGCAGCCAGGAGGCGTGCCTCGAGCAGAAGATTCGGATCGGCCTGCAACGCATTCGCCAATAAAGCGGCTGCAATGGCTGCTGCCTTATGGGAACGCCCCAGCATTCTCTCGCACCGGGCCAGGCGAAGATGCGCATGGTGGAAGTCAGGATCGTTGGTGACGGCTGCGCGAAAGTAATCCATGGCGCGCTCGCAGGTGTGTCCGGCGCCCGTTGTTGCCAGGCCCTTGAAGTAGCTCGTCAGCGCATACCTCTGCGGTGCTGGAGACGCGGCTTCAACGGGACTATCGACTTCGCGGCGCAACCACTGTACGCCACGTTCAAGCACCTCTGCGATCGAGTCTTCCGTAAACGCGCCGCGATTCTTCTCGTCTCTGTTCCTGAAACTCACCGTCAAGGTGTATGCATTGCCCTCATGCGACAGGTGAATGGCTGCAACGGGTCCGGATCGGGACCGTGTCAGCTTGAGGCTCGCCAGGTCAGCGATGTGCGCCGGGTCCCCATCCAGAGCGATGACGGGCGCGATATCGGCCGCAGCGCCCAGCTGCATGGCAAAGTACTCGGCGGCACCCTCGGTCAGCATGGAAGCATCGCCCGCCACAGGCTGAAGTGTCAGCGTTGCTGCGGTGGATGCAGTCGATGCAGCTGATGTGCTGGCAGTGCTGCGAACCACCCCTGAGTCCAGCGCCAGCCATCCGGCGACAATGACCAGAGCGAGCAACGCCATCGCCAGGCGCGGCCACGCACGATTCCCCCCCAGAACTCCGACGTTGACCACAGAGGGCTGGTAGTCAGGCGTCACGGTGCAGGTCAGCCGATATCCCATGCCACGATGCGTTTCAATCAGCGGGACCTTGCGATCCGTGTCGTTCAGCAGCTCGCGCAAGCGTTGTATCTGCTTGGCGATGGCGGCGTCCGTCACGATCTGCCCGGGCCAGGCGGCGCGCGTGATGTCGGACTTGGTCAGAACGATGTCTGGTTGCTGTAGGAAGGCGAGGAGCAAATGATAAAGCTTGGTGCTGAGGGAAATTTCCGTGCCGTCACGATACAGGCACTGGCGACGCGTCGACAGGCAGAAACCGGCAAAGTGATAGGTCATCACGGTGCTGACAACCTGCCCTGTAGTAGGCAAGGCTGTCGGTATGCCACTCTCGCCGTGAGGGGCTGAATTTTCAGGAGTTAGCACCATAGTCCCAATAATGTCACGCAATGTCATGCAGAAATCAAGCTTCTGCCGGTACTCTCCCCCAAGATATCACGTGAAGCGGTCTGGGTCACACTGCCCCAGGAGCGATTGAGGGCGGGCCATGGGTAGCGTTATGAGAGTGGGTGCGTGGTGCCTGGGCATCGTGGCTCTGTTGACCGTGTCGAGCGTTGGCGCACATGCGCAGGTATCCCTCACGCTGGGAGATGCAAGCCTGGCCGCCGGGGATAGCGGGTCCGTGAATGCCACCATCAGCACAGGTGGATCGGCGGTGGCACTGCAGTTCGACATCCTCTACGACCCGGCGATCGTTTCCCTCGGCACGGTGAACGGCGGCGCCGCCCTCACCGGGAGCCACAGCGTCGCCAGCAATCCCCTCGGGCCGGGGCGGGACCGGGTGGTCATCACGACATCGCCAATCATGGCTCTGAACACTGGCACGCTGGCCACGATCAACCTGGCGGTGGCGGCTACAGCAGTCGCCGGCACCACGGCGCTGACCTTCGCCGCGGTCGTCATATCCGATGCCGCGGCGCAGGCCATCACGCCGTCATCCCTGGGGCCTGGCACGATCACGATTACCGGTGGCATGACGGCGCCGCCAGAGCCGCCGGAGCCGGAGGTCATCCCGGCCAGCCCCGCCTGGGTTATTGTCCTGCTTGTCTTGCTCCTCACGGGGATCGCACGCCGCCACGCCGGGTCACGGCGTCGACCGGTGGTCATGTCACTCGTAGGGCTGGCGTTCCTGGCACCTCTCGCGCCAATAGCCCAGGCACAGGGGTTGCCGGGCGACGCCAATAATGATGGCAGGATCGACGCCGAGGACGTGCGCCTGATTGTCGAGCGCATTCTTGAGCGCGGTGTACTCCCGGGAGACGGGGACTGCAACCGGGACGCAAAGATCGACGTGCTTGATACGGTCTGCTTTCAGTTGCCCTTCGTGCCCGGTGAAACGGCCCCGATCATCCTCGGCCCAGGGGATCGCTCAATCCCGGCTGAGACAGCCTTCGAGATGTATCTGTTCGCGGCGGATCCGGATACGGGGGCGATCCTGAACTGGGAGCTGATCAGCGGCCCCGCGGGGCTCACCGTGTCTGCCACGGGCGTCCTGAACTGGACTCCGGGAAGTGGCGACGTGCGCAGCAACCCGGTCACGGTGCGCGTGACGGACGATACCGGGCGCACGGACGAGTCGGGCTTTGCCATCAATGTCTTCACCGTTGCTGCAGTGGTGCGGAAAAACACCCCGCCGCGGCTGACGGTGCCCGGCGATCAGGCGCTACCCGTGGGCACGCCGCTCGCCGCCCAGGCCAGCGCGAGTGATCCGGATGCGGGGGACACCCTGACCTTCTCCCTGGTCGACGGCCCCGATGGCATGACCATCGACCCGGCCAGCGGTGCACTGATCTGGACCCCGCAGTCGGATCAGGCGGGCTCGGCAGATGTGGTGATTCAGGCCATGGATACGGCCGGCGCCCGCGCTTTCGGCACCTTCTCGGTAACCGCGACATTACCGAACGCAGCGCCGACTGCGAAGGACGACGTGTACATCGCGCGCAAGGGCGAGACGCTTTTGATTCCGGCAAGCGAGGGCGTGCTGAGTAACGACACAGATCCGAATGGCGATATCCTGCTGGCCCAGCAGCGCTCCGACCCGTCTCTGGGTACCGTCGATAGCTTCGCGGTGGATGGGGCCTTCGCCTACACGCCGCTGGAACCGGAGCGCATCACCATCGGTCTCGACCTGAAATGCGAGACGGACCTGAACCTTTTCAGTGTCCAGAGCGGCACCGCTGCGGCTGCCGATGTCGACGGCGACGGCAAGGTCGAGATTGTCGGCCTGTCGAACACGCAGCTGGGTTCGCGGGTATTCATTGTGGATCCCACGGACTGTAGCGTCACGCTCAATCCCATCCCGGATGAATCGGGCCAGCCATCTTTCACTGCGTTGACGACGCTGGTCAATCTCGATGACGACCCAGAGCTTGAGCTTGTAGCGCAATACAACCGCTTTGCGGACAACCTGCCGGCGACTCCCGGTGAAGTGACTGCCCGCTTGATGGCGATGAATCTCGACGGTACGCCCGTGGCGGGCTGGCCGTTCGATGGCCTGGGCGAGAACGCCGTGTTTGACACGGGATTCAACAACCAATGGACGCACGCAAGTCCCGTCGCTGTCGACCTTGACGGCAACGGGCGCATTGCACTGCTCACCGGGTTCACGCAGGTAAGTCCCGTGAGCCCCATACCCGACACACCGCCTTTGTGTACTGCGATTGTCAATACTACGTGCAATGCGGTTGTGGCCTGGGACGGCCGCACCGGCGAGATTCTCTGGCAGTTTGTGGGCGGCGTGACGCGACCGGGCCAGCAGAACTCGGCGTCGCCCGTGATTGTCGATCTCGATATGGACGGCGACCCGGAGATTATCTGGAATCAGCTCGTGCTCGATCACGAGGGCAACCTGCTCTTCGAGTTCCCTGTGGAAAAGACCATCAGAGACCTGGGCAATGACTTTCTGAGCGTCGCCGTCGCGAACTTCGACAACGACGCCTACCCGGAGATCCTCGGCTACGACGCCTCCAATTTTTACCTTTTCAGCCACGACGGCGCGATTCAGTGGCAGCGGCCCTACGACAGCTTCAGCTCGGGCTCTGGCTTTTCCTGGGGCGAAATCACCCTGGCGGAGCTGGACGGCGACCCGTTCCCGGAGTTCGTCATGATGCTCGAGGCCGATGGCGGAGGCGACCTGACAGTGCGAGCCTTTGACAGCGACGGCGAGCCACTCTGGGATCTGGCTGACAGTTACATTGTGCAGATCTCCAATCAGAATCGCTCCTCCTCGCCGGTCGCGATGGACCTTGACCGCGACGGCATCGACGAGCTGATCCTGGTGCGGGCGGCCTCTCGCAGCGGCAACCTGGCCGATGCAGGTCTGTACATCCTTGACGGCAGCACGGGCGCTGTCATCGCCTCCGAGCAGGGGAGGCCCATCGACCGTGGCGATGAACCGCTGACGGTGGCCGATATCGATGGCGATGGCAGTGCCGAAATCGTGACCGGCTTTGCCGACTTTCTCCTCCGCGGAACGCTGCAGATCTGGGACAACCTGCCCGGCGAGCCCTTCCCGCCGGCGCGCCCGATCCGCTCGCAGACCAATGGGCAGCCGACCTGGGTGAACGTCGACGGCAGCCTGCCAACGAGTCTCGAGCCGCACTGGCTGCAGCCCGGGCGCAACTACTGGAACCGGATCGTACCGGATCTGGACCCCTTCGCACCGGAGCAGGACAGCTTTACCTACCGTGTCAGCGATGGCAAATTCGACTCGGCCGACGCCACCGTCAATATTGAGGTACGCCCGAATGGCAATCCGCCGTTTTTCCTGAGTGAGCCGGATCGGGCGACAAGCATCGGCACCGTCTATCGGTATCGTCCCGCGGTTACCGACGTCGATCCCGGCGACTCCGTGAGCTTCTCGCTGCTCAATGGCCCTGCGGGCATGACCATCGACACCATGACTGGCGAGATAAGCTGGTATCCCGATAGTAATGGCGAGTTTGCCGTTGCCATCGCCGCCACCGATACCCTTGACCTTTCCGCGGCGCAGATCTTCTCCCTCAGCGTCGGCGATCCGGTGACGGTGCCCGATGTGGTTGGCCTGGGTGAGATGGATGCCGCGACTGCGCTCTTGGCCGCTGGGTTGGAGGTCGGCTCGCGCTTCTTCCGTTCCGATGCCCTCGTGCCTGCGGATCAGGTGCTCAGCCAGAGCCCCCCCGCCGGTGCGGTGGCGGCTCTTGGCGCCATGGTCCGCCTGACCCTGTCCAGCGGCGCGGGTCCCGCGGATACAGACGGCGATGGCGACGGATTCACGCCGAATGAGGGCGATTGCGACGACCGTAACGCGGCAATATTTCCCGGCGCGGCCGATGCAAACAGCGATGGCATCGACCAGAACTGCGACGGCATTGATGGCAATAAGGTCCTGGTTGCCATTGCGGTCAGCCCGACGGAAAAGACCGTGCTAACGGGTGAACGGGTCAGCCTGAAGGCGAAAGGGCTATTCGATGACGGCACCAGCCAGGAACTGACGGCGGTGGCTGGCTGGAGCGTGGGTCCGGAGATCGTGCCGGCATCCGTGGGCACGCTGAACGTTACAGCCAGCCTCGCCGGAATCGACGGCAGTGCGAGGCTGGAGGTCGTCGCCCGCGTCGACGAACAACTCACGCCCGAGGTTGAATTACAGACGCCGTTGCCTGACGCATTGCTTACCGGTCTGACCGAGGTGCGCGGTACCGTTCGTGATGCCAATTTACTGCGCTACGAACTTTCCGTGGCGCCGGCGGGGCTTGAAGAGTTCACGCTTCTTGCCGAGGCCACGGCACAGGTGTCTGGGGGGGCGCTCGGCATCTTCGATGCAACCCGCTTCGAGAATGATCAGTACACGTTGCGGTTGCAGGCCTGGGACCGGGCCGGCAACGTCAGCGAGGACACAACCACGGTGCAGGTGGAGGGCCAGCTCAAGGTCGGCAACTTCGACCTGCAGCTTGTCGACCTCGATCTGCCCGTATCTGGCCTGCCTTTAAGGGTGGTTCGCAGCTACCGTACCGACAACAAGCGCACGAATGACTTCGGGGTTGGCTGGCGGCTGGGAATCGACAGCTTGCGTTTAACGCGCAACCGTGTGCTTGGCACAGCCTGGCGTGTTGTGCGCGCAGGCCTCACCTATGGCATGGCCGAGGATGACCTGCACAAGGTGACTGTGACGCTGCCGGATGGTCGTGTGGAGGCCTTCGATATGGTGGTGACGCCGTCTGCATCGCCGATCGTGCCATTTCCCGCGCTCAGCCAGACTGTGCTCTTTCGGCCGCGTCCCGGGACCTATGGCCGTCTTGAGGCCCTGGGTGACAACACCGTCACCATTCTCGAGGGCCAGCCGGGGCCGGTGAACCTGACTGTCGGCGCCTCGGGGGCGACCTATGACCCGCTGCGCTTCCGCTACACGGCGGTGAATGGGACACAGGTGGTGATTGACCGGGAGCAGGGTGTCGAGTCCATTCGTGATCGTAACGGCAACACCCTGACGCTCGGCGATAACGGCATCACCCACTCGGCCGGACGGTCGGTGATCTTTGAGCGCGACGATGCGGGTCGTATCAAAGCCCTGGTCGATCCTTCCGGTCATCGCCAGACCTATCGCTATGACAGCAATGGTGACCTGGTCGCGCATGAGAATCCGCGAAGGCAGACCACGCGTTACGCTTACGATGCCTCACACAACCTGTTACGGATCATCGACCCGGCGGGCCGCAATATCCTTGAAAACACCTACGACGGCAGAGGACGGATAGTCAACTCAACCGATAGCGAGGGCCGTGCGCTGCGGTTTCTTCGCGATCCGGATCTGCGTCAGGAACGTGTTATTGACGCGGATGGTGCAGAGACAGAATACGTGTACGACGAACGTGGCAACGTGACCCGCATTACCGATCCGCTGGGAAATGAGAGCCTCTTCGCCTACGACGCGGATGACAATCTCATCAGAGAGACCAATGCCCTTGGTGAAACAACAAGCCGGACCTTCGACGATGACGGCAACCTGCTATCCGTCACCGATCCCCTGGGCAACACGACGACGTTTGCCGTTGATGCCTTTGGCAACGTGTCTGCGGAGACGAACGCCCGAGGAGAGGTCACCAGCTTTCGCTACGGTGCGCGCGGCAATCTGGTCGAGACCGTGGCGCCGGACGGCAGCACCCGGAGCTACGCACATACCGTAACAGGGGAGGTCGCTGCGGCAACAGACGAGACAGGCGCGGTGGTTGGGTTCGAATACAATGCGCGCGGAGACCAGATCGCCCGCATCGACGGCCTCGGCGGCCGCGTCGAATCCAGATTCGATGCCAGTGGTCGGCTGGTTGGCGAGACGGATCGGCGCGGCAACGCTACCACCGTAAGCGTCGATGCTCTCGGCTCGCGGACGGAAACCGTGGACCCGCTCGGCAATGCGGAGCGTTACAGCTATGGCGTGACCGGTCGCCTTGAGACTGTCACCAATGCCCGGGGCAATTCGCGTCGCCAGGTTACGGATGGCCTGGGTCGCGTGCTGTCACTCGACGACCGCGAAGGCGGAGAGTTGCGCTTTGACTTCGACCTGCGCGGAAATCTGGCCTTGCGCGTGGACCCTCGAGGTGGGGAGCTGCGGCACGAATACGATGCGGCCGGACGACGGATCCGCACGACCCACCCAGACGGTAGCGAGGAGACTTTCGCTTATGATGCAGCCGGGCGCGTCGTAGAGCGTAATGACCGCCGCGGTGTCACGACAGGCTTCGAATACGATGCTGCGGGACGGCAGTCTGCAATTATCAATGCGCTTGGCCAGCGGCTGGAGTTTGATTACGACGCCAATGGCAACCTCATTACCGAAACCGATGCCGCTGGCAACACAACGCGTCATCGTTATGATGCCCGTGACCGGCGTACTGAGACAGAACTGCCCGATGGACGGGTCTTTGGTTTTACGTACACGCCTCGCAGTGAGCTGGCCAGCGAGACAGATCCCTTGGGCAACACCACTGGCTACCGCTATGATGCCAACGGCAACCTTGTCTCGGTCGTCGATGCAACGGGTTTCGAGACCCGTTACCGCTACGACGGCGAGGGCAACCTCATCGAGCAGGTGGACGCCCGGGGACACACGACTCGTTTCGAGTACGACGCCAATAATCGTGAGGTCTGGCGTATCTTCCCCGATGGCAGCACGGAGCAAACGGAGTACGATGACCTGGGTAATGTCAGCGCCCGGGTGCGGGCCGATGGTGTCAGGGTCGAGTACACCTATGACGCGGAGAGTCGTCTGATCGAGCGCCGCGTGCCGGGCAGCGTCGCGACCTACACAGTGGATTCTGGTGGTGCCCGTTTGTCTGCAGTCAATGGTGCGCTGGGTGTGACCTTCAATCGGGATATCGAGGGCCGTGCGAGTTCCATGGCGCTGGATGATGGCCGTCGTATCGATTACGTCCGGGATCCGGCTGGCAATGTCGTTGAGCGTTCGGTTGTCGCGCTTGCAGGTGAATCACCGCGGACAACGCGTTACAGCTACGATGCGCTGAATCGCGTTATCGCGACGCGTGACCCCGACGGCAACGAGACGCGCTATGACTACACGCCCACCGGCGAACTGTCCCGGGTCGATTACGCCAACGGCGTCACGACCACATTCACCCATGACACCACCCAACGGACGACACGCATTCTCCTGAGTGAGGGCGGTGTCGACCTCGAGCGCCTGGATTACAGCTATGATGATGCCGATAATATCGCCTCTGTAGAGAGCCTGGATGGTGGGCATATTGACTACCGTTATGACGTTGTGCGCCGGCTCACGCGAGAGACACATCGGGACGGCAGCGGTGCTGTGACCCTGGAACTGCGCTACGCCTACGATGCGGTGGGTAACCGTACCCGCGTTGACGACGGCGGGGTGGTAGAGGCCTACACCTACGATGCAGCCGATAAACTCCTCACGAAAGGTAGCGAACTGCGCACCTATGATGCCCGTGGCAACCTTGCGGGGCGCAACGGGCCGGATGGAAGCTATGCTTACCGGTACGATGCCCTCAATCGGCTGGTGGAGGTGGACGCGCCCGGAGGTCTTGTCCGCTATCGCTATGATGCCGAGGATCGACGCATCCGCAGGGAGGCTGGTGGCGATACGATTGACTACCTGGTGGAGCCGGGAGCGCTCAACGATACGGGCGTGTCGCAGGTTCTTGCCGAAAGCGATCCGGTTGAGGGTAGCATTCTCGCCGAGAATATCTTCGACGTAAGGCTGCTCGCCCGTGGCACCAGCGGAGGGCTGCGTTTCTTCCATCGCGATGCCAGTGAGAATGTGCGCGTCCTGACCGATGAAGGTGGGGGTATCAGCGACCGCTACGCATACGATGCCTTTGGTGGACGCTCGGCTGTCATGGGAAGCAGCGACAATCCCTACCGTTTCGCGGGTGAGCGTGTCGACAGCGCTACGGGGCTGATTCACCTGCGCGCGCGCGACTACGACCCCAGGGCCGGTCGCTTTCTTGGCCGCGACCCCTTCGCTGGTGAGCTCGGTCAGTCATTCAGTCGGCACCGCTACCTCTACGCGCGCAACAACCCGCTCTCATTCGCGGATCCCACGGGACGCTTCACGATCGCGAACCTGTCGGCGACAGTGTCACTGGCGCAGATCACGCTGAACCTGGCGCCGACGCTGACTACCGGCGTGACGACGATCATTCTGCTCAACAAGTTCTGGAAAGCCGGTTTTGATCTGCGTGAGGCAGGCTACCTGATCATGATCGGTGATCCGAGGGCGAGAGACCTGTTGCCGGGGGGTGTGCTGGGACCACTGGAGGAGCTCGGGTACGCCTCGTTCCTTGCGGGCAATCGCCTTATTGAGGTCGGCGCCTTTGCGATTGATGCGGCGGACAAGATCAATAAAGCGGCATTCGCCATGCTCAGCGCGGCCAAGTCGCTGGCCAGCGGGGCTAATTTCGTCCGCAATGGAGGTACGTCGACGGAAGCCTTCACGGAAGCCTCAGGTTTGTTAATAGGCCTGCAGGGGTTGGCAGAAAAGGGTGCCAGCGTCGGCTCCAGCCTGGATAAGCTGTCTCAGGCAGTGAAGGGAGAAAGCAGGGGGCCGGATAAGGAAACCTTGAAATCCCAGGGTCAGCTTGAAGCCGAGCGTAACAAAAAAGTGTCTGAGACGTTCAACAGCCTCGTCCGGGATGTCATCCTGAAAGGCCTGTAGATATCGACATAAATCTTAACATTTTGTTTTTATTGATCTTTATGGTGGATCGCCCGTTGCAAATCGCACCACCGTGCACTACCACGCAGGACCCAAACCGGCAAAAGTCCGGCAGTACGAACCGCCTGGATACGAACCAGCCAATTTGTTGTGCCATAGTGTGTACTTTCGAACACAGCACATCACGGTACCATCATGTCCAGCACCATGACTATCCGTCTTGACGACGATCTCAAGCAGCAACTGGAGCAACTCGCCGCCGCGACGCAACGATCAAAGTCATTCCTCGCCGCTGAAGCCATTCGCGAATTTATCGAACTCAACGAGTGGCAGGTCCAAGAAATCCAACAGGCGTTGAAAGAAGCCGATGCCGGCGACTTTGCCAGCGCAGCCGAGATCAAGAAAACTTTTGCGAAATGGGGGTAGATGCAGGTTAGGTGGCTGACCACAGCCCTTCAAAACCTCAACCAAGAGGTCGACTACATCGCCCAAGACGATCCCCAGGCCGCGAGGCTTGTGGTGCAAAGAATCCATAAAACCGTGAGTCTTCTGACAGATAATCCCGCTTTTGGCCATCCGGGGCGCATGCACGGCACTCGAGAGCTCGTGGTTCCCGATACCCGATACATCCTGCCGTATCGAGTAAGACCCCGCCTGGATCGAATTGAGATCCTGCGGGAATTTCACAGCTCCCGGAAAACGCCGCGGAGCTGGACAGTGTAAGGCTCCCCCATTGTCGATGGGCGGTGCGGCGTTCCGGTGCATCATTAACAGAGTTTAGTGAATATCGATGCATCCCCCCCTTAACTCGGGAGAGAGGTTCTACTACAGTTTTACGGATACTTCAAAGACACCCAGTTTATTTCAAGTACTCCGGCGTAGGCCGCTTTCCTGGATGGTAAAACGCCTCGATATATTCAAACAAATCAGCCCTTTCCTCTACCACAAGGCCATAAGCAGGGTCTGGATGACCTGTTGGCGATCCATCTCAGCCCCGCAAGGTTCGTCCACCTTCGATAGCTGCGACGAGCCGTTTGTAAAGCGAGCTAAGTTTCGTTGGGTAGCTCACGTTCGTCTCGAACCGGGAGATTTCAGGCCACACGCGGTGAACATCGTCTATGCTGAAAGACTGACCATCTTCGATCATCACCTCGTTGTATTGATAGCGCCCTTTTGCGATCAGACCCGCCCCGGCACTGACTACTGAGCCCGAGTCACTACAAAAATCATGGCATAGATATGCCGCGACTGGGCTAATCTTGTCTGTAGTGAAGTGCTTTTTCAACACTGGCTTCATAAGGGCTTCGGTCATGTCCGTATTGGCAGCGGGACAAATGGCGTTGACCTTGATGCCGTATCTCTTCCCTTCGATTGCCAGAGCTTTAGTAAAGCCAATCATTCCAGCCTTCATCGCACTGTAGTTGCTCTGTCCATAATTTCCGAAAAGACCGGCATCCGACGACATCATCAGTACACGTCCTCCGCCGCTACTCATGAAGTGAGGCCACATCGCTCTCGTAATTCGAAAAGAGCCTTCCAGGTGCACACGGTAGACTTCGTCCCAGGCTTCAAGCGACATATTATGAAACTGCGAGTCCCGGACTATTCCGGCATTATTGATCACCACATCGACCCGCGGAAAAGCATCAAGAGCAAAGGCGACAATATCCTCCCCTCGTGTAACCGGTAGTGCGATTCCTGCAACCCGCGCGCCCTCATTTTGTAGAGCGGCGACCGCCTTCGTCACAAGATCTTCATTGGTTCCATTGACCACCAGGTTGGCGCCTAGCGATGCGAAGTGCTCCGCTAATCCGTAGCCGATGCCACGTGTGCTGCCGGTAATCAGTACAGTTTTGTTTTTGAAATCCAATTTTGGAAGCATTATTGGCCCCTATGTGGTGAGCTCTTGGCTGTTGACCTGAAGATCATCCCTGGACCGTAATACTTGGGCATCGCCGCATCTTTTCAGTGAACAATATCGTTGTCGAACAGTTCATCGATATCCTGCTCCGAATAATCCAGGTCGCGGAGAATCTCACGGCTGTGCTCGCCAAGGGTTGGGGCGAAACCCTGAATCCTGGCTGGGGTAGCAGAGAATCTGGCCGCTGGACGTGCTTGCCGAATCTTGCCAATACCCGGGTGATCCAGTACTTCTATCAGTTCGTTGGCAATGATCTGCTCGTTCTCTGGCAGTTCCGCGCAGTTCAGTACCGGACCGCAGGGCACACCGTGCGCGTCGAGTAGATCGAGCCAGTGTTTTGATGGTTTTTCCGCCAGGATTGGAGCTACTAGCTCTGCTGTTTCCGCGGTTCTACCGGTGCGTCGAGCTGGCGTACCGAGACGCTCATTCTGTAACCACTCTTCGTGACCCAGTGCTTGGCACAGTCCGTGCCACTCGCTGTTTGAAATGGCCACCGCCGTGATATAACCGTCGGAAGTCTGAAAAATGAGTTCGTCCTTCCTATTGGGGGCCCCCGGTTCACTACCATCCAGTAGCATGTTGCCAATCATGGCATCGGGCCACGTTAAGGCAATCATCGCATCGATCATCGCGAGGGTGATGTGCTGGCCCTCGCCAGTTCGTTCCCGAGACCATAGCGCAGCGGTAACCGCCTGTGCTGCGGTAAGCGCGGTCACCACATCCGGCATCAGTGTACGAATCATTTTTGGTGATCCGTCCGGACCACCCTGGATTGCGTTGAGTCCTGATATGCCCTGAATAATCGGGTCATAAATTCGCTTGCCTGCGTAGGGTCCAGAGCTACCAAAACCAGAAATCGAGCAGTAAATTACCGTGGGATTTATCGTCCTGATCGAGTAGTAATCCAGGCCAAGGCGCTCGACCGCTCCGGGGCGAAAGTTCTGCAGGATGACATCGAAATAAGGGACCATTTTCTTGACAATTTCGATGCCTTCCTCCCTCTTGAGATCGACGGCGATAGCTTTTTTTCCCCTGTTACTAGATATAAAGTTGGCATTGAGACCGTTAGGGCCTTTTGTCGTCCGCCGGATGATATCACCTTCAAATGACTCTACCTTGACGACTTCTGCGCCCTGATCGCAGAGCCAGGTGGCGGCAAGCGGACCGGAGAGAACGGCCGAAAGATCGAGAATGCGGATACCTGTCAACGGTCCTGACATAATAGTTGCTGCTCTGCAGATCGAGTTGAATTATATTTGAATTATAGCTCATAAATGAGCTATAGTTCAATTAAAGTCGTGCGCAAGTTCTTGTGTCTGCCCACGCTTACCCGGGAACAGGCAGACCAACCTCTGTCAGGAGTCCATATATGACCAAAAGCGCGCACTCAGACTCCCCTGAGCAAAAGGAATTTCGCCAACATTGTCGTGAGTGGCTTAGAGATAACCCTTATCCGGAAACTGATATGCGCTTGCCTCCGACCGCGATGGAAATTCAAGCGCCGGAGCACATGCGTTATTTTCAAGGTTGGCAAAAAGCTGCTTATGATGCGGGCCTGGTGGGCTGCGATTACCCTATAGAAGTGGGCGGTGGCGGCCGCAACAACTGCCAGCATATCGCCAACGCAGAAATGTTTGCCGCAAAAACCCCTTTCCTTCCTAATGTGATCGGCCTGGGTATGGCTGCACCGACACTGTTTCATCATGGTAGCAAAGTGCTTGGACAGCGGCTCCTACCCAAACTGTTTTCCGGTGAGGAAATCTGGTGTCAGGGATTTAGCGAGCCAGGGGCGGGATCAGACCTTGCCAATGTGCAAACCTTTGCAGAACGCGACGGTGACAAATGGATCATCAACGGCCACAAGGTATGGACCTCTCTGGCGCATTTCGCCGAGTGGATGATTCTGCTGCTGCGTACTGATAAGGCAGATAAATATCGGGGAATGTCCTATTTCGTGGTGCCTATTCGCGCCGCCCTTGGCAAAGGTGTCACGGTAAGGCCGCTTATAAAGATTACCGGTGAGACCGGTTTCAACGAAGTGCTATTTGACAACCTGGAAGTTAATGACGCCTACCGCCTTGATGAAGTAGGGAATGGCTGGCAGGTCGCCATGACTACCTTGTTGTACGAGCGTGGAGGCGGTGAGCGATTGACACCAGCCTCCGGTGGGCGGATACAGAAATCTGTAGCAGTCGACGGACTGCGCAGAGGTGCCTACGGACTGATCGATCTGGCGAGAGGCACCGCGCGTGGTGAACAGTTGGCCTCCGACGACCCGATTATTCGTGATCGCATCATGCAGAATATTATCGATGAACAGGCTTCACGCCAGAACAGGCGCCGTGCTCGCGCGCCGCATCTGATCGATCATCCCACCCGAATATCCCTGCAGCAGAAGCTCCTCATCACCGAAATTCCACAGAATATTGCGCAACTGGGCACAGAGATAGCCGGCCTAGCAGGTTCGCTTGGAACTGCGGATCAACATGCCCCGGAAGCAGGTCGCTGGCCGATGGAATATATGGCGTCTTTTGGTAGTACCATTGCTGGGGGTACGAGTGAGATACAGCGAAACATTTTGGGTGAGCGCGTGCTCGGCCTTCCCAAAACCAAATAATTCTAGTAAGAGTGGGAGTAAATCTAATGGTTCAGCCTGCTGATTTTGGCTTTAGCGAACAACATGCACTTCTTAGAGAAAGTGCCAAACGTTACTTTGCTGAACATTTGCCGGCAGACAGGCTACATGCTCTGGTTGCCGCCGACCCAAACCCACACAAATCTCGTGAAGCTCGCTGGAAACCAGAACTATGGCGACAGATGGCTGATTTGGGATGGACCATGCTGGCAGTGCCTGAGTCAGCCGGGGGAATTGGATTGGCGGCCGTTGCGGTTGCCGCACTGTGCGAAGAAGCAGGCAAGGCTGCCTTCCCGTCACCACTGTTGGCTACCGTCAATACCACTTACGTACTGGCCGCCTGCGAAAGTTCCTCAGCAACGTCAGCGCTGGCCGCGATAGCGGAGGGGGCCGCCGCAAGCCTTGTGCTATACAACGAACGTGGACGAGAATGCAGCACATCCCGCGTAGAGCGAGGCAGGCTTACCGGTGTCGGGTATTTTGTGCAGGACGCACAAAAGGTCGCATACTTTCTGGTTCGTGCCGGTAGCTGCCTTTATTGGGTCGCATCGGAGGCGGACGGAGTTACGGTGCATCCAGATGCAATTATCGACCTCACAAGAGATCAGGCAACGGTGAGTTTTGAGGGGGTCGAGGCAACTCTGGTTAGCGACGACGCGAACGCCGTGCTTCGGCAAGCCATGCCGGCGATTTTGACCATGCTAGCCGCAGACATGGTCGGCGCAGGCGAATGGCAACTGCAAACAACAGTGGAGTATGCGAAAACAAGGCAGCAGTTCGATCGGCCATTGGGATTCTTCCAGGCGCTAAAACACCCTCTGGTGAATGTGATGATCGAAGTCGACAAAAGTAAGTCGCTCGTATACAACGCAGCTTGCGCAATTGACACAGAACCTGAGCGCGCGGAGGCTTTTGCACACATGGCAAAAGCCTGCGCCAGCGAAATGGCGCGATTCGCGTCGAGCCGCTCCATCCAGTTCCATGGCGGGATCGGTTTCACGTGGGAGTGTTTCCTCCATCTGTATTTCAAGCGTCAAATGCACAGCCAGGCCCTATGGGGAGACGGTGCATGGCATAGGTCCCAGTTGGCGAGTATTTTGATGGGGGCGCCTCACTAGTGTCCGGTTAATTTGATTACGATCATGCTGAAACCCAGTGTTGACGTGGCTTTACAGCCGATT
>NZ_JAUTDR010000040.1 GCF_030649675.1 Haliea sp. E1-2-M8 | reverse complement strand
AATTAGGAGCCTGGAATTTTAGGGGGAGAGCAGAAAAATGGCTATGGATCCACCCGAATAGGGGAAGACCCGCATGTATACAGTGATGTGAGCGGTGCAGGCATCGCATATAGTCCACGTGTACGCTCGGCAGTACACCCCAAGGCGGCTCTATGACAGAGGTTCCACCCCGATACAGAGTTGGCAATATCATCTATGTCGATTTCGGCCGACCCCCAGTATCGATTCGGCCCCAGGGTGGGATGCAACCCTCGGACCACTCAAGTTCCCTGTGGCAGACCTCAGAGGCGACCTACCTGAAAGCCGTCGACGCGCCAGAGGACTTCACCTCCGAATCTCGGGCGACTTTGGTCCTGGCCTTGACCAAACTTCTTGAATCGGAAGCAGACGGTGATCGTTGCGCGCTGCTGGCCCTTCGTCTTGCGACAGTTGAGTGGCAAATGGCCTCGATACACTGCTCGGAAAAACCGGATGCCAAGCGATTCTACGCAGAGCAAAGTTTGGCGCAACTACGGTCCATCCTCGATTACTTTGCGGGTGATGTACATGCCATTAAGGATGCTGATCAAATCGTTTTGGTACCCGCTGGTATCTATCTGCGAATGGCGGAGGCTCATTTATTGCTCGATGATGAAGGCAGCGCGTCCAATTGCATGGAATTTGCAGAGGAAAGCCTTGGAAGCCTGAGCCTTGCCGAGCAAAGCCTTGGGCACCTGAGCTTTGAGAACGCTGAACTGGCTAGAAGCAAGCTCCGAAGCTGATCATACAGTTGCGACAGCTTAGCTAATCGGCGGAAGGCCGTCTGGGGTGAGTGAACCTGCTACTCGGAGATATTCTCGCCTTGGGCCGCTTGGCGTTGATGTCATGAACAAAAGAACGACGATAGCCCTGCTGACTGTTGGTATCATCCGATTCTAGTAGCCGAGCACGGGGGAAAAAACCCACGGGCGTGGGGAAGACTCGCATTAGCTGGCGAAGCAGGCCGGGCTGTTGGAAACACCCCCACGGGCGTGGGGAAGACGCTCCCATGTGTTAGCCACTGGTCCCAATCGTAGAAACACCCCCACGGGCGTGGGGAAGACCGACAGCGACACATGGACGGACTAGAGGCGCAGGAAACACCCCCACGGGCGTGGGGAAGACGACTGCGGCACAGAGGTATATCAGAGAGGTTTGAAACACCCCCACGGGCGTGGGGAAGACATCTTGGCCCTTACTCGCGTGCCTTGGCCGGTAGAAACACCCCCACGGGCGTGGGGAAGACATCCGAAATGTCGGTTTTCCGCTTTTTGGGCGGGAAACACCCCCACGGGCGTGGGGAAAACTTCTCCGACTTCGCTGACGGCCTCAAGAATGCGGAAACACCCCCACGGGCGTGGGGAAGACCGGTGGAGAGGATTCTCTCCGGGTCGGTCATGGGAAACACCCCCACGGGCGTGGGGAAGACTTCCATTCAGGCTCGGGAGTCCAGACGCGCCCGGAAACACCCCCACGGGCGTGGGGAAGACCGAAACCGCTTTTAACTGGATCAGTAACCACCAGAAACACCCCCACGGGCGTGGGGAAGACTCTCCAGCCGCATCTGATCCAGCTTGGCGAATAGAAACACCCCCACGGGCGTGGGGAAGACGAGGGCAGCATGACCCGCCTCACAGACGAACAGGAAACACCCCCACGGGCGTGGGGAAGACAACGAGGTCAGCGTACTGCGCCCGCTCGACTGAGAAACACCCCCACGGGCGTGGGGAAGACGGAAGCAGATCATGGACGCGCTCAGCTTCGAGAGAAACACCCCCACGGGCGTGGGGAAGACCAGGGCAGCATGACCCGCCGCACAGACGCCCAGGAAACACCCCCACGGGCGTGGGGAAGACAACGAGGGCAGCGTACTGCGCCCGCTCGAACGAGAAACACCCCCACGGGCGTGGGGAAGACGGAAGCAGATCATGGACGCGCTCAGCTTCGAGAGAAACACCCCCACGGGCGTGGGGAAGACCCGTCAGCCTTACCGCTCACCTTGATGGGGGCAGAAACACCCCCACGGGCGTGGGGAAGACTGGTGGACTGCGTTATGTCTGGCACTGAGGACAGAAACACCCCCACGGGCGTGGGGAAGACCGCTGAAATATGGCAATCACTGTCAGCGGTGGAGAAACACCCCCACGGGCGTGGGGAAGACGGAAGCAGATCATGGACGCGCTCAGCTTCGAGAGAAACACCCCCACGGGCGTGGGGAAGACCCGTCGATCATCTTGCTGAGTTCAAGGCCTGCGGAAACACCCCCACGGGCGTGGGGAAGACCGCTGAATTATGGCAATCACTGTCAGCGGTGGAGAAACACCCCCCCGGGCGTGGGGAAGACGGAAGCAGATCATGGACGCGCTCAGCTTCGAGAGAAACACCCCCACGGGCGTGGGGAAGACCAGTAGGTCGGTCAGGCGGTGGACCTGTGACCGGAAACACCCCCACGGGCGTGGGGAAGACTTCACTATGCAGCCCTCGATAAATGGCAGGCCGGAAACACCCCCACGGGCGTGGGGAAGACCCGTCGATCATCTTGCTGAGTTCAAGGCCAGAGGAAACACCCCCACGGGCGTGGGGAAGACCGCCGTCTGCCGCGCTCCAGTCACCGTGCGTCGGAAACACCCCCACGGGCGTGGGGAAGACACCAACGATTTGGCAAAGAGATGCTTCACCATGGAAACACCCCCACGGGCGTGGGGAAGACCAGCACATGAATCCTGCCGTGAGCCTTGAGGCAGAAACACCCCCACGGGCGTGGGGAAGACGGGACCCCAGTTGTTGGGTGGGGGCCCCACTAAGAAACACCCCCACGGGCGTGGGGAAGACATCGGTTCAACCGGCGCAGGACCATGAAAATGAGAAACACCCCCACGGGCGTGGGGAAGACCTGGGTACAGCGCGGCATATACCGGCGCGTAGGGAAACACCCCCACGGGCGTGGGGAAGACACCAACATATTGTTAAAGAACGCCGGCTGAAGTACAACAACCAGTGGTTATGAGAATTTCAGTGTTTCAATAATCAATTGCAGCCCAGAGATTGTCGTAAGCGGTTTTCGGGTCGGGCCTATCGTACGGATTTCGTAACCGGGTGGTCCCGGCAGTGAGCGAAAAATAACGACCCCGGCTTCGGGGGGGCAATGCTTATACAGGTAATCGATCACGGTCATGGCCACCGAGTCCTTGATCCCCGAAACAAACACGTTCGCTCTAGGCTCTACAAACCAGAGTTTCATACGCCCTCGCACCGCGGGCGGGAGCTCATTTGCGAGAACGACGAGCAACTTTGCATCTAAGCATTTCCGGTATATCCTCGGCCACCCTGGCCAGCAAATCCATGTCAATCACCCTCTGGCGAAACGCTGAGGAAACCTTGTGCTTGTCATACCGGCCGGCCATGTCGCGGGTAAGCGCAAAGGCCAAATCGATACAGAGCCCCTCTTTGTATAGGTCCGCCAAATCGTAGACAAAGGGCAAGGGGCTACCTGAGTGAATAAAGCCGATGTGAGGTGAATAACCCATGCTATGTACTGCCGAACACAGGATGCCGTAGAGCGCGGCATTGCTGGCGGTCATGACCTGATTAGTAATATCGCTGATTTCAAATTTACCCGGTGTGAACTGGCGCCCTCTCCAGCCAACCCGATATTCCTTGGCCTTACTGTCGTACAAGGCCCTTACCCTATGGCCTTCCATGCCCATCATTTCCTTGAGTGTCTTACCAGACAGTTCTGCATCGGGAAAGCGCCGCGCAAACATCCGCCGTGCCACCTCGACTGCCGCTTGCGGATCAGCAGACAAAGAAATCTGCGCCTTGAGGTTGCGAGTATCTGCGGTCGGCAGAAAACCTGCGGCATAAAATAGCAAACTGTCTTCACCAACCCAGCAAACAGCACAGTTGGCGGAAGTGGCCGTCTTGACTGCATCATGGGTAACCGTGGTGCCGGGTCCCAATAGCAAAGCGTTCAGGGTTGCTACCGGCAAGGGCACAACATTGGCCTCGGAATCAATCCACTTGATACTGCTGTCATCGACCTCAAGCCGGCCACGCTCCAGGTACAGGAAAGGGTACTTGTCTCTAACCTGCGGCAGTGATTCGCGGGTTACCTTAACGAACAATCGCTGTCCTGTGGCCACACTGCTACCCCACGTTCTGAATGGTCACTCGTCGATCCCGGTACTTTTTGTTTTCGCCAAACTGAACCGGCACGTCATTCAGAGTCAGAACCTCGCCTTCATGCTCTCCCTGCAGTACCCGAAAGATTCCAACGCGCCCCTTGCTAGCAGCCAATCCATCTGCGGCTGTAAAGGCCGTCAGCGCATCAGGATATACACCTTGGGCTATGAACTCCGTCGGCACACAATTCTTGCGCCCGAGGTACAGATCCCAAACCGGGTCAACAAGAGCATCAGCTAGTACCTGCAAGTCATCCTTCGGACCCTGCAGAGCCACTGCATAAGCCATGTCCTGCAAGTAATACCGGTAGGTCATTTTAGTGCCACCGCCAACCGCTTTCTTGCCCGCATTGGTTTTCGGGATCAGTAGGCTGGCCCAAGGATCCTGATCGTCATACCCGCTGCCAACCATGTGGAAGTCACGTAGCAACGGCAAACGCTCAGACGGCTGCCCATGACTGTCCTGGCAGACATAGGCCCGTACCTGCAGGTCACGCCCAGCCCAGTACCGCAGCCATTCGGTTTGTTCGCCCCCTGCGCCGCGCGCGCAGCATAGCAGACCGAACACCCCCGACTTGGTGGGAAAGTCCAGGCTGTCACGGCGGCCGAACCGGGAATCATGCCCCCATGACTGGAGCGGTGCCTCCAGCCACAACAAAAGATAGCTGTCATTCATAGCTTGCCTCACACTGCGTGACGTTGCAGGACAGTACTCAGGTCATCAATACTGAAGCGTTCGTCCTCACCCCAGTCATAACCGGCAATCTTTCCAAATAGCGAGCCAGTCAGCTTTTCTTTCTTGTCAAGATAGGCCGTCAATTCGGTAATACTTGCCTGCAGGTAACCACCATCTTTTGCACGCACCGCCGTTTCAAACGGCACTTGCAGACGCTGGCCCTTGCGTACCAACACTCTGGCGAATTCCCAGGTACTGGCCCCGGACTGAGTGGTCTGGCGGGCGTTTGGCACAGCGACGAACAGCGCCTTGGTGAAGGCCTCTACGGCCTGGGCCAAGCCGTCCTCACCTAGTGTTTGAGCCAGTTGCCCAAGATCGAGGCTTACATAGCGGTAGTAGGTGGCCGAATTGAACTCGAGGCTACCCATGTGTGCAGAGCCCTGCTCGGTCCGCAGATCATCCAGCGCGGTAAAGAACTCCACTTCATTACTGACCTTGTGTGTAGATATGGCGTGAGCAAAGGAGGCTGCCGCCTCCACGTTCATGTCCGCTGCCTTGGCAACCATGCGGCCGAACAGGGCAATATCGAGAGCATCCACCGCCGGTGTCAGGGCTTTTTTGGCGACCCTGGCCAATTCCCTGTCTTTAATTTTGCCCTCATCGAAGCCAAGTTCGGCAGCGTAGTCCGCAAATGCGGCTGCCTCACTGCCACTAATGAACAGTAGCGTGTCATCACTTAGCTGATCGGCAATGGCCTGGCCGCAGGCTGCAGCCTGCGTCTCACTGGCACCCTTGGCATGACACGCTTGAATGAACAACTCGGCCGCCTTCTTGGTACGCACGCCGAGCTTGATGCCGAATTCCTGCAGGGCTAGACGCACCTGGCGTTTCCAGCACTGAGAACTGACGCGTGCGCGAGTAACGCCGCCAATAATAGCCGTCTTGGGAGCGCCGACATCGTCACGGTTCAGGCAGGTAACTGGGAAGGATTGGAGAATGTGGAACTCGATACGGGTGTTGGTAAAACGGTTTCTGTTGTTCATGGGCAAATTCCTTTTCTAAGCGAAGGGGTTATCGAAAACAGGGACGATCTGCAACAAGCCGCAACCGTAGCTGCGGGCGCGGCCAATGCCACTCACAAAACTGCTTTGAAACTGTAACTTGTCATGCACACTCAGCACCCCCTGCACATGAGCTTGGCCTATGGTTACCGAACGTTGATGCTTGTCGGTGAATTGCAAAACTTCGATACGGTCGACCTGTAGCTGCTCGGCTGCAGCACGGAAGCCCCAGCTAAGTTCGGCGCGTTCTAGAAACCACTGGGCAATAGCTTCGCGCCCCCGTACCGGGATCAATTTACGGCTTGCACTGTCTCGCCGCGTCGGATTGATAATGACCTTGAATCGGTAATCAGTATGTTGAAGGAAGTCATCTGGGATTGGCTTGCTCTGTACTTCGCCGTATTGGCCGTCCACTGCGGCTGCGGGCTTGCGGTCGGCCAGCATAAGAATCTTACGCACCCGGTGATCCCCCCCCTGATCGGCATAAAGTATGCCGCTCGGCATGCTGCCGGATTTGGTCGCTTCATCCCGCACGTCTTCATAGAGGCTGTAAACGACGCGATGCAGGGAGTAGGCGTCCGTGATTCGCAGGGCCTTGACTGCCGTGCGGTCAAGCTGCAGCACGCTGGCGAACAGCGTCACGCCGGCACCTCTGCCGCTTTAAGCGGCTGACCGTAGAACTCTTGCGCCCATTGGGCTTTGATGCGAGGGGCGTTGTAGCCGAACTGTCGTAACTGAAGGAGCAGACGGGAGAAATCCAGTGGCTGGCCGACCTTGCTATCGATCAATGACAGCAGCGGACGCAGTATGCGGCATACCTCGGTAAGCTCGTCACAGGCTAGCAGGCGACGCAGTCGCGCAGTCGCCTGATCGCTTTTGTTACCGTCCTCGTAGCAAGCTGCTAGCGCCCCACCCAGCCGCAGCTTGCCATTTTTGTCGGCCTTGGTTTTGGCGATGGCCGCAGCCACGGTAGC
Organism: Haliea sp. E1-2-M8; assembly: GCF_030649675.1. Lineage (GTDB taxonomy): Bacteria > Pseudomonadota > Gammaproteobacteria > Pseudomonadales > Halieaceae > Haliea. The sequence continues at coordinate 14,234 of NZ_JAUTDR010000040.1, read as the reverse complement.
AAATGGCAGGCGCTGGCTGTCCCGCTCCAGGTCAATACCCATACGGCCAAGCAGATCCCAGCTTTGATATTCGGTTGCCGGGTTGTCCGCCCGCTTTAGGCGCGCAGCCAGGCCTTTGTCGGCGAGGCAACGGGCGATCACCGTGTCGACAAACCGTGACTCCCGGCTTCCTACGGATGATATGTCGGTTTCATTCATAGATTCAGGCCTCTTTCTTTAGATACATGCTGTTGTTGGGTTGCTGTTTGGCCCAAGCGGTCAACTGGCGTGCTGTGTCGCGCGGGCAGAACTGGTCATAGGCCTGCTGAACATATCCAGCAAAGCGTCTACGCAGTTTCTGCCGTGTGGCCTTGGAAGGTTCGCCTTGGTCGCAATGATCAACCAGCTGCTGAAACTGGCGTTCGCACAGTTGCCAAAACAGCTGTGTGGCCTGAGGCGCCAGCTTTCCGCCATCGACGGTAAGCTCCTTGTAGTAGCCCATTACTCGGCCATAAAGATTTTTTGCGAGGCCGTCCAGCGCATCCACTTCTTGTTTTAGCTGGGCGAACCAGGATTGCCCGAGCATGTCGCTATATAGCCAGATTTGGGATTCAACGAAGTCGTCGGCTCCTGAGACAAATTGCTCCCCGGCAGTGCTGCTCACGCTCATACCACCTGACCAGAGCGCAAACAGTTCGACCTTGTCGCGTGCGCGGTCGAGACCGCAGCGCACCTGCCAGCTTTGGAAGCTTTGGGAGTCAGATTGCTGGATGAAGCCGAGAAGGGCCGTCAATTCACGCCACGGTCGCTTTTCCGGATTCACCCAAAGTGCCTTAGGCTCCTTGCCGGAATAATTGACTGCCATACTCGGGTCTACCACGCCCTCTTTGTAACCAGCATGCGGCAGACCCTCGGAGTAATGCAGTCCATCGCTGCTCAACAAACAGAAGCGGCTCATTGGTAATAAGCGACCCATCAGAGACTCGCGCAGGACTCTCGCGACAGCGCAATCCTCCCCAGTCGGCATATCTTCCCAGGGCGCCTTACCGACTCCTGCCGGATAGAGTTGCATCTGTGCTAACTGCTGGTGTGTCAGTAGATTGAGCCAGAGGGTTTCCTGCAGATTCCCGCCGGCAAAGAATGTGTGCAGAAAGCCCATGTGGCCAACACCGGGTCCCGGTTTGCTGGTTGATGCCTTGCCTTTGGCATTGCGCTTGCCAGCATAGTCAGGACTAAGCACGACACTGTTGTCGGTCTTCTTACCTGAGAGAGCAAAGCTCATCAGCGTTAGCAGCAGCAAGGCGCGATCGGCGTCATCCAACTGGCGCTGGATTTGCACTTGGCTGAGCACCGTGGTGTTGCCGGTGGAAACTTCCGGCAATACGGCACCGAACTGTTGTACCTTAGCGGCAGCAATGGTCGGGATTTGGAGAAACGGCTGTTTACCGTACAGATAAAATTGTGCATGCCATTGCTGCAGATAGGCAAGGCATCGCTGGGCAAGGCTGTCGGCGCCGAGTGTCTGCCACTCATCGTCATCCTTTGGAGTTGTCGCCGCTTGGGCTATCGCCAGTAACAGCTTGAGGACTGCGATCTTCTGTACAGGGTTACCCCCCAGGCTTCGATACTGTGAATTGCTAAATATCTTCCGCAAGCTAACCCGACCGTAGTCGGCGACGGGAATCCAGTCTTCATCGATTAAATTGAATCGATTTTCCATTGAGTCTATCCCTAGTTTTTTATTACCCGATAACCAAGATCGTCGCGGTACTCCAGCGAGTGTTTCTGATGCAGTGTCGCTCCTTGTACGCCCTCGAGTCGTCCGCTTTCTTCCACCAATGCAACCCTCAGCAAAGCCTCGTCGAATGACGGATTGCCAAGGTAGAAGCAGTGTTGAAGGTTAAACTTTTCCAACGTTGTCTGGGGCAACGGCAACGGTGCGTTGTGGATCGGCACCGCCACAACCTGCCGCATCAACTGACCGCTCAGCTTTCGCCACTGGCGGCGCGATAGCTGTGCGCGCAGCTTAGGCAAGTGGAGTACCTGTCCGTCAAGCAAGGTCAACTTGCTCATTTGCTCCTTTACAGACCATTCCAGACCGAGCAGCAGCAGAACATCGACGCTCTCGGTCTCGCTATAACGGGTCTGCGCCTTAATTTCTGGAAGGGTTTGCCCGCCGTCGGCCAGCGTCACGCGCGCCAGTTGACTCAATGCTATGCGTCCTTTCCGCTGCGGGGTACCATCATTTAATTCCTTTAACCAACGCGCCATTGCATCCGCTTCGGGACGTTCGTAGTAGGTCTGCTCGATTAGTTCGCGGATATGCTCGGGCAGGCATACCCTCTTGCGGGTCTCCCAGACCTCAAGACTGCGGCAGAGCACATAGGAGTTGTACACAAAGGAACTATGGCCGAAAGCTTGCTGTGGTCCCTTGATAGCATTGTCCAGCTTAGGTGCCAGCAGCCAGGCCTCACAACGGCTGCCGGCCGGACGCGGATTTTCCGCATGACGCCAAAGGCGACCGAGACGTTGAAGTAACATGTCGGTAGGTGCGAAGCGTGAAACCAGAAAGTCAGCGTCAATATCCAGTGACTGCTCTAACACCTGTGTGCCAATCAGTATGCGCCCGGTCTCACCACGGCCAGCACGCCCCTGTTTTCCGTAGCACTCAACCCATTGCACTTCCTTGATTTGACGATCCTGGGGCGTGAAACGCGAATGCAGGAGACCGCAGGAGATACCAAATTCGTGCGCACGCGCAGCTATATCAAGGTATCGCTGCTGCGCCTGCGGCACTGTATTTTCGATCCACAGTACCTGTTGGCCCCGATCGGCGCGCTGCAAAACTTCCTCCACCGCAAGCTGCTCATCTTCCCGCAATAAGATGGCAACCTCGTTGCCCGCTTCACTCTCTACTGCCAGTTCTGACACGCCTTGTCCGTCGGGGCAGGCGGTAATCAGCGGGTAGGCATTCGCAGACAGCGTGCGGCCCAGTATCTGCTGCCGACGCGATTGGTTTAGGGTGGCGCTGAGAATGATAACGGTGCACTGCAGGTCGCTTAGTAGGGCGACCAGAGCGTCCAGCAGGGTGCCCGTATAGGAGTCGTAGGTATGCACCTCGTCCAAAATAACCACTTTCCCGGCGAGTCCGAAGGCCCGCACAAATCCATGCTTGACGTTCATTGCTGCCATCAGCGCCTGATCGACGGTCCCCACAGCAAAGGGGGCCAGCAAGCCTCGTTTAGCCTGACTAAACCAGGCACCGCCGGGCCTTCCGTCTTCGCCCATGTCGGTGTCCAGTAGCCATGCGTTGGCATGCAATAGAAGCGAACGGTGACGACAATCCGGAGCTAATACTTGCTCTAGGAAATCGTTGAATCGGTCATAGATCTTATTCGAGGTAAGCTGCGTGGGCAGGGCGAAATATATGCCGTTGGCTTGACCAGTCTCCAGCAAGCGATAAGCGGCGTACAGCGCAGCCTCAGTTTTGCCTAGCCCCATGGGGGCCTCCAGAATATAAACGCCAGGGCCGCCAACCTGCTCGATTAGCTGCTGCTGCGCCATACGCGGTTGAAAGTCGAACACTGCCTCAAATGACAAGTCTGATCTGAAGGTGGGCGGGATGATGCCCGCACTGTCGATCGCCTTGTCGATACTGCCCTGCCACGGTAGCGACGGATCTTCAAAAAATTCTCCAGAGCCAATCCAGTCCGAAACAGAGGTCAGACCAGCCAAGACGCGGGCCTGAGGCAGCGAGGCTATCTCGGGCCAATCGGCGCTTAACGCCTTCATCAGTGACTGCAGCAAGTGTTCTCTCTCCCTTTGCCACAGTGGTCCGCCAAAAATTGCATCACTTGCACGCAAGCCCGCCACCGGCGGCGCAAAGCCGTGGTGCTGTCCAAGGATTTCAGGAATGAATGCAGGTGCACCCAGCGCCTTGGCGGTAAGCTGACTCACGCCGGCATGCCCACCCCAGCTAGTTTCGAGTTGAGGATTGATCTGCTCGAGTGCGGGCATACCTTCGGGCACAGGACAACAGGCTTGGCGCAACTTCTCGTAGAAGGTCGGACTAACCTTGCCGATGTCGTGGGCGGCGGCAACCAGGTGCGCGTTGCTGGGATAAAGGCGTTCGCGCAGGGAGTCAGGCTGGCGTGCAATCAACGCCTTGGCTACTTCACCAACTATTTGGCAATGCTCTAGTACGGAGCGCCCCAGCACCACACCGCGTCCCACGGTGAATGTCTTGGCGGGACATTGTCCGAACGGAATGACCGCAGAAGCTTCATTTATTGTAACTCGGGGCCGCAACATCCAACGGATCCTTATCGAAACCTTCTATTTATCACTGAATGACCGCGATCCTACGCAATGATCGCCTAAAATGAAGCACAGTCGGCTCTTAAACGACAAGAGTGCACGACAACACTAGGGTGCCCCGAATATACCCTATAGAGGCTGGAATAGTGGAACACGCCGTGCTTCGTCAAACCAAGTTGAGCAATTGGGCACACTAGACCCTTCTCATCATGAGTAAGGTTGAGAATCTACAGCAGCCAAGCCTGCAGTACATTGCTGTATAGATGAACAGGTCGTGTTTTCAGGCAGGAGTCCACAACGAACCTCTGATGCTGAACTTCATCTACTACCTAGAGCCCCAAGCCGTTGAGGTTTTGGGATGACGGACGAGTTACCGGGTCCGGACCACCGTGCAGGTGCTGGAATCTTGAGCAAGACGCCCCGGGTCATCTTGCTGGCTGCGTATTCCGGCGAAAGTGAATACCCATTCCGGAAACTACCCGAAAATTGTTCACTTTTAACCCGGAATGAGTGGTCACGATGGCCCGGAATATGCAGCCCGTTTAGCCGTCCCTCCCTTCCACTGGAATAAAGATCACCTCCCGGCCACCAGACCAGTGATCAGCTACCAGCAGTCCCGCCCCGAAGCCCAGGGAGGCGCCGAGCACAAGCACGACCACAATCAGGCCATAACCATGACCACCGATAAGCCCGCTGCGACTCAGCAACCCGTTCTGCGGCTTCTCGGCGTATCCTCGCAGGCGCCAGCGAAGCATCGTCCCCATGTCCAGCTTCATTGAATGGCGCGCTGAGAGCAACGGGAAGCAACCTTGGGTCATCACGAACGACGAGCAGATTGTAGCTGTGGCGGCCCTGTGGGACGTCTGGGAGGGAGGTGACACGCCCCTTCTCTCCTGCACGCTGGTCACCACGGAAGCAGCGCCGGAATTCCGCCCCTGGCACAACCGTATGCCGGTCATGCTCACCCGGGCGGAATGTATTCGGTGGCTGGATAACCGTCAGGCCATAGACCCTGGGGACCTGATGCTGGCGCCAGTTCTGAAGGAGAGGTTGACGCTCTACCCGGTCGATCGGGCCGTGGGCAACACATCGAACAAGGATCCGGGACTTTTCATGCCGTTATCTGATCCCATCACCCTTTGGGCGGAAAGCCGGAACTGAGGATAGCCTTCAGGCCCGGGAGCGGCCACTGGTCTGCTGGTCCTGGCTCGGCATTACCATGCGCGGGCGCAGAGCCGTGGTTATCCGCTAGATACAGGACTGAGGAATGGTGGTTGTTGTTGTCTGGCCATTGGTGGCAACACCGCAACCCAAACGGCAGAAAAGCACCGCTTTCAAGTAGCAGGGTATTTTGTAGGGTATATTTTATTTTCGCCGCAAGTGACTGATTTATATATATCTCTGGTGCCCGGGACCGGAATCGAACCGGTACGATCACAATGATCGGGAGATTTTAAGTCTATTTTTTGGTCACTTTATAATCAACTGATCTATAAGGCATTTACCCCGAAAACAGCACCTATCCTGTTGTTTTACCTACACTTTTACCCTTAATATGGACTAACACCGACTGATTGACAATAGACCAGAATTGACCTCAAAATGTGCACCAGATGTGCACCGAGTAGTGCACCGCACTCAGGAGACTACAGTCTATGGCGGCTCGATTCAGGTTCAACAAGGCAGTATTGGAGGCGCTGGAAGCCACCGATAAGCGCCAGTACTTCTACGACACCGAGATCCCCCAGTTGGGCGTCACAGTCCTGCCCAGCGGCAAGATTACCTTCCACGTCCGCGTCACCGAGGATGGCCAGAGCAAGCGCGTCGGCATTAATCGCGGCACCTTCCCTGCCATGCAGGTTCCACTGGCCCGCGATGAAGCCAAAAAGATATTGGGCGAGAATGCCAAGGGCGTGAACATTGCGGAATCCAGACGATCAGAGCGGATCGACAAGGCGCTGGCGGAGCTAACTGTAGAGGATGCTGTGGACCTGTTCTGCGCGAACAAGGTTCGCCGTATATCCACCGGGCAGAAATTCCCGATCAAGGACTCCACCAAAGAGATATACAAGAAGACGATCAAGCGGCTGTTGGGCGACGATTACCAGAAGTCACTGTTGGCCGTGACCGAGGGCCTGCTGGCCAAGAAGGTATCCAAGGTGCCGCAGATCACCGGCTCCAACGGTTTGCGTTCGCTGTCATCCGTCTGGAACTGGATTGGCAAACAGGAAGCCTACCGGGGCAAGATGCCGCCCAACCCTGTGCGCCAGTATTCCGACTACCACGAGGGGCTGCACGTCCCTCCCCCGCGTGATCGCCGTATCCCTGCCGATACCCTGCCCGCCTTTTTCACCGAGCTGGACAAGCGCCCTGTAGAGGCTCAGGAGGCACTACTCTGGGCACTGCTGACCGGGTGCCGCCCCGGAGAGGTTGAGGGCCTGACGTGGGACTATGTGAACCTCAAGGACAAGACCTACACACTCCCCGATCCCAAGAATCGCCGCCCTGCTGTATTGCCGATTCCCCCGTCCCTGTTGCCTGCCCTGCGGAAGCGCAAGCAGAAAACCGGGCGCGTGTTTCCCCTGACCCTGCGGGCTCACCTGGACGAGATCACCGAGGCCCTGGACATTAAGCTGTCACCCCATGACCTGCGCCGGACCCATGCCGGTATCTGCAATGGTGTATTGCCAGAGACAAGCGCAAAGCGGCTACAGAATCGAGTCCTGATCGACGTGTTCCACCACTATGTCGGCACCAGTGCTGACCTGCACGACGAGATTGCGAAGGTAGAGCGCGAGTTATACCGGCTGGCTGGGAGGCCGCTGGACAATGTGCAGGCGCTGAGGGCCGTGCAATGAGCCAACTAGAGAACATCCTGACTGCGCTGGACGAGAGATCACGCAGTCTATATGTCGATGATGAACAAGGCCGGACCCGGCTTTACCAAGTCACCGTTGACGGACTCGACGACCAGATTACCGCGATCCCGGAACTGGTAACGCAGATCAACTGGCTGGCTACCATGTTCGGCGTTTCGCAATGGGAGATCGCCGCATTCCACAACAGCAAGCCGTCGCGGTACATGAAGCGCGCAGAGTCCATTCTATCCAGCCTGCGGCATCCTGAAATGCTCAACAGGCTTAAGGCAAGGTTGGGAACTGACCGTGCCCACGAAGTTTATTTAGACATCGTGGCGGCACTGCTGTCTGATAGGCCAATACTTACCCCCGCAGAACTGGCGAAGGCAGTCGCGCAAAAACTGAATAGCCACCGACTGTATGCTGGTCCATCACCAACAGGATTACTGGTCCATACTCTCGACCAAATCAGCAATGCGACGGGGCATGAATTCAGCGGCGCGCATTACGCAAGGCAGGCAAAATAACGGCCTTCTGAGTCTCGCGGACCGATACTGTCCGAAACCCTCAGCAATTTCGGACACGACCCGTCATTTGATTGTCGATCTAAAATATATGTATATATTCCCTAGTCACCTAGCAGTTAATCCGGGTGACGCAATCGCAACAAGTGTCACCCTTCGACCCCGAGAGGTGGCACCATGCAAGACGACCGCGAGTTCCTCGACGACCTGATCGACAAAAATGAGATCGCGTCAATCCTCTGTATCAAGCCCGAGTCCATCGGCCCGCTAAAGGCCCGAGGCAGGTTAGCCGGAATCGAGTTTTACCTAGTCGGGCGCAAGCTACGTGCTACGCGATCCAGTGTTGTGCGCTTCATCAAAGGGAGCCGCGCCGCATGAACCCCAAATCAATCCGTATTGACTCCGTCCGGGGTGGCAGCGTCCTGGTGTCCCTGGAGCGCGGAGAATTCGCAACGACCGTTCGCGTCAATGACGCACAGATCATGTTCAAGATTCGCGGTAGGCCGTGGACCGTGGGCTATGACGTTGACAATCTCGCAGACGTAGCCGATGCCGCAGCCGGGGCGCTGCTGTTGACCAGGGAGGGCAGCCAATGACCACAAACGAAAACGCCCCCGACAGTGTGGAGCTGTCGAAGGGCGCAAAGGTTAGGCAACCTCACAAGCATTATAGCACCGGACGCGGCAGAGGGAAGGCAGCTCAAACCCTCGCCATGATCGACGCCGCCCACGACATTCTCCTGGAGATTGAACCGGCATCCGTTCGGGCAGTCTGCTACCGGCTGTTTGTGCATGGCCATATCAAAGGCATGCACAAGAACGAGACTCAGAAGGTTAGCCGCAATCTGGTCTACGCCCGCGAGCAAGGCATCATTCCGTGGGACTGGATCGTTGACGAAACCCGCGAGCCGGAGCGCGTTTCTACCTGGAGAGACCCCGAGCATATCATTCGCGCTGCTGTAAATACCTATCGCCGGGACTACTGGCAGGACCAGCCGCAGCGCGTGGAAGTCTGGTCAGAGAAGGGCACCATACGCGGCACCCTGGCCCCGGTATTGAATGAATACGGCGTGACCTTCAGGGTCATGCACGGCTACACCAGCGCAACGTCGATTCAGTCGGCGGCATTGGAGAGCCTGTCGAGTAACAAGCCGCTGACCATTCTGTATGTTGGTGACTGGGACCCTTCCGGGCTGCACATGAGCGAGGTTGATCTACCCTCCCGCCTTGCACGCTATGGTGGCGATGCCGACATTATCCGCATTGCTTTAGATGAGGATGATGTGACCTACGGCGAATTGCCGAGCTTCGAGGCTGAGACCAAAAAGGGCGACACCCGTTACCCCTGGTTTACCAGTCGGTACGGACGCAAATGTTGGGAGCTGGATGCACTACCGCCGCCTGATCTACGGGAGCGTGTAGAGAACAACATCATTGAGCGGCTGGACCGTGGCCTATGGGACCGCGCCGTTGAGGTTGAACAGGCTGAAACCGAGTCCATGCGCGAGATCATGGGCACGCTCAATAGTATTTTGCGACCTGACTCAAAATACTCCGGGGGTGACGCATGAAGTCCCCGGACTTTACACCCGCCGAGCTTCAGGCGATGCACAAGTGGTGCCTGAAATATCGAGACCTGGTTAGGTCCGGCGGCAAACCCTCCGATCAGCAAGACAACCTCTTTCGCACATTCTCGACTGTCTGCTACGCAACGGGGGCCGCCTATGAACATTGTTGACCTACAGCAACGCGCTGCCCTGTTCACTGAGCACTACCTCGCAGAGATCAATGGCGAGCCGGTAGACGACTGGGCGCTGACCTTGTTTCACAGCCCCGCAGAGCCGGATCTTTCACACGACAACCTTGCACTTGAATTGTCGAGGGCCGGGTTCGCTGATGATGCGCGTTATGTTCACTCAGTTGGCCGATGGTATCTGTTCGACGGCACCCGCTGGGTCAGAGATGACAAGCTGGGGCACATGACCGCTATCAGGGAATATCTGCGGGCCGTGTCCGATGGGCTGCAACGATGGGCAGAAGAACATGCAGACACCGATGCTCAACGCAAGCAGGCAGCCGCAGCTATCCGAACATTGAAGCAAGCGCCGACCATTCACGCGGTAGAGACTGTTGCCCGCTCCAATGCGGATCTGGTGGCGAGCATGGATCTGTTCGACGCTGACCCCCTGTTACTAGGCACACCCGGAGGAACGGTTGATCTGAGGACCGGAGAGCTTGTTACAGCCCGCCGCGACCATTGGCTAACCAAACAGACAGCCGTCACACCCGCCCCACCAGGGGCCGCTGCGCCGCTCTGGGGGCAGTTCCTGAATCGTGTGTTCAATGGTGACCAGGAGCTTATCGAGTTCCTGCAACGGGCCGCAGGGTATGCTCTGACCGGGCACACGCGAGAGCACAAGCTGTTTTTCTTCTACGGCACCGGGCGCAACGGGAAAAGCGTTTTTCTCAATACCCTGTTCGACCTTATGGCCGACTACTCCAAGCGGGCAGCGGCGCAGACCTTCCTGGACTCGCACGGCGAGCGGCACCCGACCGACTTGGCTGGATTGCATGGCGCGAGGTTGGTGGCAGGTAGTGAGCTACCCCCCGGCAAAATATGGAATGAGTCCGTGATTAAAGACCTGACCGGGGGCGATGTGATTACAGCTCGCTTTATGCGGCAGGACTTCTTTGATTATCAACCTCAATTCACTCTGTTCATTGCCGGGAATCACCAGCCGTCATTCCGTGGGATCGACGAGGCTATCAGGGCGCGAGTGGTGTTAGTCCCGTTCTCTGTGACCATTCCAGCCGATGAGCGCGACCCGGAGCTGCCCCAGAAGCTACAGGATGAATGGCCCGCAATACTGAGATGGATGGTAGACGGCGCTGTTGACTGGCAGCGGCAGGGTCTGGCAGTGCCGGACAGTGTGAAGGCCGCAAGCCTGGAATACCTCGATGCGGAGGACACGTTAGGCGAGTTCCTGGCCGACAATCTCATCCATGCGCCCGGTTCTCGCGTGAGCATTGCAGCGATGTACGAAAGGTTCACCGACTGGCAGCGGGCCAATGGCCTATCAAATGTGTGGAGCAAGATCGCCATGACCAAGGCGCTCAAGGAGCGCGGCCACCAAGCCGTGCGTCTTGACGCCGGTACCAGGGGGTTTTCTGACGTCCGACTGTCCACTATGCCCAACGATTATAAGGCTGCAAAAAATGGTGAATTCTGAGTTTGTGACAACTCGTGACAACTTTTCCCTTATCTACCGTAAGTTTGGAGAAAGGCTGTTTTTGATTAACGGGGTATATAGGAAAAGTTGTCACAAGTTGTCACAGATCGTTTTTCCTATCCAACCCAACCAGAGAGGAAGCAACCATGACCAATGTATCCGTTTTAGTCCCCACCGCCGCCAGTGTGTGCCAGCACTGCGTTGACAACTCGCGTCATCAATCAGAACAAGTGGGCGCAGTGTGGTGCGAGCATACCAGGTGCGGCGGCATCTACTTTGTCGAGCGCGGCCAGTGGCATGTTGTCGGGCCGTTCAGGGAAGAAACCGAGTTCAAAAGGTGGCTGCTCATGGCATTCTCACCCGGTATGGAGCATTGACAAATGCACTGTGTTTTTATACAGTATTACCTGTGCGCTGTACGAAGCAGCGCATTGTTTGCGAACCCCGCGCAGGGGCTCGCCTCCCCACCCCAGCCGTCGTGCTGCGGACCTGAAGGGTCCAGGGAAACGAACTTCGGTGATTTATCACCGGATAACTTTGTTTCTGCTGGAGCCGCGCACACCGCATCTCCAGCCAACAGGAGGTGCATGTGACTGAAACCCGCACCAGAACAATCAACCTCGACCGCAAGGCCGCAACGGACAACCGTTTTCCCGCAACAGCGGCAACGGAAACGCCGGTACTGCGTAGCTTCGGCTATGAAGTATTGGACATGACCCGCGTGGATCTTTCCAGAGCCCCGTTACCGCTGATCGAATCGCACGACGCCAACAAGGTCAACATAGGCGTGTTCGAGGATATCAGCGTTGACGGCGACAAGCTGCGGGGGTTTATCCGGTTGGGTAAATCCGCACGGGCTCAAGAGCTGGCCGAGGATATTCGCGCAGGCATTGTCCGCAGTGTCTCTGTGGGCTACAACCTGTCCGACCCCATTGAAACAGGCGAACGTGACGGCCACCCGGTTATCCGCTTTGCTTTCCAACCCTATGAATTGAGCCTGGTCGCTGCACCCGCAGACACCAACTCCGGTATTTACAGATCAAAAGGAAATACGACTATGACCACTGAAACCAAAACTCGCGCACGGCAAGAGTCCGCCGACGAACAGCTCCGCTTGGATTGCATCCGGCAGGCTTCGGAACGCTTCGACTTGCCAACTCTGGGTATGCGTGCCATCGCTGAAGGCTGGCCCGTGGAAAAGTTCCAGACCGAGGCGCTGCTGGCGACTGCGGAACGTAACGAAAACTCCCGCCAGTACCACGATGAAGGCGACACCACCCCCGCCCCCAGCCACAACCCCAACCACTACGCGGGTATGCCTTGCGACAATAGCAAGTATGGCCGGGCGATGGAGGGTTACAGCCTGCTGAAGCTGATGCGCGGCCTGTCCGATCCGAAGCAACTGGCAGAGGCCGGGTTAGAGGTGGAGATCAGCCGGGACATGCAGAAGGTGTTAGGCCGCAGCAGTCGCGGGATTCTCGTTCCGTATGAGGCCCTGCAATCTCGGGCCATTGTTAAGTCGAGCGCAACCAGCGGTGCCAACCTGGTCGCCACCGATCACCTGAGCGGGTCATTCGTTGACGTACTCCGGGCCCGTTCCCTGGTGATGAGTCTAAACCCGACTGTTCTCCGTGGGCTGGTGGGCGATGTTGAGATCCCCCGTAAAACGGCAGGCAGCACCGGCTACTGGTTCAACTCCGACAACGTGGACGATGTGACCGAGTCTGATATCAGCATGGACTCAATCACTATGGCCCCCAAGACTGTCGGCGGCGCTGTGACGTTCTCGCATCGGATGCTTGTCCAGGGTAGCCCCGACGTTGAAACTCTGGTGCGGATGGACCTTGCGGATATGATCTCGCAGGAGATCGACCGTAAAGCCCTGAACGGTTCAGGTGCCAGCAACCAGCCACGCGGGATCATCAACACCACCGGCATCAACACCACGACGTACGCGGTTTCGAATGCGCCGAGTTTTGCCGATGTGGTGGGCATGGAGACCCTGATCGCCGCCGACAACGCCGACACCGAGCGCATGGTGTACCTGACTGACCCGACTGTGTTTGCGTCGCTCAAGACTACGCCTAAGCAGGGCTCCGGTGTTGAAGGCAACTTCATCATGCAGGGCAATCGTGTGAACGATCTCCGATGCTTCCGCACCGCCAACATGCCCCCCGGCTATGTCATTCTCGGAGACTGGTCACAACTGCTGGTCGGCTTCTGGGGCGGTATCGAGCTGGATGCAGACCCGTATGGTGCCAACTTCAAAAAGGGCAGTGTAACGGTTCGGATACTGGCAGACGTTGATTTTAACGTGCGCCAACCGGCTGCATTCTGTGAGATCCACAACGCTGCGTAAGTGATTGGGGGCGGGGGCGGTTTGGACTCCTCTTGCGCCTCCTCCCCCCGTCACAGGGCGGGTGTTGCCTCACACTTCACCCTTCGCGCTGCCCTGGCCTGGTTTCGGGTGTTTCCAGGCACCACGGCGCGACCTATTCAGGAGGCCCGATGCAAATAGAGATCAATGATATGTTCAGACTACAGCGGGTCATCAAGTGGCCAGCCGTAAGATTCTGGTTCATCGAGGAATGGAGCGCGGGCCCCACCATTGTCGGCAAGTGGAAGCCACACACCAGGCTTATGCGCGACGACGACATGGACCGGCTACTGGAGCGGATGCAGTGCCCAGCCGAGCCGCACGCACGGTTCAGGGAGGCGGTCCAGGAGACAAAAGGTACTGAGACAGCCTTTCAGCAGGCGGGGGCGCAGAGGCGCGTTTTTCCGCTAGAAACTTCACCCCCAAAATCAATTACGCTTCCGGTACCCCCCTATGAATTTTGAAGCATTGAGCCAACGCGAGCTGGCGACCATCCTGGACGTTGACCCGTCGAGCATCGGCAACTGGACCCGGTTGGGTATGCCCTACACCCCCGCACCGAAAGGGCAGGCAGGCAGCTACAGTGCGCCTGTATGCATCAATTGGAAGTTCGGGCACACATGGGCCAAGCGATCCCAGATCAAGCTGACACCGCTGGAAAAGGTGGCCATTGGCTGGCTGACTGGCGCAGGCGAGCCGGATATGGGCTTGTTTGCCGAAGTGGTACGGCAGGCAGGAGCGGAACCGGAAGCGGCACCCGAGCTGCTGGGGTTTGCGCGGGGGCTGTTGAAGCGGTGACCTACTTCTTGTCCCGGATCAGCCGAGCGGCGGGGCTTCTTCATTCTGAAGGTTTGGTTTTTCCTGCGCTGCCGGGATCAATTACGGGCTTTTCTTTCCACGATTTGAGCAGGGCATTGATCGCAGTCACCAGACCTGACTGGACGCTGTGC
>NZ_JAUTDR010000004.1 GCF_030649675.1 Haliea sp. E1-2-M8 | reverse complement strand
AAGACAGCGATCCTGTTTCATTTGGGAGGCTTACGCCTATTGCCCACCCACCTGAATTAGGGAAGACCCATGTATAACCAGTATATTAGCCAAACCGCACTGCCACCCCAAGAACTGCGTTACATCAAATTCGTCCACCCTGCGCGGCGATTGTTTTGCCGGCCTCTACCAGCTTGCCCACCCCGTACTCGGGCATTTAGCAGCGCCGGGAATTTTCGGCCCCAACCGCTGCGCCCGGGCGCGCGGCAAAGTACACTGCCGCGCATGACTATGAAATGCCATACCCTGCGCAAGTGCTTGGGCCACAACTTCCTCCTGCATACGGGTGATCGCCAGCATCGTCAAGCCCTGCATCGCAGTGCTCGGGCTCAACCCCCACGCAGGGAAGGGCGGGAGGAAGTCGAGGTGATCAGCACCGTGCTGGAAAAGATCAGTGAGAACCATGGGACGGCGCTGGGCCTGGCAACCGACTTGGTGGAAAGCCGATGCAGGCAGGAGTAACCAGCGAGCCTCAGTTGGACAGGACGCTTCGCGCTCTGCATCTGGGCAAGTACTATCCACCCCATCACGGTGGCATGGAAACCTACCTCCGTGATCTGCTGGTCGCGTTGGGGGAGCTGGGCGTCAGGTGCACCGCCCTTGTGCACCGATCTGAACGCAGTCTGCGTAGCACGGAAGATACCAACATTGCCGGGGAGGAGCGGCCACGGATCGTCCGGGCCGCGGTGTGGGCAACAGTATTGTTTGCACCCCTGAGCCCAGCCTTTCCGCTCCAACTCGCCAAAATGGTCAAGGACGAGCAGCCCGACCTGCTGCACATCCACATGCCCAACCTCTCTGCGTTTTGGGCGCTGCTGTTGCCCTCGGCCCGCAAGTTGCCGTGGGTCATACACTGGCACGCCGATGTTCCCCTTACAGACCATAGTGCCGCGCTGCGCCTGATTTACCGTTTTTTCTATCGCCCCCTGGAACGCCGGCTGCTACGGCGCGCGGATGTCATAGTCGCCACCTCACCACCCTATCTGGAGTCCAGCCCGGCGTTGCAGCAATTTCGGGACAAGGCGGTGGTAGTACCACTGGGCCTGGGAGCCCAGGCCCAGAACGCATCCCGCGAATCTAACGCCATAACGCCAAGTTCCCTCAGGTTTATCGCAATCGGCAGACTCACCTACTACAAGGGCTTTTCCGTGCTCTTGCAGGCGCTGGCGGATTGCCCCGATACCACCCTGGATCTCATCGGTGAAGGCAGCGAACGGGCGGCGCTTGAGCACCTTGCCACGACCATGGGGATCAGCCACCGCGTCACACTCCACGGGGCGCTGCCGGACCCCAATATGCAGGCACTCCTGGCCAATGCAGATGTAATGTGCCTGCCTTCCATTGAGCGCACCGAGGCATTCGGGATGGTGCTGCTGGAGGCCATGGCGCAGGGCAAGGCCTGTGTTGCCACGGCCGTACCGGGCACCGGTATGGCCTGGGTGGTCAAACACGGGGAAACCGGCCTGATCGTGCCACCAAATGATGTGGGAGCTTTGGCTGCCACACTGTCCAGGCTCGCGGCAGACAGAAGCCTGGTGCACCGCCTGGGCGCCGCGGGAAAGATGCGATTTGTTGAGAAATTCCAGATTGAGCGCTCGGCAAAAGGTATACTGCAGATCTATCGTCAATCAGTCCCTTCCTGACCCATGGAGACAGCTGCAACAGCGGATACCTCACCCCGTATCGCCATCCTGATTCCCGCGTTCAATGAGGAAGCGGTAGTCGGGCAGGTGGTGGCAGCGATCCGGGAGTGCGTCGCCTACCCCGTCATCGTGATCGATGATGCCAGCACTGATGCCACCAGAGACATCGCCAAAGCCGCCGGGGCGACAGTCATCCCCCTACCCGACCAACTCGGTGCATGGGGCGCCACACAAACGGGCATGCGCTATGCACTGCGTCACGGTTTCGATATGGTGCTGACCATGGATGCCGACGGTCAGCACGAGCCGCGCTGGCTCACCGCATTGCTGGCCCCCATCCTTGATGGCCGGACCGACGTCGCCATTGGCACCTGCACGGAGCGTGGCTCGACTATGCGGCGGATCGCGTGGGTGCTGATGAAATCGACATCGGGGCTGCGCCTGGAAGACGTGACTTCAGGCTTTCGGGCCTACAACCGTGCTGCGTTGGTCACGCTGTCACAGTGGCAGGCCACATTGCTGGACTACCAGGACATCGGGGTCCTGCTACTGCTGGAGTCCCGGGGACTCAGAATACAGGACGTATCGGTTACCATGCGCGAACGGCAAGCAGGGGCATCGCGTGTTTTCTATTCCTGGCTGATGGTGGTTCATTACATGCTACATACATTGCTGCTGGGGTTTACAAAACGCCCCATGCGTACCAGTAATGGCAGCGACCCGAATAGTGGAGAGGCAAGCCAATGATTGCGTGGCTGACGGCTGTGATAGGCCTTTGTGTCGCCGGGACAATAATCCTGCTAATGCGGCGTGACCACCTGCACGCGAAGCACGGACTGGAATGGATTCTGGTAGCAATTGCTTTCGCGGGGGCGGGGCTATTCCCCGAGTTCCTGGACTCCGTGGCCGGGCGACTTGGGGTGGCCTATCCCCCCGCCCTGGCCCTGACCATCAGTATCGCTTTGCTGGTGATCAAGATCCTGCTCATGGACATTGAGCGTTCCCGGCTCGAAACCCGGTACCAGCGTCTGGTACAACGTGTCGGCATGCTGGAAACCGATCTACTGGAGGGACAGCAGAAAGAGGCGAAACCGCCCGCATCATGAGCCACTTCGCGTTGCTTATGGGTATGCTGCTACCCTGGTTCACGGGCTCAATTTTCTTATTTTCAATCAGAAAACACCTTGACCTGAGAACCAGCGCGCTACTCGGCTACGGCTTCTTCCTGGGCGCGGCCATCCTGTATTTGGTTTTGCTTGCCTGGCAGGCGACGACCGGTGCCGCCGGTTTCTGGCCCGTCGCGCTCACCTTGCTGGCACTTAGTGGAGCAGGGCTCCTTCCAAGCCGAGTTCTTGCCAAACCCCGTCCTTATGCGCACAGCGATGACAACAACACACAACACCTACGCGCAGACTGGTTGGTCGTAGCCCTGCTGGCACTGATTGGCTGCCATTTCGCGCTTATCGCGGTGGAACTTTTTTACCGCCCCGTCTTCCCCTGGGATGCCTGGCAAACCTGGATGTACCAGGCAAAGGTCTGGTTCTACTCGGGCGGACCGGTTGCGCTTGACTCCCCCGAAGAATGGATTCGAGGCAGCGGCAGCAATACCTACAATATGCAGGGCAACCACTACCCGGGGCTGGTCTCGGCGCAGTCCTACTGGGCTGCGACCGCCTTCGGCGATTGGTCCGAGACGCGGGTGAACTGGCCGACGTTTTTCTGTGGTCTGGCACTGTGCCTGGCGCTCTGGGGCCAGGCCAGAGCGGCGGGAGCGAACCCGAGAATCAGCGCCGCGGCCTGCTTTATGCTGATATCCCTGCCGCTGGTAGGGACACACTTGAGCCTGGCGGGCTACGCGGATATCTGGCTCGCGGGGTTTAGTGGACTTGGACTAATCGCAATTCTGAGAGCGCTGCTTAATCCGCACCCAGGCCAACTGGCGCTTGGTTTTGGCTTCATGGCGTTGGGGCTGCTGACCAAACACGACGCAGTGGTATGGCTGGCCTGCGGCATTGCGCTCTACTGTCTGGTGCAGCACCTGCGGGCAAGCCTGATAATCGTGGCAGCTTGCTCATTCGTAGCAACGATCATGGCGCTGGCGGGCGTTACCCTGATAACCATTCCTGGCGCAGGCCAGTTCGGCGTCGACAGCGGCACGCTTCTGTTGGGCCCACTGGGTACCTGGCCGTTGGCACCAAACAATGTAACCCCGGCCTACCTCAAACATCTGTACACGTTAGGGAGTTGGAACCTCCTTTGGTATTTTACGCCGGCAATCATCGTCGCGATCTTCACGAGCAGCCACCTCAGGTCGTTACGCGCGCCAATAGGCTGGCTGTTCTTTCTACTGATAGCTAGTCAGGCAGTAATATTCGGTCTCACCGCGGCGGGTGCGTGGGCGACCGACGGCACCGCTGCCAATCGGCTTTTGCTTCATGTTGCGCCGGTCATCGTCTTTTGGATGGTAGTTACAGTGACCAGGCTGCTCCCCGTTGACGATGGTCGCAGTAACGTGGAAAGCCTGAGACGGCCAGCCCTTGCTGCAGTACTGGCCACGGTATTTGTGGGCGCGGGAGTCCATCTATGGACTCACACCGAGGCTGAGAGCATTGAACCAAAAGTACGAAATTTCAATGGCCAAGAGCTGAGGGCAGTAATGGGCAGCGCCAGCCTGGTGGAAGGGGAAGCGCAGATAACCAAATACCAAAGCGGCGCCGCAATTCTCACCACCGGACGAACGCAGCTGAACGCGCAGCACTATCACCTCCTGAGCGTGCACGCCAACCCCGAAAACCGGAAACTGCGCACATTTTTTTGGCGCCGCACGCAGGATCCACAAAACCTGTTGGCGGTAGCACTCTCTGCTAGTGACACCAAAGTTGATTTGCGGAATGAGCCCGATTGGATGGGTATGATATCCGAAGTAGGGTTCGTGTTTCGTGAAGATAATGGTCGCAAAGCTGGATTGTCGCAGCTGACCCTGCAGTCGGCCACGCCGGCAAAGCTGTGGAGCCTCGCTACCCATCAGTGGCTTCAGAGCGAACGCTGGTCGCAGAGGTCTGCAAACGGGCTTCTCGGTGGTGCGGATGAGCCGCTAATACCGCTCCCTATTCTTGTGGGCTGCTGGCTACTGGTCAGCGTGCTCATCCTGGCCATGATCAACAGAAAACGAGGCCAGCGAGTGACCACTTTTGCCGCTTTCGCCCTGTTCGCCTGGTTAGTGGTCGATGCACGCTGGCTACACAATAGTTGGGGCCAAGCGCTGGCTACCCGGGACCACTATCGCCACGCAGAGCTGCCAGATGCGCTGGACATGGGCGAGGATGAATCAGTGGTCAGAATGGCTCAGGTGATTGTACAACACCTCGGAGAAGCACCGGTAAGAGTTGCAATAGGAATGGCATCGGAGGGAATGCGATTTGAAATGCGCAGAGCCAAGTATGCCATGTTGCCTCATGCTGGGCATGTACACGATGATGAGCTCGGCTCATGGAAAACGGAATATGCCGATGCGGCAGTAGTGCTCTACCCCAGGACACAGAGGGAACGAGACTTGCCGAAAAAAATCAAGGGTCGGAGTGGCTGGATTTACCCAACAATCAGGCTTCCAATGGGTGCATTGTATGTGGCGCCGTCGCATAATGACGAGCACCCTGACGGTTAGGGAATGTCGAGGATTGTCACCTGCGTAACAGACGCGAGAAGGCTCTAACAACACACCACAAGGACAGGCAGTGAACAAAAATTTTGCTTTGATCGGTGCCGCAGGCTATATAGCGCCGCGGCACATGCGCGCTATCGCCGATACCGGTAACGTACTGGTCGCCGCCATGGACAAAAGCGACTCGGTAGGCGTCATCGACAGCTATTTTCCGGATGCCCAGTTCTTCTCTGAGTTCGAGCGTTTCGACCGCCATATCGACAAACTGCGCCGTCGCAACAATCCGGTGGACTACATCGCCATCTGCTCGCCAAACTACCTGCACGACTCCCACACACGCTTTGCGCTGCGCTCCGATTGCGACGCTATCTGCGAGAAACCACTGGTGTTGAACCCCTGGAATATCGATGGGCTGCAGGAGATCGAGCAGGACACCGGCCGCAAGGTCAACACCATCCTGCAACTGCGCCTGCACCCTTCAATCCTGGCGCTGAAGAAAAAGGTCACCGAAGGAAAGCGAGAGGGAAAATACGATGTGGACCTCACCTACATCACCTCCCGTGGCGCCTGGTATCTCGCCTCCTGGAAGGGCGATGCGAAAAAGTCCGGCGGCATCGCCACCAATATCGGCGTACATTTCTACGATATGCTGCATTTCATTTTCGGAGCGCTGCAGCAGAACGTGGTGCATTACACTTCCGATACCACAGCCGCTGGCTACCTGGAGTACGAGAACGCGCGCGTGCGCTGGTTCCTCTCCATCGATGCCAACAACCTACCGGCCGCTGTGGCGGAAAAAGGTCAACGCACCTACCGTAGCATCACCGCCAATACCGAGGAGATCGAGTTTTCCGGCGGCTTTACTGACCTGCACATCCAGAGTTACGAGCAAATACTGGCCGGCAAAGGCTTCGGGCTGGAAGATAACCGCGTTGCCATCGAGACCGTGGCCAATATCCGCAATGCCACACCGCTGGGGCTGACTGGCGACTACCATCCATTCATCAAGAACCTGGCGGCAGACTGAGCGCGATGGACTATCAGGTGCATGCAAGCGCGATCGTAGATGAAGGCGCCACCATAGGCGCCGGCAGCCGGGTCTGGCACTGGGTCCATGTGTGTGGCGGGGCGAGGGTCGGCCAAGGCTGCAGCCTGGGACAGAACGTCTTTGTTGGAAACCGCGTGTTAATCGGCAACAACGTCAAGATACAGAACAATGTCTCGGTCTACGACAACGTGACGCTGGAAGATGACGTGTTCTGCGGCCCCTCTATGGTATTCACCAATGTCTACAATCCACGGTCGGCAGTTTCGCGCAAGGACGAGTACCGCGACACACTGGTAAAGCAGGGCGCCACTCTGGGCGCCAACTGCACAATTATCTGCGGAGCCACCGTGGGCCGTTTCGCCTTTGTCGCAGCCGGGGCCGTGGTTAACCGCGATGTGCCGGACTTCGCGCTGGTAGTCGGTGTGCCTGCACGAAAGGTTGGCTGGATGAGCCGCTTTGGCGAACAGCTCGATCTGCCGCTCAATGGCGCCGGCGAAGCGCGCTGCATCCATACCGGGGAGGTTTACCGCCTGGTAAACGGTGTCTGTAGCCTGGCTGATGCTTGAATAGGCCTGCACGCAACACGACAGATAACAGCAGGAGCTATCCGCTTGGAGTTTATCGATCTTAAAAGCCAGTACCAGCGTCTGCAGGCCCGCATCGATGCCCGCATAAAGACGGTACTCGCGCACGGGCAGTTCATCCTGGGCCCGGAAGTTCGCGAGCTGGAGCAGCAACTGGCCGAATACTGCGGCGTACGCCACGCAATCGGTGTCGCCAACGGCACCGACGCCCTGCAGCTTGCGCTGATGGCGCTCGAAGTCGGCCCCGGGGATGCCGTCCTCACCACGGCCTTTTCTTTTTTCGCCACCGCCGAAGTGATCCCCCTCGTTGGCGCGCGCCCCATATTTGTAGATGTGCAGGAGGATAGTTTCAATCTTGATCCCGCTGCGCTGGAACAAGCCATAACCGTGCACGATGCGACGCGTCAGGGTAAACTGAAAGCCGTCATCGCCGTTGACCTGTTCGGTCTGCCCGCCGACTACCCGCGCCTGGAAGCGATCTGTAAAAAGCACAATCTCCACCTAATCGAGGACGCCGCGCAGTCCTTCGGCGGCGCCATAGGCACACGCAAGGCCGGAAGCTTCGGCGATATTTCCACCACCAGCTTCTTCCCCGCCAAGCCGCTCGGCTGTTATGGAGATGGTGGCGCCGTATTCACCAATTCTGATGAGCTGGCCACCGCGCTCAAATCCCTGCGCGTACACGGTAAAGGTACGGATAAATATGACAATGTCAGGATTGGGCTAAACAGCCGCTTGGATACCCTGCAGGCGGCCATACTGCTTGAAAAGTTGCCGGTGCTGGATGAAGAACGCGAGCGCAAGCAAGAGTTTCTGGAGCGATATAACGAAAGTCTGCAGGGCGCGTTTGCCCTACCACGGATACCGGACGGGTATGTCAGTGCAATTGCGCAATATACGCTACGCGTGGAGTCTGGACAGCGGTCGGCGCTGCAGAATAGACTCAGGAATGTCGGCGTTCCGACACAGATATATTACCACAGAGCACTGCATCGCCAGCCCGCACTGCAAGCGTATGCCCATAAGGCACATTGCCCTGTCTCCGACAGATTGAGCGAGCAGGTGCTTAGCTTGCCCATCCACGCCTACATGACTAATCATGAACAGGACAATGTAATCGAGGCTTTGCTGGGCCGCTTCCCATGACCCGGGTAGTGATGGTAGTCAACAATCCCGCCACATCGGACTATCGTGTGGTGAAATCGGCCGAGGCGCTGGTCGCCGACGGCTATGACTGTCATGTGCTCGGTGTACTGCGGCCAGGGTATGCATCGCAGGAAGTGATTAATGGCGTTACCTATCATCGGGTGCGTCTCCGTGTGGGGCTGGCCAGCCTTCTGATAGGCTTCTTCCCCGAAATCGTACGTTACCTGGAGAAGCCGCCGCGAAAATTTGTTGAAGGGCCGGAGCAGGGACGAAGCTTGCTTGGCTTGCTCCTTGCGATCCTCATTCGACTATGCCGCACTGCCACCGCGCTGGTGTTCAAGACTCTGTTGTCTGTGGCCGTAGTGCTGTTGGTAAGCGCTGCAGTTGCAGGATTTTTTATATTCTACTTCGCAGCGATACCTTATCTGGCGATTCGCTTCCTTTCTGTTGCCGTCAGTACTGTAATCAAATCAATACGCAGTATTCTCACCGGCAAGCAGTCGTCCTACCGGATCGTAGCCAGCAGTTTAGCCCTGCTTTTCAATTCAGTTGTCGCGAAAACGCGAAGCGATACGATACGTGTGCGCAGTGTTGCGAATAACGGAGAGCGCGGTCTAAAGACAGCGCTGCGAAGAATGCGGTCATTCAATCGCAAGACGATAGCAGGGTTGCCTTTTTTTGCTAAGTTACATCTGAAGCTGCGAGTTGTTATCCATCAGAGGATCAACAAGCTTAGACCACAGATTTCGCCTATTGGAGTACGCTATTTACAAGGGCGCCACCTTGCCTCGTGGTATAGGCCCCTGCTGGACCTGCGGGCGGATGTTTATCACGCACATGAACTCTGGAGCCTGCAGGCCTGCGCCATGGCTGCCAAAGCCATAAAAGCGAAACTTGTTTATGACTCGCATGAATTGGAGGCGCATAGAAATAATGATTGGTGTAAGGCATCGAACGCCACCCGCATCCACTACGAAAAGCGGTATATTCGTCAGGCCGACGCAGTAATCTCAGTGTCTTCCGGATGTGCAGATGAGATACGCAGAAGCTATGGTCTTGAAAAGGTGCATTTGCTTCGGAATACACCACTACTTGGCACATTGACGCCTTCAGGGACAAATTTGCGCACCTGCTTTGGTCTGGACGATGACACGCCATTAATGGTGTATACCGGTTCGGTGACAATCAATCGCGGGCTAGAACTGGTGCTTAAGGCTTTACAGGAGTTGCCCCAATTCCACCTTGTTACGGTGGGACCATGGAATCAGTCAGTGCAAGACAAACTTCTGACACTGGCACAGACATTGGGTGTCAGGGAGCAATTTCATAGCTACCCCAAAGTGCCACCGGAAGAACTGATTGATCTTATTTCAACTGCTGACCTAGCCATCATCCCCATCCAGAACGCGTGCCTGAGCTACTACTACTGTCTTCCTAACAAGCTTTTTGAGGCTGCATTCGCTGGCCTACCAATTGTTGCCTCGAATCTTCCCGATATGCGCGAGTTTATTCTTGGTAATGAGCTTGGCTGCGTCTTTGACAGTGACGATCCGGAAGCGCTGGCTGAAGCGGTGGCAACAACGTATGCGCGACGTGCTGAATATAAAAGTGAGCAGAGCACAGAATGGCTGCGTAAGAGATACTGTTTCGAGCAAGAGCGAAATGTACTAACCGGTATCTACGATGAGATCGCGGGGCACGCGGTCGAGTAAAGAATCAAAACCGAAGTTATTGCGCATTCTGTCAACAACCACCTCACTTTTCGGCGCAGGAAACAGAATCCTCCAGCCTCTTATCTGGCTATACTTTGCAAAACGGGAGCACAAGGAATGACGGGCAAAGAGTTGTTCAACGAGGCAACACAACATTTCAGGAATGGAGACTACCAAGCCGCCACTGCCTCCTATCGGGCGGCCCTTGTTCTTGAACCTGGCCGGGCGACTTGGCACGCGGCACTCGGGGCCTGTCTGATGCGCTTGGACTCTGCAAGTGAAGCCGCTGCGGCCTACGAGACGGCGTTGTCCCTCGACCCGACAGAGGCGAAGTTTTATGCTGGCCTAGGCCAGTCAGCACTGCGTGCCGAGGAATTTAAACAAGCGCGCGATGCCTTTTCTGAGGCTATTCGACTTGAATCAAACGTTGCAAGCTGGCATTCCGGTCTTGGTCAGAGCCTGATGAAGCTAGACTCACCGGCTGCTGCGCAAGCGGCTTTTCGGGCGGCGCTCGCACTTACACCAGATAACGCAGCTTTGCATGTCGCATGCGGACGGGCCAGCATGGCAGCGTGTGATCTTGCGGCGGCCGAGGAAGCGTTCCGGGCTGCACTAGCACTCGATCCGACAACTCCCAGCGCGCACGTTGGGCTCGCCAGTCTCGCCGAACGTCACGACGATCCGCAGAGGGCTGTTTTCCATCGCCGCCACGCTGTGACGTTGCGTCCAGAGCAAGCCGCTTGGCATGTCGCCCTTGCGCGGCAACTCATTCAGATAGGAGAGACGGGCGAAGCCATGAAGAGTTTGCGAGTTGCATTAGAACTGCAGCCATCAAACGCGGACTGGAAAGCTATTTTGCAAGAGCTTGAAACATGGGGAGAAGGGGATAACTGGACCGAGCGCGATGTCTCTGCAGCTTATTATGACGCCATCTATTCTTCATCCGAGAAATACGCGCTGGATGCGGAACTCTCAATCTACTACCCCATCTGGGAACGCGTCCGTGCGCTGATCCTGATCCGGAAAGCAAAAACAGTTTTGGATGTAGGCTGCGGCCCAGGTCAGTTCGCAGAGATACTATGCCGAGAGACTGACATTAATTATTACGGTTTTGACTTCAGCAAGATCGCCATCGAAAAAGCTAACGCCAAAGGTATAGCCAATGCCACTTTCGATCGCGACGACGCACGCAAAACAGATGTGTTCAATCGACACCGGACCGATGCGATCATCTGCACCGAAGTACTTGAACATGTTGCACATGATCTTGAGCTTGTCGGCCGATTTACTTCCGGTGTATTCTGCGTCTGTTCGGTTCCGAGTTTCTATTCCTTCAGCCATCTTCGCTATTTCACCGATACCGATCAGGTGGAGATGCGCTATGGAGCGTTGTTTAAATCGCTGACGGTCGAGGCATTCTCGATGCCCGGCACTGAACATCAGATGTTCCTGTTCTATGGTGAGAGAGTTGAGTGATGACCGAAGACCTCCTAATGCAGCCCTGCCGCGAGGAGAGCGCACCGCGTCACGTCCGGGCAGTGATGAACCCCTGGAACGAGCCCGAGAAACTGATTTTGAAACGCCGCCTGGACGGGGGACTTGCTAAATAGCATTAGGGAATTTGTGAATTAATGTCCTTTCGAACCATAATTTGATTGTTGCTCCTTGTACAAATTATGTGAAGCGGCTTAGCTTTGTCGACCTGGAATGCGACTGCAAAAAGCCCAAGACCCGACGCGGGAAGTTCCTGGAGCTTATGGATTCCCAGATTCCCTGGCGGCGGCTGTTCAAGACGCTCTTCCCGGTTTTGTGTGGGCTGACCGGCTCGGATAACCTAAAAGCTGGCTCCGAGTTGAGTTCAGCCATTGCGCGAGCGGGTGCTCTACCGACGGATTCTCGGCATCCAGACACCGCGGGAAGACTTTGACGGAAAAGTCGACCTGCCCGGAAGCGGTATCACGGTTCGTATTCAGCACTCCAGCGAAGGCCTGGCCTGTCCCGAATGCGGTACGAGCAGAGCGCCTGATCAAGGACGCCAAACGGAAAGTCGTACTGATTCTCGACAGCTGCCGCACACAAGGGAAAATCGAGGCGCTCAATTTGCCGCCCTACTCATCAAAACTGAATTCGGATGAACACATGAACCTTGGCCTCAAGGCCGTTGTACGTGGCGGGCCGCCTACCAGGAATAGGGACGAAACTAAAGCCAAGGCCATCGCTCACTGGCACACGCTCCAGAATTTGCCAGGTAGAGTCGAAAATATTCTGCGGATAAGTCAATCTGATATGCGGATTATGCTTGTACTAAAAGACATCTCTCACTGCCATCAGACACGGAGGCTGACATGGTGAGCAGCGGCACAACAATGCCGTTCTTTCATCTGGCTTTGCAAGATAAAGTAACCTACTGGATTCGATACCTCTTGCAGACAGCGATAGAACAGGTCGTAGAGGTCGACTTGGATCCCTTCGTCGCCTACCATGACTTTACCAACTAGGCTACAGGAACATGGCCCACAACTACTAGCTCAGTAGCGAATTTTTACGGTCATTGGTTCGGCCAAGGTTCAATTGCCCACGAACCTCAACAACTAAGAAATATATGTAAGGAAAAAGGTAAAGTGATGATAAAACGTTATCTCCTACCGCAGAGTGTGTTTCGAGGGATTAGTTCTTATTCGAATATCTTTAGATCTATTTTAGTCGATGCCTTCAACGTCTCAACGGTAAACTCTCTCGCGGTAATTGTGTACGCATTACTGGGTATTTTTTTTCAAATGGCTGCCATTCTACTTTTAATGGCTTTGGTAAATGGCGAGGCCACTATTTCTGTCCCTGCAAAGGTTGCTGGCTTGCACATTCCAGAGCCTTTTAGGTTTCAGGTTTCATTATTCGTTTCGTCCTTAGCCATATTTTTCTCTTTTGTGATGTCCGCCATGTTAATTTATTGTTCTGGTGCAAAAGCACTCAGCTTATCTACGGCTTATGAGAAACATACTACCGCGAAAGCTATTCTTGCCTTGAAACGTCGCTTCGCTAGTACCAAGAACCCTAAGGAGAGAGCTGATTACTCAGGTTTGTCGCTTATCGCACTGGGTTATCCAAGGATCATGGGGAGGGTGTTGCGCATGGTACTAGCCATTCCGCAGCATCTCTTGCCAGCAATATTTTCTGGCTGCCTGATGCTCTATCTAAATTCAATACTCACGTTCGTAGTTCTTCTGATTCTTATGTTCTCCTTTTTGGCTCAGTATCTGGTAAATCATAGAGGTGCGCGCTTTGGTTACGAGTTTCAAGTTAGTGCAAGCCCAGCCAGAAGCGTTAAACGGGAAATTATGAGCCTAGCGATACTGAACCAGATAGATGATAAGGAAATAGCGCAAGAGCTCGAAAAGGAGGAAATTAAGAAAGATGCAGAAAGTTACGCAAATAGACTAAAAGTCCTCAACGAGTCCGCCTTGATAGGCGGACTTGGGATGGGATTGATTATCCTCGCATTGATCTCTTCCTTGACGCTCTTTGGTAAGGATGGTCTTCGAGATTACAACTGGTCTGCTTACTTTTCTTACGTGATATTAACTCTGTACTTCTTGAGGTCATGTCAGGGCGTTATCCAACTTGTTACCAGCATAAGTTGTTTCCATCATCAGATAACGACGTATCTGACTGAGGTGACTAAACCTAGTACTACAGCAAATCGAGGAAGATAATTGATCGTGATTTGTGATCGTTTTCAGGCTGGCTCTCTTAGTCCAGTGTAATAGTAATAGATCTCCTTCGGCTGTAATTAGGAACTTCATTAGTGGAGAGCATCATAGGTGGGGCGTGTCTTCGGAATGTTGCGATGCAATATGCCTCGGGATGGCCTTTAGGCTGCTGAGTTAATAAATGCGAATATTACTTGCATGCTTGTTAAAACCGGAACATTGTCCGCGCGCGCGCCGGTTTGCAGATCTGCTGTCCGGATCGCACTCGGTTACGTTGTTGTCCGGTGGAGTTTACGACAGCGACAGTGTCAAAAACCTTGCAATCTCGAAATGGCGCACGGGCCCTGTGGAGAAGCTATATGCCTTTGTTCTGCTACTGACGGGTTCTTTCGAGCGGTATCTGCAAAGGAAGAATTTTTGTTCATCCGTGGCCGACGACTATGACCTGGTCTTCTGCCACGATGCCTTGCTTCTTCCCGATCTCATCATGCGGTGCAGCTCGGCCAGGATGATTCTGGATGCGCGTGAATATTATCCTCGCCAGTTTGAAAACAAAATCGTCTGGCGCCTCAGCTTCGCTCGGCTATACCACTGGATTTTTGCAAATTTTCTGCAGAAAATTCACAAGGGCATCACGGTCTCGGCGGGCGTCGCCAACCTGTATGAGCAGCAATACAAGGTCCGCTTCGATGTTGTTCCAGGCTATCCGGCGTTCCACGATATTCACCCCACGCCCGTGAATAGACGGGGCATTCGTCTGGTGCACCACGGCGTGTCTAACGCCAATCGCTCACTCGATGTGATGATTGAGGCGGTACAGCTTCTGCCACAGGAGTACTCGCTAGATATGTATTTGGTGCCTGCGGATCAGCGCAGCTTTGAGGGTCTCTGTCGGAAGGCCGGGCGGGCGCAGCGCGTTCGCATTCTGCCGCCGGTGGCACCGGACGAAATTATCCCTACTCTGAATTCCTCAGACATTGGCCTATTCGTGTCGCCACCGGCGACAGTGAATCTACAGAATGCTCTGCCGAACAAGTTCTTCGAGTTCATTCAGGCACGCCTCGCAGTGGTGGTGACGCCCCTAAAGGAGGTGAGTGAGCGGGTGCTGGAGTATAATGTTGGCGTTGTCACGGAAGATTTTTCCGCTGAGGCGATCGCGGCCGCCATTCAGGCAATGGATGTAGCAGCCTTAACCTACTATAAACAACAAAGCCACGCGCAGGCGCGTGAATTATCAATGCTGGCCTTGCGCGGGAAACTGGAGGCGCTGGTGCGCGATGACTGATCACCGGACTCATCCGACTCCGGCACTGCGGACATGGTGTCTTATATCTTGCACTTCCCAGCCGGTTCGGCAAATTTAAGCATAGCGGCCCGCAGTACCAAAATCAGGTACTGCGTCTGGGTGCGGCGGCTGAAGCCGGCGATAAAGCTTTCATCGCGCGGCCCACCGCGCTGTGGTAAACCGTCGGCCAGGCTCTTCAGAGCCCGGCAGATCTCAGCGGGCGTATTATCCACTATCTTACCAGCTCCGGTCTGCGACAGAAACTGCGCGTCACTGGCGTCGCTTTGCCCCAGAAACAGCACCGGCGGACCACTGGCGGCGTATTCAAACAATTTGCAGGGAACGATGCCACCATAACTGCAGGCACCGGGGCGCGCGCCTATATAGAGCAGCGCCTGTGCATGCTGCTGCGCCGTGCGGGCGGCATCGGGTGAAAGCAGGCCGAGCAGTGTGACCTGATCCTCACAACCGTGGCTCTCAATCAGCGGTAAGAGCACATCGACATTGCCACCCGCAAATGCCAACAGCACTTGCCCTGCCTGTACGGGATGCTGCTTGCGCAGCTGTGCCAACGCGACGAAAAGGGCTTCCACATCTTGGTGTTCTGGATACAGGGTGCCGGTGTACAACAAGATTTTGCGCCCGGTCTGCGGCAGTGGGGAAGGCAGTGGTGCAATCTCCTCCAGCGGTCGGAAGCCATTGCAGACGACGTGAATGTTGGGAAGGTCATGATCGCGCCGCAGGACGTCGGCTAGACCGTCCGACACGGTGCTGACGAGATCGGCGTGGCGCAGCAGGTTTTTCTCCATGGTACGCTCGATGAGGGTAAAAGGAAACAGCCCTTTGTACAGATGGTGCCGCGTCCACAGATCGCGAAAGTCCGCCGCCCACAGCAGGCATTTACCCGTGCGCTGGGCGTAGCGACCAAGGCGCAAGCACGAATACGGTGCGTAAGAGCTGATGACGATATCCCAGCCTGGCTGCGCGTTGATCCAACGCCTGGCGGGGCGACACCATAGGTCGGTCATGTCGGGCATTCGCCCGAGATAGCCCAAGCCGCGCCGAATGCGGAAGCGGTTCAGCGCGCGCGCCGTTTTCCACAGTAAATCACTCTGTTTTTTTCCCGCAGCTGTATTGCGGCCTTCTACAGCATGATGTGAGTGGGGTTCCTGAAACCCAGTGGGCGCGCGCAGGAACCCGAGCCTGCTTTCGATTGCCTGCTGCACCGGGGAGACCACGCGGTGCACCGTGACGCCAGGCAGTGTTTCTTTGTAGGGGACGGCAGACTCGCCGGTCAACACATCCACTCCGTATCCAGCTTCGCCGAGATAACGCGCAAAGCACCATATACGCTCCGAGGCTACCGAGGCAAGGGGCGGGTAGTTCCAGGAAATGATCAATACGCGCATTGCTGAATTATCGTCCTGTCAAACCCCGGCGCTAACCCGACTAATTGAGGCAGAAAATTTTATGTCAGAGTCCGCGATCAGTTTTTCTGGTTTACACTGCCTGAATGGGTGGAGGTCAATCAGATCCGGCTAAAAGTGTAAGGCAATCCCCTCTGAGAGGCAAAGACCCCGGGAGCAGCGACGCGTGAAAATTATCCTCGGCGGTGAACCCCTGCTCGGAAACTTGACGGGAATTGGTCAGTATACGCGCCACGTTCTGGAAGGTCTGAGACAGGCCCCAGCTATAGATCAGGTTTCTGTGTATCTGCACGGCAGGCTGATCTCTGCTTCGCAAGCGTTGGAGATGGCAAACGGACAGTCCGATCCCCAAGCCGACCGGCCAAATTTCCCACTACTGGCTAGAATGCACGGGCGAGCATCTCGCAGTGACCTACTGGTTCGGGCCTACAGAACAATCGCCCCGGCCATGTACGCTTGGGGACTGCGGGGGAGCAAACGCACCGACCTGTTCCACTCACCCAACTTCCTGCTACCCAGCGCATTCCCGGGCCGGGTGATCGTGACAGTGCACGACCTGTCTACCTGGCTTCATCCGGAGTGGCATCCTGCTGGACGGTCTGCGCTGGTAAATCATCATCTCAGGCGCCTGGCCTGTGACACCTGCGCCATACTCACTATAAGCGACTTAGTTAAACGGCAACTCGTGGAACACCTACACATTCCCGCCGAACGGGTACGGGTCACGCCACTTGGTGCGGCGTCGGAGTTTGCTCCAATAGATGCCCGCCGCTTCGACACTGCCTGTCCATTCCCGAAATTGGAATACAAGCGTTATTTTCTCGCCTTGGCTACGCTCGAACCGCGCAAGAACCTGCAACGTCTGCTGGACGCATGGATAGAATACCGGCGGGCGCGGGGGTCACAGGCTCTGCCACTTGTGCTCGCAGGCGAGGCTGGATGGCAATGTGAAGACTTGCTGCATCGAATCGCAAGAATCCCGGACAACGGAAACCTTATCAGGCTGGGCTACGTTGACCAGGAAAACGTTCCCACTTTAGTGGCTGGCGCCCGAGCCTTGCTCTTCCCCTCACTGTATGAAGGTTTTGGCTTGCCAGTTCTGGAAGCCTTACAGTCGGGCACTGCAGTGCTGACCTCCCGGGGGACACCAATGGAGGAACTGGTTGGAGAGGCAGCCTGGCTAGTAGACCCTACAGATACTTCGTCGATCACCCATGCCATAGAATCCTTGCATGACGAGGAGGCTACAATGTCCAAGCGCGTAGAAATGGGGCTCCAACGCGCTGGCCACTACTCCTGGCAGAACTGTGTCGCCAGTACCATAGAAGCCTACCAGGAGCTGCTCAACCGCTAGCGCGGCCGGTCATTCGATGCGTTACCTCTGCGACTAATTGCTTCTGAGGCCGGCCCCGGCGGCCGATACTGCTTAAGCACCCTCTCCGGATCCCCCTCAGCCCTGACAGCACCCTCCTCTATCCAGACCACCCGGCTGCACAGCTTCTTAACCTGACCCTCCGCGTGGGAGACGAACACCGCGGTGCGGCCGCCGGAGAGGCGGTCGCGCATGGCCTCCTCGGCCTTCTGGCGGAACTCGGCATCGCCCACGCTCAGCACTTCGTCGATCAGCAGGATATCAACCTTGTTCAGCAGGGCGGTGGTAAAACCGAGCCGGGCGTTCATGCCCGAAGAGTAGGTTTTCACCGGCTCATCAAAGGACTGCCCCAGTTCGGAGAACTCCCGGATTTCCTCCAGACGGGACTCCGCCTCGCGCTTGCTGAAACCCTGCAGCATGGCGGAGAGGAGCGCATTGTCCCTGCCCGAAAGCTGGGGCTGAAAACCCAGGCCCAGGCTCAGGAGGGAGACACTGGCGCCGGGCTGGCGCAGGATCTTGCCCGAGGTGGGCGCGAAAATACCGGCCATAATGCGGAGCATGGTCGTCTTGCCGGCACCGTTGCGACCTATGATGCCGAGGGTCTCACCCTCCAGCAGCTTGAGCGACACGCCGTCCAGCACCTGGTGCACGCCGTGTTCAAAGCTTTCCTTGCGCGCGTGGAAGCTGTGGCTGACGTTGCGCAGTTCCAGCATGACCCGTCTGCCGTCTTCCGCCTGGGGTGCCACAGCCTGGATGTCGTCGGCAGTCATGCGGTCAGCACCTTGAGGGCGAGGAAGCGGCTGGCGCGCCGCAGCAGCAGCACCATGCCCAAAGCGAGCAGCCCGAAGCCGGCACCGATGCCAAGCAGGTGCCACGCATCCGGCGCCACCCCCACCATGAGTATCTGCCGATAGGCATCAATCACGAAGGCCAGCGGGTTCAGCAGGAGAATGAGATCCGTGGCCGCCGGGTCCGGCAGGTCGCGCGGGTCCCAGAATATCCCGGACACGAACAGCAGGAAGATGGTGCCCAGCGACACCATGACGATGAAGTCGAACACCAGACACACCAGGAAGGCGCAGACCAGGCAGGAAGCGACAATGACAATGTAGTTGACCAGGATCAGGGGGATCAGCCAGAACCAGGCCGTGGTAATGGGGTAACCGTTGAACAACAGCACCACAAACAACAGCAGGAATACGCTCAGCTGTTTGTACAGGCCCTCCTGAACCATGGCCATGGGAAACAGGCTCTTGCTGATGTTGGCCTTGCTGATCAGGCCACCGCTGTTGACGATACTCCGGGCAGCCTGGTTTACCGACTTGGAAAACCAGATAAAGGTGAGTTTACCCACCATCAGAAAGACCAGAAAGTCCTCCTTCCGGTTCTGCAGGATAAGCTCGAACACCACGTAGAACACCAGCACATACAGCAGCGGCTCCAGCACCCACCAGATGTAGCCGAAGAAGTAGCGCGACGCATCCGCCTTCAGCGACATGCGCGCCATGGTGTCGATCAGGGAAAAATACTGGGTAAGATTCATAAACCCGCGCGGGAGTGCTGCCCGTAGAAACCAGCGGGGGAGTTTATCAGTGCCGGGAATTTTCGGCTACAACAGCTGCGCCCGGGCGCGGGGCCAAGTAAACTGCCGCGCATGACTTCCAAAACCCACACCCCACGCAAGCGCTTTGGCCAGAACTTTCTCCGGGACGATGGTGTGATTGCCGCTATCGCCAACGCCATCCACCCCCAGCCGGGGGAACACCTGGTGGAAATCGGGCCGGGCCAGGGGGCGCTGACGGCGGCGATGATCAGCCGGGAGATCCGCCTGGATGTGGTGGAACTGGACCGGGACCTCATCACCAGCCTGCTGGCCGCCTTCAGCATCTACCCGGGGTTCAAGCTGCACAGTGCGGATGCGCTCAGTTTCGATTTCGCGGCCCTGGCCCTAGACGGCGTGCCCCTGCGGGTGGTCGGCAACCTGCCCTACAATATCTCCACGCCGCTGCTGTTCCGGCTGCTCGAGTTCGCGC
Source organism: Haliea sp. E1-2-M8 (assembly GCF_030649675.1). Taxonomy (GTDB): domain Bacteria; phylum Pseudomonadota; class Gammaproteobacteria; order Pseudomonadales; family Halieaceae; genus Haliea. The sequence continues at coordinate 227,890 of NZ_JAUTDR010000004.1, read as the reverse complement.
CCCTGGTCCAGGACATGCATTTCATGCTGCAACTGGAGGTGGTCAACCGGCTCGCAGCCAGCCCGGGCAACAAGCACTGGGGGCGCCTGGGGATCATGGCGCAGTACCATTGCGCGGTGGAGCACCTGTTCGATGTGCCGCCGGAAGCGTTCTTTCCGCCCCCCAAGGTCCAGTCGGCGATTGTCCGCCTGACCCCCTACCAACGCTCTCCCTGGCCCGACTGCGATGTGCGCGGGCTGAGGACCATCGTCCAGGCCGCTTTCGCCCAGCGCCGGAAGACCCTGCGCAACAATTTGAAGGGTATACTCGACGACACCGCGCTGGCAGGCTTGGGGGTAGACCCCGGCTGCCGGGCTGAGACCTTGCAGCTCGAAGACTTTATCCACATGGCCAATTATCTGGGCAACAACTGAAACACATGAATAGCCAAACAGTCAGCATCGACGTCTTTGCCACCTATCTCGCCCGCCACTCGCGCCCTGAGGACAATCAATATGCGTTTGCCTACACCATCACCATCAGCAATGAGGGTGACGTTCCGGTGCAGTTGCTGTCCCGGTACTGGGTCATCACCGACGCCGATGGCGAGGTACAGGAGGTGCGCGGCGAGGGCGTGGTGGGCGAACAGCCGGTTATCCAGCCCGGCAGTTTTTTCCGCTACACCAGCGGCGCAACGCTGCCGACGCCGGTCGGCTTCATGCAGGGCAGCTACACGATGATCGTACTGGACGGCGAGGATACCGACCCGGGCGCGCTGCCCGCCTTCGAGGTGCCAATCCGCGCCTTTACCCTGCACACTCCAACGGCGCTGAACTGAGGCCGCGGCTATGGCGACCTATGCTGTAGGAGATATCCAGGGTTGTCTGCAGCCCCTGAAATGCCTGCTCAAGCGAGTCGACTTCAACCCTGACCGGGATGTCCTCTGGTCTGTCGGCGACATTGTGAATCGGGGCCCCAAGTGCCTGAAAACCCTGCGCTTTCTTTATGACATGCGAGACAATCTGGTGATGGTACTGGGCAACCATGACCTGCATCTGCTGGCCGTTGCCGCCGGGGTCAGGACCCCTTCGCCCTCGGATACCCTGGGCAAGATCCTGGCGGCACCCGACCGCGACAAGCTCCTGAACTGGCTGACCCACCGCCCGCTGCTGCACTATGAGCACGGCTACACCATGGTACACGCCGGTATCCCGCCGCAATGGAGCGTCGAGGATGCCATGCGCTACGCCTGGGAAGTGGAGGAGGTTCTGCAGAGCCCGGACTGTGTGGAATTTCTGCGCACAATGTACGGCAACGAGCCCGCGGTCTGGTCCGATGATCTCACCGGCATGGTCCGGCTGCGGGTCATCACCAACTACCTGACGAGGATGCGTTACTGCACCAAAAAGGGAGTACTGGACCTGGTCAGCAAAGGCCCCAGCCCCAATCCCCAGCCGGAGGGTGACAGCAAGAAGGTGTCGCCCTGGTTCAGCCATAAAGAGCGCAAGTCCGCCAACGAGAGAATCATCTTCGGGCACTGGGCCTCGATTGAAGGCCACACTGACAGCCCCAACAGCATCGCCCTCGACACCGGCTGCGTCTGGGGCGGCGCCATGACCCTGTTCAATCTGGACACTGGCGAGCTGACCTCCTGCCGCTGCAAGGGCGGGCGCGCGCGAGAATGAAAACCTACCTGGTCGGCGGCGCGGTCCGCGATGCTCTGCTCCGCTACCCGGTCTCGGAAAGAGACTGGGTGGTGGTCGGTGCCACGCCTGAGCAGATGCTGCAACAGGGCTACCAGCAGGTGGGCAAGGACTTCCCGGTCTTCCTGCATCCGGAGACCAGGGACGAGTACGCCCTCGCCCGCACCGAACGCAAGCAGGGCCACGGCTACACCGGCTTTGCCGTCCACTGTGATCCCGCGGTCACCCTGGAGGAAGACCTGCTGCGCCGGGACCTCACCGTCAATGCCATGGCGCAGGACGCGGACGGCACGATTATCGATCCCCATGGCGGCCAGCGGGATCTGGCCCAAAAAGTGCTACGGCACGTTTCCGCGGCCTTTGTGGAGGACCCGCTGCGAGTCCTGCGCACGGCCCGTTTCGCCGCACGCTACGCCCACCTGGGCTTTACCGTGGCGGCGGACACCATTGCCCTGATGGCGGAGATCGTCGCCCAGGGAGAGCTGGCCCACCTGCCCCCGGAAAGGGTCTGGGTGGAACTGGAACGCGCCCTGGGCGAGCGCAATCCAGAGGAATTCATCGCCGTGCTCCGCGCCTGCGGGGCCCTGCAGGCGTTGCTGCCGGAGGTGGAGTCCCTGTTCGGGGTGCCGCAGAGCGCTGAACACCATCCGGAGATCGACACCGGCCTGCACACCCTGCTGGTGCTGCAGCAGGCCGCCCGCCTGAGCCCGGCAACCGACGTTCGCTTTGCCGCTCTACTGCACGACCTCGGCAAGGGCCTGACCCCGGAGACGGAGTGGCCACGCCACATCGCCCACGAGCAGCGCGGGCTGGCCCTGGTGCGCCGGGTGTGTGAGCGCTTGCGTGCGCCCAACCAGCACCGGGACCTGGCGCTGCAGGTCTGTGAGTTCCACCTGCTGGTACACCGCGCCCGGGAACTGCGCGGCAAGACTCTGCTGAAATTGCTCCGCGCCACCGGGGCCCTGCGCCAGCCGGAACGGCTGCAGGCCTTTGTCCAGGCCTGCGAAGCTGACGCCCGCGGGCGCAGCGGGATGGAGGAGCGGCCCTACCCCCAGGCGGAGTATCTGCAGCGGGCCCTGAGGCTGGCGCAATCTGTAACTGCGGCGCCGTTTGTGGCACAGGGAATAAGCGGCAAGGCCCTGGGCGACGCGATTGCGGCAGAGCAGGTTCGACTGCTGGACCGTCTCCGCGCCGAGCACGGCAGTTGAGTGTAGCGGTCCCGGCGGCCTGGCAGTGCGCTCCTGGCCGAGCCGTTAGATCCAGCGCCCCCGCCAGCTAAAGTCCACCCGGTGCAAAGCCTGGCTGCGCTGATCAAACTCCGCCCAGAGTTCCGCATAGCTACGTCCGTCCACGGGGTGGCGCGCACGGGGTGCCAGCTCCGCCAGCGGCCGCAGCACAAAGGCATTTTCCAGGATTTCCCCCCGCGGCAAGGTCACCCCGCCAAACTCGCCGACCAGGTTGCCATAGGTGAGAATATCGATGTCCAGCTGCCGGGCGGAGAAGCGGGTCGCGTTGGCGGGACGGCCGTGCTCGGTTTCGATGTGCCGCAGCCGGGAGGCCAGCTCAGCCAGGGGCAGGCCGGTACTGGCACCCACCACCATGTTCAGGAACGGCTGGCCGTCAAAGCCGATGGCGGGGCTGTCGTACACCGGCGACAGTGCCAGCTCGCCGAGCAGTAGCTGCAACGCATCCAGCCCGGCCACGAGGTAGCGTTCGCGCTCGATATTGCTGCCCAGACCAAGGTAAACGCAGGTCATGCGGGCCTTGCTCCGCGCTCAATCAGCACACCCACGTCCCGCGCCTGCTGCACCGCACCGGGTTTGCACAGGCGCAGGCGCAGCCAGGGCACACCAAACTCGGACAGCACCAGCGCCGCCAGGTTTTCGGCCAGGGTTTCCAGCAACTGGTAGCTGCTACCTTCTATATACTCAATAACCCGGCCGGAAACAGCCGCGTAGTCCAGAGCCCTGCCGATGGTGTCGCCCGCCGCCGCGGGGCGGTTGTCCCAGGCCATTTCCAGGTCCAGCACCAGAGTCTGGCGAATGCTCCGCTCCCAGTCATACACGCCAATGACCGCATCGGCGCGCAGCTCGCGAATGAAGACGGTATCCACAGTCAGCTCACCCCGGATAGCCGCAATGGCGGCAGTTCAGTCATGGGCCAGCGCGGGCGCACGGTCGTTTCCGGGCCGTCGTGCTGCCCAGCCTGCAGGCGCTGGGCACCCGCATAGGCAATCATGGCGCCGTTGTCGGTGCAGAACTCTGGCGCCGGGTAGAACACCTTCGCGCCGAGCTTGCCCAGCTCCCTTTGCAGCCGGGCCCGCAGGTTGCGATTGGCACTGACGCCGCCCGCCATCACCAGGGTGTGCAGGCCCTCCTGCTCCAGCGCGCGACGGCACTTGATCACCAGAGTCGCCACCACCGCCTCTTCAAACGCGCGGGCGATGTCACATTTGTCCTGCTCGGTGAGGCCGGTTTCCTCGCGGCAGGCAGTGACAGTATTGAGGGTGAAGGTCTTGAGGCCGCTGAAGCTGAAATCCAGCCCGGGCCGGTTCACCATGGGCCGCGGAAAGTCGAAACGAGCCGGATCGCCGGACTCCGCCAGCCGCGCGATATGGGGGCCGCCGGGGTAGGGCAACCCGAGCATCTTCGCGGCCTTGTCGAAGGCCTCGCCAGCGGCGTCGTCCAGGGATTCGCCCAGCAGCTGGTATTGGCCAATTCCGTCCACCCGCACCAGTTGGGTATGGCCACCGGACACCAGCAGGGCAACAAAGGGAAATTCCGGGTGCTCATCCTCCAGCATGGGGGCCAGCAAGTGCCCTTCCATATGGTGTACGCCCAGAGCCGGAATACCCCAGGCCCAGGCCAGGGACTGGGCGAGGGTCGCGCCGACCATCAGGGCTCCGACCAGGCCGGGGCCGGCGGTATAGGCAATGCCATCGAGCGCCGAGGCCGCGACACCGGCATCGTCGAGCACCTGCTGCAGCAGCGGCAGGGCCTTGCGAATGTGGTCGCGGGACGCCAGCTCGGGCACCACGCCGCCGTACTCGACGTGGATATCCACCTGGCTGAACAGGGCGTGCGCCAGCAGGCCGCGCCCGGTGTCATACAGCGCCACAGCGGTCTCATCGCAGGAAGTTTCCAGGCCCAGAATCAGCATCGTCGTCTTCAATACAGCAAAGGAGCGCATGATAGCCGCTTCACCCGCCCGGAGTCAGCCCCAAGGATGTAGGAGCCCGCTCCGCGGGCGATGGCCCTTATCGCCCGCGGAGCGGGCTCCCACACTGCGCTCCTACAGGGCTTTGCAAATACCATCAACTGGGTATAGAATGCGCGACCTTTTAAAGCTCTGGTCGCCGCAGAGGCCGGCTGGCGCACTACTTACTGAAACGGGTAAAGAATTAATGCCGCATATCAAGATCAAGGAAAACGAGCCTTTTGACGTCGCCCTGCGCCGCTTCAAGCGCTCCTGCGAAAAAGCCGGCGTTCTGGCCGAAGTCCGCAAGCGCGAACACTACGAGAAGCCCACCACTACGCGCAAGCGCGCTGCCGCAGCGGCGGTCAAGCGCCACCTGAAGAAACTGTCCCGGGAAAACCGCAAGCGCGTCCGCCTGTACTAGGCAATCCCCGAACAGGCGTTCCCAACCAGGCGTCCCCACTAGGCGTACCCCACCATGAGCGATGTCCCGCTGACTGAAACCATCAAGGCCGCCATGAAAGCGGCAATGAAGGCGCGGGAAAAGGAACGCCTCGGCACCATCCGGCTGATCCAGTCGGAAATCAAACGCATCGAAGTGGACGAGCGCATCGAACTAGATGACGCCCGCGTGCTGGTCGTGCTCGACAAGATGATCAAGCAGCGCCGCGACTCGGCACAACAGTACCACGCTGCCGGCCGCGACGAACTCGCAGCCCAGGAAGAGCGGGAAATCACCGTTATCCAGGAGTTCCTCCCCGCCCAGCTCAGCGCTGCCGAACTGGAAGCCATGGTCGACGCCGCCGTGGCGGCCGCCGGCGGTTCCGGCATGCAGGCAATGGGCGCGGTGATGGCCGAACTCAAGCCCAGACTGCAGGGCCGGGCCGATATCGGCGCCGTCAGCAAGCTGGTCAAGGCCCGCCTCACCGCCTGACCCCAGCCGGCCCTGACAAGACCCCCGCACCGTGCTTCAATAAGCGGTCTCCCCAAGAGCACTGCTGACACCCCCTGATGGCTGGACGTATTCCACAAAAATTCCTCGACGACCTGCTCGACCGGGTCGACATCGTCGAAGTCATCGACCGCCGGGTAAAACTCAGGAAAACCGGCAAGAACTACAGCGCCCGCTGCCCCTTCCACGAGGAGAAAACCCCCTCCTTCAGCGTCAACCCGGACAAGCAGTTCTACTACTGTTTTGGCTGCGGTGCCGGCGGCAATGCGCTCGGCTTTGTCATGGACTACGAGAACCTGGACTTCCCCCAGGCGGTGGCGACGCTGGCCGGCAGCCTGGGTCTGGAAGTGCCGCGGGAGGAGACTCGCGGCGGTGCAGCCCAGGCGCAGCGGGAGGACAGCAACAAGGCGCTTTATACCCTGCTGGAGCAGGCTGCGCGCTTCTACCAACAGCAGCTGCGCTCGCACCCGGAGGCTCACCGCGCGGTGAGCTACCTGAAGCAGCGTGGGTTGACCGGGCGAATCGCCAGGGATTTTGACCTCGGCTTCGCCCCGCCGGGCTGGGACAACCTGCTGCAGGCGCTGGGTCAGGACGAGCATCAGCGCAAGCTGCTCTTGGAGTCCGGCATGCTGGTGCAAAACGACGCCGGGCGTACCTACGACCGCTTTCGTGACCGGGTGGTGTTCCCCATCCGCGACCAGCGCGGGCGCGTCGTCGCCTTCGGCGGCCGGGTGCTCGGTGACGACAAACCAAAATATCTCAATTCACCCGAAACCCCCGTATTCTCCAAGGGCCGCGAGCTGTACGGTCTGTACCAGGCCCGCCAGGCCAACCGCAAGCTGGAGCGGGCGCTGGTGGTGGAAGGCTACATGGATGTCATTGCCCTGGCGCAGCATGGCATCAGCAATGCCACCGCCACTTTGGGCACCGCCACCAGCCAGACCCACCTGGAGCGTCTGTACCGGCTGACTCCGGAAGTGGTGTTCTGCTTCGATGGCGACGCTGCCGGGCGCAAGGCCGCGGTCCGCGCCCTGGAGGCGACCCTGCCCTGCATGGAAGACGGTCGCCAGGCCCGCTTCCTGTTCCTGGACGAGGGGGAAGACCCGGATACGCTGGTACGCAAGCTGGGGGAGGATCGCTTCCGCGAACTGGTCACCGGCGCCACGCCACTGGAAACCTTCCTCTTCGACGCGGCAGGCGACGGCCTGGATACCAGCACCCTGGACGGCCGCGCGCGCCTCAGCAAGCTGGCACTGCCCTACATTCGCCAGCTACCGGAAGGGGTGTTCCGGCAACTGATGTTCCGCGCCCTCGCCGAGCGCACGGGGCTGACTGTCGCCGAGCTGATGCACCTGGAGGCCCCGCCTCCCCCACCCCCCGCACCTGAGCCGCCAGCCGAATGGGAACAGGCGCCCGATTCCGGCCAGCCCACCCCGAAGCAGCGGGCAGCCAGCGATCGGGCACGGGCGGGGTTTTCCAACCTGGCTCAGGCCGCCATCGCCCTGCTGCTGCACCAGCCGGACATGTCCACCCGGGTGGACCCGGAACCACTGGCCACGCTGGAGGGCGACGACGTCGCCCTGCTGCGGGACTTGCTGGCCCTGTTGCAGCGACGCCCGGACTCCAACACGGCCATGCTGCTGGGCCACTGGTATGGCACCCCTGAAGGCGAGTTGCTGGGACGCCTGGCGGGCCAGGAGCGGCTGATTCCACGGGAGGGCATCGAACAACAGTTCAGCGACACTCTGGCCGCGCTCGCGCAGTTGCCACAGCGGAGCCAGTTGTCTGCACAGGTCGACAAACTTAAGGTCACCAACTACGCTGACATGAGCGATGCGGAGAAACAGAAGCTGAGAGAGTTGTTAAAACAAAAACAGAGCATGGATGAGGCCCGCAACAAGCGCAAGCCCTGAGGGAATCCGCCGCCACGCCGCAAGCACCTCGGCGCACAACTTGTAACGGGCACCCCATGGCCCCATATATATGGGTACAGTCGTCCGTAATCAGGCGCCAGCGGGATCAGGAGCCGTACATAACAGGGATATGACTGGATAAGTCACTGATTTTCCGGTTATAATCTCCGGCTGAATTTTTTTTGCATTTTTTCGAGGGTGTCTGCTGAATGACCAATGTTGCCCAACAACAGTCCCGGCTCAAGGATCTCATTGCCCGCGGCAAGGATCAGGGTTACCTGACCTATTCCGAAGTCAACGATCACTTGCCGGAGGACATTTCCGATCCGGACCAGGTCGAAGACATCATCCAGATGATCAACGACATGGGCATCCAGGTGTTTGAAGTCGCCCCGGATGCTGATGAACTGTTGATGACCGAGGGTGACAGCGCCGCCGACGATATCGCCGCCGCTGAAGCCGCCGCTGCCCTCGCCGCAGTGGAAACCGAAGCTGGCCGCACCACCGACCCGGTGCGCATGTACATGCGCGAAATGGGCACCGTTGAGCTGCTGACCCGGGAAGGCGAAATCGTTATCGCCAAGCGTATCGAGGAAGGTATCCGCGAGTTGATGGCGGCCCTCGCCCACTACCCCGGCGCCGTGAAGCAAGTGCTGGACGAATATGAACAGGTGGTGAAGGAAGAACGCCGTCTGGGCGATGTGCTCATCGGCTACCTGGATCCGGCGGAGCACGTCCCTTCCGCCGCCGAGGTCGCCGCGGAAATAGCCGAGTCCGCAGACGCAGACAACTCCGATGAGGAAACTGAATCCGGCCCCGATCCGGTGGAAGCCAAGAAGCGCTTCACCGCCCTCAAACGCCAGTTCAGCAAGACCGAGAAGGCCATTGCCACCAGCGGTCGCAATGACAAGGCCGCGATCAAGGAGATGGAAAAGCTGGGGGAACTGTTCAAGTTCTTCAAGTTGACGCCGCGCGTCTTCGATCCGCTGATGGAGAAGCCCCGCCAGGTCCTGTCTGCCGTGCGCGACCAGGAGCGCCAGATCATGACCATCGCGATCCGCGATTGTGGTATGCCGCGCAAGGACTTCATCACTTCATTCCAGGGCTCGGAATCTGACGTCAAGTGGATCACCCGGCAGACCAAGGGCAAGAAGGATTACGTCGCCAAACTGACCGCGCAAAAGGAAACTATTACCCGCCTGCAGCGCCGCATCATTGCGGTGGAAGACCAGTGCGGCCTGCCGGTCAACGAGATCAAGGAAATCAACCGCCGCATGTCCATGGGCGAGGCCCGTGCCCGCCGCGCCAAGAAGGAAATGGTCGAGGCCAACCTGCGCCTGGTGATCTCCATCGCCAAGAAGTACACCAACCGCGGCCTGCAATTCCTGGACCTGATCCAGGAGGGCAACATCGGCCTGATGAAGGCGGTGGACAAGTTCGAGTATCGCCGCGGCTACAAGTTCTCTACCTACGCCACTTGGTGGATCCGGCAGGCCATTACCCGCTCCATCGCCGACCAGGCGCGCACCATCCGCATCCCGGTACACATGATCGAGACCATCAACAAGCTCAACCGCATCTCGCGGCAGATGCTGCAGGAGATGGGCCGCGAGCCCACCCCGGAAGAACTGGGTGAGCGCATGGACATGCCGGAAGACAAGGTGCGCAAGGTGCTGAAGATCGCCAAGGAGCCGATCTCCATGGAGACCCCCATCGGTGACGACGAAGATTCGCACCTGGGTGACTTCATCGAGGACGCTACCATCAGCTCACCGATTGAAGCCGCCACCGGCCAGGGCCTGCAGGAAGCCACCACGGAAGTACTGGCGGGCCTCACCGCCCGCGAGGCCAAGGTACTGCGCATGCGCTTCGGCATCGACATGAACACTGACCACACCCTTGAGGAAGTGGGCAAGCAGTTCGATGTAACCCGCGAGCGCATCCGCCAGATTGAAGCCAAGGCCCTGCGCAAGCTGCGCCACCCGACCCGCTCGGATTACCTGCGCAGCTTCCTCGACGAGTAACAGCGTCTGGATGATTACCCCGCAGTTTCGCTCGGCAGAGTCCGAATTCCACGTTGGCTGGATAGGCGCCTACCAGTCCGCCGAAGATTTTGGCGCCAGCATGGACAAATGGGTCAATGCCTCGGGCAGCGTGTCGCAGACATATTCAGACACGCTGGACTGCACTCACGCCTTGATGGCCTCATACACCGTGGGCGCCCCCGAGGGCCCGCCCGAGGACGGTTTGGTGTGGTTCTCCCGCTGCTCGCTGGCGGATGACGCCAGCTTCGCGGACGCGGCCGCCAGCCACGCCAAGGTCACCGCCATGATGCGGGAGATGGGGGCAAAGGGTTCCAGCTGGATCCTGGTGCCGGGGCTGGGTTCTGGCGACGCCGAGTTCGATTACTATCAGGTGGGCGCCTGGCCTTCCTACCCGGTCTTCGCCAGCGCCTGGGAAATCTTCATCAACGGCGGCGGCATGGCGAAATCAAATGCACTTCAAGACGGCGTCACCCGGTGCAAGAGTCCGAATGTGTATGATGCCAAGCTGATTCTGGCGCCGCCCGCGGCTGATTGAAACAGAAGCACTGAAAGGCTCAGCGCCGACTTCCGGGGGCTGTGCCTCTCCCCCTGCCCAACCAGGGGCCAGGGGCTGTGCCTGCGGCCGCTTCTTCTCTATAATCCCCCATCCCCTGTTGCGGGCCCATAGCTCAGTTGGTTAGAGCATCCGACTCATAATCGGCAGGTCGAAGGTTCAAGTCCTTCTGGGCCCATTACTTACCCCTCCAGCACCATCCAACAATGTCCGAACGCCCCTGTATTTATTGAGTTTTTACCCTATACTGACTCCATTGCGGTCCGGGGGCGTCCATCAACATACCCCCAAAAGCGGGGGTATGACCGGGGGTACAACTGCCAGCCCCGTATCTCATACCCCCAAATGGGCATACCCCAGGGTAGAAGGAGTGCGGCATGGGCAAGCTGACGGCAACCGAAGTTAAACAGGCCAAACCGAGCGCCAAGGACCGAAAGTTGTCGGATGGGGCCGGATTGTTCCTACTCGTCACCAGCACCGGGGGCAAACGCTGGCGCTATAAGTACCGCTTTGCCGGTAAGGAAAAGCTGCTGGCACTGGGCACCTACCCCGACATTAGTCTGGCAGACGCCCGCAAGCACCACCAGGAGGCCCGCGAACGGCTGGCCAAGGGCATCGACCCGGGCGAGGTGCGGAAGGTGGAGAAGCTGACCCGGCACCTGGCTGCAGCTGAAAGTTTCGAGGCAATAGCCCGCGAGTGGTTCAACACGAAAATGCTGGGCCACTCTGAGGGCCACAAGGCGCGCACCATGCGTGCTCTGGAGAAGGACTTGTTCCCGGTACTCGGGGGCCGGCCGATTGCCTCAGTATCCTCACAGGAGCTACTGGCCGCCCTGCGCCGCATCGAAGCCCGCGGAGCGATTGATACCGCGCACCGCGCAAAGCAAACAGCCGGGCAGGTATTCCGGTACGCCGTCGCCACAGGCCGGGCGGAGCGCGACCCATCCGGCGACCTGAAAGGCGCACTGAAAAGCGCCACCACTAGGCACAACCCCGCTATTACTGACCCTGCCGGAGTCGGCCGCCTTATGGTGGCTATCGAAGGGTTCCAAGGCACCCCCGTAGTTAAAACCGCCCTGCAACTGTCCGCCCTGCTGTTCCAGCGCCCCGGAGAAATTCGCGCTATGGAGTGGGCGGAAATCAACTGGGAGGCAGAACGCTGGGAGCTGTCCGCCGATAAAATGAAAATGAAGCAACCGCACATTGTCCCGCTATGCCGGCAGGCGCTGGAGCTGCTTCGGGAGCTGCACCGATTGACAGGCCGGGGGCGCTACGTATTTCCCAGCGCCCGGGGTGGCAGCCGCCCACTGTCTGAAAATGGTGTACGCACCGCCTTGCGGACTATGGGGTATGACAACGACACCATGACCCCGCACGGATTCCGGGCAATGGCCCGTACCCTGCTGGATGAAGTGCTGGCCTATCGGGTGGACTGGATAGAGCACCAGCTGGCGCACGCTGTAAGAGATGCGAATGGCCGCGCGTATAACCGTACAGCACACCTCAAGGGGCGCACAGAAATGATGCAGGGTTGGGCTGACTATCTGGATGTGCTGCGACTGGAAACCCGCGATGCGGGCAATATCAGAAGCCCGTTTAAAAGCGAGTAACGTTTTCAAATGAAGCCGATCGGGAAATTGTCAGTAACTTACAAAAAATAATTTCAAGTCCCTAAGTAAAGCTAACTATATGTTTCTAAAGTCCATTCTTGTGGCAACAAGTTATGGAGAACACGAGAGACAATTCAAGCGGATCTGTGGTTGCCAACCCTCTGCAGGCTCCTATAGTATTGGACAGGAAGACTGCAGAGCCGCCGCCGATCAACGGCACTGGGTGTAAGCACAGCCCTTGGCGCACGTTTAGTGCTTACTGAGCAGTAGCTCAGCCCCCGAATTCGTCTCCCGGGGAGCAAGAAGCTCACTCTTTTTATAGTGGGATTTTTTGTTCCTTTTTGGAGACGAATTTTATGAATCACATTATTTTAAAACTGCCCGCCGTACTTGGTGCTCGGGCACGTTCGCGTAGCGCCCACTATTCAGACATCCAGCAAGGTCTCTACACACCTCCTGTTCCTCTCAGCAGCGGGGGGCATTCCGTCGGGTGGCCTGAGCGCGAGGTTGAAATACTGAACGCCGCCCGAATTGGCGGGATGAATGACGATGGCATCAGAGCACTAGTTAAAACCCTCCTAGCAGCCCGCAAAGCATTGTTACGCGATGGGGGGGTGCTCCAGTGAAAACTTCAAACAAGTGTCACCAAAGCTACAACCATGGATTGGCTGAGCGTGGAAAATATGCTTTCTACGATGGTAGCGGCTACAAAATTAAAGAGGCATATTGCTTCGCTCAAGACCTCCCAAGAAATCTAAAAGCTATAGGAATAAACAGGGCAAGCAAAGGTAGGATTCAAACCGATATTCAACACTGCCTGCCATATGAAGCACACACATGGGTTAAGAAGCTTCCCGAGTCACTATGTAGGGAGCTGGCTTTTAATGTAGTAGGCGCAATAGAAGCTCTCTCAAGGGATGGAGTCAGCCCATCGAAGATAAAAATCATTCGAGGCATGTTAAGTTCATGGACTCCGCACTTCATTACGCGCGCCGACGCGGCACGACTTCATGCTAAGTCCAGTTGGAAAACAACGGTACTTGATCTGAGAGCCGGCGTTGGGCCTGTACATGAATTAATTGAAGACTTTCTGATCATGATGGAGTGGTTAATGGAGGAGGCGGGCATCGATGACGACCTCTGAGATTATCCGCACCGCAACAGCATCAGATTTCACCAAACCCGTTAAAGCTAAGTCCATTACGTGGCAGATGCTCGAAGGTTACCTTTGCAAACCAAAAGTCGGGCCTAAGGAGGGAAACGGCTTTGTCGCAGCCGCTATAGATGATGGTCCAAGAAAAAATGAACGAGTTGGCTCTGTATCACTTCTCGTTTACGACTTAGATAATAAGAACTCAGTGGTTGTGGCTGATGAACTTCGGCATAGAATCGAAAGCAAAAGATATAGGGCGATAATACATTCGACACACAGTCACACGCCCGATAAACCAAGATATCGGCTAATTCTTGCCGTTAGCGAGCCGATCATGCCCGCAGACCATAAGCAAATCTTGATAAGCGTAGCTGCCCGGTTAGGTATCTCTGATGCGTTGGACATGAATGCAACCGACCTATCCAGATTTTTCTACCGTCCAAGGTGCCCCGTTGAGCAAGTTGGAAACTATGTATTCATTTCTGTGCCTGGGGCCGCTGTAGATATCGGAAGTCTGCGCAGTATCGCTAATCAAAATGTCATTGATCTATGCGCTTGGAGAGGCGTGGACTCGGTTAATAGAAATCTAGCAGGTGTACAAGACTTGTTAGAGACGGACCAGAACTATGAACTCGTGCGGAAGATGCTGTCGTCGGTACCGTCCGACTGTGACCGTGATAAGTGGAGGAATATAGTCTGGTCGGTCATCTCGCTGAACTGGAGTACGGGCAAGGAGCTTATCAGAGAGTGGAGCATGCGGTCCGATGCGCATTGGGGCGACCCGATAAATGCGAGAAAGGCCAGTGCCGACTTAGATAACGTGGTCGCCGATTACGATCCTATGAGTGGAACTAGTATTGGTACTCTGTTCCACCATGCTACAGAAAGCGGCTGGAATCGGACCAAGCCCAACTCGGAACCAGCACCGGAGCGCTTCATCTTCCACACAGCCAGCGAAGTCGCGAGCCTGCCACCTCCTGAGTGGAGAATCAAAGGCCTCCTCCCAAGGCAGGGGGTAGCAGCTGTCTACGGCCCCTCAGGGTCTGGGAAATCGTTTCTGGTCCTCGACATGCTAGCTACCCTAACGCAGGGCGGCGACTGGTTTGGGCACGCGCTGAAGCCCTGTCCGGTGATCTACGTGGCTCTTGAAGGTACCGCGGGTATACGTAAACGTCTTCAAGCATGGTCGCGGCATCACGGGCAGAAATTGCCAAAACCATTCAAGATTGTGACCCAGAACTTGTCGTTGCTCAGCGCCAGCGTTGTGTTGTTCGCGGAGGACATACGAAACGCCGGGCTTTGTGGTGGGGTTATCGTAATTGATACGCTGGCTCAGAGCGCTCCAGGGGCGGACGAGAACTGTTCCAAGGATATGGGGACCATCCTTGCACACGCGCAGCTTCTGCAGCGAGAGACCGATTCCATGGTCTTGCTGGTACACCACGCCGGCAAGGAAGCGAGCCGGGGGATGCGTGGGCACAGCAGCCTACATGCCGCGCTGGACACGGTCATTGAGGTAAAACACCCCGTATCGGGGCGCGAGTGGCAGGTCACGAAGTCAAAAGACGGCGAGGGGGGTATATCGTGCCCCTTCCGCCTGGAACCAGTCCAGCTGGGGCACGATGGGGACGGCGATAAGATAACGTCCTGTGTGGTGATCCACGACCTATTTAGGCAACCGGCATTGAAGGAGCCTTCCGGCAAGAACCAGAGGGCTATTCTGGTAGCCCTACGGGAAAGTGCAGCTGGTACCGGGACAATCGGAGTCGAAGAGGCTTTTGCAGTTGCGACCGATGCGCTGCCATCTGACGTCTCTGATCGAAGAAGCAAAGAGCGTGTCAAAGGTGCTCTTCAGCGCCTCGAAAAACTCGGCCATTTAGTCCGGGATGATGACAGTTATGAAGTCAAATAACTTCCCGATATTTTGCGCCCGTTTCCCCCCCCTTATAGGGGGGGTGGGAAAAACGGGCAAGGGCCACGCCCGAAAATGTCCATTTCGGGCAGTTTCGGGAAAACGGGCAAGGTTCCGTCTTTGAGGTCCTGTGCATGATTAACTCCCCATCTGGTCAGGCCACGGTTTACGATGATTGATCAGCCAGACTCAGCCGAGAATTTCATCCTAGCTTACGGTGGCCGTACCCGGTGCCGACGGTGCGCGGCCAAGTGCAAGAGCACTCAGGAGCGCTGCCGAGCGCCCGCTATGGCTGGTAGGCGTGTCTGCCGTCTTCATGGTGGCAAGTCCACTGGACCTAGGTCAGACGAAGGTAGGAGCCGCTGTGCGGGGGCAAAGACCGTCCACGGGCGCGAGACAAGGGAGGTCAGGCGGAAGCGGGCCATAGCGTTGGCTGAGCTGAGGCAGATTGAGGAGATTGGATTCGAGTGTGGGTTGCTGGAGGGCAGGCGCAGTCCAGGGCCGAAGCCGAGATGACACGTCATGCTCGACAAGTGCTCCAGCATCTGCTATCAAAACAAAGTGATGTTGGTTGAATTTCCGTTGCTTGTCACTGGAAAGGGGGCATCACTTGTGGAGGTACAACCTACATTGGGATTAGTAACCCGAAGCGGGTCCGATGTGCCGGCATCATTGGGACACCTAAACTTAGAGCAGGAATTCCACGTCAACCGAGGTGATGTGCACTGGCGCTGGTCAGCAGAGATTGCCATGTAGAATTAATATTCAAGGCCTAGCAACTTCTTTTTGCTGAATTAAATGATGGATAGTAATGCGGGACGAAATGATACGTTTAAAATTAGGCTTTCATAAGATGATTAGCTTTCCAAGGAATAAGAGCCGAAAAGGTATATTCGGCCTTCTTCTTGCGACTTCAATGCAAGTATCTCACGCCGACGATTTAGACCTTAGCTTGATATGCTCTATAACTCACAATGAAGTCACAGCAATTATCCATGGAGAGTCTGTCACAGAAAAAAATCATTATTCGTCGGCGGATGTTGGATTAACAATTGCGTTCCATCCGTTTGATGTGGACGCTATAGGTTATTCTGAATCGGAAGGGAAACGACAACAGTTTAAGTTTGCAGGGAATTACCAAGCCAAGATCACTGGTTCATTCCCTTTTTCAACTCCGGTCCTTTACGCTCTCGATGAATCGGCGGTGCTCTTGGATTTTGATTCTTATGTGCGGGGTGAGGGAAACTACCTTAAAGCAACTCCCAGCAACATTCTATTTTGGGCAAGAGTAGAGGATTATTTTCTCTCCAAGGACAATACATACAGGATAGAACTAGATCGCATGACAGGGAATTTTTTTGTAAGTTTCCGGGACGCCATAGGCTTTCACTATAGTTATAATGGAAAATGTAAGCCTGCGGACAAAGCTTTGTTTTGACATTGACTGAGGTTATGGCCGGTGTTTGGCTCTCTGGCAGCGGCAACCGGAGACGGAGCTGGATAGTGCATTCAGACCGAGGCTCCAACTCCGTCGGCAATGCATACAGTCGCTTACTGCAAGCCAGAAAAAGCATTTGCAATCCCATCTGAATGAATTTCCGTAGCTTATTTATTTGTCTTCAATTTCTAGAGTGAATAGTTGGTTTAAAAAGCATTTGTTACGCCTGTACTTGAGTAGTGGCTTGAAAGCTTACCCGAGCAAAGTGCCATACCTGGTATCAGACCGTACGGTGGGGCGCACTAATGGGCGTCTTTTTCTAAAAAACTGCTGTATATTATCTTCAAAAAAGGGGAGGCACATGCAAATTCCGGGTTATCAATTATCTATGCGACAGCATCCACAGTCTGTTGTTTTGACGTGCAGCCTGACGCATGAGCTACCAACCATATGACCCCAGAAGCCTTCGTAACCAAATGGTCTTCGTCCACAACCAATGAACGCGCTGCCGCTCAAGAGCACTTCATCGATCTATGTAGGCTCTTCGAGGAACCCACGCCCAACGAGGCCGACCCAACCGGGGAATGGTATGCCTTCGAGAAGGGAGTAGAAAAGACCGGTGCTGGACGTGGCTGGGCTGATGTTTGGAAACGTGGCCACTTCGGATGGGAATACAAGAGCAGGGCCGGCGGCCGAACAAGTACGATGCGGGGTGCACTGCAGCAACTTCAGCTATACGCACTTGCGCTGGAATCCCCACCACTTCTGGTTGTATCCGATATAGATACGATTGAAATTCACACTGCGTTTCAGAATGCCGTTCAGGAAGTCCACATTATTGAGCTGGAGGACATTCTACAGCCCGATAAGCGCGACATACTCCGAGCGATATTTCGTGACCCTGGGCGCCTCAGACCAAGCCGCACGCGTAATCAAGTAACCTCTCAAGCGGCAGGGCAGTTCGCCCAACTCGCATTTGCTTTACGCAGTGATGGCCATGACCCCCAAAGAACTGCTCACTTTTTAAACAAACTTCTCTTCTGTATGTTTTCAGAGGATGTTGGAATACTAAAAACCGGATTGTTTACAGACATTGCCGAGAAGGGCGTGACTCACCCCCAACACTTTAATCAGTTTATCCAGCGTTTATTTCAGGCAATGCACAAAGGGGGCCCATTTGGTACTGAAATCATCGATTGGTTCAACGGTGGGCTGTTCGACGACGACGATACCCTGCCGCTCACGTTGGCACAGATTCGCACTGTCCGCGATCTAGCCCATATGGACTGGAGCCAAATTGAACCCGCGATATTTGGAACATTGTTCGAGCGTGGGCTGGACCCGAGTAAGCGCAGCCAGCTGGGCGCACATTACACAGATCCGCAATCGATTATGCGGCTCGTGATCCCGACCATCGTAGAACCTCTTCTCGAAGAATGGTCGGGAATTAGATCCGCTATCGCCGATTATATGCAGCGCATGGAAAAGGCAAAATCGGTTCTTGCCACCAAGAAAAATCGGGCTGCGGCTGAAGGTTTATTGCAGGGCTTCCTCGAAAGGTTGCGAAACTTCCGAGTACTCGATCCTGCGTGTGGTTCAGGAAACTTCCTATACCTTTCGTTGCAAGCGCTCAAAGATATTGAACACAGAGCCAATATTGAGGCCGAGGCATTGGGTCTTCAAAGGTATGCGCCAATGGTAGGGCCGGAAGTTGTTCACGGAATAGAGCTAAATGCATATGCGGCTGAGCTTGCAAGAGTAACCGTGTGGATCGGAGAAATTCAGTGGATGCTTAGCCATGGTTACTCCATAAATACGAATCCAGTTCTCAAACCTCTAGATAATATTGAGCGACGTGACGCCATTCTCAGTGAAGATGACATTGAGCCAGACTGGCCGACGGCCGACGTCATTGTCGGCAACCCCCCATTCCTCGGAAGTCAGCTTATGCTTTCTGAACTCGGGGAAGACTATGTGGAGAAGCTGCGTCGTAGCTACGCTGGGCGAATTTCGGGCGGTGCTGACTTGGTGACCTATTGGTACGAGAAATCCTTATGCCAACTCAAACAAGGTCGCGTTCAGAGGATAGGTTTGGTAGCCACCAATAGCATTCGTGGCGGGAGAAATCGTGATGTTTTGAATCGGATAGTAGAAGATGGGACTCTGTATCACGTCTGGTCTGATGAATCGTGGATAAATGAAGGGGCGGCAGTTAGGGTTTCGCTGATTTGCTTCCGTTCAAAAGGGCACACGGGACAAATCGTACTAAATGGTGCTCCAGTTGACCTAATTCAGGCCGATTTATCTAGCCGGGGCGAGAGTGGAGAATTGAACCTCTCAACGGCTAAGCGGCTCTCGACAAACCGCGGATTGACTTTTCAAGGTTCGGTAAAGGTGGGGAAGTTTGACGTTCCGGGAGATGTAGCAAGAAACTGGCTCATACAACCAAACGCTCACGGGAGCCCAAATCGCGAGGTCCTGAGGCCACTCTCAAATGCCATGGATATCGTTCGCCGGCAGAGGGACATCTGGATTGTTGATTTCAACAGGATGTCGGAGACTGAAGCTGCGCAGTATCAAGCCCCATTTGAGTACATACTAAATTACGTGAAGCCGGTTCGGGAGAACAATCGAGATAAGAGCCGCAGAGAAAAGTGGTGGCTACATGGAAGAACGGGCGACGACATTCGGGCGGCAGTTAGCGGGATGGGAAGGGTAATAGTTACCCCTAGAGTGTCCAAATATCGCATATTCGTCTGGCGCAGTCCCGTAGTGTATTGCGACGATGCGACTGTCACGGTGGCAAGTGAGTCCGACGTCGTCTTCGGCGTGCTTCATTCAAGGTTCCACGAAATATGGGCACTGGCTATGGGCACTTGGCTGGGGGTGGGTAATGACCCAAGATACACACCAACCTCGACTTTTGAAACATTTCCCTTTCCTGTTGGACTTGAACCTAACCTGGACCCAAGAGACTATGCCAATGATAACGCTAGCGATATAGCGCAGGCTGCTGAACAGTTGGATAGACTTAGGAACAACTGGCTAAATCCTCAAGAGTGGACGGAGCTGTATCCGGCAGATGCTCCCGGCTATCCTCCCCGAATCGTACCGAAGCTGGGCCACGAGGCAGATTTAAAGAAAAGGACTTTGACCAACCTTTACAACGCAAGGCCTAGATGGTTAATGAATGCCCACAGAATATTGGATGAAGCTGTCGCTTCGGCCTATGGGTGGTCTATCGATCTTAAGGATGATGAGATCCTTACAAGACTACTCGAACTAAATCTTGACCGTGCGCCCTGATCCCGGATCACATACGCGGCCAACGATGCTTGCCCTGCAGGGTCGGGTATTCATAGCCGCCAACTGCTACTTCGCAGTTTCTATTAGTTATTACCCGTCGCGCGGGACGACAGCAACCACCAAGCCTGCCCAGTCGACGGCTAAACTCTACGCTCGACTATGCCAGCCCAAATGATTACGACTCAGAATTGTAGAAATGAAGAAGGCGGATCAACTTGGTTGCCACAAAGTGTGTCGACCACTCCAAACTGGCGGAAAGTATCAATTTTAGCGTAGAGAATCGTGCAGAATAGTTCACTAAGGGAATGCCAGGAGTCACAACTTCAGAACGGGGGGTGCCCCGGGGGTGGAGTCTGGAGATTGGTGGCTGAAGACTACAAGATATTATCGACACATGCCGAAAAGTCTGACGTGTACCTAAATCTGCTGAGGGACAAGTTTGGGCTCAAGGTATTCTATGAGAAGCATTTACCCGACGACTCTGAATAGCCGATCATACGGAATGAATGACCCGGGAAGTCGTTAAGGGCAACGTGCCATCTTGCAGTGGTCAGCGCAAATAAATTGGGGGCAGACCTATGAAGTATGCATGTCGTATACTTTTCTGCCAAGTCGACAAAGGTGATGAATCTCTCAGCGAAGGAAACTGGTTTGTCCATGAGGGCGAGTGGGCACAATGCGCGGAGGCGTTAGAGAAGGAAGGCAATTGGCTTCTATACTTTAGTTATGCAATGGCAAGCAAACCGCATGACTTGGAGCCTGAAATGTTACCCCATATTGGGGTATGTATGGCTCGCGTCGCTGATTATTTTGCATCGCCTGTCGTAGAGGTTACACCTGCGGAGTTTCCGCCGCCCGATGCACTATAACATTGGTAAAATGGTCATGTTTCAAAACGCAAAACCTAGACTTCGATCCCTCCGCAGGCCACTACCACGGTAGATTCCGTCTGGAGGTAATGCCAACTCGCGCCCGCGACGAAGCCAAGCATGAGACCGACGGTCAATGTCATCAGATAAGTTTTCCAGTCTCTACGGCTCAATATTTCTGCTGAATTAGCGATGTCGTCGCGAGCTTCTTTGATCCTTTGGAGCTTGCTTTCAAAATCCACTAGGCTCCCTCCCTGAGTGGGGCAGCAAGCGTAATCGCTTGCTGGTGCATGTGGCGCCATAAAGCTCGCCATCGTTTTGTGTACTATCGAATAAATTGGCTCACAACTATTTCCGGTTTGCACGCTGTTTCGCGTTTAAGCTTCGGCACTGTCTTCAAGCTCAAGAATCTTGGTGGTGTTTTATCAACGATTATGCGGCTTCGTTAAAAATATCTTCAGCGTCACGCCAATTACTGAGCGCCACATATAGCTCAACCATGAACAAAGTCATATGGCACAGCAAATAAAGCGCGAATCCCATCAAAATTGAAATTATTCTTTCACCTTCTGAGAAGGGGAATCCAATCATGAAAGTCACCACTAGGATTCCGAAGAAGTAGATTACCATCAATGTTGAGTTTGCTTTCACTTTCTCGATTACGTTATCTAAAGACGAGCAGATAACATTTTTGTCCTGAGATGTGAACTCGTCTGATCCACGTATTTTTTTCTTATCCTCATTAATCAGGCGCATTATTTGATAGGCGACGGGGAGTGAAACTGTCAGCATAACAATGGCGATACTTATGATATCAGGCGTGACGAGTTGAATCATAAATTGGTTCTTGGATATTAGCGTGGGATCGCACACCGTCGCCGCTACAACGAATACCCCGAGAATGCTCAACCCTAACCAGCTTGCCCTTTCCATACCTCACCTCGCTACTGTAGCTTCGATAACACTTCGGCTACTTTGTCCTTTATGTTAGCTACAGAATCCGAAATCCCCTCAATCGTCCTGGTGCGAATATTTTTGACTTGTTGGGAGTCGTACCGCTTTACAAACCGCCTCTTCCCGCGTCCGGGATTATCCTGCTCAGAGTAAACAGCCACCCTAGCGCCAGACTGCGCGGCTTCATCGAGTGCAGAGGATAGGTCCTCTTGGTCGGTATCCAGCGCCCCATCCTCACTAATGGCTTCGACTTTTAGTTTCCCACCCGCTTTACCGATTTTGCTCCGAACATCGGCGAGAGACTTATTTATTCCAGTGGGAAGGTTCGCTTTTGGGAAATCTAAACTAATTTTGTTGACCTTACCACGGTACTTACCAAGTACTTCCTCAAGCTTCGCACGATCCAAAATCGGATCAATTGAAACGCGCCAGCCTTCATTTGCCCGAGCGTTTATATGGTTCTCTATGGCGCGAGCAAAAGCCTTCTGAGCACTTCCTCTTTTACATTCTAAAAACAATCTCTGCCCACCGGTAACCTGGCGAGGATTAAAAACCAGTACAAATGGCTCCCATACTGGCATGGATTCTGGCTTCCAGCCATCGGCAGGGCCTAAATTGATGGTGGTGTCTTTCGGGCTTCCGAATACTCCAGAGATGAGGCCGTCAACCTCCGAGACGAAATCGTATACGTAATCGGAGTATCGACCCCTAGCCTCAATACGCCCGCTAAACAAACCTTGAAGGAAAGCTTTCTTGGTGGTGATGTTGTCGGTAAGGAGGTCTCGCATCGGATGAGCTGTCACGACGTATTCGGCAAAGTCCATTTTTGTTCCCCATACACGTTCAAAATATTCGAGCCTGGCACCGAGGGCGTCGGGATGAGTCCCGATCGTTAAGGGTGCGTACCCAGTGGGTGCAGTGCGGTATATCCACGCCCTGCACCGCTGTATTTTTTTGTTGAGCATGTATTAAAGCGATCACCGACGGCAATGTCTACTACCGCCCGCCAAATCGAATAACTGGTATCAGATTCGGCCTTGACCACTCCAAACTGGCGAAAAATTTCAATTTTATAGTGAATGTTCGTCCCGAATAGTTCAATAAGGGAAGGCTAGGAGTCCCAACCTCGAAACGGGGGGTGCCCGGGGGGTGGGGTCTGAATATCAGCGGTTGAAGAAAACAAAATATTATCGACACTTCCGATGCTAGTTGTTCAGTCGGAGCATGAGAAGTTGTGGTACACGATTAGGCTCTTCGGTGGCAATTGGTCAAAGTCGCTGAGACATTCCGTCCAGTGTGACAGGAGCGCCGAATAACCCGAACTGAACGATCCCAACGATCTGCACTGACGAGGTGGTTTGGTAGTTCTGTTCTGCTTATTGTTACGGTGGCCTTCGGTATCACAGTGCCGAGAGAAAGTCTTTCAGGCTGTGTGCTTCGGAGAGGTCCCCATAGAGCACCTTGCGACGGCCCGAAGCGTCGATTAGCATCAAGGCGGGCGCGGCGATGATTCAGCGGATGGCCTGTTGCGATTCACGCAGCACGTCAATGACAGCGGTCTCGTCGAGGCCTGTGCCGTCGAGGGCTGCGGCCAGCTTGCGATGGGCACGGCGAGTATTAAGAGCGTATTTTAATAAATTCAACCATCTAACGGAACGAATAGATTGACAGTCGCCAAACGCTAAAAAGACTGGTGTAACAATTCTTTTTGGGGGTACTTACGGGGGTATTATGGATCGGTCCAATAATTTTAAGTTATATATATCAGTGATTTAGAACAGGAAATCAAGTCCTTCTGGGCCCATTATCTACGCTAACGTACTAATTCTCCTCATTCAGTCGCTCAACCAGGTAGGTTGTCCGCAGCCGACGTCGGTCGCAATCCCGGGTCTGTGGCACCTTCAGGGACAAGGCGAGAAAGAATGGCGCACTACCAGGTTTTGTGGTACTTTCCGGCGGCGGTGCATTTAAAACCCAGAAGCAAAAGAAAATGCTCGAAGCGGCGACACATCTACCAGGTAGCGTGGTCATTATTCCTGCTGTTCCAGCTGGCGCTCTAGAAGCGTTCAACAGCGACGACAAGGAAGGGTGGTGCGAATTTGTCGAGACGCACGTTGACCCACTTGGAATCAACTTGCGCGAGAAGTTACCCAAAAGCATGTTAGATCCAGTAACTGAGCTTTATGATAGACAAACACCGATAAGCGGATCACTTGTATCACTGCACTGGTTTGATCTTGATACAAAATACGTTCTCGGTGAAGTTCTCAGACACCAACTCGCAGACACGATTATTGATGGAACACTTGGCGAAACTGCTTGGCAGTACGACAAGATAAAAAGCAGTTTCTGCGCATCGATTCGACTCTTTTGGGAACAAGCGAGCTGGCTAGCTTTGCACTTGGTCACCGAATACGAAATGGATTATCCTCTTGAGCAAGCTGCTGATGGATACTTTAACGTCGTTGATCCAATGCTTGCACAATTTATGTTCGATCGCGCCTTCAGTCAAATTAGCGCTGATGATCGTGCGCCGCATCATGAGGCACTGCAAGATATCTATGAAGCCAAATTTGGAAAAGCACTAGATAGTAGAAGCCTATCAGGCCTTGATAATCGTCTAAAAAAATTGATATCCGATTACGTCAAGGTCAGCGCTGATTTTTGGAAGCTGGCAGGCTGCAAGTAGGCACAATTAGCTCTCTATAACGACGCAGCGGGCAGCATCGGCGTCAGACAGAACTTCACAGCCTAATCAAAGAGATGGCCAGGCAGATCGCTTCGATTGGAACTGCGGCCCATCGACATTCGGTGTTTGACACCCGCAAGGCCGCGCGAATGAATCCGATCGATGCCTTGCGCCATGAGTAGGCTGTATCCCGGGAGTGGCATCAAGCCCCGCTCATGAGTGGCTAGTTGCCGGGAGGCGGCTGCATGCGGGTCACATATATACCTGCCCAGCCTGCCTCTTCAACACCCATACTGGCGCTGATGGCGAGCCAACCACCCCGAAATGCGTCGCGCTCCAGTGCCAGAGATGTGATGGGCAGTGGCACCAATTCCCCTCCCTCGTTCAGTACCGCTTCGGGGTCGAGAACGTTTCCGTCCATGCCAGTCCTGACCAATGGCGTGATCGCGGGCGCAGTCGCACCCAACACTTCCCCAAGGTAAATTCCATCGACCGTGTTCTCATACACGTTTTCGGCATTGGTTTGGCCGTTCCGGGCCAAAAAAGCTATCCGGAAGTTGGCACCACCCCGACCGGATACAGCCTGGAAGGCGGCCGAGCGCCAGCGCGGCGGCTCCGCATCACCGTCACTCACCCCTGGAGGCGCCCCGGAATAATTCCAGTAAAGGAAATCATCGTATTCGCCGTCTGCGCCGGCGTTCGCCACCATCCGCAACCTGCCTTTGCCGGTTGTATCGTAGACAAAGAAACCCTGATTGACCGGGACCTGTTTCTCCTGATAGCACAGATCAGAACTGTCGCTGGTATCGTCGCAGACACTCAAGGAGTCCCCGGGTGCGGTACCCGTAACCGGATCGAACTGCCCGATGTTATTGCAAAAGTCCCTGCGGTCCCTGTTACCCTCCTGCGGGCAGTAAAGCCGCACGGTCCTGATCTCTTCGCCCCAAGCGCCCCAGAAGCTGACGAAGCGGCCGTCGTAGGACAATCCCTCGCCGAGTTGGACGAAGGTTTCGCCACTCTGACCTGGCACCGCCTCCTCGATTCCCACCAGTGTGCTCAAGGAAGAGCCGGGGAGCAGCGGGGCCATATAAACGCCGCCGCAGGTGGGATCGTCCTCGTTATCGAAGCCGACAAATACCATTTGGCCACCCGCGGCGCTGGGGGGGGCGGTGGATCCGAAAGTGGTGCCAGCGACGCAATTGCCCGGGTTTGGCACCAGGGTATCCGAGTTCGCCACCAGCTCTACAGCTGCGCTTCCGCCGGCCTCCTCGGCCATGATCTGGCGATAGAACACGCCGGTCTTGCCGGCGCCATTGGTAAAGTTACCTTTGAAGGCGACGACGCCGGCATCGGTAATGGCCGGCGCACCGGGGAAGACATCAAATTTTGTCGCCGGGTCCACGCCGGGAACGGCAAAAATATCGGCAAACGCCGGCACCTCTCCCAGCAGGCTGGCGCCGGTAACCAACGGGCTGCCCGGCTGCCCGGCGTCCAGATTTACGTAGGCGCCGCTCGTCCCCGCGCGGGTTGTTTTCTCTTCGCCCTCCTCGTCGGCTGCCAGCTGTGCGGGCACGGGATAGGTCCACACGGGCGGATGGTTGCCGCGGGAAGCCACCGCGTTCCTCGTGAGCGCGATCCGCGGGAACGAGGGAAACTCATTAAAGGTAGCGAGTGCATCATCGGCTATGCATGCAACAGGCGCTTCCTCCTCCCCCTCTGCCGGGCCGGGTGTCGGGTAGCAGGTGTTATTCGGCCAGGGGACATCGGTATCCCGGTCGGCAATCACGTTAATGGTTGCGCCCTCTTTGGCCATGTCGCGGGTGTAGATACCGCTCACCGGCCCCTGCGACCGGCCGGTGCTGCGGGCGCGAAACACCACCAGGGCGCTGGCATTGATTGATGGCGGGTTGTAGCTGTTGTAGTAGCGACCCGGGTTCCGGGGAACCTCAAAGCCATTGTTCACTACTGTGGCCCAGATAAATGTGGGCTCAGGGTTCGCCGGGGGTTGAGGCGTTACCTTTTTCGCGGCTGCGACCGGGGTGTTGACCGCGAGCGCAATCGCCCCGCAAAGGACAGCGCCAAGGGCGCATGCCTGTAGTGACACCTTCACAATTATCTCCTTCTGCGCGGGGTGCGCAGGATGGGGCAGAAAATCGGGAGACAGTTGCGCACCGCCTGTAAGCTCAAATTCGCGGGCGCCACCCCGGGCTATGCACTCTCGTTTACCGCTCTCTTCAATGACCGGATTTGACCTTGACCTATATGTTAATAGTTGAACTTCTCTGGTAGTGCAAGGAGACGCGGCGCTAATCTCGGCAAGGTGCTCCCGGCTCACCACATCAGGTCATCGGGCACTTCGTAGTCCTTGTACCACTCCTGCTCTTCAGCCGTGAGGTCCGGGGCCCCCGCCTCACTGCAGACGATCACCCGGCTGCTGTCGCGCTCGGCGATCTTTGCGGCAATGGGCCAGGGTAACAGCTCGTACTGGTCACCCTGCTTGGCGATGGCCAGGTTGCCGGCGGCGAGCTGCTTCTGCTCCATGGCCGTGATGTATAGCTTCTTGACCTTCTTGCCGTCGGTGAAATTGAAGCCGACGTCACCGCGCCCGCGCGGCAGCCTGTGATTTTCGATCAGCTGCTTGATCTGGGCGTTGATCGCCTTGCGCAGGGCATCGGCATTGCGTACTTCGTTGAGTTCGCGCCCGCGCCGGGCCTTCTCGGCCAGCGCCTCGCGAGCCGCCTCCTTTGTCTCCGCCCCTAGATCCACGCCGGAGCGGCGGGCCACCTTGGCCTGCTTGCGCTTTTCCTTTTCCAGCTTCTTGGCCTTGTCGGTATCCGCCAGCCCGGCCTTGAGCAACTGGTCCTGAAGTGAGCCTGCCATATATCCTATCCCTGTCCCATCACGAAGCACTGGGAAAGAGTATAAACCACTATCTGCCGAGAACCCTCAGGCGGGCAGCAGTAGCACCGGCTGTCGGCATTTGCGGACCACGCCCTCTGCCGTCCTGCCCAGCGGCAGGTTTTCGATCGGCGTGGTACCGCGGCGGGCGATTACCAACAGGGCGACATTGAGCTCATCGGCCGTTTCAACCAGCTTGTTGACCGCATTACCCTGCAGGTGCCGGCAGGTCACGCCAGAGTAGGTACTCGTGAGCACGGCCAGTGTCCGGTGTGCCTCCGCCTCGTCGTCGTGGCGATCGGAGTCCACCCAGACTGCGACACCGTCGCGGCCTGCCTTGACGAAGCGTTCAAACCAGTCCCGGGCGACACGCGTTGCCGCGGAGCCGTCGGTGGCGAGCATGACCGGGGCGCTCTCGGCCGCGACCACACCATCGCTGCTGACCACCACCAACGGTACATGGCTGAGCCGGGCCAGGTTGAGCACGATATTGCCCATGAAGAACTCGCGGGCTGAGGAGTGGCTGCGATTCAGGGCGATAATGCCGTCCACCTGCCGCAATTTTGCCACATCCACGATCTGTGATGCCGCAAAGCCCGAACGCACTTCCCAATCCACCGCGATCTGCAGCTGGTCACAAATCCGACCGGCGATGTCCTTCAAATTTTCCTCAATGACCTCGGGCGCATCCTCCCCAGACTTGCGTTTGAACACCTCGACCACATGTACCAGCGTGAGTTGTTCGCACTGCAACAGCGCCAGCAGGCCCGGCAGGTAGTCGAGGGTGCGCGCCCAGTCCCCCGAGTAGTCCACGGTCAGGACACAGTGTTTCAGCATGGCCATTTCTCCATTTTGATTAAGCTTTGCTACTTGTTTGCATTTTAACCTACTGCCAGAACTGGACGTTGGCCTGCATCAAGCACCCCGGCGGATTACCCCGGCAATCTAACCATCGAAATCGCTGGCCGCGTGCCGTTCCGGCAGCTGTTCTTCTTCCGGCCCCCAGATGCGGTTGACCCGGCGCCCACGCTGCACGGCGGGGCGGGCCTGGATTTCCCGCGCCCAGCGGTTCAGGTGCTGGTAGGAACCGACGTCGAGGAACTCCTGGGCATCGTACAAGGTATCCAGCACCAGTCCGCCATACCAGGGCCAGACTGCCATGTCGGCGATAGTATAGTGGTCGCCGCACAGATACGTCCGCTCCGCCAGGTTGCGGTCCAGGACATCGAGCTGGCGCTTGACCTCCATGGTGAAGCGATTGATCGGGTATTCCCATTTTTCCGGCGCGTAGGCATAAAAGTGACCGAAGCCTCCACCCAGGAAGGGCGCGCTGCCCATCTGCCAGAACAGCCAGGACAGGCACTCGGCGCGCGCGGGCGCAGCAGTCGGCAGGAAAGTCGAGAATTTCTCCGCCAGGTACACCAGGATCGCGCCGGACTCGAACAGGCGAGTCGGCGGCGAGGTGCTGTGGTCAAGCAGTGCCGGGATCTTGGAATTGGGGTTGATGGCGACGAAGCCGGAGCCGAACTGTTCACCCTCCAGGATATTGATGGGCCAGGCGTCGTATTCAGCATCACTTATCCCCAGGGCCAACAGCTCTTCCAGCAGCACGGTGACCTTGACTCCATTGGGCGTGGCCAGGGAGTAAAGCTGCAGCGGGTGCTTGCCCACCGGCAGCACCTTGTCATGGGTCGGCCCCGCCACCGGACGATTGATACTGGCGAAGCGGCCGCCGGTTTCCGTGTCTGCTGCCCACACGCGGGGCGGGGTGTAGCTGTTATCGGTGCTGTCATTCATAACCTGCCGGACTCCTTGCTCAATACATAGTGGGCTATTCAATACGCAGCGAGCGCTCGTAAACGCCCGCGTTGCCGGTGCTGATCTGGTAGGCGTGGACGACCATGTCGACAGCACCCGCGCCGGGCAGATCCAGCTTTCCGGCGAACTCGTTGTCGGTGCCGGTGAAACCCAGCGGCGCCTCCGCGACCAGCTCGCCCTGGCGGTAAAGCTGTACCGCCGCGCGGAAATCAGCGGCTGGCCACAGGCCCTCTGCGGTGATGGGGCAACCACAGATCATGGTGACACTGGCCGTGAGTGCCAGCTGACCGTCTTCCAGGGTGTATTTCAGTAGCTCGGTCACCAGCCCGGGGAGATGCAGGATCACCGGTTGTTCGATCCGGTCCTGCCCCGGGATCAACCACAGGGTGGCGGACGTGGACTGGATGCTCTGGGCAACCGCCAGGGGGCCAGTGACGCTTACCTCGACCCGGGTGGGCCGCGCCAGGCCCAGCTCCGCCTGAAAGCTGGCGGGATCGCCCAGGGTGGCGACGCGGCCGCGGACCTGGGGCGTCTGCATCAGCGCCTCGGTGTCCCCGGTGGGGCCGGTGATGGCGCCCTCGGCCAGCAATTCCCCGGTCGCCGCATCGCGGACGATGATGTTCAGGCCGCCAACGCCGCTGCCGATGAACTTGGCATCGTCCGCCCGCACCAGCACCTTCAAGCCGGTGGTCGCAACGGCCTCCTCGGCTGTCGCCCAGGGTGCCAGCACCGCGAAGCCAAGGGTAACCACCCCGACCATCAGGGCGGCAAAACGTTTTCCTGCTCGTGTGGACATGGTTAACTCCCTGCTGAACGCTTGAGTCGGGCACCCCGGTTTTTCCGTGATGCCCCGCCGACCAACGATACCATACCCCGCCACTGCCCTCTTGCGGCAACGCTGCAGCCGGTTTAGCCGCGCACCGGGGTTGACCGATGACTTGTCAGCCCCCCGGGGGAGAGACCTATAATGCCCGGCTGATTTGCTATTTGGAAACTCTCATGGGCCGCGCCTACCAGAACCGCAAGGAATCCATCGCCAAGACCTCTGATGCCAAGGCCAGGGTGTACAGCAGGTACGCACGGGAAATCTATGTCACCGGCAAGAGCGGCGGCACCGACCCGGACGCCAACCTGGCCCTGCGCAGCCTGCTGGAACGCGCGCGCAAGGACCAGGTGCCGGCCCACGTGATCGAGAAAGCCATCGACAAGGCCACGGGTGGCGGCGGTGAAGATTTCGCCCTGGCCCGCTACGAAGGCTTTGGCCCCGGCGGCAGCATGGTCATCGTCGAGTGCCTGACTGACAACCCCAACCGCACCTTCGGCGATGTCCGCCACTGCTTCACCAAGACCAAGTGCAAGCTGGGCACGCCCGGCAGCGTCAGCCACCTGTTCGATCACAGCGCTATCCTGGTGTTTGCCGGTGACGATGAAGACGCCGCGCTGGAAGCCCTGATGGAAGCAGACGTCGACGTGACCGATATTGAAAGCGAGGGTGGCAATATCAACGCCTTCGTGCCGCATACCGAACACTTCAAGGCCCGCCAGGCACTGTTGGACGCCTTCGGCGAGATCGAGTTCGAGGTGGATGAAGTGCAGTTCGTGCCCCAGGCATCAGTGACTCTGGAAGAGGACGACGCCCAGGTCATGGAAAAGTTGCTGGACATGCTCAACTACCTGGACGACGTGCAGAACGTTTATCACAACGCCGATATCTGAGCTCCATTGCCCGGCGGCTATTGATTTGCTCTATGCTGTTCAGGACATGCCGGCAACCAGTGGCCGGAAACGAATAAAAACACCCCGGGACCCATGCCATGACTTCACTGCGAATGACCTGTCTCACCCTGCTGTTCCTGCTGCTGACCGCGCTGCCTGTGTCAGGTGCCGATGAAGACGACAGCTGGTACCCCTCGCGCCACGGTGCGGACGACACTCTGGGCGCGATCAATTATCTGTCGCCGGAGAAGGTGCTGCAGGCCGCCAGTCTGGTGAAGACCGGCAAAACCTACGCCCTGGGGGTGAAGACCGGCCCCGAGTCGCCCGCCTATGGGCCCCGCAGCTACGCTCTCACCGTGCTGCAGCTGGACGATGGCGTTGGTGCGCCACTGGCCGCCAATCAGCTCACCTCCAATGATGACCTGCTGCAGACCTGGATGGGGATCGGCAGCCAGATAGACGGCCTCGGCCACCTGGGCATCAATCACCGCTACTACAATGGCAAGCATGCCAGCGAGTTCGTGACGGTAACCGGGCTTACCAGTTTCGGTATCGACACCCTGCCGCCGATCGTCACCCGCGGGGTGCTGATCAATATGGCCAGCCATCTGGGGCACGAGGTCCTGGATGCAGGCACCGTCTTCGGCAGTGCGGACATCAAGGCCGCGGCGGCAGCCCAGAAAGTCAGCATTGAGCAGGGGGATGTGGTCCTGTTGCACACCGGCTGGCTCGCCGTCGCGGATACTGATCCGGCTCGCTTCATGGCCGGCGAGCCGGGCCTGAGCCGGGAGGGCGCACGCTACCTGGCGGAATTGGGAGTGGTGGCGGTCGGCGCGGACACCTGGGGCCTGGACGCGATGCCGGGGGAACAGCCCGATGAAGTGTTTCCGGTCCACCAGGAGCTGCTGGCGCGCAATGGGGTATATATCCTCGAGAACATGGACACCCGGGAGTTGGCTGCGGACGCGGCGACTGAATTCCTGTTCGTCCTCGGCCAGCCCCGCTTTGTGGGCGCGGTGCAGGCAATCATCAATCCGGTCGCCATCCGCTAAACCAGGGCCGCCGCCAGCGCTGGCGGCGGTCATGAGACGCGTAGCCTTCGACCATGCCTTCAGGAGAATCTCCCGTGCGCCAGTCTCTCTTGCCACCTGTCCTGTTAATGGCCTCGCTGCTCGCGGGCTGCAGCGACGGGCGCGATCAGCCTCCGCGGGCGCCGGTTGCCCCTTCTTCCCTGACCATTGCGCCAACCGCGGTGCCGGAAGGCGCCCCGGGAGAAATGGCACAGCTGCGTTTTCGCGCCAGCATGACCGAGCCGCAGCCGGAACCGGTGCTGATTCGCTACAGCACCGAAACCGAAAGCGCCGTGGGGGATGTGGATTTCCTGCCCGCCGAGGGCGAAGTGACCATTCCCCCGGGCGCGCTGGCTGCGGAGATTACGGTTGAGGTCTTCGGCAACGCGGAGGATGAGCCCGCCAAGACCCTGCGCCTCAACTATGAGGTCGACGGCAATGCCGTGCCCACCGGCACGGCAGCGGTGGGCACCATCGCCAACGACGATGCCGTGTGTGATGCACCCTTCGCCAAGGAGCCCAATCCCTGGCGGGTATTCGGCGCCGACCCGCTCAATTACGCCCACCGCGGCGGCGTTATCGACTTCCCGGAAAATACCCTCTATGCCTATGCCGAGGTAGCGCTGGTGGGTGCCGATGTCCTGGAGATGGATGTCTACCAGACCCTGGACAATGAGCTGGTCATCCTGCACGACCTCACGGTGGACCGCACCACCAACGGCAGCGGCCGGGTAGTGGACCTGACCCTGGCGGAACTGCGGCAACTGGATGCCGCCTACTGGTTTGTACCCGGGGTCGGCACTCCCCGCGACCGGCCGGAGGAGGACTACGTGTTCCGCGGCATCGCCACCGGCGAACGGCCGCCACCCCCCGGCTACAGCCCGGAGGACTTCCGCATCCCAACCCTGGAGGAGGCCCTGCAGCGCTTTGCCGCCGAGCGGCTCAACGTGGAGCTGAAACCGGACCTGGACGGGGAGGGCGATTACGAACAGCAGATCGCCGGAGCCCTGTTGCGTTATGGCCGCATCGACGACGTTATCGCCGCCTCCTTTGTCGACGAAGCCGCCACTGCTTTCAAGGCCGCGGCGCCGTGTATTCCCACCTCGGTACCGCTGGGTCAGGGCACCAATCTGGTCCTGGCCGCGCTCGGTGACGGCACCATTCCACCGGTGCCGGAACACGTCGCCTTCCAGGTGCCCCCCGATACCAGCCAGATCACCGGCGACGGCCAGCTCCCGGAAGATTTTTTCCTCGAGGTGGTCACGAAGGATTTCATTACCGACTCCCACAACGCCAACCTGGCGGTGCAGGTGTGGACCATCAATGACTGCGAGGAAATGCTGCGGCTCATGGCGCTGGGCGTCGATGCCATCATGACCGACCGGCCGGTGCTCCTGCAGTCCCTGCTGGACACACCGCCGGAACAGCGCAGCTGTGACTAAAGACTAATATCGGGAGCTAGCTGACCTTCACCACCAGCTTGCCGACGTTGCCGCCGTCGAACAAGAGGTTCACCGCCTCGGGCGCGGATTCGAGGCCCTCGATCACGGTCTCCTCGTGCTTCAGCTTGCCCTCGAGGTACCAGGTCGCCAACTGCGTGGTGGCCTCAGTGAAGCGGTCCATGAAATCGGAGACAATAAAGCCGCGCACTGCGATCCGGCGCATCAGGATGGGCGCGAAATCCGCGCGCATGGGTTCGCCACTGTTGTAGCCGGAAATCATCCCGCACAGGGGCATGCGCCCGAACAGGTTCATCCGCCCCATCACTGCTTCCATGATTTCGCCACCGACGTTCTCGAAATTGACATCGATGCCGTCCGGCGTCGCCGCTGCAAGCTGCTGACGCCAGTCGGGGGCCTTGTAGTCCACCGCCGCATCGAAGCCCAGGTCCTCGACAATGTGACGGCACTTCCCGGTGCCACCGGCAATCCCCACCACCCGGCAGCCCTGAATTTTGGCGATCTGGCCCACCACAGAACCGACTGCGCCCGCCGCCGCCGATACCAGCACCGTTTCCCCGGACTGCGGCCGGCCCAGCTCAAGCAGGCCAAAATAGGCGGTAACCCCGGTCATGCCGCAGGCACCGAGCATCGTGGACAGGGGGATCGGCAGGTCCGCCGGCAGCACCGACATGGCGTTGGCGCCCTCGTCCGCAAGACAGTAGTCCTGCCAGCCGGTCAGCCCAAGGACGTGGTCGCCGGGCTGGTAAAGCGAGGAACTGGACTTCACGACTACGCCGATACCGCCACCGCGCATGACTTCGCCAATGGCCACCGGCGGCATGTACTGGTCCATGTCGCTCATCCAGATCCGATTGGTGGGATCCAGGCTGAGATAGAGCACGCGCACCAGCGCCTGGCCCGGGCCGGGTTCCGGTATCGTTGCGTCGACAAAATCAAAATGGCTGCGTTCGATGCGGCCTTCGGGCCGGGCTTTGAGAAGAAACTGGCGGTTCTGTAGGGCACTCATGGCGGCTCCGGTGATGCAGGCGATGGATGACGGTGTTGCGCAAGTCAGCAACAATAGCAGAACCAGTGTTGCCGACACAGCACCAACAGTAGGAGCGCGGTCCCCGCGCGATCGCCCGCGGAGCGGGCTCCTACAAGTCAGGAGGTGTGGGAGCGCGGTCCCCGCGCGATCGCCCGCGGAGCGGGCTCCTACAAGTCAGGAGGTGTGGGAGCGCGGCCCCACCCTACTCCTCAAAGGCGGCGTCTGGTACTCTTAAGCGCTAGTGGGACCGGTCTGAGGACCGCCTAATCATGCCCCGGATCGAGGAAACCCATCCATGAGCCAGGCGAAAACTGCCGCCGAATCGACCTCCACCATTCTGATTCCGGTGTTCGTTCCCGCGGTCGTCGTGATTCTGCTACTGGTGATCGGCACCATCAGTAATCCGGAACTGGCCGGGGAAGTGTTCAGCTCAACCCTCGCCTATATCACCTCGACCTTCGGCTGGTTCTACATGCTGTCGGTGGCCTTTTTTCTGGTATTTATTGTCGCCGTAGCCTTCACCAGTTGGGGCCATATCAAGCTCGGCCCGGACCACGCCGATCCGCAATACAGCTTCCCGGCCTGGTTTGCGATGCTGTTTTCCGCCGGCTACGGCATTGCGCTGCTGTTTTTTGGCGTGGCGGAGCCGGTGCTGCACTACGCGACTCCGCCGGCCGGGGCGGGGGAAACCGTCGACGCGGCCAAGCAGGCGATGCAGATTGCCTTTTTCCACTGGGGCTTCCACATCTGGGCCATCTATGGCCTGGTCGGGCTGGTGCTGGCCTACTTCGCCTTTCGCCACGGCTTGCCGCTGTCCATCCGCTCGGCGCTGTACCCGCTGATCGGTGACAGAATCTACGGCCCCATCGGCCACGCGGTCGACGTGTTTGCCATTCTTGGCACCATGTTCGGGATCGCCACCACCCTGGGGCTGTCGGTGGCCCAGATCAACGCCGGTATGAATTACCTGTGGCCCGGTATTCCGGTCAGCGTTACCGTGCAGATCATCGCCATCGTTGTGATCACCTGTCTCGCCATCGTCTCCGTGGTTGCGGGCCTGGACAAGGGCATCAAGCGCCTGTCCGTGCTCAACATGGTGCTGGCGGTTTCCCTGATGCTGTTCGTGTTCGCCGTCGGGCCCACCATCCACATCCTCGAGAGCTTCCTGCAGAACACCGGCAGCTACCTCAACCACATTGTCGAGCGCACCTTCAACCTGCAGGCCTACTCGCGCAGCGACTGGATCGGCAACTGGACCCTGTTCATCTTTGGCTGGACCATTGCCTGGGCGCCTTTCGTTGGGCTGTTTATCGCCAAAATCAGCCGCGGCCGCACCATCCGCCAGTTTGTGGTCGGGGTGATGCTGGTGCCAACCATATTCACCTTCCTCTGGTTTTCGATTTTTGGCGACACCGCCCTGAACCTGATCATGAACGAGGGTTACAGCACGCTGATCGCCGACGTCCAGGCAGACCACGCCGTAGCCCTGTTCAAACTCTATGAAATGCTGCCGCTGTCATCAGTCGTATCCTTCGTTACCGTGATCCTGATCGTCACGTTCTTTGTCACCTCTTCGGACTCTGGCTCGCTGGTGATCGACTCGCTGGCATCCGGTGGCGTGCCGATTACCCCGGCCTGGCAGCGGATTTTCTGGGCTGCCTCGGAAGGGGCAGTAGCCGCCGCGCTGCTGCTGGCGGGCGGCCTCAGCGCCCTGCAGACCATGACCATCGCCAGCGCGCTGCCCTTTTCCCTGATCATGATTGTGGCCGCCTTCGGCATGTGGCGGGCACTGGTCATTGAGGGCCACCACCACGCCAGCCTGCAGACGGACCTTCAGAGCCGCTTCTCCGGCACCTCCGGCAAAGGGCTCTGGCGGCGGCGCCTGGCCGGCCTGGTGAGCCATCCCGACGAGGCCCAGGTGGGGGAATTCATCACCACCACCGTGCGCAAGGCCATGTTCCGGGTGCAGCGGGAAATGGACAAGCAGGGCTGGCAGGCGGAGGTGCACGAAGACGAAGTACCCTTCCGTATCTGGCTGGAGATCATCAAGGAGGACCAGGTCGACTTCGTCTACGAGATCCGGATGCTGGAGCATGCATTGCCTGATTATGCGTTCCCGGAAATGGAGCGCGATCAGGAAAATGCCAACACCTACTACCGGGCTGAAGTATTCCTGCGCCGGGGCGGGCAGTCCTACGACCTGTTCGGCTTTGACCAGCACGATATCATCACCGACATCCTCGACCAGTTCGAGAAGCACCTGCATTTCCTGCATATCTCCCCCGCCAGCCTGCCCTGGAACATGGGGGAACACGATGCGATGCTGCAAGTTGACCCCGAGCCTTCCCGGGTGTCCTGAGTGAAGCGCCCAAGCCTGGCGGTAATGGTGGCGCTGTGTGCCGGCCTCGCCGGAGGCGCC
Organism: Haliea sp. E1-2-M8; assembly: GCF_030649675.1. GTDB lineage: Bacteria > Pseudomonadota > Gammaproteobacteria > Pseudomonadales > Halieaceae > Haliea. The sequence goes on along the minus strand of NZ_JAUTDR010000004.1, from coordinate 191,208 downwards.
GCACAGGCCGCCGAACAGGCTACGGTGGAGGCGTTGTTGCAGCGCATCGAGGCCCTGGAGGCCCGGCTGCGCGAGCTGGAGGCGAGGGAGCAACCGGTCACGCCCACACTGCGCGAGGTACGCGTCGCACAAACCATGCCGGAGCCTGGCGCGGAACTGACAGATGCGGTGTCCGGCTCCGAGCGGCTCGCCGCTGTCGAAGAACCGGTTAGCCCTGAGCCGGAGATTCATGCAGGCGGCGCCCTGCGCTTCAACCTGGTGCACCGGGACTTTGTCGACAGCTCCGAGGGCAAGCGCGGTGAGAGCGGGCTGGACGTGTTCCGGCTCAATGTGGATGGCAGGATCGACAACATCCTGGTGTCAGCGGAATACCGCTTCTACTCGTACATGAATACGATTCACCACGGCTGGCTGGGCTACGAGTTCGAGGATGCCAGCCAGCTGCAGATTGGCATTCACCAGGTTCCCTTTGGCCTGTTGCCCTATGCCGCCCACAACGCCTGGTTCGGCGTGCCCTACTACCTGGGGCTGGGTGATGACTATGACATGGGCGTACGCTACCAGCGTCAGGATGGCCCCTGGACCAGCCACCTCGCCTTCTACAAGAACGAGGAGTTGAACAGCCCGGGCGACCTGGATCGCTACTCCTTTGACCTGGTGCAGGTCGACGACCAGCAGAACGAGGAGATTAACCAGTTCAACGCCCGCCTGGCCTATACCTTTGGCCTGGGCAGCAGCTGCGAAACCGAAGTGGGCGGTTCCGGCCAGTGGTCGGAAGTCTACAATGCCGTCAGCGACCGACGCGGCGACCACTGGGCTGCCGCGGCCCACGTCGACAGCCGCTGCGGGCGCTGGAACCTGCAACTGCAGGGTATTCGCTATGCCTACGACCCGGCCAACCCCGTCGGCGTCGACAGCGCCGCGGTGCGGGTGGGCGCCTTCGGCGGCAGCTACGGCATCGCCAGCGAAGCGGACGTGGCAGTGGCCAACCTGGCCTACAACTTCGAGTCGCCCGTGCCCTGGATCGACCAGATTACCTGCTACAACGACTACTCGCGGCTGTTCAAGGACGAACCCGGCGCCATCGACTCGCAGATCAACACCCTGGGCTGCGCCATCGGTAGCGGCCCCCTGTTCACCTACATCGACTACATCCTGGCCAGCAACATGGCCTTCTTCGGCGACGGCTCCATGGCCGCCGGCGGCCGCGACGAATGGCGCCGCCGCTTCAACGTCAATATTGGCTTCTACTGGTGACCTCATGCTGACCCGCGCGCTGTCCAGACTCGGCATCCTCTGTGCCTGCGGCCTGGCCCTTCCGGCCCTGGCGCAAAACCCGCTGAACGTGGTGTCCTGGGATGGCGCCTATGTCAAAAGCCAGATCCTCGGTTTTATCCGCCCCTATGAGGATGCCACCGGTATCCGGGTCAACGTCGTGGAGTACAGTGGCGGGATCGAGGAAATCCGGCGCCAGGTGCGCTCCTGGAATGTGAGCTGGGATGTGGTGGACCTGGAACTGTTCGACGCCATCCGCGCCTGCGAGGAGGGTCTGCTGGAAACCATCGACCCGGACAGCCTGCCACCGGCCCCGGACGGTACCCCGGCCCGGGAAGACTTCATCAGCGTCAGCCTCATGCCCTGCGGGGTCGGCAACGTCGTCGGCTCGACAGTGGTCAGCTACCACCGCGACAGCATCGACCGGGCACCGGAACAGCTGGCGGATTTCTTCAACCTCAAGGATTTCCCCGGTCGCCGCGGTCTGCGGCGCAGCCCACAGGGCAACCTGGAGTGGGCGCTGATCGCCGACGGCGTGCAGCGGGAAGAGGTTTACCAGGTACTCTCAACCGAGCGGGGCCTGGAGCGGGCATTTGCGGTACTCAACCGCATCAAGCCCGCCATTGACTGGTGGCGCAGCGGCGCGGAGGCCATCCGCCTGCTGGAGACGGGCCAGGTTGCCATGAGCTCGGTCTATAGCGGCAGGATCTATGACGCGGTGGCGCGGGGTGTGCCGCTGGAAATCCTGTGGGATCACCAGGTCTGGTTTTACGATGTCTGGGGGGTGCCAAAAAATGGCCGCAATACCGCCCAGGCCATGGATTTCATCCGCTTTGCCACGTCCACCGAAAGCCTGGCGGGGCAAGCCAACCTCATTCCCTACGGCCCTGTGCGCCAATCCTCCATGCCGCTGGTGCGGGAGGAGGTGCGGGGAATCCTCCCCACCACCCCGGCGCGTCTGGCCACCGCCATAGAGCTGGACGCCCAGTGGTGGTCAGACAACATGGACCGGATCAACATCCGCTTTCAACGCTGGCTGCAGCGCCCGGTCATGGTACCCCGACAGCTGCCACGCTAGTCTTTGGGCTCGTCTGCGGCACCCTTGGCGGCCGCCTCCTGCAGGCCCTCCATGCTGTCTGCATCCGGGTAGCCATCCGCGACCAGACCCCGGCTGCGCTGAAACTCGCTCAGGGCGGCGCGGGTGCCGGAACCGAAAATACCGTCTTCTTCACCCGCCTCAAAGCCAAGCTGGTTGAGCTGCTGTTGCAGGACTTCCACATCACCCCGCGCCAGGGGGCGCTGACCCACGGGCGGTGACTGGCGCAGAGGGCCAGCGCCGGCAATCCGGTCCGCCAGGTAGCCCACCGAGACAGCATAGGATTCAGACCGGTTCCAGCGCATGATGACATCGAAATTGTCGTACACCATGAAAGCCGGGCCCGCGGCACCGGCCGGCACCAGGATTCCGGCCTGCAGTTCCGACTCCGGCAATGGCCCGCCGTCACTGCGGCGAACGCCCAGCTGCGACCATTCCAGCAGCGGGCGCCGCTTGCCGGCGTCGGCGCCGGCCAGGTCGAAGCGAAACTCCGGCTGCAGCCGGACTTCACGTCCCCAGCGCAACTCCGGCACCCAGCCCAGCTGGTTCAGGAAGTTGGCACCAGAGGCGAGGGCGTCCTGCTCGCTGCCCCAGAGGTCGATCCGCCCATCGCCGTCACCGTCCACGGCATAGCGCAGGTAGTTGCTGGGCATGAACTGGGTATGTCCCACGGCACCGGCCCAGGAGCCACGCATATGCCCGGGCTGCAGGCGCTCCCGCTCCAGAAGCTGCAGCGCGGCGACGAATTCAGTGCTGAAAAAATCGCTCCGGCGGGTGTCGCAGGCGAGGGTCGCCAGGGAATCCAGGGTCGGCATGCCGCCGAGGTAGCTGCCGAAATTGGTTTCCAGCCCCCAGAAGGCGACCAGGTAGTGTCCAGGTATGCCGTACTTCTGCTGCAACCTGCCCAGGAACTCACGGTGCTTGCGATACAGGGTGCGGCCCTCTTCGATCCGCGCCTGGGTAACCCGGGCATTGAGGTACTGGGCAAAGGTCTGGACAAATTCAGGTTGCTTGGCGTCGAGTTCCAGCACCCGGGCCTGCTGCTGCAGACCGGGCACGACATCGTCAACGATCCAGTCCGCGACGCGGGCCTGTCGGGCCTGGTCCTGCAGCGCTGCCAGGCAGGCGGGGAAGCCGTCATCGGCAAGTACCGGGGAGCAGGCGGCCAACAACAGCAGGGCAGATAATTTTCGCGGGCTCATGACTGGCTATATCCACAACACATGTTGACGGATACTTGCACCACCCCGCCCCGGACGCAAGACTTGACGCGAACACCATATCATCTGCTTGCGCGGCGACTTAGAGAGATTGCCGCCGAACCGCTATACTGAATGGCCATGTTCACGACACGGAGTTCCAGTCATGAGATTATTGGCAATCATGCTTACCCTGCTGCTGACCGCCGCCGGGCATGCCGCCGCCCAGCCGGCTGGCGCCGGGGAGACCCGCTATTCCGCCTTCCACGACTACCGCGTGGTGACCGTGGTCGACGGCCTCATCCGGCCCTGGTCCATGGCTTTCCTGCCTGATGGCGAGCTGCTGGTCACGGAGCAACCCGGGCGGCTGCGAGTGGTGCACGATGGCGAACTGTTGCCGGAGCCGGTGACCGGGATACCGGAGGTGTTCTACCAGGGTCAGGGCGGATTGCTGGATGTGGTCCCACACCCGGATTTTGCCAGCAACCGGCTGCTCTACCTGTCCTACTCCAAGCCGCTGCCGGAGGACGAGTCCACCACGGCCGTGATCCGCGGACGCTACCGGGACGGCGCACTGCAGGATGTTGAGGAAATCTTCGAAGCCCGATCCCGCGGCCGCGGTCACTACGGCTCGCGCATCGTCTTTGATGGCAAGGGGCATATTTTCGTCACCATCGGCGACCGCCAGGCGCCCCCCTCAGGCGAACTGGAGCAACACCCGGCCCAGCTGCTGTCGAATCACCACGGTGTCGTTGTGCGCCTGATGGAGGACGGCAGCATTCCTCCCGGCAACCCCTTTGTCAACGAAGACAAGGCTCTGGACGAGATCTGGAGCTACGGCCACCGCAACTCCCAGGGCATGATCATGAACCCGGCAACCGGCGACCTGTGGCTGACGGAACACGGACCCCAGGGTGGCGACGAGCTGAACCTGGTGGAAGCCGGCGCCAACTATGGCTGGCCGGTGGTAGGCTATGGCGTCAATTACAGCTCCGGTGCCGCCATCCATGCCGGCACCCACGCCGAGGGCATGACCCAGCCGCGCAAGGTCTGGGTGCCCTCAATCGCCACCTCCGGCCTGGCACTGTACAGCGGTGACGCATTCCCGCACTGGCGCGGCCATCTGCTGGCCGGCGGCCTCGCGGGCCAGCAAGTGGCCCTGCTGCAGCTGGACGGCCAGCGTGTCGTGCGGGAGGAGAGCCTGGTCAGAGGCCTCGGCCGAGTCCGCGACGTACGCCAGGGGCCGGACGGCTTTGTCTATCTCGCGATTGACGACCGCGGCGCCAAACCGTCCGCGATCGTGCGTCTGGAGCCGGTCGTTCGCGCGCCGCTGCCGGAGCCTGACTGACAGGCGCCCGGGATCGCCGGACCGCGGACTACAGCCCGGGGCGCAGTAATGCGCTATGCTTGCGCCATAACACTGCCAGGACGCTGCAATGACCTTGACCCCGGATCTGCTAGACGAAATTGACCTGCTGCTGAAGTTCGATCTGAGCAGTGCCCAGGTTGGACTGAAAATCCACAGTGATGCGGCGCCGGAGATCATCGCCGCCGCCAGCCGGCTCCACGCCAAAGGGCTGGTTGACCGTGAGGACGGAGGCTTCCTCACGCCGCTGGGGCACGAGGCGGCGGAGCACCTGCAATTCTTGCAGCAAATCCTTACCGCCGATCCAGCCGCAATCTGAGCAGTCCGCACAGGCAGCAACCGTCAGCTTTGCTATGCTTTGGTGACCGCACCGAGATTTCAGGGGAGGTTGCTGTCGTGAACCCGATCCGCACGCTTGGCGCCACGCTGCTGCTGGCCCTGCTGCCCGCCAGTCTCCACGCCCAGTTCGACCCCATCGGAACCATCACCGCGGTGGTCGACGGAGAACCCCGGACCTGGCACATCCCGGGCGCGACCATCGAGGATGGTGGCTCCGGTGCCATGTGGATGATGCTGGACGACAAGTCTGGCACTGCCGTTCTCGGGGGCTTCGATTCCCGGGATATCCGTTTCGGGCGCGACCCCGACACCGGCTACCCCAGTGTTTCGGGCAGCGGCAGCCAGATATCGATCTCCTTTGGCTTCACCCCGGGCACCAGCAGCAATCGCTACACCCTGCCCGCCCAGGGCAGCGAGGAGGCATCCATCCTGCTGCTGCCCCAGGCCGGGGTCTACAACGTCATGTATGACATGGACGAGGGCACCCTGGACGCCAGCCGCATCGACGCCAGCCGATCCGGCCCGTCGGCGTTTGCCGGCAGCTTCTCGGGCACACTGGTCGACAAGGACGGCGCTGTCGTCCACCGGATCACCGATGGTCGGTTCAGCGTCGACAACGCGATGTTTTTCGAGCTGGAGTCCGCCACTGACTAGTGTCGGTTCAGGGCTGGCGGCTGGCCACCGTATCCGCGGCCATCGCCTCCAGCAGCCGGAAGGTGCCGGTGGGGTCACTGCGCTTGAGCGCCAGCAGGTCCATCTCCGCACCCTTGCCGACGGCGATCTCCTCGGTGCCACTGGCGAATCCTTCCACAATCGCTGCCGCGCACTCGTCGACATCCATGCCGCTGTCGATATCTTCATCCGCCGCGCCGGTCGGCGCCCCGGTTCCGGTGAGAGCGTTGCGCGCGATATCCGTGCGGACAAAGCCTGGCACTATGGTAGTGACCCCAATACCCAGATGCGCCACTTCCGTGCGCAGGGCATCAAAAAAACCCATCACCGCGTGCCTGGCGGCACAGTAACCCGTGCGCAGGGGAACTCCCACCTTGCCCGCGACACTCGCGGTCACCGCCACATGGCCGCTGCCGCGGGCGGAAAGCACCAGCCGGGCTCCGCGAGCCGCGAGCTGCCTGGCCAGTGCCGCACCAATCCCGCCCGAGGCACCGGTGATCCAGACCACTTGGCCCTGAAAGTGATTGCCCTGTGCGGGGCCAGTATCAGCCATTGTTCCGCTCCTGTTCGTGCATTGGCCCGGCATTATCGGTGAACCCTGCGCAACAAAAAAGGGGCCCGAAGGCCCCGCTTCTGTTCATGGCCGAGTCCTCAGGAAAACGCAGTTCCAGTTCTCACACCGAGCTTTTTAAACAGGATTGCGGCGGGACAGAAACCGGTGAACGCGGCCTGCAGCAGGTTGGCACCCACAAAGGCGGTAAACCACAGCCAGTAGCTGCTATGGATCTGGGCCAGCACGAGGCTGAGCAAAATCATGCTGCCGGCAAAAGCCATTACCGCACGATCAATTGTCATAACATTCTCCTTCGGGTAAACCCTCCAAGCATGGAATTACATTAGTCTTTTCTTATATATTTGTCAAAGCGGTCGCGACATTGGCAGCGTCCAATGCTGTATCCTTGTGGCTAACAGAAAAAGAATCAGGAATCGGTTTATGAGTAACGCGGAACAGGTGGCCTACTGGAACGGTGAAGCGGGCCGCAAATGGGCAGACAACGACGCAATGATGGCGCACATGCTGGCCCCCATAGCGCAGGACTTGCTGCAGCACGCCAGGGTCGAAGGCGCCCGGCGCGTGCTGGACGTGGGTTGCGGGGGTGGCAGCGAAACCCTGATGGTGGCAGAACATCTCGGCCCACAGGCCACGGTGCTCGGTGTGGACATTTCCGCCCCGCTGCTGAACGTCGCCCGGGAGCGCGCCCGGGCGGCCGGTGGCGGCGGCAAGCAGGTCGACTTCCTGGAAGCGGATGCTTCGACCCATGCCTTCCCGCCCGCCAGTTTCGACCTGCTGTTTTCACGCTTCGGCGTCATGTTCTTCGACGACCCGACGGCGGCTTTCGCCAACCTGCGGCAGGCGCTCCAGCCGGGCGCCAGGTTGGCTTTCTCCTGCTGGCAGCCGCTGCAGGAGAACCTGTGGGCGCTGCTCCCGCTCAAGGCTGCGTTCCAGCACCTGCCGCCGCCGGAACCCCCGCCCCCCCATGCGCCAGGCCCGTTTGCCTTTGCCGATGCCGACTACACCCGCTCCGTACTGGAGGGCGCCGGGTTCACCGATATAGACATTGCGCCGCATGCGGTAACCATGGCCTGGGGGCGCGAGGACGACCTCGCCACTACCGCCCGGGACATGCTGAACATGGGCCCGGTAAGTCGGCTGCTGCAGGACTGCGACGCAGCACTCAGGGAAACCGTCCATGCCGCCGCCGTCGAGGCCATGGCCCCCTGGTTTAGCGAGGGCAAGATCCGCTTGCCCGGGGCGGTGTGGCTGGTGACGGCACGCAAGGCATAAGCGCAGGAATGGCGCTCAAGTCCACCATCTTCAAGCTCGACCTCAACGTCGCCGACCTGGACCGCCAGTACTACGCGGACTTTCCGCTCACCCTGGCCCGGCACCCCTCGGAAACCGACGAACGAATGATGCTGCGGGTGCTCGCGTTTGCCCTGAACGCGAGTGAGAGCCTCGAATTTGGCCGCGGCATCAGCACCGATGACGAGCCGGACCTGTGGCAAAAGGACCTGACCGGCAGCATTGAAACCTGGATTGAACTCGGCACCCCCGACCCGGACCGCCTGCGCAAGGCCTGCTCCCGGTCGCGGCGGGTCATTCTTTACGCCTACGGCGATCGGGCCGCGCCGGTCTGGTGGCAGAAACACGGCCCGAGCCTGGAACGGTTCAAACACCTGGAAGTCTGGCAGATCCCTGATGCCGCTGCCCGCGCGCTGGCTGCGATGGCGCGCAGCGGGCTGGAGCTGCAGTGCACGCTCTCCGGCGGCGAAGCCTGGTTGAATGGCGCCGGCGAATCGGTAACAGTGCGCCCGCAGGTTTTGAAAGAGGGCACTCAGGCCGCGATCACCACACGGTGAGAGCCACCCGGCTGGTAGTCCCGCTCACTGATGGTATCCACAAACAGCCAGTCTGCTTCCAGCGCGCCGGGCGTCACGGTCAGCAGCATGAAACCGCGCTGATGTAGATTGCAGTATTGCAGCTCTTCGACCAGCAGGGTCATCGCCTCCGCCAGCTGCAGCGCCTCCTCACCGGCCACGCTCAGGTATTTTTCCATGCCTGGAGATGACACGCTCGCCGTCGCCAGGTGCATTTTCGCCATCAATACCTGCTGGCCCAGCAGCTGCCAGCGGGCATTCGATGCGGCGAAGCGCTCACCCAGCCAGGCCAACTGCGACGCCCCCAGCAAGCTCCGCTCAGGGTTACCGAGGTCGTGCCTGAACCGGTCCTGGTCCATGTCACCGGTTGCGGAATCCACATAATCGCGATATTCCAGCTGCCGGTCGCGGCCGATGATGCGGGTGTCCAGCATGTGCAGGGACAGCAGGTCGGCGAAATCGAAGCTGCGGTAGATCTGTTCGTTGCCCTCTGCAATCGGGGGGCGCACCGGCAACCACTCATACCAGGCCCGCAGGGCCGCCAGCTTGCGTTCGCCGAAATCACCTTCCTCGGCCGAGTGGTTCTCTGCCCCGTCGAGCCAGGTATCATTGGCGATCTCGTGGTCATCCCACACCGCAATGCAGGGCGCGGCGGCGTGCATTGCCTGCAGATCCGGGTCCGTACGGTAGAGGGCGTAGCGCTTGCGGTAGTCCGCCAGACTGTAGAGCTCTTCGGCATTGTCAGCGGACAGGCTGCGACCCAGCTGCTCTGCGTTTTCTGTAGCATAGCCACCGGTGCCGTATTCGTAGAGGTAATCGCCCAGGTGCAGAAACGCGTCCAGGTTCGCCAGGCGGCTGCCTTCACGGTAAACATGGAAATAGCCCGCTGGATAATTGGAGCAGGAGAACACAGCCAGCCGCACCTGCTGTACGCCGCCGGCAGGCAGGGTTTTGCTGCGGCCCACCGCAGTCATGCTGTCGCGGGCGGCAAAGCGGTAAAAATACTCGGTGCCCGGGTTGAGATCGCGCACCTCGACCTTGACAGTGTAGTCACGCCCGGCATCGGCCCGAACTTCACCACGCCTGATCACCCGGTCGAAGGCGTCGTCCTCTGCCAGTTCCCAGGCCAGATCGAGGGCGAACTCGCGTGCGGGTGGCGTGGCCCGGGTCCACAGCAGCACGCTATCCATGCCTGGGTCACCCGAGGCGACACCGTGCTCGAATCGGGCGGCAGAGAGCACGCCCCGCGACTGCAGCGGCTGACAGCCGCCCAGGGCTGTGGAGACTGCCACAGCAGCCCGCGAGGGTGGAGGACAGGCGGAGAAAATGGCGGCGAGAAATCCTCGGGCGCGGTATCCTGAGCAAATGACAACAGACAAGGTTAAAGCACAGATGTTAAAGGCCCGTGACACCATTGTCCCCGACATACTGCCACTGAGTGACATGCCGCAGGCTATCGACATCCTCGCCGAGGCGCACCTGGCCGAGTGGCGGGAGCTGTACCCCGAGGATACGGTGGCCAGCTTTGCCGAGGACCTTGCCCACTCGCTGGGTACGGACCCGGTACCGTCGACCTGGGTGCTGGTGGCCGGTAGCGCCGTGATTGGTTCCGTCTCCCTGGTTGAACAGGACCTGGACAGCAGGCCGGAGCTCACGCCCTGGCTGGCCAACCTCTGGGTCGACCGGGAGTGGCGCGGCCGCGGGCTGGGCAAGCGGCTGGTGCTCCACGCCTGCGAACAAGGTCGCCTGCGCGGACTGGAACGGCTCTACCTGTACACGCCCGAGCATGCGGCTTTCTACCAGGCCCTGGGCTGGGAGACGCTGGCAATCTCCACCAAAAATGGTGTCCCCATCACCCTGATGAGCAAGCTGCTGCAGCGCGGGCCCCGGCAGTGAAACGCATGACCGCTCGATCCCGCACCAACCTGGCCCGCGTCGCGGTAATACTGCTGGGGCTGACCCTGTTCCAGTACTTCTTTGGGGGCGAAATCACCTGGCACCGGCAACTGCTGGCGACGGTGACTGGCGACGATGGCGCCGAACCCGGTTGGCGCCACGCTGCGGACAAGCTGGAACAGGCGGGAGCGGCGAAAGAGGGCACCCCGCTGCCAGAGTTCGACATTACCGGCCGCGTAGTCCGGGTGGCGGACGGCGACACGGTCTCCCTGCTGGACGCCAGCAACACCCAGCACCGGATTCGCCTGTACGGCGTTGACGCACCGGAGAATGGCCAGCCCCACGGCGACAGGGCCCGTGAGGTGCTTGCCGGAATGGTCGCAGGCAGGCGTCTTGGCGTGGTGGTCGTTGAGACCGACGACTACGGCCGACTGGTGGGCACCCTCTACGCCGACGGCAGCAATATCAACCTGGCGATGGTGCAGCAGGGCCACGCCTGGTGGTACCAGTACTTCGCCCGCCATGAACGGCTGCTGGAGGCTGCCGAGAGGGAGGCGCGCAGTGGCCGGCGTGGATTGTGGGCAGATACCAACCCGGTTCCACCCTGGGACTGGCGCCGGCGGCAGCGCCTGGGTAATAACCGGCAGGAGCGCTGAAGCTCTCGGCTGCCGGCCGGATGCCATCTTTACATGACTGGCGCTGGCACTTGCCTTGTCGGCTGGGGTAGCATCCAACCTTACTGTCAACCCGGGCGAATTCCTGCCGTGAAACAGATTCTATGCCTGCTCCTGCTATTGCTGACAAGTGCCGGCATTTCTGCGCAGCCCGAGCCGCCCGCCACCGCAGGAGGCCTCCGTGACAGGCTGAGTGCGCTTGAGGACGCCGGCTGGCGCGATCCCTGGCGCACCTGGGCAGAGCTGCAGACGCTTGAGCCCGAGCTGGATGCGGCAGGCAGTGAGGCCCGCCTGCACTTTTATCTGGTCAGCGCGCTGACCCTGCAGTGGCAGTACCAGCAGGCACCATTCCGGCGCAGCATTGAGGAGGGGCTGGCGCTGGTAACGGAGCAGACTCCCGCGGAGCGGCGGCTACTGCTGGCCACACTACAGGGCGTCAGCCTGCGGCGCGATGCGCTCTACGAGGAAGCCATAGCCGTCCTGGAGCAGACCGCCGCCGAGGCCAGTGCCCAGGGACAGGACTTTGCCTACGTGCTGTCCAAGACCGAGCTGGCTTTCACCCAGAGCCTGAATGGTCATCACGACACCGCTCTCCTGCAGCTGCAAAGCGCCTTCAGGACCGGGAGCGAGATGCGGGACCCCTTTTCGGTGGCCGTGGTGAACGAAACCTTCGGCGCGGTGTACGGCTACATTGGCGAGTATGCCGAATCCCTCAAGCACTACCAGCGAGCGCTGGAGACCTACTCTGCCCTGGGTTACCGGGGCTACGAGGCAGAGGCGATCAACGGCCTGGGCATCACCTGGCGTTATTCGGAGGAATGGGACAAGGCGATTGCCAGTTTCAAGCGCTACCGCGAACTGACAGAAAGGCAGGGCAGCGACCACAATACCTTTGTCGCCTTCTATGGCCTGGGGATGACCTACGCGGAACAGGGGGCCTGTGAATCCGCCCTGACAGCGATCGACAAGGCACTGTCTGTCGCGGGAATACAGGACTTTCGCGCCGAGCTGCTAAAGCGCCAGGCCGTGTGCCTGGCACAGGCCGGGGAAGCCCAGGCGGCGCTGGCCGCCATCGCCAGTGCGCGCGCGATTTTCAACGCCATTCCCGAACTCACGGGCACCAGCTGGCATCTCGATGTGGACCGGGCCGAAGCTCTGGTACATTTTCACCTGAACGAGCACGAGCGCGCGTTCAGCAAGCTGCTGGCCTTCCATGAGGACTTCACCGAGCTGCAGGCCCGCAGTGCCTCCGAACGGGTCATGCGCATGCGCGTCGACCTTGAGGATGAGCGCAAAAACACCGAAATCAGATTGTTGCGGGAGCAGGCACGGGCAGACCATCTGGAAATCCAGCAGCGCGAACAGGACATCCTGTACCAGCGCATCACTATCGCCTTCGCCGCTGGCATAGCGCTGCTGATATTGCTGTTCCTGGTTCTGCAGCGTCGCAACACGCTGCGGTTCCGCGAGCTTTCCCAACGCGACGCACTGACGGGGCTGTTCAATCGACGCTACATTTTTGCAATGCTGGACGAGATCACAGCCGGTTTGCCCCATGATCGCGGCTTGCTCGCCGTCATCGTGCTGGACCTGGACGACTTCAAGGACGTCAATGACCGTTACGGGCATCCCGTTGGCGACCGCCTGCTGCGGGCGATTGCGGAAATTGGCTCCGAGACGCTGCGCGCGGGGGACGCCATGGCGCGGGTCGGGGGCGAGGAGTTCCTGTGCGTATTGCCCCGTACCAGCACAGAGCAGGCGGCGGGTGTAGCCCAGCGGCTGGCGCAGCGTATCGGCGAGCACCATGTTACGCTGGATGACGGCCGCGAGGTGGGGGTCACCGCCAGCGTCGGGATCGCGGGTTTCAGCGCCCAATGTCGCGATGCCAACAGCATCTACGCCTGTGCGGATCGCGCCCTGTACGAATCCAAGACCAGCGGCAAGAACAGGGTTACGCTTGCTTTGCCCGAGGGGGGCTTTGTGGCACCATCCGGGGCTGCACTGGTTTATTGAACCGCAGCTGACGCGACCACAGGGGCCCTGAAGGCACACATGCGCGATTATTTCCTCCGACGCCTTCTGCTCGTCCCCCCTACACTGATCGGTGTCACCATCATCGTTTTCGCCATCACCCGCCTGGTACCCGGTGGGCCGCTGGAGCGGGCGATCATGGAAACCCAGCAAATGAGCATGTCCGGCGGTGGCGGATCGCAGATGGCGGGACAGGGCATGGCCATTTCCGAGGCCCAGCTGGACCGGCTGCGCGAATACTATGGCTTCGACAAGCCGGTGCTGCAGAGCTATTTCCACTGGCTGGCCAAGGTGGTCCGCGGCGACCTGGGCTCCTCTTACCGCTACAACGAGCCGGTGTGGGATGTGATACAGCAGCGCTTTCCGGTGTCCCTGTATTATGGACTGGTGACCCTGGTGATCACCTATGCGGTCTGTATTCCGCTGGGGATTCTCAAGGCCATACGCCACCGCACTTTGGTCGACAACATCAGTTCCATCCTGATTTTCATCGGCTACGCCATTCCCGGCTACGCCCTGGGTTCCCTGCTGATCCTGTTTTTTGCCGTGCGTCTCGAGTGGTTTCCCATGGGCGGCTTTGTCAGCTACAACTTTCAGGATCTGGGACCCGGGGAACAGGCGCTGGACCTGCTGAGCCACTCGGTGCTGCCGCTGACCTGCTACCTGGTGGGCAGCTTCGCCCTGGTCACCCTGCTGCTGAAGAACCACCTGATGGACAACCTCGCTGCCGACTACATCCGCACCGCGGTCGCCAAGGGTGTGTCATTCCGCCAGTCGGTCACCCGCCACGCGGTGCGGAACTCCCTGATCCCGATTGCCACCACCTTCGGCCAGAATATCACCCTGCTGGTCTCGGGCTCATTTCTCATCGAAACCATTTTCGACATCGACGGCTTCGGCCTGCTGGGTCTCACCGCGATTCTCGACCGCGACTATCCGGTGGTCATGGGCGTGGTCCTGCTCGCCAGCCTGCTGCTGCTGATCGGCAACATCCTGTCGGACATTCTGGTCGCCCTGGTCGACCCCCGGATCAGGTTCCAGTAGCCCGTGCCCGGCCTGAACCCCCAGACCCGCAAGAAGCTGCAGCGCTTCCGCAAGATCAGGCGCGGCTACTACAGCTTCCTGCTGCTCGCCGGGCTGGGTGTACTGCTGGCCTTCGGCGAACTGCTGATCAACAGCCGGGCGCTGGTGGTGAGCTACGAGGGCCAGCTCTATTTCCCGACCTACAGCGATTTCCGCCCCGGCACCGATTTCGGCCTCGATTATGCCTACGAGACCAACTACCGGGAGCTGAAAACCCACTTCCAGCAGCAGGAGGAGGGCAACTGGGTACTGCTGCCGCTGGTGCCCTACGACGCGTACGAAAACCACGCCCCGGGTGGGGTCTTCCGGCCCCTGCCACCCACCGCGGCAGAGCAGCACTACCTGGGCACCGACACCACCAGCCGCGACATTCTCGCTCGCCTGTTCTACGGCACCCGCATCGCCCTGGTCTTTGCCCTGATCTTTACCGCCTGCGTCTATGGCATTGGCATCAGCATCGGCTGCGCCATGGGCTATTTCGGCGGCATTTTCGACCTCGTATTCCAGCGGATTATCGAAATCTGGTCGAATGTGCCTTTTCTCTACATGGTGATCATCATCTTCTCGGTGATCCCCTCCAGCGTGGCCGTGACCACCCGGATCGGCATCCTGTTGCTGGTCATGGTGCTGTTCTCCTGGACCGGCATGACCTACTACATGCGCACGGAGACCTATAAGGAGAAGTCCCGTGACTACATCGCGTCGGCGCGGGTTATCGGCGCCTCCAACTCGCGGATCATCTTTCGCCACATCATGCCCAATGTGCTCTCGACCCTGGTGACCTTCATGCCGTTCACCATCGTCGCTGCGATTTCCGCCATCACCGCGCTGGACTTCCTCGGTTTTGGCCTGCCGCCACCCACACCCAGCCTGGGCGAGTTGTTGAAACAGGGCACCGCCAACCTGCGCACCGCTCCCTGGATCGTGATTGCCGCCTTTGGCACCCTGGTCGCGCTGCTCACTTTGGTGACCTTCATCGGCGAGGCCATCCGCGAATCATTCGATCCCAAAACCTTTTCCGTTTACCGTTAGCGATCCGTTAACCGAGGTCACTGCAATGAAAAAGACATTGTCCACACTGTTACTGACCTGCCTTGTGCTCCTCCTGGGAGGGTGCGGCAACTCAGATAATGAACGGGCCGCAGACGCGGCGGACGATGCGGCAGCGGCAGCCGGAGTCAATGCCGAGGTCGAAGCGTTCTACGCCGCCAACCCGGACTTTTTCGGGTTCAAGACCCCCGCGGACCTGCCGCCCGACCTGGCCTGGACCAGCAACGAGCACCTGCCGGAAGTCGGCTCGCCGAAGGCAAAAAAGGGTGGCACCCAGTACGGGGCCCTGCAGGACTTCCCGCGGACACTGCGCACGGTCGGCCCCGATTCCAACGGCAGCTTCCGCCCCTTCCTGCAGGATGATGTCGGCATGGGCCTGGCCCACCTGCACCCGGACACGCTGGAGCTGTTCCCGGGCCTGGCCGAAGCCTGGGCAGTGGACTGGGACAATCAAACCGTATACGCGAAGCTGGATCCGGCTGCGACCTGGTCCGATGGCGAGCCGATCACCGCCGACGATTTCCTGTTCATGTTCTGGTTCTACCGCTCGCCCTATATCATGGCGCCCTGGTACAACAATTTTTACAGCACCACCTATACCAACATCACCCGCTACGACGACCACATCATCTCGATAAGCATGGCGGAGTGGAAGCCCGATATGGACGAGCGCGCCCTGTTGCTGCGCCCCATCCCCCGCCACTTCTACCGTGAGATGGGCGACGATTTCAGCGAGCGCTACCAGTGGGCCTTTGAACCCACGTCAGGAGCGTATATTGTCCGCGACCAGGACATCCGCAAGGGCCGCTCCATCGCCCTGACCCGGCACGAGAACTGGTGGGCCCGGGACAAGAAGCACTGGCGCTACCGCTTCAACCCGGATCGCATCCAGCTCAGCGTCATCCGCGATACGCCGAAGATGTTCGAGGCCTTCAAGCGCGGCGACATAGACCAGTTCGGCCTGAATCTGGCCGAGTACTGGTACGAGAAACTGCCGGATTCCGACCCCGATGTGCAGGCGGGCTATATCCACAAGGTCACCTTCTACAACCAGCGACCGCGCCCGCCTTTCGGCCTCTGGATCAATACCGGGCGGCCGTTGCTGGACAACCGGGATATCCGCGTCGGTATCGCCCACGCCACCAACTGGGACATGGTGATAGAGAAATTCTTTCGCGGCGACAATGAACGGTTGAATACCGGCAACGACGGCTTCGGGGAATATTCCCACCCGACCCTCAAGGCCCGTGAGTTCGATATTGCCAGGGCGCAGGAGCACTTCGCCAGGGCCGGCTTCAGCCGCCGCGGTGCCGACGGCATCCTGGTCAACGAGGCCGGGCAGAAGCTGTCCTTCACCCTGTCCACCGGCTACGAGACCATGCGCGACGTGCTGACCATTCTGCGCCAGGAGGCCGCCAAGGCAGGGCTGGACCTGCGCCTGGAGATCCTCGACGGCACTGTCGGCTGGAAGAAAGTGCAGGAAAAGCAGCACGACATATCCTTCACCGCTTTCGGCCGTTTTCTTGAGGAATACCCACGCTTTTGGGAGCACTACCACTCCGACAACGCCTGGGACCGCGCTTTTCTGGAGGATGGCAGTGTCAACCCCGAGCGGCAGCCCAGGACCCAGAGCAACAACCTGGAAGCCTTCGCCCTGCTGGAGATGGACCAGCTGATCGAGCGCTACCGGGCATCTACCGACAGGAACGAGATGATTGCGCTGTCGCACCAGATGATTGAGCTGCACCACGAACACGCCTCTTTTGTGCCGGGTTTCTATCAGGGCTTCTTCCGGGTCGCGCACTGGCGCTGGGTGCGCTATCCCGAGGACTTCTCCTACAAGCATGCGGCGTCCCCCGGCGAACTGTTCGTCCACTGGATTGACACCGAGATCAAGGAAGAGACCCAGGCCGCCCAGCGCACCGGCAAAACCTTCGAACCGGTGATCAAAGTCTACGACCAGTGGGCTGAGTAGCGCGCCGATGGCATTGCTGGAAGTCGACAACCTGGTCACCGAGTTCGCCACCGACGAGGGCCTGGTGCGTGCGGTCGACGGCGTCAGCTTCAGCGTCGAACCCGGCGCCACGGTGGGTATTGTCGGCGAATCGGGCTGTGGCAAAAGCGTCACCGCGCTGTCCATCATGCGCCTGCTGCCACAGCCGATGGGCCGCATTGCCTCAGGCGAAATTCGTTTCCAGGACCGGGATCTGGCGCAGTTGCCCATCCCAGAGATGGAGAAAATTCGCGGCTGCCGCATCGGCATGGTATTCCAGGAACCGATGACTGCCCTCAACCCGGTGCACACCATCGGCCGCCAGCTCACCGAGGGCATGCTGCTGCACAAGATCTGCGAACCCGCCAATGCCCTGCGGGCGGCGGCGGATCTGCTGGACCGGGTGGGGATTCCCTCGCCGGAGGTGCGCCTCGGTGAGTACCCGCACCAACTGTCGGGGGGCATGCGCCAGCGGGTGGTGATCGCCATGGCCCTGGCCTGTCGGCCGAGCCTGCTGATTGCCGATGAGCCCACCACCGCGCTGGACGTTACTATCCAGGCCCAGATCCTGGAGCTGATCAAGGACCTGCAGGCGGAGATGGGGATGGCGGTAATCATGATTACCCACGACCTCGGCGTGATCGCGGAGACCTGCGACCAGGTGGTGGTGATGTACGCGGGCAAGGTCGCCGAACGCGGCACGGTATTTGATATCTTCGACCGCCCGGCACACCCCTATAGCCGCGGTCTGCTGCAATCGATCCCGCGGCTGGATAC
Organism: Haliea sp. E1-2-M8; assembly: GCF_030649675.1. GTDB lineage: Bacteria > Pseudomonadota > Gammaproteobacteria > Pseudomonadales > Halieaceae > Haliea. The sequence continues at coordinate 173,318 of NZ_JAUTDR010000004.1, read as the reverse complement.
GGAACCGAAATCACGTCTCGGCGTTATCGAGGGCATGGTGCCCGGGTTACGTGACCTCCCCCTGGGCTGTCGCTTCGAGAATCGCTGCGAGTACGCCATGGACCGCTGCCGGGAGCTGGTGCCGGTGCTGGAACAGGTCGCGGACGGCCATAGCGTCAGCTGCATTCGTTGGCGGGACCTGTGAGCGCACCCCTGCTGGAGGTCAACAACCTCGCCATGCACTTCCCGGTCCGGGAGGGCCTGCTGCTGCGCGCCAGGGCCTTCAACCGGGCGGTCGATGGGGTCTCTTTCAGCATCGGGCCGGGGGAAACCCTGGGCCTGGTCGGCGAGTCAGGCTGCGGCAAGTCCACCCTGGGGCGCTGTGTGGCCCGCCTGTACCAGCCTACGGGCGGCAGCATCCGCTTTGACGGGCAGGACATCACCAGCATGCCGGCCCGCACCTTGCGCCCCCTGCGCCAGGACATCCAGATGATCTTCCAGGACCCGATGGAGTCCCTGAATTCACGCCACACGGTGGGGGATATCCTGGAAGAACCCTTCCTCGTGCAGAAGATCGGCGACCGGCTCTGGCGCCAGAAGCGGGTGGCGGAGCTGTTGAATACCGTCGGCCTGCCGGCGCGCTCGGCAAGCCGCTATCCCTTCGAGTTCTCCGGCGGTCAGCGCCAGCGGATCGGGATTGCCCGGGCCATTGCGCTGAATCCCAAGCTGGTGATCTGCGATGAACCGGTATCGGCGCTGGACGTCTCCATCCAGAGCCAGATTCTCAACCTGCTGGTGGACCTGCAGCGGGAGTTCAATCTGTCCTATCTGTTTATCGCCCACGACCTGGCGGTGGTGAAGCACGTCTCCGACCGGGTTGCGATCATGTACCTGGGGAAGATTGTGGAGACAGCGGCCAGCGAGACTATCTACCATCAGGCGCGCCACCCCTACACCAAGAGCCTGATAGCCGCCATTCCCGTGCCGGACCCGCACCGCAGCGTGCAGCGCCAGGTTCTGCGCGGGGATGTACCCTCTCCCATCAACCCGCCCTCCGGCTGCAGCTTCCACCCCCGCTGCCCGGTCGCGGAGCCCCGCTGTGCGGAACAGGAACCCGAGCTGATTGATAGCGGCGCGGGCCAACTTGCGGCCTGCCACCTGATCCAGCGCCAGACCTGACCCTGGTGCGGGTGTTCACCGCAGCGGGCGCTATCCTTGCGGCCACACAGGCTGGCGCTTGCCGAAAAACGCCTGGGTACCCTCGCGGGCATCCGCGGTGGTCATGGTCTCAATCATCGGTTCACAGGTGGTGCCATAGGCTTCTGCGAGAGGTTGGTTGAGTTGCTCATAGAACGCCGACTTACCCCGGGCAATGCCCTCGGTGGACTTGCTCGCGATTTTCTGCGCCAGCTGTTCGGTGACGGAGTGCAGCCTGTCAGCCGCCACCGCACGATTGACCAGCCCCATGCGCACTGCATCCCCGGCGTCAAACAGGTCGCCGGTCAGGGCCAGCTCCATGGCGTGTTTGCGGTGGATGTTGCGGCCCACCGCAACCAGCGGCGTGGTGCAGAAAGCCCCGATGTTGACCCCGGGGAGACAAAAACGTGCCTCTTCACTGGCGATGGCGAGATCGCAGGCTGCTACCAACTGACAGCCTGCCGCGGTTGCAATACCCTGGACACAGGCGACCACCGCCTTGGGAGATTGGGTTATCCCCAGCATGAGGCGAGAGCAGGCCTCCAGAATCCCGCGCATCCGCGCCTTGCAGGCAACGTCCGTCTCGCCAGCCTGAGGTGCCATTTCACGCAGGTCGTGACCAGCGGAAAAAGCCGGGCCGGAGCCGGCGATAACAATACAGCGCACATCTGTATCCGCTTCCGCGGCGGCCAGCGACTCCTGGAGCAGGTCGATCATCTGGCTGGAGAGCGGATTACGCTGCCCGGGCCGGTTCAGCGTGAGCCAGAGTACCGATCCGGACATTTCGGCGGTTACCCAAGGGGGGGATGGTGCTGGAGCCATGGTGCTTCCTCGCTTCGGGTGGTGATTGGATTCGATACTGGCCTCCTGCAGGCGACCTGTCCAGCTGATAACTGATCGGGGCCACGGCAAATATCGTATACTCTATTCAGCCGCAGCAGCAGGACACAGGGTCATGGCAGAGAACAACTCGCTACCGAAAACAGCATCCCGATATCCCCGACTACCCTGCCGGGGCTGCACCCCGGACTGCAAAAACTATGCGGTTTGTGAGGGCACGCCCTGGCGCATCGAGCGCGACGGCAAAGTTCCGGCCGGGCACGCCGGGACCCGCCGCACCTAGTACCCTGCCTCCAGGTGGCAGGGTACTAGCTATCGCCGGGCCTTGGCGCGTGCGGCCAGCTTAGGCGCGGCCAGCTTCGGCTTGACGGCCGCTTTGCGGGCCGCTGCGGTTTTGGCTTTGACCGGCTTTCCTGGCTTCACTCTCCCGGCCCTGGTCGGCGTCGCAGCTTTTTTCCTGGCCTTGGCCTTGGTCTTGGACTGCGCTCCGGTCTTGCTCGCCACTTTCGCTTTGGTCGATGCTTTCGCCGCGGGGCTGCTCGCCGCTTTCTTCCGCGCCTTGCGCTGCACCGGCTTGCTGGCCTTGGGCACAGCCAATACCTCCGCTTGCAGGGCGGCATAGGCGGCGTACAGGCACTGCTCGTAGAAGCCCGGATCGGGCATCATTTCCCGGCAGGCCTGGAACGACACGGCAATCTGCCCGTGGTAGCTGGTCACCGCGTGGAACAGGCCCATATTGTCGATGCAGGGCCCCAGACCATAGCTGCGCAGCACTTGGGCACCGCCCATGTACAACGGCACCTGCGGGCCCGGCACATTGGTCACAATGGTGTTGAAAATCGGTTTCATGCCGGCCATCAACCCTGACCCCAGGGCGGCGCGCACCCCCAACGCCGCCAGCTCTGCCGGCAAACTCTGGGTCATGTCCGTCATCAGCCGCGCGCCCACAGCCTCGTGGTAGGCCTTGGAGCCGACCGCTCCCTCGTGCACCGCCTGCAGGCGCTCGCGGGGACCGGCGATATCCGTGCCCAGGGCAATGACCATCATCGACACCTGGTTGCCCGCGGCAGTGGCGTCTTCGGTTTTGCGCACGTTGACCGGCGCGCCTGCCACCAGACTGCCTTCCGGCAGTTCTCCCTTGTCCAGCAGATAGTGGCGCAGAGCGCCGCCGACAATGCTGAGGATAACGTCGTTGACGGTAGCGCCGGGCACGGCGTCTTTCATCTTCCGGATCAGGCCGAGATCGAAGTCCGCAGCGCCCAGGACCCGGTGCGGCGAGACGGCCGCATTGAAGCGCGTGCGCTCCTTGTCCCCCAGGGTGCGGAATTTCTTCGCCTTGACTCCCTGATGCACCCGGCGCCAGGCCGGAATGCCCGCGGTCACCAGGCGGGCGAGCCGGAACGGTGCCCACATATTGACCTTGTAGGCGCGCCAGAGCATTTCCACCCTGCTGAGCCCCGGGTCCTGTACCGGAGACGCCTCCTGCCGCGGCGACGGCGGATTGGGGGTAAGGTCGTGCAGGGCCGAGATGATTTCCACCCCGGAGGCACCGTCAATCGCCGCGTGATGGATCTTCAGGAACATGGCGTAACAGCCCTCGGGCAGGCCCGCGACATTGTCCAGGCCTTCGATGATATAGGCCTCCCAGAGCGGGCGCGAACGGTCCAGCGGACGGGCGTGCAGGCGCGCCACCAGGATCGACAGCTGGCGCCAGTCGCCGGGTTTCGGCAGGGCGATATGGCGGACGTGGAATTCCAGGTCGAAATTCTCGTCTTCCACCCAGTAGGGCTGATCGAGGTTGAGAGGGACCATCGCCAGTTTGCGCTTGAACACCGGGGACCGGTGTAAACGGCTGGCAAAGGTATTGAGGATGTCCTTGAAACGCACCACCTCAGTGCCGGTGGTGGAGGGGTCATAGATCAGCAGCGGCGCGATGTGCATCGGCGAATTGTTCATTTCTGCGTACAGAAAAGTGGCATCCAGCCCACTCAGTTGATGCATACGACCACACCTCCCGACTATTCCCGGGCGCCAAATGACACCCTCTTCGCAGTATAGCCGAGATCAGTCACGGCGTTTGCGGGTTAGCGTCAGCCAGTCGAGGACGATGCCGGCCCCAGGTCTGGCAATAGCTCGCAAAAATAGCAGCGGCGCTCTAGAATCCCCGCTCCCGAACTCTTGCCCGAGCAGCTCACCACATGCCTCCCGCATCCCTATCGTCTTCCGGTTCCAGCGTGTTGCGCCGGATAGAATCCAGCCGCCTGTTCCAGGGCGCGGTGATCGCCATCATCATCCTCTCGGCGCTGACCATCGGCGCCAAGACCTACGAGTTGAGCCCCTGGGTGGAACGCACCCTGGGCATCCTCGACACAGCGATCACCGTCTTCTTTCTGCTGGAGATCCTGTTCCGCTTCGTCGCCTGTCCAGACAAGCGGCGTTTTTTCCTCGACGGCTGGAACATCTTTGACACCATCGTGGTGATCGGCAGCCTGATCCCGCTGGACAACTCCGAAGCCGTACTGCTGGGGCGGCTGTTGCGGGTATTCCGGGTCCTGCGCCTGGTTTCGGTGTTACCCGAGCTGCGTTTCCTGATCAACTCGTTGCTCAAGGCCATACCGCGCATGGGCTACATCGCCCTGCTGATGTTCATCATCTTCTACATCTACGCCGCGATCGGCTCCATGTTCTTTGCCGGTGTCGACGAGTATTTGTGGGGCGACGTGGCAGTGTCCATGCTGACCCTGTTCCGGGTCGCCACCTTCGAGGACTGGACCGACGTCATGTACGCGACCATGGAGCTCCACCCGCTGAGCTGGATCTACTACCTGACCTTCATCTTCCTGACTGCGTTCATCTTCCTCAACATGATGGTAGGCGCGATCCTGGAGGTCATGAGCTCGGAGCAGAACGCCCGCGAAGTCCAGCAGGCCCACGACGAGCGCGACCGCATCGTCCACCAGCTCGATGCAGTACAGGAGCAGCTGCGAGCCCTGACCCTGGCGGTGCAGGCGCAGCAGCCCCCCGACCGGCGGGCATGAGGGCGCGGACCGGCGGCACCCCGCATGGACACCGGTACAAGTTCACAGTGCGGTGGTATTTGGACCCGGTTTCGCGGATAATCCCGCGCCTTCCATAATCGCCAGCCGCTGGCGCCGGGCACCCCTGCACGGCGGCGGTTCGTTTTGCGGTTCCCGCTGACTCTCGCGAAGACTATCTGCCATGCTCGCTACACTCAAACAGGACTGGTTCGGCAACATTCGCGGCGACCTGCTCGCCGGTCTCGTCGTTGCGCTCGCCCTCATCCCCGAGGCCATTGCCTTTTCCATTATCGCCGGCCTCGACCCCAAGGTCGGCCTCTACGCTTCATTTTCAGTCGCCGTAATCATCGCCTTCACCGGCGGCCGGCCGGGCATGATTTCCGCCGCCACCGGGGCCATGGCGCTGCTGATGATCACCCTGGTGCGGGAGCACGGCCTCGAATACCTGCTCGCCGCCACAGTCCTCACCGGGGTGTTGCAGATCCTGGCGGGGTTCCTCCGCCTGGGGTCGCTGATGCGCTTCGTGTCCCGGTCGGTGGTGACCGGCTTCGTCAACGCGCTGGCAATCCTGATATTCCTGGCCCAGCTGCCGGAACTGACCGGCGTCACCTGGCACGTCTACGCGATGACTGCGGCCGGCCTCGGCATTATTTATCTTTTCCCCCTGCTACCCTTGGTGGGGAAGCTGGTGCCGTCACCCCTGATCTGCATCCTGGCTCTGACCGCCGTGGCCATCCTGCTGCAGCTGGACATCCGCACCGTGGGCGACATGGGCGAACTGCCCGACACCCTGCCGGTGTTTCTGTGGCCGGACGTGCCGCTGAACCTGGAAACCCTGGCCATCATCTTCCCCTACGCCGCCGCGCTTGCGGTGGTCGGCTTGCTGGAGTCGATGATGACTGCCACCATCGTCGATGACCTCACCGACACACCGAGCGACAAGAACCGGGAGTGCAAGGGCCAGGGTATCGCCAATATCGGTTCCGGACTGCTCGGCGGCATGGCGGGCTGCGCCATGATCGGCCAGTCGGTAATCAACATCAAATCCGGCGGCCGCGGCCGCCTGTCCTGTTTTGCCGCCGGCCTCTATCTGTTGCTGATGGTGGTGTTCCTCGGCGACTGGCTCAAGCAGATCCCCATGGCGGCGCTGGTGGCGGTGATGATTATGGTGGCCATCGGCACCTTCTCCTGGGACTCCATCCGCAACCTCAAGCACCACCCGCTATCCTCGAGTATCGTCATGGTCGCGACAGTTGTGGTGGTAGTCGGCACTCACAACCTGGCGCTGGGCGTACTGGTGGGCGTTTTGCTGGCCGCGCTGTTCTTCGCCAACAAGATCAGCCGCTTCATGCTGGTGCAGAGCCAGGACGAGGGCGAGGGGCACCGCCGCTACCGGGTTATCGGCCAGGTGTTCTTTGCCACCGCCGAGGGCTTTGTCGGCGCTTTCGATTTCAAGGAGGCCCTGGAACGAGTCACCATCGACGTCAGCGAGGCGCACTTCTGGGACATCACCGCGGTGTCCGCTCTGGACAAGGTGGTGATCAAGTTCCGCCGCGAAGGCGCGGAAGTGGAGATCCTCGGCCTCAACGAGGCCAGCACCACTATCGTCGACCGCTTCGGTGTTCACGACAAGCCGGAAGAAATAGAGAAGCTGATGACCGGTCACTGAGCCGGTCCGAATCCATGCAATGTTAGTGCGGTGAGGTGTTGCAGCCATTCGCCACCGCACGTAGCATGACGCTGTTGCCACTCCCGGCCAGGAAGCCCACATGTCCACCGTTACCGCCTGCATCGACGCCTCTCCCAGCGCCCCCTGCGTGGCCACTGCCAGTGCCTGGGCCAGCCAGCGCCTGCAGGCGCCCCTTCTCCTGTTGCATGTACTGGAAAGACCGGAGGCCCCTCCGACCCAGGATCTCTCGGGCAGCATCGGCCTGGGCAGCCGGGAGCAGCTGCTGGCAGAGCTGACCGAGCTGGACGCGCGCCGGGAGCGACTGGCCATGGAACATGGCAAGCACCTGCTGGAAGATGCCGCCCGGCTGGCGGCTGCAGCGGGCGTGGAATCGCTGGAGAAACGCCAGCGCCACGGCAGCCTGCTGGAGACCCTGCGGGAGATGGAAGGAGACACCCGCCTGCTGGTCATGGGGCGTGTCGGCGAGGATCACGATATCGCCGCGCATACCATTGGCTCCCACCTGGAAAGCGTGGTGCGCAGCGTACACCGACCGATCATGGTGGTTATGCGGGAGTTTGTCGCCCCCCGGCAGTTCATGATCGCCTACGATGGCAGCCCCACCGCGTCCAAAGCGCTGGACCTGGTGGCCAGTAGTCCGCTGCTGACGGGCCTGCCCTGCCATTTGGTCACCGTGGGCCCGCTATCAGCCGAGCAGACACGGCAGATCGGCCAGGCGCGCGACTCTCTCGTGGAAGCCGGCTTCGAGGTCATCACCGCCACGGTGGAGGGCGAAGTCCAGGCCGCCCTGGGCCAGTATCACCGCGACAACGATATCGACCTGATGGTCATGGGCGCCTGGGGGCATTCCCGCATCCGCCAGTTCTTCGTCGGCAGCAACACCACCCGCATGCTCAGCCACAGCGACATCACCCTGCTGCTATTGCGCTGACCATTGCCCGCGCGGCGTGGTTCACAGCGCCCGCAACAACATCCGCCCGGACACCAGCAGCAGGAAAAACCCGAAAGCCAGATTGAGTTGGCGCGCGTTCAGGCGATGGGCAATGCGCGCGCCCCAGGGCGCGGCCAGAATCGTCGCCGGCGCAATGCACGCCAGCCCCAGCAGGTTGACAAAACCCAGGCTGGCTGCCGGCAACCGCGGATCCCCCCAACCCGTCACCACAAAGGCAGCAGCGCCGGGTACGCTGATCAGCAGGCCAAACACAGCCGAGGTGCCCACCGCCCGGTGGATGGTGTGCCCGAGCAAGGACAGCACCGGCACGCTGAAGGTGCCGCCGCCGATGCCCATCATGCTGGAGAGACCACCTATCCCCAGAGGTATCAGCCGGATCCCGAGGCCCGTGGGTATCTCTCGCGCGGGTTCCGGGTTGCGACCGCCGAACAGCAGCATGCGCAGGCCCAGCAGCACCGCCACCGAACCAAAGATCAACGCCAGCACGTTGCTGTGCAGGCGCGAAGCCAGCCAGGCGCCGAACACCGCGCCCACCAGGATATAGCCACCCCAACTGCGCGCCACGATGAAATCGACCGAACCACGCTGGTGGTGGGCGCGAGCCGATGACAGGGAAGTCAGGATGATTGTCGCCAGCGAGGTCGCCACCGCAACATGCATGCGGATCGCCGGATCGACGGCCAGGGTTCCCAGGGCGGCATCCAGCACCGGCACAATGACAATCCCGCCACCGACTCCCAGCAGGCCCGCCATGAGACCGGCGAAAACACCCGTTGCCAGCATGGCCAGCACCAGGGGACCCCATTCGGTGACAAGATCCATGGTTACTCCCTGTTCCCAGAAACTTTTGGCGCACGCTGTTTCAGGCGCCGGCGACCGCGCTATGATGCCACAGCAAGCACGCCAAACCGCTACGAGGACATCTGTTGTGCGCACAATTCACTGCCAGGGCCGCGCCATTGCGCCCTCCAAGGTCGTTTGCATCGGCCGCAACTACGTGGCCCATATCGAAGAGCTGGGCAGTGAGGTGCCCGAAGACATGGTCGTGTTCCTGAAGCCGAACTCGGCCCTGGGCGACACCCTGTATGCGGCTCATGGGGAGCCCCTGCACTACGAGGGTGAAATCGCGTTTCTGGTGGAGGGCGGACAGTTGGCCGCCGTGGGCTTTGGACTCGATCTGACCAAACGCAGCCTGCAGTCGCGCCTGAAAGAGAAAGGCCTGCCCTGGGAGCGCGCCAAGGCCTTTGACGGCGCCGCCCTGTTCAGCGAGTTCCTGCCGCTGACCCTGCCGGTCGAGCAACTGTCAATGGAGCTGCGGGTCGACGGCGAAACGCGCCAGCAGGGAGGTGTGCCGCTGATGCTGTATCCACCGCAGAGCATTCTCGACAACCTGGCCGGCTTCATGACTCTGGAAGACGGCGACATCCTCATGACAGGAACCCCGGCGGGTGTGGGCGAAATTCTGGGCGGCCAGCATTTTCAGGGTCGCGTGCTCGGCAATGGGTCCGCCCTGGTCGAAGTGAGCTGGACGGCGCGATAACCGGTGAACACCGGGCAGCGAGCGTTGAGACTAGCGATCGGGGTCGGGGTCGGGTACATCCTCGGCAGTAACGGGCTCAGCCGCGGCCTTCTCCCCCGCCAACTCGCGGTCCTCTGAATCTTCCTTCAGCCCCTCTTGCTTATCCCCCCGCACGGGCTGGTGGCACAGTTCGACCAGCAGGGGAAAGTGATCCGAGCCGAAGGCCGGCAGACGGCGCAGCTCGCTAACCGTGAAGTGGTCGCTGTGATACAGATGATCAAGGGGCCAGCGGAGCAATTTATGCTCGGCATGATAGGTGTTGAACATGCCGCGCCCCACCCGCGGGTCGAGCAGGCCGCTGATCTTGCGAAAGAGACGCGTGGTGGTCGACCAGGCAACGTCGTTGAGATCGCCGGTGACGATGACGGGGCCGGTCTCGTCCGCGACCGCTTGCGCCACCACCACCAGCTCCGCGTCACGCTCGGTGGATTCCTCGTTTTCGGTCGGGCTTGGCGGTGCCGGGTGCAGTACGTGCAGGCGCAGGTCAACCGTGTCCGATAAATGCACCTTGGCGTGGATTGAGGGTATGTCCTCCTGCACCAGATAGGCGACTTTAGTGTCGCTGAGCGGCAGGCGGGAGTACAGGTGCATGCCGTAGAGATTGTCCAGGGGCACCTTTACGCTGAACGGATAGTCGCCCTCGAGCGTGTCCAGATAGCCCTGCCACCGGGAATCAGATTCCAGCGTGATGAAGATGTCCGGGTTGTTCTGGCGCACCAGTTCGAGGAAACGGTCCGCATGTTGGTTCGGGGTCAGAACATTTGCCGTCAGCAGCCGCAGGCAGGGTGTCGCGCCATCGGTGTCCAGCACTTCCCGCGGCCACAGGCGGGTGTAGGGAAGAATCCACCAGGCATGGAAAATGATACATCCGGCGCACAGGGCCAAACCGGTAATTACCAGCGGGCTGAGCCCATCCAGCACGCCGATCACCACGCCGACGGCAAGCAGCGTGCCGGCGAGCGCGGATAGCTGCAGGCGGGGAAAATCCAGCCCGCGAATCCACCAGGCGGTGATCCGCGACAGCGGCACCAGGGTAGCAAACACCAGTACAACGGTTGCACCAAGCCATATCCACTGCACCGTCACCGCCGACTCCCCGCTGTATTAGCGAAATGCGCACACACATTACAGAATAGCGGCCAGGAGCGGTGTGCGCACGCCCCGTGACTCCATTGCAGGGTACACAATCTGCAGGATTGTGAAAGCCACACTTTTACAGTAGCTTAGAGCAAACCACGGAGTGGCCGCCCATGCAAAACATCCTGAAACTGGACGTAGCAGGTCAACCACGCGGCTGGATCACCGCCCAGCAAGCCGTATCCGCCTACGCCCGAGGAGACGTCCTCTACGGCGTGGGGGCACCTTTGCCGCCGATTATGGGCGGAGTCCAGCGCCTCACCGGCCTGCGCTCCCGCATCGACCTGCAACCGATCATCGCCCTGCAGGGGCGCATCCGCAGCGACTTCAGCCTGCCGCTCTGCAACCGCACCCTGTTCCGCCGTGATGACCACCGCTGCCTCTACTGCGGCCAGCAGTTTCCCCGCTCTGAATTGACCCGTGACCATGTGCTGCCCACCTCCCGCGGCGGTAGCGACCGCTGGGAGAATGTGGTCGCCGCCTGCCGCCGCTGCAACTGGGCAAAGGATAACCGCACCCCGGAAGAAGCCGGCATGCCGCTGCTGGCGGTGCCGTTCCGGCCCAACACCTGGGAGTGGCATTTCCTGGCCAAGGAGCGGGTACTGGCAGACCAGATGGACTACCTGTCACAGCAGTTCCGGGCCCTGCGCGCCTGGGCGCACTGACCCGGGTCGGGCTCAGCCGCGGAAGTAGCGCTGGGGCACGAAAGGCATTTTGGCCACGGTGACCGAGACCGGCTTGCCGCGCACATCGACTATCAGCCGCGTACCTGGCTCGCCGCCGTCCCGTCGCACATAGGCGATGGCAATGGGAACACCGACGCTGGCGCCAAAGCAGGCAGAGCAGACTTCACCTACCTGTTCGCCACGCTCGTCGAACACCGTCTGCCCCTCCCGCACCGGCCGCTTGCCGTCTACCACCAACCCCACCCGACGCAGCGGCGGCCTGTGCTCGACAAGCTGGAAAATCCTGTCGGCCCCGGGGAAGCCACCGGGGCGCTCGCCGCCGGGGCGCCGCGCCTTGCCAATGGACCAGACCAGCCCGGCCTGCACCGGATCAATGGTAGCACTCAACTCGTGCCCATACAGGCACAGGCCAGCCTCGAGACGCAGGGAATCGCGAGCACCCAGGCCGATCGGTGCAACTTCCGGCTGTGCCAGTAACAGGCGGGCAATCCTGTCCGCGCTGACCGCGGGCAGGGACAGCTCGAAACCGTCCTCACCGGTATAGCCGGAGCAGGTGATGTACAGCTCCACCCCGTCGATACTCGCCCGCATGCCGTGCATGAAGGTGAGCGCGGCGGCCGCGGCACACAGCCGGGCCATGACCTCGCGCGCCGCCGGTCCCTGCAGTGCCAGCAGGGCCTGATCCGCCATCACCTCCAGGCTCTGGCCATCCAGGTGCGCACGCAAATGGGCGATGTCCTGCTCCTTGCAGGCGGCATTTACCACCAGGAAGAAGGTTTCCGGCCCCCAGCGGGTGATAATCAGGTCATCGAGCACGCCCCCAGTGCTGTTGGTCAGCAGGGCGTAGGTTTGGCGATCATCCGCAAGGCCAACGACATCCGCCGGCACCAGGGCTTCCAACAGCTCCGCCGACCCCGCTCCCGACAGCACTACCTGACCCATGTGGGAAACATCGAACAGTCCGGCAGCCTGCCGGGTATGCAGATGCTCCTTGATAATACCGGCGGGATACTGCACCGGCATGTCGTAACCGGCGAAAGGCACCATGCGGGCACCGAGTTCCCGGTGCAGGGCGTCGAGAGGAGTGTGCAACAGGGTCATCGTTAACGCCTCGGCTGTGTCTGATGGGGGCAATCCGGCACTCTAACCAGAGGCCAACGCCCGCGCAAGGCGCGAGATCTACCCCGGGGGAAGCAACCCGCTGGTCGCCAACGGTGTTGTAGGTTACGCTTCCCGCTACGAACGGTCACGCAAGCGTTGCCCCCCCAGCAGAAGATGTCAGGTTCAATACGGTCCTTTTATGCGTAAGTTGCTGCCCTGCGCTCATGACTGAGCATGCTGCCAGGAACCTTGAAGAGTTGCTCGAGCAGATCGCGATCGTGGCGCACAACGAGCACACCCTTGTTACGGTGGGTGACATACTCGAGGCTGTAGGTACCCGATCTTTCGCGCCGCTGCTTATGCTTACGGGCACATTGCTGGTCTCGCCCCTGAGCGGGATTCCGCTGTTTCCCTCGATGATGGCCTTGATCGTGCTGCTGGTGTCACTGCAAATGCTGGCCGGCCGACGTCACTTCTGGCTGCCCCGGTGGCTACTGCAACGCACGCTGCCACGACAAAAGCTGTTGCGGATACTGGAGTGGCTGCAGACACCCTGCGCGACTATTGACCGCTATCTGCAACCGCGTCTGACATATCTGGTCAGGGGTCCGTCAACGGTCTTGATCGCACTGACTTGCCTGGCCATTGCGGTGATGATGCCGGCAATGGAACTTGTCTTGTTTTCGTCGTCCATCGCCGGTGTCGCGCTCTGCGCCTTCGGGCTGGCTCTGGTGGCGCATGATGGCGTGCTGGTACTGGTGGCGTACGCCATAATCACACTGATGGCGGCAGTTGTGGCCGGCGTGTTGCCCTGGGAGGCTGCCGGAACAGGGTAGAATGCAAAGCATGAGCCGCCGCCGGTTTTGGCGCCATCCACCCGCAATTTCCGTTCGCTTTCGCGCGTGGAATCCGACTCAGTCATCGGCAGGCACCTTCGCATCGGCTTCCATCATGCTCGAACCACGCTTCACGTCGGCAAGCGACGCCTCCCAGTAGGCTTCGAACCGACGCACCAGATGCCTGGGCTTTTCCGCGAAGAGGCGCTGGCCCAGCGGAAACGCCCGGGCCTGCAACTGGGCGCGCCGCCGGTCGGACAGACCCAGCAGGGCCTGCAGGTCGCGGTTGGACTCAAAACGCTCCTGTTCCTCCGACAGCGTTTTCCCAAACACCGCAAGGTCATGGTCATCGCCCAGGTCGTCGCCCAGGTCTTCCAACGCGTCCCGCCACTCATCCAGCACGTCGTCCCAGATCGGGCGCAGTACCCGCACGTGGTAGAGATGGTATTTGACGCGCTTGCGCCACTGATGAAAGTTTTCAGTGCCTGGCTTGTCCGCCACCCTTTTCATGGCCTTGCGGCCCCGCGCATAGGTTTCTTGCAGGCCCGGTGCCAGGGAATCGAAGCCGTCGCCGATCGGCCAGTCGCCGGCCCGCTTGCGCGCCTCAAGGATGGTGGCGGCGAAGGCCTCGATCCGGCCGTCGAGGCCAATTCCGTCCTCGACCACCTTCCGCTTCCGCTCCTCCAGCACGTCACGCACTTTTTTCAGGCGTTGACGATTGCTCTGTTTGGCAAAGGTGTCGATCAGCCGGTCATAGGTCTCGAGCAACGCCTCCGCATCGCGAACGTAGGACAAGCTCCGGGCAGCATCCCGGAAGCAGTCGTTCTCTCTCTTGTACACCTGGCAGCCGTTATCCAGATCGCCGCGGGCCAGGCGCAGCAGCGCACGGATCTTTTTGCAGCGCTTGCGCAACTGGTGCACGGTACCGTGCCGGTCCAGGCCGCTATCGACGATTTCCGCCAGCGCTTTGTCCATCTGCTCTCGCGCCATGCGGCGGATGCCGTCGCCCGCGGATTCTCCGATCTCGAATTTAAATGACATTCAAAAAACTCTCGGGTTGGCTTTCCTGGTGGCTACCAGACTAACATTTGCGCTCCCAGGCGCCCGCCATCGGTCTGTCAGCGGCGAACCCGGCGCAGGGCTTTGCCATGCGGTCTGGGCGTTGCTACTGTAACCATCCTTGCCGCAGGACCACACCGTGCATCAAAACCCGCCTCCAACGCGCACCATCAGCCTGATCGGCATGCCCGGCGCCGGTAAAAGCACCGTGGGGGTTTTGCTGGCCAAACTCTCGGGCCTGGATTTCAACGACACCGACCTGGAAATCCAGGTCCAGGCGGGAGCCACCCTGCAGGAGATCATAGACAGTCGCGGCCATATCGTCCTGCGTGCGCTGGAAGAGGAGATCCTGCTGGCCGTCCCGCTGACACACACTGTCATCGCGACCGGAGGCAGCGTGGTGTACAGCGACCGGATCATGCAGCGCCTGAAACAGGCCGGGCCGGTGGTCTATCTGGACGTGCCTCTGTCGACCCTGGAAGCACGCGTCGCCGCCGCGCCGCCGCGCGGCATTGCCAGTGACGTCGGCTACAGCTATGCCGATGTCTTCCGCGAGCGCACCCCCCTCTACCGCCGCTACGCGGATTTCACCGTCGCCACAGAAGGGCGCGACCCCCAGGACGTTGCAATGGAAATTCTGACCCGACTGCGCGGCGCCAGCTGACGCCTGATGGACGCGGCCGGACACGTCCGCCGACGCCGGGACGGACAGCGCGTCAAGCCCACTACGGCCACTTGCCACCGGTTTCACGTTGCAGCGGGACTGGCACGGCCTTTGCTGGAATTGACCCAGGCGGCTCGCTGGCAACACCGTCAAGGATGACAGACTACAGGGACGTAGCCGCGAGTGCAGGGAACCCAGGACAGGGAGCGGGCCGCCTATCCATTAAGCCGCGTGCGTAGCAGCACTCTCAACAAAATAAATTTGTTATAAATCCAACAAAATTTTGATTTACTCGCTGAAATCACTGAGTGATATTGCGCCGAAATTCAAGGCTATAAATCATCAGGAGGTGATTTATGACTGAACGCACACAAGAACCCGCTGCCAATGATGGCCTCGATGATATCTTCGAGCCGGCGCTGATGGACATGGCGGATGACGACTTCGAAGAGGTTGCCTGTGTTTCCACCGAAAAGCAGCGCCTCGCCGCGAAACGTCGCCGTGCCGAGCAGCGCATTGAGCAGCGTCGTTTGCGGGAAGAACTGGGCTACTACGACCTGGAATTCGAGGACTTCTAGTCCCCGGTGGCGGGAGCCCGCACGCCCCCGCCCGGTCGCTGAATCCCGGAAGTCGCCCACAAGGCGACCATGTCCTCTCCCCCTGCTATACCTGAACCCCCTGAAAACACTTCGCCACCCGGTCGATCTGGGCGCGTTTGGGTGAGCTGCTGTGGTAGACCAGATTCAGGGGCCGGCTGAAGCTGGGGGCGGCGGCAACGGGCGACAGACCCGTGCCCGCGAGATAGTCCAGCAGGCTCGCGGGCAGGAAACAGGCGCCGCCAAATTCCGCCAGGAAATCGCTGGCCAGATCGTTGAGGTTGGTGTGTAGCCGCGGCGGCCGCTGTTCCCCAAAACGCTTGTCGTGAAAGCGGGCGAAGCCCCCGCCCCAGTCCAGAAACACATAGTTGCCGGCCATGGCTTCCTCCAGCGTGTCATCCGGCCGGGAGCTGTACAGGCGCAGGGTCAGGCGCCCGACAGGTACGCTCTCCAGCTCCGGCACACCGGGTGGCTCGTAGGCTATAGCCAGATCCAGAGTGCGGTCCAGCAGCTTGCGCATCAGTTCGCCGGATTCGCGGCTCTCGATGCGCAGGGCAAGGTCCGGGTCTTCACGCTGCAGGGTATGCAGCCGCTGCTGCAAGACACTGCTCCAGATCCCGATCCGTATTCCCAGATAGACCTGACTGCTGCGGGCATCCTCCAGGCGCAATTCCTGGCGCGCGCGCGTCAGCGCCAGCAGCACGGTTTCTGCATGCGGGACCAGCCGCTCACCTTCGCTGCTGAGCTGGATGTTGTTGCGATGGCGGATGAACAGCGCCACACCCAGCGCTTCCTCAAGCTGCTTGATGCGCGCGCTGACCGCCGCCTGAGTGATAAACAGGTTCTCGGCAGCGCGGCCAAAATGGCGGGTATTGCGCACCTCAAGGAAAGTGCGCAGCAGTTCCGTATCCAAGCTCAGGACTCCCCAGGCAGTTCGGCACAGCTTATATGCTAGTACCCGGTAGGCAAACATGCCCCCATTCGCTACATTGCCCGAAACCCGAGTGTGCGCGAAAGTTGCTCGAGAGAACGCTTCTTATGTGCAGGCAGTCGCGCTAGCATAGGCCCCCCAGGGAAGCAGGAGCAACAGGCAATGCCGGAACTGAAGCGCGAAGTCAGACCCATCGAAGTCAATTACGTCTGCGACGCCTGTGGCAAGGGGATGATGGCGGCCTGTGGCGAGATGGACCCCAAATCCGGAGCGATAGACCACCGCTGCCTGATCTGCAATCACCAGCAAGTGTTCGAGTGGCGCCCCTATCCCCGCATTGAGCACATCGGGCTGGAAGAAAAACTCTAGACGGCAGCTGTATCCGGGCGCGATTCATACTGCCACTCGAATACATTCATTTCGATGAAAATAAAGGCAAACAGCCACAGGGACGCGTCCCAGAAATCGAGGAAATCACCCGCCACACCCCAATAGGCTGCGGCGAAGAACAGCACACCATAGAGTACCGACTTGAAATACTTGTTGGCCCCCAGGATCGACGCCGAGAGCTTGCCCCGCAACTGCAGGCGCACCTCGATTTCCAGCACCACCACCACCAGAATCCAGACGCCGGCGTTGATCACATCGACCCAGGCCAGGCGCTTGGCGGCTGCCAGGCTGTCGGCACTGGTGAGGACATTGAAGCCCTGCAGCTGATAGACCTCCCCGCCCAGGGCTGCACAGCTCACCGCGTCGAGCGGGACAAACTCATCCAGATTGACCAGCACTGACCAGGACTGGTCGGCCATGGCGCAGGCGTTACCGAGGAAGGGGGCAACGTCGTACAGCGGGGTAAGCTCGGCGTAGTAGCCGGTGAAGGCGTAGACGATGGCGATGCTGCACAGGCCCCGGATCCCGTGCAGCGCCCATTGCACGGGGCCATGAATCCGGCGGTCATCGAGCACCGAGGTCTCCAGCTCAAACAACAGCAGCAGGATGATCCAGGCGGCGGTATCAATGGTGGCGGAGAAAACCTGCACCAGCTGGCCCGCGGCGACGGAGTCCGCGCCCATCGCCGCCAGGGTCAGCAGTTCTTCCTGCAGGAAAAGATAGACATTGATGCCCAACAGCAGAAAAGTGAGGTACTTGACGGCGGTGAACAGCTGATAACGCCGCTCGCTGCCGAACACATTGCTGCTCGCTGTCATCGGTGCCTCCGTCAGACCTGCAGCAGCAGGTGTTCGCGCTCCCAGGAGCTGATCACGCGGTTGAACTCCTCAAACTCATCCAGCTTCACCGCGGCATAGGCGCGCAGGAACAGGTCACCGATCATGTCCTGCAGCTCCGGCGTGTTGTGCAGATTGCGCAGGCCTTCTTCCAGGGTGCGCGCGACCTCGACGTCGTCCTCGTTGGCAGTGCCCTGGTGAGGCTGCGTCGGCGTCAGGCCCTTTTTCATGCCCAGATAGCCGCTGGCAAGCGTGGCGGCAATAGCCAGGTAGGGGTTGGCGTCGGCGCCGGGGAACCGATTTTCCACCCGGGTCGCCTCCGGCGGCCCCCAGGGTACCCGGAAGGCCGTGGTGCGATTGTCCATGCCCCAGTTGAGGTTGATCGGCGCCGCAATCTCCGGCGCCAACCGGCGATAGGAGTTCACATTGGGCGCATACAGGCTGATCAATTCCGGCGTGTAGCGCTGCAGCCCCGCGATGTAGGACAGGAAGGCCGGGGTATGAGTGCCGTCCTTTTCGGAAAAAATGTTCTCGCCGGTATCGACGCGGAGCATGCTCTGGTGAATGTGCATGGCGCTACCGGGCTCACGCTGCATGGGCTTGGCCATGAAGGTCGCGTACATCCCGTGCTTGTGCGCGGTTTCCCGCACGGTCCGCTTGAACACGAACACCTGGTCGGCCATGCTCATGGCGTCGCCGTGAAGGAAGTTGATCTCCAGCTGGGCGGCGCCGTTTTCGTGGATCAGGGTGTCGACCTGCAGTTTCTGTTCGTCGGCGTAGTCGTACATGTCCTCAACGAAGTCCTCGAACTCCGCTACTGCGTCGATGCTGTAGGACAGCCGCGCCGATTCCCGGCGCCCGGACCGGCCCTTGGGCGGCATCAGCTCGTAGTCCGGGTCGGTGTTCTTGGCCACCAGGAAGAACTCGACTTCCGGCGCCACCACCGGCTGCAATCCCTCGGCCGCGTACAGGTCCAGGATATGACGCAGGACATTGCGCGTGGAAAGCGGATGGCGCTCGCCATTCATTTTGTAGCAGTCGTGGATGATCTGGGCGGTGGGCTCACGGGCCCAGGGCACTACCCGCAGCGTAGCCAGGTCTGGCTTGAGAATCATGTCGGCGTCGGTTGGCTCGACGAAATCCCAGTGTTCATCCGAGTACTCCCCGGTGACGGTCTGGATCATGATACTTTCCGGCAGCTTCGGATCCCCCATGCTGAGGAACTGCTGCGCCGGGATAAACTTGCCCCGGGCATTGCCCGTCATGTCGGGCACCAGACACTCCACTTCGGAAATCTTGTGCTGCTTGAGCCACTCATGAATGGCTTGGGTATCGGTTTTCATACGAATTCCACAGGGTGGGAAGTGGCCAGTATCGCAGTACTGTAAATAATGCTGCAAGGGGGCTACCCCTAACGTGTTATGCAGCGCATCGCAAGCGTATCCGTATAATGGCCCAATGGAAAATGAAGCGCACGTCACATCATGGTACGCCGCCACCGCCAACCAGCAGCTGGAATTCCCGGCGCTGGCAGGCTCCAGCGCGGCGGATGTCTGCATTGTCGGTGGCGGTTACACCGGGCTATCGACCGCCATTCACCTGCGCCAGCGCGGCTACAGCGTCATTCTGCTGGAGGCCAATAAAATCGGCTGGGGCGCCTCTGGACGCAATGGTGGCCATGTCGGCACCGGCCAACGCGCGGGCCAGGAGCAGCTGGAGAAGTGGGTCGGGCTGGAGCATGCAAAAGCCTTGTGGCAACTCGGCCTGGAAGCAGTGGCTACGGTCTGCGAGCTGATTGACAGCCACGGAATCGACTGCGAACTGAAGCGCGGCAATCTGCACCTGGCGTCGAAGCCCGGCGACGCCCGGGAACTTGAGCAGGAAGTTGAGCACCTGCACAGCGTCTATGGCTACGACCAGATCCGCTACGTCGACCGCACCGAGCTGGCGGAGATGACCTCCAGCCAGGGCTTCCACGGCGCCTCCCTCGATCTCGGCGCGCGCCACCTGCACCCCCTCAACTACGCCCTGGGCCTGGCCCGGGCCGCCCGCGACCTCGGCGCCCACCTGCACGAGGGCAGCCGGGTGACCGGCTACAGCGAGGGCGGCAAGGTCACCGTCAAGACCGGCAATGGCACCGTGACCTGCGACTACCTGGTGGTGGCCTGCAACGGCTATCTGGAAAAGCTTGAGCCGCGCACCGCAGGGCGCATCATGCCGATCAACAACTACATGCTGGCGACAGAACCGCTGCCGGAGCCGCTGGCGCGGCAACTGACCCGTGACGACACGTCCATGACGGATACCCTGTTCGTGGTCAATTACTGGAAGCTGTCTGCGGACAACCGCCTGCTGTTTGGCGGTGGCGAATCCTACACCCGCCGCTTCCCCGCCGACATCAAGGGTTTTGTGCGCAAGCACATGCTGCGTATCTACCCTGAACTGGCAGACACCCGGATCGACTATGGCTGGGGCGGCACCCTGGCCATCACCATGAACCGGATGCCGGACTTCGGTCGTCTGTCGTCGCAGGTGTTCTACGCCCACGGCTATTCCGGCCACGGTGTGCCGATTGCCACCCTCGCGGGCAAGCTGCTGGCGGAGGCCATCAGTGGCAGCGCCGAGCGCTTTGACGTCATGGCCCGGGTTCCCTCCCGCCAATTCCCCGGCGGTACCCTGCTGCGCTGGCCCGGACTGGTTGCGGGCATGTTATTCTATAGCCTTCGCGATCGTCTGGGCTGAGCCCGCTGGCCAGCCAGGGCCGCCCAGGGGCCGCAGGGACCGCAGGGACCGGATGCAACCACCAATGTTCGAACACTTTCTCATCACCCGCTTTAACCTGCGCAACCCGAGCTGGACCAGCAGCCGGTCGCAGCACCCGGTCCTGAGCGAGGCCTGGCTACAGGATCGCTTCCAGCTGTTTGAACAGTACTGCCTGCCCAGCGTGGCGGCGCAAACCGAAGCCGGGTTCAGCTGGCTGGTGTACTTTGACACCCAGACTCCGGAGCAGTGGCTGCCGCGCATAGAACGCTACCACCGGGAATGCCCGCAGTTCCAGCCCGTGTTTGTCGACGGCATGCCGGCTTTTCTGCCAGACGTACAGGCGCGCATTGCGGCAGCCGCTGCCCCCTACGTTATCACCAGCCGCCTGGACAATGACGACTGTATCAGCAGCGATTTTATCGCCCGCGTACAGGAGCAGTTTGCGCCCACGGATTTCCTGGCCCTGGATTTTATCGACGGCTACATGCTGGAGATTGCCCCGGTACAGCGCCTGGGGCGCACCGTGAACGCCTACAACCCCTTTGTCAGCCTGATCGAGCGCAACCGGGAGCCGCTCAGCGTCTGGCACAAGGTTCACGCCCAGTGGAAGCGCGAGCCCCACTTGCGCCGTATCCGCGGCCAGCGTATCTGGCTGACCGTGATCCACCAGGACAACAAAACCAATGAATTCCGCGGCTTCGGCCGGGCCGACAAGGCCGAGGTCAGCGCCAGCTTCGTCCTGGCGCCCGCGGCGCAGCAGATCTGGGAGCAACTGCTGCCGGTAACGCGCTGGCGCTGGCTGAGCCTGAAGAACCGGCTGCACACCGGTGCCACGCTACTCAAGCGCGACCTGAAGAAGGCCCTGGGCCTGTACCGCCAGCCATGAACTCCATCGAGCTCATCAATGCCGGCACCGCGGCCGCCGACTGGCGCGCCGAACTGCGCGACCTGGTAACCTCGCCGGCGGCACTCTGTGACGCCCTGCAATTGCGCCCCGAGCAAATCGGCTGGAGCGACGCTGCGGCCAGGGACTTCCCGCTGCGGGTCCCGCGAGCTTTTCTCGCCCGCATGGCTCAGCGAGACCCGCACGATCCCCTGCTGCTCCAGGTACTCGCGGGGACCCGGGAGCTGCAGGCCGTGCCGGGCTATGGCTCCGACCCGACCGGGGAGACCGGCGCGGCCAATCCGCAGCCGGGCATCATTCACAAGTATCAGGGCAGGGTGCTGTTGCTGGTTACCGGCAGCTGTGCCATCCACTGCCGCTACTGCTTCCGCCGCCACTTCCCCTACGCGGACAACCAGAACAGCCGCAGCGAGTGGCGGTCGGCCCTGTCCTACATTGCCGACAACCACAGCATCAGCGAAGTCATCCTCAGCGGCGGCGACCCCCTGATGGCGGGTGATGCCCAACTCGCAGAGCTGGTGTCGGAGCTGGCAGCCATCCCCCACATCCGGCGCCTGCGGGTGCACACACGGCTGCCGGTGGTGATTCCCGGCAGGACCACCCCGGCGCTGCTGGCGGCCCTGTCCCACCCACGCCTGCAGACAGTGCTGGTGGTGCACTGCAATCACGCCAATGAGATCGACGCAGCCGTGGCAGCGGCCTTCGCAATGATTCGCCAGCAGGGTATGACGCTGCTCAACCAGGCGGTCTTGCTGGCGGGTGTGAACGACAGCGCGTCCGCGCTTGCCCGCCTCAGCGAACGCCTGTTTGAGGCCGGCGCCCTGCCCTATTATCTGCATCTCCTCGACCGGGTGGCAGGGGCTGCTCATTTTGAGGTCGGTGCGGAACGGGCACGTGCACTGCACCGGGAGATCAGCACCGTGCTTCCGGGCTACCTGGTACCGCGACTGGTGCAGGAAGTCGCCGGTGCTCCGGCGAAAGTACCGCTACCCCGCTGAAACGAGCTGCCGGGATTGCCGCAGGCGGATCGCCCAGTGACTGACCGGTTCCGGCAGGCCCAGATAAAACCCCTGGAATTTCTCGCAGCCCATGACCTTGAGCTGTTCCAGCTGGCCACTGCTTTCGACCCCCTCGGCGATCACATCCAGACCCAGGCTGCGCCCCAACTGCAGGGTGGCGGCGATAATAGCCTGGTCATTGTTATCGGTGAGCAGGTCGCGCACGAACAAGTAATCGATCTTGAGCCGGTACAACGGCAGGCGTTTCAGATAGCTGAGGGAAGCGTAGCCAGTACCGAAATCGTCCAGCGAGAAACGTACCCCCAGCGCGGTCAGGCGCTCCATGCGCGCCACCGTATCGGCGACATCAGTGATCAGCATGCCCTCCGTGACTTCCAGCTCGATCAGACTGGGGCGCAGGTTGTACTGACGAATGCTGCGTTCCACTTCTTCGACAAAGTCCCCATGGCGAAACTGTCGGGGACTGATGTTGATTGCCAGGGTCAGATCCGAGAGCAGCGGCTCAGCCTGCCAGTCCCGCAAAATCTGGCAGGCCTGCTGTAACACCCAGTTGCCCAGCGGGATGATCAGGCCACTGGACTCAGCGACCGGAATGAATTCGCCGGGGGCCACATCCCCCAGCTCCGGGTGCCGCCAACGCAGCAGGATTTCACCGCCAATCACCCGCTGGTCACAATCGACCTGGGGCTGGAGGAACAGCTCAAACGAGTGCTGCTCCAGCGCCTGCCGTAGCGCCGATTCTATTTTTAGCCGACGATCGACGCCGCGCTGCATGGCCGGGTCGAAGAAACGCACGCTCATCGCCCCGTCCCGGCGGGCGCCCGCCAGGGCCAGCTCGGAGTTGCGCAACAAGGTGCTGGCATCGGAGCTGGCACCGGCGCCGGCATCACTGAACATGCTGATCCCCACCGAAAATGACATGGCCTGGTTGGTCCCCGCCAACTGAAAAGGCTCACTCAGGGAGGCTGTGAGCGCGCTGACCCAGCGTCTCGCGTCCAGCACCGCGGTGTCACGATCACCGCTGAGATCCGTCAAAACGATGGTGAAATCGTCGGCACCGATGCGTGCGGCAACGTCTGCTTTGGTCACCAGGGCAGTGATACGCGCCGCCACCTGTCGCAGCAATTCATCGCCCGCCGGAAATCCGAAGGTCTCGTTGACCAGGCCAAACGCGGTAAAGTCCAAAGTCACCACCGCGCCCTCCAGACCCGTGCGCTGGGCACTGGCCAGGCCCTGGGAAAGACGCTCCAGCAACAGGACGCGGTTGGCGAGCCCGGTGACGGTATCAAAATACTGGGCGTGGTTGAGCTCTTCCCGCAATTGCAGATAGCTGCTGATGTCGGTAGCCACACCGCACAACGCATAAACACGGCCGGCCGGGTCCCGCAGCGGTAATTTGATCGTCAGAAAGGTGCGGGAACCGCCACCCTTGAACGTCACGACCTCCTCTTCGGCAGAACGCTCACCCCGGGTCAGAACCCGCGTATCCACTTCGCGCTGGTGCTGCGCGGTCGCCTGGTCGTAGAGGTCGTCATCGGTTGCGCCGAGCAAGGCGGATGCCTCCCGCCCGAACAGTTCGCGCTGCCTGCGATTGACATAACGATAGCAGTGGTCCAGCCCCTTGGTGTAAATACAGGCATCGATATTGTCGAGGATGGTTTCCAGCCGGGTCTCCGCCAGCTGCAGTTCCGAAGCCTTGGCAGCCACCGTGCGCCGCATCAACCAGGCGAGCCACAGGGCCACGGCCAACAGCAGCAGGCCCGCCCCTGCCACCGGGTAGAGCCAGTCCGGTAAATCGGACTCGTCACCGCCCACCCCCCAACGCTGCAATATCCTGAAATAGAGAGAGTCCGGCTCCGCCTGCCAGCTGCCCAGGTACCGGTCCAGCACCTCAAGCACGGTGCTGTCCAAGCCCTGGCGCCCGGCAAAATACAGACGCGAAGGCTGGAACAGTACCGGCGTCACAAAGAACCCAAGGTCACGAGCGCGCTGATCACCGAACAGGTGGTTGGCGGCCACCGCGTCAGCGCGGCCATCCCGCACCGCGACGAACCCCTGTTCGAAAGAAGGAACGGCAACCCAGCGCACCTCCAGATCGAAACTCTGCATCAGGTCGGCCAGGTAGGTCTGCTGGACGGACCCTTCCAGCACCGCGATGCGCAGACCATCGAGGTCCAGCAGGCTGGCGACGTTGATCGCCGCCGAACTGTATAACTGAGACCAGCTGCGCAATACCGGCGTCTGGTGAAAACTGAAATCCTGGTCCCGGACATCGTTGATGGCTACATCCGGCATCAGGTCGATCCGGCCCTCGCGCAGGAGTTCGAGACAGTGGTTCCAGCCACAGGGCACCGGCTCCAGCAACCAACCCTCGCGCTCTGCGATGTGCTGCAACAGGTCACCAAAAATACCGGACAATCGGTCATCCAGCAGCAGCAACTTGGGGGGGTTGTGATAGACCCCGACCCGCAGTACCTCCAGGCTTTGCGCATGGGCCACACTCGCCAGCAGAACAGTCATCAACAGCAATGGGTACAGGCGCCCGGGGCTCCCAATCCAGCTTCGCCACGCTGTCATCACCGGTGGTCGCCACCCCGTTTGCGCTGGTACATCAGGGCATCACCCTCGGCCAGCAGAGCGTCCAGATCCTCGTGCCTGGCCGCGTTGTAGCGCACAACCCCGTAAGAGAATGCAACGGCATAGCCAAGTTCCAGCCCCCGGTTGTACTCTCCGACAGCCTCCCGAAACCGCGCCATGACTGTCTTTACTTCATCGTCGTTGGCGTCGTTGAGCAGCAATACGAATTCGTCTCCTCCCAGCCGGGCCACAATGTCCGAATCCCGGCTGACCTCCAGCAGGGCACCGGCGAAGAATTTGAGCACCCGGTCCCCCTCCGCGTGACCGAAGCGATCGTTGATGGGCTTGAACCGGTTGAGGTCAATAAATACCAGGGTCAGCGGAAAGTCCTTGCGCCGGGACATGCGCAGGGCCTGGCCGGCAATGATGAAGAAGCCACGGCGGTTGTTGATCGCGGTCAGTTCGTCCAGGGTAGCCATTTCCATGGCCTGCATCTCGTGTTCCACCAGGGTGGCGAGGTCCTGCAGAATCAACAGGTCACGGGAACCAAACTGACGCGGTTTGTGGTCGATAATGCACACCGTGCCCAGCACATTGCCGTCCAGATACCTGATCGGATAGCCCGCGTAGAAGCGCACGCCCGGGTCGCTGGTCACCAGGGGGTTGTCGGCAAAGCGGCTGTCGGCTGAAGCGTCCTCCACCACAAACGCGCCTTCACCGGTAATCGCGTGGCCACAGAAGGAGATATCGCGCGGTGTCTCTGTCGCGTCCAGCCCCTGGCGGGACTTGAACCACTGGCGGTCAGTATCTACCAGGCTGACCAGCGCAATGGGCACATCAAACACATGCATCGCCAGGCGGGTAAGCCGGTCGAACCGCTCCTCCGGTTTGCTGTCGAGAATATTGAGAGATCTCAGCGTCTCCAGGCGCCTGGTATCGTTATCTGGTATCGCGGCCGACTGCATGTCTCTCTCCCTGAATAATCAGAGTATGGTCATTAATCGTCGGACTGGCAAAACTCTTGTGCCGAGAGCGGGAATCGGGGTTGCCGCCCTGCTCCGGGGCGGTATGCTAGCTCTCCCGATGCACACTTCCGCGGAGATCACACATGCGACCACAGGATACGGATTGGGCGGCACAAGTACGTTCGCTGCAGGACATAGAGGCTATCAGAACACTGAAGTTCCGTTACCTCAACGCCTGTGACGACAAGCAGCCAGACCTGGTGCGGGACTGCTTCGCAGCCGGCAACATTGAAATCAACTTCGGCCACATCGGCCAGTTCGATAGCCGTGAGGCCTTCGTCGCTGTTTTCGTGGAACTGGGCTGCCACGACCACATCGTGGACATGCATCACGCGGAAAACATGATCGTCGACCTCACCGGCCCGGATTCGGCCACTGCCAGGGTGGGACTGCGATTCCACAGCATCAATACCCGCGACCAGACCAGCGTACAGTTGGGTGGTCATTATCTGGATGAGTATGAGCGGCGCGACGGCCAATGGTTGATCACGGCCAGCCAGTTTCTGGTGCGGTCCGCGCTGATCAAGGACTTTTCTGGAGATTGCGAGAAGGTGGTCTGGGCGGGCAACGGCATGCCCCACTGAGGGACCCTGCGTCCAGGCAGAGCGAGCTTAACCGGCTCCCGCGGCTCTGGCCCCAACCGGGTAGGTGGATTCCCCATGGATAAACGGCTCGCACAGTGCGTCTCGCAGTTTGCCGACTACGCCATCAGCGGCCTGTGGAAGATCATACCAAGTTGAGCCGAGACGGCAACCGGGTGCGGGCCGGGAACGAAATCCCGGCGGCAGTCAACGCTGCGCCACAACGTTGGGGTGGAGGAAGGCAAACTGCCCGGAACCGTGCCCATTGTTGATCTCGATCCGGCCGAAGATGGGCTCCGGCACGGCGATGTTGGCTTCCGTACCGTGGCGGATACGCTCCTTCAGGTGAGCGTACAGGTCATTGTCGAACAGCACGCCGGTATTCTGGGTGAGCAACCCCACCAGGGCCTTGGTGAACACTGAATGGTTGCCGGCACCACCGTCCGGCACCGGCACGACGCCGCCCGAGGTCAGCACCGTGCGCGCGCGGTTCTGCAAGTAGAATTTCAGGTTCTGCTCAATTTCATGCTGCCGCAGCTTGATACCGCCGGAGGTCACGATACCGCGCCCCGAGTAACAGGAATCAGCGATCACCAGCACATGGTTGGCCGGCAACATGGCCAGCCACCGTGCCAGAGCGCTGCTGGAGACGCCAAACATTTCCTGGGCACCGGGTGACGCCGAGGTGGCGTCGACCCCCATCCAGTAGCTGTCGGAGCCGTCTTCGGAGCCGTGCCCGGCGTAGTAGATCAGCAGGGAATCCTCCGGTTTGAGTGACCCCTTGAGAGCGTCCACGCGGCGGAAGATGTCTCCCCGGGTAGCGTCCAGCAGCAGCTCCGACTGGAACCGGTAGCGCTGGGTCAGCACCTCGTGCATGGCGCGGGCATCGTTGTGGGCGAAACTGAGTTGGCGCAGATGCTGGTAGTTGTTGTTGCCAATCACCAAAGCGTGGAACTTGCCTACCTTGATATCGCCGGGAATGCGCATGCGAGAGGTGTCCGGCAGCGGTTCCAGCACGCTGCGGGTCGCGACCTGCTGCGTCCACTGCTCACGCAGTTCCGCGACTTCGCGCTGGTAGCGTTTTGCTTCCGCGTCCACTTCGGCCAGCCTGGTTTCCTGCCGGGCGAGGAGGGCGTCGCGTGCGGCCAACTCTCCACGCAATTGTGCCAGCTCCGCGCTGCGGCTGGATTCCTCGCGCCCGGCGGCGGCCACCGCCGCGGCAAGCTGGTCGCGCTCACTGCGCCCCAGCGCCACGGTGGCCTGCAGTGCTTCCCGTTCGTCGCTGGCGGCGGTCTCCTGCTGACGCAACTTGACCAGGGCCGATTCGGTCTGGGCCAGCTTCGCCTCCGTGCGCTGGCGTTCATTCAGGGCCGTCGCCAGTTCGTCACGCAGGGTATCGGCCGCGTCCCGCAGCGCCGCCAGCTGGGCATCCATGGCCGCCAGAGCCTGCTGGTCCGCCTGCGCCCCGGTGGCGAGTTCGGCGCGCTGAGACTGCAAGGTGGCGATCTCCTGGCCCCTCGCTGCAAGCGCATTGCGGGCTTCCGCCAGCTCCAGCTCGGACATGGCGGTTACCCGCTCCAACTCGCCCTGCAGACGGCGATTTTCCAGCTCTACCTGGCGCACACTCGCCAGCAGGGTCGCCTGCCTGGCGTCCAGTGTCGCTTCCAGGCTTTCCAGCTGGAACTGCTGATCCTCCACACGCTGCCGCTTGTCCCGCAGCTCACGCTCCAGTTCCGCCACCCGGCCGCTGTCCGCCGGCGCCGGTTGGTTGCGGGCCCGGGCGAGCTGCTGTTGCAGGGCAGCCACCTCCTCCGCTGCGCCGCGCAGGGAATCGCGCCTTGCGATGAACCCGGCACGGGCTTCCTCCAGCTCCAGACGCAGGGCGTCGGCTTCCGCATTGCGGGTCCGCAACTGACTGGTCAACTGCGCCACTCGCTGCTCCGCGGCAGTTCTGGCCGCCTCCGCCTCCGAGGCCAGCACCAAAGCCTCGCCCAGGCCGGTGGCCTGGCGCCACAGGTTGGTCGCCAGCAATGAGTCGCGCTCAACCCCGAGCCCGTTTTCATGAAGATGCGCCAGCCGGCGCAGCGCAGTGACATCTCCCTGCTCGGCCGCGCGCTGGTACCACGCCATGGCGTCAGCGTAGCGGGGTTGTGCAAACAGGTACTGGTACACCTCACCGAGCCGGGTTTGCGCAGCGGTATCCCCCTCTTCGGCAAGCGGCAGGAAGAAGGCTACCGAGGCTTCGGGGGTCGCTCGATCATAGGCTGTGTACTCACCGCCGCGCAGTTCACACACCTTCGCGGTCACCTGCGTCAACTGGCGCCGCTCCGGATAAACGATGCCGCCCAGGCGTCGCACCCGCGGCGGCAGCAAGCAGGGCACAATATCGAACTCCTTCAGCTCGGCGGCGCGGCTCGCGGCGTCGGCGGTCGGCGTCTGTGCATATCCGGTGGCGGCCGCCGCAAGCAGGCCTGCCACGACACAACTTTGCAGGATTTTCATGATGCTCGTTCCCTCCTGGTACTGGAGCGCGGAATACGGACCCGGGGCTGCGGCGTCAGGGCAGCATACCCTCGGGCAAGGCCTTGCAGCCGGCAATGGCGCCGGGGTTGGATACTTTTTGCAACAGGGACGGCAACACCTCCCGCAACACCGGGTTGTGGGCATTGATGGCAACGCCGCGACAGGCGAAATCCAGTGCCTCGCGCGACCGCTGCAACTCATCCAGGCGCTGCGCCGGCTCCTCATAGGCGGACGCAAGCTGCAACAGGCCGCCGGCAGCGGCGCGCTTGCTGGCTTCGTCCGGAGCCTGACGCAACACCAGGTCATAGACCCATTTCGCTGAGCTGGTGCTGCCGTGGAGAAAATAGCCGCCGCGGTCGAATTCGTCACTGGCGAATGCAGTATTGGCCATCGTGATATTCTGCGCTCCCTGCTCCAGCCACAGTGCCACCTGCTTCCCATCGACTGATGGATTGCCGGTATCCCGGTATTGCACCAGGAGCTCATCAATAAAGCGTTGTTCGGGCGAGTCCTGATACGCCTGCCAGCTCGCCGCGGCGATGCCGGTGGCGAACAACAGCGCAGAAACGGCGATCCAGGGAGTCGCATTGCGGGAGCTTGTCGCGGGCCCGAAGCCGGCGAGAAACTCCCTGGCATTGGCCACGCGTTCACGGCGCCGATGGGCCAGGCTTTGCAGCAGCACCTGCCACTGGCCCTGGCGCAGGCCCGGAGGACGTTCCGCTTCCAGTCCGTTGCTGCGAGCATCGATTGCCCGCGCACCATCAAAGGGGTGACGCCCGGTGAGCAGCAGGTAAGCCACGCAGCCAAGGGCGTAGATGTCATCCCGCCGGTCGGGAGACTGGCCCTCGAACATTTCACAGCTGGCGTACTGTGGCGTCAGTGCAAGCGGGGTGTCACCGTCGAAACGGGTGGTGTTGCGGGTCGCCATTGCTTCGTCCAGCGTCCGGGCGATGCCGAGGTCCAGCACCTTGACCTCGTTGTTCTCGGTGAGGAAGACGTTGCCCGGCTTGAAGTCCGAATGCACCACACCGTGGTCGTGCATATAGGCCAGCGCTTCACCGCAACTGCGGATGATGTGCCATGCCCGGTCCCAGGGCAGACCCTCCGGATACTTGCGCAGAAATTCGTCCAGCGGTTCCCCGCGCATGAATTCCATGACCATGAAGACGATGTCACCATCGCGGTCAAAGTGGTAGACACCGACAATATTCGGATGGTTGAGCTGGCGGGAATTGTTCACTTCGCGACGCAGTGAAGTCAGCGCCTGAGGATGATCCTTGAAGGTGTCGCCGAGCACCTTGATCGCGACGTAGGGATTGGAATCTTCCAGTTCCCGGTCGAGTGCCAGAAAAACCTTGCTCATGCCGCCGGCGCCGAGCATGCGTTGCAGCACAAAGCGATCCCGCAGCACCATGCCGGGAGCAGGTACGCGCGGTTGCAATGGATCCACCTCGGTGGCATTTCCGGGCAAATCGGCCTGCAGCGTCACCTCGTAAGTTCTATCCACGGGCATCGATCTCGCAATGTGGCCTGCCTGCGGTATCACTGCCACAGGCAGACTTTAATACTAGACCACACTTGCGCTGTGCCCAAGCTGAACTAGACTTTTTCTGGACAATAACTGATCGCGTTACGGGTGCTTTTCTCAGGTTGGCTTGGCGGCACCTTCGGGGTGCCGGTTGCGCAACCCGAGCCTGCACCCGTTGCTTGCAGGGGGACGGGTGGCATGAACAAGCTTATCAAGTGGGCAATTGTTAGCGGCAGTGCCGCCTGGGCCGCCGCTGGCCAAGCCCAGCAGGGGCCGGCGACGGATGTCGGCCAGGTACTGGCGAACCAGGGGGCGCCACAGTTTATCGTCGATGCCGGCGACGCGATCCGGGCCACCTGCCTGGAACTGGGCGCCACTGGCCAGTTGTCAGGGCAGCGCCTCGACCTGTTCAGTCGCTGCCGGGAGATGTCACTGACCGTGCTGGGCGCGACAAACAACAGTTACAACTATTCCAGCCTGAGCGATACCTACAACGCCATTCGCCAATTTTCCGGTGAGGAGGCATCCAGTCAGTCCCGCCTGGCGACCGAGAGCAGCAACCGACAGTTCGTGAACCTGGGGGCCCGCATGGACGCCATCCGCCGCGGGGCCCGCAGTTCGATTTCCCCCGTGGCGTTCAATGTCCACGGTGTGGACCTCACCGAGGCAGTCGCCGGCAACACGCCACCGCTTGCCGGGGGTACCGGTGCGGGAGATGCACGCGACGCCGACACCGGCTGGGCCTGGTTCAGCAACGGCGCGATCGGCTGGGGCGACCGGGACGAAACCGACAACGAAGGCGGCTACGACTTCGATTCCTGGGGTGTCACCCTGGGCGCCGACTATGCCTTCGACAGCGGGCTCGCCCTGGGCCTGGCGCTGGGGTACAGCAGCTATGAGGTCGACCTGGACCGCACCGCGGGCAGCAACTTCGCCAACAGCTCCGCCGGCGGCAAGATAGAAAGCGAAGGCTACAGCCTGTCCGGATTTTTTGTCTACGGCATGGAAAAGACCTACGTGAACGGCATCCTCAGCTACGGCCAGAACGATTTTGACATGGCGCGCAGAGTCCAGCTGACCGCCGCGCCGGGCGCATCGGGGACCGCGCAGGGCCTGGTGCTGGACCGGCGCTTCGATGCCAGTACCGACAGCACCCAGCTTGGAGCCCAGACCACTGCCGGTTACGTCTTCGGCAGCGGCGCGACCACCGCCGACATGTACCTCGGCTTCGACTACCTCGACATCGATATCGATGGCTATCAGGAGCGTGAGGACGGCACCGACGGCGGGCTGGCCCTGCGCTATGGCAGCCAGGACGTCCAGTCCGTGCAATCCATTGCCGGGATGATGGTCCGCCACGCAAGCAGCACCGGTTTTGGCGTCCTGCTACCCTATGCCGGGGTCGAATGGCGCCACGAGTTTGACAATGAGTCACAGGCCCTGGACTACAGCTATGCTTTCGCCGTGCCCGGTAGCAGCGTGCAGTTTCAATCGCCGACCGATGACCCGGACGAAGACTTCTTTGAGCTCACCGTCGGCGTTTCAGCGCAATTTGCCAACAACCTGTTTGCCTTCGTGCAATACAACAGCACGGCGGGCCTGTCACGTACCAGCGCCAACCTGGTGACTTTCGGCTTGCGCGGGGTATTCTAGAGGGAATCCGAGTACCATCGGATTTTACGGGATTTTCATTTAAAAACAGTGCATTATCACCGGCCGAGTCATTCCTGAACGCGAGTTGTGCCAAAACGCTGCTGCGTTAGGGTGTAACCCATGACGAATCCCGACAACAGGTTGCAGGCCACCCGACGCCAGCCCCAGCAGGCCCGCTCGCGGCTCCTGGTTGCGTCCATTCGCGAGGCCTGTCGGCGCATCCTGCAAGACAGCAGCGCGGACACCCTGACGGCCCAGCGCATCGCTGATATGGCGGGCGTCACCATCGGCTCCTTCTACCAGTACTATCCCAACAAGGAAGCGGTGCTGCTCGATGTCCTGCTGGAGGACGCTCCCGAGGAAGCCGACCAACTCGCCAGCGAAACCCGCTATCTCGGCGCCCTGCGCTGGCGGTCTCTGGAGGACACCCTGCGCGAGCTGGTGGTGGTCACCTGCCAGCGCCACCAGCGCCTGTTGCAGCGGCACGGCGAGGTCTACCGGGGCTACCACCGGGAGATCGGCTTCGACACCCTTGTCCATGCCAGCGTCCGCCGCTACGTCGCAACCAGCTCGCTGGAAGAGTGGCTGCAGGAGCTACTGCTTCACCACCGGTCGGACATGCCGGCGGCGACGGCCGCAATCCGCGCCTTCCTGATTGCCACCACCCTGACCGAGGCAACCGCCCGGGCCGTGGACGAGCACCCTGACTGGCTGGGGAGCGCCACTTTCCGCAGCGAACTCCAGCAACTGCTGTTGGTTCACGCCCTGCAGCCCGCCACGCCATCAGCCGCACCCAATCACCCACCACCTGAGGATCCAGATAATGAATTACAAGGATGACTCCAGCATCAACTGGAAAGTACTCGCCCCGCTGGTACCGAACCCTGGCCGCTACCCGATCATGCAGCCCCTGACGCCGCATCAGGAGCTGGCCCTGCTGTGCCGGGTGCTGATCCGCGAGGGCTACAACGATCACATCGCCGGCCATATCACCCTGCGCCTGGATGACGGCACCATGCTGGTAAATCCCTGGGAACTGGCCTGGGACGAAGTCTGCGCCTCTGACATTCTCACAATCGACGAGCAGGGCAAGATTCTCGACGGCCGCTGGAACGTTACCCCGGCGATCAACGTGCATCGCGACATGCACAGCCTGCGGGAGGACGTGCGGGTGGTAATCCACAACCACCCGGAGTGGGGCTCGGTCTGGGCCGCCTGCAAGCGGGTGCCGCCGATCTACGACCAGACTTCCGCGCTGGTGGACAGCGACCCGGTCGTATTCGACGAATACCACGGCACGGTGAACGACGAGAAGGAAGGCCGCGCCGCCGTCGAGGCGCTGGGCGAGCACAAATGGGCGCTGCTGGCCAACCACGGCGTGTTCCTGGTGGGCAAGGATGTGCGCCAGGCCCACCTGCGCGCCATCACCCTGGAATGGCGCTGTCGGCTGGCCTGGCGGGTGGAGGCACTGGGCAACGGCCAGCCTCTGGATCCGAAAATTGCAGCTGCCACCGGCAAGATGACCGACAGCAACGGCTTCCCTTTCCTCTGGGAAGCCATGGCCCGGCGGGAAATTCGCCGCGACCCGCGGGTGCTGGAATAAGCCCCGCCCCACAACGCCCATTCACGATCACCGATTAAGGAAAACCCATGACGCTGACCGTCACCCCCCTGCAACACATCGGCGCCGAAGTGAGCGGCTTCGATATCACCCAGCCCTTCAGCGACGCACTCAAGCAGGAGCTGCGTGATCTCTGGTATGAATACGGGCTGCTGCTGTTCCGTGGCCAGGCCATCACCCCGGAAAACCAGATCGAATTCAGCCGCATTTTCGGGCCGCTGGAGCTACACCCGCTGAAGGTAAAGACCTCCGACGAATACCCGGAGCTGTTCGTACTGGAGAATGGCACCGAAAAGGACAACTACATGCTCGCCCACTACAACGGCGAGCCCATTGTCGGCCGGCTGGACTGGCACATGGACCTGCACTACACCGCCCGCCCCAACCACGGCGCGGTGCTCACGGCGGTGCAAGTACCGTCCAGCGAAGGTCTCACCGGGTTCGGCGACCTGGCCCTGGCCTGGGATACTCTGGATGAGGAAACCCGGACACTGCTGGAAAAACTGGAAGTCGCCTACAGCTTCAGCATGCAGCGCAAGCACATGCGCTACGTGAATCTCGAAGGCTACCAGCCGGGGGAAAACCTTCCCCGCAAGCCAACGGATATTGGCTTTCCCGACTTCGCCGATGCCGTGTATCCCGCCGTGGTCACCCACCCCGTCAGTGGGCGCAAGGTGCTGGAGATCGTCGAGCAGTTCCTGGACCGGGTGATCACCCCGCAGAAATTCGGCCTGTCCAACGACGAGTCCATCGAGCTGCTGGAGCGCCTGGTGGCCCACACCCGCAAGCCCGAGTTCCACTACTTTCACCAGTGGCAGGAAGGCGACATGGTTCTCTGGGACAACTGGCGCATCATGCACTGTGCCACCGGCACGCCACCGGGGGTGCGGCGGGTGATCAACCGGACCACCATCATGGGCGAGGTGACCCTGGGGCGGGTGCTGGACGGGGAGTAAGAATTCGGGGGTCAGGTACCGCCTTGAATGGCAAGTCCACTCAAAGGGAGTTGGAAAGCCAGGGCTACCAGGAATATCCCTGTGTAGCCCTGGTAGCCCTTACACCCGCGCCCTGCTACCTGGGGTTGCGGATGCGACGTGAGTGCCGTCCAGCAACGCCAGTGACGAGCGCGCCCAGCAGCAAAAGCGCCCAAACCGGGAGCAAGGGAACAGGAACAGGAGCAGGTTCGGCAGCGGTAATATCCAGAGATACATCATCCAGCGCAAAATTGCCCGGACCTGTAAAAGCCTCGGGAATAAAGTTTCTGAACACGATATTGACCGACTGACCGGCCAGTGGCGCGAGCGCGCTGGATATATCGAAACTGATCGTGTCCCAACCGCCACTGTTTGTAGACCCGGTGAAACTCTGTGAATCAATCGTTGCCAATGTAGCGCTATCAGCGGCGTCTGTAATCAAGACCTCAAACGTCCGCGGCTCTGTTCCACCATTGCTCACTCTGTATTGTTGTTGCCAGGATAGAGTGGCAGCTTGAACGCCAGACGGTACGCTGACCGCTTGTACAAGGCGGAACTCCTGCGGGCCGTTACCGTCGAAGCTATTGGCCGCCTGATAGACCCCTTCAGCTGGAGCCGGATCAGAAACGGACGAGCATATACTATTTGTCGTTACAACGGTCCAGTCGCTATCACAGCTGCTGGCTCCGTTCGCCGTGACACTCCAACCGGTAAAGTCCCCGCTTTCAAAACCACCATTTACCAGGACTTCTGCGGCACTCACATTCTGGGCCAACAGCATTGCCAGTATTGCCAAAAAAAATCTGTTTGAGCGATACAACATGTACTTTCCCCTGACGATTTGTATTTTTTTCAGCCGGGAGTATACATCAGCTTTCGCGAGCGCAGAACAACCTGACTCACAAATAGAAGGTTGGCGCTGGCTCCTGCTGGTGTGGCTGAGCCGCTGTATTGATCGACGCACACAGTCGAGGCGCCCGCGGAAGGGTGCTGGACGGGGAGTAACCGCCATGCAATCATGACGGATGGCCGACCACCCTCATTTCCTCCGCAGTCTGTCGATTGCACTGCTGGTAGGGGTTGCCTACTGGGGCGGTGCTTACCTGGGTGTGACCCAGACGATCACCCCCGGGGGTATCGCCATTGTCTGGCCGCCAAATGCCGTGGTTCTCGCCGCGCTGTTGATCCTGCCCAGACGCGACTGGATCAGCGTCATACCCGCGGTAATCCTTGCCGAGTGGTTGGCCGATGTGCCAGCTTTCCCGACCTGGGCGGCCCTGGCTTTCGGCGTAATCAATCTGTTCGAGGTTTTCCTCGCCGCCAGCCTGATTCGCCGATTCACCAAGGCGCCTTTCCGCTTCGACACGCTGCAGCAGGCCGGTATTTTCGTTCTGTCCGGCCCTCTGTTGGCTTCCGCCGTCGCCGCGCTCGCCGGGGCATTGGTGTACATTCTGCTGGGCCGGGACGAAACCAGTTTTCTGACACTCTGGCGCCTGTGGTGGCTGGGAGATGGGCTGGGCTTACTCCTAATCACGCCACTTCTGGTCACCTTGTGGCACGACCGCGCACAACTCTGGCCGCTACGCAACGCGAAACTCATCGCCGAGTACCTGCTGCTTTGCCTGCTCATCCTGGGCCTGGGTGCTCTCGTGTTTGGCGTCCTCAGCCCCTACCAGCCAGGGCTGCCCCTATCACCGCTCATCCTTTTGCCTGCCGTCGCCTGGGCTGCGGCGAAATTCAGTGTCGCCGGTACCGCCGGTGCCATTTTGCTCATCGCCGGTCTGGCTATCGGCTTTATGGTACACGGGGCAGCGCCCTATGGCGGGCTCGATCCACAGCAAGCCGTATGGATTCTGCAGGAATACCTCGTCATCCTCGTCGCACTGGGTGTCGGAGCAGCCGTGCTCCTGCGGGAGATCACTTCGCAAAAGCTGCAACTCCTGCTTCTGGACCGGGCCATCCATGCCACCAGCGACTCGATCATAATCGCCGACGCCCGGCAGCCGGACACGCCGATCATCTGGACCAACCCCGGGTTTGAGCATCTGTTCGGCTACAGCAGCACAGAGGTGCTCGGGCGCAATTGTCGATTCCTCAACGAGAGAGAGCCAGACCAGCCCGGCGTTGCCGAGGTAGCCGACGCCATCCGTGACCAGCGCGTCTGCGAGGTCATTCTGCGCAACTATCGAAAAAGCGGCGAACCGCTGTGGATAGAGTTGAGCATCGCGCCGGTGAAAGACGGCAATGGCGATACCACGCATTTTGTCGGGGTACAGCACGACCTCACCGAACTGAAGGCAACCGAGGCAGCCCTGCGGGAAGCCAAGAGTGACCTGGAGGCCAGGAACCACGAACTGGAGCAACGGGTAACGGAGCGCACCGCCCAGCTGACCACGACCAATAGCCGGTTGGAGCGCCTGGCTTCCACCGACCACCTTACGGGCGCAGCCAATCGCCGCAGCTTTCTTCAGCTTGGCCAGAGAACCATCCGCCGGTACAACACCAGTGGCCAGCCGCTGGCCATGCTCATGCTTGACCTCGACCACTTCAAAGCCGTCAATGACCGCTACGGCCATCTCGCCGGGGACCTGGTACTGGCTTCACTGGGGGATTGTATCCGCCAGTACATCCGCCCCGGTGATCTGTTCGGGCGCTTTGGGGGCGAGGAATTCCTGGTCCTGCTGCCGGGCCTGGCCCTCGAAGACGGAGAACGCATCGCGGAGAGATTGCGCCAGGAAATAGAGGCCCTGATTATTCCTCACGAGGACCAGTCAATCCGGGTGACTGCGAGCATGGGTATCGCCAGCCTCCAGCCCTCTTGGGACATTAACATGCTACTGCAATCCGCCGACAACGCCCTGTACCAGGCAAAGCGGGAAGGGCGCAATCGCGTGGCGAGTTACCGTGCGGCAAACCAGACTTAGCGAACGCAATGGCAGCTAAACTTTGCCCTCAGCAGGTGCCAATGTCCTCGTGCCAAAGCTCGGGATGCGACTCGATGAAATCCCGCATCAGGGCAATACAGCCGGGATCGTTAAGAACTTCTGCGTCCACGCCGCGCTGGCTCAGATAAGCCTCGGGCCCCTGGAAGTTCTCGTTGTCGCCGATCACCACCCGTGGGATCCCGTACAACAGGACGGCCCCGCTGCACATGTCACAGGGGGAAAGCGTAGAATACAGCACCGCCCGCCGGTAGTCCGCCGGGCTCAGGCGCCCGGCATTCTCCAGGCAGTCCATCTCCGCGTGCAGCACCGCGCTGCCACGCTGCACGCGGCGGTTATGGCCGCGGCCAACGATACGGTCGTCGATCACCAGCACTGAACCTATGGGAATACCGCCTTCTGCGAGCCCCTGACGGGCTTCGTGCAGTGCTTCGGCCATGAATTGTCGATGTTCTGAGTTTGTCATCGGTAGATTTCACTCGTCAGGTACAACAGCCTGGAGTCGCGGCTGCATTCTACGCTGGATTATGCCGCGTGAGCGACTACACTTTTGAGACACAGATGATCGACCAGGAGGCCGGAAATGGATAATCGTGAGACAACAATTGAGGCTCGTCGGCGCTTTATTACGCTCGTGGGTGGCAGCGCACTGCTGGCGCCCTTCGTCGGGCTGGCAGGCTGCGGTGATAAAGAAGAGCCACGTGCACCGGCGATGACCGGAGACGACCGCAGCACCTCGGAGATGAGGCCAAATCAGTCCACAGGTACGCAGCCCGCGACCGACAGGGCCTCAGAACGGGCGGCTGCCCAGGAGCCTGCCGGGGAAAGGTCCCCTGCCGAGGCCGCGGACACACAGGCAGGGGCGCAGCAAGCGGGTGGCAACGGGGCCATGCCCAAGCTCAGTGAGGACGATCCCCAGGCCAAAAGTCTGGCGTATGTTCACAACGCTGAAGACGTAATAGCGAGCGAGCAGCCGCGTTACGAGCAGGGCCAGGCATGCAACAATTGTCAGCTCTACCAGGGAACGGCGAACGACGAATGGGCGGGATGCCCGTTGTTTGCTGGCAAGCAGGTGAAGGGAACCGGCTGGTGCAACGCCTATACCCCGCGGTCTGGTTGACCGCGCCGGGCCGCCAGCCCGGATCCCGGGTTATCGCGAAAATGGTCGGTGTGAGACCGCCCGAAAAGTTCCGATAACCTTTTGTTTTTCAGGAGCTTTTTGCTATTCGATTCGCCTCAGATACCGTCAAAAATACCGTCAAAAAGGTTCACTTCAAGGGTTCGAATCCTGCGGGGCATCCAAATGCCCTGCAGATTGAGAGTAGCACCCTTTGTCGAGCGCCGGTAGAGGCCTCGGGCCTGCACCTGCCAGTGCCTTAAAAGCGCACGCGGTCTTTCCAAGGATCCCGTCGCTCTCCTCTGCGCTTGTTTCGTTTATTTCGTTTATGCTAGAGTTCGCCCGTGCCGGGTGTGCAGCCCGGGATCCGGCATAACGACAAATCAGGAGTACAGAGCATGGGTGCACAAGAGATCCTTCACCTCCCCAATCCGGACGAAGTGGAGCAAGCCAAGGTTTCCAGCCGGACACTCTCAAAGTATGCCGGGGTGGACCGGGTGCAACTGACGCTGAAGGTGGACAGCCAGCCCACTGAGGATCTGATCCTGCCAGGCCACGTCCTGCAGATCCTGCTGGAAGTTTTGTCGGAGATGTCCAAGGGCAACGCCATCAGCCTGGTTCCTCATCACCATGAGCTGAGCACCCAGGAGGCCGCCAACC
This sequence comes from Haliea sp. E1-2-M8, assembly GCF_030649675.1. Classification (GTDB taxonomy): domain Bacteria; phylum Pseudomonadota; class Gammaproteobacteria; order Pseudomonadales; family Halieaceae; genus Haliea. The sequence continues at coordinate 133,920 of NZ_JAUTDR010000004.1, read as the reverse complement.
TGCTGAACGTCAGCAGGCCTTTCCTGGTTGGCTTGCTGGAACAGGGGAAGATCCCATTTCGCAAGGTAGGGACGCACCGCAGGGTTCTGCTGAAAGACGTCATGGCTTACAAGGAGCGTACCGACCAGCAGCGCAAGGCCTCCCTGGATGAACTTACAGCCTTGTCGCAGAAAGAGGGGATGGGGTACTGACCTTCCGTGAGTAAGTTCACGGTCGTCTATGACGCCTGCGTGCTGTACCCCGCACCGCTGCGGGATACCCTCATGCGGCTGGCCCTGACGGACCTGTTCAAGGCCCACTGGTCAAGCCAGATTCATGAGGAATGGATCCAGGCACTGCTCCAACAGGGCAGGTTCACCCGCGCCACCCTGGAGCGAGCCAGGGACCTGATGGATGACCATGTCCGGGATGCCCTGGTAACCGGCTACGAAGCACTCATACCGAGCTTGTCGTTGCCCGACCCTAACGACCGGCACGTACTGGCCGCTGCGATCCGCTGTAATGCTGACGCCATCGTAACCTTCAACCGGAAGGATTTTCCGGAGCAGGTGCTCCAGCCCTACGGTATCGACGTACTGCATCCGGACGACTTCATCTGTTACCAGATAGACATGAACGCCCCGGCATGCTGCAAGGCTATCCGGGAGCAGCGCATGGGACTTAGAAATCCGCCGTTCACTGTAGAGCAATTCCTCGCTACACTTCAGAAACAGCAGCTCCCCCAGACAGTGTCCAAGCTGCGGGAGTATGCTGACTTCCTTTAGAAGGGATCGTGCATAGTTTGGGATTAGACGACTTCATGACTCATAGGTAGCCGGGCATAGGCCCTCGACGAACGATTGAATTCGTAGTTATACCGATTACCATTTAAAAGCTGCTCAGACATGAAATGCTCTCTGAACCAGACGGCGCAATGGTAACTAGAAATCACCCATACGGGACTGAATTCTGATTGATTGCTCGATCACAAATTGAATACAGTGCCGCAGGTACTCTTCACTACAACTCTTCTCCCGACCAGTGAAAGTTACGTGATGCGCCCCATCCATCATGATAGAAACACTGGGAAGATACCTGTTAAAACGCACGAACTCTCCGAAGGGAATCCCATGTGCCAGTATCGGCATTGCTGCTTTTACCCTGCTCAAAGTTTTCGACACATCTTGCACAAACTCACTAAACTCACGACAGTCCGGAATAGCTTGTAGTTGCGCTGACAGGGCGATGTGATGATATGTATCCATCCCAAAAGCAAAGGGTGAATCGAAGAACTCATCCGCATAGTGTTCTTCGGCCCAACACATCAACATACTGAAGGCGCGCGCTAATGAGGCTGAACAACCCGTAAAATCAGATTCATCCAAATATCGTTCAGCAAGGACAAGCTGTTCTTTACAATTATCTGGCTGCACAAACTCCAAAAGTGAAATGGCTTCAAACTCAGTACCGAAAACTGTTGCTGAAACCTCAATTAGGAACTGATTGCAGGTAACTCGATATCTCTCCAACGCGTCTTCGCTTGGTAGAGTAGCATGGTGCTTTAGCGCAACCCTCGACTTATTAAGTGCATTCATGGGCTGGTTGAAAGGAAGCTCTCGCTGCGTTAGCTTCCTGTACTCTGGCCAATACCCCATAAAATTTAATTCTTTTCTACTTGTACCGCCCGACACCTCCACCGCGAGATAGAGCACCAACTCAATTGAATCATGGAAGAGCAGCAGCGCAGCCGCAGACATCGGTCGAGGTAGATGAGACTTATCGAAGCCATCTAGGAAGAGGTACTTTGCAAACGCTAGCCGACGCATTTGTTCAGGAGTAACGCTCATCTGCTCACCATCCTGGATATGCCGAAAATCTATCCACCACAATTGGTTAAATTCCAATCCCGTCTATATCTATAACGTACTAGCAGTAGGTACAGTACGCCGGTCTCAGCATCAACCGTTCGAAGAGTTAATGACTCCACTGACTCGACAACACTTCGGCCTGCTGCAACACCAGCTCAATAGCTTCCTGAGCCTTATCCGGCGGATACTTGTACCGCTGTAGCGTCCGGCGCACCAGGATCCGCAGCTTGGCCCGCACACTCTCCCGCACCTGCCAGTCGACGGTGGTGGATTGCCGCAGCTTCTCGGTGATCTCGACGGCGATCTTCTTCAGGGTCTCGTCACCCAGCTCACGAACCGCGCTCTCATTGTTGGCCAGGGCGTCGTAGAAGGCCACTTCGTCCGGGTTCAGGCCGAGGGCGGCATCCCGCTCCAGTTCGGCCTGGAACTGCTTGGCCAGGGCGATCAGTTCCTCGATTACCTGGGCGGTTTCGATGGCGCGGTTATTGTACTTGCGAAGGGTCTCTTGCAGGCGGTCGCCGTACTTCTTTTCCTGGACGACGTTGTTGCGGGTTGCGGAGCGAATGTCGTCCTTGAGTAGTTTCTCCAGCAGCTCCACCGCAAAGTTCTTGTAGGGCATCTGGCGCACATCTTCCAGAAACTCGTCGGAGAGCAGACCGATGTTGGGCTTGTCCAGGCCGCAGAGGGCAAACACGTCGGTTACCCCGTCCGCGATAATAGCGTTGTCGAGGATCTGCTTCAGGGCCGAGTTCTTGTCTTCCTGCGTCAGCTTCTTGTCTACGCTGGTGTGCTTGGTGATGGCGGCCTTCACTGCCGACAGGAAGGCAACTTCCTTGTGGTAGGCCCGTGCCTCGTCCAGGGTACTGCACAGAGAATAGGCCTTGTTCATGGCCAGTACGGTATCCAGAAAGCGTTTCTTGCCGTCCTCCAAACCAAGAATGTAGTTGGCGGCGGGGATCAGCAGTTGGTTGGCTTGCGTCTCAAAGCCGCTGTAATCGAGACCCTCCCCTTTGGGACCCTTGGCGAACAAGCCATGGATGATATCCAGCTTCTCCAGCAAGATGGCGAAGGCCTCCTCGGTACTGTGCGTCGGCTCTCCCCGGCCCTTGGAGTCTGCGTAGGTTTTCAGGGCCTGCTTCAGCTCGTTGGCGATGCCGATGTAATCCACCACCAGGCCACCCGGCTTGTTCTTGAAGACCCGATTGACCCGGGCGATTGCCTGCATGAGGTTGTGACCCTTCATGGGCTTGTCGACATACATGGTGTGGCAGCAGGGGGCGTCGAAGCCGGTCAGCCACATGTCCCGCACGATCACCAGCTTGAGAGGGTCATTAATATCCTTGAAGCGTTTCTCCAGCCGCTTCCTGGTTTGCTTGTTGTAGATATGCGGCTGCAGCAACGGCTTGTCGGAGGCAGAGCCGGTCATGACGATCTTGATGGCGCCCTTCTCTGGGTCCGGATCGTGCCAGTCAGGACGCAAGGCGACGATCTCGTTGTAGAGGTGGACACAGATCTCCCGACTCATGGCGACGATCATGGCCTTGCCTTCCATCACGGCGGTGCGTGCCTCGAAGTGCTGCACCAGATCCTCCGCCACTTCGGTTAGCCGCGGGCCGGCACCCACCAGTTTCTCCAGGCGGCTCCATTCACCCTTGGTCCGCTCCCGGGAGCCTAGGTCTTCCTCGTCCTCGACGACGTCTTCTACCTGGTCCGAGAGTTCTTCAATGGCTTCGCGGTTGATGTCCAGCTTGGCCAGGCGAGATTCGTAGTAGATGGGCACGGTTGCCCCATCGTCCACGGCGTCCTGGATGTCGTAGATGGAGACGTAGTCGCCGAACACGGCACGGGTGTCCTTGTCCTCGCTGGCGATGGGTGTACCGGTGAAGCCAATAAAGGCAGCGTTGGGCAGGGCATCGCGCAAGTGCTTGGCGTAGCCGAAGACGTAGGTGCCGTCCTTCTTGAGTGTGGCCTTGAGCCCGTACTGGCTGCGGTGCGCCTCGTCGGAGATCACCACGATATTGTGGCGGTCATTCAGGATCGGGTGGCCAGCTTCCTCATTCACCAGAGCGAACTTCTGCACGGTGGTAAAGATGATGCCGCCAGACTCCCGCTCCGCCAGCAGACGGCGCAGTGCATCCCGGTCCTCGGCCTGTACCGGTTCTTGCTTGAGGAGATCCCGGGCGGCGGTGAACGTAGCGAACAGCTGGCCGTCGAGGTCGTTGCGGTCCGTAACCACCACCAGGGTCGGATTATTCATTTCCGGCTGCTGCAGCAGCTTGCCCGCATAGCAGCACATGGAAATGCTTTTGCCGGAGCCCTGGGTATGCCAGACCACCCCGGCCTTCTTGCTGCCGGGGACCACGTCATCGACGTAGCTTGCCCGCTTTTCCCCCTGCACATTCTTCTCTGGCTGCCGCGCCGCAATCACCGTGGCCCGCACCGCCTCGCGTACGGCGTGGAACTGGTGGTAACCGGCAATCTTCTTGATGAGCTTGTCCGAGTCGGTCTCGAAAATCACAAAGTAGCGGATGTAATCCAGGAACAGCTCCCGTTCGAAGAAGCCACGCACCAAAGTTTCCAGCTGCCAATCCAGCAGTGGCTTATCGTCCTCGCTCTTGAGGGTACGCCAGGGCATGAAACGCTCCTGGTTGGCCGTTAGCGAACCCACCCGGGCGTTGTAGCCATCGCTGACTACCAGGGCCTCGTTGTAGGTAAAGAGGTCCGGCGCTTCATCCTTGTAGGTCTGGATCTGATTGAAGGCATCCCAGATATCCACGTTCTCCGCCTTGGGGCTCTTCAGCTCCAATACGGCCAGGGGCAGGCCGTTGATGAAGGCGAGTATGTCCGGGCGGCGCAGTTGCTTGCTGCCTTCCAGGGTGAACTGGTTGATGGCGCGGAAGCGGTTGGCCTCAAGATGGCCGAAGTCGATCAGGAAGGCGTGATCGTGGACTAGCTCATCGTCACACTTGTACTCGACAGCTACACCGTCCAGCAGCAGGCGGTGGAATGTGCGGTTGCTGACGACCGTATCGAGACTCTCTGGCTTGCGCACCTGGGCCAGTACCTGCTCGACGGCACGATCTGGCAGGTGAGGGTTGATGCGGCGGATGGCCGCTTCCAGGTCCGCCAGCAGCAGTACCTGCCGGTAATCCGCCCGCTCTGGCGCTGGGCCGTCAGGCGCCAGGTCAAGCCCATGGGCAATTTCCCAGCCGCTGTCGGCAAACCATTCCAGGCAGAGCTGTTCAAGTTGGTCTTCAGTCATGCCTCAGTCCTCGTCCACCGCTGGATGCGTGAATGGGCACAGCTGACGTTTTCCCTCCTCACGAACTATCCGGAATTTCCGGATAGTTGCCTCCCGCCCCAACTCCCCCTCGACGAATACGTTACCGATGTGCTCATTGACGGTGCGTACATCCTTGCCGAACAGTTCAGCCTTCTGAGCCTGGCTTAGCCAGACCGTCCCGTGGTCCAGCGCCACCTCCAGTTGCTCCCTGCCATCCTGGCTGGTGAATATCTGCAACTGCGCCTGCTTGGCGGCTTGGACCTGCTGTTGGGGCTCCATCATGCCTCTGGACCTGGCTTGAGGTCGGCGTGCTTCAGCTCCTCGCGAATCTTCTCCAACGGCCTTCGTAGCGACTTCTCCAGGCGGGTCATATGCACAACCAGCCATTGAATCATCTCCGGCCAGTTGGACTTGTCGTAACCATCAATCGGCTTGGCGTAGAGGATCCGACAGGCCTTACGGCCAGGAAGTGATTGCCACGTCAATGAATCCCCGAAGTCGGCTTCAATCGATGCTTTTTGGGCCTCAAGTCGGTCGAAGACAAACTGGTTTGCACCGGCTTGGGAGCGGGACATATAGAACTCGACCCGCACCTCGTTTTTGCTGAAGATCAGATTGAAGCCCATGGCCGACAGACCGGAGCCCGCCGAGAGCCAGTGATCCTTACCAGGGCTGATGTTGTTGTAGAGACTACACCCGCTCTGACTGAACGCATCCAGTGCCTGCTCCCAGAACGCCAAGCGCAATCGATGGCTGTTGCGCTGTTCGTTACTGGCGCTCTTTTCCTCGGCTTCCTTGGCCATCATCCCGATCATGAAATCCGAGGCTTCCGGAGTCGGGATAATCTGCTCCACGTTCAGGAACAATTCACCACCAGACTGATAGGGAGTCACCTTGAAGCACTGACAGTTCACACCGAACTGACTGAGCCAGAGTACAGTGTTGGTTACTTCCTTGCGGTAGTGGGCCGCGACCAGAATCATGCGCTGGCTTTTCAGCGTGTTGAGCTGGACGGACTGCAGATCGTCGGCCTGCAGGAACTCCAGCAGAACGCTCTCTGCATCCGCTGGCGGCGCACCTTGTAACTGGGCCTTCTGGTTCAGGTAGCGCTGAAAGATCTCCACCACCTGCTGCTTCTTCAGATTGGCGCAGTAGCTGGCGTACTTGAGCGCCTGCCAGACGACGTCCCGACCACTGTCATCGAGCTTGTTCTCAATGACCACCAGGTTACCGTCCTTGTCGACGGCCAGCAGATCCAGTCGCTCACGGGTGTCGTCGAAACCATCGAACTCCTTCTGGATAATCAGGAGCTCGTCACCATCGCCCTGAGTCAGGGCTTGCGGGGTATTCTCCAGCCACTCTTGCAGGTGCTTACGCTCGGAGAATCCGAGGTCACTGAAGCGTTTGGCTTGCAGCGGACTGATGCGGTTGGCGGTGGAGTCAATCTTAAACATTGGCAGGCTCCGCAGCTTCCGCAACTTGATCTTCAGCAGCCGAGACAGAGAGTTCGCCGGAGAGGAGCTTGGGTAGAATGCTATCCCTTGTTGTAGCTAAAGATGTAAGTTGCTCCTGTAAACAGGCCATTTGCCTCCCCATCGGACTCACAACTTTTTCATAGGCCCTACTTAACTCCAATGAGGGCATAGCGAACATAATGTCTTCGAGAACTTGCTTGCGGAGTTCAGTTTGTCCAGTTGATCCTGCGCCGCTTGCTTCTATGAATGGCTCGTTAGCAAGCATCAGGCCAGCCAAAAACGCCTTACTTATAAGGCGATCATTTGCTCGAATAACCGTTACATGACTGTCCGCAACGGATCGTTCTGGTAAGAGCCGGACAGGGGCAAGTCGACCAAGAGTTCCGACACCTGTCGAGTTAACTAGAACATCCCCTATTTGAATTTCTCGACCATCTGTTTTTCGTTTAGAAGAATCGTTTCTGCGCGCCAAAACAAAATCTATCTTGTGATTCCGGATGCATTTTTGATTAATAACCTGGACGCCACCATCTTCAATATATTTTGGTGAAATACCTCTTCTAATTTCAGTAGTTACGGACTTCAGGTCTCTTGCGGCCCACCCCTCCGGAATCTCCCCCAACTCACCATCCTGCATAGCCGAAGGAAATAGCTCCGCTGTCTCCCAGAGCTCCGCATACTGCTCCGGCTGCTCTTGCTGTAGGCATGCCAGTGCCTCTTCGTCCTTGCCTGAGATGGCCTGCATGGCGGCAAGGTTCATGTAGGTCTCAAGGTCAGGCAGTGTCTCTGCTTCGCCTGCATAGCAGACGGGAGAAGCGGATTCCGCTGTTGGCTGGAGGGCCAACCAACGCGCCTTAGCAGCAATCTTGGCTTTGACGGGATCGAAGTCCACATACCAGCTTTTGAAGATGGCCTGGGCTATCTGTTCGAGTGTTTGGTTGATTTGATGGTTGAGTTGGATCTTTTCGGTTAGCGACCAAATAATATCTGCAATACGCCTTTGCTCTTCAATAGGGGGCAGTAGTGCATGGAATGCCTTAACCTCAGGGAAATATATAGTTTGGTGTGTCGTACCGCGTGAGAATAGCGCGTAACTAGAATACTCGGCCACCAAGATGGAAGCCAAATAGCGATAGTCAATAGCATCCGAGCATACCCAGTTCACGAAATCCTGACTAGTAGCCATTGGTCGCCCCATGATTACCACGTAACCAACGGACGCCGTGCGGGACAAGCAAACTGTACCTGCGGGCAGTATCCGAGCAGACGAATTATAGATACCAAGCTTTGTCGCGTGCTGGTGCGTGTCGAGGATCACCGTTCCATGATTGCTAGTTGCATCCTTAATGCCTACCCACGGAATGTCACCATCCCAGTATTCGGAATGCCTCCTGCTAGGTGTGTGTCCAGTCTCTAATCGAGCAACATCGGTCAATCTCGTCCATGACCAGCCTTCAGGACATCGCAACTCAGGATTACCTACAGACAACGCAAACCGGCCCGGAATTACTGCTTTAGTAGCATCACGCCCCCCAGTTCGAGTCTCGTGGTGCTTAGAGGCCATACCCCAGCCCTCCAAGATTCAGCTCAATCTCAGCCTCCCGTTGATCACTGTAAGGCGCTTTGCATTCAACTAGTAGGGCTGTCGTGTTTGCGCAATCAATGATCAGATCGCAGAGGTGATTAACTTGTACACGAGGCCATTCAGACATATTGGTCTGTACCTGTCATTTCTGCTGCCCCTCAACCGCTCGATAGGCCTGTTGTGGAGAATTTGGAGTGTCGGGAAGGGTCATGGCGATACGCTTTTGCGCCAATAGCGGACGCAGGTAATTCTGACGAATAGTTTCCGGGTTTCGTAACAACAAATGAGCAAGTTCTTCAACACGCCATGCCCGCTGCTCACACAGGGCCACCACGAGCTCACGGACCTCCTCCGGAGGATGCCGTTGACCCAAGGCACCCACCCTTGCGGCGAGATGACCGGGCAGCTCGTTCAGTAAAGAGTCACGAGCCTCGTGCCCAGGGTTACTAGATAAGGCCTCGAGGTTACTATATAAGGCCCCGGGGTCACTAGATAAAGGGCCCTTCTTACTGGATAGGGGGGCCGTCCTACCTGACAAGGGCTGTCGATCACTTTCTCGTGACTCCAACAGCTTGTCCGTGGGCTGATAGTACGTGGCCGACCCTCGGCCCTGCTGCCTGAGCAAGCCAGCGTCACGCAGGCGACGCAAAGTAGCACTGGCGGCCAGCGGATCTACCTTGCTCAGGGCGCGGAAAGTGGCGTTATCTATTACACCAGCCTCTCGAGCCACAATCAGGGCACGAGCTTCTTCATTCGATAGATGCAGGTCCTTGAACTGTGCCAGCCAGCGGATGTCCTCCTCCCCCAGGAAATGATGAAAAAGGAACTGGGTGACGAATTGATCCTGACCTCTGTCGGACTCGAACAAAGGAGGCGCCAGCCCCGCTGCATCCATCGTTTCGCGGATTGCACGAATACCACTGCCTTTGGTCTCCGCAAACCGGGTTTCGTGCAAGACAGCGGCTATGACCGGGTTGCGCGGCATGGAGCCGGGCTCACCGAGGTGCTCTGGTGATTTTAACGAGAACCCTGGGTTGCGAATTTCCAGCCGATTGGAGTAACGGATTATCTGGACCGGCGCCTGTACCCGGTAGTTTCGGTGCATCAGGGCATTGACCAGTGCTTCACGCAGTGCCCGCTGCGGAATGGCAGGTTTGTCGCTGCGTTGCAGCTCACCCTCGTCCAGGCCAAAAGCTTTGGGGAGATCATCCAGTACAGCCGCCTGAGCCCTTCGCAGCAGGCTGAATAATGGAGCGCGTAATTCCACAGTGTCGAAGCGGCGATCCGGATTGGGAACCCACTCTCGACCAGGCACCCGGATGTAATCTACCCGCGTCATAGGGAAACAGCGCCGTAGCGCAACGGATCTTCCAAACAACAGCAAGCCAGCTACGGTCGGTTGCCATTGGCCGGCATTGTTGCGTCGAACCGCCTTGAGGGCCTGCAGTAATTCCAGGTCCGTCCAATGCAATTCTTCTGCATCGGGATTGGCCTCCCCTCTGGCAAGCCGGTAGTCAGCTATCGCTGCGTCGTCAAAATCCTCCAGCTCAGCATCGGACACAGTCCCGGCATCATAGCTTTCCTGCTGACGTGACTGATAAAAGATCGTCATATCGTCTTCAGTGCAGCGTTGATCAGTACTGCCAATTCGGCGGAAGGCGCCCCTGGGTAGACCTACAGCCTTGAAATAGACCGGCTTGTCCTGTGAAGCTGCCTCCGGGACATGTACCACGATAACCGGCTTTTCATCGAGCCACTCTGTGCTGATATCGACACGCACCGGCTGATTAAAGGTAGTGGCGCACTGGCTGGCGAGGTCGCTACTCAGCTGGTCAGGATGGGGAACCCCCTCTACATCGTAACCGGGGAACAGGGCCATTTCTTCACGAACAACCCCCAAGAGCAGCCAGCCTCCGCCAAGATTCGGTTCATTGGCAAAAGCGCATACAGTTTCCAGTATGGATTTACCTGACTTTTTCGCACGCTTGGCTTCGATACGCTCGTTTTCATCCAGAAGGTTAAGATTTTGAAGAAGTTCAGAGGCATTCATAAACGTGAATCCCATAATCCTAGCCCAGTCAGATTGCGTTTGATTTTCACCTCCAGCCGCTCATTCTCTGCAAACTGCTCCCGCAGCTGCCTCGTCAATCGCGCCATCTTCTCGGCGAATGGCTCACCATCGTCTTCCTGCTCCCGGGCCCCCACATAACGCCCCGGCGTCAGCACAAAATCGTGTTTCCTGACTTCATCCAAACTGGCGGACCTGCAGAAACCAGCAATATCCTCGTAGGCTTCGCCCCGCTGCCAGGCGTGGAAGGTGTCGGCGATCCTGGCGATGTCTGCATTGGTGAAGTCCCGCAGTACCCGATCCCGCATATAGCCCAGGTTGCGGGCATCGATAAACAGGAACTCCTGCCGACGGTCGCGCTTCGTCACGTTGCGCACCACGCCGTTGGCCTTGTCCCGGGTCAGAAACCAGATGCAGGCCGGGATTTGGGTATTGGTGAACAGCTGCCCCGGCAGGGCCACCATACACTCGACCAGATCTTCCTCCACCAGGCGCTTGCGGATCTCGCCTTCGTTGTTGGTGTTGGAACTCATGGAGCCGTTGGCCAGCAGCAGGGCCATGCTGCCTGTGGGAGCCAGGTGGTGCAGCATGTGCTGCATCCAGGCGAAGTTGGCATTGCCCTTGGGTGGCGTGCCGTACTTCCAGCGGGCGTCCTCGGCCAGGGATTCACTCCACCAGTCCTTGGTGTTGAAAGGCGGGTTGGCCATCACGAAGTCGGCGCGCAGGTCCGGGTGCTGGTCGTCCAGGAAGGTGTCGGCGTTCTTCTTGCCGAAGTTGAAGTCGATGCCCCGGATGGCCATGTTCATGGCGGCCAGCTTCCAGGTGGTGGGGTTGGATTCCTGGCCGTAGACGGAGATGTGCTTCTTCTGCTCGGCGGGATCGTAGTGTTGCTCATTGGCGTGCTCCTCGATGAACTTGTCCGAGGATACAAAAAAACCACCAGAACCCATGGCCGGGTCGTAGACGCGGCCTGAATAGGGCTCCAGCATTTCCACGATCAGGGTGACGATGCTCTTGGGAGTGTAGTACTGGCCGCCCTGCTTGCCCTCGGCCAGGGCGAACTGGCCCAGGAAATACTCGTATACATGGCCGAGCACATCCTTGCTGTGCAGGCTCAGCCGCTCACCGTCATACACCGGCTTGGTGAAGGAGGTATCGGAGAAGGTGTTGATCAGCCCCAGCAGCTTGTCGTTCTCCAACTGGTACTGGCTGATGCGGTTGAGAATGCCCTTGAGCCGGGCGTTGCTCTTCTCGATTTCCTCCAGGGCGTTGTCCACCAGCCAGGAAACCGAGCGCAGCTTCACGTCATTGCCGGCATCGTCCTGCCAGAGGACAGTACCAACGGGCAACACGGCCTTTTCCTTAAGGGTGTTCCAGCGGGCGGCCTTGGGTACCCAGAACACATTGGCTTCGCGGTAGTAGTCCAGCACCTCCAGTTCATCCTGCAGGGCCTGCTGGTAGTCTTCCTCGCGGTCGTAGTCGTCCCGGGGCAGGTAGTAGATGTTGTCGTCGCTGTCGCTCTTGAATAGCTCCAGCAAAGCCTCCTGCCGCTCCTCGAAGGCATCGGAGACGTACTTCAGGAAGATCAGGCCCAACACCACATGCTTGTAGTTGGCGGCATCCAGGTTGGAGCGCAGCTTGTCGGCGGCCTTCCAGAGTTTGTCGTCGAGTTCCTTCAGGAATTGTTGTTCGGTGTTGCTCATCGGTTCCCCTTGGATCTTGTTGTTCCTGGCTTGCCGGGCATAACCCGCCACCCTGGCCGGTGCCCGTGGGATGGGTAGGACTATACCCATCAATTGAAGCCATGGAAAAGCACAACGTGCGCGCCATGATGCGGAGCGGCGAATCCAGGTGCTCAGAAAGCCCCAAACCCTCTCCGATCAGCAATCTACGGCAATCGACATGGCAGTGCAGTGCTGTGTGGATAGACAGGTCGTGTTATCAGGCAGGAGGGAGGGCGAGACCCACCTCCTACTTTGGTGGCGCTGCCGCGCAGTGCCCCAAGCCAGATCGGTTGAGGAGGGAGGGTGAGACGCCGAGGCTGCACTGAGCGCGACGGCCCTGGCCGTAGCGAGGTGCAGTGAGGCGGCGAGACTGACCGACGATGCCGATCGCAGCGCCGGGAGCACGGAGGCGGTGGTGCCGCCATAAACGGCCAAGCAGATTTATCCATAGAACTGATTATGCGGCGTCAGCGGACAGTGCCGGAGGCACTGCGCATAATCCCGTTTTATGGTCATTCTGCGACATCCTTATCCTGAGACCTCCGTGCCCAAGCCAGAAAAAAAGAGGCTGCACCGTTTCCGGTGTAGCCTTGAAATAGGTGGACGGTCGCAGCTTACGATTCTCCGCTGCCGTTGTGCCGAGCAATGAAGCTGATGTCGTTGTTGAGGTACTTGTACAACCAGTACAGACCAACCGGCGGCAGTAGCAGAAGACCCTCGGGCCCTTCCTCTGCCAAGATGAATAGTGATAGAAGCACCACGATGCTGCTGACCACGAATGCGACCCTGTCTTTCTTGTTCATGAAGTAGCTCCTTCTGGTTTGGGTATATTGTTGGTGGTGGGTGGGTTTCAGAGTCGGCCGCTCTCAGCCATGGAGTACACGCCTTCAGTGCCGACGATGACATGGTCCAGGACCCGGACATCCACAAGCTTCAACGCTTCCTGCAAGCGGGTGGTGATCCTCATGTCAGCAGAGCTGGGCTCCGCAATACCTGACGGATGGTTGTGGGTGAAGATGACAGCCGCTGCATTGACCTCCAGGGCACGCCGGACGACAACTCGAGGGTAGACTGCAGCTCCGTCCACCGTGCCCCGGAACAGCCTCTCAAAGGCGATCAGGCGGTGCTGGCTGTCCAGGTACATGCAACAGAAGTATTCGTCCCGCTCGTGGGCGATCTGGAGCCTGCAGAAGGTTTTGACGTCAGCAGGGCTGGTGTAGGCATCGGACTCTCTGATCCGGGACTCAAGGATCATAATGGCTTCCTGGATGGTGGCCTGTTCGGTCTCCTGAAAGTCCAAGGGGTAGTGCATCGGTACCGTGGTAAGACGGGGCTGATTGTCGGTCATGGTGTAGCTCCTGGTTCAAAGTCTCTGGAGAGAGCACCAGCAGCACCAACGGTGCGGCGCCGGTGAGCTCAGGTGGGTGGTGAAGCAGGAAGCCAGAAAGGCTATCTGTCATCACCACGACGTGCGCGGAAGCGCCCCAAACCAGGAGCGGGAAGCCAAGGCGCTCAGCCGTGGTGGCTATCTCCCTGTGTGGATGTGTAAAAAGTAAGACCTGCCCGTAGGCAGGTCAGTCGTCATGAGGAGATTACGGGTAGGGGCTTCAGCTCGTTACGGAGCTGTTCGATCCTGGCAGTCCGCTCGATCTGGGCCCGGGCTTCGAAGTCATAGGCCTCCTGCTCTGCCCAGCGTGCGCAGTGGTCAATGGCAGCGGCGCCCCGGTTGCAGGCACTGAACAGGGTTGCCGCGGCAGTGAAGAGATTGTTGATCGCTGTGAACATGGTGGGTACTCCATTAGTTGGTGGGGATGGCTGTCGCCACGTCGTCCGCGGAAGCGGCAACGAGCAGCGCAGCATGTAAGGGAGCCAGCAACGAAGACCTGGGGGTGGTCGTCTTCGGAAACTTCAGTGAGCTACCCCCCCGGGGGGGTACTTGCCAATGCGTGAGCGAGGCTGCACGTACTGGGGTCGTAGGCATGTGACGATTTTCGCCCTATGGCTCGATCCTGTGGCAGTTAGAGTACCGGCATTACATGGTCAGAGTTGGCTGGTGCAACCGGTTTAGAATATCGGGAGACCATCGGTTGAGAAGTTCTAGAACTACTTCTCCAGACAACGAAAAGCAGTCCGTGGAGCTGGATGTTTTTCGATCAGTCTTGGCTTCTATAAGCGTTGCTCCTGTCGATTCGCGACTGAGTTGTCGTCAACCTATCGGTTTGGTTGGTCGGTGTATTAGAGCCACGTCTGAACCCCGCCAGGCACTCGCGTCGGGCTGCGCTGCGCGCACCCTAGCGGCACCTGGCGTGGTCACGACGTGGCCATAGTGTGGGGGTGGATGTGTATCACTGTCCGACTTGTCCACCTTCAGGCGAGCAACCCGGACAGCTGAGAGGCGCATGAATACTGGGGCTGACCGAGTTGTCCAACTTGTTCAGATTAAAGATGAAGGCCACCCCCCCTGTATGAAATACTGGTATTTCCGGTATTGCCAGAAATACCAGTATTACTGGGGGGCAGTAGACGCTATTCATTCAAGCGGTACACGTTGCTATTGTTCGCGCCCTTGGTCAGTGTCCAGAGCCCATCCTCGTTGGGCGAGCACGACCAGCGCTGGAGGCACTCAACGACCCTACGTCGAGGGAATGACGAGTTGGCACAGACATGGCTGACGACGTCTCTCTGGATGGCTTCACCGGCGTTCTGTAGCATCGCTGATATCTCACCAATCAAGTCCGAGTCCTGATTGAGCTCGTGCTCAACAGCTCTTTTTTCGCGTAATCTGTCCGCCTCATTGCCATCGATGAGCTTGACGGAGTTGAACATGCGATTGTAGTCGCCGTCCTCATAGTTAATATAGCTGTATATAGAGCTCTGGACTATTGGACCGCGCGACTTCTGGTTCAGGAACTCCACCGTTCGCCTTACACCCCCATCTACCGGTTCTTGGCTCACTATATCGATAACGTAGGCGCAGTCACAGTCGTCCAGGATGTCGCTGGTTCCAGCTGGCACGCTCTTCTCATCCCCGCCCTTGTGCTTATTAGTATGTGCAAGGCCGATAATCGATCCACCGGCTGTGGTCAGCCGACGGCAGGTTGTCATGAATGCGCTGCTGGCCTTTTTGTCCATAACATCAGCGAATTTCTTAACGGTATCCAGTATAAAAATAGTCTCACTGGCTATCCCAGCTTCGAGGACGAACTCTACTAGCTCGGCAAAATTTTCGTTTGGCTGAGGGAAAGTGCTTGGTGCTATCACTTCAAAGCCGTGCCGATTGCCAAGATCACCTTTGGTAATCAGACCTTCGTAAGTATCATCAAGGTTAATGTGGTAGACCGCCTTACCCGCTGTACCATTGCCAATTGCCTCGGAGATCAGTTTAAGGCTAAGCAAAGTCTTGCCGGTATTGGGTCCTGCATAGAACACCGTTATTTGGCCAGACAACGCCATGCGTCCAGCTATGTAGGTCGCGCTTTTGACCTGCGCTCGCATTTCCTCCAACTTATCGTTTATCGACAAACTTCTTAATGTTTCTAGTGGAACGGTCTCATCTGACATAAATGTGCGGTCCTTGGTTTTTCAAGGGCGCCCCCTTCCGGGGGCGATTGTTATTGAATCCAGCCTCGATAGATGTAGTGATCGACATCCTCAAAAGCTGCTGTGTCAGGGTTCATGCATGGCCTTTTCGCGATATGGAAGATTGCTCCGCCGTCGCTGAGTTCTTTCAGCTGCGTGACCGCATAGACCCTGCCATTACTCTCCAGGTCGTACAGGCTTATACCTGTGGTCCCGGCGGAGATAACTAGCTCTAGTGTTGCTGCCGAACTTGGCGTGAGAAAAACTTCCGGCCTAAGATGGGGCAGCTTGACGCGTCGACGCGGATGCTTACGCATTGGTCACCTCCAGCTTGCCAGCTTCTACCCGTTGGTTTATCCAATCCAAAACGGCGGATTCCTGCCAGGCTCGTGACGAACCTCCTGGAATTAGCGGTATGCTCCTTGGGAAGTTCGCTGAGGGGTGGTGGGCCAGGCTATATATGTAGCTGCGCGACAGGCCCGTCAGGGCCTGCACCTGTTTGATACGTATCAGCCGTGGGCTGTTGGTATGTTGGTGCTCCATACAGTGGATCCTTACGTTACGGTGCTCGTGGTGGCATTAGTGCCAGGCCGCACAATAAGGAATTGCAGGAGCAGGAAGAGTTAGGCTACGGCCTCACCCTGGAGAGCCATCTGCCTGTTTAATTTTTAACCTTTTGTTTTTTTTATATTTTTTAGGTCACTCTCTATTTTCTTCCCATCACCAATTATTGTAGCGAGTCGTTTGGTTCGGATTTCGGGTGGCTTTTTATTTGGGGTATTTTGTCTGAGCCAAAGGTCTACGCGATCCACCATGTTTAACCTTGGATTTATCTTTCCTTCCATCCGGAGAGCTTTGTGGATTGTCACTGCTAAGGCTAGTTCGGGCGCGAAGTGTTCGCTTGCCGGATCGGCGTAAGCAGGTATGTCTCCAGGTCCTCTTTCGAGGAAGTCCTCAAGATCCACTTTATCCACGTAGACGTCATTGATGCTGAAAGAAAGCGACAATGGGTGCATGCCGGGTTCGTCCAGGGGGTAGTATTCCTTGTCTTCGAAAGTGAAGGTGCTGACGATTAGCGCATCGCCGATGAGATGGGCTGGGCCCAGGGTGATGGGGCGGCCGGAGGTTTCGATCCAAAAGTCCTTACCACCGCTCAACACGATTACGTTGCCGTTTGAATCGTAGTTCTCGTCCAGACCAGCAGCAGTCTCGTGAACATTGTAGTTGGTCGCGACGTCAGCCTTTAATGCAATTCTACCGTTTCGTTGATGATAGAGAATGACTTCAATCTTCGATCTGGGGCTCATGTTCACGAGCGCCATTTCCGTGGCGACCATTTCGAGGTTCAGCTGATTCGGAAGCATTTTATAATTTGGGGTTTCCATGTATCGGTCTCTTTTATTTATTGGTTTCGCAGGTCGTCCAGGTAGTCCGCCCACCCCTGCATCATCCCCTTGCGCCCCTCCAGATGGGAGGTGCGATTGTAGGCCCGACCATTGGGGTCACGCACCGCATGCGCCAGCTGATGCTCGATCCAGTCCACCCGGTAGCCGAGCACCTCATCAAGCAGCGTACGGGCCATAGCTCGGAAACCGTGGGCGGTCATCTGCTCACTGGTGTAGCCCAACGTTCGCAGAGCCACTCGAACAGTGTTGTCGGACATGCAACGGCTGGCACCCCTGGCGCTGGGGAACACGTACCGCCCGCGGCCCGTGAGGCGCTGCACATCACGCAGGATTTCAAGGGCCTGGCGACTTAGTGGAACTATATGGGGCAAACGCATTTTCATCTTCTCGGCGGGTAGCTCCCACTGTTCGGCGTCCCAGTTGATCTCGGCCCACTCCATGGCGCGGATCTCCCCGGGACGCTGGAACAGAAGCGCAGAGAGGCGTACTGCGGTCTTAACGGTCAAGGTGCCCTGGAAGCTATCCATAGCCACCAACAGACGCCCAACCTCTGCGGGTTCGGTGATGGCGGCATGGTGTTTCTTGTTCTTGGATTTCAATGCGCCTTTCAGGTCACCGCTCGGATCACGCTCAGCACGACCAGTCACCACCGCATACCTGAAGATCAGACCGGCAGCCTGCTTGGCGCGGTGGGCAATGTCGATGGCCCCCCGTCCTTCGATGCGGCGCAAGACCGCCAATAGGTCGAGAGCAGTGATATTTGAGATAGGGCGATTACCGAGATGCGGGAACAGGTCCTTCTCCAGGATGCGGCGGGTACGCACCCGGTAGCTCTCCGATTTATCGTCCATGACCTGATTGAACCACTCACGGCCAACGGCCTCGAAGCTATCCTCGGCAGCCTGGTACAAGGTCTGCTTGGCGACCTTCTTGACCTCACTAGGATCAATGTCCTGACCGATTTTGCGTCTGGCTTCGTAGTGCGCTTCCCTGGCTTCCTTCAGTGAGACTTCCGGGTAGACCCCAAGTGCCAGTGTCTTGCGCTTGCCAGCGAAGCGGTAGTCGTACCGCCAGTACTTACTTCCCTTGCGATCGACCAGTAGGTAGAGACCACCTCCGTCCACAAGTTTCTGGGGCTTGGTGCCTTGCTTGGCGTTCTTAACGGCAATTGCCGTGAGCTTGCTCATGGGCTTCTCCTGGTACCTTGACGGTATCTGTTCTGACAAACCTCCTGATACCGTCAACAATACCGTCACCGGCGTCGGTATCCAGTAGGATCCTTTGGACGTGATCAGACGAGACTAGAAGAAAAAGTCAGAAAAAACAGGAGGTTAAGGACAGTATCGGATTGAATGGGATTGAAAAATGGTCGGTGTGAGAGGATTCGAACCTCCGACCCCTTCCTCCCGAAGGAAGTGCGCTACCAGGCTGCGCTACACACCGAAAATTTGAGGTGGGCAAATATACCAGAGCGGCGCCTGCGAACCAAGGGGCTGCTGGCCACCAGAAAATTAAGATCCGTCACCCGTTTGCGCCTAGTAAACACCTGCCCACTTGGCGATCACCTGACTCAGCAAGCTGAAGCCAGTGACCACCGCCAGGAGCAATATCACCAGGCGCAGAGGCTTGAACGGCTTGCGCGGAACTGAATTGACCCCGCTGGACACGAAGGCGTCCACCTTGGCCTGATCATCGGGGTAGAGACGGCTCTGGTTGTCCGCCTCATCCTGCTGCATTTTTTGGTCCGACATAACATCCTCCCGGAAGCCAGGACGATATTGTCCTCGCTCCCGGAGTAAAAGTCACTGCGCGCCCGGCCTCAGCCGGCAACGTCGAACAGGGCTTCGGGCATGGTCATGAGGTTGTCGGAACCTGACAGCAGGGCCTGCTTGTGCGACAGGGTCCGCGGCAGCAGACGCTCGTAATAGAACCGCGCCGTCATCAGCTTGGCCTCGTAAAACGAGGTATCGCCCTCCGCCGCGGCGATTTTCTGCCGTGCGAGTACCGCCATCCGGGCCCAGAAGTAGGCCAGGGTGACATAGCCGCTGTACATCAGGTAATCGACCGCTGCGGCTCCCGCTTCGTCCGGATTCTGCATCGCTTTCTCGCCTATTTTCAGCGACAGTTCCAGCCAGTCGTCCTTGTAGCACTTGAGTACGCTGGTGAATTCGGCGTCAGCTTCACCGGCGTGTTCGTCACAGAAAGCGCCGACCAGATCGGTGAAGCCCATCAGCAGCTTGCCACCGGAGCCGAGCACCTTGCGCCCGATCAGGTCCAGGGCCTGGATGCCGGTGGTCCCTTCGTAGAGCATGGCGATGCGTGCATCGCGCACGATCTGCTCCATGCCCCACTCCTTGATGAAGCCGTGGCCGCCGTAGACCTGCAGGCCGAGGTTCGCCGCCTCGTAGCCAGTCTCGGTGACAAAGGCCTTGGCGATGGGGGTGAGGAAGGCCAGCAGCTCGTCCGCCGCCTTTGCTTCTTTCTCGCTGCCCGCGTCGAGGATGTCACCCTTCTGGGCCAGGTAGTAGAGAAACGCACGGCTGCCTTCAACCAGCGCCTTCTGGGTCAGCAGCATGCGGCGCACGTCCGCGTGCACGATGATCGGGTCGGCGGGGCCGTCGGGGTTCTTGGGCCCGGTCAGGCTGCGCATGGCCAGGCGGTCGCGGGCATAGGCCAGCGCGCCCTGGTAGGACAGCTCTCCGTGGGCGAGACCCTGGATGGCGGTACCGATGCGTGCGGTGTTCATGAAGGTGAACATGGCATTGAGGCCGCGGTTGGGTGGGCCAATCAGATAGCCTGTGGCGCCGTCGAAGTTGAGCACGCAGGTGGCAGAAGCCTTGATGCCCATCTTCTTCTCGATGGAGGCGCAGTGAACGCTGTTGCGCTCGCCCACCGTACCATCGTCCGTCAGCTTGAACTTGGGCACGATGAACAGGGAGATGCCCTTGGTCCCGGGAGGGGCATCGGGGAGGCGGGCCAGAACGATATGAACGATATTCTCCGCCATGTCGTGGTCGCCGGCGCTGATGAAGATCTTGGTTCCGGAGATGGCATAGCTGCCATCCGCCTGCGGTTCGGCCTTGGTGCGCAGCAGGCCCAGGTCGCTGCCGCAGTGGGCCTCGGTAAGGCACATGGTGCCAGTCCAGCTGCCTTCGATCAGCCGGGTCAGGTATTTCTGCTTTTGTTCCTCGTCGCCGTGCTCCTCGATGGTCTTGATCGCACCGTGGCTCAGGCCGGGATACATCAGCCAGGACCAGTTGGCGGTGCCGGCCAGTTCGTTGACGATGATGCCGAGGAGGTTGGGCAGGCCCTGGCCGCCGTATTCGGTGTCAGCGGACAGTGCCGGCCAGCCATTGTCGACAAACTGCTGGTAGGCTTCGGGGAAGCCTTGGGGGGTTGTGACCACACCATCTTTCCAGGTGCAGCCCTCATCGTCGCCGGATTGGTTGAGTGGGGACAGCACGTTTTCTGCGAACTTGGCGCCCTCTTCAACGATGGCGTCCATCAGGTCCTGGCTCGCTTCTTCATAACCGGGCAGGCGCTGGTACAGGGCCTCGGACTCCAGCAATTCGTTCATGACAAACCGGATGTCCCGGAGCGGAGCTTTGTACTGCAGCATGCTGATACCTCGCGGTGCGGTGCACTCATGTTTTCGGTGATTACATTTTGCGCGTTTCGCAACCGAAGTCAAATATCTTTTCACGCGGCGGGCGCCGAAGATGTTGCAGGATATGGTTCTATAGCGAGCACCAGGAGTAGAGAATGTAAGTACTCACTTCGTTAATATCTTATCTAAATCAATATATTGTGACGCAATACCTGCGTCAAACGGGGCAATGAAAGGGACCTCCCCCAGCAGCGGTGCGGGCAGCAGGTGCTGCAATGTGTCCAGGTTTTCCGCGTGGCAAGCCATGGTCGCCCCGGGGGTGTTGGCAACCCAGCCCGCCAGGCGCAGGCCGTCGGCGCGGATTGCCTCCGCCGTCAGCAGGGCGTGATTGATACAACCCAGACGCATCGCCACGACCATGATGACATCGACACCGAGGACGATCGCGACATCCGCGAGGGTTTCCCGTGGCCCCAGTGGCACCCGCCAGCCGCCGGCGCCCTCCACCAGCACCAGGTCCGCACCGCTGTGCATGACACCCCGGCAAAGGCCCGCCAGCCGGTCCGCGCTCAGGCTGCAGCCGGCCCGTGCGGCGGCGATATGGGGCGCAATCGCCGGCTGCAGAGCCACCGGATTGACCTGGGCGTAGGGCAGCGCCAGGGTCATCGCCGCCTGTAGCGCCAGGGCGTCCTCGTTGTGGCCGTTCGCATCGCAGCCCGCGGCCACCGGCTTGACCGCCGCCGTGGTCAGCCCGGCCGCCCTGGCGGCATGCAACAGGGCACAGCTGACCGCGGTCTTGCCCACTTCGGTATCGGTGCCGGTAATAAAAAACGTCGTGCTCATAATTTCTCCAGATGCCCGAACAGCACATCGTAGGTTGCCGGCAATCCCTCCGGCTCGCGCCAGTCCTCATAGGCCTGGATCATGGCCGCCAGCCGCCGCCGGCCGGTCAGGCCCCCGCTGCGGCCAGTATTCATGTTGTGTGCGCCCAGGGTCTTGAGTTCGGCCAGCAGTTCCCCGACCCGTTCATAGCGCATCACGATACGCTCGCTGTGCAGCTGCAGCCGCACCCCCCTGACCGCGCTTGCCGCTGCCTGCAGGGCATCCACCGGAAGGAAGCTGTTGACGTGCTGACTGCTGTCAGCGGCGGCCCAGGACTGACGCAACTCCTGCAAGGTGGCCGGCCCCAGCGAGCTGAAAAAGCAGCTGCCACCGGGCTCCAGCACCCGCCCCAGCTCGGCAAACAGCAGGTCGGGCCGGTAGCACCACTGAAAGGCCAGGCTGCTGTAGACCAGACCGACGGATTCGCAGGCCAGCGGTAACGCCTCGGCATCCCCCGCCACCCAGCTGCCGGCACTCGGGTGGCGACCGCGGGCGTAGGCCAGCATGCCCACGGCGATGTCCATGCCAAGATAACGGCTCTGCGGGAAGCGCGTCCGCAGCTGCGGCTGGATATAACCGGTGCCACAGCCCAGGTCCAGCACGGTGGCAGGCTGTCCCAGCTCGCCAATTCGCCCCAGCAGGCGCTGGCCAACGTCCTGCTGCAGGGCAGCCACGCTGTCGTAGCGCGCTGCCGCGCGGCTGAAGGAGGCGGCAATATCGCCCTTCGCAACCGGGGTTGCTGCGGCAGCCGTTGCTGGGGCAGCCCTCGCTGGGGCAGCCGTTGCTGGGGCAGCCCTTGCTGTGGCAGCCGTCGCCGCGGCTGGCGCTACAAATTCCCGCAGCGCATCTGCCAGCAATAGAGGAGCCGACAAGGGCAGGGCATGACAATCGGCATCGAGAACACGAACCGATGCGCGCGATTTGTCGGCCAGCGTCGCAGCGAGCGCTGTGGCCGCCAGCGCCGGCACCAGGGCATCGGTAGCCGCCAGCAGGTGTAGCTGGGGGCAGCCCAAACCCCGCAACAGGGCCCGGGTATCAAGGCTTTTCAGCCACTGCAGCCCGGCTGCAAGTGCATCGGCAGACCAATGCCCGCCGCTGCGCAGCAGTTGCCGGGCCAGTGTGCGCTCAGCGGCGTCGCCGCTGGCCTGGAGGCTGGCAAAGCGGCGCAGCATCCTGGCGGGATTTGCGGCCAGGTCGTCCGCAAAGGTCTGCAGGGTAGTTGCCGGCAGGCCCGGCCACCCGGGCTGCGCCGTGAAACAGGGATTGCTGGCGATGGTGACGTGTGCGGACACGCGCTCAGGCACAGCGGCCGCCACCGCGGTCGCGACTTGTCCCCCCAGTGACCAACCCACATAGATTGCCTGTTCTGGTGCCACGGCGAGAATGTTCGCGACCAGTGCGTCCAGACCATCAGTCGCCGCCTGCCAATCGATCAGGGTAAGGTTGGCCCAGGGGCGCAGCGCCGGCAGCAGCGGCCGCCAGCAATCGCGCCCCCCGGCCCAACCGTGCAACAGCACCAGATCGCAACGGGCGGTACCGGTGGCTGGCAAGTGCTCGAGGCGCAGCGGATTCTCAGGCACGGGGCCAGATTTCCGCCAGCGTGGCCAGTAACCGCTCCACCTGTTCAGGGGTATGGGCCGCACTCAGGGTAATGCGCAGACGGGAGGTCCCCGCCGGCACGGTGGGCGGCCGGATGGCACTGATCAGGATACCGCGATCCCGCAGTTGCTGGCTCAGCTCAACAGCGCGCGCGGCATCGCCCACCAGCAGGGGCTGGATCGCACTGTCCGCTGCCATGAGCGGCAACCCCAGTTCTGCGGCACCGCGGCGAAACGCGGCGACCAGTGCTGCCAACTGGTCCCGACGCCAGGCCTCCTCCCGCAGCAGGCCCAGCGCGGTGAGGCTGGCGGCGGCCAGTGCGGGCGGCATGGCGGTGGTGTAGATATAGTTGCGGGTACTCTGGATCAGGCCTTCGATCAGCAGCTCGCTGCCGGCGACAAAGGCGCCCGAGGTGCCCAAAGCCTTGCCCAGGGTTGCCATCAATACCGGCACCTCCGCCAGACCCAGGCCCGCGGCCGCCACGCTGCCGGCTCCGTCCGCGCCGGTGATGCCAAAGCCGTGGGCATCGTCGACCATCAGCCAGGCCTGGTGCTGCTCACACACCCGGGCAATTGCCCCCAGCGGTGCGCTGTCGCCGTCCATGCTGAAGACGCCGTCCACGGCTACCAGAGCCGGGCCGGTAGCGCGCGCCAGCTTGCGGGCCAGGTCAGCGCAGTCATTGTGGGCGAAGCGGCGCAGGCGCGCCCCGCTGTGCAGGCCGCCGTCCAGCAGGGAAGCATGATTCAGGCGATCCTGCAGTACGCTGTCGCCAGTTTGCAGCAGTGCGTGCAGGATACCGGTGTTTGCGGCGTAGCCGCTGGAGAACAGTAGTGCCCGGGGCCGCCCGGTAAGCTCCGCCAGCGCTTCCTCCAGCGCCCGGTGGGGCTCGCTGTGGCCGCAGACCAGGTGCGAGGCGCCGCTGCCGACCCCCCAGATGCGGGCGGCCGCGCGCAGGCTCTCGATGACTTTGGGATGGGAGGCGAGGCCGAGGTAATCGTTGCTGCAGAAATTCAGGTACTCGCGCCCGCCGAGACGCACCAGTGGCCCCTGGCCACTTTCCAGGGTCTGGCACTGGCGGTACAGACCGGCCGCACGGCGCTCTTCCAGCACCGCCCGGAGACGCTGCGGGAAGGCCTCCATGAATGCCTGGACGGGGCTAGTGCGCCGCCTGGCGGGCCGGGTGGGTCTCCGCCCCCTGCGCCGCGGCGGCGTCGTAGAACTGGGGCGTGGAAACGGCAGGGGGCTGCGTCACCTGGCGCTGCTCGGGACGGATCCCCAGCCGGCTGAACAGGGTCATGTCCTTGTTCGCCTGCGGGTTCGGGGTGGTCAGCAATTTTTCGCCGTAGAAGATGGAGTTGGCGCCGGCAAAATAGGCCAGGGCGTGCATCTGCTCGTTCATCTCCTCGCGCCCGGCGGACAGCCGCACATGGGAGGCCGGCATCAGGATACGGGCCACGGCGATGGTGCGGATAAAGTCGAAGGGGTCCAGGTCGGCCTCGTCCGCCAGTGGCGTACCCTCCACCCGCACCAGCATGTTGATCGGCACGCTCTCCGGGTGCTCGGGCAGGTTGGCCAGCTGCTGCAACAGTCCGGCCCGGTCGCGCTGGGTCTCACCCATGCCGACGATGCCGCCGCTGCAGATTTTCATGCCCGCGTCACGGACGTGGGACAGGGTGTCGAGGCGGTCCTTGTAGGTCCGGGTGGTAATGACCTCGCCGTAGTATTCCGGCGAGGTGTCCAGATTGTGGTTGTAATAGTCCAGCCCGGCATCCGCCAACTCCTTGGCCTGGGCGTCGGTGAGCATGCCCAGGGTCATGCAGCTCTCCAGCCCCAACTCGCGCACTCCCTTCACCATGGCCACCACGTAGGGCATGTCGCGCTGCTTGGGCGAGCGCCAGGCGGCGCCCATGCAGAAGCGGGTGGCTCCGCTGTCAAGCGCGGCGCGAGCCTGTTCCAGAACCTTTTCCACCTCCATCAGCTTTTCCGCTTCCAGCCCGGTGTCGTAGCGATTGCTTTGAGGGCAGTAGGCGCAGTCCTCGGGGCAGGCGCCGGTTTTGATGGAAAGCAGTGTGCTGACCTGAACTTCATTCGGGTCAAAATAGGCCCGGTGAACACTCTGGGCGCGAAACAGCAAATCGTTGAAGGGGAGGGCGTACAGCGCCTCGATTTCCCCGCGGGACCAGTCGTGGCGAATGTCGGCAGGGGCGGGGGCGGTCATGGCGTAATCTCGGCGAAAAGTGTGCTCACATGATAAGTCCACACCGGCCACTGTCAACCCGGGGGCGCCATGAGGGTTAACAAGATTGCAAACTCCCTGCTCGAGGCGGTATTTCCCCAGTACTGCCTGCTGTGTCGGCTGCGCAGTTGCAGCCCCCTGCCCCTGTGTGCGGACTGCTTCACCCAGTTGCAGGGTAACGAACATGCCTGTCAGCGCTGCGCCCTGCCTCTGGCGACAGCTGCAGACGGATTGTGCAGCCAGTGCATCGCCCAGCCCCCGGCCTTTGACAGCGTCATCGCACCGCTGGTCTATGAGCCGCATATCGCCCTGCTGATTTCGCGCTGGAAGTTCCAGCGGGAACGCCGCCTGACCCGGTTGCTGGCACTGTTATGGCATGCCTGGGTGGTCCCGCCGACGGACCGCGACCTGCTGCTGCCGGTGCCCCTGCACTGGCGGCGCCTGCTCTGGCGCGGTTTCAACCAGGCCGCACTGCTGGGGCTGGCGATCCGCGCCCGGGAGCCGCAACTGGCATCCCTGCCCCTGGGAACGGACACTCTGCAACGGCGGCGGGCGACACCCGCCCAGGCCAGTCTCAACGCGCAGCAGCGGAGTTCCAACCTGGAAACAGCCTTCCGGGTACGCGGGGATGTGCGCGGGCTGCGCGTTGCGGTGATCGATGACGTGATGACTACCGGCGCCACCGCCGACGCGATTGCACGGGCACTGAAAGCAGCCGGCGCCGCCGACGTCCAACTCTGGTGTCTGGCTCGTACACCGGCTCCGGGTAGCTGATACAATGCCGCCGGGGTTCGCGGCACAGGGCGAGGCGGCCCCAGGACCGGAGCACGGCAATGAACCACGCGGAGCACCCTTATGATCGCCTGACCCCGGACCGGGTCATCGATGCGGTGGAGTCCGCCGGGTATCCCTGTGATGCGCGCCTGCTGGCCCTCAACAGTTACGAGAACCGGGTCTACCAGGTGGGCATCGAGGACGGCGAGCCCCTGATCGCCAAGTTCTACCGCCCCGGCCGCTGGCTCGATGAACAGATTGCGGAAGAACACGCCTTCAGCCTGGAACTGCAGGCTGCCGAGATTTCCGTGGTAGCACCGCTGGTGGATGCCGACGGCAACAGCCTGCACAGCTTCGAGGGGTTCCGCTTCGCCCTGTTCCCGCGCCGCGGCGGCTACCCGCCGGAGCTGGACAACATGGACAGCCTGCTGGTGCTGGGCCGCACCCTGGGCCGGATTCATGCGGTCGGCGCCAGCGCCCGCTTCAGCCACCGGCCCACGCTCAACATCGAAGACATGCTGACCCGGAACCGGGACTACCTGCTCGAGAACTTTATTCCCAGGGATCTACAGCCCGCCTACAGCACCCTGACCCGCGACCTGCTGACAGAGGTCACCGCCATTTATGGCAAGGTAAGGGAGCCGGACCTGATCCGGGTTCACGGCGACTGCCATGTGGGCAACATTCTCTGGCGGGATAATTGCGCCCACTTTGTCGATCTCGACGACTGCTGCATGGCACCCGCCATCCAGGACCTGTGGATGTGTTTGAGCGGCGAGCGCCACGAACGCGAGCTGCAGCTGGCGGAGCTGGTGGAGGGCTACAACGAGTTCTTTGACTTCGAACCGCGCCAGCTGCGCTGGATCGAATCACTGCGCACCCTGCGCCTGGTCAACTACGCGGGCTGGCTGGCCAAGCGCTGGAACGACCCGGCTTTCCCCCGCAGTTTCACCTGGTTCAACAGCGAGCGCTACTGGGCCAACCACGTTCTGGAGCTGCGGGAACAGCTGTCCGCCCTGCAGGAAGAGCCGCTGCGGTTACTGTAGTACCCTGCCTCCTAAACATCGACACGTTCTGCGTGGCTGGCCGCGGAGGCCGGGTACAGCAGGGACCACAACCAGCGCAGCAGGCTGTTGTGCTGCAGGACTTCCCGATCGATGGCGTCGTAGAACGCTTGCGCCCCCGCGGGATCGGCGAACAGGCTCATGCGTGTGGTAAAGCCCCGCTCCGGGTCCAGCTCCTTGACCACCCGGGCCGGGTTGCCGGCCACCACCACGTTGGCGGGAACATCCTTGCTGACGACCGCCTGGGCTGCGACCACGCTGTTGACGCCGATGGTCACACCTTTGAGCACAGTGGCATGGTCCCCCAGCCAGACGTTATCGCCAATATGCACCGGTGTCGGTTCCGCTGCGCGGGCCGTGCGATCGTACAGGGTATGCCAGTCGGAATCCGTGACATAGGCGCCATTGGCCAGCATCACGCCGTCACCCAGCACGATCTCGTCGCTGGCGCTGATGCGGGAGCCGGGGCTCATCAGGACACCGTCACCAATGCGGATGCGACCCTGCCCTTCCTCCCGGCCCCAGACCCCGATTTCCACCCTGTGCATGGGCTCGCCAATGGCGGTAAAGCAGCGGCCGATGTGGATGTTGGCTCCGGAGATGTGTACGTACCAGGGCTTCATCACCGTATGCCAGGGGCCGAGATAGGTGCAGCGGGGGCGCAGAAAGTAATCCGTATACCAGCGGCGATAGCGCAGGTAGGCCTTCTTCAGCCAGTAGGGGCGCAGATCCTTGTGCATGGTGGTTTCCGAAGTCTGGTTGTGGTGAGCACGGGGATTTATCATGGCGGCCCCTGCGGCGCCGCTCAAGCGCCGCGCACCACTGTTACAGGAGCGGGCGCCAGGTGCAAGCCTCATCGCGGCAAGTGACCAGCAACCAGCCGGGGCTGCACCCCAGGCTGGCGCGCACCGTGCTGCGCCACCTGCAGCACCCCCATCGCAGCCCCCTGGCGGCGCACAACCAGGCCGCCTGGGACGAACTGCTGTCGCTGCTGCAGGCCGACGACCGGCCGCTGGTACTCGATTCATTCTGCGGCACGGGCATGAGCACCGCCCATCTGGCCAGCCGCCATCCGCAGCATTTGGTGATCGGCATTGACCGATCGGCGCAGCGTTTGCACAGGCACAGCGCTGCACCCGGTGCCAACTACCTGCTGCTGCAGGCCGAATGCGAACCGCTCTGGCAGCAACTGGCCGCCGCCCGCAGGCAGGTAGACCATCACTACCTGCTCTATCCCAATCCCTGGCCCAAATCCCGTCATCTGCAGCGCCGGATTCACGGCCACCCCGGTTTTCGCGACCTGCTCGCCCTGGGCGGCCGGGTTGAGCTGCGCTCCAACTGGAAGTTGTATGTCGAGGAGTTCGGGGTCGCCATGTACCTTGCGGGGGTCCGGGGGCTGGTGCGGCAACTGCCGGAGGCACCGCCCCTGACACGCTTCGAGGACAAGTATCGGCACAGCGGGCAGGTGCTGTGGCAGTATCAGGGGCGGATAGGCTACAGTGAGCGCCCGAACAAGAGGAACTGACATGTCACCGAAAAAACCTGATCCGGTCTGGGACCGGATAGTGCGGGAAACCACCCAGCATGCGGCGGAAGAGCCCATCCTCGCCAGTTTCCTGCACGCCACCATCCTCAACCACAACAACCTGGAATGCGCGCTCAGCTTCCATCTCGCCAGCCAACTGGACAGCCCGACGGCCTCCTCCCTGCTGCTGCGGGAAGTGATTCTGGAAGCCTTCCGGGACGATGCCTGCCTGCGCAAATCCATCCGCGCGGACCTGCTGGCGGTGGAGGATCGCGATTCCGCCTGCCACGAGCTGTACATCCCCTTCCTCTACTTCAAGGGATTCCATGCCCTGGAGACCCACCGCGTGGCGCACTGGTTGTGGCAGCGCGGCCGTCGCTCACTGGCGCTGTTTTTCCAGAACCGTGTCTCCGCCGAATTCGCGGTCGATATTCACCCTGCCGCAAAGCTGGGCCACGGCATTTTGCTGGACCACGCCACCGGGGTGGTGATCGGTGAAACTGCGGTGGTGGGCAATAACGTTTCCATCCTCCAGTCCGTTACCCTGGGTGGCACCGGCAAGGAAGACGGGGACCGCCATCCGAAGATCGGCAACGGCGTATTGATCAGTGCCGGCGCCAAGATTCTGGGAAATATCCGGGTGGGCGATGGCGCCAAGGTCGGCGCCGGCAGCGTGGTGCTGAACGAGGTGCCACCGCATACGACCGTGGCCGGAGTTCCGGCCCGGATTGTGGGGCGGCCCTCCTCCGAATCACCCGCCCTGGAGATGGACCACCACTTCTGCTGCGAGGAAGAGGAACAGAAAACGAAAGCGCAGCAGATGTAGTCAGTCGCTGTGGTACTGCGGCGACAGCTCCTGCACCGCGTCGACAAATGCCGTCACGTGGTCGGGATTCACCCCGGGCGTGATGCCGTGGCCCAGATTGAACACATGCCCGCTGCCGTGGCCATAGCCGGCCAGGATCGCCGCCACCTCTTCCCGGATCCGGGCCGGTGAGGCGAACAGCATCGACGGGTCCATATTGCCCTGCAGGGCCACCCTTTCACCCACCAGTTCACGGGCCACGGAGATATCCGTGGTCCAGTCGATGCCCACCGCCTGCGCCCCGCATTCGGCAATCGCTGGCAGCCACTGGCCACCACCCTTGGTGAACACGATCACCGGCACCTTGCGGCCATCCGCTTCCGTCGGCAGGCGGCTGATGATGCGTTGCATATACTTGAGGGAAAATTCCTTGTAGCCCGCGGCGCTCAGGGAGCCGCCCCAGGTATCGAAAATCTGCAGCGCCTGGGCCCCCGCATTGACCTGTTCGGTGAGGTAGTCCGCCACTGCATCCGCCAGCAGTGCCAGCAATTGGTGCATCAGCTCCGGGCGGTCATAGGCCATGCTCTTGACCTGGCTGAAGTCCCTGGATGAACCCCCTTCCACCATGTAGGTGGCCAGGGTCCAGGGGCTGCCGGAGAAACCGATCAGCGGCACCTGGCCATTCAGTTCGCGGCGAATGGTGCGCACCGCATTCATGACGTAGGAGAGGTCGTCTGCCGCCTTGATCGGATGCAGGCCGGCGAGATCAGCCTCGCTGCGCACAGTCTTGCGGAAGCGCGGCCCTTCGCCTTCCTCGAAATACAGGCCCAGCCCGAGGGCGTCAGGCACCGTGAGGATATCGCTGAACAGGATGGCCGCGTCCATGGGATACCGCCGCAGCGGCTGCATGGTAACTTCACAGGCCAGGTCAGCGTTCTTGCACAGGTCGAGAAAGGAACCCGCCTGCTCCCGGGTCGCGCGGTATTCGGGCAGGTAACGCCCCGCCTGGCGCATCATCCAGATGGGGGTACGATCAACGCTCTGGCGCTGCAGGGCCCGTAGCAAGCGGTCATTCTTCAGTTCAGTCACGGCGACTCCAGTCTTGTGGTTATTGGTACGGCCCTCGCTGCTCAGACCTCGAGAAAATCAAGTATGCCCTCGGCGGCCTGGCGGCCCTCCCAGATAGCGGTCACCACCAGGTCGGAGCCACGCACCATATCACCACCGGCGAACACTTTGGGATTGGATGTCTGGAAGCGGAAGGCCTGCTCCTCGGGCGCGACCACCCCGTCCCAGTCGTTGGTGGCCACCGCCAGTTGCTGCAGCCACTCGGGCGGATCCGGCTGGAAACCAAAGGCAATAATCACCGCATCCGCCTCCATGATCTTCTCACTGCCGGGAATGGGTTCGGGCCGGCGGCGGCCACCGGCGTCGGGAGCCCCGAGTTCAGTCTCGACCATCTTCACACCACAGGCGCGGCCGAAGTACTCCACTATTTCCACCGGTTGGCGGTTGAACAGGAATTCCACGCCCTCCTCGCGGGCGTTGACTACTTCCTTGCGCGAACCGGGCATGTTTTCTTCGTCGCGCCGGTAGGCACAGATCACGTGCCTGGCCTGCTGGCGTACCGCGGTACGCACGCAGTCCATCGCGGTATCGCCGCCGCCGAGTACCACCACCCGCTTGCCCTTGAGGTTGACGTAGGCCTTGGGGTTCTGCTCAAAACCGAGGTTGTGGTTCACGTTGCCGATCAGGTAGGGCAAGGCCTTGTGCACGCCCGGGAGATTCTCGCCGGGGAAATTGCCGCGCATGGGCTTGTAGGTGCCCATACCCAGGAACAGGGCATCGTACTCTTCCATCAACTCGGCAACGCTGACGTCCTTGCCGACCTCGGTATTGAGCTGGAACTCGATACCCATGCCCTCGAAGACTTCCCGGCGCCGCACCATTACTTCCTTTTCCAGCTTGAACTCGGGAATACCGAAGGTCAGCAGGCCACCGATTTCCGGGTAGCGGTCGAATACCACCGGTTTGACCCCGGCGCGCACCAGCACATCGGCGCAGCCAAGCCCGGCGGGACCGGCGCCGATAATGGCAACCTTTTTGCCGGTGGCCACGACTTTGGACATGTCCGGACGCCAGCCCATGGCCAGCGCGGTGTCGGTAATGTACTTCTCCGAGGCGCCGATGGTGACCGCGCCAAAGCCGTCGTTGAGGGTGCAGGCACCCTCGCAGAGCCGGTCCTGGGGGCACACCCGGCCACAGACCTCGGGCAGGGTGTTGGTCTGGTGGCTGAGTTCCGCAGCTTCGAACAGATTGCCCTCACTGACCAGCTTGAGCCAGTTGGGAATGAAGTTGTGTACCGGGCACTTCCACTCGCAATAGGGATTGCCGCACTCGATACAGCGATGCGACTGCTCTGCCGCCTGATCAGCGTTGAAAGACTCATGGATCTCGACGTATTCGGTCTTGCGCTCCGCGATGGTCTTCTTCTCAGGGTCGTTGCGCCCGACGTCGAGAAACTGGAAGTTGTTCGATAAACGATTACTCATAAACGCTCGGGCCTCCCGGCACCTAGTCGGTGTTGCGCAGACGCGACAGCAGCTGGTTGAAATCGGCAGCCTTGGGCTTGACCAGCCAGAACTTGCCCACGTAGTCCTCGAAATTATCCAGCAACTCGGCGCCCCAGGCCGAGCCCGTCTCCGCGGCAAACTCACTGATCATGGTGCGCAGGTAGTAGCGATAGGGCTCCATGTACTCGGAGTTGACCCGGTGGATATCCACCAGTTCACTGTTGTACTTGTCGATGAACGAGCGATCCTGGTCCAGCACGTAGGCAAATCCGCCGGTCATGCCGGCACCGAAGTTGACCCCGGTCGGGCCCAATATGGTGACCGTGCCGCCGGTCATGTATTCACAGCAGTGATCGCCGGCACCCTCGACCACGGCATGGGCGCCGCTGTTGCGCACCGCAAAGCGCTCGCCGGCAATGCCGGCGGCAAACACGCGGCCGCCCGTCGCTCCATAGAGGCAGGTGTTGCCTATGATCACGGTGTCCTGGGAACGGAACTCGGCGTTCCCTGCCGGGTAGACCACCAGTTTGCCACCGGCCATGCCCTTGCCGACGTAATCGTTGGAATCGCCTTCCAGATACATGTGCAGGCCGCCGGCATTCCACACCCCGAAACTCTGCCCCGCGGTGCCACAGAGGCGCACGACCACCGGATCGCTTTCCATGTCCGTGTTGCCGTAGCGGCGTGCAATTTCCCCCGAGAGCCGGGCGCCGATGGAGCGATCACAGTTGGTGACAGTGAAGCTGAACTCCCCGCCGCTGCGCGCCTCGATCGCCGGCAGCATTGCCGCCACCATGGCCTCGGCCTTCTCGCCCTGGTCGAAGGGCTCGTTGGCAGCCACCTGACAGAACTCCGGCTGGCCCTCGGCGTCGGCATGCTTGAACAGCAGTGGCGCCAGGTCCAGCCGCTCCTGCTTGACGGTTTCCCCCGGCAGCCGGGCCAGCAGGTCCGTGCGCCCGATCAGCGCCTCCAGCGACGGTACGCCCAGCCTGGCCAGCCACTCCCGGGTTTCGGTGGCGATAAAGGTGAAGAAGTTGGTCACCATTTCGATAGTGCCGTTGAAATGGTCTTCCCGCAGCTTCTCGTTCTGGGTCGCAACCCCGGTGGCGCAGTTGTTCAGGTGGCAAATGCGCAGGTACTTGCAGCCCAGCGCCACCATCGGGCCGGTTCCGAAGCCGAAACTCTCGGCACCGAGAATGGCCGCCTTGACCACGTCCAGGCCGGTCTTGAGGCCGCCGTCGGTCTGCAGGCGGATAACCCCGCGCAGGCCATTGCCGCGCAGGGTCTGCTGCACTTCGGCCAGCCCCAGTTCCCAGGGCGAGCCCGCGTAACGGATGGAGGTCAGCGGGCTGGCCGCGGTGCCGCCATCGTAGCCGCTGATGGTGATCAGGTCGGCGTAGGCCTTGGCCACGCCGGCGGCAATGGTTCCAACCCCCGGCTCCGACACCAGCTTCACCGACACCAGCGCCTGCGGATTGACCTGCTTGAGGTCGAAAATCAGCTGCGCGAGATCCTCGATCGAGTAGATATCGTGATGCGGCGGCGGCGAAATCAGGGTCACGCCGGGCACCGAGTAGCGCAGGCGGGCGATCAGTTCGTTGACCTTGCCCCCCGGCAGCTGGCCACCCTCGCCGGGCTTGGCGCCCTGGGCAACCTTGATCTGCAGAACCTCGGCATTAACCAGGTAGTGCGGCGTGACCCCGAACCGGCCGGAGGCGATCTGCTTGATCTTGGAGCTGCGTTCGGTGCCAAAGCGGGCGGGGTCTTCGCCGCCCTCACCGGAATTGGAGCGCGCGCCGAGGCGGTTCATCGCCGCCGCCAGGGCCTCGTGAGCTTCCGGGCTCAGGGCGCCGAGAGACATGCCCGCGGAGTCGAAGCGCGGCAGGATGTCCGCGATCGGTTCCACCTGGTCCAGCGCCAGCGGCTGCTCCGCCAACACCGGCGTCAGCAGGTCGCGGAGGGTGGCAACGGGCCGCTTGTTGACCAGGTCGGCATAGCGCTGGTAGGTAGCGTAGTCGCCGGTCGCGACCGCCTGCTGCAAGGTGGTGACCACATCCGGGTTGAAGGCGTGATATTCCTGGCCGTGAACATACTTGAGCAGTCCGCCCAGGGGCAGCGGTTTGCGCGGATTCCAGGCCAGCCTGGCCAAACGCTTCTGGTCGTCTTCCAGCTCGGCAAAGCCGGCGCCTTCGATGCGCGAAGCGACGCCGCGAAAGGCCATGTCCACCACCTCGTGGTCCAGCCCCACGGCCTCGAACAGCTGGGCGCCGCGGTAGGAACTGACCGCAGAAATACCCATCTTGGACATGATCTTGAGCAGGCCCTTGTTTATGCCCTTGCGGTAATTCTTGTAGCAGCTGCTGGGCTCACCCAACAGTTCGCCATCGCGGATGAGGTCTTCCAGCACGCTGTAGGCGAGGTAAGGATAGATCGCGGTGGCGCCAAACCCCAGCAGACAGGCAACCTGATGGGAATCGCGGGCGCTGGCGGTCTCTATCAACAGGTTGGCATCACAGCGCAGGCCCTGCTTGATCAGGTGGTGGTGCACCGCACCGGTGGCAATCAGGCTGTGAATCGGCAGACGCCCCGGGGCGATGCTGCGGTCCGACAGAACCAGAATGGTGGAACCGTCGCGCACCGCCTGCTCGGCAGTTTGGACCAGCGCGGCCACGGCCTGCTGCAGGCTCATGGCCGCCGGGTCGTAGGTGCCGTCGATATCACACACTTCGAAGCCGGGGCGCTCCAGCGCCAGCAGGGTATTGAACTTGCCCTGGGACAGCACCGGGGAACTCAGGATCACCCGGTCCGCGTGCTCGGGACCCTCGTGGAAAATATTCTTTTCGCCGCCGAGGTCAGTCTCCAGCGACATCACAATGGCCTCCCGCAGCGGATCGATGGCGGGGTTGGTGACCTGGGCAAATTTCTGCCGGAAGTAATCGTACAGGGGACGTTCCTGGCGCGAGAGCACTGCCATGGGGGTGTCATCCCCCATCGAGCCAACCGCTTCATTGCCGGACTCGGCGAGGGGCCGCAGCACCTGGTCGCGCTCCTCGAAGGTCACCTGGAACATCTTCTGGAAGGGCATGATCATGTCGCGCTCAATGCCCGGCGCCTGCTCCCCGCCAAAAGTCCCCTCTATCCGCCTCGCGTTTTCCTTCAGCCAGCGCTTGTAGGGATGGCGGTTCTTGAGCCGGTTGTCGATGTCTTTGGTGTGCAGCAGCTCACCGGTCTGGGTATCAACCATCAGGATCTGGCCCGGGCCGACCCGGCCCTTGGCGATGACGTCCTCGCTGCGATAGCCGTGTGTGCCCACTTCCGACGCCAGGGTAATAAACCCGTCCTTGGTCTTGACCCACCGGGCCGGACGCAGGCCGTTGCGATCCAGCAGGCAAACCGCATAGCGGCCGTCGGTCAGGACAATCCCCGCGGGACCATCCCAGGGCTCCATGTGCATGGAGTGGTATTCGTAGAAGGCGCGCAGGTCGGGATCCATGTCCTCCATGTTCTGCCAGGCCGGTGGAATCAGCATGCGCAGGGCGCGCGGCATATCGACGCCGCCGGTCAGCAGCACATCCAGCATGTTGTCGAGGCTGGAGGAATCGGAACCGGTGCGGTTCACCAGCGGTGCGATGTCACGGATATTGGGCAGCTTGTCGGTTTCAAACAGCGCCGTGCGCGCCTCGGCCCAGTTGCGGTTGCCGTCAATGGTGTTGATTTCACCGTTGTGGGCCAGCAGGCGAAACGGCTGGGCCAGTGGCCACTTGGGCATGGTGTTGGTGGAAAAGCGCTGGTGAAACACACAGATCGCGGTCTCCAGGCGCTCGTCCCCCAGGTCGGCGTAGAAGCGCGGCAGGTCCACCGGCATCACCAGGCCCTTGTAGGCGATGACCCGGCCGGAAAGACTGCAGATGTAGAACTCGGGATCGGCCTGGTTGGCGTTCTCGGCGTTGCGACGGCTGACAAACAGCCGGGTCGACAGCTCGTCCTGGGTGAGGTCCGGTGCACTCACGAACACCTGTTCGATACGCGGCAAGGCGGCGAGGGCGATTTCGCCACAGACACTGCTGTCGGTGGGCACTACCCGCCAGCCAACGACTTCGAGACCCTGGTCAGTGAGCGCCCGCTCCATCGCTGCCCGGGCAGCAGCTGCCCGCTCCTCGTCGGGGCTGAGGAAAATCTGTCCCACGGCGAACTGGTCACCGAGCTCGGTGGCAAAAGTTTCGCGCGCAAGAGTGCGCATAAAGGGCCCGGGCATCTGCAGCAACAGGCCGCAGCCATCGCCAGTCTTGCCATCGGCGGCTATACCACCGCGGTGGGTCATGCAGGTCAGGGACTCAATGGCTGTCCGCAGCAGTCGATGACTGGCGTCACCCGCACTGTGGACGATCAGGCCAAAGCCGCAGTTGTCACGAACTTCTTCAGGGCTATACAGTCCTGCACTCATACCGGGTCCAAAATAATTAAAGAAAACAGACGGTTACACCAAACAGCCGCGCGCCTCGACAGCGCTCAGGCAAAAAGGGGAGGTCATTTTACACAGTTGGACTGTTGGGAACAAACTGCCTCAGCAGTCGCTTTTGGCGCGCTCTACCGCCTCCCGGAGCAGCGCCTCCAACTCCCCACTGCTGACGTCATCCACCAGCTGGGCCTCACCGATCGCTCGCAGCAACACCAGCCGCAGGCGGCCGTCGACAACCTTCTTGTCGCGTCCCATCAGGTCCAGAAATACTTCCGGTGTCATGCCTACCGGAATCTGCAGGGGCAAACGGGCCTGCCTGAGCAGCCCTTCCAGCACGGGCACTTCGGCGGCGTCCACCCAGCCCCGCACAACCGACAGTCGTAACGCCAGCAGCATTCCCACCGCCACCGCCTCGCCGTGCAGCCAGTTACCATAGCCCTGGGCGGTTTCAATCGCATGGCCGAAGGTGTGCCCCAGATTGAGAGTGGCCCGCAGCCCACCCTCGCGCTCGTCGGCTGCGACTACCCGGGCCTTGTTGCTGCAGGAGCGCTCGATCGCCTCGGCCAGAGCGCCCTCCTCACGCGCCAGCAGCCGGGGCATGGACGCCTGTAGCCAGATGTAAAACTCAGGATCGCAGATAAGCCCATACTTGATCACCTCGGCCAACCCGGCGGACAACTCCCGGGCGGGGAGGGTGTGCAGGCTATCGGTATCTATCAGCACCGCCCGGGGCTGGTAAAACGCGCCAATCATGTTCTTGCCCAGGGGGTGGTTGACCGCGGTCTTGCCGCCAACCGAGGAGTCCACCTGTGCCAGCAGGGTAGTGGGCACCTGAATGAAACCCACGCCGCGCTGGTAGCAGGCCGCGGCAAAACCGGCAATGTCGCCAACCACGCCGCCACCGACCGCAATGATTGTGGTACTGCGGCTGTGGCGCTCCTGCAGCAGACGCTCCAGGATATGCTCCAGCGATTTCAGGGTTTTGTACTGCTCGCCGTCCGGGAGCACGATTTCGGTGATGCGTCGACCCTCGCCCAGGGCGCGGCGAATTCTTGCCACGTAGAGCGGCGCGATCGTCTCGTTACTGATTATTGCCACCTCGCTGCCGCCGACGTGGCGCCCGAGAACACTGCCGTCGGCGAACAGGTCGCGACCGATATACACCGGGTAGCTGCGCTCGCCCAGTTCGACATGGAGGGTGTGCATGATGACAGACACTGACGGCTCCCCGCTGCGAAAGGCGCTATTCTAGCGCCGAGTTCCCGGCCTTGTCTTTAACTGACGACGAGCGCCTGCAGCAGGCGCTGCGCCACGATGCGCGGGCTGCAGCCGTCGGTGTCGATGACGTGATCGGCGATTTCACGATACAGGGGGTCGCGCAGCGCCATCAGTTCGCGCAGGACCTGCTCGGGATTGCCAGTCTGCAACAGTGGCCGCTTGCGGTCATTGCGGGTGCGGCGCGCCTGCTCCGCCACCGTGGCATGCAGGTAGATCACAAAGCCACGCGAACCCAGCGCCTGGCGGTTTTCCGCCCGCATCACTACCCCGCCACCGGTGGCGAGGACGATGTGGTCCATGCGGGTCATCTCTTCCACCACCTGTTGTTCACGCGCGCGGAAGCCGGCTTCACCCTCGACGTCGAATATCCAGGGAATATCGGCGCCGGTTCGATTTTCGATTTCGGTGTCAGTGTCGGCGAACGCCAGCCCAAGATGGCGCGCCAGAAATTTGCCAATGGTGCTTTTGCCGGCCCCCATGGGACCGACAAGAAAGACGCGCTGCAGATCGGGCATTGGGGAAGCGGTTGGCCCCCTAATCGAGCAGGCTGTCAGCGAGAATTCGCGGGGTGATGAAGATCAGCGTCTCCGTCTTGGTCTTGGAGTTAGACTCATTGCGGAACAGGGCCCCGACGTAGGGGATGTCGCCAAAGAACGGGACCTTGCTCACGGACTGGATATTCTCGGTCCGGAATACGCCGCCCAGAACTACTGTCTCACCGTTGCCCACCAGTACCTGGGTGGTCAGCTCCGTGGTGTCGATGGACGGGATGAAGCCGCCCTGGCCACTGGGCACGAGCTCGCCCACCGAATCCTGGGTAATCTTCAGGTCCAGCAGGATGCGGTCGTCAGGGGTGATGTTGGGAGTCACTTCCAGCTGCAGTACCGCTTCCTTGAAGGAGGTGGTGTTCTGGCCGCTGAGCGAACCTTCCTGATAGGGAATCTCGGCGCCGGACTTGATCACCGCCTGCTGCTTGTCTCCGGTGATCACCTTGGGCTGGGAGACGACCTCACCGGTACCCGCAGCCTCCAGCGCCGACAGCTCCGCGGTCAGAAACAGGTCCTCGCTGGTAAAGCCCACGGCAAAGCCGCCGGCCTTGCCGGACACACCGAGATCCACCATCAGGGCGCCTGGAAAGGTAACGCTGGAGGCGGTGCCGTCGATCACCGACTGGTTGAGCGCGGCGACACTCGTCGTGTCGCCGGAGACTGACAAGGCATTACCGTTGAAGTCGTTCTCCACGAAGCCACCACCCCACTCGATACCCAGCTCCTTCTCCAGGTCGGACTGGGCAATCACGATGCGGGCCTCGATCATGACCTGGCGAATGGGGATGTCCACCAGGTCGATCAGCTCGCGAATCTCCGCCAGCTTGGCTGCCGTCTCGGTCACGATCAGGGAATTGGTGCGCGGTTCGACGATCACCGAGCCGCGGGAGGAGATCAGGCTGCCACCCTCCTCGGAGCCCGCCTCGAACAGATTGACCACGCTGGCGGCGCTGGCATAGCGAATGCGGATGAATTCACTCTGCAGGGGGGCCAGCTCGGCGATCTGCTTGTTGGCTTCAATCTGCTGCCGTTCGCGCTCGGCAATTTCCGCGGCCGGAGCCACCATCAGCACGTTGCCGACCTGGCGCTTGTCCAGACCCTTGGTGCGCAGCACCAGCTCCAGTGCCTGGTCCCAGGGAACATTCTGCAGGCGCAGGGTGATGCGCCCGGAGACGGTATCGCTGGCCACCAGGTTGAGCTCGGTGAAATCGGCGATCAGCTGTAGCACTGCCCGAACCTCAATGTCCTGGAAGTTCAGTGAAATCCGTTCACCCACGTAGTCGAATTCTTCCCGGCGATCCTCCTGTTCCTTTCTCGACAGGGGCTTGACTGCCAGCACGTACTGGTTATCGGTCTGGTAAGCCAGGTAATCAAACTCGCCCGCCGTCTTCAGGGTCAGGATTGCGCCGCGCTCGGTACTGTTGACGTCAACGCTGGTCACCGGCGTGGCGAAGTCAGTCACATCGTAGCGCCGCATCAGGCGCTCCGGGACGCTGGTATCCAGGAATTGCACGCTGATATCCCCGCGCTCGCTGAAGACGTTGACGTCGACCGAGGGGTTGCTCAGCTCGAGAGTCAGCCGACCCTCACCGGCTCCAGTGCGCTGGAACTGCAGATCGGTGATACTGGAGCGTTCCCGGGTTACCTCTTCGACCCGGGAGATCAGGCGGTTGGGGTCACTCGACGGCTTGACGTAATCGCCGCTGTCGCCCTGACCGACCACAAGATACAGGCTGTTCCCTTCCACACGGGTCTCGTAGGGCACCAGTTTGACCAGGTTGAGTACCATGCGGGTGCGATCCCCGGACTCCAGCACCACGACCCCGGTGGCGTTGCCGTAGGGCAGGGAGTAGCTCTTGCGCGGCAGGGCACTGCGGGTGCCGGGGAAATCGATCGCGATCCGGGCC
Source organism: Haliea sp. E1-2-M8 (assembly GCF_030649675.1). Lineage (GTDB taxonomy): Bacteria > Pseudomonadota > Gammaproteobacteria > Pseudomonadales > Halieaceae > Haliea. The sequence continues at coordinate 93,696 of NZ_JAUTDR010000004.1, read as the reverse complement.
GGCTTCTCAATGGTGTAGGCCTGCATTTCCGGGGGAGTTTCGTCGAAATCCAGACGCACCTCGAACTTGCTGCCGGGGCGGGAGGCAAACTCGATGTCAGTTACCGTCGGAGCCGCGTAAACGGCCTGCGCCAGGAGACTGAAAACCAGCATTGCTGCCAGATGTTGCAGTCCCAACCCGCGTCTGCAAGATCCTTCTGTCACGGTATTCTTCCCCAAATTCGCTGTTATATTCAACATGGCTGTCACCAATGGCCCCTGCGTCAGATACCGCTCAATTCGATTGTCCGCGGGCGCTCGACCCACCCGTCCGCGCTACCGTCACTGACTATTTCCACCACGGCGACGTATGTATCCGTCATCTCGACGACCTTGCCGTGATTGCGCCCCAGGAAATTCCCCAAGCGGACGCGGTGTACGCCACCCTCGGGATCCCTGACCAGGGTCCACTGGGTACCACCGCGCTCCAGGGAGCCAACCATCGCAAGCGAGTCGAAGGTAAACTGCTCCAGAAACTCCTTGGCCCGGTTCTCATCGGGCTCGATCGCGCTGATGGCCTGCATTTGGGTGATATCACGCACCTCCACCGGGCGATCGAAGGGGCTGCGCAGGGCAGTGGCACTATAGGAAAATGCCTCATAGGCCGGGAAGGTCGGGATCGGCGCTATGATCCCGCCGGGACGCGCGCGCTTCTCCGCCATGAACGCGTCGAGGTCGTCGAAATTATCCCCACCACAAGCGCTCAGCAGGGCTGCAGACACCGCCGTCAAGGCCAGACGCCACACCTTGCTCATATCAGCCCTCTCCATCCTTGTAGCGGTAGGTCTTGGCAGTGATGCTCAGGTTGAGAGCATTACTGTTGGCGGACCGCGCAGTGATAGAAAAGTCGTGCAATGTCACGATGCGTGGCAGGCCGGCCATCCCGCTGATGAAAGCTCCAAGGTCATGGTAGGAACCGGTGGCGGTAATGGCTATTGGCAGCTCAACGTAAAACTCGCGCGCCTGCTCTGCCTGGAGGTTGATGCTGTTGATTTCCAAACCATTCATCAGGCCCTTGTTGGTAATGTCCTCCAGCAGGCCAGGAACTTCGGTATCGCTGGGCAGCTGGCTGACCAGGGCGCCGAAGGACTCTTCCATTTCTACCATCTGCTCCTTGTAGGCCTCCAGATTGGCTGCCTCAAAAGCCTTCTTCTCGAAATCCTGGCGCAGGCGGCTCTCTTCCGCCTGCACCCGATCGAACTGCAGCTGCAGCTCCTTGATATGGAAGTAATACCCGGCCACCAGCACGGCGATGAGCAACAGCGCGCAGAGCACCACCTTGACGCCCGTCGGCCAGGAACCGATGTTGTCGAAATCGATGTCGTTGACATCAAATTCCTTCAGCGACCGGAGAGTATCTTCGAGTGCCACAACCTATTCTCCCGCGCCGTTGTCGGATGCAGGCAACTGCACCTTGACCTTCAGGTTGAACGTTGCCGCCTGATCCCCATACTGGGTCGCCGCGCGCACCGAATCGAGGTTGGGCTGCTGCAACCAGTCTGACCCATCCAGCCGTCGCATCAGACTGGAGACCCGGTTGTTGGACTCTGCTATGCCGGTGATACTGATCAGGTTGTCCTTGCTGCCAAGGCTGGTGTAGAAAACGCCATCCGGAACGGTTCGAACCAACTGGTCCAGTACCCGAACAATGATCGGGCGGTTGCCCTGCAGTTCCTGGATCACGCGCATGCGTTCCACCAGCTGGTTGCGCCGCCGCTGCAGATCCTTGATTTCCTCAACTTTCTTGTCCAGCACCCGGATCTCTTGAGTCAGATACTCGTTGCGCGCCTTCTGGTGCTCGATCTGGCCGTTGACGATGCGGTCACCGAGCATTACCAGGCCCGCCCCTACGGCGACCACGAACGCCAGCAGGATCAGGAACTCCTTCTTGCGCTCGGCGCGGCGTTCTTCGCGCCAGGGCAGGAGGTTGATTTGCGCCATTAGTCAAAGCTCCGCAGGGCCAGGCCGCAGGCAATCATCATGGCCGGCGCATCGCTACTCAGGGCAACGGCATTGACCCGCGAGGAAATGGTCATTTCGGCGAAGGGGTTGGCCACAGCCGTCGGTGTCCCCAGCTTGTCCTGCACCAGGTCAACAAGACCTTCCATGGAGGACACGCCACCAGCGAGAATGATGTAATCCACATCGTTGAACTGACTGGAGGAGAAGAAGAACTGCAGGGACCGCGCCACCTGCTGCACCACGGCGTCCTTGAACGGGATCAGCACCTCCGGCTCATAGTCGTCGGGCAACCCACCCTGCTTCTTGGCCAATCCGGCCTCTTCCAGGGGCAGCCCGTAGCGGCGCATGATCTCGTCGGTAAGCTGCTTGCCGCCGAAAAGCTGTTCGCGGGTGTAAATGGTCTGGCCGTTATTGAGCACGCTGAGAGTGGTCATGGTGGCGCCGATATCCACCACCGCAACCATGCTCTCCATTTCCAGGTCAAGCTGGCGTCGGATCAGGCCGTAGGCGCGCTCCATGGCGTAGGCCTCGACATCCATGATCCGGGCCTTAAGCTCGGCGCCCTCGATAGCGTCCACCCGGGAATCGATGGTTTCGCGACGGCAGGCCGCAAGGAGTACTTCTACCTGGTTGGCGCGCTCCGGCGAGGGCCCCTGAATTTCGAAATCAATGGCCACTTCATCCAGCGGGTAGGGAATGTATTGATCCGCTTCCAGGGTGAGCTGGGTTTCCAGTTCATCGTCACTGAGCCCGGCGGGCATGTCGATCACCTTGGTGATGACCGATGAACCGGCAACCGCCGCGGCTGCGGTCTTCAACTTGGTTCGGGACTGGGCCACGACGGTGCGGATGGCGTTGGTCACACCCTCGATGTCATTGACGTTTTTCTCAATGACCGCGTCTACCGGCAGCGATGTCACTGCGTAGCTTTCCACCCGGTAACGACCGCCGGACTGGCTGAGCTCGAGCAGTTTCACGGTGGTGGAGCTAATATCCAACCCCAGCACCGGCGCCGACCTTTTCTTCCCTAGTATCCCCAGCAAAACATTTTCCTATGAGTTTCACTCACTTAGGTTGTTTTTATACTCCACTACATTAATTATAGGTATAGCATAATCAATCCTGCAATCAAAAAGCAAAATAAGCTTATAATTACCAATCGATAGCGCTACCCTTCGAACCTACAGTAATACAAGTCACTGCTTTGTAAAGGGATAAATGAAGTTCCTCCGTTTTTTATTGCGCTGCTCCCTGCTGGGAATTCTTGCGGCCAGCTGGCTTTTGGCCGGCGTCTATCTGTATCTCAATCCCGGATTGCCCGACGTCGCGACTTTGCGGGACGTCAAACTGCAGACCCCGATGCAGGTATTCACCCGTGAAGGCGACCTGATCGGCCAGTTCGGGGAGCAGAAGCGCAACCCGTTGCACTTCGACGAAATCCCGGAACAGTTCATCCAGGCCCTGCTCGCGGCGGAGGACGACCGCTTTTTCCGCCACCGGGGCGTGGACTTTGCCGGTCTCATGCGGGCGGTGTCGGAACTTGCGCTCACCGGTGAGAAGGGCTCGGGCGGCAGTACCCTCACCATGCAGGTGGCGCGCAACTATTTCCTGAGTCTCGAGCGCACCTTCATGCGCAAGTTCAACGAAATCCTGTTGGCAGTCCAGATCGAGCGGACGCTGGAAAAAGAGGAAATCTTTGAGCTCTACTTCAACCGGGTCTTCCTCGGCCACCGCTCCTACGGCTTTGAGGCCGCAGCACAGGTGTACTACGGCACCACCATCCGTGAGCTGAGCCTGGCCCAACATGCAATGCTGGCCGGCATACCCAAGGCGCCGTCGCGCAACAACCCGATCAGCGGCCCCGAGGCGAGCCTGGAGCGGCGCAACTGGATCCTCGGCCGCATGCTCGGCCTCGGCTACATTGATCGCGAGGCCTGGTCCGAAGCCGTGGCAGAGCCGGTCAGCGCAACCCATCACGGAGCAAAACTGAGTTTCGCCGCGCACTATGCGGCGGAAATGGCGCGCCAGGAGATGCTGGATCGCTTCGGCATGGCGGCGTACACCGACGGCTACAATGTCTACACCAGCATCAGCAGTGAACTGCAGCAGCTGGCGCAAGATACTGTCGTGCACGGGCTCATAACCTACGACAAACGTCATGGCTACCGCGGCGCTGAGCGTCAGCTACCGCCACCGGCGGAGGGCAGCGCAGCGGAGGCCATGGCCCTGTGGAAGGTCGCGCTGGCAGAGACGCCGATAGAGGCGGGGCTGACGCCGGTCATTGTGACTGAGCTCGGAGACCAGCAGGCCAGCATCCTGTTCCGCGACGGCAGCAGCGACATCCTGCTCTGGGAGAACGGCCTGCGCCAGGCCAGCCCCTATCTTTCGGAGAATTCGGTGGGCCGGGCCCCGCAAAGCGTGAAGGACGTGGTCAGTGTAGGCGACCTTATCCGGGTCCAGCCACGGGAGGACGGCGGCTGGCAGCTGGCCCAGGTGCCGGCCGCCCAGGCGGCGCTGGTCTCCCTGAACCCGGACAACGGAGCGATTGTCAGCATTGTCGGCGGCATGGGTTTCGAGAACAGCAAGTTCAATCGCGCCACCCAGGCCCGGCGCCAGCCTGGCTCCAACTTCAAGCCATTCGTCTACAGCGCCGCCCTGGACGCCGGTTTTACCGCCGCCAGCATTATCAACGATGCTCCGGTGGTATTACAGGACGCCTCGCTGGAAGATATCTGGCGCCCGGAAAACGACGGCGGCCGCTTCTACGGCCCCACCCGCCTGCGCTGGGCCCTGACCCAGTCCCGCAACCTGGTATCCATCCGCCTGCTGCAGCAGATTGGCGTGCCCAAGCTGTTGAACCATGTACAGCAGTTAGGTATCGACACCAGCGAATTTCCCCGGGACCTGTCTATCGCCCTGGGCACCCACGAGATGACCCCGCTGGAGCTCGCAAGCGCCTACTCGGTACTGGCAAATGGCGGCTATGCAGTCACGCCGTGGCTCGTTGAGCAGGTGGAAGATGTCGATGGCAACACGATTTACCAGGCCATGCCGGCCACCGTGTGCCGGAACTGCGAGGACGCTGTCAGCCCGGCGCAGGATGAGCGGGAGCTGCGGATGGAGGAGATTCTGGCGGGCGTACCCGACAGCACCCAACCACCACAGGCCGAACGGGTCATGGAGGAGCGGATCAACTTCATTCTCAACAGCATCCTGCAGGACGTCATCAAACGCGGCACTGGCCGCCGGGCACTGGCCCTGGGCCGCAACGACCTCGCGGGCAAGACCGGAACCACCAACGGACCCATGGATGCCTGGTTCTCCGGCTACAACAGGGATGTCGTGACCACGGCCTGGGTAGGCTTCGACAACTACACCCCGCTGGGTCGACGGGAATTCGGCGGTACGGCGGCATTGCCGATCTGGATCGACTACATGCGGATTGCGCTGCGCGACAGCCCGGATGCGGAACGCCCACTGCCGCCGGGTGTCGTCCACGTCCGCATCGACCCCGACACCGGACTCCTCGCCCGCCCGGGCCAGGAGAATGCCATCTTTGAGTACTTCCGGGAGGAGCGGGTTCCACCACCGGCAGGTGACGGCGAGCAACCGCGCACGGGTGGCAGAACCAATGATCAGCTGATAAAGGATATCTTCTGAAGGGCGGCGGGGTCGCCGCCCGGCAATCTCAGAGCAGGGTGCCCATGGTGGGCGCGTAGCCCACGGGGTAGGGTATCCGGGAAACGCCGCTGTCCACCGCAGCCCTGGCTACCGCCGGCGCAATGCGCTCCAGCAGCCGCGGGTCCATCGGCTTGGGGATAATGTAACGCGGGCCAAAGGACAGCTCGGTTTCACCGCAGGCGGCCAGCACCGAGGGCGGCACCGGCTCGCGCGCCAGCTCGCTGAGCGCCTTCACCGCAGCTACCTTCATGGCTTCGTTGATGGCACTCGCACGGACGTCCAGGGCACCGCGGAAAATAAACGGGAACCCCAGCACGTTATTGACCTGGTTGGGATAGTCGGAGCGGCCGGTCGCCAGAATCAGGTCGTCGCGGACGCTGTGAGCCAGTTCGGGCCGAATCTCCGGGTCCGGATTGGAGCAGGCAAACACCACCGGCCGATCGGCCATCGACAGCAGCATTTCCGCGCTCAGCAGATCCGCGCCGGACAGGCCGACGAACACGTCTGCCCCCTTGACCGCATCGCTCAGGCTGCGCTTGTCCGTATGATTGACGAACTCCTGCTTGTAGGCGTTGACACCCTCGCGCCCGGCATAGATCACGCCGCGGCGGTCGAGCATGTAGATGTTTTCCTGGCGTGCGCCCATGCTCAGCAGCAGCCGCATGCAGGCTATTGCGGCGGCGCCGGCGCCCAGGCAGGTAATCACCGCATCCTGTAGCCGCTTGCCTTGGACTTCCAGCGCGTTGATCATTCCCGCAGCGGTGACAATAGCAGTGCCATGCTGGTCGTCGTGAAAGATGGGTATGCTGCAGCGCCGCCCCAGCTCCGCTTCGATCTCGAAGCACTCGGGAGCCTTGATGTCCTCAAGGTTGATCCCGCCGAAGGTGTCGGCGATGTTGGCGACCGTGTCAATGAAGCTCGCCGCGTCTTCAGTATTGACCTCGATGTCCACCGAGTTGATTCCGGCGAAGCGCTTGAACAGCAGCGCCTTGCCTTCCATGACCGGCTTGCTCGCCAGTGATCCCAGATTGCCAAGGCCCAGCACTGCAGTGCCGTTGCTGATAACCGCCACGAGATTACCCTTGCCGGTGTAGCGATAGGCAGCCTCCGGGTCGGCGACAATTTCCCTGCAGGGTTCGGCAACTCCCGGGCTGTAGGCAAGGGCAAGATCAGCCTGGGTTTCGGCGGGTTTGGTCAACTCGATGCTGATTTTGCCCGGCACCGGCCCCGAGTGATAGTCAAGTGCTGCCTGTCTGAAATCGTTGCTCATATTCGTGATCGCGCTTTTCGAGGCACCTGCGGGAAAGTCGAACGAGAATATAGAAAAGATCCCGGGCTCACAAGCCGCAACAAAAAAGCCGGGACCCTTGCGGGACCCGGCTTTTTTGTTGGGCTGCGCTTCGCGCAGTAGGGCTCAGGACTCCTGGCGTGTAGCGCCGCGAGCACCGAAGCGCTTTTTGAAGCGATCGACACGGCCACCGGTGTCCATGACTTTCTGCTTGCCAGTGAAGAAAGGGTGACACTGCGAGCACACGTCAACGTGAAAATCTTCGCAACGGGTGGACCGGGTAGTAATGAGATTGCCGCAGCTGCAGGTTGCAGTGACCGCCTCGTATTTGGGGTGAATTTCTGCTTTCATGGTGTTGCTCCTGTGTATTGGTGCCGCCACCCGATCCCGTCGGGCACCGCACCGGACTTGTGGAGATGACGTGAAAAAATAGGCGCGAATAGTACCAGACACAGCGCCGGACGCAAGTCCCCCCGCTACTGTATTATTGCCCGCCCCACGATCACCAGCCCCGCCCCAGAGAGGTGCAATGCCAATACTTCGCCTCGCCATCCCGACTCCGCTGCGCTCCCTGTTCGACTATCTGCCGCCGGCGCAGATGAGCCCGGCCGAGATCGCGGCACTGCAACCGGGGTGTCGTCTGCGCGTCAACTTTGGCCGCCGGCAGCTGCAGGGTTATCTGATTGAGGTCGCCACCAGCTCCGAACTGCCTGCCAGCGCGTTGAAGGAAGCCGGGGAGTTGCTGGATACCGAGGCACTGCTGACACCGACCCTGCTCCAGCTCTGCCTGTGGGCGGCGGACTACTACCAGCATCCTCCGGGCGAGGTACTGGAGCTCGCGTTCCCCCCCGGCCTGCGCGACGGCAAACCACACCAACCCCCCGGCGCCGCTTCCTGGACCCTCAGCCAGCGCGGCAAGGGTCTGCCCGAAGGCGCACTGGGACGCTCGCCGCGCCAGGCCGAGGCACTGCAACTGTTGCAGCAGGGTGGCGCTGTCGCGGGCACGGTGTTCAGGGAAATGGGCATCAGCACGGCGATCCTGCGCCAGCTGGAACAAAAGGGCCTGGCTGAACGCTGCATCCTGCCACCCGCAGCCATGGCGCCACAGCCGGGACCGGGCCTCGCGCTCAACCCGGACCAGGCAGCCGCGGTAAGCGGAATCCTCGCGGATTACGGCAGCTTCGCCAGCCATCTGCTGGAAGGCGTCACCGGCAGCGGCAAAACCGAAGTGTACCTGCAGCTGATCACCCACTGCCTGCAGCAGGGCCAGCAGGCGCTGGTGCTGATTCCGGAAATAGGCCTGACGCCGCAGACCCTGGAGCGGTTCCGCAGCCGCTTTGGCCAGGGCATTGTCGTGCTCCACTCGGGCCTCAATGCCACCGAACGCTATGCGGCCTGGGAAGCGGCCCGCACCGGTGCCGCGGGGATCGTCATCGGCACCCGCTCGGCCATTTTTACCAGCCTGCAGCGCCCGGGACTGATTATCGTGGACGAAGAACACGACAGTTCCTTCAAGCAGCAGGACGGCTTTCGCTATTCCGCCCGCGACCTGGCCGTCAAGCGCGCCCAGATTGAGGACTGCACCGTGGTCCTCGGCAGCGCCACACCTGCGCTGGAGACTCTGCACAACGCGCTGCAGGGGCGCTATGGGCACCAGCAACTGACCCTGCGCGCGGGCAGCGGTGAACTGCCGGCGATCGCCGCCATCGACGTACGCAAGCAGGAATTGCAGGGCGGCATGTCCGCCGCCCTGCGCGACGCCGTGCGCGGCACCCTTGAAGCCGGCCACCAGGTCCTGCTGTTCCTCAACCGGCGCGGCTACGCACCGACCCTGCAGTGCCACGACTGCGGCTGGATTGCCCAGTGCCGGGCCTGCGATGCACGCATGACCGTGCACCGGCGGCAACGCCGCCTGCGCTGTCATCACTGCACCGCGGGCGAGGGCCTGCCCAACCAGTGCCCGCAGTGCCACGGCAACCGTCTGCTGACCAACGGCCTGGGCACCGAGCAGACCGAGGACGTCCTGCGCCTGCAATTCGGCGCCTGGCCGGTGCACCGGGTGGACAGCGACTCCATGCAAAGCCGCGGCGCCATGCAGGCGCTGGTGGATGAAGTCGGCACCGGGCAGCCCTGTATCCTGCTGGGCACCCAGATGCTGACCAAGGGACACCACTTCCCCGGGGTCAACCTGGTGGCGGTGATCGACGCCGACGCGCTGCTGTTCAGCGCGGACTTCCGCGGCGAAGAGCGCATGGCGCAACTGCTGACCCAGGTGGCGGGCAGGGCGGGGCGCGCCGGGGACGCCGGCCGGGTCCTGTTGCAGACCCACTACCCGGACCACCCGGTGATGCTGGCCATGCTGCGGGACAGCTACGCTGCCCAGGCCCGGAGGATGCTCGAGCAGCGTCAGCAGAGCGGCATGCCCCCCTGCGGCCGCCTGCTGCTGCTGCGCACGGACAGCGCGGATGCCACTACCGGAGAGGCGTTCCTCGGCGCCCTGCGGCGCAAGGCCCAGGACCGGCTGCCCGCGGGCTGCCAGCTGATCGGGCCGCTGCCTTCGCCGTTGCAACGCCGGGCCGGCAAGTTTCGCAGCCAACTGCTGCTTGCCGCGACCGATGTGCGCCAGGCGCAACAGGCCGCGAGGCTGCTGGTAGCGGAGGCGACGCAGCTGCCGGCGCGCAACGGCCTCAACTGGTCCATCGACGTCGACCCGCTGGATCTGGGTTGAAACCCGCGGCGGTCTGGCCATGGGCAGCCGTTTACGGCGATAATGCGCGCCTGCCAGGCTGCCCACAGCGGCCCCCGACTCCACCAAGCAGGTACTCTCCCCCGAGATGAAGGAACAACTGTCACAGCTGATCCAACAGGCACTGGATGCGCTGGTCGCCGCGGGTGAACTGCCCGCGGATACCCGGCCGGCTATCAATATCGACCGCACCCGGGACCCGAGCCACGGCGACCTCGCCAGCAATATCGCCCTGACCCTGGCCAAAAGCGCCGGCAAAAAGCCCCGCGACCTGGCCGCCAGGATCTGCGCGGAACTGCCCGCCGCCCCGTTCATCAGCAAGACCGAAATCGCCGGCCCCGGCTTCATCAATTTTTTCCTCTCCAGCAGCAGCAGCCAGGCCGTGGTGCAGCGGGTGCTGGAGCAGGGCAGCCGCTACGGCTGCTCCGAGGTGGGCGCCGGCCGTCGGGTGCAGGTGGAGTTTGTCTCCGCCAATCCCACCGGCCCCCTGCATGTGGGCCACGGCCGCGGCGCCGCGGTCGGCGACAGTATCTGCCGGCTCTTGGCCGCCACCGGCTGGTCGGTCGCCAGCGAGTTCTACTACAACGACGCCGGCGCCCAGATCAGCAATCTGGCGCGGTCGGTGCAGGCGCGCTGTAAGGGGCTGGGGCCCGGAGATCCGGGCTGGCCCGAGGACGGCTACCGCGGCGACTATATCGGCGATGTGGCGAACGCCTACCTCGCCGGGGAACAGATTGACGCGGAGGACCGGCATGTCGCCGGCAGGGGCGACTCCGGGGACCTCGACGCCATCCGCGAGTTTGCGGTGGCCTACCTGCGGCGGGAACAGGATCTCGACCTGAAGGCCTTCGCCGTGCATTTCGACCACTACTTCCTGGAGTCCTCCCTGTATGAGTCCGGCGAGGTCGAGGCCACGGTCGCCAGGTTGATCGCCCAGGGCCACACCTACGAGCAGGACGGCGCGCTCTGGCTGCGTACCACCGCCTTCGGGGATGACAAGGACCGGGTGATGCGCAAGCGGGAGGGCGGCTACACCTATTTCCTGCCCGACGTGGCCTACCACTTCAACAAATGGCAGCGCGGCTTCGAGCGGGTGATCAACGAGCAGGGCGCCGACCACCACAGCACCGTGACCCGGGTGCGGGCCGGCCTGCAGGCGCTGGAATCGGGCATCCCCGAGGGCTGGCCGGACTATGTCCTGCACCAGATGGTCACGGTCATGCGCGATGGCAGCGAGGTCAAGCTGTCCAAGCGCGCCGGCAGCTACGTCACCCTGCGCGACCTGATCGACGAAGTGGGCTGCGACGCCACCCGCTATTTCCTGGTGGCGCGGGCGCCCAGCTCCCAGCTCACCTTCGACATTGATCTGGCCATGTCCCAGAGCAACGACAACCCTGTCTATTACCTCCAGTACGCCCATGCCCGGGCCTGCTCGATGCTGCGCAAACTGGCGGAGCAGGGCTGGGATTGGACGCCGGCGCGCAGCCTGGCGGCGCTGGAGCGGCTGCAGGAGGAGCACGAGAAGGCCCTGCTCAAGCGCCTGGACCAGTACCCGGAGGTGGTCGCGGGCGCTGCGCTGGCCAGTGAACCCCACAGCATCGCCAACTACCTGCGGGAGCTGGCCGGCGAATTTCACTCCTGGTACAACGCGCACAAGGTTCTGGTGGAAGAGCAGGAACTGCGCGATGCCCGCCTGGCGTTGGGCGAAGCAGTGCGGCAGGTCATTGCCAATGGCCTGCAGCTGCTGGGCGTCAGCGCGCCGGAGACCATGTAGCCATGGCCCGGGAATACGCAAAAGGCAGCCGCAGCGGGGCGCGCAAGAAGCCCCAGGCCGCCAGCCGCACCCCCGTCCAGGCGCCCGCCAGTCCCTGGCGCTGGTACGGTACCGGAGTCGCTACGGGGGTTTTCCTCAGCCTTCTCCTCTATCTTGGCACCCTCCCCGCCGGCACAGATCCCGACCCGGGGGCAGGCGCGGAAGTCGTCGCCACGGCAACGGCCGCCGCCGAGAAGACCCCACCGAAGCCGCGCTTCGACTTCTACACCATGCTCCCGGAGCAGCGCATTGCGGTCGACGTGGAGCCCGCCCAGGTGGCAACCCCACGCACCGAGGCGGTGACGCAGGGCGAGACATTCCTCCTGCAGGCCGGCTCGTTCCGCCAGCGCGCGGACGCGGATCGGCGCCGGGCGGAGCTGCTGTTGCTGGGGCTGGAACCCCGGGTAGAGGAAGCCAGCGGCGAACACGGACGCTTTTTCCGGGTCTACCTCGGTCCGTTCCAGACTCACGCCGAGATGAGCCGGGCACGCGGGCTCACGACCGCGCAGAACATCGACACCCTGCTGATGAAGCGGGACCGCCCCTGAGCCGGGCGCCCCTGAGCCGGGCGCCCCTGAGCCGGGCGCCCCTGAGCCGGGCGCCCCTGAGCCGGGCGCCCCTGAAGTCAGCCTGGCCTGCCCTCCGGAGCCACCCCGCCAGCGCGCTTGAATTCCTGCCACCACCCCCCATATCCACCGGAACAGGAGACTATTTGTGGAACAGTACAGAGGCACGACCATTCTCTCGGTGCGGCGCGGCAACAGCGTGGTGATCGGCGGCGACGGCCAGGTATCCCTGGGCAACACCGTGATGAAGGGTAACGCGCGCAAGGTACGCCGGCTGCACAAGAACCAGGTGATCGCAGGCTTTGCCGGCGGCACCGCGGATGCTTTCACCCTGTTTGAGCTGTTCGAGGCCAAGCTGGACAAGCACCAGGGCAATCTGGTGCGCTCCGCGGTGGAGCTGGCCAAGGCCTGGCGCACCGAGCGCTCCCTGCGCCGGCTGGAAGCCCTGCTGGCGGTAGCCGACAAGGAAACCTCCCTGGTCATCACCGGCAACGGCGATGTGATCGAACCGGAAGACAACATGATTGCCATCGGCTCCGGCGGGCCTTACGCCCAGTCCGCGGCCCGTGCGCTGCTGGAAAACACCGACCTGGACGCCCGCAGCATCGTGCAGAAAGGCCTGAATATCGCCGGCGATATCTGCATCTATACCAACCACAACCAGACCATTGAGCAACTCGACTACTAGGCAGCCCGCATAATGTCCAACATGACTCCGCGCGAGATTGTCCATGAACTGGACAAGCATATTATCGGCCAGCAGGACGCCAAGCGCGCGGTGGCAATCGCCCTGCGCAACCGCTGGCGCCGCATGCAGTTGCCGGAGGCACTGCGGGCGGAAATCACCCCCAAGAATATTCTCATGATCGGCCCCACCGGGGTGGGCAAGACCGAGATCGCCCGCCGCCTGGCGAAACTCGCCAATGCGCCTTTCGTCAAGGTCGAAGCCACCAAGTTCACCGAGGTGGGCTACGTCGGCAGGGACGTGGAATCCATCGTCCGCGACCTGGCGGATGTGGCGGTCAAGCTGTATCGGGAGCAGGAAATGGAGCGGGTGCGCTTCCGTGCCGAGGAGGCGGCCGAGGAGCGGCTTCTCGATATTCTGCTGCCCCCGGCCAGGGATGGCGACAATAGCGGAGCCGGCGACGGCACCCGCCAGCTGCTGCGCAAGAAGCTGCGCGAGGGGGAACTGGACGCCAAGGAAGTGGATGTGGAGCTGGCAGCCAGCGGCGCCGGGGTGGAAATCATGGCGCCCCCGGGGATGGAGGAAATGACCAACCAGTTGCAGAGCATGTTCTCCAACATGTCGCGGCAGCAGCGCAAGACCCGGCGCATGCCGGTCAAGGCCGCGTTCAAGGCACTGCGCGACGAAGAGGCCGCCAAGCTGGTCAATGAGGACGAGCTCAAGCAAAAGGCGATCCGCGAGGCGGAGCAGAACGGCATTGTATTTATCGACGAACTGGACAAGGTCGCCAAGCGCGGCGAGACCGGCGGCGCCGACGTCTCCCGGGAGGGGGTGCAGCGGGACCTGCTGCCGCTGATCGAGGGCTCCACCGTGACCACCAAGCACGGTGCGATCAAGACCGACCACATTTTGTTCATCGCCTCCGGCGCCTTCCACCTGGCCAAGCCCTCGGACCTGATTCCCGAGCTGCAGGGCCGGCTCCCGATCCGGGTAGAGCTGGACTCGCTCAACGCCGATGACTTCGAGCGTATCCTCACCGAGCCGGACGCCTCCCTCACCGAACAATACCAGGCCTTGCTGGCCACCGAGGGCCTGCAGATAGAATTCACCCCGGACGGGCTGCGGCGCATTGCCGAGACCGCCTGGCAGGTCAACGAGAAAACCGAGAACATCGGCGCCCGGCGCCTGCATACCATCATGGAACGGCTGCTCGAGGAGGTCTCTTTTGCCGCGGCCGACTCCAGCCTGCAACACGGAGTGCTGAAAATCGACGCCGACTATGTCAATGCGCAACTGCAGGCCCTGAGCGAAGACGAAGACCTGTCCCGCTTCATCCTCTGACGAGACGGACCCGCCATGACCGCCAGCAGCCCACGCCCACTGGACATCCACCTCCACCGCAAGTCGCGGGAGCTGGAGCTGGTGTACCCGGGGGCTGAGCGCTATCGCCTCAGCTGCGAGTTACTCAGGGTCTACTCGCCCTCCGCCGAAGTGAAGGGCCACGGCCCGGGCCAGGAGGTACTGCAGACCGGCAAGGTCGGAGTGAATATCACAGAGATCAAGCCGGTGGGCCACTACGCCCTGCAACTGGTGTTCGACGACGGCCACGACACCGGCCTGTACTCCTGGGATTACCTGCACCAGCTCTGCTCGCAGCAGGAGACCCTGTGGCAGCGGTATCTGGACCGCATGGCCGCCGCCGGCGCCAGCCGCGACCCCCAGGTGCAGGTCATCAACTTCCAGCCCTGACCGGGGCGCCGACAACGCGCTACAATACGCGGTCAGCTGTTCGCCGGCGGAGGCCGCATGAGCAAGAAACGCACCACCCATTTCGGCTACAAGGAAGTCGACGAGGACGCCAAGGCGGGCCTGGTCGCCAACGTCTTCCATTCGGTCGCCGCCCGCTACGATCTGATGAACGACCTCATGTCCGGCGGCGTGCACCGGATCTGGAAGCGCTTCACCATTGAACTGAGCGCCGTGCGCCCGGGTCAATCGGTACTCGATATTGCCGGCGGCACCGGTGACCTGGCGGCAAAGTTTGCCGACATCGTCGGCCCCGAAGGCCGCGTGGTACTGGCGGACATCAACGAATCCATGCTCCAGGTGGGCCGGGACAAGCTGATCGATCACGGCTACCAGGGCAATCTGGAATACGTGCAGGCGGACGCCCAGTACCTGCCCTTTCCCGACGACAGCTTCGACTGTGTCAGCATCGCTTTCGGCCTGCGCAACGTCACCGACAAGGACCTCGCGCTGCGCTCCATGCTGCGGGTACTGAAACCCGGCGGACGCCTGCTGGTGCTGGAGTTCTCCAAACCCGACAACGAATTGCTGGGCAAGGCCTACGACGGCTACTCCTTCCGCGTCCTGCCGCTGATGGGCAGGCTGGTGGCCGGCGACAGTGAAAGCTACCAGTACCTCGCCGAGTCCATTCGCATGCACCCCGACCAAGAAACCCTGCTGGGGATGATGGAGGACGCCGGTTTCGTCAATTGCGAGTACCACAACCTGACCGGGGGCATCGTCGCCCTGCACCGGGGCTGCAAGGCCTGACATGGCCGCCGGCCTCGACCCAACCCTCATTACGGCGGCACTGGCGGCGCTGGAAGCTGCGGTCAATCAGGCCCTGACCCTGGACCCGGCGGCGCAGCGGGCGCTGGCCCGGCTCGCGGACCGCACCTTTGCCATTGAGTGCACGGCGCCGGTGTTTGCCGTTTACCTGCAGCCGGGTGCGGAGCGGGTCCGGCTGCTGGGTTACCACGACGGCCCGGTCACCACCCGGGTGACCGGCACCGCTGCGGATTTTACCGAACTGGCGAGTTCCAGCGACCCGGCAGCGACCCTGATCAACGGCAACCTGGCCCTGCAGGGTGACAGCGCACCGCTGATCGAGCTGCAGCAGATCCTAGGCAACCTGGACCTGGACTGGGAGGCGCCGCTGGTGGATGCCCTCGGCGACGTCACCGGCCACCAGCTGGCGGAATTGCTGCGCGCAGGTTTCAGCGGCGGCCGCGTCGTCAGCCGCAGCCTGCTGCGGCAGCTGGAGGAGTTCATCCACGAGGAGGCCCGGCTGAGCCCGTCGCGGCTGGAAGTCGAAGATTTTTATGCCGATGTGCAGGCCCTTGAGCAGCGGGTCGAGCGCCTGCAATCGCGTCTGACCAGGCTGCGCAAGCGTATCGTGCAGGCAGCCCCGTGATCGCCGGCGCTTTCAGCCGCAGCCGCCGGCTGCTGCGCATTCTGCACATCGCCGGCCGCTACCGCCTGCAGGAGTTCATCGATACGGAAAAGCTGCCCGTCCTGCCACGTATGCTGCTGCGCCTGTCCCCCTGGCGCGCCGGGCGCGGGCCGGACCTCGACCGCGGCGAGCGCCTGCGGCAGGCCCTGGAGGAACTGGGCCCGGTATTCATCAAGTTTGGCCAGCTGCTGTCGACCCGACGCGATCTGCTGCCGCCGGATGTCGCAGACGAGCTGGCGAAACTGCAGGACAAGGTGCCACCTTTCGATGAGACCGAGGCCGCTGCGATCGTCGAGACGGCCCTGGGGCAGCCGGTGAGCACCCTGTTCGCGCGCTTTGAGCAGCTGCCGATGGCCTCCGCATCCGTGGCCCAGGTGCACGGCGCCACCCTGCACGGGGGCGAGGATGTGGTGGTGAAAGTGCTGCGACCGGATATCAAGCCGGTCATCCGCCAGGATCTGGCGTTGCTGTATACCCTGGCGCAACTGGTGCAGCGCTACCTGCCGGACGGCAAGCGGCTGCGCCCGGTGGAAGTGGTCGCCGACTACGAACTGACCATCTTCGACGAGCTGGACCTGCGCCGGGAGGCCGCCAACGCCTCCCAGCTGCGACGCAATTTCGAGGGCAGCAAGCTGGTGTATGTGCCGCAAGTGTACTGGGACTACACCCGCAGCAACGTCATGGTCTCCGAGCGGATCAAGGGCATTCCGGTCACCGATGTCGAGACCCTGCACGCCAGGGGCACCGATCTCAAGCTGCTGGCCGAGCGGGGCGTGGAGATCTTCTTTACCCAGGTGTTCAGGGACAACTTCTTCCACGCCGACATGCACCCCGGCAACATCTTCGTCGATGCCAGCGACCCGGTGGACCCGCGCTACATCGCCGTGGACTGCGCCATTGTCGGCAGCCTCAGCGACGCCGACCAGTACTATCTGGCGCGCAACCTGCTGGCCGTATTCCGGCGCGACTACCGGGAAGTTGCCGAGCTGCACGTGGAGTGCGGCTGGGTGCCGCCGTCCACCCGGGTGCAGGACTTCGAGTCCGCCATGCGCGCTGTTTGCGAACCGGTGTTCGAGCGCCCGATCAGCGAGATCTCCTTCGGCCAGCTGCTGATCTACCTGTTCAGCACCGCCCGCCGGTTTGATATGGAAGTACAGCCCTCGCTGGTGCTGCTACAGAAAACCCTGCTCAACATCGAGGGGCTGGGCCGGCAACTGTATCCAGAGCTAAACCTGTGGGATACGGCACAGCCCTATCTTGAGCGCTGGGTGCAGGAACGCTATTCGCCGCAGTCAGTATTCAAGCGCCTGCAGCGCCACCTGCCCTCCTGGCTGGAGCAGTTGCCCCAGGTGCCCGACGCGGTGCTGGACAACCTGCAGCGCTCGCGCGGCGTTCCCGCTGTGCAGGCACAGCAGCTGCATCAGAGCCGGGAGCTGCAGGCTTTCAGGGACCGGCAGCAGCGCCTGCGCCGGCGTCAGCTGGTGGCCGCGTTGGCAGTGATCCTTGCCGTGTTGCTGGCACTCCCGGATGGCATTGCACAGCTTGTAGAGGCGCCCTGGGCAAGCTGGCTACTGGCCGGCGCGGCGCTGGCACTGCTGTGGCCGCGCAGCGGTGACGGCTGATGTGCCCGCCCTGACCCTGTGCCATAATACCGGCTCATGGAGACCATGACGACTATGGCAGATAATCCACTGACCGCGGCTGTGCACTGGACCGAACAGGGCCTGGTGCCCGCTATTGCCCAGGATTGGCAGACCGGCGAAGTGCTGATGATGGCGTGGATGAACCCGGAGTCACTGGCGCTGTCTGTAGCTGAGGGCCGGGCTGTTTACTGGTCGCGCTCCCGGCAGGCACTCTGGCGCAAAGGCGAAAGTTCGGGCAACGTCCAGTTGCTGAAAGAGCTGCGCCTGGATTGTGATGGCGACACCCTGCTGCTGAAGGTAGAGCAGGTCGGCGACATCGCCTGCCATACGGGCCGCCGGCACTGCTTCTACCAGCGCTGGAACTCCGCCACCTGGCAGGTTACGGACAAGGTCCTGAAATCGCCGGAAGAACTTTACGGGCAACCTGAATGAGCGACATTCTGCAACATTTGGACGGCATGCTGGCGCAACGGAAACTGGCGGATCCCGCCAGCTCCTATGTCGCCAGCCTGCATCACAAGGGTCTCAACAAGATTCTGGAGAAGGTGGGAGAAGAGGCGACCGAGGTGATCCTCGCGGCAAAGGACGCGGGCGATGATCCCCGGGCCCTGGTCGGGGAGGTCGCGGACCTGTGGTTCCACACGCTGGTGATGCTGTCCCATCTCAATCTGGATTCCGCCGCGGTGCTGGAATGCCTGCAGCAGAGAGTCGGGGTATCAGGACTGGAGGAAAAGGCGTCCCGCACTTAGGCGCGGAGCGCCGGCAACGGCACCATCAGAAAATACGGAGACAGAAATGGGTATCGGTGGTATTAGTATCTGGCAACTGCTGATCATTCTGGCAATTGTCATCATGTTGTTCGGCACCAAGCGCCTGCGTACCCTGGGCAGCGATCTCGGCAGTGCGGTCAAGGGCTTTCGCAAGAGCATAAAGGACGACGACAGCACGCCAGACAGCGCAGACATAGAGGCTGAGGACGCCACCCGGACTTCCGGGGACAGCAACGGCAAGCCCTGATCCGCAGCCATGTTTGATATCGGTTTTACCGAGCTGATCATCATTGCGGTGGTGAGCCTGTTGGTGGTGGGCCCGGAAAAGCTGCCCGGCGCCATCCGCACGGGCAGCGCCTGGCTGCACCGGATCCGGCGCGGCTTCAACGACATCCGCCAGGAAGTGGAGCAGGAGCTGCACAACGACGCCGTGCTGCAGGAGCTGCGCAAGACCCGCGATGAGATCAAGACCGGCGTGGAAAATGCCAAGCGCGAGTTCCAGGACGACGACGCTGCGATGACCAAACCGGCCGACGAGGCCGCCAGCGGCACGAAAGCTGGTGCCACTCCTGCACCCGGGCAGGAGCCACCCGGCCAATGAGCGAAGATCCGGCCGACCAGCCGCTGCCACTGGTAGCACACCTGACCGAGCTGCGGGACCGGCTGCTGCGGGCGCTACTGGCGGTGCTGGTGGTGTTTATCTGCCTGTTTCCCTTCGCCAACGAAATCTACAGCTTTGTCTCCGAGCCGCTGCGGGACCTGCTGCCGGCAGGCGCCACCATGATCGCCACCGAGGTGGCCTCCCCCTTCCTGACGCCCTTCAAGCTGACGCTGGTAGCGGCCATCTTCATTGCCATACCCTACGTGCTCTACCAGATCTGGAGCTTTATTGCCCCGGGCATGTACCGGCATGAAAAGCGCCTGGCGATACCGCTGCTCGCATCCAGCGTGCTGCTCTTCTACGCCGGCGCCGCCTTCGCCTACTACGTGGTGTTCCCGCTGATCTTCGGCTTCTTTACCAGCGTGGGGCCTGAAGACATCGCCATCATGACGGACATCAACAGCTACCTGAATTTCGTGCTCAAGCTGTTCTTCGCCTTTGGCATCGCCTTTGAAATCCCGATCGCCGCGGTGATCCTGATCTGGGCCGGCATCACGACACCGGAAGCCCTGGTGCAGAAACGCCCCTACATTATCGTCGGCTGCTTCGTCTTCGGCATGTTGCTGACACCCCCTGACGTCATTTCCCAGGCCCTGCTGGCGGTGCCCATGTGGATTCTGTTCGAGATCGGCGTCTTCTTCGGGCGTTTTATCCAGCGCCGGGGCAGCACTGCGGCAGACACGGAGTAATGGCGCAAGCTGGCACTCGCTCCCTGTCACCGCTGCTGGCCATATTCCGGTTCCTGCTGCCCTACCGCGCGCGCCTGCTGGGTGCCGCCAGTGCGCTGATCTTTACTGCCGGAGCCACCCTGTTCCTGGGCCGGGGCATACAGGTTCTGATCGACGAGGGCTTTGGCGGCGGCACCAGCGCCGACCTGCGCAACGCCATCAGCGTGATCATGGTGATCGCGGGGGCCATGGCCATCGGTACCTTCGTGCGCTTCTATCTGGTGTCCTGGCTGGGAGAGCGGGTCAGCGCCGATATTCGCAAGGCCGTGTTCGACAACATCATCCGCCTGAACCCGGGCTTCTTCGAAACCAATCGCAGCGGCGAAATCATGTCGCGGCTGACCACCGACACCACCCTGCTGCAGACCATCATCGGCTCCTCCCTGAGCATGGCGCTGCGCAGCAGCCTGACCCTGGTCGGCGGCCTGGTGCTGATGTTCGTCACCAACGTCAAGCTGAGCCTGATCATCACCGCGGGAGTACCGCTGGTGCTGCTGCCGATCCTGATCTTCGGGCGCCGGGTGCGGCGACTGTCCACCCAGAGCCAGGACAGTATCGCCAACGTGGGCAGCTATGCGGGTGAGATCATCCAGCATATCCGCACGGTCCAGAGTTACACCAGTGAAGACCGCGAGAGCGCGGCCTTCGCCGGCGAGGTGGAACGCGCCTTTGCCATCGCCCGCCGCCGTATCCGGCAACGGGCGCTGCTGGTCTGTGTCGCCATCCTGCTGCTGTTCGGCGGCATGGCGGCCATGCTCTGGAGCGGCGGCCAGGACGTGATCAGCGGGCGCATGACTGGCGGCGAGCTGGGCGCCTTCGTGTTCTACGCGATCATGGTGGGTTCGGGCTTTGCCACCATTTCCGAAGTCTGGGGTGAAGTGCAACGCGCTGCGGGGGCGTCCGAGCGGCTGCTGGAGTTGCTGCACACCCGCAGCGACCTACCGGACAGCGGCGCTGAACGGGAGCTGCCGACGGCGGAGCTGGCGTTGCGCGACGTGACCTTCTGCTACCCGGCCCGGCCCGGGGAAGCCGCCCTGAAAAACCTGACCCTGGAGATCGCCGCGGGCAAGAGCCTGGCGCTGGTAGGGCCCTCGGGTGGTGGCAAGTCGACCCTGTTTCAGCTGTTGCAGCGCTTCTACGACCCCCAGTCCGGCAGCATCCTGTTTGCCGGGGTGGATATCCGCGAGATTGGTTTACAGAAATTGCGTCAACAGCTGGCGCTGGTGCCGCAGCAGCCGGCACTGTTCACCGCCAGCGTGCGCTACAACATAGCCTACGGCAGGCCCGATGCCACCGAGGAAGAAGTGGTAGCGGCGGCGCAAGCGGCCCATGCCGACGACTTCATCAGCCGCCTGCCCCAGGGCTATGACAGCCATCTGGGCGAGCAGGGTGTGCGCCTGTCCGGGGGCCAGCGCCAGCGTATCGCCCTGGCGCGGGCCATCCTCGCCAATCCCCGTGTGCTATTGCTGGATGAAGCCACCAGCGCGCTGGACAGCGAGAGTGAGCACCAGGTGCAGTTGGCCTTGCATGAGCTGATGCGCGACCGCACCACGGTGATCATTGCCCACCGCCTGTCGACCATCCTGCATGCGGACCTGATTGCGGTGCTGGACAAAGGCACACTGGTGGCAACGGGTACGCACCAGAGCCTGCTGCAGGACTGCCCGCTGTATGCGCGTCTCGCCAGCCTGCAGTTTCGCGAACCGGAAGATTCGCCCGCAGAGCGGGCTCCCACCACTTAAATCGTAGGAGCCCGCTCTGCGGGCTAAACCATCGCGCGGAGACCGCGCTCCTACAGGGAAGCACACCGTGGGAGCCCGCTCCGCGGGCGAAACCATCGCGCGGAGACCGCGCTCCTACGGGGAAGCACACCGTGGGAGCCCGCTCCGCGGGCGAAACCATCGCGCGGAGACCGCGCTCCTACAGGGGAACACACCGTGGGAGCCCGCTCTGCGGGCGATTGCGGGCGATCGCCCGCAGAGCGGGCTCCTACCGGATCAGCTGAACTCGCGCACCAACCCGCCGATGCTCTCTTTGGCATCGCCAAACAGCATGCGGGTATTTTCCTTGTAGAACAGGGGGTTCTCGATGCCGGCAAAGCCGGACGCCATGGAGCGCTTGAGCACGAACACGGTCCGTGCCTTGTCCACATTGATCACCGGCATGCCGTAGATCGGGCTGGATTCCACCTCGCGTGCGGCGGGGTTGACCACGTCGTTGGCGCCGATGACGATTGCCACATCGACCGTTTCCATGCGCGGGTTCACTTCGTCCATTTCCAGCAACTGGTCATAGGGCACGTCCGCTTCCGCCAGCAGCACGTTCATGTGCCCGGGCATGCGGCCTGCGACCGGGTGGATACCGAAGTTGACCACACAACCGTTCTCCTCCAGCAACTCGGCAAGCTCCTTGACCACATGCTGGGCCTGGGCCACGGCCATGCCGTAGCCGGGCACTATCACCACGTTGGTCGCCGCTTCCAGGACATAGAACGCGTCTTCCACCGAGATCGGCTTGATCTCGCCTTCCACCACCGTCTGCTCGGTACTGACGCTGCCGAAGCCGCTGAACAGCACGTTGCTCAGAGAGCGGTTCATGGCCTTGCACATGATCTTGGTCAGGATGATGCCGGCTGCACCCACCAGGGCGCCCGCCACGATAAGAATATTGTTGCCAATGGCAAAGCCTGCTGCGCAGGCCGCGAGACCGGAGTAGGAGTTGAGCAGGGAGATCACCACCGGCATGTCGGCGCCGCCAATGGGGATAACCACCATGACGCCGAACAGCAGTGACAGGCCTATGATCAGATACAGCCACAGGCTGTTCTCCGGCTGCAGGCAGAACATCACTGCGCTGGCAAGAATACCCAGCACAATCAGGCTGTTGACGATCTGCTGGCCGCGGAACGTCACCGCACCGCTGCCTATGGTCTCGCTGAGTTTGCCGTAAGCCACCAGCGAACCGGTGAAGGTCAGGCCGCCGATCAGGATCGACAGGACAATGGTGATCAGCACGAAAGTGCTGCCCGCCGTAGCCAGCGCCGCGGCGCCCACCAGCAAGCTGGCCATGCCGCCGAAGCCGTTGAACAGGGCCACCATCTCCGGCATGGCCGTCATTTGCACCAGGCGCGCGGCGCCGGCGCCGATCACGCCGCCGAGCACGAAGCCCAGCAGGATCCACTGGTACTCGACGATGCCCTGGTCCAGCAGTGCCGCCACGATGGCCAGCAGCATGCCCACGGCAGACAACAGATTGCCCTTGCGCGCGGTGGCTGCCGAGCCGAGCAGTTTGAGGCCGAAAATAAACAGGGCCGCAGAGATTACATAGGCCAATTGAATGGCCAATCCGGTTGCGCCCATGATCACTTACCCCTCTTCTTGAACATTGCCAGCATACGGTCGGTCACCATATAGCCGCCCACCACGTTGATTGATGCCAGCGCTACCGCCGCGGCACCCAGCCAGTTGGACAGGTCCTGCTGGCCGGTGCCGGCGAGGCCGATGGCCCCGACCACGGTAATGCCCGAGATCGCGTTGGCGCCCGACATCAGGGGGGTGTGCAGGGTTGCCGGTACCTTGTTGATCAGCTCGAAGCCGAGGAATATGGCCAACATGAGGATAAAGGTCAGAAATACGGCTTCCATATCAGTTGCCCCCCTCCAGGATTTTCTTGATGGTTTCGTTGGTGACCTCACCGCCATGGGTGATGATGCAGCCCGGCAGGATGTCGTGCTCAAAGTCGATCTTGAAGCTGTTGCTTTCCTCGTCCCAGGCATCCTCAACCAGGTTGAACAGGTTGCTGGCATACATGTGGCTGGCGTCGCGGCAGACTTCGTTGGGCAGGTTACCCTTGCCAATAATGGTGACGCCGTTGATCGTTACCACCTCGTTGGGCACGGATCCTTCCACGTTGCCGCCGGTTTCCGCGGCCATGTCGACAATGACCGAACCCGACTTCATCCCTTCCACCATGTCCCGGGTAACAATCACCGGCGGCTTGCGCCCGAACACCTGCGCGGTGGTGATCACCACATCGGATTCGGCGATGGTGGCCTTCTGGGCCTCGCGCTGCGTCTGGATCTGCTCCGGAGTCAGCTCCTTGGCGTAACCACCGGCGGCCTCGCCGGTTTCGCCCAGGTCGATATCGAGAAAGGTCGCACCCAGGGAGTGCACCTGCTCCGCCACCACCGGCCGGGTGTCAAACGCGGTGACCCGCGCACCCAGACGCTTGGCGGTCGCAATCGCCTGCAGGCCGGCGACACCGGCACCGATCACAAAGACCTTGGCCGGCTTCAGGGTGCCGGCTGGCGTCATCATCATCGGAAAAATGCGCGGCAGGTGGGTTGCCGCCTGCAGTACCATCACGTAACCCGCCAGGTTGGCCTGGGAGCTCAGCGCGTCCATCTTCTGGCTGCGCGTAGTGCGTGGAATCATCTCCATACTGATGGCGGTGACGCCCTGGGCCTGCAGCGCCCGCACCAGCTCGTGCTCGTTGAAGGGGTCGAGGTAACTGATGTGGATACAGCCCTGCTTCAACAGCGGGATTTCCTCAGCCCGCGGCTTGCGCAGGCGCAGCAGCAGGTCGGCCTCGCGCAACAGTGCTTCCCGGTCGGTGCTGAGGGTGGCCCCGGCCTCCGTGTACTCTTCGTCGGTGAATCCTGACCCGAGCCCCATACCGCTCTCAATAACAAGGTCGGCGCCGAGACGGCACAATTTCTTGGCTGTCTCCGGCGTGACCGGCACCCGGTTTTCTCCCGGATGTGTCTCCTTGGGAATTGCGATGCGCATAGTGCTTCCTACCCCGTATGTGTAAGCGTGTCGATTGTGGATCTTGCGTAAACGGCTCCCCTGGCGCTGCTGTTAAAGCGTCTTATAGTGACCGTGATCCCCCGCCGGCGACGGACTTTAGCATAGAGACCGGCAAAGCGTAATTATGCCTGTTATTCACCGGGCCGATATATGCGCGGTAAACATCACCCAAAACTATACCGGATTGCCTCCGCCCTGACCCCGCACGGTGCCGCGGAGCGGAGACCCGGCCGAAAAAAAGCCCCCGTCCGGGGGCTTCCGCTTCAACCCGCCTGGAGCCTGAGGAAGGGGTTTAGCCAGCGGTACTTCCAGCCAGTGAACCTGAGCGGCGCATCCAGTACGGCCAGACAGATACAGTCCTCGGACTGCAGCGCCGTGGGCGCGTGGGTGTCACTCGCCTCGCGGTAGAGAAAGTCGCCTTCATGGTAGCTGCCCGCAGCGTCGGAAAAACCGCCCTGCAGCACCAGGGTCATCTCCGAACCGCGGTGGGTGTGCTCGGGAATCCTGCCACCCGCCTTGATATGGTAGAAAGCAAACTCGTGGCTCGGATCACCCGTTTTCAGGTAGCTGATCCGCAGTGACGAAGTCACCTTCTTCCATACCAGCTCGGAAAAGTCGCCCCGCATCAGCCTCTGCAGCACGGCGGGCATCCGCCCCAGGGAGAGATCGTCGACACGCCGGTAGCTGAGCGGTGGCTCCTCGTCCAGACGCGCCAGCACCGAATCCAGCATGGAGTCGCCCACGGGTACCGGTGTCAGGCCGTCGAACATCACCGCGCCGAGGTCCTGCAGCCGGGCCGTCTGCTGCTGGCACTGCTGGCAATAATTGAGATGAGCCGCAATACACGCGGACTGTGCCAGAGGCAGTATTCCAGCCGTGTATTCGGTGAGTAAGTCCACACTTGGATGAAAGTTGGCCATGATGTCTTCTTGCTTACCTGTCTATCTGAATTTGCAGTTTCTGGATTGCCAGTCGCACCCGTGACTTCACGGTGCCCAGAGGCAGATCCAACTCCGCCGCCGCTTCCGCGTGCGACTTCCCTTCCATGTAAACCTTGGCCAGGATCTGGGCCTGGTCCGGGGGCAGGGTCCCCATCAATTCGTGAATCCTGTCGCGACTGCGCCGACTCTGCAGCATCGCAAACGGCTCTGACGGCTCCTGATCCGGGGTGAAATCATCCGCGGCCAGGGGCGTGTCGAACTTCTGCAGCCGACGGAACATGTCCGTGCGACAGTTGCGCGCGATCGTGTATACCCAGGTACTCGCCGCTGCCTTTTCCGGATCAAACGCCCGGGCTTTTTGCCAGACTTTCAACATGA
The DNA here is from genome assembly GCF_030649675.1 of Haliea sp. E1-2-M8. Lineage (GTDB taxonomy): Bacteria > Pseudomonadota > Gammaproteobacteria > Pseudomonadales > Halieaceae > Haliea. The sequence continues at coordinate 67,750 of NZ_JAUTDR010000004.1, read as the reverse complement.
CTTCCTGCACCAGCTCATCGGCGTGGGTCGCGGACAGGCTGGAACCCGACAGTGCAAAGGCCTTGACCAGCGGGGCGAAGTGCCGGAACAGGCGCGTGAATGCTGCGCGGTCCTCATTGGCCGCGATCAGGGTCAGGCACTCGCTCCACTCATCCGTGCGCCGACCCGTGGGCCCCTGCCAGCCGGATGACGCACCCTTGTCCTGTTCTTCCACGGCCCTTCTCCACTACTATTCAATGCAGTCGAGGCAGTATACGCTTGGCTACTGGTAGTGGATCAAATCAGTTCATAAAGAAGCTGCCATGATCCAGCAGCCTGCAGCGGGCGTAACTTGGGCAGTAAACATCAACGCACTCGCGTGCGCCCACAGCGGGCATGCCTCTTTCACAGGCACAGGCCCGGAGGAGATCCGCAGTTGGACATAGCAGTTATCGGAGCAGGCATTTCCGGCCTGGCCTGTGCCCACTACCTCGGCCAGAAGCACACCGTCTCCGTGTTCGAGGCGGGCAGCCAGGTCGGCGGCCACACCGCAACCGTGGACGTCAAGCTGGGCACCCGGCGCTATGCCGTAGACACCGGATTCATCGTCTTCAACGACTGGACCTACCCCAACTTCATTGCCCTGATGGAAGAGCTGGGGGTAAGCAGCACGGCCACTTCCATGGGCTTTAGCGTCAGCGACGAGCACTCCGGTCTCGAATATTCTGGCACCAGCATCGACACCCTGTTCGCCCAGCGCCGGAACCTGCTTTCACCGCATTTTATCGGCATGGTGCGGGACATCCTGCGCTTCAATCGCGAATCCGTTGCCGACCTCGAAGCCGGAGCGCTGGAGGAGGGGGAAACCCTCGGCCATTACCTCCAGCGCAAGGGCTATGGTGAAGCCTTTACCCGGCAATACCTGGTGCCCATGGGCTCAGCCATCTGGTCGGCAGATTGCGCCAGCATCAGCCATTTTCCACTCGAATTCTTCATCCGTTTCTTCCGCAATCACGGCCTGCTGTCAGTCAACGAACGACCCCAGTGGCGGGTCATTGAGGGCGGTTCGAGGGAGTACCTGCGCCCCCTGTGCCGGCGCTTCGAACAGCGAATCCACACTGGCGCCGCGGTTGCCCAACTGCGGCGCAGCCCCCAGGGCGTCGAGATTGTATTGCAGGACGGGCGCAGCTTCCGCTTTGACGAGGTTGTGGTAGCCACCCATTCTGACCAGGCGCTGGCCATGCTCGCTGACCCGAGCACCGAAGAGAAGGCGGTGCTGGGCGCGCTGCCCTACCAGAACAATGAAGTGGTACTGCATACCGACACCCGCCTGCTGCCGAAGAATCGCAAGACCTGGTCGAGCTGGAACTACCGCCTGGGCGTGGACGAGCAGCGGGCCGTGGTGACCTACAACATGAACATTCTGCAGGGGCTGCAGGCGCCGGAAACCTTCTGCGTCACCCTCAACGATACCCGCTCGATCAACCCCAACAAGATCCTGGGCACATTCAATTACGCCCACCCGGTGTTCTCCCTTGAAGGCATTGCCGCCCAGGGCCGCTGGCATGAGATCAACGGCCAGCGCCGCACCTGGTACTGCGGCGCCTACTGGCACAACGGCTTCCATGAAGACGGTGTCGTCAGCGCCCTGCGGGTGGTGGAAGCCATCGCCCAGGCCAGCAAGGCTGCCGCGTGAGATCACGGCTCTACCAGGGATGGCTGCGGCACCGCCGCTTCCTGCCCCGGGCACACGAGTTCAGCTATCGCGTATTCATGCCCTGGATCTGCCTGGACGAACTCCCGGAGCTGTTCCGCGGCAGATGGTTCTGGTCCGCCACCCGCTGGGCGCCTGCCCGCTTCCGTCGCAGCGACTTCCTCGGCGACCCCAACCTGCCGCTGCAGGACGAGGTCCGGCGCCGTATCCGCGAGGAAACCGGTGCCATCCACAAGGGCCCGATCTATCTGCTGGCCAATCTGCGCTACTTCGGCTACCTGATCAATCCGATTGCCTGTTACTACTGCTACAGCGAGGATGAAAGCCGGCTTGAGTACCTTGTGGCCGAGGTCACCAGCACTCCCTGGAATGAGCGCCACAGCTACGTGCTTGCGGGGCCCGAAAGCGGCCGCTGGCTGCAGCAGGATTTTGCCAAGTCCATGCATGTCTCCCCCTTCAACCCGATGGGCATGCAGTACCACTGGCGCAGCAGTACCCCCGACGAACAGCTGTCGATCTACCTGGCCACCACCACTGACGCGGGCAAGATGTTCGATGCCAGCCTGTCCCTGCAGGCACTGCCCATGACCGCCCGCAACCTCAACCTCATTCTCTGGCGCTACCCGCTGATGACCGCAAAGGTAGCGCTGGCGATTTACTGGCAGGCCCTGCGCCTGCTCGTCAAGGGTGTGCCGGTTCACGCCCACCCCGGATCAAAAACCTCTGGAGTACGAAATGAGTGACATGAGCGTCAGCCAGGTTCGGCTGCAGACCAAGGCTCCCAGCCGCTGGTCCAACACCCAACTGGCCCGCACACTGCTGCTGCGGGTTCTGGACAATTTCACTGTGGGAAGCATGACCATCCACGACGGCGGCCAGGTTTTTCGCGTTGGCGACCCGGATCGCGACGGCGAACCGCACGCCGAAGTCTATGTGCACAACCCCAAGGTCTATGGCAAGTTGCTGGCGGGTGGCACTATCGGCTCTGGCGAGGCCTACATAGAAGGTGACTGGACCACACCCGACCTGACCGCGGTGACCCGCCTGTTCAGCGCCAACATGGTCACCATGGAGGCCGTTGAGGCGAAGCAGTCCTGGCCCGTGCGCATGGGCCTGAAAATCGCCCACGGCCTCAACCGCAACACCCACAAGGGGTCGCGCAAGAACATTGCCGCCCACTACGACCTCGGCAATGATTTCTTCCGGCTCTTCCTCGACCCGACCATGATGTATTCGGCGGCGGTGTTCGAGACCGCGGAAGCGACCCTGGAGGACGCCTCGCAGGCCAAGCTCGAGGAACTCTGTCGCCAGCTGGAGCTGACTCCGGAGGATCATCTGTTGGAGATAGGGACCGGTTGGGGAGGCATGGCGATCCACGCGGCCCAGCACTACGGTTGCCGGGTTACCACCACCACTATTTCCCGGGAGCAGTACGAGTACGCCCGCAAGCGCGTGGCGGAGCTGGGCCTGGCCGACCGCATTACCCTGCTGTGCGAGGACTACCGCAATCTAACGGGGGAGTACGACAAGCTGGTGTCCGTGGAGATGATCGAAGCGGTTGGCTACCAGTTCTACAGCAACTATTTTGCCCGCTGCAGCGCACTGCTGAAGCCCAGCGGGAAGATGGTCATCCAGGCCATTACCATCAGCGACCAGCGCTACCGCCAGGCCCGTGACACGGTGGACTTCATCAAACGCTTTATCTTCCCCGGCGGCTGCCTGCCGTCACTGGCGGTCATTGCCGACCACATTGCCCGGGACACGGATATGCAGATCATACACCTGCGGGACATCACCCAGGACTACGCCCGCACCCTGGCCAGCTGGCGTGAGCGTTTCACAAACCAGCTCGAGGCCGTGCGGCGCATGGGCTTTGACGACCATTTCATTCGCATGTGGGAGTTCTACCTGTGCTATTGCGAGGGCGGGTTCCGCGAGCGCATTATCGGTACGGTGCAGCTTTCTTTTGCCAAGCCGGGCTACCGGCTGCCGGGGGCGGCGTAATCGCGGTAGGACCACCAGGGCGGCAACAGGGCACGGCAGGCAGGATCCGCGTAGCGGCTGTCGATCAGCAGTGCCTTGCCGCGGTCGGTCTCCGTGCGCACCACCCGGCCGATGGCCTGGCTGACCTTCTGCAAACCCGGGTACTGGTAGGCATGGGCAAAGCCGGCGCCATAGCGGCGTTGGTATAGCTCGCGCAGACGCTCATTGGCGCTGTTTACCTGGGGCAGGCCCACACCGACCACAACCACGCTGCTGAGCTGGTCCCCCGGCAGGTCGATACCCTCCCCGAACGCGCCGCCGAGAACGCAAAAGGCGGCGACATTGCGTTCCTCCTGCAGCAACTGCAGCAGCTCATCGCGGCCCTGGGGAGCACGGCCCTGAATCCACAGACGGCGTTCTCCCGGCCAGCCATCCGCGTCCATCGCCTGCAGACAGGACTGCAGATACTGGTAGGATGAGAAGTACAGCAGGCAATTGCCGGGCTCCGCTGCCAGCCACTCCCGCAGCAGCAGCGCCAGCTGGCCCAGGCTGGCATTGCGCTGCTGATAGCGGGTATCCACATGCGTTGCCAGCAGCACCTGGAGCTGCTCCCGGGCAAAGGGCGACGGCGCGCGCCAGGCCACCGCCGACGCATCCAGGCCCAGCGAATCCAGCGCCCACTGCTGCGGCGACAGGGTAGCGGAGAATACGACCAGCGCGTGCAGCGCCTGTTGGCGCAGAGCCAGCAGCCGCGCCGGATCCAGACAGTGCAGGAGCAACCGCAGGCTCTGCGGTTCCCGGCTGCGCACCAGCTCCAGGGAGAACTCCTCGCCCCAGAGGTCCAGCACGCGCAGGCACTGCAGTGCGACAAAATAGCTGTCCCGCAGCGCCGGACGGGACTGCAGCAGGAACGGGTCCTGCGCCAGTGCGGCCGCCACCGCCTCGGCGCACTGCTCCAGGCTCTGCCCGAGGGAAGGCGGCACCTTATCCAGCCAGTGGCTTTGCGGCTGCTGCCAGTCCAGTTTCTGCAGTTCCAGCAGGCGCCGATTGAGCCTGTCCAGCGCCGGCTTCAGCACCGCCGGCGCCTCCCGCCGGGCAGCCATGATCGTGGCCTTGGGAAGCTCGGCCCCGTACATCTGCCGGGCCCGGTCCGGCAGGCCGTGGGCCTCATCCAGCAGTACCGTCCAGCGCCGGCCATCCTCACTGAGCCGGTCCGCGAGGTTGGCCGTGGGGCTGAAGACATGATGCACATCCGCCACAATCACATCTGCCCAGGGCGCCAGGTCCAGGCTGAGCTGGTAGGGGCAGACCTCGTGCCCGCGGGCAATGCCCGCCAGCGTTTCCGGATCCAGCAGCGGCTCGGCCAGGGCATCCTCCAGCGCGACCGGCAGGCGGTCGTAGTAGCCGCGGGCATAGGGGCAGTCCTCGCCGTGACAGGCGCGGCCGGGGGACAGGCAAACCTGGTCCTTCGCCATCAGGCTCAGGGCATTGCCGGCATAGCCCGCGTCGGCAAAACGCGCCATTGCCTGCTGCGCCGCCCGCCGCCCGCTGATCCGGGTGGTGGCGAAGACAATGCTGTCATGGCGGCCGGTAGCCAGCGCCTTCAGCGCGGGGTAGAGCACAGCGGCGGTCTTGCCGATCCCGGTAGGCGCCTCCAGCAGCAGACGCCCCGCCTGGTGTATGCACTTGTACACGCGCTCGGACAGTGCGCGCTGGCCGGGACGAAACTGCGGGTGGGGGAAGGGCAGGTCCTGCAAACTCGCGTCACGCGCGGCACGGCGCTGTGCCACCAGTGTCAGCCACGCGCCATAGCGCTCCAGGCTGTCCTCCAGAAAGGCATCCAGTTCGGCCCGCGTGTAGGCCTGCTGCAGGACCTGCTCCTCACCGCTATCGATCTGCAGCCAGGTAAGCTGCACCGTCAGTCCCGGCAGATCCTCCTGCGCCGCAATCATGGCGGCGTAGAGCCGCCCCTGGGCCAGTCCCAGGCGGCTCACCGCTTCTGGAATCCGCGCCGGGTCGATGCGGCAGGTCTTGATCTCCTCCACCAGTTGTTGCTCGCGGTCGTAGCCGTCGGCGCGCCCGCGCAGCCGCAGGGCGGGCGTCCCCGCGGCGGGCGCTCCCGCGGCGGGCGCTCCCGCGCGGCTGAATTCGACCGCGAATTCGCGCTGGTAGGAGGCCGGCCGGGCCCGGTAGATGCGCTGGTGCCCGGCAATACCCTGCAATCCGGTGGGCGCGGGGGTAAAGCGATGATCGATGTCACCGCTGCGGTGGCAGAACCGCGCCAGCTCCCGCACTGTCAGCAGAATTTCAGGCACTGGCCCAGCTCACCCGTGCCACGCAGGCGGGCACCGCCTGTTCCGCAAAGAAACGCAGCCAGCGGCGCTGGCTGTGCTGCAACTGGTCGCCGGGGCCTTTCACCTCGATCAGGCAATAGGCACCGGGGGCGTCGCCCAGCGCAATCAGGTCGGGGAACCCCCGGCGGTTCTCGCCCGGATCAAACAGCATCCGCTGCCAGATCGCCAAAAGGTGCTCCCGGGGCAAGCAGGCCAGCACTTGCTCGAGCAGCGGTGCCGACAGCAGCTGCCAGCTGACCCAGCGGCACTGGTAACCCCAATACCGGTGCAGCGCCGTCAGCAGTTCCGGGTACAGGTCCACGGTCGCGAGCTCGGCCAGACGGGCGTCGAGCAGGGTCTGGCGGCGCTGGTAGAAGCCCTGCAGGTACATATCGGCGGGGACGCTCTGAAAGGCGTTGTGGAAAGCACCGGCAACTGGAGAAAATATCTGCTCCCAGAAAGCGAGGCCAAAGAGGCTGTTGAACAGGGCATTTTCCACATAGTGCACGCCGCGCCAGTCCGCAGCCAGATGTCTGGCCACCGCCAGTTCCACCCCGAACTCCACCCTGGGCAGGGCAAGGTCCAGGGTCCGCACCGCGTCCCTGCGCCTTGCCGGCGACGGCTGCCCCAGCCGGCGGTGCAGCCGGGGCAGGATCCGCTGTGCGGCTTCGCGCTCTTCCTCACACCAGGGCTGGTCCAGCAGTTGTTTACACTGTTGCAGCGCCTGCTCGCAGCTGCCGGAATTCTCCAGTACCCGTATATGGCGTTCCCTTGCGGGATGCAGTTGGCTGCGCGCATACAACTGCGCCGCCAGTGCCAGCTCGCCAATCCGCTCCAGATTGCGCGCCAGACGATTGCACAGTTTCCAGTAGCGCCGCTCACTGGTCGCAAAGCGTGGCGAAGTGGCCAGGGTTTGTTCGGCCAGCGCGGCCAGGCCGCCGGCGTCGCCGGCATCCTGCAACAGCCAGTGGGCGTCCGCCAGCTCCCCCCAGTAGCGGTATTCGTCCACCGCTTCGCGGCAACTGAACCGGCGCCGCTGCCGGTCCAGGGGATAGGGATAGTAGCGGGCGATACCCAGGTCGCTGAGCACAAAGTCCGTCAGCCCCTGCCGCCGGTTGCCAAAAAACAGCAGCTGCAGCAGTTGCACCGTGTCTCCGGCAATGGGAGCCACCAGCTGGTCTCCGGTCACCTCCAGCAGTCGGCCGAGCAGGTCGGCATCGGGCCACTGCAGTGCGGCGATCGCGGCGAGCAGGTCCGGCTTGCTGCGGGGCTGCGCCGCTGGCAGGTCCGCAGCGAACGCCCGGCGCCACTCCGCCACGGTGAACAACCGGGCCAGCTCCTCCAGCCCCAGAGCCCCGGATGTGGCCAGCAGGCCGGCTGCAGACAGTTCGGTCAGGGCCGCTGCGAGGTCGCCGATTTCCGCATACGCAAGCTTGCTCCGGCGGAACCAGGGGCCGACCCGGGAAACCAGGCGCACATACAGGCACTGGGCGGGCTCCGGGAGATCGCGCCAGCGCGCCAGCAGGGCGCGCTCATCGGCGTGCAGCAGATCCCCGTACAGGGCTTCCACCGCGTCACACAGTTGCAGGAAATTGTCCCGGTAGTAGCGCGGCACGAGCGCCACCGGTTCAGTTCGGTCCGGTACCGCCATCCCCACTCAAGCCTCCCGCGCCGGTGCCGGGGAGCCCGCCTGCTGCAGCAGCACCCCGGGGATGATCAGCGCCAGCCCCACCAGAGTGGCCGGGTGTATCTTTTCTCCCAGCACCGTGGCAATCAACACCAGGGAAAACAGGGGCGCGAGAAAAATCAGGTTGCCGATCCGGGCGACGGAGCTGGCCAGGCGCAGGGCGCTGGACCACAGCGCAAAGGTGATGCCCATCTCGAACAGCCCTACGTAGAGCGCCGCAGTCAGACCGCGCCAGCCACCGGTGGCGCCGGTGGAGAGCGTGAAGCAGACCGCCCAGGCCGCGGGCACCGCAAGCAGGAAATTCAGGCACAGGCTGACCACCGGGTCGCCCTTGTTGCGGGTGTTGAGAATCCAGTACAGGGCCCAGACCAGGGTACTCCCCAGAGCCAGGGCCACCCCCGGCAGGCTGGTGAAATTCATCGCCAGAGGCTGCCCTTCGGTGGCGATGATCACCACGCCGCTGTAGCCGAGGGCCGCGGCCAGCAGATCCCGCCAGCCCAGGCGCTGGCTCAGTAGCGGCACCGCCAGCAGGGCCAGGGTAATGGCCCAGGTGTAGTTGATGGTCTGCGCCTGCTGCGCGGGCAGCAGGTCGTAGGCGTGCAGCAATACCAGGTAGTACAGCAGTGGATTGATCGCCCCCAGCAAGAGGAAAAATCCGGGGCGCACGCGCAGTGACGACCACAACAGCCCCTGCCGGCCCTGCAGCCATACAATCGCCAGCAGGGCGGCGGCAGACGCCGTTACCGCCCAGGCCACCAGCTGGAACACGTCCAGCTCCCGCAGCGCAAGCTTGAAGACGGTGGCGGCGGTGGACCAGAGCAGCACTGCGACGAGGCCCAGCAGGAGTGCCTTGCGGTCATTGCTCACAGCGTTCGGATCATGCGGTTGGTCTCCGTTGCGGGCGGCTGGCAACTGTACCCGCCGGGTATTTTAAGGCATCCTGCATTTTTGAACCCGACGCTTCCGCGGCGCGCCGCGCAACCAGAGAGTAACCATACTTGAGTGCCGAGCCGCCATCCCAGCCCCTGACTACCACTCTGGCGCTGGCGCCGGTCGTATTCCTCACCCTGTTACTGGCGACATCGGTCTACCTGTTCGGCGCGGACTCCTCCTACGGTGCCAACCAGATCGCCCTGATCCTGGCCAGCTGCGTCGCGGCCCTGGTGGGGAAGCGGATCGGCCTGTCCTGGTACACCGTGCAGGACGGCATTGTCCACGGCATCGCCACGGGCCTCGGCCCGACCTTGATCCTGCTCGCAGTGGGCATGCTTATCGGCACCTGGATTCTGTCTGGCACGGTGCCCGCCATGATCTACTACGGCGTGCAGATACTCAATCCAGCGCTATTCTACGCCGCCAGCGCGGCCATTTGCGCTGTTGTTGCGGTCAGTATCGGCAGTTCCTGGACCGTGGCAGGAACCCTTGGCATCGGCCTGATGGGTATTGCCGGCAGTTTCGGCCTGTCCCCCGCCATCACCGCCGGTGCCATTATCTCCGGCGCCTATTTTGGCGACAAGCTGTCGCCGATGTCGGATACCACCAACCTCGCCGCCGCGGCTACCGGCGTCGACCTGTTCGACCATATCCGGCACATGCTCTGGACCACGGTGCCCGGCTTCACCCTGGCGCTGGTGATTTTCCTGCTGATCGGCGGCGGCGCGGCGGCAACGCCGGAGGAGATCGCGCTGCTGCAATCCGGCCTGACCGAGGAATTCAACATTGGCCTGCACCTGCTGCTGCCTCTGCTGCTGATGCTGGCCCTGATCTACCGTCGCTTTCCGGCGTTTCCCTCGATTGTTGTCAGCGCGCTGGTCGGCGCGGTGTTTGCCATCCTGTTCCAGCCCGAAGCCGTGCGCCAGCTGGCGGGGAACGCTCCCGGCCTGGCGCAGCCCCTGCTGCTGCTCAAGGGTGTCTGGATCAGCCTGTTCGACGGTTATGTCTCCGACAGCGGCAACGCCTTCCTCGACGACCTGCTGAGCAAGGGCGGCATGAGCAGCATGCTGAATACGGTCTGGCTGATCATCTGCGCGCTGGGGTTTGGCGGTGTGCTGGAGCGCACCGGCATTCTCGATTACCTGTTGCAAATGATCCTGCGGCGGGTACACAGTGCCGCCGGGCTGGTCAGCGCCACCGTTGGCACCTGCATCACCGCCAATATCCTGGCGGCGGACCAGTTTATTTCAGTGGCGTTGCCGGGGCGGATGTTCAAGGACGAGTACCCCCGCCGCGGCCTGTCGCGACTGAACCTGTCCCGCACCCTGGAGGACTCCGCCACTCTGACCTCGGCGCTGATTCCCTGGAATACCTGCGGCGCCTACATGTCTGCGACTCTGGGCGTGGCCACCTTTACCTATGCACCGTTCGCCTTTTTCAACCTGATCTGCCCAGTGCTGGCGATACTCTACGCCATGGCCCACTTTGCCCAGAAACCCCTGGAAACCGCAGCCCCGGCAGGACAGCCGGCGTGAGCGTGAAGCCGGCTGGCTGGGACTACCCGCAGCCCTTTACTCTGGAGACCCGGGTCAGCGCCGACGACATCGACGGCCTGGAACACACCAACAACACGGTCTATGTGAAATGGTGCGAGCAGGTGGCCTGGGCGCACTCGGTCGCCCTGGGCCTGGACCTGGAAGCCTATCGGCGCCTGGACCGGGCGATGGCCATTACTCACAGCGAGTATGACTACCTGCAGGCTTCGCGGGCCGGTGATGAGCTGGTGGCGGGCACCTGGATTGTGAGCTGGGACCGCAAGCTCACCATGGAGCGCCGGTTCCAGATCCTGCGGCCGGCGGACGGCCTCACCCTGCTGCGCGGCATGATGCGTTTCGTCTGTATCGAAATCAGCAGCGGCCGGCCACGGCGGATGCCGCCCGAGTTCGTCGCCGGCTACGGCCCCGCGCTGCTCGATTAACGCTCAACTGCGGTCCCAGGGGAAAGCCAGCAGGCGGCGTATGTCGCTCTCCCCGGTCGCCAGCAGCAATAGCCGGTCCACCCCCAGCGCGACCCCGCTGCATTCCGGCAGCCCTGCCGCCAGCGCCGCCAGCAGGGCCTCGTCCAGTGGCCGTTGCGGCTGGCCGCGGGCCTGGCGGCGGCGGTTGTCGACCTCGAACCGCGCCCGCTGCTCCGCCGGGGCACCGAGTTCGTGATAGCCATTGGCCAGTTCAATACCGTCGACATAGAGCTCGAAGCGCTCGCCCACCTGGCAACCATCGCGTTCGCCCAGGCGGGCCAGGGCGGCCTGGCTGGACGGATAATCGTAGACAAAACAGAGGCCCTGCGCCGTCAGCCAGGGCTCGACCGCATGGGTCAGCAGCAGGTCCAGCCAGAGATCGCGGTCGCCGCTCAGGGCGCCGACGTCGACTATCTGGCGCACCATCTGCTGCAGGGTTTCCAGAGAGTCGGCAAAGGGATCCACGCCGATACTGCGCTGGAACAGATCCCGGTAGCTCAAGGCCTGCCACGGCCGTTCCCCCAGGCAGGCGCACACCAGGGCGGCAACTTCGACCATCAACTGGTGGTGATCCATACCCGGCCGGTACCACTCCAGCAGGGTGAACTCCGGGTTGTGCCTGCTTCCCGCCTCGCCGTCGCGAAAGGCCTTGCAGATCTGGTAGATCGGGCCACTACTCGCGGCCAGCAGGCGCTTCATGGCATATTCGGGGGAAGTTTGCAGGTAGCGGGGGCCGGCGCCAACCGATATGCCACCACTCACCAGCAGCGGTTCGATAGCCGGGTCGGTAATGCCGCGAGAGCACAGCAAGGGCGTTTCCACCTCCAACACGCCGCGCCCGGCAAAGAACGCGCGGATGCTTGCCAGCAGCGCCGCCCGTGCCCGCAGCGCGCCCGGCCCGGCGCCCGGGCGCCAGTCAGTCACAGCGAGGCCTGGCCCGGGGGCTTACTTGCTGACGCGGTTCTGGTATTCACCGGTGCGGGTATCGACCCGAACAACCTCACCGATGGTAACGAACAGGGGCACCTTGACCACGGCACCGGTGCTCAGCTTGGCGGGCTTGGTGCCGCCCTGGGCGGTGTCACCCTTGAGGCCGGGATCGGTTTCGACAATTTCCAGCTCGACAAAATTGGCGGGCGCCACGGCTAGCGGGGTGCCGTTATAGAGGGTAACCTCGCAGTTGTCCTGGTCCTTCAGCCACAGATAGGCGTCACCCACCGCCTTGGCATCGGCCTGGTGCTGCTCGAAGGTGTCGGGCTCCATGAAGTACCAGAATTCGCCGTCGTTATAGAGGTACTGCATGGTGCGGTCGACAACATCAGCGCCTTCCAGGCTTTCGCCAGACTTGAAGGTGCGCTCCCAGACCCGCCCGCTCCTCAGGTTGCGCAGGCGCACCCGGTTGAAGGCCTGGCCCTTGCCCGGCTTTACGAACTCGTTCTCGAGAATGCTGCAGGGATCGCCGTCCATCAAGACCTTGAGGCCGGGCTTGAACTCATTGGTGGAAAAATTCGCCATGATCGCTTTTACGCCAGTTTCCAGAGTGGGTGGCAATGATACCGCACACCTGGGCTTTCAGCGATATTCCGGTGGCGATTGGCGCCCCGGATAGGCTACTCTTGCCGCAAACAGAACCACAATAACGGCACAGGGAGATCTGGGGCATGACAGACAAGGCACCCGTCAAGCTCAAAATTCCGCGCCAGGATCTCGACCAGCACAGCCTGTTTCCCCTGACCCTGGAGGGGGTGCAGTCCTGGAGCAATGCACTGCCGGTCACCAATACGCGCGAGGTCGCGCAGCAGCTGCGCGTCGCCATAGGCGAGCTCAACCGGGTGACCCTGCCCGCCGAACAGCGCTATGCCATTCTGGAGGCGATGCGTCCCAACCTGAAGGTGGCGACAGCCAGTCTCTCCCGACGCTTCATCAATCAACCCCTGGTGCTGCCCGCTGAGCCGCAACAGATGGCGGAACTGGCAGACCAGCTGTTCGGGCTCGCCAGTACGGCCTATACCCTGGTTGCGGTCCACGCCATTCGCCACCGCGAGAGCATCCGCGACGTGAACCCGGCTCGCCTGGTGTGTGAGGCGCTGCAGCGGGCGGTCTACTTTACCGGTTGCAAAATTTTTCAGCGCTTCCAGCTATTCCAACCGGAGGAGAATCGCGCCTGGCAAACCCTCCACCAGCTCTACGCCCTGGCAGAGCGGCAACAGCTGACCCAGTTGCGCATCAACGGGATGCTGCAGGAATCGACCACGATCACCGCAACCTGGCTGCAACCGCTGCTGCTGGCTTGCTGTAAACCGAACCAGCTCCGGCAGGGCGATCTCGCGGCCATTTTCCAGGGCCTGCGGCAATGGAGCGGGCTGGCACCGGTATCCGCCGGAGGCGAGGGCCTGTTTGCCGTGGATCTCAGTGGCGACCAGCCACCGACCTACACCAACAGCGTCAGGGCCACGGCGAGCCGGGACCTGCGCCTGATCGACACCGGGCCGCTGGTCGCGCATCTGGGTGAACTGGCTGAGTCGGGCGAAGACAGTAGCCGCCAGGACATCGTGTTTGCGAACGACGTCCGCCTGCACCACAACATCCTGCAGCACATGATCGTGTCCCTGTCCTCCGTCAGCACGCGCAACTTCAGTCGCCAGAGCCTGCAGCAAAGACTGCATGTAGCCCTGGGGCTGAACAGTACCCACTACTTTGTCGCCGGCGGCCTGACCTTTGCCGAAGTACTGAACGGCAAGGGCTACCGTCCGCCAGTGAGTGAGCGGATGGTGACCAATCCGTTTCTGGTGCAACGCAAGCGCCGCGACCCATGGCTGGAAGCGTACGCGGATGATATTTATAGCGGGGAGCAACAGCCGGATCCCGATGACAGCAGCGATGCAAAAAGTGTCGAGGTTGACGAAGATACGCGGGCGGTGCTGCTTGCAGGCCATGACCAGCCACAACCAGAGCCGCAAGCCCAGGAAGAAGAGCGGCACAGGGAATATCAGGTGACGGCCATCAACGCCAGCCCCGGTGGCTATTGCCTGGAGTGGCAGCAGGACCAGCCGGCCGCCATCCGCAGCGGCGACATTCTCTGCGTGCGTGAGGAAGAGGGCGGTTCATGGGTGATCGCCTCCATTCGCTGGTTGAGTCAGCTCGCAGGCAAGAGCAGCATTCTCGGTATTGAACTGCTGAGCCCGCAGGCAGCGGCCTGGGGAGCGCGCATCCAGAACCCGAAGGGAGGCCTGTCAGAACCGATCCGGGTGCTGCTGCTACCGGGGATCAAGCTGGTGGCGCAGCCGCCAACGCTGATTACCCCGCGCAGCGGCTTTCGCGAAGGCCAGAAACTCACGCTGGTCAGGCACGGTGAAAGCAAGAATATCCGGCTGCAGCGGCAGGTAGCCGCCACCGCAATCTACAGCCAGTTTGAGTTTCTTGAGGCCGGCAGTCCGGCACAGGCCAAACCCAGGGAAGAACGCGAATTGCCGGGCTCCGCGTTCCGCTCACTGTGGTCAGAGATCTAGTGTAGTTACTACACCAGACGCTCGGCGCCGGGCTGGTAGCGATCGGATATTCCCAGCAGATAGAGGATCGCGTCCAGCCCCAGCGTGGAAATGGACTGCTCCGCTGATTGCTGCACCAGCGGCTTGGCGCGAAACGCTATTCCGAGCCCCGCAATACTGAGCATGGGCAGGTCATTGGCGCCGTCTCCCACCGCAATCACCTGCTGTAAGTCTATGCCCTCACGGGAAGCGAGCTGACGCAGCAGGGCGGCCTTGCGCTCACCGTCCACTATCACGCCACTTACCTCTCCGGTGACGGCACCGTGGGCGATCTCGAGCACGTTGGCATGCACATAGTCGATCCCCAACTCGCGCTGCAGCCGCTCGGCGAAATAGGTGAAGCCGCCGGAGAGGATGGCCGTCTTGTAGCCCAGCGCGCGCAGGGTGGCGACAAGGTGCCGGGCCCCCTCGGTAATGCGCAGGTTCGCCGCCACTTCCTCCAGGGCGGATTCGGGCAGCCCCTGCAATAGCGCCACGCGCTGGCGAAAGCTGGCGCTGAAATCCAGCTCGCCGCGCATGGCGCGCGCAGTGATCGCGCTGACCTGGTCGCCCACCCCCGCCAGCTCTGCGAGTTCGTCGATGACTTCCGCCTCGATCAGCGTGGAGTCCATGTCAAAGGCCACCAGGCGCCGGTTGCGGCGGTACATGTTGTCTTCCTGGAAGGCGAGGTCCACCTCCAGGGCACTGGCCACCTCCAGCAGTTCCTTGCGGAACGCGGCGCTATCGGGCAACGGACCGCGCAGGGAAAACTCGACACAGGCCTTGCTCAGTGGCGGCAGCTCTCCCAACGGTATGCGTCCCGACAGGCGCGATATGCCGTCGATCCCCAGGCCGTGGCGCGAGAACACGGCGCTGACCCGCGCCAGCTGATCGGCAGTAATCTTGCGCGCCAACAGGGTGGTGATGTAGCGGGCCCTGCCCTGGGCAGCCACCCAATCGCCATAACTCTCCTTGCTCACTGCCTCCCAGCGCAGCTGCAGGCGGTGTTCCGCGGCAAACGCCTGCAGGGCCTGTTCCAGACCGCCCCGGCCAGCATCCTCGGGTATTTCCAGCAGCAGTCCCATGGAAAGAGTTGCGTGAATAACGGCCTGGCCGATATCGAGGACGTTCACCGCACACTCTGCCAGCAGCCCGGTTACGCCGGCGGTGATGCCCGGGCGATCCTCACCGGAAAGGGTTATCAGGACGATGTCGTTCACGGAATGCAGTGTCCAGCAGGCGGCAAAGCCGCGTATTCTACCCCCGCGCCCGTTGCAGCGAAACATTTCGGCCGGACAGGTCGGGCCGCGCAGGTCGGGCCGCGCAGCCTCGGCCGGACAGGTCGGGGCGCGCAGCCTCAATCGGGCAGCGCCCGCCGACCGCGCAGCGGGGTCTGCCATGGTTTATACTCAACCGCTTTGATCACAGGGAAGCCCACCGGCGTGAGCAACAGTTTCCGCGACTCCAGTTTGAGCCACCAACTGGCGCTCATCGCCGCCCTGGCCTGCCTCCTTATCAGTCTCGCCCTGGTCGGTCTTGCGGCCACTTCCAGCCGGCACATGCAGGAAGTACAGCAAGCCAGCTTCGGCAATGCCCTGGCGCAGCAGATCGCCCGGCGCATCAGTGTCGCGCTGGAAACCGGCGATTTGCTCAACGTGGCGGCGTCCCTGCACCGTTTCGTGGAATCCTCGTCCGCCGGCAGGGTGGCGATCTTCGATGTGGAGGGCCGGGCTCTGGGCCAGGCCGGCACAGTCGAGGGCGAGTACCAGCGCGAGTATCGCGCGCCGGTACTTATCGAGAATGATCTGGCCGGGGAGGTGGTAATCACTATCGGCACAGACCTGGTGGAAACCGCGCGCATGCGGTTTTTGCTCAGCCTGCTGGGACTGGCGGTCCTGTTGAGCCTGGCCGTCTATGGCGCCACCCGCCACCTGAGCCAGCGGCTGCTGGCCAACCGTTTGCAGCGACAGGCGAAGGCGATTGCCCTGGACGACAACCGCGCCACCAGCCTGCCTCCCAATGAACTGATGCAACTGCAGTATCACATTGATGCGCTGCCCATGGACCTGCTGCGGGCCCGGACCGGCACCGGGCCGAAAGAGGAAAATTATCGCGACACGGCAGTGCTGTACCTGCACCTGATCAGCCTGACCGCCTACCTCGACACCCTCGATGAACGCTCCCTGCACCGCTATACCGACCGCCTGCATCAGATCGTCTACGCCGCCGCGGGTTTTTACGGCGGCCAGCTGCAGGTGGTGCGGCAGTTTGGGTTGGCGGTATTCTTCAGCGGCGACACCAGCGGCGGCAGCGCCGCTTTCCGCGCGGCTTCCTGCGCCTGGCTGGTCCGCGCCATCAGCAAGGAAATGGAAAAGGAGATGACCCTGTCCCTGAACATCGCCATGGCGGTAGCCCAGAGCGAGCTGGGGCGCGGGGATGAAACAGATATCTACCCGGGGCTGTACATCCAGCCCACCCTGGACGAACTGCAGACCCTGTGCGCCAGCAAGCCGCCGCAAGTCATGCTCTCAGCCGGGGTCTGCGAGGACATCGACGTCAGCAGCCGCCTCGAGCAGCGGCCCAGCGAACTGGGCGATTACTGCATCCTGGAAGAGTTTCTCAACCCCTGGGACGACCTCCTTGAGCGGCAGCTGCGGCTGACACTCAGGCGCCTGACGGCGCCGCTGTAGCAGCGCCATCCCCGGAAATCAGGCCGCCGCCGGAGCCAGCATGGTGCCTGGGCGGGCGCCGGTGCCCTGCTGACCGTCGAAGGTCACCTCCCCGTTCACCATGGTCAGGCGCATCGGCGCCGGGTCCCGGCTCCAGCGCCAGGTAAAGCCGCCGTTGCCGTCGGGCACGTCGAAAACACGCTTCATGTCCCGCTCCTGCACCTCGTCCAGACTGAACACCGTAATATCCGCACGCTTGCCCACTGCCAGGGTACCCCGGTCGCGGAAGCCGAAATGGTCGGCCAGCTTGCCGGTCTGGATGTACACGGCCTCCTCCGGAGTCAGCTCGCCCGCGCGTACAAAATCGGTGAACAGCTTGATGTTCTCGCCGGCACCGCAGAGCATCTGGCCGTGGGCCCCCGCGTCGCTGATGTTGCCCACCGTCCAGGGGTCGCGCATCAATTGCAACACCATATCCCGATCCCGCTCGAAGGGCGGCATGGTTACCGTAGACTGCAGGCCGTTGGCCAGCAGCCACTCCGCCATCGCGTCGGAGGGGTGCGCGGCGCCGATCTTATGCTGGTACTCGCCCAGGGTCAGGTGAGTGGGGCCGACGCCATTGTCCGTATTCATCAGCAGCAGGTGCTCAGCCCGACCCTCGGGGAAGGGCGAAAACTCGAAGGTCTTGGTATCCCAGGATTCGCGCGCGCGCAGGCGCCAGTCCTCATCCCGCAGCAGGACCGCCTTGGCGGCATCGCCCTCGGCCGTCACCACTTCGTGCCAGACGTAGTCATTGGATTGAGCGAAGATCAGCGAACTCTGCACGCTCAGGGTCGAAGTCACGGCCACGTGGGCATAGCCGGTCCAGAAGTCGCGACCCTCGCGCTTGAACTGCTCGTGAATCTCCACCAGCGGCGCCTGGATACCCATCATGTCGCGCTGGAATAGCAGCGTGGGCAGGCCCGCCCACTGCACGCGGATAGGCATACCCTCCGCCAGGCGGCCGATGCGGCGCATGGTTTCGGGCGCGGTCATGTTACGGAAGGTATCCACGATCACCTGCAGGCTCGCGCCCGGGTGGCGGCTGATCACTTCCATCAGCGCCTGCAGCTCGGCGTCATCGGCCTGCAGGGAAGGCACCGGCCGGTCGCGGCCATCGTGATCGAACAGGTTGGAGGACATCCCCAGGGCACCGGCCGCCAGCGCTTCGTCCAGCAAATGGCACATGCCTTCGACTTCGGCCGGGGTAGCCGCGCGGTCCCAGGCGTCCATGCCCATCACCGCGAGGCGCAGGGCGATATGGCCGCAGAAAGCCGCGTAGTTGGCGGGCAGTTTCACATTGCGGACCATGGACTCCTTGTACTCCGGCCAGCTGCGCCAGTCCCAGGGCAGGGAGCTGAAAAAGGGCTGTTCCGGGATGTCCTCGAAAAAGGAAAAAATGCCCACGACTTCCCGCCGCGCAGCCTCGTCATCGGATACCGGGGCGATGGAGAAGCCGCAGTTGCCCATGACCACCGAGGTCACACCATAGCCCGGCAGCGGGTCCAGCTCCTGGTCCCACCACATGGCGCCATCAAAGTGGGTGTGGCTTTCGATAAACCCCGGCGCGACGTAGCAGCCGCTGGCGTCTACCACATCCTCGCCCGGCTCCGGCTGCAGGCCCGGCGCAACCGCCGTAATCACGCCGTCGCGGATGCGCACATCCGCGGAAAATGCGGGGGCACCAGTGCCATCGACCACCATGCCATTGCGAATTACCGTCTTGTTCATCGGTCGCTACCTCGTAGGTTCGGTTCTTATTGACCCGGGACAGGCGGCCGGGTTGCCCCGGCGCGCCCCACTGAGTTTCAGTGTAGGTATTTATAATAAGTATTTCCATAATTATTTCGAGAGACGCTGCAGGTGCTGCTCGAGTCCGTCAACCATGGCCTGGAAACCCAGCTCCAGCACCTGCTGCCGCTGGACCTCCGGCAGGCGCTGGTTGAGTGTAGCCAGGTAGGGCGCGTCCTCGCCGAGTGCCGCCGCGGTCAGCGGCGCCAGGCGTCGGGCCGGGTCCGCAAACTCCTCGATGTAGATCAGGCCCAGGGCCTGGCTGGTGATCCAGGCCAGCAGCAGGGCCGCATGCTGATCGTCCGCTCCGGTGCCCTGCAGCACCTCCAGCAGGGGCGAGAGTATGCGCCGCCAGGCCGGCGTGGCACGCCCCTCGATGGACATGATCCGCAGCGCCACCGGGTGCCGGTCACAGTGCCGGGCCAGCTCGCGCAGCCAGTCCCGCAGCACGGTCTGCCAGGCAGCGTCCGCTGCGGTGCGCGGGATCCTGAACTGGCTGAAGGAATGATCCGCAACTGCCTGCAGCAGGACGCTGGTATTGGGGTAATGGTTGTACAGGGACATGACCGGGATGTTCAGCTTGGCGGCCACCTCCGCCATGCTGATTTCCTCAGGGGCCTTGTCCTCCAGCAGTGACATGGTCGCCTCGACCACGCGCTCGCGGGTGATCTTCGGCGGCCGGCCGCGGCTGCGGCGGGGGGGTGGCACGGGTCTGTGGCTGTGCATGGCGTCTCCCGGCTTCTTCTGTGCGTCAATTGCCCCGCATGTCTTCGTAGGCCCAGGCCCACTCTCCATCCGCCGGTGCATCGAGAATATTCAGGTCCTCGCGAATCTCTGCAATACTGCAATCGAAGTAATCTTCCCAGCGTACCTGGAACAGTGGCCTGCGGATCTCGCGCGCCATGCGCCGTGCCAGGGCCATGGCATCCAGCAGCAGGGGCATCGTGCGCGGGTAATGCAGGGTGGAGCGCATGAGGCCGCAGCTCACGCCGAAGGTCGGCTGCTGGGACAACTGCGCCGCCAGTTCCGGTGTGAGGTGGTCGAAGTACTGCTGGGTATTCAGCTGGATGAGCGCGTATTCGCCGATCGGCGTGACATCCAGACCGGTGACCATGTGCTGGATATCGTGGCTCTGCACAAAGCGCTTCAACCAGTACTGGAAGTCATCTTCCGGAGCTCCCTTGAACATGAAGTCGATATCCAGGCCACTCTCCGCGACAAAACGGTAGACCTGCTCACCGAGGGTGCCCGGGCGATGGTCGCGCAGGTTCTCCGCGGAGAAGTCCGACAGGTAGCGGGCGTCCAACCAGGCGGCGAATTCCGGATTAATGGAACGTTGCGCAGCAAACAGCCCGAGCACCTCGGGGTAATCAGTCACCTCGGCAAAAGCGGCCATGGTCTCGGGAATGAAATACGCCGGCGGCAGATCCGCGCCGTACTTACGCAGCATTTCCTGGGCGACCAGCGTGCGCATGGCTGCGCTGTTCAGGTACTTCGAGGAACTGATCAGGATGCTGCTGTCGGTGGTCAGGGGCATGACACCCCCTTTCAGGTAGGCGGCTTCGTTCTGGTCCACGCTTTTCTCCTCGTTATTGGTTAGTCTGCTCACGCCCATGGCGCTCTTCCTGCGCAAACCCTGCGCATGGCTTACTCCACCCGCATCCCGTCAACCTTCTGAAAACCTCGCGGCAGCTTGTTGCCACGGCGGCCGCGCTCGCCACGGTAATGTTCCAGTTCGCTGAACTTGAGGGTGAGGTGGCGCTTGCCCGCCAGGATTACCAGGGACTGCACCTCGCTGATCACCCGCACAGCGACCAGGAATTCGTCGCGGCTCAGCACCCTCGCCGAGGGAATGCCCATGATCTTGTTGCCCTTGCCGCGGGCGAGCTGGGGCAGGTCCACCAACGGGAACACCAGCAGGCGGCCCTCGTTGGAAACCGCCGCCACCCAGGCGCCCTCGTCCTGCGCGGGAACCGGCGCCGGCTGCAGCACCTGGCCGCCCTTGGGCAGCGAGAGCACGCCCTTGCCGGCCCGATTCTTCCCCTGCAGGTCGGCAAACAGCGCGACAAAACCGTAGCCGGCATCGCTGGCGAGCAGGAAGCGCTGACTGTCGTCCGCCAGCAACAGACCCTCAAAGGTGGCGCCGGAGGGGGGACTGATGCGCCCCGTTACCGGCTCCCCCTGGCCCCTCGCCGAAGGCAGGTTGTGTGAGGGCAGGGTATAGGCCCGGCCCGTGGAATCCAGGATTACCGTGGGCTGGTTGCTGCGGCCGCGGGCCTCCAGCTTGAAGCCGTCGCCGGATTTGTAGCTCAGGCTGCCCGAGTCGATATCGTGACCCTTGGCGGCGCGAATCCAGCCCTTTGCGGAGAGCACGACAGTGATCGGGTCGGCGCTCATCAACTCCAGTTCGCTGAAGGCCCGGGCCTCCTCGCGCTCCGCGATCGGTGAGCGGCGGTCGTCGCCGAACTGCTCTGCCACTGCCTGCAGTTCCTTGCGGATCAGGGTTTTCAGGCGTGTCTCACTGCCCAGGATTAGCTGAAGGTGGTCCCGTTCCCGGGCCAGCTCGTCCTGCTCGCCACGGATCTTCATTTCCTCCAGCTTGGCGAGGTTGCGCAGCTTCAGTTCCAGGATCGCCTCGGCCTGGGTGTCGGTCAGGGCGAAGCGCGCCATCAGCGCGGCCTTGGGCTTGTCCTCGGTGCGGATGATGTGGATCACCTCGTCGATATTGAGGTATGCGACCAAATAGCCTTCGAGAATGTGCAGGCGTTTCAGTACCCGATCGAGGCGGTACTCCAGGCGCCGGCGCACGGTGACGGTCCGGAACTGCAGCCACTCGCGCAGGATCCGGTCCAGGGACTTGACCCCCGGGCGGCCATCGGTCCCGATCATGTTGAGATTGACCCGGTAGGTCTTCTCCAGGTCGGTAGTGGCGAACAGGTGGCTCATCACCGCCTCGAGATCGACCCGGTAGGAACGCGGCACGATCACCAGGCGGGTGGGGTTCTCGTGATCCGATTCGTCCCGCAGGTCAGCCACCATTGGCAGTTTTTTCGCCTGCATCTGCTGCGCAATCTGCTCCAGCACCCGGGAACCGGACACCTGGTAGGGCAGGGCGCGGACGATGATATCGCCGCCCTCGCGCTCCCACACCGCGCGCATGCGCAGGCCGCCGCGGCCAGTTTCATACAGGGCGCGGATCTCCGCGCGCGGAGTGATGATCTCCGCCTCGGTGGGGAAATCCGGGCCCTGGACATGCTCACAGAGTTCGGCAACGGTTGCCCGGGGCGACTCCAGCAGGCGGATCGCCGCCGTTACCACCTCGCGCAGGTTGTGCGGCGGGATATCGGTGGCCATACCCACCGCGATGCCGGTGGTGCCGTTGAGCAGCACATTGGGCACCTGGGCCGGCAGCACCGAAGGCTCCTCCAGGGTACCGTCGAAGTTGGGCACCCAATCGGCGGTGCCCTGGCCCAACTCCCCCAGCAGAACGTCCGCATAGGCGGTGAGGCGGGATTCGGTATAGCGCATGGCGGCAAAGGACTTGGGATCGTCCGGGGAGCCCCAGTTGCCCTGGCCGTCCACCAGCGGGTAGCGATAGCTGAAATTCTGGGCCATCAACACCATGGCCTCGTAGGCGGCGCTGTCGCCGTGGGGGTGGAACTTGCCGATCACATCGCCCACCGTGCGGGCGGACTTCTTGAACTTGGCGCTGGCCTTGAGGCCCAGCTCGCTCATGGCATAGATGATGCGCCGTTGTACCGGCTTCAGACCATCACCTATGTGGGGCAGGGCGCGGTCGAGAATGACGTACATGGAATAATCCAGATACGCCTTTTCCGTGTACTTCTGCATCGATACCTGCTCGATGCCATCGCTGTCGATTTCCACTATTTCAGACATGCAAAAAGAACCTGTTTCTGTTTGTGATTGCCGGGAACAACGGCGCTGCTACTGCCGTGCGGGGCGCCCGGCCAGGGGTGCCCGACCAGGGGCGCGTAGCCAGGGGTAAGCGCTCAGCTGCCGCCGGGCTGGTTACGCAAGCCTACCAGCTGCTCGTTGAGATTGACGATGGAGTTGGCCATATCCACCAACAGGCTGTGGATAGTGGCCGGGTTGCTCCTGATCAGGTCGGTAAACTGCTCGTTCGGGACCTTCACCACGGAACAGCGGGTCCGCGCCCGCACCGTGGCACTGCGATCGGATTGGGTGAGCGCAGCCATGGCACCAAAAATCTCGCCCTCGTTGATGCGACCGACAATCACCTCATCGACTATCACTTCCGCGGTACCGGCGGAAAGATTGAACACATATTCGGCCCGCTCACCCTGGTGGATGATGATTTCCCCTGGCTGATACTCTTCAAAACCGGGGGTAGCCACCGCGTCTTCCCGGGTATTGGCTGCGGTAATCCGCAACATGAGGCCTGCGTAGGTGATCAGCAGGCGGGTCCAGACCTTGACCGCGCTGGGCTCGCTGAACAAGCACTGCATGAACTCCAGGCCGGAATAGCCGTACAGGCTGGCACCGGCCTCACTGCCATAAAATACCGCCATGCCGGCGTGGCTGGTGCCGGCGATGTCGGGCAGGAGCAAATCCCCTTCATCGAGAATATAGACAGTGCGGTCCTGGTAGCGGGCCGAAAGGGAGCCGCTATCGACGAGATAGAACCGGTTGCTGTCAAAGCCGCGGAAGTTGCCCTGCCGGACTGCTTCCACCTCCATCCTGACCGGCGGCAAGTTGACCATGTCGATGAGCGCTGACACCAGCTCCTTGAACTGTTTGTTCAAGCGGGAGAAGTCCTGCGAAAGTTCTGCGTTAACCAGCATCACTGTGCTCTTTGTAGTTGCGACGGGGACTCTGGCGGTCCCCTTGCCCCGGCGGCGAGCGTTATGTACGACCTGTCCGCCCGCGCGCGATCCGTCCGGAATAGTAGCAACTAATCCCCTGCCGGAGAATCGCCAAGCCGGCTTAATTGCACTTTACCCGGGCGCACTGCAGCGGCTCGCATGATAAAATTTCACTTTCCGACCAAGGGGCCCGAGAACGTGAAAATCAGCAATCAGACCGTCGCCAGCTTCCACTACACGCTCCGCAACAGCAGCGGAGAGGATCTTGAAACCTCCCGGGACGGGGAAGCCACCGCCTACCTGCACGGTGCCAACAATATTATCCCGGCGCTGGAGACGGCCCTGGAAGGGCTTGAGGCCGGCGCCCATCTGGAGATAACGCTTACCCCGGAGCAGGCCTATGGCGAGCGTCGCGAAGACCGGGTACAGAAGGTGCCGGTCAAGCACCTGGTCTACCGCGGGGCCCTAAAACCCGGCATGACCGTGCAACTCAACACCGCCGAGGGGCGCCACCCGGTGACGGTGACCAAGGTCGGGCGCCACAGCGCCGAGATCGACACCAATCACCCGCTGGCAGGCCAGACCCTGATATTTGATATCGACATCGTCGAGGTACGCGCAGCGACTCCCGAGGAAATCACCCACGGCCACGCCCACGGCGTCGGCGGCCACCACCACTGACGATGACCCAGCACTGGCTGAATACCCCGTTTGCCTCTCTGGACGCGGCGCAATTGTACGCCCTGCTGCAGCTGCGCCAGGATGTGTTTGTAGTGGAACAGAACTGTGCCTACCCGGACCTCGACGGCCTCGACCGGCACGCCTGGCACATGCGCTGCCTGGAGGGGGATACGCTGCTGGCCTACCAGCGCTGCCTGCCGCCCGGGCTGGCCTATGCGGAAAGCTCGCTGGGCCGCATCGTGGTGAACCCGGCCGCCAGAGGCACGGGGCTGGGGCGGGACCTGGTACAGCACGGCATCGACTTCAATCGCCAGCAGTGGCCGCAGACCGACATCTACATCGGCGCCCAGGCCTATTTGCAGGCGTTTTACTCAAGCCTTGGTTTTGTCGGCGAGGGCGAACCCTACCTGGAGGACGGTATTCTCCACCTGCACATGCGGCTGCGGCTCAGCTGAGCTCCAGCAGGAAAGTGACCGGGCCGTCGTTGACCAGGCTCACCTGCATGTCGGCGCCAAATTCACCGGCGGCCACCCGCGGGTGGCGCTGCCACAGCTCGGCCAGCATCCAGTCATAGAGGGGTTCGGCCTCGGCCGGCGGCAGCGCACTGGAGAAACCCGGCCGCAGCCCTTTGCGGGTATCGGCGGACAGGGTGAACTGGGACACCAGCAGCACCCCACCCTCCACGTCCGCCACACTGCTGTTCATGCGCCCCTGGTTATCGGCAAACATGCGATAGGCCAGCAGCCTCTGGAGCAGGCGGGTGCCCAGCTCGCGGCTGTCGTCCCGGTCCAGGCCCAGAAACACCAGCAACCCGGGGCCGATCTCGCCGACACAGCGGCCCTGCACCTGGACGCTCGCGCGCGCCACTCGCTGCAGCAGGGCCCTCACGCTGGCGGCCGCGGTGCAGCCGGTCGCGACTGCGGCCGTTCAGGAACGGCTGGCGCGGCGGCGCTCATGCTCAAGCAGGAACTTCTTGCGCAGACGGATGCTTTCCGGGGTCACTTCCACCAGCTCGTCGTCCTCAACAAACTCCAGCGCCTGCTCCAGGCTGTGACGGACATGGGGCGTCAGGGTCAGGGCCTCGTCCGTGCCCGAGGCGCGGACGTTGGTCAGCTGCTTGCCCTTGATCGGGTTTACAGTGAGGTCGTTGTTGCGGCTGTGCAGGCCGATGATCTGGCCCTCATACACTTCCACGTTGGGGCCGATGAACAGGCGCCCGCGATCCTGCAGGGTAAACAGGGAGTAGGCCAGGGTCTTGCCCTTGACCATGGACACCAGCACGCCGTTGCTGCGCTTGGCAATTTCCTGGTTCTTCACCGGACCGTAGTGGTCGAACACGTGGGTGAGAATACCGCTGCCTGAGGTCATGGTCATGAACATGCCGCGGAAGCCGATAAGGCCGCGGGCGGGAATGATAAACTCCAGCCGTATCCGGCCCTTGCCGTCGGGAGACATGTTCTCCAGCGAGGCGCGGCGCAGGCCCAGCTCTTCCATGATTGCGCCCTGGTGTGGCTCTTCACAGTCAATCACCAGCTGCTCATAAGGCTCCTGCATCACCCCGTCGATTTCCTTCTGGATCACTTCCGGGCGGGAGACCCCCAGCTCAAAGCCCTCGCGGCGCATATTTTCGATCAACACCGACAGGTGCAGTTCGCCGCGCCCGGAAACCTTGAACTTGTCCGGCGTATCGCCCGGCTCCACCCGCAGCGCCACGTTGTGGATGAGCTCCCGCTCCAGGCGCTCCTTGATATTGCGGGTGGTGACAAACTTGCCCTCGCGACCGGCGAAGGGCGAGTCGTTGACCTGGAAGGTCATGCTGACGGTGGGCTCATCCACGGTCAGCGGCGGCAGGGCCTCCACCGTGGCGGGGTCGCACAGGGTATCGGAGATATTCAGGCCCTCGATTCCAGTAACGCAGACGATATCTCCCGCCTCCGCCACGGGCACTTCGATACGCTCCAGCCCCATGTAGCCCATGACCTGCTGAATCCGGCCGTTGCGGGTCTTGCCATCGGCGCCGATAACCGTGACCTGGGTATTGGGCTTGAGGGTGCCACGGGTAATGCGGCCCACGCCGATGACCCCGACATAGCTGTTGTAGTCCAGGGCACTGATCTGCAGCTGCAGGGGGCCGTCCCGATTCACCGCCGGTGCCGGCACCTTGTCGATCACGGTCTGAAACAGCGGCTCCATGTCCGTCGCCATGTCCTCGTGGTCCAGGCCGGAAATGCCCTGGATCGCGGAAGCGAAGACAATGGGGAAGTCCAGCTGCTCATCGGTGGCGCCGAGGCGGACGAACAGGTCGAACACCTGGTCCACCACCCAGTCCGGGCGCGCGCCGGGGCGGTCGACCTTGTTCACCACCACAATCGGGTTCAGGCCCTGCTCGAAGGCCTTGGAAGTCACGAAGCGGGTCTGGGGCATGGGACCGTCCACCGCATCCACCAGCAGCAGCACCGAGTCCACCATGGACAGTACCCGCTCCACTTCGCCGCCGAAGTCGGCGTGTCCGGGGGTATCGACGATGTTGATCTGGTAGTCGTGCCACTTGATCGCGGTATTCTTGGCGAGGATGGTGATGCCGCGTTCACGCTCCTGGTCATTGGAGTCCATGATCCGCTCCGCGCCCTCGGACCGGCGATCGAGGGTGCCTGACTGGTTCAACAGACAATCCACCAGGGTGGTTTTGCCATGGTCAACGTGGGCGATGATGGCGATGTTGCGAAGCTTCTCGATCAAGGGAATTCCTCGGTCCGGGGACACGACAGTAAAAAAGGCGGCGGATTATACCCCGGCAGGGGCAGCAGTTGCAGTGAGGGATTGTGGTTATAGTGCTGTATTTCGCTTAGGCGGGACCAGTCGCTGCGCGCCGGCCCGGCAACCGGAGCTGCCCGCTGAACCCGGGCTACCTGCTATCCTCCTTGCCGGCGCCCGCCGCGCACCATAATAAGGCGCTTATGCTCCATTGTGGTGCACCACAATCGCGCATCCATTCCGAGGTGGTGATAACATACCAAAAATCAGCTGCTTAAGCGATTCCACTATTGGCACGGGTTTTGCTGACAGTTAAGGTGCCAAGATTCTCTGGCCGCTGTCGGGGCGCTCGCAAGCAACCGCTGCACCAGGAACACGCACTGCGCCGTATTGTGGCACGACTTTATATCCCATGGAGGACAACCAATGTCAGAGCATACTCTGAACCTGATCAACGAAAGCGAAGCCCGCTGGGTAGACCTGCGATTCACCGACACCAAGGGCAAAGAGCAGCACGTCACCATACCCGCAACGGCAGTCAACGAGGACTTCTTCGAAGATGGCCAGATGTTTGACGGCTCCTCCATCGCCGGCTGGAAGGGCATCAATGAATCTGACATGATCCTGATGCCGGACGACAGCAGCAGCGTGCTGGACCCCTTCACCGATGACAGCACTGTCATCCTGCGCTGCGATATTGTCGAGCCCAGCACCATGCAGGGCTACGAACGGGACCCGCGCTCCGTCGCCCACCGCGCCCAGGAATACCTGAAATCCACGGGCATTGGCGACACCGCTTTCTTCGGTCCGGAACCCGAATTTTTCGTCTTTGACGACATCAAGTGGCATGCCGATATCTCCGGTGCCGGCTACGCCATCAGCTCATCAGAGGCCGCATGGTCCTCCAACCTGCATCAGGAAGACGGCAACACCGGCCACCGTCCGCGGGTCAAGGGCGGCTACTTCCCGGTCCCGCCGGTAGACTCGCTGCACGATATTCGTGCCGCCATGTGCACCGCCATGGAACAGATGGGCCTGGACATCGAAGTGCATCACCACGAAGTCGGTACTGCCGGCCAGTGCGAGATCGGGGTCAAGTTCAACACCCTGGTCAAGAAGGCAGACGAGGTACAGATCCTCAAATACTGTGTGCACAATGTGGCTCACGCCTACGGCAAGACCGCGACCTTCATGCCCAAGCCGTTGGTCGGCGACAACGGTTCCGGCATGCACGTGCACATGTCCATCTCCAAGGACGGCGTCAATACATTTGCCGGTGACGGCTACTCCGGCCTGTCCGAGACTGCGCTGTACTACATTGGCGGTATAATCAAGCATGCCAAGGCGCTGAACGCCTTCACCAACCCGGGAACCAACTCCTACAAGCGCCTGGTACCCGGCTTTGAAGCGCCAGTGATGCTGGCCTACTCGGCCCGCAACCGCTCCGCCTCCATCCGCATCCCCTACGTGGCCAGCCCCAAGGGCAAGCGCATTGAAGTACGCTTCCCCGACCCGTCGGCCAACCCCTACCTGGCTTTCGCAGCATTGCTGATGGCCGGCCTGGACGGCATCCAGAACAAGCTCCACCCCGGCGACGCCGCGGACAAGGACCTGTACGACCTGCCGCCCGAGGAAGGCAAGGCCATCCCCACCGTGTGCTCCAGCCTGCCCGAGGCTCTGGACGCACTGGATGCGGACCGCAGCTTCCTGACCGCCGGTGGCGTGTTCACCGACGACATGATCGACGGCTACATCGAACTCAGGCAGGCTGACGTGCAGCGCCTGAACATGACCACCCACCCGGTCGAGTTCGACATGTACTACTCCGTGTAACAGATCCAACTGCAAGTTTCCGGCCCGACCTACGCGGCCCGCCCAGTGCGGGCTTTTTTTTGCGTATTTCCCCCGGACAGTCGGCCGCGTAGGTCGCTGCGCCCTTTTCTGCTATCTTCATTGCTGCTGCCACCGGGAAAGAGGACTACCACCATGAGGTACTGCCTGCTGTCGTTGCTCCTGCTGCTGCCGTGGGCTGCCGAGGCACAACCAATCTATAAATCCACCGATGCCAAGGGCAACGTCGTGTACACGGACAGGCCGCCCGCCGAGGGCGTGGCGAGCGAAGAGGTCAAGCTGAAACGGTTGAACACCGCACCGGCGCCCGAGCTGCAGCCTGAGCGCCCGGCGGAAGCCGATAGCAAGGCATCAGTAAAACCCACGGTCAGCATGGTCGCGCCGACAGACCAGACCGTTATCCCCATGGGGGCGGTCGGTAATTTTGACGTCCAGGCCAGTGTCACGCCTCCACTTGCACCCGGTGAGCGGCTGCAACTGCGCATCGACGGCACGGCGAGCGGCGCCCCCCAGACCCAGACCAGCTGGTCGCTGCGCAATGTCTTCCGCGGTGGCCACAACCTGACCATTGAGCGCCTAGATGAGGATGGCAAGGTAATCGCAGAGTCGGACTCCGTGCACGTCCAGGTGATGCGCCCCTTCAATATCCAGAACCGCAACTGAGCGTTTCGGAAACCGCGTTTCGTAGACCGCGTTCCGGGAGCGCCCCGGCTACGCGGGCTGGACAGCAGCACACCCTCCGTGCACCATGTTGGTGCAGACAGGGTGCAGTCCTTGCCGGTTTGGCACCAGCGCCGCCCGAGGCCCTTCCCGCAAGCCTGATTTTCAGCCTCAGCGTGCGCGCCCCTGGCCGGTAACAGCCTTGAAAGCGGGTTCTATCCGGGAATCACGACGGTATCGGAATCTGGCTTGGTTCTTGCTTCGGCAAAGGGCATGCCGCGCTACCGCGGTCGATCATGGGGCAGACATGCTGCACACACCCGACATTCTGGAACACATCAGCACCGGCATCGTCGCCCTGGATGCGGATCTTTGCGTACTCTCGATCAACTCCGCGGCGGAGGTGTTGCTGGAGGCATCCGCCACCCGGACCCTGGGCGCGCACGCGCGCCAGCTGGTGCTGCAGTCGCGGGAATTCCTGCAGACACTGGAGCAGGCCAGGGACACCCGGGCCACCCTGGCGCGCCGCGGCCTGAACCTGACCACGCACACCGGACAGCAAATCCAGATTGACCTGATCGTTACCGCGATGACGGGGGAGAACGGGGAGAACCTCCTGCTGGAGCTGATTCCGGTGGATCGGCTGCAGCGGATCAGCCGGGAAGAGAATATGCTGCACGCCCAGGAAACAACCCGGGCGGTGATTCGCGGCCTCGCCCACGAAATCAAGAACCCCCTCGGCGGGGTCCGCGGCGCGGCGCAACTGCTGGCCAAGGAGTTGCCCAACGAAGAGCTGGTGGAGTACACCCGCATCATCATTCGCGAAGCGGACCGCCTGCGGGACCTGGTGGACCGCCTGCTTGGGCCCAACCACCGGCTGGTCATTGAACAGTCCAACATCCATGAGATCCTGGAACATGTGCGCAACCTGATCTCCGCGGAGGTCGACAACAAGGTCACTATCAGCCGCGACTACGACCCCAGCCTGCCGACACTGCCCGCGGACCGGTCCCAGCTGATCCAGGCGGTGCTCAACATCATGCGCAACGCCCTGCAGGCGGCGCCGGAACCCGGGACCTGCCAGATACTTTTGCGCACCCGCTCCCAGCGCCAGTTCACCATCAGCGGCCTGCGCCACCGGCTGGTGTGCCGCGTGGACATCATCGACAACGGCCCGGGGATACCCCAGGAGCTGCAGCAGGCCATCTTCATGCCCATGGTCACAGGCCGCCCGGACGGTACCGGGCTGGGCCTGTCCATCGCCCAATCCATCGTCAATCGCCATGGCGGCCTGCTGGAGTGCGCCAGCGAACCGGGCACCACCCGGTTCACCCTCTACCTACCCATGGAACCAAGTCATGCAGAGACACGCTAAAGTCTGGATTGTCGACGACGACAGCTCCATTCGCTGGGTGCTGGAACGCGCCCTCAGCCAGGCCGGCATCGACAATGAGAGTTTCGCCGACGGCGACCAGATGCTGGAGCGCATGGCTTCGGAACAGCCCGATGTGATTATCAGCGACATCCGCATGCCCGGCATCGATGGCCTCGACCTGCTGTCGCGAATCAACCAGGAGTACCCGGAGCTGCCGGTCATCATCACCACCGCCCACTCCGACCTGGACAGCGCGGTCGCCTCCTACCAGCGCGGCGCCTTCGAATACCTGCCCAAACCCTTCGACATCGACGAAGTGGTCGCCATCACCGAGCGTGCACTGGCTCAGGCCCGGGAAAAACGCGGCGAAATGGCGCTCCCGGAATCCCTGCCGGAGACCGAGATTATTGGCGAGGCGCCGGCCATGCAGGAGGTCTTCCGGGCCATCGGCAGGCTCGCCCAAAGCAATATCACGGTGCTCATCAACGGCGAGTCGGGAACCGGCAAGGAGCTGGTCGCGCGGGCGCTGCACCGCCACAGCCCGCGCGCCCAGCAGCCTTTCATCGCCCTGAACATGGCGGCCATTCCCCGGGACCTAATGGAATCCGAGCTGTTCGGGCACGAGAAGGGCGCCTTCACCGGCGCCAACAGCAAGCGCGAGGGCCGCTTCGAGCAGGCCAATGGCGGCACCCTGTTCCTGGATGAAATTGGCGACATGCCGGCGGAGACCCAGACCCGGCTGCTGCGGGTGCTGGCGGACGGCGAGTTCTACCGGGTCGGCGGCCACACCCCGGTCAAGGTGGACGTGCGTATTATCGCCGCCACCCACCAGGACCTTGAGGACCGGGTACAGAAGGGGGATTTCCGCGAGGACCTGTTCCATCGCCTGAATGTCATCCGCATCCACATCCCGCGCCTGGCTGAACGGCGCGAGGACATCCCCCGGCTGATGAAATTCTTTTTCCGCAAGGCCGCCGAGGAGCTGGGCGGCGAACCCAAGATCCTGCTCCCGGAGACCGAGCGTTTTCTTACCACCCTGTCCTGGCCCGGCAACGTGCGCCAGCTGGAGAACACCTGCCGCTGGCTCACCGTCATGGCATCGGGGCGGGAAATCCACCAGCGGGACCTGCCACCGGAGCTGGGCAAGGTTACCGCGCCCGCCACGACAGGGGCATCTACCCAGTGGGACGAACTGTTATGCCATTGGGCCCGTAACCAACTGGTGCAGGGCAAACACCACATACTGCGCCAGGCGGTGCCGCTGTTTGAACGGGCGATGATCGAAGTGGCTCTGGAGCACACCCAGGGCCGCAAGCGCGAAGCAGCGGAACTACTGGGCTGGGGGCGCAACACCCTGACCCGGAAGATGAAAGACCTCGACATGAGGGATTGAAGGCGCCACCGCGCTTCCCCCGGGGAGCGGATGCCCCGATAATCCGCCCATGCTGAATATCGTCCTGTACCAGCCGGAGATTCCCCCCAACACCGGCAACATCATCCGCCTCTGCGCCAACACCGGCTGCCAGCTGCACCTGGTTGAGCCACTGGGATTCGCCCTGGACGACAAACGCCTGCGCCGGGCGGGGCTGGACTACCGTGAATTTGCCCCGGTCAAGGTGCACCCGGACATGGCGAGCCTGCTGGCGGCGTTGCCAGAATCCAGACTGCTCGCAGTCAGCACCCGGGGCAGCACGCCCTATCACGAAGTCGCCTACCGCGCCGACGACGCCATCCTGCTGGGCCCGGAAACCCGCGGATTGCCCACAACCCTGCTCGACTCCCTGCCGCCGGAGCAAGTCGTGCGCATCCCCATGCAGGAAAACAGCCGCAGCCTGAACCTCAGCAATGCGGCCGCCATACTTTGCTATGAAGCATTGCGTCAGTTGGGGTTTCCGGGGTTGAAGTAGCGCGCTGCGCCCGGAGGTACTGCCCCACCCAGCCCGGAGGGACTGGCAGGGGTTGGCCGGACCGTATGCGACAGGGATGTCGCATCCGAGCCCCCATGGATGGGTTCACGGCGTGTCCGGCCGGCCCCTGCCAGTACCTCCGGGCGACGACCCTGGGCACCAAAACCACGGAGAGCCAAAACGAAAAAAGGGGCCGAAGCCCCTTCTAGACCAGCCTGAAAGTCAGTCTCAGTGGCTGACGTCCTGCTCGCCCGCCGGTGCATCTGCGGCCTGCGCTCCGGCTTGCTCCTGGGACTGGGCCACCGCCTGCTGGTAGAGCCCGTCGAAATTGACCGGCGCCAGCATGATCGGCGGGAAGCCGCCCTTGACGCAGAGGGAGTCGAGATTCTCGCGGGCGTAGGGGAAGAGGATGGTGGGAGCCGCGGTTGCCAGTACCCGGCGCAGGTTGTCGCCTTCGATACCGGTAATCATGAAAATACCCGCCTGCTGGACTTCCACCAGAAACGCTGTTTCTTCTTCCAGTTTGGCGGTCACGGTTATGGTCAGCACCACCTCGAAGTTGCCTTGCTCGTCGACCCGGTCACTCTTGGTGTTCAGATCCACATTGACCTTGGGCTGCCACTGTTTGCGGAACACA
Source organism: Haliea sp. E1-2-M8 (assembly GCF_030649675.1). Taxonomy (GTDB): domain Bacteria; phylum Pseudomonadota; class Gammaproteobacteria; order Pseudomonadales; family Halieaceae; genus Haliea. The sequence continues at coordinate 34,366 of NZ_JAUTDR010000004.1, read as the reverse complement.
TCGGGGCTGGCCGGGGACTCAAAAGACACGTCCTTGGTGTAGATGCGCTGCATTGCAAACTGCTGCTGCACCTGGTCCTGTGCGGTTCCTGCTGCTGGTGCTTGTTCGTCGGCCATCGAGCCGTCCTCCATTGGTTGCGTTATCGGGTTGGCGCCTGTTGCGCCGCTGTCAGTAAAGCGTCGAGGCGGCCCTGCCGGTCCAGCGCCGCCAGCTCGTCGTATCCGCCGACATGGACGTCTCCTATCCAAATCTGGGGAACCGTGTGCTGCCCGCTCAGGCGCGTCAGCTCGGCACGTTTTTCGCGGTCGCCATCAACGGCAATTTCGGTGAATTCCACTTGCTTGCTTTTAAGCAGCTGCTTGGCCGCAACACAGTAGGGGCAAAAGCGCGTGGTATAGAGAGTGACGTTTGAGCTCATGCCGGCTGAGGCCCTATTTGACGGTGGGCAACTGCAGGTTGCCCCACTCCATCATGCCGCCGCCCATCTTGTAGACCTTTTCAAAGCCCGCGGCCTTGAGCTGCTTGCTGGCGGCACCGGCAGTCTGGCCCATTTTGCACACCAGGATCACCGGGCGCTGCTTGTACTTGCCCAGTTCATCGATGCGCGCGCCGAGTTTGGTGGCGGGGATGTGTACCGCGTCGACAATATGCCCTGTCTTGTATTCCCCCGCATCGCGCAGGTCGACAAAGACGCCGTCTTCCGCATTCGCCAGGGTGATCGCCTGCTGCGGGGTCAGGGAGGGCCCGGCCTTGCGCGTCTCGTGCAGCACAAGCATGACAACAACGGCCAGCAGCGCGGTGAACAGCACCCACTGCTGCGCAAAAAATTCCAGAAACAGGGCCATGGTTGGGCTTTGCTCTCACCTTCACGAATTGGGACAGGTACGACTACCGGCACAGGGCTGCAACCCTGCGACCGGAGGCAGCTCGGAAAAGGGCGCAAGTATACAGGCTTCCACTACAGGCAGCCAGCCCGCGTCTTGCCGACCGCGTCTTGCCGGCCGCGCCTTGCCGGCCGCGCCTTGCGGTCCCGCGGGCGGGCGACCAAACTAACTACACATAAGAGCGGGCCCCGTGCCCGACAGGAGGCCGCAATGAACGCAGGCAACCATCCCGGCGGCGCCGGACCCCTGGAGGCCTTTTTCGAGAAGGTCCAGAGCCTCTCCGCCGATGTCGCCATGGTTCAGCCGCTCGGCGGCGGCAGGCTACAGCAGCACAGCTGGGCGCTGATGTCGAAGAACTGTGCGGAATGGATCCTGGCCGACCTGGCGATCTGGGCGGCGGGGCATGTGAGTGTCCCGCTGTATCCGAACCTGACCTCCACCACAGTACGCCAGATCATGGAGCACTCGGAAAGCCGGCTGCTGTTCGTCGGCAAGCTCGATACCTGGGACGAGGCCCGGCAGGGGGTACCCGATTCGATTCCGAAAATCGCCCTCTCGCTGGCGCCAGCCAGTGCGCTGAAGGACTACCCCAGCTGGGCGGACGCAATAGCCGCCACCTCGGCCCTGGACCTTGCCGATACCGCGAAACCGACCGCCGGGGATCTGGCAACCATCATCTACACCTCCGGCACGACCGGAACGCCCAAGGGCGTCATGCACAGCTTCGGCACGCTGACTCTCATGGGGGAGAAACTGCCGGATGTCTACGACATCAGCCACCGGGACCGGATGATCTCCTACCTTCCCCTGTCCCACGTCGCGGAGCGAGTGGCCGTGGAATTGGCGATGCTCTATGTCGGCCAGACAGTTTACTTCGCCGAATCCCTGGAGACTTTCGCCGAGGACATCAAACGGGCACGCCCCACGCTGTTCTTCGCCGTCCCGAGAATCTGGACCAAATTTTACCAGAAGGCCAGCCAGGCACTACCCCCGCGCAAGCTGGAAATGCTGCTCAAGGTCCCGCTGCTGAACCGCATGGTGCAAAAAAAGATTTTGGGCGCGATGGGTCTGGATGAATGTCGTATTGCCCTGTCGGGGGCGTCAGCCCTGTCACCCGAGGTCATTGAGTGGTTCCGGAAAATCGGGCTCGAGATTCTCGAAGTCTACGGCATGACTGAAAACATGGCCTGGTCCCATGCCACCCGCGTCGGTGACCAGCGCATCGGCCGGGTCGGTACCAACCACGATGGCGTGGAGTGCCGCATCGCGGGCAGCGGCGAGATCCTGGTGCGCAGCGTGGCGAACATGGTGGGATACTACAAGGATCCCGGGAAAACCCGGGAAGACCTCACCGACGACGGCTGGCTCCATACCGGTGACAAAGGCGAGATAGATGAGCAGGGGCGCCTGAAGATCATCGGCCGGGTCAAGGAAATCTTCAAGACCGAAAAAGGCAAGTATGTGGCGCCGGCGCCGATTGAAGGCAGGTTCGTCGCGTTCTCCGGTATCGACCAGGCCTGTGTCATGGGCAGCAATCTGCCCCAGCCGCTGGTACTGCTGTGCATCGGCATGGCAGTGCACTGGCGGGCTGGGCGAAGCAGGGCGGCGTCATCTGGGAGTCCTGATCACGCCAGCTAACGCCGCGGGCACGAGGTCGCCCGGGAGCCCGGACCAGAGCCCGGAGGGCGCTCTCCTCCTTAGCTGCCCGGTGAGCGCCTGGGCACAACCTTCTTTCCGGCGGGGGCCTTGCCAGGGCCCTGCTTCGCAGCAGCGCGGGCCGCAGCCGCCTGTACCTTCTCCAGGCGATCGCTGAAGCGCTGCAGGATCTCTTCCAGGATCTCGACCTTTTTCGCCGTGCGGTCATTGGCACTGCCACTGACACCGCCCTTGGTCCCGGTCCGCTCCCGGGTCGCGAGCGTCTGACGCTGGAGCAGATCGCGTTGTTTGTCGCGCAAGGTTCGGGCGCGCTTGACCTTGCCGGCCAGGCGGGCAGCGCTAAGCTGCGTGATGGCGGGAGCCCTGCTGGCGTTGAAAACCTCCATCTCCGCGGAGGCAAGAAGTTTGGCTGCCTGAGTTTTGCTGATGGCCACGTTGGTCTCCTTCAATACATGCTGGCTACGGGGTCAAACCCTGGGGAAGCAACGGACAGGCAAAATATACGACCTTTGCCCCTGATTACCAACTGTTGATCTCAAGCTCGCAGGCAGGCAACGATGCGATCACCGGCCGGAAGGGGTAAAATGCGCCGCTGCGGCCCAACGCCAACCCACAGACTGCTGGATTGCCCATGAGCGAAACCCCCAAGACGCCCACCGTCCTGATTGTGCTGGATGGCTGGGGCCACCGCGAGGATCCCCGCGACAACGCCATTGCCCAGGCCAACACCCCGGTCTGGGACCGGCTCTGGGCCGAGGCGCCGCACACCCTGGTGTCCGGATCTGGCCTGGATGTGGGGCTACCCGAGGGCCAGATGGGCAACTCCGAGGTGGGGCACATGAGCCTGGGTTCGGGGCGGGTCATCTATCAGAGCATTACCAAGATCGACCAGGCCATCGCCGATGGCAGCTTCAACCGCAACCCCGCCTATACCGCCGCCGTCGACCGGGCAGTCGCCGGCGGCGGCGCGGTGCACCTGTTCGGGCTGCTGTCCCCGGGCGGTGTCCACAGCCATGAGCAGCAGATATTTGCCGCAATCAGGCTGGCGGCGGCGCGGGGCGCCACGCGGGTTTACCTGCACGCCTTCCTCGACGGCCGCGATACGCCGCCGCGCAGCGCCGCCGAGTCCCTGCGCCAGGCCGAGGCCGTGTTTACCGAGCTTGGCTGCGGCCGGGTTGCCAGCATCGTCGGCCGCTACTACGCCATGGACCGGGACAACCGCTGGGACCGCATCGAACTGGCCTGGCGGATGCTGACCGAAGGCGCGGCAGACTATCGTGCCGCGAGCGCGCTGGAAGCACTGGAGGCCGCCTATGCCCGGGACGAGAACGACGAGTTCGTTCTGCCCACGATTGTCGCCGCGCCCGGGCAGGAGCCCGCATTGGTCGGGGATGGGGATGCCGTACTGTTCATGAACTTCCGTGCCGACCGGGCACGGCAGCTGACCCGCGCCTTCACCGATCCCGGCTTCAGCGACTTCGAGCGACGCCGGCGCCCGGCCCTGGCCGGCTTCGTGACCACCACCGAATATGCCGCCGATATCGACGCCGCCTGCGCCTTCCCCCCGGACAGCGTCGACAACGTCCTCGGCGACTGGCTGGCACAGCAGGGCAAGACCCAGCTGCGGCTGGCGGAGACCGAGAAATACGCTCACGTCACCTTTTTCTTCAGCGGTGGCCGGGAGGACACATTTCCCGGGGAGAAACGCATCATGGTGCCCTCACCCGACGTCGCCACCTACGACCTGAAACCGGAAATGAGCGCGCCGGAGGTCACCGATGAACTGGTCGCCGCCATCCGTTCAGGCGAATACGACCTGATCGTCTGCAACTACGCCAACGGTGACATGGTCGGACACTCCGGTATATTCGAGGCCGCGGTAAAAGCCGTGGAGACTCTGGACCATTGCCTCGGCCGGGTGGAGGCGGCCTTGCTGGAGGTCGGCGGCCAGGCCCTGGTCACCGCCGATCATGGCAACTGTGAACAAATGCAGGACTACGAATCCGGCCAGCTCCACACCCAGCACACCACGGAGCATGTACCCCTGGTCTACATCGGCCGGCACGACTGCCAGCTGGATCCTGCGGGCGGCATCCTCGCGGATATCGCCCCCAGCCTGCTGACCCTGATGCAGTTGCCACAGCCGCGGGAAATGACGGGCCACAGCCTGGTCAGCTGCCGGGACTGACGCCGATGCCGCGCTCGCGTGCCAGCGCAGGCCTGTTCTGGATTCTCCTCTGCGCCGCCGGCCTGCTGCCAGGAGGTGGCGCCGGAGCGCAGACCGAGGAGGAGCAGGCGCGGGCTGAGCTGGAGCAGTTGCAGCAGCAGATCGAGCTGGTCAGCCGGGAACTGGCCAGCGCCCGCACCCAGTTGAGCGACCAGCAGGAGCAGCTGCGGTCCGCCGAGCTGCGTCTGGGCCAGCTGCAGCAGGAGATCAGTGCGAATCTCGCGGCGATCGCCGCCACCGAGGCAGAGCTCGAGACTCTGGGAGAACGTCAGCTGGAACTGGAGCAGGCCCGCGATGCCCAGCAGGTGCGCATTGGCACGGAACTGCGCGCGGCATGGCAGATGGGGCAGCAGGGCACCCTGAAAGTACTGTTGAACCAGGAAAGCCCGCATACCGTGGCCCGGGCGATGGCTTACTACCGCTATTTTTTCCATGCCCGCAATAACCTGGTGGCAGAATATCGCACCACCCTGGAGGAACTGGCGGCGGTGCGCGCGCAGAGCGAAACCGCCGCTGCCGAGCTGCTGGCGCAGCAGGCCACCCTGGAAGCGCAGCAGCGGGAAGTCCTTGCCTCGCGCCAGGAGCGGGAGCAGCTTATCGCCGCCCTGGCGGCCAGCATCAGCAGTCAGGATGAAGAGTTGGCGCAGCTGCAGCGCGACCGGCAGGAACTGGAAGAGCTGCTGCAGGCCATCGAACAGGCAATGGTCGAACTGCAGCTCCCGGAGAGCTACCAGCCGTTCGCCAGTACCAGGGGGACACTCGCCTGGCCGGTCGACGGCCGTCGCGGCAACAGCTTTGGCTCCAGCCGCGGCGCCGGCGGCATGCGTTGGCACGGTATAAACCTGGCCGCGGACGAAGGTACCGCGGTCCGCGCCATTCACCACGGCAGGGTGGTCTATGCCGATTGGCTGCGCGGCTCGGGCCTGCTCCTGATCCTGGATCACGGCGACGGCTACATGAGCCTGTATGCGCACAACCAGAGCCTGCTCAAAGAGGTGGGGCAGTGGGTCGCACCCGGCACCCCGATCAGCACCGTCGGCAACAGCGGCGGGCTGGACCAGGCCGGTCTGTATTTCGAGATTCGCAAGGACGGCAAACCCGTGGATCCAGTGGTTTGGTGCCGCTGACAGGGTTACACTTGCGCACTCAACCTGGCAATGGCGACAGCGCCGATGGCGGTACTCATGCACACAGTGTCTTTCCCCTTTCCGGGCCTGAAAGCGGCCCTGCTGGCTCTCGCCCTGGTCGCACCACCGGCGCTCTCACAGGAGAGTGAAGAGGGGCGCCTGCCGCTGGACGAACTGCGCACTTTTGCCGATGTCTTCAACCAGATCCGGCTGGGCTACGTGGAGGAGGTTGACGACAGCACCCTGCTGGAATACGCCATCCAGGGCATGCTGATGAACCTCGATCCGCACTCCGCCTACCTGAGCAAGGACGCATTCGAGGACCTGCAGACCAACACCAGCGGCGAATTCAGTGGCCTCGGGCTGGAGGTCGGCATGGAGGACGGCTACGTCAAGATCATCGCACCCATCGACGGCTCACCGGCCGCCGAGGCGGGCCTGATGACCGGGGATGTGATCCTCAGACTGGACGACAAACCGGTCAAGGGCATGTCCCTGAACGAGGCTATTGAACTGATGCGCGGTCCCAAGGGCAGCCCCATCAAACTGCAGATCGGCCGCCCCGGCGACCCCCAGCCCTTTGACCTCACCCTCACTCGCGACACCATCACCGTGGCCAGCGTGCGCGAGCGCTTTCTCGAGCCCGGCTTTGGCTATATTCGCGTCGCGCAGTTCCAGAACCGCACCGGCCAGGATGTCGGCGACGCCCTCAAGCGCCTGCTGGACAAGGAGGAACTCAAGGGGCTGGTTCTCGACCTGCGCAACAACCCGGGCGGCATCCTGGGCGCGAGTGTGGATGTGGCCGGGCTGTTCCTCGACGGCGAGCTGGTAGTCTATACCGAGGGCCGGCTGACAAACTCCGACATGCGCTATTCGGCAGACCCGGGGGATGCCAGTGACGGCACGCCCATCGTGGTGTTGATCAACGGTGGCTCCGCCAGCGCCTCGGAAATTGTCGCCGGCGCACTGCAGGACCACAAGCGCGCGGTGATCATGGGCACCGCCAGCTTCGGTAAAGGCTCGGTGCAGACGGTGATGCCGATTTCCGAGTCGCGCGCGGTGAAACTGACCACGGCGCTGTACTTCACCCCTGGCGGGCGCTCTATCCAGGCCGCCGGCATCGCCCCGGACATCACTGTCGAGCGCGCCCAGGTCACTGCCTACGACACCTCCCGCCAGCTCAGCGAAGCCGATCTGGCCCGGCGTCTGGAAAACGTCAACGGCGACAAACCTCGGGCGCCGCAAGTCTCGGACGGCCTGCTTGGTACCGACAACCAGCTTTACGAAGCGCTCACCCTGCTCAAGGGGGTGCATATCCTGGGTATGCGCGAGCGCGGGCCGACAGCAAAGGTCCCAGCGGACAGCAGCGGCGGCTGACCGCATGCGCTGGCTGCTACTTGCGCTGTGCCTGCCCCTGGCGGCCGCGGCGATGCAGCCGTTCGAGGCCCGCGAGGCGTTTTTCGGAGACAACCCTGTGGCAGTGGGAGCCTCGTCTGCTGTGGGAGCCTCGTCTGCTGTGGGAGCCTCGTCTGCTGTGGGAGCCTCATCTGCTGTGGGAGCGCAGTCCCTGCGCGATCCAGCCCCGGACATAATCGCCCGCGGAGCGGGCTCCCACAGGGATGGAGCGGGCTCCAACTCTCCTGTAGGAGCGCAGTCCCTGCGCGATCCAGCGGGCTCCAACTCTCCTGTAGGAGCGCAGTCTCTGCGCGATACGGCCCCGGACCCAATCGCCCGCGGAGCGGGCTCCCACAGGGATGGAGCGGGCTCCAACTCTCATGTAGGAGCGCAGTCCCTGCGCGCTACGGCCCCGGACCCAATCGCCCGCGGAGCGGGCTCCCACAGGGATGGAGCGGGCTCCTACGGGGATATTGCGACCCTGGTCATCATCATTGACGACCTGGGCAACGGCTTGACCGAGGGCGAGGCCACCATCGGCTTGCCCGGCCGGATCAGCGTCGCCGTACTGCCCCATACCACCCACGCCCGCCATCTGGCCAGGCAGGCGCACCGCGCCGGCAAAGAGGTTCTGCTGCACGCCCCCATGAGCGCCCTGGGCCAGCAGCCGCTGGGGCCGGGCGCGCTGACTGCGGAGCTGTCGGAAGCGGAGTTCCGCACCACCCTGCAGCGGGCCCTGGCGGGCGTGCCCCACGCGGTGGGCGTCAACAACCATATGGGCAGCGAGCTGACCGGGCAGCGCAAACAGATGCAATGGTTGATGACGCTGCTGGCGGAACAGAACCTGTACTTCGTCGATTCCCGCACCAACAAGGATACCATTGCGGCCACGGTCGCTGCGGAGGCCGGCCTGCCGCACCTGTCGCGCCAGGTCTTCCTCGACAACGTTCCCCGCCGGGAGGCGATCGCCGAACGCTTTGCGGTAGTTATAGAGCGAGCTCGGCGGGAGGGCCTCGGGGTCGCGATCGGCCACCCCTACCCGGAAACCATCGCCTACCTGCGGGACGTGCTGCCGACCCTGGAGGCTCAGGGCCTGCGGCTGGCGACCGTGTCGGAAGTGCTGGCGACCGCGACAGGGGCGGCCGGCGCGCCCTGACTGGCAGCGCCAGCGGTGGGGTCAGGATTGACATGCAACTTATAACCAGTTTCTATCAGCTCATCTCCATATATTATTTTCTAATAAGAATCACGCCGTGTAGGCTGCGTTCCACTATAAACAAGGGGTAGATCAAGGTCATGGATTGGCAGGGCTGGTTATCTCTGGCGCTGGTTGCGGGCGTCCTCGGAACGCTGACGCTGACCCGTCTCAAACCCCATGTGGTGATGATGGGCGCACTGACCGTGCTGATCACGTTCGGGGTGCTGACCGGACCCGAGGCCCTTGCAGGCTTCGCCAACGAAGGCCTGATCACCGTGGCCGCCATGTTTGTCGTAGCCGCCGGCATCAACGCTTCCGGCGGCGCGGAACTGATCGTCACCCGCTTGCTGGGCCGGCCGAAGAAGGTGCGCGCCGCCATGTGGCGCATGTTCAGCCCGGTGGCAGTCCTGAGCGGGTTTCTCAACAATACCCCCGTGGTCGCCACCATGATACCGGCAGTCAACAGCTGGTCGCGCAAAACCGGGATTGCGCCCTCCAAGCTGATGATCCCCCTGAGCTACGCTTCCATACTCGGCGGCACCACCACGCTTATCGGCACCAGCACCAACCTGGTGCTCAACGGCCAGTACCGGGCGCTGACGGGAGAGGACGGCTTCTCCCTGTTCTCCATCACCGCGGTGGGCCTGCCGGTGGCCCTGCTTGGCCTGCTGTTCATGTGGCTGTTCTTCCCCCGCTTGCTGCCCGATCGCAAGCAGAACGAACCGTTCGCCAATATGCGCGAGTTCACCCTGGAAGTTGCGGTCGCCACGGGCGGGCCGCTGGTAGACAAGACCATTGAAGAGGCCGGTCTGCGCCACCTGGTGCGGGTCTACCTGGTGGAGATCGAGCGCGACGGCACGATCATCACCGCAGTGCCGAGCGAGGAGCGACTGCGGGGCGGCGACCGCCTCGTGTTCGCCGGCGATACCGACGCCATCTCGGACCTGCTGCGGATCAACGGCATCGTGCCCTCCGAGGAGAGCGACGCCTCGCAGCCGCTGCTGACAGACCGGGCGGAGCGCCGGCTGGTCGAGGCGGTGGTGTCACCCCATTGTGAAGCCGTCGGTCACGCCATCCGCGACGCCCGCTTCCGGGATCGCTACGGCGCCGCGGTGCTGGCAGTAGCCCGCAACGGCGAGCGCATCAAGGGCAATCTGGGCACCATCGAGTTGGAGGCGGGCGATACCCTGCTGCTGGAGGCGCGCCCCGCCTTCGTCACCCGCCAGCGCTACAACAAGGATTTTTTGCTGATCAATGACCTCGATACCGAGCAGCCGCGCCACGACCATATGTACATGGCCTGGGCTATTCTGCTGGGATTGGTGCTGGCGGCAGGTTTCGGCCTGATCAGCATGCTGAACGCGGCGCTGCTGGGCGCGGCAATGATGTTGGTCACCGGTTGTTGCTCGGTCCACCAGGCCGAAAAGAGCCTGGACCTGACCGTGCTGATCACCATCGGTGCGTCCTTCGCCCTGGGCGCGGCCCTGGACAAGTCCGGTGCGGCAGTATTTCTCGCCACCAACATCATCGACCTGAGCGGGGGCCGGCCCTGGCTGATTCTGGTGCTGACCTACATGACCGTGTCGCTGCTCACGGAAACCATTACCAACAACGCCGCAGCGATCCTGATGCTGCCAGTGGTGCTCGGAATCACCGCCAGCGCCGGCCTGAATCCGACGCCGTTTATCTTCGCCATCATGATGGGGGCCTCCGCAAGCTTCGCCACCCCCCTGGGCTACCAGACCAACCTGATGGTGTATGGGCCGGGAGGCTACACCTTTCTCGAGTTCATGCGCGTAGGCATACCGATGAACATTTTCATCGGCTGCTGCACCCTGACGGTGTTGATGATCGGCTGGCCACTGGAAAAGCTCGCCTGAGCCCGGGGCCGAGCGCTACGACAACCAACGCCCCAGCCGTGTCTTGCGCCACATGAAGTCCATCAGCTTGCGCATGCCCTCGGCGTTCTTGACCGTGTTGGGGTAGGCGTTCTGCATCTTGCCGCCGAACCGGTCGATAACGATAGGCATCTCGTGGCAGTAGCCGCGCAGGCCCTTCTTGCCGTTGACCTGGCCAATCCCCGAGTTCTTGCGCCCGCCGAAGGGCGCGGCGGGAATGCCGTAGCTGAGGGCCATGTCGTTGACGCTGCAGGAGCCGGTGTCGATCGCCGCGGCGAGGCGGAGGCCTTTTTCCTTGTCTTTGGTCCAGACGTTGCCGTTGAGGCCGAATTCGGAATCGTTGGCCAGGCGCAGTGCCTCCTCTTCATCCGCTACCCGCTGAATGCAGAGAACGGGGCCAAAGGTCTCGTGCAGCATGATGTCCATGCTGTTGTCGACCTCGGTCATGACGGTGGGCTCGTAGTACAGGCCCGCCAGATTCGGGTTGCGGCGCCCGCCCAGGTGGATGGTGGCACCCTTGGCCCGGGCGTCCTCCACGTGGGCCTCGATAATCGCCAGCTGCCGGTCCCAGAACACCGCGCCGACATCCTCCGCAAAACCGTGTTCCGGCCCCTGCTTCAGGTGCTTGCCCTTTGCCAGTACCAGGCGCAGGAATTCGTCGTAGACCTCACTCACCACGTAGATGCGCTCGGTGCCGCAGCAGTAGTGGCCAGTGTTCATGCAGGAGCCCAGCCAGGCGCCGTCGGCGGCGCGGTCCAGGTCCGCGTCCGCGCAGACGATCATGGCATCGTTGCCACCCAGTTCCAGGGTGCAGGGAATGAGTTGTTCGGCACAGGCTGCCGCCACCTTGCGTCCGGTGGCGACGCTGCCGGTGAAGGAGACCTTGTCGACGCCGCCGCGCACGATGGCAGCGCCGGTATCGCCATCCCCCAGCAGCACCTGCAGCACCCCCGGCGGCAGGCCCGCGTCCTCGAGTATGCTTTGGGCCAGTTTCGCGGAAAAGGGCGTGACCTCGGAGCCCTTGGCCACTACTGCGTTACCCGCGAGCAGTGCCTGCACCGCCTGATTCATTACCAATACAAAGGGACCGTTCCAGGGCGTGATCAGACCGATCACCCCCAGCGGCTTGTACACAATGCGCAGCTGCTTGGCGATCCCGATCACGCCGTGCACCCGGCGTTTGCGCGGCTTGAGGAAGGCTTCCGCGTGCTTGGCGTAGTAGCAGAGGGAATCCGCCACCGAGAAAATCTCCATGCTCATGGCATCGGTGCGGGCCTTGCCCGTTTCCGCGACCACCGTGTCGATGATCTCGTCCTGGCGTTCCAGCACCAGTTGCAGGGCGCGCTCGGCGACCTTCACCCGCTCCCGCATCGGGGTGGCCGCCCAGGCCGGTTGGGCGGCGCGCGCAGTCGCTATGGCCGCCGCCACATCGTCGGCGTTGGCACAGACCAGTTCGCCGCAGGGCTCCAGGGTAACCGGACTGCGCAATTGCAGGTGGCGGCGGGCATCGGCGGATTCAATTGGTTCATACAGGGCCATGGCGGGAGTCTCCGGGGGCGGCGTGGGCATCCAAACTAATAACCATTAGCACCGGTGTCAATAGCGGTGCCGCATTGCATCGCCCTGAGCCAGGGCGCAGGCGGCACATTGCAGAACCCGCTACACTCAACCCGATGACCAGCCACCTGCGGACCTGAGGGCTCTCCTCCTTGCTTATCCTGGTACTGAACAGCGGCAGCTCGACCCTCAAGTACAGCGTGGTGGACTCGTGCAGCAAGCGCAGTTTGCGCCACGAGGTGGCTGAGTGGACAGTGGCCGACGGCCAGGCGCCACCTCCGCTGCCTGACCTGGACTTCGCTGACGCCGGGGCGCCTGTCGCCGCTGTCGCCCACCGGGTAGTGCACGGCGGCCCCGGGTCTAGCGGCCCTGCGGAGCTGACCGAGGCCACCCTTCGGGCCATAGAGCAGGCCACCGTCCTCGCCCCCCTGCACAACGAACCCGCCTTGGCCGTGATTCGCCATGCCTTCGCGCGCTACCCGGGCCTGCCCCAGGTGGCGGTCTTCGACACCGCCTTTCACCACGACCTGCCCGAGCACGCCCGCCGCTACGCCGTCCCCGAACACTGGTATCAGCAGCATGGCCTGCACCGCTACGGTTTCCACGGCATCTCCCACGCCAGCGTGGCGCAGCAGGCGGCCGCTTTCCTGCAACGGCCCCCGGCGGACCTGCGCCTCATCACCCTGCACCTGGGCAACGGCGCCAGCGCCAGCGCCATCGCCGGCGGCCGCAGCATCGACACCTCCATGGGCATGACGCCCCTGGAAGGCCTGGTCATGGGCACCCGCGGCGGCGACCTGGACATTGGTGCCGCCCTCCACGTGGCCCGCCGCGAAGGCCTGAACCCGAACCAGCTGGAACAGGTTCTCACCCGCGACAGCGGCCTCGCCGGCCTCTGCGGCGACAGCGACATGCGCGCAATTCTTGCGCGCTGTGAACAGGGCGATTCCCGGGCACAGCTGGCCCTGTCCGTGTACTGCTACCGCATTCGCAAATACATCGGCGCCTACTTCGCCGCCCTGGGCGGCCTCGACGCCCTGGTCTTCACCGGCGGCGTCGGCGAAAACGCCGCCGCCGTCCGCGCGAGTGCCTGCGAGGGCCTCACCGCCCTCGGCATTGCTGTCGACAGTCAAAAAAATGCACTAACATCAACTGACCGGCCCAGAGCCATCCAGGCAGAGGAATCAGCCGTCGCCGTCCTCGTCATCCCCTCCCACGAGGACCTGGAGATCGCGCGGCAGACCCAGGATTTCCTCGCCCAGCGGTGACTGCGATCGTCGGCCAAATGTGGGGGCTGCGACCGCCTGCCACAGTGAGGCGACTGCGAGCGGAAGCCGGTTGCAGAACCGTCGGCGCCCATGGACGGGCGCCGCCGAGCGTACAGGGACGTATTTACAGCGTGTTCTGCAACCGGCTTCCGGTCGCAGTGGCCGCATTCCGGAGCACTCCCGGAAAGGATCAGCACCAATGACCACAAAAACACCAAGTAGCGAAAAGCCCCTGACAGCCGACGAATTGCAGTCCATCGACGCCTACTGGCGCGCCTGCAACTACCTCGCCGCCGGCATGATCTACTTGCGCGAGAATCCGCTCCTGCGCCAGCCCCTGGAAAGCAGCCACATCAAGCAGCGCCTGCTGGGCCACTGGGGCGCCAGCCCGGGGCTGGCGTTCATGTATGTGCACAGTAACCGGCTTATCCTCAGGCACGACCTCGACGCCATCTTCATTGCCGGGCCCGGCCACGGTGCTCCCGGCGTGCTGGCGCCGGTGTATCTGGAGGGCAGCTACTCCGCGGTGTATCCGGACATGAGCGAGGACGAGGAGGGCATGGAGCTGCTGTTCCGGCAGTTCTCCTTCCCCGGCGGTTTCGGCAGCCACTGCACGCCGGAGCTGCCCGGCTCGATTCACGAAGGGGGGGAACTCGGCTACAGCCTGTCGCACGCATTTGGTGCCGCTTTCGACAATCCCGACCTGGTCGTGGTTACCGCGGTCGGTGACGGCGAGGCTGAAACCGGGCCGCTGGCGACTGCCTGGCACTCCAACAAGTTCCTCAACCCGATCCGCGACGGGGCCGTCCTGCCGATCCTTCACCTCAACGGCTACAAGATCAACAACCCCACCCTGCTGGCCCGGATCCCACGGCAGGAGCTTGAACAGCTGTTCCTGGGCTATGGCTGGACACCCATCTTCGTCGAGGGCGACGAGCCGCAGCTGATGCACCAGCAGATGGCCGCGGCCATGGATCGCAGCATCGCCATGATCCAGGATTTCCAGCAGCAAGCCCGCGCCAGCGGCACTGCCAGCCGTCCGCCCTGGCCGATGATCGTGTTGCGTTCTCCCAAGGGCTGGACCGGCCCGCGGGAAGTCGACGGCCACAAGGTAGAAGGCAGCTGGCGGGCGCACCAGGTGCCGCTGGCTGACGTCCACGACAATCCCGACAAGCTGCAGCAGCTCGAAGAGTGGCTGCGCAGCTACCGCCCGGAAGAGCTGTTCGATGAGCGCGGCACCCTGCGGCCGGAACTACGGGCGCTGGCGCCAGCCGGGACGCGGCGCATGGGCTCCAACCCCCACGCCAACGGCGGCCTGCTGCGGCGGGACCTGCGCCTGCCTGACTTCCGCGACTACGCCATCCAAGTGGCCAGCCACGGCGCCCGGCGGGCCATGAACACCCGGCCCCTGGGCGCCCTGCTGCGCGACACCATGGCCCGGAACGCAAGCAATTTCCGGGTGTTTGGTCCCGACGAGACCACCTCCAACAAGCTCGATGCCATCTACGAGGTGAGCCCCAAGCTGTGGCTGGCGGAGCGGCTGCCGGAGGATGATGACGGGGGCCAGCTGGGCCCGGATGGCCGGGTGCTGGAAATGCTCTCCGAGCACACCCTGGAGGGCTGGTTCGAGGGCTATGTGCTGACCGGGCGCCACGGCTTCTTCGCCACCTATGAAGCCTTCGCCCATGTCATTGATTCCATGTACAACCAGCACGCCAAGTGGCTGGCCATCTGCGAGGACCTGCCCTGGCGGGCGCCAATCGCCTCCATCAACCTGCTGATCACCTCCACCGTCTGGCGCCAGGACCACAATGGCTTCACCCACCAGGACCCGGGATTTATCGACATCGTGGTCAACAAGAGCCCGCAGATCACCCGCGTCTACCTGCCCCCGGATGCCAACTGCCTGCTGTCCACGGCGGACCACTGCCTGCGCAGCCACAACGACATCAATGTGATCGTTTGCGACAAGCAGAATCACCTGCAGTATCTGGATATGGAGTCCGCCATTCGCCACTGCACCAAGGGCATCGGCATCTGGGACTGGGCCAGCACCGACCAGGGCGGCGAGCCCGATCTGGTGATGGCGGGCTGCGGCGACATTGCCACCCAGGAGGCCCTGGCCGCCACCGCCCTGCTGCTGGAGCATTTCCCGGAGCTGAAAATCCGCTTCGTCAATGTGGTAGACCTGTTCCGCATGACCCCGGAGGAGGAGCATCCCCACGGTCTCAGCCAGCGCGACTTCGACAGCCTGTTCACGCTGGACAAGCCGATCATTTTCAACTTCCACGGCTACCCCTGGCTGATCCACCGCCTGGCCTACCGGCGCAACAACCACCGCAACCTGCACGTGCGCGGTTACAAGGAAAAGGGCAGCATCAATACCCCGCTGGAGCTGGCCATCGAAAACAATGTGGACCGCTTTAGCCTGGCCATCGACGCCATTGACCGGGTACCGAAGCTGCAGGTTATAGGCGCACATGCCAAGGAACAGCTGCGCAACCTGCAGATCGACTGCCGTCACTACGCCCACGAACATGGCGTGGACATGCCCGAAATCAGCAACTGGAGCTGGCCGGGAAAGTCTGGCCGGGGAGACCGTCCCGGTGAATACAAGAGTGAACCCTGACATGGACGTGCGCCAGGCCGATATCGTGATCGTGGGCGGCGGCGGCGCGGGTTTGCGGGCCGCCATTGCCGCGGCCGAGGCGAACCCGCAACTGGACATCCTGCTGCTGTCCAAGGTGTATCCCATGCGCAGCCACACGGTGGCGGCGGAGGGTGGCTGCGCCGGCGTGATCCAGCCCCATGACAGCCTCGATGCGCACTTCGATGACACGGTCTCCGGCGGCGACTGGCTCTGTGACCAGGACGTGGTGGACTATTTCGTGCGCCACGCCACCGAGGAAAACCTGCGCCTGGAGCACTGGGGCTGCCCCTGGAGCCGCAAGCCCGACGGCAGCATCAATGTGCGCGCCTTCGGCGGCATGAAGATCGAGCGCACCTGGTTTGCCGCCGACAAGAGCGGCTTCCACATCCTCCACACCCTGTTCCAGACCTCGCTAAAATACCCGTCGATCCGCCGCTGCGATGAGTACTTCTGCACCGACCTGCTGCTGGAGGGCGGGGCCTGCGCCGGCATCCAGGCCATCGACATGCGCACTGGCAGCCACACCCTGATCGCAGCCTCCGCGGTCATCCTGGCCACCGGCGGCGCCGCCCGGGTCTACCGCTACAACACCAACGGCGGCATCGTTACCGGCGACGGCATGGCCCTGGCCTATCGGCAGGGGGTACCGCTGCGGGACATGGAATTTGTGCAGTACCATCCCACCGGCCTGCCCGGCTCCGGCATCCTGATCACCGAAGCCGCCCGCGGCGAGGGCGGGGTACTGACCAACCGCGACGGCTACCGCTATCTACAGGACTACGGTCTGGGCCCGGAGACGCCGCTGGGAGAACCCAAAAACAAGCACATGGAACTGGGTCCGCGGGACCGCCTCAGCCAGGCTTTCTGGCACGAGGCGCAGGCGGGCCGGGCGCTGGCCACCAGCCGCGGCGAGGCGGTGAACCTGGACCTGCGCCACCTGGGCGAGGCGCGGATCAATGAACGCCTGCCATTTATCCGCGACCTGGCGCGCACCTATGTCAATGTCGATGCGGTCCACGAACCGATCCCGGTGCGGCCCACCGCCCATTACACCATGGGCGGGATCCAGACCGACCGCTACACCGCCACCGCCCTGTCGGGGCTGTTCGCCGCCGGCGAATGTGC
The DNA here is from genome assembly GCF_030649675.1 of Haliea sp. E1-2-M8. Classification (GTDB taxonomy): domain Bacteria; phylum Pseudomonadota; class Gammaproteobacteria; order Pseudomonadales; family Halieaceae; genus Haliea. Next base: position 17,381 of record NZ_JAUTDR010000004.1, on the reverse strand, counting down.
CAGCGTCGGGCTGCACGGCGCCAACCGGCTGGGCTCCAATTCCCTGGCGGAGCTGAGCGTGTTTGGCCGGGTGGCGGGAGAACAGGCGGCCGCGCGTGCGAGCCAGGGCCCCTCAGTGGATCCGCAACGCCTGCTGGCCCGGGCGCAGGACAATGCCGCGGTCTGGGAGGCCCTGCGCGAGTCCACGGGCAATGAGCGCCTGGCCACAATCCGTGACGAAATGGCCCGGGCCATGGAAGACGGCGCCGGGATTTTCCGCCTGCCGGGGCAGATGCGGCAGACCTGCACCAAGGTTGCCGAACTCAAGGACCGCTATAGCGACCTGGGCCTGGTGGACCGCAGCCGCGCCTTCAACACCGAGTGGCTGAACGCAATTGAGCTGGGCTATCTGCTGGATGTGGCGGAGGCTATGGCCCATGCGGCACTGGCCCGCCAGGAATCCCGCGGCAGCCACCAGCGCCCCGAGGATTTCCCGCAACGGGATGATGCGCAGTTCCTCAAGCACAGCCTGGTGTACCGCGCGGCCGATGCGCCGCGACTGGACTGGCAGGATGTGGTGATCACCCGCTCACAGCCGGCGGAGCGCCACTACGGCGCCGCCGGCCAGCAGGAGAACAAATCGTGACCGAGACCGTGACCGTGCGGGTGCAGCGCTACCGGCCCGAAGAGGATACGGCACCCTGGGAGCAGAGCTTCGAAGTGCCCTACAGCGAAGACCTCTCCATCCTCGACGCGCTGAACCAGATCAAGGACCAGCAGGACCCGACCCTCAGCCACCGCTGGTCCTGCCGCATGGCAATATGCGGCAGCTGCGGGGTGATGGTGAACAACGAGCCGAAGCTGTCCTGCAAGACCTTCCTGCGGGATTACCGGGAGCAGGCCGCGGTGACCGTGCGGGCGCTGGACAATTTTCCCATCGAACGCGACCTGGTGTCCGATATCAGCGGTTTTATCGACCACCTGGAGACGGTGCAGCCCTGGCTGATCCGCAGCGAGGAACAGCCTGTCAGCGCCGGCGCCTATCCTCAGACCCCGGAGCAGATGCAGCGCTACGCCGCTTTCAGCCAGTGCATCAACTGCGGCCTGTGCTACGCCGCCTGCCCCCAGTTCGGCCGCGATCCGGCCTTCCTCGGCCCGGGGGCGCTGGCCCTGGCCCAGCGCTACAATCTGGATTCCCGGGACGAGGGCGCAGCACAGCGAATGCAGTGGCTGAACGCCGGGGAGGGCGTGTGGAGCTGCACCTTTGTCGGCTACTGTTCGGAAGTGTGCCCCAAGGATGTCGACCCGGCCGCGGCCATCAATCGGGGCAAGGTGGCCTCGGACATCAACTACGCGGTGAACCTGCTCAATATCCTGCGAGGCAAGGACGATGCATAAACCCTACATTCAGCGCCAGCGCGCCGACTGGTGGCTGCGCAACCCCGCCTACCGGCGCTACATGCTGCGCGAGGCCACGGCCCTGCCCCTGTTCCTGTATACCCTGCTGCTGATGAGCGGCCTGTTCCAGTTCACCCGCGGCGAGGCGGCGTTTCTGCAGTGGCTGGAAATGCTGCGCAGTCCCTGGCTGCTGGCCCTGCACGGGCTGGCGCTGGCGGCGGCGCTGTTCCACGCGGTCACCTGGATCGCCCTGGTGCCGAAAATCCTGGTGATCGACACGGACCGGCTGCGGGTCAGCCCGGCGGCGGTGAAACTCGCCCACCAGGTGGGCGCCGTGGTCTGCAACGCCGGCTTGCTGCTGCTGGCAGTGCTGTTACTGCGCGCGGCGGCAGGCAATTGAGCATGCGCCGCTCTCACGAACCGGTCGCCTGGTCCCTGTTCGGCGCCGGTGGCATGCTGCTGGCGTTTATCGGTCCGGGGCTGGTGCTGACCACCGCCCTGCTGCCCTGGCTGGCGGCGGACGATCCGCAGGCGACCCATGCCGCCATCGGCGCGCTGCTCGCGCACCCGCTGGGAAAACTGCTGGTATTGGCCTGCGTGGCGCTGCCCCTGTTCCACACCCTGCACCGGATCTATCACGGCCTGCACGACCTGCACCTGCCGGCACCACGGCTGCCCCTGCAGCTGCTCTGCTACGGCGGCGCGACGCTGCTGAGTGCCGTGACCGGCTGGTGGCTACTGCAGGTCTGACGGCTGGTCAGGGATGGGTCAGCTGGCGCAGGCCCCGGCTGAGGCTGGCCACCTGCTCGTAACCCGCATCCTTGAGGATAGTTACCGCCAGCGCCGAGCGGCGACCCGAACGGCACAGCGCTACCACTGGCTTGTCCCGGGGGATCTCGTCCACCCGGGCCTGCAGTTGATCCAGGGGGATGTGGATATCCACCAGGCGCCCGCTGAAGGGACAGTCCCTCACTTCCTCGCCCAGGCGTACATCCAGGACCGTCACCTCTTCCAGGTGCTGCTCCAGCCACTCCGCGTCAATCTCCGGCACCCCGGCGTAGGTCAGGCGGATATCCGCCCAGTCCGGCCGCGGCGGCAGCCGGCCGTCCTCGGGACATCCGCTGCGCAGGTTGGCCGGTACCGCCTCGTCGATTTTCTTGGGATGGGGCAGCTTCATCGCGTTCATGTACTCGACGAAGTCGGTTTCATTGGCACCGCCGCCGACCCGGGCATTGAAAGCCTTTTCTTCGCCAATGGAGCTGACTGTCCTGCCGTTGTAGTCGTGGGCGGGGTACACCAGACAGTCATCCGGCAGGCTGAACAGCCGTGTGGTGATGGACTCGTACAGCTTGCGGGCGCTGCCCTGCTGAAAATCGCTGCGGCCGCAGCCCCGGATCAGCAGGGTGTCGCCGGTAAAGACCATGGACTGGTCGGCGAGCACATAGCTCATGCAGCCGTCGGTGTGGCCCGGTGTGGCCATCGCCCTGAGGCTCACGCCCGCGACGCCAAATTCCTGGCCGTCATCCAGCGGCAGATCCACGTGCACCGCGTTGATGAGCCGGGCCGAGGCAATGCGGCAGCCGGTTTCCTGCTGCAGCAGCCACGCGGCGGTGATGTGATCGGCGTGGGCGTGGGTGTCGACCACCAGGGCAAGCGTCAGGCCCAGCTCCTCCAGCAGCGCCAGATCGCGGCTGGCCTGGCCGAATACCGGGTCGATGAGCAGCGCCTCGCGCTGTTGTCCGTCCGCGAGTAAATAGGTGTAAGTTGATGAGCTGCTGTCAAAAAGCTGGCGAAAAATCATGTTGGCTCCTCCCTCAGTTGCCTGCACCACCCTGACCGGCAGCCCGCTGCGCCGCGGCATCTTCCTTGGCTGCATACATACGCTTGTCCGCGTGCCGCAACAGAGCCGCCGGAGTGGTCCCATCCAGGGGATACAGGGCCATCCCGATACTGATAGGCGATGGTACTGAATTCTGGTCCACCTCGAAGGGAAGGGCAAACGCGTTCTGGATCTTGTGCACCAGGGCCTGTGCCTGATCGGTGACTGCCAGCCCTTCGAGAACGATAATGAACTCGTCCCCTCCCAGCCGCGCCACGGTGTCGGAAGCGCGCACATTCGCCAGCAGACGCTGCGCGGTAAGCTGCAACAGCCAGTCGCCGGCAGCGTGGCCCAGCGTGTCGTTGACGCGCTTGAAGTCATCCATGTCGACAAACAGCAGCGCCAACATGCTGGACTCGCGCTCGGCGACGCTGATCGCCTTTTGCAGGCGATCATCTAGCAGCACCCGATTGGGCAAGCCGGTCAGGGCATCGTACTGGGCCCGTTGCTGCAGCTGCGCCAGCATGCGCTGCTGGCTGATGGCGACAGCCACCTGGTCCGCCACGAACTCCAGCAGCTGCTGGTCCTCTTCGTTGAAGTGGACACCCGGGGAATAGCTCTTGACCACCAGTGCACCGATAACGTCCTGCTCGCTGGCCAGCGGCGTGCCCAACCAGTAGCGCGGCTGCCTGCCACTGGCGCCCGCACCCCCGGGCGCCAGCGCCTCAGGCCCCAGAAACAGCGTCCGCTGCTCGCTGCGCACCCGCTCGCAGAACGACTCCACCTCCTCTGGCGGAGCAACCCCCGGGCCGCCTTCATCCCGAGAATAGGGAACATTCCAGCGCCCATCGCGGTCGTCCCGCAGGACCACATAGAAGCCCTCGCAGGGCACCAGGGTGACGACGATGTCGCGGATCTGGTCCAGCAGGGTGCCCAGGTCATGCGCCCGATGGGTCGCCTGGGAGATGCGGAACAGAGCGGACTGCACCAGCTCGGCCTGCTTGCGCCGGGTAATGTCGCGGGCGACGCCAATCCGCACCTGGCCCTGCTCGGACCAGCGTGCGCTCCACATGATGTGGACCACTTCGCCATCCTTGCGCAGGTAGCGATTCTCGAACTGGGTGCTGTCGGTGCCGGCCATTATCTGGTTGGCAGAATTCAGGGTACGTTCCCGGTCCTCAGGGTGCACCAGATCCCGCACGTTCTTGCCCATCATCTCTTCCTGGGTGAACCCGAACACCTGCTCGCATGCCACGGAAACGTACTGAAAGTGGCCATCGGCATCGACTACACAGACGACATCCAGCAGCAGATCCAGAAACTGCGTGAGCGTCAGATCGGAGAGATGGTCGACCACTGGCGGTACCTCCCTTCGCGTCAAGCGCTTCACACTCGCACCTCAATGCCCTGCGCCGCCAGGTAAGCCTTGGCCTGGGGTACCGTGAACTCCCCGAAATGAAAGATGCTCGCCGCCAGTACCGCGTCGGCACCGCCGAGGAGGATACCGTCCGCCAGGTGCTGCAGGTTACCGACGCCGCCGGAGGCAATCACCGGGATATCCACCGCATCGGTGATGGCGCGGGTGACGCCAAGCTCGAAGCCGTTTCTGGTGCCATCGCGGTCCATGCTGGTGAGGAGGATTTCCCCCGCGCCCAATTGGGCCATTTTCACCGCCCAGGCCACCGCGTCAATACCGGTGGGCTTGCGCCCGCCGTGGGTGAATATCTCCCAGCGCGGCTGGCCATCCACATCGGCCACGCGCTTGGCGTCGATGGCGACCACGATGCACTGGGCGCCGAAGCGCTCGGAGGCCTCGCGTACCAGCTCCGGGTTGTGAATGGCGGCGGTATTGATGCTGACCTTGTCGGCACCGGCGTTGAGCATGGCGCGGATATCCTGCAGGGAGCGGATACCGCCGCCCACGGTGAGCGGGATAAAGACCTGCTCGGCGATCTGCTCGACGGTGTGAACGGTGGTGTCGCGGTCTTCGTGGCTGGCGGTGATATCGAGGAAGGTGATCTCGTCGGCGCCCTGTTCATTGTAGCGACGGGCAATCTCCACCGGGTCGCCGGCGTCGCGGATGCCGACAAAATTGACGCCCTTGACCACCCTGCCGTTGTCCACATCCAGACAGGGAATAATGCGCTTGGCGAGGCCCATGCCTCAGGCGCCCTGGTCGCAGAGGCGCTGGGCCTCGGCCACATCCAGGGTGCCTTCGTAGATGGCGCGGCCGGTGATAGCGCCGCAGATACCGGCGTCGGCCACGGCATTAAGGGCGCGGATATCATCGAGGTTGGTGATGCCGCCGGAGGCGATAACCGGAATGCTGGAAGCGCGGGCCATGGCCACCGTGGCCTCCACGTTCACCCCCTGCATCATGCCGTCGCGGGCGATATCGGTGTAGACGATGGCGGAGACACCGTCGGCCTCAAAGCGTTTGGCCAGGTCCGTGGCCAGCAAGGTGGACACTTCCGCCCAGCCGTCGGTGGCCACCAGGCCGTCCTTTGCGTCCAGGCCGACGATCACCTTGCCCGGAAAGGCTTTGCATGCCTCCGCCACAAACGCGGGTTCCTTCACCGCCTGGGTGCCGATAATCACGTAGCTGACCCCGGCGCGAACATAGTGCTCGACGGTTTCCAGATTGCGGATACCGCCGCCGATCTGCACCGGCAGGCCCGGCCAGGCCGCCGCAATCGCAGTGACCACCTCGCCGTTTACCGGCTCACCGGCGAAGGCCCCGTTCAGGTCCACCAGGTGCAGGCGCCGACAGCCGGCGTCCACCCAGCGTTTGGCCACGGCCACCGGATCGTCGGAGAACACGGTGCTGTCCTCCATGAGGCCCTGGCGCAAGCGTACACACTGGCCGTCCTTGAGGTCGATGGCGGGAATTATCAGCATGCGGGGTTCCAGTGGAGAAAGTTGCGCAGCAGCTGCAGCCCGGCGGTATGACTTTTTTCCGGGTGAAACTGGGTAGCGAAAAGGTTGTCGCGAGCCAGCGCCGCATCGGCACTGACGCCGTAGTCCACCGTGCCGGTGACCAGGGCCCGATCCTCGACAGTAGCATAGTAGCTGTGCACAAAATAGAATCGGGTGCCGTCGGCAATGCCATTCCAGAGTGGGTGGTCACTTACTTTGTGAACCCTGTTCCAGCCCATGTGTGGCACCTTGAGCCGGGAGCCATCGGCGTCGAGCAGGGGGTGGCCGAAGTGGCGCACCGTACCCGGGATGATGCCCAGGCAGGGCACGCCGCCGTTCTCCTCGGAGCTGTCCAGCAGGGCCTGCATGCCGACACAGATCGCCAGCACCGGCTTGCGCTGCTCGGTCAGGGCCAGCTGCAGCAGTTCGTCGCAGTGCAGGCGGCGAATCTCGGCCATGCAGTCGCGGATGGCGCCCACGCCGGGAAACACCACCCGGTCGGCGGCACGGATCTGCGCGGCATCGTGGGTGACCACCACCTTGTCGGCACCGACGTGGGCCAGAGCGCTGGCCACCGAGTGCAGGTTGCCCATGCCATAGTCGATAACTGCAACGGTGCCGCTCACGGCCTTACAGCACACCCTTGGTGGAGGGGGTGATACCCGCCATGGCAGGGTCCGCGGCCAGGGCCATGCGCAGGGCACGGCCGAAGGCCTTGAACACGGTCTCGATCTGGTGGTGGCTGTTGTCGCCACGCAGGTTGTCGATATGCAGGCTGACCTGGGCGTGGTTGACGAAGCCCTGGAAGAATTCCTGGAACAGGTCCACGTCGAAGCCGCCGACCTGGGCGCGGGTGAAGGGGATGTGGTAGACCAGCCCGGGGCGGCCGGAGAAATCCACCACCACCCGGGACAGGGCCTCGTCCAGCGGCACGTAGCTGTGGCCGTAACGGACGATACCCTTCTTGTCGCCCACGGCTTTGGTAAAGGCCTGGCCCAGGGTAATGCCGATGTCCTCCACCGTGTGGTGGTCGTCGATGTGCAGGTCGCCCTTGGCGACGATATCCAGATCCATCATGCCGTGGCGGGCAATCTGGTCCAGCATGTGTTCCAGGAAGGGAATGCCGGTGTCGAATTGCGCCTGCCCGGAACCGTCCAGGTTCACCGTGGCGGTGATCCGGGTTTCCAGGGTATTGCGGGTAACGCTGGCCTTGCGCTCGGACATGCTGTGCTCCAGAACCTGCACTGGCGAATGGGAACCGGGGCCGGGCCCGGAAAAGCGCGCCATTATAGAAGAAAGCGGACGGGAATTCACCGCCGGAAACCCGGCATTACTGGCCTACTGGCTCTGCTCCTGGCCGCCGGCAGTGGGCACCGACAGGGGCTGGGTCAACAGGTGATCGAAGCGGGAGTCGCGCGGCTGGCGCAAGTATTCAAGGCCCAGCTCCATGGTCTCGTGCTCGCTGTAGGGCCGGTGGCGGGCGGTGCCGAAAATATAGTCAAACCAGGGTACCAGCGAGCCGTAGTTGCTGTTGGTGTAGCGGCGGTCGGAACTGTGGTGCACCCGGTGGAAGTCTGGCGTCAGCAGCAGCCAGCGCAGGCGGCGCTCCAGGCCTTCGGGGACCCGCGCGTTGCTGTGGCTGAGCACATTCGCCAGCACCGCGAACAGGCGGTAGGCGGCGACCGCTTCCAGGGACACGCCGAGCAGGAATACCAGCGGCGCGGCGATGGGCAGCATAAGCAGCGGCTCCAGGGGGTGGTGCCGATAGCTGGTGGACACGTCGACCGCGGTGTCCGAGTGATGCACCGCATGAATACGCCACAGCGCGGGGATGCGGTGAAAGGCCACGTGCAGCCAGTAGGACAGCAACTGGGTCGAGGCCAGCAAAATCAGGAATTCCGCCACCGGGCCCCAACCCAGCACCGGCATAAGCCCGATTTCACGCTGGTCGGTCCAGTCCGCCACCCACAGCACCAGCAGGGTGTTGGCTACCGCGGTGAGGTACCAGCTCACCAGGCCGATGGAAAAGTTGTTACCCCAGCGCCAGGCCACGCCCGCGGTCTCCGTGCGCCGGGGGGCAAACATCTCCCACAGCATGCAGACTCCAAACACCGCAAAGGTGAAGGTGTAGACCGCGGTGGCGGATGAACTGACGACGATGTCGGATTCCACGGTGACCCTCCGTCTGCAAACCGCTATTCTAGCAAACAGTGGTGAAACTGCGGCAAGCGCCACCCGATCTGGTCCAACAAGTCGCGCCCGACCGTAACATTCCCACAACGTCGGCATCATAGTGCCTCTATCAACACCCCGGGCAGAAAAGGATTCCACCGTATGCACGCTACGCTACCCCTGCTGGAAGCGACCGATTTCCCACGACTCACCCGGGGCGAGCTGCAAACCCTGCAGGTAAACCTGGGCTACCTGTGCAACCAGAGCTGCGTGCACTGCCACGTCAACGCCGGCCCCACCCGCACCGAGATGATGGACGATAAGCACATTGACCTGATCCCGCGGGTGCTCAGGGCCCGCAATATCCAGCTGCTGGACCTGACCGGCGGTGCCCCGGAGATGCACCCCCGCTTCCGCGACCTGGTGGCGGCGGCCAGCGCGCTGGGGGTGAAGGTGATGGACCGCTGCAACCTGACCATCCTGCGGGAGCCGGGCTACGAGACCATGGCCGGGTTCCTGGCGCAGCACCGGGTGGAGATCATCGCCTCCATGCCCTGCTACTCCCCGGCCAATGTCGACCAGCAGCGGGGCGACGGCGTGTTCGACAAGAGTATCGCTGCGCTGCAGGAGCTGAATGCCCTCGGCTATGGCAGGGCCGGCAGCAACCTGACCCTGAACCTGGTCTACAACCCGCTGGGACCCAGCCTGCCACCGGACCAGCAGGCGCTCGAAGCGGACTACAAGCGCGAGCTGTACCAGCACTTCGGGATCGAATTCAACGCCCTGTTCACCCTCGCCAATATGCCGATCAAGCGCTTCGGCAGTACCCTGATCTCCAAGGGCCAGTTCGGCGCCTACATGCAGCTGCTGAAAGACGCCTACCAGCCCCACAACCTGGAGTCGGTCATGTGCCGGTCACTGGTGAGTGTGGACTGGCAGGGTTATCTCTACGACTGCGATTTCAACCAGCAGCTTGACCTGCCGCTGCCGGCGGGCGCGGGCCCCCACCCCCATCTGCGCAGCCTGCTGGACACCGATATCGATGGCCGGGAAATCCGCATTGCGGACCACTGCTACGGCTGCACCGCCGGCCAGGGGAGCAGCTGCGGCGGCGCCCTGAGCTCATGAACAGGAAACTGGTACTGATCATTGCGGTAGGCGCCGCGGTGCTGGGCTTTTTCGCCCTGGGCCTGAACGACTATCTGACCCTGGACCAGCTCAAGGCCAGCCAGGCCCGCTTCGGCGAGCTGCTGGCGCAATACCCGGTGCTGGTGCCGGCAGCTTACTTTGTCATCTATGTCATCGTCACCGCTCTGTCGCTGCCCGGCGCCGCAATCATGACCCTGGCCGGTGGAGCCCTGTTCGGGCTCTGGCAGGGCCTGCTGCTGGTCTCCTTTGCCTCCAGCATCGGCGCCACCCTGGCCTTCCTGGTGGCGCGCTTCCTGCTGCGCGATACCGTGGAGCGGCGCTTTGGCGAGCGCCTAAAGGCCATCGATCGGGGTATCGAGCGCGACGGCGCCTTCTATCTCTTCACCCTGCGCCTGGTGCCGCTTTTCCCCTTTTTCATTATCAACCTGGTGATGGGCCTGACCCGGCTGCGCATCTGGACCTTCTACTGGATCAGCCAGGTCGGCATGCTGGCGGGCACCGCGGTGTACGTCAATGCCGGCACCCAGCTGGCGGCGATCGAGCGGGTCGGGGATATCCTGTCGCTGGAACTGCTGCTGTCCTTCGTGCTGCTGGGCATTTTTCCCTGGATTGCCAGGGCCATCGTCGCGCTGGTGCAGAAGCGGCGGGTGTACAAGCCCTGGCAAAAGCCGAAAAGCTTTGATCGCAACCTGGTGGTGATCGGTGCCGGTGCCGGTGGCCTGGTCTCCGCCTATATTGCCGCGGCGGTGAAGGCGAAAGTCACCCTGGTGGAAGCCCACAAGATGGGCGGTGACTGCCTCAATTATGGCTGCGTGCCCAGCAAGGCCCTGATCAAGAGCGCGAAGGTGGCCCAGCAGATGCGCCACGCCGACCAGTACGGGCTGGAGCCGGCAACGCCGCAGTTCAGCTTCCGCGCGGTGATGGCGCGGGTACACCGGATCATCGCCGAGGTGGAGCCCCACGACAGCGTGGAGCGCTACACCGGCCTCGGCGTGGAAGTCCTGCAGGGCTACGCGAAGATCATCGACCCCTGGACCGTGGACATCGCCCTCAACGACGGTGGCAGCCAGCGCCTGACCACCCGGGCAATTGTCATTGCCGCCGGCGCAGCGCCGCTGATACCGGACCTGCCGGGCCTGGCGGACGTGGGCTACGTCACCAGCGACACCCTGTGGGACGTCTTTGCGGGACTGGACGCTCCACCCCGCCGCCTGGTGGTGCTGGGCGGCGGCCCGATCGGCTGCGAGCTGGCCCAGGCCTTTGCCCGTCTGGGCAGCGAGGTTAGCCAGATCCAGCGCGGTGACCGCATCCTGCACAAGGAGGACCCGGAAGTCTCCGAACTGGCACGGCAGGCACTGGAGCGGGACGGGGTAAAGGTGCTGACCGAGCGTGCGGCGCTGCGCTGCGAGCGCGACGGCGACCGCAAACTGCTGGTGGTGGCCCACGCGGGGGAGGAAAAAACCATAGAGTTCGACCAGCTGCTGGTGTGCGTCGGGCGCAGGGCGCGCCTCACCGGCTATGGCCTGGAGGAGCTGGGCATACCGACTACGAAAACCGTGGCGACCAACGAGTATCTGGAAACCCTGTACCCGAACATCTACGCCGCCGGCGACGTCGCCGGCCCCTACCAGTTCACCCATACCGCCTCCCACATGGCCTGGTACGCGGCAGTGAACGCCCTGTTCGGCCAGTTCAAGCGCTTCAAGGTGGACTACTCGGTGATTCCCTGGACCACCTTTATCGACCCGGAAGTGGCGCGGGTGGGCCTGAGTGAAGAGGAGGCGCGGGAGCGCGGCATCGCCTGTGAGGTGACCCGCTTCGAGCTGGCGGAACTTGACCGGGCCATTGCCGACAGCGCCACCAGCGGCTTCGTCAAGGTACTGACCGTGCCGGGCCGCGACCGCATCCTCGGCGCCACCATCGTCGGCACCCAGGGCGGCGACCTGCTGGCGGAGTTCGTGCTGGCGATGCGCCACGGCCTGGGGCTGAACAAGATTCTCGGCACTATCCACACCTACCCAACGCTGGCGGAGGCCAACAAGTACGTCGCCGGGGAGTGGAAGAGGGCCCACGCTCCCGAGCGCGTGCTGCGCTGGCTGGCGCGCTACCACCAGTGGCGCCGCGGGGGCACGGCGTGAGGCTGAAGGCACTGGCGGCGGTCGCTGCCTTGTTGCTGATGACCCGGCAGGCGCTCGCCTTCGACTACAGCCACCAACAGTTCGCCGGAGTGCTTTCCAGCCATGTGCAATGGCAGGAGGACGGCGGCAACAGCGTTGTGGACTACGCCGCGCTGCAGGCGGCGCCGGAGGAACTGGAGCGCTATCTCGAACAGCTGAGTGCGGTGGAGGCCGCGGAATTCAAGCGCTGGCCGACGAACGAGCAGCTCGCGTTCCTGATCAATGCCTACAACGCCTTCACCCTCAAGCTGATCGTCGACCACTACCCGGTAGACTCCATCCGCGATATCGGCCGCTTCTGGCAGAGCCCCTGGAAACTTCGCTTCTTTACCCTGCTGGGCGAGCAGATGCACCTGGACCAAGTCGAGCACGAGATCATCAGGGAGCCCGGGCGCTACGACGAACCGCGCATTCACTTCGCAGTGAACTGCGCCTCCATCGGCTGCCCGGCCCTGCGCCCGGAGCCCTTTACCGCGGAAGATCTGGAAGCCCAGCTCGAGGACAGCAGCAAACGCTTCCTCAGTGATGCCAGCCGCAACCGCTACCGCGACGGCAGGCTGGAGGTGTCATCCATCTTCAAGTGGTACCGGGAGGACTTCGAGCGCGGCTGGCGCGGAGCGGAAACGCTGGGTGCGTTCCTCGCCCTGTACACCGACGCGCTGGGCCTGGACGCCGAGACCCGGGAACAGCTGGCCGGGGGCGCCGTGCAGATCCGCTTCCTCAACTACGACTGGAACCTCAACCGTCTGAAGGCCCAACCGTGAACAATGCCACCCACATCGGCAACGAGATTGCCGACACCCACAGCAGCGTCCAAGACTAGTATGGCACATGGAATCCACTGCTCCTATCAATCTTCTGGCGCCAGGATCTCCGCGGAGGTGCTATTGAGACGAATATCAAAGCACCCGCGGTGCAACTGCCGGTGGTGGAACCGACACAGCGTCACCAGGTTATCCAGCCGTGTTTCCCCTCCCTCCGCCCAGTGCTGGACATGGTGGGCATCCACATACTCTGATTCCTGGCAGCCGGGGTACTGGCAGACGCCGTCCCGCTCGCGCAGTGCGCGGCGGATACGTTCCGGCACAATGCGCGACTTTCTACCCACGTTCAGCACCTTGCCCGCGTCATCCTCCAGCACGGTGACCAAGGACGCATCGCAACTCAGCCGCCGCGCGGTGGATGGCGACAGCCACGGCTTATCCTCGAAATGCGCCCGCCCATGCGTGCAACACACCCCCGAGCGCTGTTCGCGCAGGGTGTTAATGTCCACGTGCATCACAACCTGGCATCGCTCCGCCCCTTTCAGCCCCTGCAGGCCCTGATAATCTGGCCCCGAGGCCAGAAAGTGTTCCACCATGGCCACCAGCGCATCGGCTCGCACCTGGTTCATGTGCTGCGAAAAAGTTTCCGCAGAGATTTTCTCCTCCGCCCGTGCGTAAGCAAGATGGTCCGGCAGGGCTTCCCCGGCACCGTTTTTTGAGGTCTCTCTCACGCTTGCACCACCGGAGGGGGCCTCTGTGTGCAGTTCCCGGCTTGCACCGCCTTCTGCGCCCACATCTGGCTCTGCCTGCCCCGCCCCGCCTTCCGAGCTCGCGTCTGTCCCTTTGCCCCTGCGCTGCAAAATCTTGCGCGCCACCGCTTGCATGCGCGCCTTCTGCTTTGCCTGCCACTCCTCCTTGCGTTCTTCTTCCAGCGGCCGAGCCACTGCCTGCAGGGCCTTCATGACCAGCTGCCCCTGTTCCGGTGGCAGTCTGGCATGAATAATCCACATGCCATCCTCGTCCTGGAACCAGTGCAGTTCGCGGGCCAGTTCGCGCATTGCTTCGGAGTCCAACTCGGGAGGCGGGGCGCCACTGTTGGCCGCCTCGCCTGATGCCCCGACATCCGCACCCTCTGCAGACTCCCACTCCAGCAACCCCGCCAACCCCGGTTCCGCAACGGGCTCATATCGGCTCACCAGCTTATCCAGGTGCCCCGCGCTGTTCTGCTGTGCCAGGTGCACCATAAAGCCCTCGTTCTCCGGCGTAGCTACGCGGGTGATGGCGCGCACCTTGGAATAGGAGATGCCGCCCTCCGAGAAGGCTTCATTGACCTCCGGCAGTGCCTCTAACTGCCGTGCCACCCGCACTTTCTCCCTTGCGGCGCCCAGCGTGATGCCGCAGTGGGCCACTAGCCAGTGGGCACAGGAGCGCATCGTTCCCTCTTCGCGCCAACCGCCACAGCGGTCAAACTCGGCAATCAACCGCAACAGGCGATCATTCGCTGCATTGATCTGCGCAGAGAGGAGAGTTATCGCCTGACCCAACTGCGCTCCCGTCAGCTGTTGCGGCCAATCTTCCACAATCGCCGGCATGCCCATGACAAAGCCCCCGAAACTGTATGCATATACAGTATATTAGCCAATGCGCTTCGCCACCCCAAGGATCGCGTTTCATCAAATTCAGCCATCCAGCACGGGAGATCAAACAGAATGACGGACTACACTAGCCCGGTCCGCCGAGATGGCGCTGCAGGAAAGCGTCTGCCTCCGGCAGCGCCGTGCCCACCGTGAGAAAGGTCAGAATATGGCCGCGGCCCGCTTGGCGCTCCAACGTGACCGGGACATCCTCGGCGGCAAGAGCGGCGACGAAGTCCTCCGCGTGGTCGATCGTCACCAGAGTGTCGCGGGTGCCATGAAACAGCATGAAAGGCGGTGCCTCCGGGTGCACGCGGGTTACTGGGGAGGCCGCGGCGAAGGTTTCCGGAATCTCGGTGATGCGCCCGCCGAGGAACTGGGGCACCAGCCTGCCGCCGGGGTATTTGCGCAGGTCCATCGGCGCCCCGCCCGCGACCACCGCGGCGGGCCGGGTATCTTCACCGCCCCAGGGCCGGTCGAGCTCGTCGCCGGTACCGGCCACCAGCGCCATCAGGCTTACCAGGTGCGCACCGGCCGAATAGCCGAAGGCGGCGATGCGATCCCGGTCCAGGCTCAGGCGCTCGGCCTCCCGATGCAGCCAGTGCATGGCCTGCTGCAAATCGTGCACCTGGGCGGGGTAGAGCGCCTCCGGGGCGAAACGGTAGCTGACATTCATGACCACATAGCCCAGGCCCACGTAGTAGCTGGCCAGGCGGTCCATATCCTCCCGGCTGCGGCCCTCCCAGCCGCCCCCGTGCACCAGCAACATGCCCGGGAATGGCCCCTCGCCCCGGGGCTGGTAGACATCCGCCCGCAGCGGTTCAGGCCACTCCGCGGGCGTATACACAAGGGTGTTTACCGCTTCGGGCGGCTGCTTCTGTCCCAACACCACGCCGCAGCCGGAGAGGGTCATAGATGCTACCGCGACCACCGCCGCTAAAGCCCTTTTCATATTTGCCTGCCTCTACTACTTTCTGCTTGCCTGCACATTTTACGCACGGCGGATTCATTCGGGCTTTTGTTGCCCGGCTTGCGCAGCCCGTCCTGCGCGGCCCGTCCTGCGCGGCCCGTCCTACACATGCAGCTTCGCCCGCCGCCCCGAGCTGCAGTACACTAGCGCGCCATGGCCCCCACGCAAACATTTTCCCGCCGCCTCCTGCGCTGGTTCGACCAGCACGGGCGCAAGGACCTGCCCTGGCAACGGGACACCAGCCCCTACCGGGTCTGGGTCTCCGAGATCATGCTGCAGCAGACCCAGGTGCGCACCGTAATCCCCTATTACGAGCGCTTTATGACCCGCTTCCCGGACGTCGAGGCCCTGGCCGCGGCGCCCACCGACGAAGTCCTGCACCTGTGGACCGGCCTTGGCTACTACGCCCGCGCCCGCAACCTGCACCGGGCCGCGCAGCAAGTGTGTGAGCAGCACGGCGGCGAATTCCCCGCCAGTGTCGAGGCGCTGGAAACCCTGCCCGGCATCGGCCGCTCCACCGCCGGCGCCATCGCCAGCATCGCCTTCCAGCAGCGGGCACCTATCCTCGACGGCAACGTCAAGCGGGTGCTCGCGCGCCACCAGGGCGTGGCGGGCTGGCCCGGCGAAACTGCGGTGCATCGGGCCCTGTGGCAGCTGGCAGAGCAGTACACGCCAAAAACGCGGGTGGCGGACTACACCCAGGCGATCATGGACCTGGGCGCCACCCTCTGCACCCGCAGCCGCCCGCGCTGCGAGCAGTGCCCGCTGCAGGCGGATTGCAGCGCCAGGGCCGAGGGCCGCCAGGCGGACTTTCCGGGCAAGAAGCCGCGCAAGGTACTGCCCGTGCGGGACACCGTGTTCCTTATTGTGCGCGACGCCGCCGGCGACGTGTTGCTGCAAAAGCGCCCCCCCAGCGGTATCTGGGGCGGCCTGTGGTGCTTCCCGGAACTGGCGGATGCCGCCGACGCCGGCAACTGGTGCCTGGACCGCTTCGGCCGCGAGCCGGCCACTATCTGCGCCGGCACAGCCTTTCGCCACACCTTCAGCCACTATCATCTGGATATCCAGCCGCTGCAGGCGCAGCTTGACGCCACACCCGCCGCCATCATGGCCGCGAGCGACCAGCTCTGGTATAAGATGGCCCAACCCCCACAAATCGGCCTCGCCGCGCCCGTCGCCCGGCTGCTGGCGACCCTCTGAACCGGGAGCAACCAATGACACGCACTGTATTCTGCAAGCGCTACCAGCAGGAACTGGAGGGCCTGATGGCCCCGCCATACCCCGGCCCCAAGGGCCAGGACATCTACGAGAACGTCTCGAAAAAGGCCTGGGAAGAGTGGCAGGCCCAGCAGACCATGCTGATCAACGAGAAACAGCTCAGCCTGATCGACCCCGATACCCGCAAGTACCTGCAGCAGGAAATGGACAAGTTCCTGTCCGGCCAGGAGCACGACAAGGCCGAGGGCTACGTCCCCCCGGAAAAGTAGCCCGCCCCCCCGGCGGCTGCTTGACTCCCGCCGCGACTACGGTTTTAATACGCACCCTTCGCCATCACGGCACACGCCCGGATAGCTCAGTTGGTAGAGCAGGGGATTGAAAATCCCCGTGTCGGCAGTTCGATTCTGTCTCCGGGCACCATTTAAAATCAAAGACTTACGCCACTTTCCCCAGCCTCGAAAAAACCAGAAAAACTCCCATGTAGCCACCATGTAGCCACCAGTACAGGGTTACGGCTGGAACTGCGGAATCTGCCCCCAACTTTCGCCCCCCAGCGGGCCATGCCAGGCTGAAACGTCCGGGCCAGGGAAGCCACCCTAGCGCGCCCCATTTTGCGGAAACAAAAATTGTTCCCCCACTACGGTCCCCCAGCATAGGGGTACAGGTATTTGCCAGGCATACCCCCTATGCCGCCCTCGCGTAAAGATGTTGGAAAAACCCCGGGGTGCCTCGCGCGCGCACGCGTAAAGATGTCAGAAAAGTAATCGGGGGCGACTCGCGCGCGTACTGGTCTTAAAAACCCAACCTGCACGGGCGCAATGTCAGGTTTTATCAGGTTCCCAGCGCCAGCACCTCCACCAGAGAAAAACGATTTAGCGATAAACGGACAGTAACCCGACGGTGTTGTCAGGCTTTGCCCCCGCTTTTACCTGCCCCCCGTACCCGGCGCCAACTATGACAGCGCCAGCCCGGTACGGTGTCATAGTGCAGGATAGGCAAGCGGGGAGAATGGCGTATACGCTGTATCTGTAGGGGTTTCCGGCGGTCGGCTCGATACATGATGATGACCAACCCCCACCCCGGGAAAACTTCGCAAGTAGTCAGACTGTGCGCAGCTTGCCACCCGTGCCGCCAGGACAGCGGATAGTACCTTGACGGGGGGTAGGGGTGCCGGGCTGCCTTTTT
>NZ_JAUTDR010000039.1 GCF_030649675.1 Haliea sp. E1-2-M8 | reverse complement strand
GAGCTGCGGATCATGAAATAGCCGCGAAACATTTTGCATGAATGACCGGGCAACTATGTTGACAGACACCGATGGCGGACAGAGCGTATCGCGTGTTGTTTGAAATGACCCGGTTGGTGGATATCATCGATTGGCTGGCGAGGCCCCCTCATGCAGAAGAGAGCGGCCTTCGGGTGCGGCTGCACCGGCTGTATCAGCCGATTGGCGAGTTCATTCTTGCGGCCCTGCAGATCACCCAGGTCTTCGCCCTCCGCGTGGCCATCCTAATGCTGGCCACACCGGTGTTCCTGCTGTTTGGAACCGTGGCACTGGTCGACGGACTCGTTCGCCGCGACCTGCGCCGTTGGGGGGGAGGCCGTGAAAGATCCTCTGTCTACCACTGGTCCAAGCGCTCAGCGCTGCCACTACTGGTCAGGGCCTGGGTGGTCTATCTGGCCTTGCCATTCAGTCTTCACCCGAGCTGGGTCATCCTGCCCTTTGCCACACTGTTTGCTCTCTGCATCGCCATCACCGCGAACTCCTTCAAGAAATACCTGTTAATAAAAGCTTCGTGTAGCCGATGCAATTATCACTGCATAATGGCTGGCCATGGGCTGCGCATGGGTGGACCCGGTAGCAAAGTCGAGTCCAACTGAGAGCTACTGCGGTATTCCCCAGTTCGAGGTGGCCAGCCACTTTGTGACTTCATTCTCAGGCATGGGTTTTCCCATATAGAAACCCTGCCCGGCATCACAGCCGAGATCTTTCAGTTCATTCCACATGGCCTCGTTCTCAACACCTTCGGCGATGACCGTAAGATCCATGTCGTGCGCCAGTTTGATGGTGGAGCGCACAATAGTCGCCGCGTCCCTGTCCTCCAGCATTTCAAGAACAAAACTTTTGTCGATCTTGACGGAAGAGAACGGGAGCGTTCTCAGGGTCGATAGGGACGAGTAGCCCGTACCAAAGTCATCGATGAACACGGGAATCCCGAGGGCACGCAGTTGCAGCAGGCTTGCCCTGGCCTGCTCGGCATTCTCCGCTATGGCATTTTCGGTCACTTCCACCTCCAGCATCCCGCGCTCAAGCTGCCAGTGGGTACAGAAACGCTCCAGGCTCTCCAGCAGCCCGGCGTCCTGCAGGTTGCGGGGGGAGAGGTTAATGGCCACCGGCAAGCGCAGGCCGTTTTCACGCCATTGTGCCAGCTGCTGCAATACGGACGTAAGGACCCAGCTGCTCACCGCGCGGATCATGCCGGTGCTCTCCGCCACACCGATGAATATGTCCGGGCGGATCATTCCGTCCCTGGGATGAAACCATCGGGCCAATGCTTCAAAACCAACAATCTGTCCGGAGGCCATGGAGATCTTGGGTTGGTAGTAGAGCGTCAATTCGCCCTTCTCCAGGGCGCGGTGCAGCTTGCCGGCCAGCGCCAGGTGGTAGGATTTCTGTTCGTCATACTCGGCGGAGTAGACGGCCTGCCCCAAACCCGACTGCTTGGCCTGCTGCAGCGCGACATCCGCTTGTTGAATCAGCCGCTGGGTGGTCGTGGCGTGTTCGGGGAACAGTACGATACCGATACTGGCGTTGACGGCGAGGGTAAAACCGTCGAGGTTGTAGAGTTCCGACAAAGTCTGGCGAAGTGTTTCCGCCCTGGCCGCAGCCGTGTCAGCAGTCGCTCCTGGCAGCAACAGGGCGAACTCGTCGCCTCGCAGACGGGCGAGCAACTCGCCCTCGACGAGTGCGCCCTGAATGCGCAGACCGGTGTCACTCAATACCCGGTCACCAGCCTCGAAGCCAAGGGTGGTGTTGATATCACGGAACCGATCGAGACCGATGATCAGCAGGGCAAACGTACTTTTATCTTTGTCCCTGGCCTGGATGTTGGCTGCCAGCAGGTCTTGAAACTGGATATGGTTGGGCAGGCCGGTGAGGGTGTCGTAGAGGGCCAATTTATGGATATGCTCCTGCGCGGCCTCATGCTGCTGGCGCAGGCGCAGGGTCTTGATGCCGTAGGCCATGTCCTCTGCCATCTCCTGCAGAATCGCCTGCTCTTCTGTGTCGAAGGCATCTGGATCGCTGGAGTAGATGGTAAAGGCACCCAGCGGGGTACCATTGCTCTGCAGCGGCAGTGAAATCGAGCTGTGGAGGCCCTGCTGGCGATTGCGGTCGTGCCACAGGCGATACTTGGGATTGGACTGCAAATCCCTGCCCACATAGGGTTGGCCGCGGCGAATCGCGGTGCCGGTGGGCCCCTGACCGGCATCGGAATCTGCCCACGAAATCTTCAGCTCCTGGAGAAAAGCCAGGTCGACACCCCGCCGTGCAACGGGTACAACGGACCGGTCGGCATCGTGTTCGGCGTAGGCGACCCAGGCGATGGCATAGCCACCCACCTCGACCGCTACCCGGCACATCTCATCCAGCAGTGCCTGTTCATCGCGGGCGCGTATCAGTGCCCGGTTGCCGCCACTGAGGGTCTTTAGCGCCCGGTGGCTGCGCACCAATTCGGAGTCCTGTGCGAGAATGGTCTCGTACCGGGTTTGCAGCGAATCTGCCATGGCGTCGAAGGTCGCGGCCAACTGTGCCATCTCTCGGGTGTCAGGGGTCAGTCCGGTGCGTGCACCCAGGTTGCCCGACTTGAGCGCCTCACTGGCACGTCCGAGCGCGGCGAGCGGTTGCAACAGCCAGCGGTCGCTGCCCAGCCAGGCAATGATGCTCGCCAGGACCACAACGACCAGGATCAACCACACCTCCCTGTGGTATAGCTGGTTGAGATCGGCATAGGCGGTGCGGGTGGGAATGCCGACACTGATATAGGCCTCGTCCGAATTGAAGGCACTGATGGGTGTAAAAGCATACAGGCGATCAACCTTGAAATGATCCGTGGTTTCAGCCGTTCCCTCGCGCCCGGCCGCCACGATATGCTGATGGACGGGCCACTGCAATGCCGACTGACCAACCAGGTCTTCGTCCGCGGGGTAGCGCGCCAGCACCGTGCCACTGGCTCCGATCAGGGTAATGGTGGTGTCGGCGGGTAAATTGATGTCCGCCATGTTCTCGCTCAGCCGGGTGAGATCCAGTGCCGCGAACAACACACCGTCTACCCGATGCTGAATATCGTGGAGCGGAAGGGCGACATTGATGCTGCTCACTTCGGTAATGCGGCCGACCTGATAATCGCCGACCGCGAAGTCTTCTGTCTCCAGTGCGCGCCGAAAATAGCTGCGGTCAGCGAGGTTGGTACTGGTCGGCAAGGGCAACGCGCTGCAGCGTACCGAACCATCCGCGTCGATGATGCCAAGGTTCGCGTAGTGGGGATAACGCTGGAGAAGTTCCCCGAGCACCCGGTCACAGCTGCTGCCCCCGGTTGCCAGGGTTTTCTGCTGCAACTGCGCCACCAGGGGCAAAAAATTGCGTGCTTCCTCGATATAGCGCAGCTGGGCGTCGCGGGTCAGCCGGGCCAGTGTCAGCGCGTTTTGCTGGGTACGGACTGCTTCCCTGGCTCGCAGATCGAAGACGCTGTGAGCCAACAAACTGCAGAACAGGACGATGATTATGCACAGCAACAACAACAGCCGACCCCACAGTGAGGAGGGCACAATAGCGCTCATGGGTTTCCCCTTCTTGTTACATGGCGCACCCCAGTCCTGAAGAAAATTCAAGACAAGCAGCCAATTATTGGTGCGCGGAAGTATCGCATCCTTTTTTCTGAATCAACAGGTTGGTCTGCGGCTTTGTTTTTAACCGCGTTTAAGTTAGTTCTTGATGCCCGCCACCGGAAGTGTGGCGGAGATGACTGAACCACATCGAATATGTCGCATGGCAGTCCCAATCCTCACCGCCATTAAATACATTTTAAAAATAATAAGTTACGGAAAAACACAAGCACTATACCTATCTATATACCTATCAACGATGCGTCTGATTGGCCTCGGGATCCGTGCGCGACGCATGGGTTTTGTTACTGCGCGTCACCGGCAGGTCTCCATTCGGAGCGGACAGATTTTTTTCTCGTTTCCTATTACTTACACATTGAGGGGTGAGTTTTTAGCGCCCCTATGTACTTGTAGTCAGCGTCGCACATGACGTCCTGAGCCGTCCATTTTGTAACGCTGGCCAAGCCATCATTGTTGCAATGCAGCTAAGTGTGCTGGCACTGTTTTCGCTCGACCATGCCTTTCGGAAATACTTCACCTGGGACTAAGATACGCTTCGTATACTGACGATGTTTGTATCGCAGTTGACGGCAAAAGAATAGGCTAGAAATCTCCCTGAACCAGGGACGTTGACGATAACAAAGTAGATTTATATTCAACTAGCACAGCGGATTAATGTGGAAAAACAACATTTGACTGGGATTGCGGCTCTACCGGCTGGCGGTAGACATCATGAGCTTGATAGCACAGCTAATGTGCATGTTCTATTCGTCTGTTACTATGCGTGAGACCGCTAAATCAAGCTAAGGAATAGAGATTGAGCTTACCTGCTGACGTAGAGGACCGTAGGTCAATATTGCGTGTATTGCTCGTGATTACCATAGTGTCTGCAATCTTCTTTTCTGTTTTTAACTGGATGGTCGGTTTGAAGCTCTTTGCTCTGCTGGAGTTCGCTATAGCATGCTTCTGGGGAGGGATATTGAGCATCTCTAAAACTACCCCGAATGTGCAGCGATGGAGCCTCGTTTACCTCACTACTTTTTTAAGCATTGTATTGATTGGTATCTTGACTTCCAAATTCCGGGGGGGCTTGTACGCATGGATTCTGATTTTTCCAGTATTATCTTACCTGTTGTTGGGGCGCAGGTTAGGTATTGTTCTTGCTGCAGTCAGTGTTTTTCTAGGGTTAGGCGCTCTTGGAAGGAGAGTCTGGCAACAGGATATGGATGTGCATTGGATTGTATTGGGCAACTTTGGGCTCTGCGCATTGGCGATTTGGGCAATGGCTCATGTGTATGAATCTAGGCGTGAAACAATGGTCATCCGACTACACGAGATGGCAACGCGAGATCCGTTAACAGGCTTATTGAATAGACGTACTCTGATCGAAACACTCAATCACGTCTTATATAGAGCCAAGCGTCGTTTTGAGCCGGTGACCTTCGTTTATATCGACATCGATGGGTTCAAGTTAATTAATGACGCTCAGGGCCATAATCGCGGAGACCAGATCCTGGTTAATGTGGCAAAAGCTATCAGGAGTGGAACGAGGCTGGAAGATCACGCTTTTCGTCATGGTGGCGACGAGTTTTGTATTATTTTCACCAACTGTACGGCATCTCAGGCAAAGGACATATATGCACGCCGAATAGCCAGTGAACTTTATAAGCTTGAGGAAGAACTGTCATTGAGTGTTGGTTATATTCAGATCGATCCAAACTATGAGCTGTCGCCAGAAGAGGTGATCCAACAAGCCGATCAAGACATGTATACCGCTAAACGTGCCGAAAAGATGAAAAACAGTACATTAAAAGGGGCACCTTAGGATCGCGAATTACCAACTGACGGGTCTGTGCCGGCCGTGCATGGGTAAGCCCGGCTCGACAAGATGTGTTTGCCGGACGGTCACGAAACTCGATACTGTCGAGGATCATTTCCGCATCATCGAGATCGAGCACGACCGAGAAGACCCCAATGCTATCCTTATCCCGAAAGGTACGGATGGTTGGGCTCAATTCATCCCAAAGTAATCGTTTGATCATTAGACCTCGGAAGCACTTGGATCGCATCGAAACACCAAAGTGTGGCCAGCAGGCAGAAGTTGTTCAAGGCAATACCAGTCGATACCAGCAGGATCATTTTAAGTTCTGACCTGCATGATGCATCAACACGCATTAAGGTGAGAAGGGGCTTTGACCGGCCGGCGCACCGCGCTAGGATATTGACAATAACTACATGCGGCTGCAAAGGAAAAGTCGGCATCCATGCGATCGAATATGAAGACCCATCTTCCAAGTCAAAGGGAAACGTTTATCGCTCTTGCAGTGATGTGCGTGATGGTCGGCATTTCGGTCTTCATTGAGTTACTTGGTTGGCGCATTATCACGCCTGGTCTCTCGTTGCCTCAGGCTTGGAGTCAGCTCTTTTTAGGTGGAGTCTTTCGCACGGTGGCAGGGGCAACTCTGCTGGGGATGGTGCTGGTGCTCCTTGGTATCATCTTGCGGCGCACCAGGCCCTGGAGCCTTGCCAACTTATTGCTGCTCTGGAGCATCGGTGCTGGTATTTTCCTCGTGGCGATGACTGCGTTGGTCGCGTGGGCTCCTTGAGGGGGAATGTACTGTGGCCTGGTTGACCATACTTGTGATTACGCTCACCCTGGCCGTGCCTCTGGCCCTGCTGGCGTGGCTGCTGTTCGGGCGGCTCTACGCCCGGGGCCAGCTGGAACGCGGTCTGGACAAGAAAAGCTTCAAGGCCTCTCTCAAGCGGATCCGGTCCGAGTCGAAGACAAACCGGGGTGACTTTCTGCACAATCGCTGGATGAAATTCGGCGGCGGGTTCTACGGTCTGGCTGCGTTCTGGACTTTTGCCTGTATCGAGGTAACTGAAGTCACTGGATT
Organism: Haliea sp. E1-2-M8; assembly: GCF_030649675.1. Classification (GTDB taxonomy): domain Bacteria; phylum Pseudomonadota; class Gammaproteobacteria; order Pseudomonadales; family Halieaceae; genus Haliea. The sequence goes on along the minus strand of NZ_JAUTDR010000039.1, from coordinate 21,202 downwards.
CATCCTGAATTTCCCCGGGTTCGCTGCCCTGTTCGCTGATGGTATTCCTGCTTTCTTCATCAGTCTGGCGGTGAACCAGGTTCTTAACCTGGCAAGTGCGCTGGCGTGGGTGACCTGGTGGCCAGGCCAGGTATTCGGCGCCTCACCAGCGCTGTGGTTGGCGCTGGCCTACGGGGGCTATCTCTGCGGGCTGCAACTGGCACAGCGTGAGGTGACTCTGCAATCGCTGCGGGAGCGGCTGCGACCGAGTTGATTGTTGTCGCTGAAATCCCCACGGGAGGCAGCCCGCAGTGGCGGGATTCTCGCCAGAAGAGAACACCAGCATGGCAATCTTTCAATCAGCGCATAGACGCGTTGTAGTCCTGGTCCATCGGGATCTCCGGGGTGTGGTTCAAGGTGTTGCCGCCGGGGACTGCCCCAGGGCGCCGCGCAGTTGCTGCAGATCGGCGTGGCGGCTCGGGATATCGTCCCGCTCGGCGGCGGCTCTCAGGTCACACAGTGTCCGCAGGCCCTTCAGCAGTACCGGCAGCGGCGGCCCGCTGGCGCTGAGATCGGCCTGATCCTGCAGGCCGGCGCGCTCCGCGGGCCGGGCAATGAACTTCTCCACCAGTTGCTCGTGGTGCTGCACGGCGACCTCTCCGTGCTGCGCACAGACGTCGAGAAAGGCGCTGGCGTTTTGCTGGAACCAGGGCTCGCCGGCGTGCGCCGCCATATCTTCCAGAAAGCTGTCAAGCAGGCTGCTCCGGCGCATGCAGTCGCGCAGGACCAGTTGGTCCTCGGGGCGCATGAACAGGAACTTGTCCACCAGCAACTGCGAGTAATAGGGGTCGTCGGCGCGGCACAGGCCGAGCAGCAGGTCTATCACGTTGATACCGGCAAAGTCTCCCGCATTGGCGCCCCGGTATTCGCGCAGGCCAACGCGGTGCGGTTTGTAGTAGGGGCGGATACAGTAGAAAAAGCGATCGATATCCAGAGCGTGGAACAGCTCTTCGTTGGAACGTGCCACATCCGCCAGTGCGGTGCGGGCGGCCCGCAACAGGTCCAGGGTAACCGGGTGCGATACCCCCAGTGGCAGGATGTGCAGCAGCGCCTCCGCAGCCCGGATATAGGCCAGCACGCCGCGAGTGTTGTAGTCCAGGAACAGGCGCTCGTCCGCGAGGCTGGTGAAGGACTTGTAGATGCCGTTGACGGCGCGGTTATGGGTCTCGAGGTGGCTGGAGGCGAAGCGGGGTATCGTCCCCAGGGATGCGCCCAGCTGCATGGCCAAGGCGGACGCTTCCTTCAATGGCGAGCGCTGCTCCCGGGCCGGGTCGGTGATGCCGTGGCGCCGGCAGGCTGCCATATAGAAGCCTACATCGCCCAGCAGGTCGAAGCCCTGGTCAAAGCCTTCGTCCGTGTTGCCCTCCCGCAGCAGCTCGACAATGAAGTCGCGCCCCTCGGCGACCAGTTGCTGCTTGATACCGTCGCCAATACCGGTGACGTTTTCCCGCTGCTCCTGGGCGAAGTAGAGCGTTTCCAGCTCCGTATTCATGGCCCGAAAATCGTTGCGTATCCAGTCGTCAAAGGCTTGTGTAAGAGGTGTGCGCATGGCCGGGGGAATCCTGCAGAGAACCAAAAAATAGAATATCAGTGATGAAAGGAAGAAATCTGCCAAAAACAAGTGCCAATACGGATCTTATTGGCATAATGTAGCCCTGAAATCGTATTTGGCAGGTATTTATGTCAACGGCAATGGATAGAACGGATCGGGCCATCCTGCAGGCCCTTGCGGAGAACGCCCGTATCAGCAATGCTGAACTGGCTGAACGGGTTCATCTCACTCCCACCCCCTGCCTGCGCCGACTTCGGCGCCTGGAAGACAGCGGCATCATCCAGGGCTATACCGTGCGGCTGGATCACGCTGCCCTCGGGCTGGGAATTTCCGCGCTGATCTTCGTGCAGCTGGAACGCAACAGCCTGGACAACGCCAACCGGTTCGAGGCCGCCGTGCGGGAACTGCCCGAGGTGACCGAGTGCTCGGTTCTGACCGGCGGCCATGACTACCTGCTCCGGGTGACGGTACAGGATTTGGAACACTACGAGCGCTTCGTCAAGGAGAGCCTCGCGAGTATTCCCCAGGTGGCGAATATCGATAGCCGCATTGTGCTCAAGCAGGTGCTGTCCCGGAGTCTAGTGTCGCTGCCGGATAGAGCCCGCTGAGCAGGGCCTGGTTGACGCTGTCTGCAGTCGGGTTGCGCATGAGTGGGACCAAGCCGCTAGCTGTTGTGAACTACGTCAGCTTCGTCCTCACCAATGACCTGTTCATTCAATGAGTGTATATTGTCAAGCATTGGGACATGCCAGGCGGGAATATCGGGTGAATCCAGGTAGCGACAATAAGACAGTAGATTACGCTCCGGTGGGGAATCCTCCCGCCGCTCGGGAAGGCGAGAAGGGCTTTGCGTTTCGCATCTACATGCAGCACCGCGAATCCATGCTCGGTTTTTTCCGGCGGGTGTTGCGCGAGCCGGAAGATGTAGCGGATGCGATGCAGGAGCTGTACCTCCGCCTTGCACGGCAACCGGATCTGGAGAGCCGCTGTCAGAACCAGAAGGCCTACCTGTTCACGGTGGCTACCAACCTGGTCAATGACGGCCTGCGCAAGAAGTACGTTCGCAGCCTGGACCTGCACGTGTCGCTGGATCATGAGACCCTGGAGGCGAGTGGGCCATCTCCCGAGGAGGCCGAGTCCCTGCGCCAGCAATTGCGTCTGGTGCAAAGTACCTGTGACGCGCTCAGCGACGGTGAACGCCAGGCCTTCTTCATGCATCGGGTCAATCGCATGACTTACCGCGAGGTGTCCTCGGAGTTGCGGGTGTCGGAGCGTACTGTCCGGCGTTGGGTGGTGCAGGCGTTGTCACGCTTGCAGGATGCGCTGGGCAGTTCCTCATGACGGCCGCCTCGGATCGGGGAGACAGTGCCATCAGGCCGGTTTCGGAGGCCGCGTACTGGTATGAGAAAGTCAGCGCTGGCGACCTCTCCGATACCGACATGGCGCGTTTTGAGCAGTGGCTGCTGGAGCCCGGGAATGAGGCCGACTACGCGAACTGCGCTCTGCTCTGGAACGCCGCTGAGGTGCCCGAGTTCTGGACTGGCGGTCCTGCGGAAGTGGCTCCCGCCGTGCGTCGCGGCGCGCTCTCCCGCGGGTACGGGCGCTGGGTGGCGCTGGCCGCCTCGCTAGTGCTGCTGGTGAGCGGCGCCTTGCTCTGGCCGATCATGAGCGCGGGGGACCGCTACCAGACAGTGGTCGGCGAACAGCGGCTGGTGGTGCTCGCGGACGAGTCCAGCGTGTTTCTCAACACCAATACCGTGCTGGAGGTCAGCTACACCGGGAAGAGCCGACGAGTCCGACTCGACCGGGGTGAAGCCATCTTTGATGTGCGCCCTGACGCCGAGCGACCTTTTGAGGTGCAGACGGGGGCCGGCACTGTGCGCGTGGTGGGCACGCGCTTCGCGCTGCGCAGTATGGAAAACGAAAGGGTAAGGCTGGCCGTCAGCGAAGGCCGGGTGACGGTGTCGCCGCGGGACTCGACCAGGGCTGAGCCGTCTCCGGTGCTCACTGCAGGAGAAATTCTGGATTTCAACAGTCGCGGGGTGTCCTCTCGAGACAGTGATGTCGACGTGGAAACACTATTGCAGTGGCGCTCCGGCGTGATCAGCTTCAGTGGTGAAGCATTGCCGGCGGTGATTCGCGAGGTCAGCCGCTATACCAGCACGAGCATCGAATTCCGCGGGAAGGACCTGTCTGGACTCAGGGTGAGTGGCATTTTTCGGGTGGGTGAAGTAGACGCTTTTCTGGAGGGGCTTGCGGCCGCCTTCCCCGTCGCCGTGGTCCACGCGGCCGACGGCGGGATCGTGATCACCGCAACCTGATCCTCGGCAGGTTGCGGTGCTGAGAGTGGCCTGTAGGGTGCCGGTCTGGGCGCGATTGATGCTCCTGACGCTGCTGTTCACTGGAATGCCTGCCGTGCGTTGTATGGCTGCGAGCGGACCACTGCAAGCCGTTGCGATTGCCGCAGGTAGCCTGGAGCAGGCGCTGTTGGCTATTGCTCGCCAGACTGGTGTGCAGATCATCTTTTCCTCCGAACTGGTGCACGGCATTGTCAGCCCCGGCCTGCAGGGGCGGTACACGTTGGATTCAGCGCTGCAGGCTGCGCTTGCTGGATCTGGACTGGACGCTCGGCGCGTGTCCCCCCAGGTGGTGGTGATCGAGCCCCACGCCGACACAGTCCCCGCTATTGTCAACGAGCCGGGCCCGGTGGAGACAGAGGTGGCCAGCGTCATGCGCGAGGAGGTCATCGTAACCGCATCCCGGCGCCCGGAACGCATGCAGGTCACCCCTATCGGACTTTCGGTGCTGACCAACGCCGGCCTGGAGCGTCGCGGCGCCGATGCCATCGAGGACTTTGGCCGGCTGTTGCCCGGGGTCATGCTGTTCCAGGCAAACCGCAACCGCGGTGTGTTCACCATTCGCGGTATCGCCACCAATGTATTCGGCAGCAATTCCCAGGACCCGGTGTCGGTCTATCTCAATGAGACCCCGCTGGTCGATAGTTTTGGCGCGGTAGTACAACCCGATCTGCGGCTCTTCGATATCGATCGGGTGGAAGTTCTGCGGGGTCCCCAGGGTACGCTGTTTGGCTCCGGCGCCCTGGGCGGGACGGTGCGGATTATCACCAACAAGCCGGATGCCGGCGCGCGCGAGGCGCTGGGCCGGGTCGATTTGGGGCGCACAGGCGGTGGCGGTTGGCGCCAGCGCTACGATGCCATGTTGAACCTGCCGTTGGTGGCGGATGAACTTGCCCTGCGCCTGGTAGGCTACTACCGGGACGAAGCGGGCTGGGTGCGAAACATCACCCTCGACACCAACAACAGCACTGAGGACTGGGGTGGTCGTGCCGCCCTGCGCTGGCAGCCCGGGGAGCGCTTGGCGGCGAACCTGGAGTTGATCCACCAGGACAGTCAGCCGGAGGATGGCGATAGCTGGGACCCGTCCCTGGGCCGATTCCGCAAGTCCTCACTGATTCCCGAGGGGCGGCCATCGACTCTGAGCAACTACCACCTCGCCATTGACTACGAGGTCCCTGGTGTCGCCAGCCTGTTGTCAGCCACCAGTTATCAGGAATCCGCTACCGCGGTATTTACCCAGGGCTCGGGACTCCCCAGCCTGGGTGTGCCATTGCTCGCCGAACACGATCCCTGGCGAACCCGTTTCTTCACCCAGGAATTCCGTCTGCTGGGCGCCCGCCAGGAGCGGCTTGACTGGGTGGCGGGGGCGGCCTTTGTCGATCGCAATAGCATGGTCCGGTTCAATATTCGCCTCCCGGACCTGGCAAGCGAGCTGGGGCAGGCGCTCCCCACCGAAAACCTGATCAGCTCGGTTATCCGGCTGCAATCTCAGGAGCTTGCTGTCTTCGGGGACTTGGGTTTTCAGGCCAGTGAGCGCTGGCGCCTTTTCGGGGGCGCCCGCCTGTTCGATACCCGGGTTCACTACCGGGAACCCCGGCGCCAGTTGCTGGACCTCGAGACGCTGACGCTTCAGGAGTTTGCACTGGCCAATGACAACACCGATCACGGTCTGACCTGGCGCGCCGGTTTGTCCTTCGAGCCCGATGCCGACATCATGCTTTACGCCAGTGTCAGCAAGGGCTACCGCATCGGTCAGGTCAATCCCAACCAGGCCGCCGAGGGCAACTCGCCGCCGGGGCAGGAAATCCCCGAGGGCTACGAACCGGATACCACCCTCAACTACGAAGTCGGCCTCAAGAGCGGCTGGTTCGACCAGCGCTTGCTGCTGAACCTGGCGCTCTACCATATCGACTGGGAAAACATCCAGATCGATGCCAGCCGGCCCTCGGATGGGCTCAGTTTCATCACCAACGCCGGGCGTGCGGTTTCGCGGGGGCTGGAGTTGGAACTGGCAACGGAGCCGGTACCCGGCCTCAGTGCCGATTTGGCAGTGACCCTCCAGGACGCCAGCATCCGCTCCATGGACCTTGGAGACGGATTGCGCTCCGGTGCCCGCGAGGGGGATACCCTGCCCGGTTCCGCCGATTTCAAGATTGCCGGCTCGCTGCAGTATGAGTGGCCGACCGGGCGTGGCAGCCAGCTGTACGCCCGTCTCGACGCCCAGTATGTGGGCGCGTCCCCGGCCTGGTTCTCCGGTTTCGCCGGCACGCCGCGCAATGCGGCATACAGCAATGTCAATCTCCGGCTGGGCGTGGTGGCGCGCCGCTGGCAACTGGCTTTCTATATCGAGAATCTAACCGACAACGATGACCAGATCCTGCGCAACAGCTATGCCGGCGGCAGCCGGGTCAATACCCTGCGTCCCCGCACTGTTGGTACCCGTCTAAAGTTTTTTTACTGAATTCTGGCCACATTTTCGGCGCGCCGCGTCTCTACCTCTGGCAAGCACACATAAAACTGCTCAACAGAGGGGAATTCCGTGGACAGAAAAGCATCAGCAACAGGAACCAGGCGCGCCCGTCAACGGGCCGGTGTGATTGGCGTGGCCGCCGCCTCGGTATTGGTCGGCAGCACTCTGGCGGCAGCCCAGGACAGTGCCGCGGTGGCGCAGGCACCGCGCCTGGAAGAGGTTATCGTCACTGCCAGCAAGCGCGAGGAGTCGCTACAGGATGTCAGCGCCAGTGTGTCGGCTTTTACCCAGGCGGACATTGAGCGGCTGGGGCTGGACAGCTTCGAGGACTTCGCCCGCCGGGTACCCGGCGTCACCCTGAACCAGGCGGTGAAGAACCGCTCGGTGTTCAACATCCGCGGCGTCACCACCTCGTTGTTTGGCGGTAATACCCAGGATCCGGTGTCGGTCTACATCAACGAGACGCCGGTGACCGATACCTTTGGCGCCATTGTCCAGCCCGACCTGCGCCTGTTCGATGTAGAGCGGATTGAAGTCCTGCGCGGCCCCCAGGGCACGCTGTTTGGTTCCGGTTCCCTGGGCGGTACCGTACGCATCCTGACCCGGCAGCCGGACCCGTCGGCATTTGCGGCGGACGGGCGCATTGATATCGGCGTCACCGACGGCGGGCACCAGCGCCAGCGCTACGACGGCATGGTCAATATTCCCCTCATGGAGGACACCCTGGCTTTGCGCCTGGTGGGCTACCAGCGCGACGAAGAGGGCTGGGTCAAGAACATTACCCGTGGCAGCCGCAACAGTTCGGATGACCGCGGTGGCCGCGCGGCCCTCCTGTGGAGCCCGGGCGATGCGTTCTACGCCAAACTCGAGGTAATCTACCAGGACAGTGATCCCGACGACGGCGATGCCTACAATCCCGATCTGGGCGAGTTCCGCAAGTCCTCGGCGATTTCCGAGGCGCGACCTTCGACCCTCACCAATTACAGCCTGACCATGGAATATGAGTTTCCCGACTTCGCGACACTGCTCTCCGCGACCAGCCTCCAGAAGTCAGAGACCGCCAGCTACGCCGATCTCGGCGACTTCCTGGGTCTCGGGGTCAGCGGTTTCAACGTCAGTGACCCCTGGGATTCGGAATTCATCACCCAGGAGTTGCGCCTGGTCTCCAATACCGACTCCGCCGTGAATTGGCTGATAGGCGGGTTTTTCATCGACCGCACCACCGATGCCGCCTTCCTGATACAGGCGCCGGGACTGTCGGCCGCCTTTGGTGGTCTCATCCCCACCGATGACCTGTTCCAGTCGGACATTGAAACCAGCTCCCGGGAATTGGCAGCCTTTGCCGATGTCGGCTACCGATTCTCGCCGCGCTGGAAGGTGGAGGCCGGTATTCGTGTCTTTGACACCGAGGTCAGCTACTCGGAGCCAGACCGCAACACGATCAACTTCGCCGACTTTACCATCGACAATCTCTCCTTCCGCAACACCGGTACCGACAGTGACTACACCTGGCGCGCGGGCATCTCCTATGAACCCCGCGACGAGATAATGCTGTATGCCAATGTCAGCCGCGGCTACCGTATCGGCCAGGTCAATCCGAACAAGGGGCCGAGCCTGACCGATCCCAACGATGTGGTGATTCCGGAAGCCTACGACCCGGATTCCAGCATCAACTACGAGATCGGTGCCAAGACCAGTTGGCTGCAGAACCGGTTGATCGCCAACCTGGCGGTCTATTACATCGACTGGACCGACATCCAGGTCAACGGTGCCCGCATTTCCGACATGCGGACGTTTATCGCCAACGCCGGTGATGCGCGCTCCCAGGGGATCGAAATCGAGCTGCATGCCGCGCCGCTGGAAGGGCTGGACCTGAACCTGGCGTTGACCTTCCAGGAGGCGGAGATGACCGACGTGGCCGACAATATCATTGTCGCCGCCACCAAGGGCGAGGATCTGCCGGGCTCCGTGGACTTCAAGATGTCCGGTGGCATCCAGTACAGCTGGGCAGCCTTTGGTGACAAGCAGATGTACGCCCGGGCCGATGTACAGTATGTCGGTTCCTCGCCCAATGACTTCGGCATGCACGGTGGCAATCCCTTCTTCGCCATGAACGAGTCCTACGAAAACGTGGGTGCCGCGGTGGGACTGGTGGCCGACAAGTGGAACCTGGCGCTTTACGGCGAGAACCTCAGCAACAATGACAGCTACATTCTCACCAATGGCGGGGGTACCCCCAACTACGTCAACAGCCTGCGGCCGCTGACGGTGGGTTTCCGTCTCGGCTTCAGTTTCTGAGGGGCCGATATGTTGGGATGTCCTGTAGTACGCGTCGCAGCCCTGGCGGTGGCCCTGACGGTGCCTCCGGCCAAGGCTGCGGCGACCGACGCGGCTGCCGCCTATGCCCGGGCCGAGCGCTACCTGCCCGCCAACATGGCGGCCACGGTTCACAACAATGACCTGCAGCACGAATGGCTGCCGAACAGTGATCGCCTGTGGTACCGGCGCACTGATGACAACGGGTCGAGCTTTGTGATCGCGGACCCGGAGACGGGCAGCATCGAACCCGCTTTCGACCATGAGTGGATGGCGCGGGTGTTGGCCGCAACTTTGGAGAAGTCGATATCCGCTGACGCTCTGCCGCTGCAAACTTTGGTGTTCCGGCCCGGTGAGGCCATCCCTCTGGTACTGGCGGGGGAGTCCCTGCTGGACTGCGACCCGGCGCGGCCGGTCTGCGAGACTGCGGGTCCGGCGCCGCCGCCCCCGGGCCAGCAGACTGGGCTGCCGACGCCGGATGGCCGCTCGCTGCTGTTCCTGCGGGACTTCAACCTCTGGCTGCGTGACCAGGTGACGGGAGAGGAGCGGGCGCTGACCACGGATGGCAATGCCGACCACCCCTACAGCCACTATCCGGAATCAAGCACCTTCGAAGTGACGCTGCGACGCATGGGGATCAGCCTGCCGCCGCTGGGACTGTTCTCACCGGATGGCAGCCGCTTCCTGACTTATCGCCTGAACCGCGCGCCGGTAGCACCTCTGTATCTGCTGCAGAGTGTGCCCGAGGACGACAGCCTGCGGCCCCGGGTGTACAGCTATCGCTATCCCTTTCCGGGGGAGCCCAAGCCCATGGCCGAGCTGGTGATCCTGGATCTGGAGGGCGACGAGGACGTCGAGGTGGCACACCCACCGATCGAGGCTGTCTATGCCGACCCGATCAGTACCCAGTCGGTATTCTGGGCGCCAGAGGGCGATGCCCTGTATGTACTGGACAATCGCGATTACAAGCGCACTCTCACCCTGTCGCTGGTTGATGCACAGAGTGGCGCCAGCCGCCTGCTGATCTCCGAAGACAGCGAAGTCTACAACCTGCCCTACGCCATTGTCGGCCAGGCGCCGCAGATGCGGGTGCTGGCCAGTGGCGAGGTGATCTGGAGTTCGGAACGCAGCGGCTGGCGCCACCTGTACCGTCACGATCGCGAGGGCAAGCTGCGCAATGCAATTACTTCCGGGAACTGGATGGTCCGCGATGTGCTGCATGTGGACGAGGACGCCGGCCTGGTGTATTTCACCGCCAGTGGCCAGGAGGGTTTCAGTGATCCCTACTATCGTGCCCTGTACCGGGTGCGGCTGGATGGCAGCGGCCTGGAGTTGCTGACGCCGGAGGACGCGGATCATCAGATCCGGATTGCCGCTGCTCCCGCAACGCGCCTGCTGATGCCAACGGCACCGGGGCCGGAGGGTGCCGGCTTCGCGCCCAGCGGCAACTACTTTGTCGACAGCTATGCACGGCCCGACCTGGCGACGGTCACCGTGGTGCGGGACCGGGCCGGCGAGGTGGTGCTGGAGCTGGAAACCGCGCAGCTCGCGGCCTTCGACGGCCCCGCACCGGAGCTGCCTGAACGGTTCTCGGCGCTGGCCGCCGATGGCGAGACCCCGCTCTACGGCACCCTGTTCAAGCCGGCGGATTTCGATCCGCTGCAGTCCTATCCGATTATTGACTCCATTTACCCCGGCCCCCAGATCAATCGGGTCAGCAAGCGCTTTTTCGATGATCCCATGCAGGCCCAGGCGCTCGCCGAGCTAGGGTTCATTGTGGTCACTGTCGATGGCCGCGGTACGCCCCTGCGGGGACGCGCGTTCCGCGACGTCTCCTACGGCAATCTCGGCAGTGCCGGTTCGCTGGAGGACCATGTGGCCGTGATCCGCGGTCTCGCTGCCAGCCGGCCCTACATGGATCTGGAGCGAGTCGGTATCTATGGTACTTCCGGCGGCGGCTTTGCCACCGTGCGGGCCCTGTTCGACTACCCCGATTTCTACCGGGTGGGAGTGGCTTCGGCGGGCAATCACGACCACAGGATCTACCTGTCACTGTGGGGGGAGACCTACCAGGGGCCATTCGATGCGGAGACCTATGCCGAAGCCATTTCCTATCACAATGTCGCCGACTTCCGCGGCAAGCTGCTGCTGGCCCACGGCGACATGGATGACAACGTGCACCCGGCCAACACCTTGCGGGTGGTGGACGCGTTGATCCGCCACAACAAGGACTTCGACCTGTTGCTGATGCCCAATGTCAACCACGGCATCATGGGCAATCCCTATTTCACCAGGCGCCTGTGGGACTACTTTTTCACCCATCTGCTGGGAGCGACACCGCCCCCGGGGTACCGGGTGGGCGCAGCGAACGAGGGAGAAGGAGCATGAGTGTGTTGCGATGGCCGACCCGTAATCTGCTGCTTTCAGCGCTGTTGCTGTGTACCGCAGCTGTTGGTGCCGGCACGGAGCCCTATGACCGGCAGGGCTGGTATGGGGAAGGCAGTGCCACCAGTGACGATGTCCAGCGGGTGCCGGTCCCACCCGGGCACGGTGCCCCGGATAGCGTTCTGGTGCTGGAAGGAGGGCGTGTGTTTGATGGCACCGGCGCGCCCGCGCGGCCGGCAACCGTGGTGGTGGAGGGCAAGACCATCACCGCGATCCTGGCGCCGGGTGAGTCGGACTGGCCGGCTTCGGCACAGCGTATCGATGCCAGCGGGCTGACTGTGCTGCCCGGGTTGATCGACCTCCATACACACCTTAGCTATGTGCGGCAGTTTGGCCTGCCTGCCCCCCTGTCGGCGGAGAGTGTGGCCGACGGAACCCTGCGCGGACTGGAGCGGATGCACCAGTACCTGCTGTCGGGAATCACCAGCGTGCGGGACCTGGCTTCCCACGGCGAGGTACCCTTTGTCCTCAAGCGCTGGCAGGCCAGCGGGCGGATCGCCGGGCCGCGAGTCTTTCCCGCAGGCCAGCTGATTACTGGCCGGGGAGGGCACGGCACCGAGGGATTCGCCCTGCGCACCTATCCCGGGCACGCGCAGGCTCCCGTATGGGAAGCCAGCGGGCCCGATGAATGGCGCGATGCGGTGCGCGCCCAGTTCAAGCGCGGCGCCGACGTCATCAAGCTCGGCAGCCATTATTCGCAGGCGGAAATCACCGCCGCAGTGGACGAAGCGCACGCACTTGGTTTGCCAGTGACTGTGGATGCGGAGACCCAGTACATCGACATGGCGATTGCCGCCGGGGTCGATGTCATCGAACACCCGTTGCCCCGCAGCGACGCGGCTCTGCGCGCGATGGCGCGAGAGGATATCGCGGCGGTGCCCACGCTGGTCCCCTATCAGTACATCATTCGCCACAGTGGCGGCTATTACGGCTCTACATCCCGCCGTTTCACCCTGACCGAGGACAGTATCCTGGAGATGACGCGCGCCATGAAACGCGCCGGCATCCGCATCGGGGTGGGCACCGACCTGATTGTCGACTGGTCCGACTACCTGCCCACGGCCTATATCGACGAACTGGAAAACCTGGTGCGCGCCGGCTTCACCGAGGCTGGCGCGCTGCAGGCCGCGACCCGGGTCAGTGCCGATATTCTGGGTATGGGCGATCGGCTGGGCACGCTCGAGGTGGGCAAGCTGGCGGACATCCTGCTGGTGGCGGGTGAGCCCGACCGGAAATTGCGGGACCTGGCTCGCGTGCACACGGTGATTGTCAACGGCCGCCTGCTGGTGGCCGACGGGCGCCTGCACAGTGAGCCCCTGCGGCCAGCGCAGCCGCCCCAACTGTCCCCCTGACAACGAGGAAAGCATTTGTGAAACTACCTGACTTGCGTCTGGCAGGCGTTCTTTGCCTGCTTTTGTTGTTGCAGCCGATAACGGGCAGTGCGGACAATGCGCTCGCCTACCAGAGCCCGCCCGCAGCACCGCAACCACTCGACCCGGTGCCGCTGGAGGATCGCGAGGCGCTGGCGGCATTCATGGATGGCGCCATGGGCGCTCAGCTCCGCTCCCTGGACATTGCCGGTGGCGCGGTGGTGGTGGTGCAGGACGGCGAGATCCTGCTGGCCCGCGGCTATGGCCACGCGAATCTGGAGGAGGACGTTGCCGTCGATCCCGCCAGGACACTGTTCAAGCCGGGCTCGGTGTCCAAGCTGATCACCTGGACTGCGGTAATGCAGCTGGTAGAGCAGGGCCACCTGGACCTGGATGCTGATGTCAATCGCTACCTCACGGCGCTGCAGCTGCCGGCAACTTTTGCCGACCCCGTCACCCTGCGCAACCTGATGACCCATTCCGCCGGTTTCGAGGATAACTGGGCCGGGTTCCTGATTCGCCGCGACGAGACCGAACTGCAGCCGCTGGCACCGGCGCTGGTGACGCACCACCCGGAGCGGGTGCGGCCGCCGACCCGGAACTTCGCCGACGGCAGTAATGTCGCCTATTCCAACTGGGGCACGGCCCTCGCCGGTCTGATCGTGGCCGAGGTCAGTGGCCAGTCTTTCGATGACTATGTGGAGCAACATATTTTCGCGCCCCTGGGCATGGACCACAGCACTTTTCGGGAACCGCTGCCGGCACCCCTGCGGGCGCAGCTGGCCCTGGGCCACCGCGACGGAGGTATCGGCATGGAGGTGCAACCCGAGGAGTTTCTGGGCAATGTTGCCCCGGCCGGTGCCCTCTCCAGTACCGTCGTCGACATGGCGAAATTCATGCTCGCCCACCTGCAGGAAGGGGCTTATCGCGGTCAGCGGATCTTGCAGCCGGAAACCGTCGAACTCATGCACAGTCGTGCTCTGAGCCCGAACCCCCATCTGAACGGCATCGCCCTGGGCTTCTATGAAACCTGGATCAACGGCCGCCGCACCATCGGCCACGGTGGCTCCACGCTGGATTTCAAGAGCGAGCTGATGCTGGTGCCGGAGGCTGGTGTGGGTCTGTTCGTGACGTTCAACTCGCCGCCCGGCGGCCGTGCGCATGCTGCCCTGAAGCACGCGTTCATGGATCGCTATTTTCCCGCAGACCTGCCCAAGGTGACCAGCATCGAGGGCTTCGAGGAACGGGCCGGGGATTACGCCGGCAGCTACCGCGGCCTGCGGCGTTCCTACACCACGACAGAGAAGCTCTACAGTGCTTTCGGCGACATCAAGGTCCGGGTGATGCCGGAGGATCGCAGCCTGCTGGTGACGGGACTGATGGGTGACAGCAAGCGCTGGCTGGAAGTTAGTCCCGGTGTGTTCCGGGAGCGATACGGTGACGAGATGATCGCCTTTCAACGCGACGCCCGGGGGCAGGTCGCGGCACTGCTGGGGCCCTTTGCCCCCATGCCCGCGGAGCGAATTGCGTTCTGGGAGACCGGCAGCCTCCACATGGCCCTGCTCGGTCTCAGCCTGCTACTGTTCCTGTCCATGCTGGCCAGTGGCTGGCGTGGTCGCCGTAGCTTGACCCAGCTGCCGGCGCGGTATCAACTGGGGCGCCGGCTTCTGATTGCCGCCTGCGGCCTGGGTGCCCTGTTTCTGCTCGCCCTGGTGGTACTGGTGGGTCTCGGTGAGAGCGCCATGATCGACGCTCCACCTGGATGGTTCCGCGTTGCCCTGTGGCTGCCCCTGTTGTGCCTGCCACTGGCACTTGTAGTGCTGTGGGTGCTGTTGCAGGCCTGGCGTCAAGGTTGGGGCCCGGTATCCACGCGCTTGTACCACACCCTGGTGACTGCGACCCTGGTGCTGTGCTTGTGGTCGCTTAACTACTGGAACCTGCTCGGTTTCCGGTTGGGATAGCCGCATGTCCTCGTTGAATCCAACAGGCTCGGCCCTGATCGGTCCGGAGCAGTATTTTGCCCAGGTTGCGGTACTCGGAACCCTGATCGCCCTGGGTCTGCTGGTGGGCAAAACCCGCGCCGGCCAATATCTCACCGGAGTGTCGGTGGTGATGCTGGGGGGGGTTGCGGTGTCCAATCTGGGCCTGCTGCCGTTCCGGGCACCGCTCTGGGACGGCATCATGGACTACCTGGTGCCGCTGGCCATTCCCCTGTTGCTGTTCAAGGCCGACCTGCGACGGGTGCTGGCCGAGGCCGGTCCGGTGACCCTGCTGTTTCTTCTGGGAGCCCTGTTTACCGTGTTTGGGGCTTTGCTGGCCGCGGCTTTACTTGATGCGGGTCCGGAGGAAGGCAAGGTGTTGGGCACGTTCGCCGCGACCTATATCGGCGGCAGCATGAACCTGGTGGCGGTATCGAATGCTTTGGACTTCGCCGATCTGGGTACGGTGTCCGGTGCGTTGGCTGCCGACAATATTGTCGGCACCACTTATCTGGTGTCCATTTCCGTCCTCTCAGGGTTGAAACTATTTTCCGCGAGTGGTTCGGGGGGCGTCGACCAGTCTCCGCCGACCACGCCGACGCCGCCGACACCGCCGACGCCGACGACGCCGCCGACGCCGACGCCGCTGGCGCCTGGTGAGGATGTCGCCGACACCACCATGATCACCCATCTCGCCATCGGACTCGGAGCCAGTGCAGTGATCTGCGCGCTGGCGGTGGCTCTGGCAGGTGCCCTCGGTGTGCCGGGCTATGCAGTATTGCTGATTACCCTGTTGGCGGTGGCCGCGGCCAACCTGCTGCCGCGCCAGCTCCGATCCCTGCGGGGCGAGTTCGAGCTAGGCACCCTGTTTATGTACGTGTTTTTCGCGGTCATCGGGATCTCGACGGATATTGGCATCCTGCTGCACCACTCGCTGGTACTGGCGGGCTTTGCCGCGATCACCATCGTGGTGCACCTGGCGTTGTTGCTGCCTGTGGCACGGCTGCTCGGCTACAGCCTGGCGGATACCCTGATTGCCTCCAATGCCTGTATCGCCGGTCCCGCTACCGCGGCTGCCATGGCGGCCAGCCGCGGCTGGACCCACCTGGTTGTACCCGCGGTGATGGTCGGAGTTTTCGGCTATGTGATCGCCAATTTTATCGGTGTCACGCTGGCCCGCCTGTACCAGGCAGGTCTGCTGGATACGTTCCTCAAGTAGTCAGAGCGAGAGTTGTAATGAGCCATTTTGAAATCAAAGTACGCAAGGAAACACTGCCCCTGAAACAGGCTTTTCGCATCGCCCGGGGCACCGTTGCCGAGGGAGATGTGGTCGTAGTCAGCATTGCTGACGGACGCAATCAAGGTCGCGGCGAAGCCTGCCCCACGGAGCACTATGGCGAGACACTGAACGGTGTGGTCAGCCTGATCGGTGAGGCGGCGTCGCGCCTCTCAGCAGGCGAGGACTGGGACTCGATTCACGAGGAGATGCCGGCCGGGGCCGCCCGCAATGCCATTGATTGCGCGGTCTGGGACTGGCGTGCCAAGGCCACCGGTCGTCCTGTTTGGCAGTTGCTGGGAATGCGGGCGCCGCGCCCGGTAGTATCGGTACTGACTCTCAGTCTCGACGAGCCAGCTGTGATGGCGGAGAGGGCGCGGGCAGTGTCGGCCACGGGGATGCTGAAGCTGAAACTGGGAGCCCCCGGTGATGTCGATCGGGTCAGGGCAGTGCGCGCGGCGGCGCCCGAGTTGCGGTTGATCGTGGACGTCAACGAGGGCTGGACCCTGGATGATCTGCGCCGCAACCTGCCAGTGATGGCTGAATGCGGAGTGGAAATGCTGGAGCAACCGCTGCCCGCGGACCAGGACCAAGGGCTGGCCGAAGTCGAGCACTTGGTGCCCATCGGCGCGGACGAGTCATGCCATACCAGCGCCGATCTGGCACGGCTTGCCACCCTGTACGAAGTGATCAATATCAAGCTGGACAAGACCGGCGGTCTGACCGAGGCCATGCGTCTGGTGCAGGGGGCAAGGACTCACGGACTTGAGATCATGATCGGTTGCATGCTTGGCACTTCCCTGGCCATGGCTCCCGGAGTGCTGGTGGCCCAGCATGCGCGCTTCGTCGATCTGGACGCGCCCCTGCTGATTGCACGGGACTGTGTGCCGGGCCTGGAGTACTGCGGCGATACCATCCTGCCGCCGGTGCCGGCACTGTGGGGATGATGACCGTGGCTGCGTGGTCCCGTCGGGATGGATGGCGGGGTGGCCGGGTGATACTGCTGCTGGCCACGGGTTTGGTCACCGCTGCGGTGCGTGCGGGGGAAGACGGCGCCAGCCGCATTGACCTCGCCACCCAGCTGAACCAGCTCACCACCCGGGTGCATATTGCCGACGAGACTACGGCGACCGCAACTCTCGCCGAGCGCATGGTGGAGTACCGGGTGCCCGGGGTGTCGATTGCGTTGCTTGAGAATGGAGAGATAGTCCAGACCCTTGCCGCAGGCTTGCGAGATCCTGCCCGGGGCTGGCCGGTAAACCCCGAGACCCTGTTCCAGGCCGGCAGTATCTCGAAGGCGGTGGCAGTTGTCGGCATGCTGCAGCAGGTCGAGGCACGGCACCTGGATCTGGATGCCCCGGTCAACACCATGCTGCAACGATGGCAGGTACCAGCCCATGCCTGGCAGGAGCAGGCGCCAGTCACCCTGCGTCGCCTGGCGAGCCACAGTGCTGGCACCACCGTGCCGGGATTTCAGGGTTATGCAGCCGGAACAGCGGTGCCGACTCTACTCCAGGTCCTTGCAGGTGCGGCGCCGGCCAATTCGGCACCAGTCTTAGTTACGCAGCGGCCGGGGCAGGGCTATCGCTACTCCGGGGGCGGTACCACTATTATCCAACTGTTGTTGGAGGATGTGACCGGTGAACCTTTTGCCGCGCTGTTGCGACGCCGGGTGCTGGCCCCCGCGGGCATGTCCCACAGCGGCTTTGAACAGCCGCTGTCCGCCCCTCGCCTCGCTGATGCCGCGCTGCCCTACCGCGCTGATGGCGAGGCGGTGACCGGTGGGCCACACACCTACCCGGAAATGGCCGCCGCCGGGCTCTGGACCACGCCCACGGATCTGCTGCGGTTCGCGACGCAGATACGGGACGCCCTGCGCGGGACCCAGGGCAGGATTCTGTCGCCGGCCATGGCCGCGGCCGCTGTGACGCGCCAGCCGGTGGGGTTGGGGCTGGGCTTTTTCCTGGGGCCTCCAGAGGGCCCTGTCACCAACTTCAGCCATGGCGGTGCCAATGCCGGCTATCGCGCCCAGTTGCACGCCACTATCGAGGACGGCAACGGCATCGCCATCATGACCAATAGCGACAGTGGGCGCCTGTTGATTGGCGAGATCATGCAGGCTGTGGCGCCTTGCTTTGGCTGGCAGGGCTTTGAACCGATGACCCGCGCCAGGGTGACGCTGGATGCTGCCGAGCTGGAGAGGCTGGTGGCCGACTACCGCAGCAGCTGGCCGGTGGAGTCGACAGTCCAGGTGCGACGTAGTGATGACCGGCTGCTGCTGACCGTACCTGATTTTCTCCAAGAGGTGGAATTCCTGCCAGCGGATCCCCTGAACTTCTTCTCTCTTGAAAACATCGGCTTGACCTTCGAAGCCGATGAATCTGGCGGTATTACGGGTCTGGTTCTTGCGGGTGTCCGCGCGGCGAGAGAAAAATAGTGGGGCCTCTGACTTCAGCAGCTGGAGTACCCCCCTTGCTCTCACAGGAGCCTCTCAGGTGGCGAAAGCGCTAGCGTTGGTGAGTTACCCTGCTGTTTTGGAAGGCTGTGCCAACGCCTCGACATCCTCTTCGGTAGATATGACTAGTATCCGGCTGTGTTGATTGATGTTGAGAGATTGACTCGCCGTTTCCGACGACAGAATTCTGAGAAGACCTGCCAGTCCGGCCGCCCCCGAGGGTCCTGAGCTGACTGGCGGGTGGGCAATGGCGAGGAGATGTCTCGCCTGTGCGCTATCGCCGTCGGTGATTGTAACGAACGCTGTGGCGCCTGTTCGCAACGCCGGCCAAGCCAATGCAGATGCCTCTCCCGCGGCGAGCCCGAGCATTGAAGTAGCATGCGGTCCTGACACAATGGTGCTGTGCCCGCAAAGGAAACTTTCCTGAAGGCATGCAGCCTTGACGGATTCGACCACAATGAATCTCGGCCGGTCTTCACCGAGCCGTGCCTGCAGAAACGCACATAGCGCTGCAGCAAGGCTTCCCACACCGGTCTGTACCAGTATATGGGTCGGCAATGCCTCACCTTTCAGCTGCTCGATAACTTCATCCATGATCAGCGTGTAGCCTCTCATGATGTCTACTGGGACTTTGGTATAACCGTCGTAAGCAGTATCGGCGACGACCCACCAATCATGTCTCAGCGCTTGCTCTGCGGCCTCACGCACTGAATCGTCGTATGAACCCTCGACCACGATAACGTCGGCCCCGAGTGCTTCGATTGCCTGCACCCGATCATCGGTTACGCCACCATGTACGAAGATGCGGCATTGGCACCCGCACATTCGGGCACCGAATGCGACGGCCTTGCCATGATTTCCGGCTGTTGCTGAGACGATGACCTTGTCTGCGAGTAGATTTCGGAATTCGCCTGAGAAGATTTCAGCGGTATTCACCACCCGCTGCGTGAGTGCCTCCAGATACCGCCGGACAAGTTCCACTACAGCATAGGCGCCGCCTACGCTCTTGAAACTGCCGAGCCCCATCCGGCTGCCCTCGTCCTTGACCAGCAATTGGGCGATGCCGAGTTGGTTTGCGAGATCCGTCAACGATCGCAGCTGCGTAGGTTCGTAGGAGGGCCAGGTGCGGATCTGCATTCTGGCGTCGGCGCCCTGGTCCGCTCCGATGATTCTCTCAGGTTCCTGGCACGGTCCGGACACGTTGCGCACGAGTCGGGCACCGTGGCCGAGGTCTATGGTGGCATTTTCAAACACAGTGACGTTCAGTCCGTACTCAACCAGGTGCCAGATGCAGGGGTGGTTGCTGTATCCGGGCCGGTTGACAGTTCGTGGATGTTCTCCATCAGCAGGGGAGATGAACATACCCACAAAAGTTCGGCGTCTTCGTCGCCGACCGAGAGAAAGGCATGCTTCATCACGCTGTCGAGATAGATGTAGTCGCCGACCTCAAGAATGGTGGGCTGGTAATGCTCGGTATGGACTTCAACTCGTCCTTTGAGAATATATGCAAATTCCTCACCGGGATGGGAAACCGGTGCACCGAATTCTTGTAATGATCGCGACCTGAGCGTTGCCTTGATCGGAATAAGTTGCCGTTGGGAGAGGTCAGCGCAAAGGTACCTGTAATCGCCGTGGGCCGTTTTCATGGGGCACACGTCATCGCCGCGACCGACAACCCGGCGAGCGGTAACGGGCGTTGCTCGCTCCGGCGTACTGGCCAGGAAGAAATCGGCGATATCGACATCGAGCCCGCGCGCCAGTCGGACGATATTCTCGTACGTGAGCGACATGTGTCCGTTTTCAACTTTGGACAATGTCGATCTGGAGAGTCCGCTCAGTTTGGCAACTTGCTCAATTTTGAGATTGTTTTTCTGTCGTATTCGCCGCAGGCAAATGCCGAGTTCGGGAATCGGAGCGGTCGTGTTGTCTTGATCATTCATAGACTGTTATCCGAGGTTCTCATGCATCGTGCCTTTATGTGTCTGATTAATCACAGAGTGTACATTATTCGGTTCAATGTATTCAATACGAAACTCTATGTGTCGGATGCATCACAGAGATAATTGACACGTTATGTTTATGTTTTCATAATCTCCTTCTGCATAAGAAATGATACAAATGGGCGATCGGGCGTCATTCTGGCGGCGTGAATTGCAGGATTAACAGCAGAATATGGCCTGATCGGCGGGCGCGTGACGAAATCGATGTGGCACCATCAAGCATTCAGGAGCTGATAATGAAAGAATTTTGGCGGGCACCGCCATGTCGCGGCAAGCCGACAGTGATGCCCTTGAGCGCGCGGAATGGTGTGATGCGCTGCAGTCGCTGGTTGCTCATGCGGGCGCTGAACGGGCTCGGGAGATACTCGACGCGATTTCCGTGATCGCGCGTGATCCTGCGATTGGCTGGCAACCGGTGCATGGCACGGCCTATGTCAACACTATCCCGGTATCCAGGCAGCCGGCATTTCCCGGTGACCTCACCCTGGAAGAGCGACTGGTGTCGATCAGGCGTTGGAATTTACTCGTGACGGTCGTCAGGGCTAACCAGGCCTCTGGGGAACTTGGGGGGGCATATTGCGAGCTATGCGAGTGCAGCCGATCTGTTCGAGGTGGGATTTAACCACTTTTTCCATGCTCGAAGTGACCAGTCTGACGGCGATATTGTTTTCTTTCAGCCGCATTCCGCTCCCGGGGTCTATGCGCGTGCGTTTCTTGAGGGCCGTCTCGAAGAGCATGACCTGATGCATTATCGCCAGGAGGTGACCGCTGCCCGCAACGGCTCCAGGGGGCTTTCGAGTTACTTGCACCCCTGGTTGATGCCGGATTTCTGACAGTTTCCTACCGGCTCAATGGGTATCGGCCCCATCAATTGGTAGTGTCCCGTCAAGTGGTGTAATTCCGGTCTCCAGATTCATCCCTCAGGCGGCCTCTGGTTGTGCCA
>NZ_JAUTDR010000038.1 GCF_030649675.1 Haliea sp. E1-2-M8 | reverse complement strand
TGGCGACATAACCGAACTGGATGCCCACGGCAACCAACTGAATTTATTCAACTTTTAACCGGACACTAGTGGGGGCGCCTAATAATTGAAAATTATGAATTCCTGCACATATTCTGGAGTGATTGAGTCAACCAAACAGACGTTGTTCGGTGTCACCCCTGGATAATCGAAGAGCCCCCTTCGTTCCAGTAACGCGCTTTGAGTTCACGCTTGTAAAGCTTTCCCGTCGGCAGGCGCGGAAGGGACGCCTCAAAGTCGTAGGAGCGTGGGCACTTGTAGTGCGCAAGGTGTTCCCTCGCAAAATTGTTAAGATCCTCGACTAATGCGGAGCTTGCCTCGACACCCTCAACCAACTGGATAATCGCTTTTACATCTTCGCCGAACTCCTCGCTCGGGACACCGATAACGGCTACGTCGTCCACAGAGGGATGCATTATCAGCTCGTCCTCTATCTCCTGAGGGTAGATGTTTACACCACCCGAGATGATCATGAAGGATGCGCGATCCGTTAGATACAAATAACCTTCACTATCTACATGGCCGATATCTCCCGGCGCCATCCACGTGGGGTGGTCAGGGTGGCGTGCCTTCGCTGATTTTTCTGTGTCATTGTGATAGTTGACTGCCGTGTTCCTTGATGATTCGAAGTAGATGATTCCCGTCTCTCCCGCGGGCAGCTCTTCACCATACTCGTTGCAGATATGTATTCCACCAGCGGTCGGTCGACCCACGCTGCCCGGATGAGCCAACCATTCGCCCGGACCTATATAGGTCATACCGTCTGTGTCACTACCAGCGTAGTACTCATGCACGATGGGGCCCCACCATTCAATCATCTGCTGTTTGACTTTCAGAGGACAGGGTGCGGCCGAGTGGATCGCGATTTTGTGTGTGGAAAGCGCGAACGCTGTACGCTCCTCCTCCCGCAACTTGAGGAGTCGAGAAAACATTGTCGGCACCCATTGACTATGGGTTACGCCATACCTGTCGATGGCGCGCAACGCTTCAAGTGCGTCAAAACGCTCCATCATGATCACTGTTCCGCCCAAGGACTGGGCAGCTATGCTGAAACCGATAGGCGCCGAGTGATAAAGGGGCGCGGGAGACAGGTAGATCGAGTGCTCGTCAAATCCGAAAACTCCCTTGAGCGCCTTTGCCAGCAATGTGCCAGCAGCAGCAGTCTCGTCCCGCAGAGGCTTGATAATGCCTTTAGGTCGGCCGGTCGTTCCGGAACTGTAAGGCATGAATTCGCCGGCGGGTTCTTCCATCAGCGGCTCTCCGGTAAACGCCGAAACGGCGGTATCGTAATCTTCAAACGGTGAACCCGAATCAGTAGGCCCGCCGACCATAAGTAGCGTAGCGCAGTTTGGGGACAATGGTGGGATCTCTGTCGCTACACTCTCCAGTCTACGAGACGAAACCAGTACATCGGCACCGCTATCGTTTACGATATAAGCAGCCTCGGAGGGCCTGAGATGCCTATTGACGGTGGTCAGGTACATCCCCGATCGGAATGCCGCCCAAGCCACGACAAAATAGTACAGGTGATTCTCCATCAATATCGCAACATGATCGCCCCGACGCATGCCGCGACTCCAGAACAACTGTGCCAGCTGGTTTGAACGGTGATTGAGCTGCGCGTAGGTAATTGCTTCGCTCGAGGCGGCGTTGATGACCGCCGGTTTGTCAGGAGTTATAGCGGCGTAGTGACCTGGGTACATAGGGTTTTACCTCGTCCGTTTTAGACTTATGGCGGTGCGAGCACCTGGCTACCGGGCGACATCTGCCATGATCTCCAAAGCATCCTCGCTATTGCAGACCAGTGTCAGGCCAGTAATGCCGGACCCTTCCCATGCTCTGAAACGCGCTCGAATTCGCTCTGCCGGACCTACGAGAGCCCCTTCGTCCAAGTACTCGTCTGGCACCGCAGCGGTTGCTTCCTCTTTGCGTCCAGCGAGGAATAATTCCTGAATTCTTGTCGCAGAGTCCGCATATCCGCGCCTTATCATCATATCTTTATGGAAATTCTTATTCTCGTGTCCCATTCCACCCACATAAAGCGCAATGCCGGGCTTCATCCGCTGCAAGGCTGATGCGACATCATCCGTGACAGTGACAACTACACTAGCCTGAATTTCGAAATCTTTGAAAGACTTGCCCCCACCTGCGCGAGAAAAACCCGCTTCGAGCCAAGGCCGATAAAAATCCATCATGCCGGGAACGAATGTCAAGGGGAACCAGCCGTCAGCGATCTCAGCTGTCAGTTTGACGTTGGCTTCTGAACCCGTTCCCAGCCAGATTGGAATATTGGGGTTCATGTGTAGAATGGACTTGAGTGGCTTACCAACCCCCAACGAGCCTTCACCTGTGTATGGCAAGGAAATTTCCCGGCCTTGATGTGACAGGGGTTCTTCGCGCAAGAATGTCTTGCGCATAATTGATACGTAATCCCGTAATCGCCAATAGGGTTTGCCCCAGGGCTGACCATACCAACCTTCGACAATCTGAGGGCCACTAACGCCCAATCCCGCCACAAACCGATCGCCACCAGCCAACTCATCTATCGTGGCCGACTGCATGGCCGCCATGGTCGGTGAGCGGCCGGCCAATTGCATTATCGAAGTCCCCAGACGAATGCGCCTGGTCACCGCGGCCAGGTAGGCCAGCGGAGTTATCGCATCGGAACCATAGGCTTCAGCTGTCCAGACAGAGTCAAAACCTAATGCCTCCGCGCGCTGCACCAGTTCAACTGGAAGTTTCATTCGTGCACCTGAATATCCCAGCATCAAACCCAGCTTCATCTATTTCTCCTGAATCAAAACGCGCCTCTCTGAGGTATTTCGTTCTTGAGCGGCAATCCATGGCCCGACTCAAGCGCCCTCTGGCGGTGTTTACACTTTTCGCGCAATTGGTTTGCCCCCAAACAACAACACTATGCCAACGGCCAGCAGCCAGAGCAGACCACAGAGACCCCAGGCCCAGAGATAATTGCCCAAAGAGTCATAGATTAGGCCACCAATGACGCCCCCCGCGGCGCCGAAAAAAACAGCAACCATGGTGGTCCAGCCATAGATGGAGCTAAAATTGTAACGTCCAAAATAGTCGGCGATGACGGCGGGTGCAAGGGAAGCGGCACCCCCGTAGCCGATTCCCCATATGAAGGCGAAGGCATACAGGGCCGTTAGGCCACCGTCGATTATAATGAGTGGTGTGGCTATCGCCTGCACGGCAAACATTAGCACCAGTGTCAACTGCTGGTTGGCGTTGTCTGCCAGCCAGCCAAAACCCAGCCTGCCGATACAACTGGTCAAGGACGCCATGGATAACACCATGGCTGCGGTGGCACCGGAGTATCCTCGATCCTCGAAATCCGCTGGTCCGTGCAGGAGAACCAAATAGTCTGCCATGTAGCTGATGCCGATAGCGAGGGAAATACCCCAGAAGGTAACCGATCCAAGCGCTTCCCGCATTCTCCAGTCACCGGCGTCCATCACACCTGTGGCAGATACGTTATAGGGCGGCGCCGAGACAAAGGAAGCGTCGTCCGGACTAAAGCCCCGGTCCTCTGGACGCCCCTGGCCTTTCACGAGAAGGACAATAGGCAACAGGACCAAAACTGCCAACATGACGCCGATAGCAAGAAAGGCAAGCCGCCAGCCAAAGAGATCGAGAAACAGGCGTACCAATGGGGCCATGATGGCGGTGCCCAGTCCAATGGAGAGAGCTGTAACACCCATCATCAGGCCCCGCCGCCTTACAAACCAGTTGGCCATAATGCTGGCGGAAGCGATACGCCCAATGCCGTTGGCACCGAAGGCGGACACCACACCAAACAAGAAATAGAACATCCACAGACTATTTACGAAATACATTCCGCAAAGGGAAACGGTCATTAGAGTGGCACCGGTGATCATTACCTTGCGGGCGCCTATGGTGTCCAACAGCCAGCCAACTATCGGAGACGAGATGCCGTAGCAAATCAGGTTAATGGTCACGGCTAATGAGATCTGGGTGCGGGTCCACCCCATGGACTCCGACAGGGGACGCATAAAGATGCCAAACGAGTAGCGTCCGCCACCATAGACGACGACACCGAGCACGAAGCAGATCACCACCATTACCGTGCTCCAGAAGCGGAAGCCTCTAGTCATGACTGATATTCTCTGCCAAATAGGGGATGCACTGTTCCGGTGACGCATTCCTGAAGAAGTGACCTTCTTCATGGTACTCACAACGCATAGCCTGGCCTCCAAACTCCGATCCGTAGTTTTCTCTCGTCCGAGGGACTCGTTCAGCTAGGTTCTAGGCCAGCAAGCAACGACCGTTGTCGATACAAACAGTATTACGCTCCTTCAAGGTACTGCGAAATGAGATAAGGTTCCCGTCCCTCCACATCTCTACGACCTGTGTTTCACCGGGAAATGCCGGCGCTGAGAAACGAACATCGAAACCCTTGATCGACTGCTGGTCGTAGTCCAACAGCGTCTTCAAGACGGCGTGACAGGCAATTCCATAGCTACATAACCCATGTAGAATGGGCTTGTCGAATCCGGCCTTTTTTGCCACCGTGGGGTCTCTATGCAGGGGGTTTCTATCGCCGTTAAGAGCATAGATCAGCGCCTGGTCGTTGCGTCCCGGCATTTCGCACACCGCGTCTGGAGCGCGACGCGGCAGCTCATGCGCTACCGGCGCGCCCTCGGAGGTACCCCCAAAGCCGCCATCTGCACGGAAAAACAAAGTAGAGCTACTAGTAAAAAGCTCCGAACCGTCATCCAGTCTGGCCTTTGTCGCGAAGGTCACCAGAGCACCTTTATTTTTGCCCTTATCATACACACCGGTTACCCCGGATGAGAGTAGGGTTTTCGCATTTGAGGGGAGTGGTTGATGGATCTCGAGACGTTGCTCACCATGCAGCATCATGATCAGGTTCATTTTTTTCATCAGCTGCGCCATGGCATTGCGCCTTGCTCGAATGCTGGGCGTACCCAATACCGATGCGGCAGTCGGCATTACATTGCTGCCAACTGTTTCACAAACGTAGCTCAGTTCCTTCGAGTCCAGCGGGTCCCTGCCCATGCCGATTGAGATGGCATAAAGCTGCGTATCTTTGCTGCTATAGAGTCCCGGCAGCTCCTCCCAATCCAGAGCCAGTATTTCCTCAACCTCATGTCGCGTAATGGCCACGTTCTAGTATCCTGTCTTAAACTAATCATTGGTCAACCGAAGTCGATCCAGTCGGATCTCTTTGGATTACTACGATATCCGCAAGGGGGTTTTGCCCGCCTCGGCCGTTGATCGTGGATGTTCTGATTGGCTGAAGTCGACAACCTGATCCCAGATTTCCTCCAGATTATCAACACTGATATCCTGATTGATACCTAACCTTCCGCCCTTGGCTCTTTCCCAGCGGAGCTTCGCAAACCATCCCGCACCAGCTTCATACAGGCCACCGTTTTCTACAGAGCTTTCATGACACAGCTTTAGAACCAAAGGCGAGACAAGTTCCGGTCTTATCATTTCGCTCATGGATTCGGACATCAGGTTTTGGGTCAATCGAGACACCGCCATAGGAGCAATCGTATTGACGAAGATATTTTTCTTTCTACCTTCTATCGCCAGCGACTGCGCGAAGCCATAAATTCCCAGCTTGGCAGCGCTGTAATTGGTTTGCCCAAAATTCCCATAGATTCCCGAGGCGGATGTGGTAAATATGATACGGCCGTATTCCTGTTCACGCATCAGGTTCCATGCGGCTCTGGTGGGTGAATACGCACCCATTACGTGGACGTCGTAGATAATCTTCCAGTTTTCATCAGTCATTTTGTGGAATGCCGTGTCTCGCAGGATACCGGCATTATTTACCAGCACATCTATTCTGCCGTAGGCTTCAAGCGCCGACTTGATTACCTTTTCACCCTCTGTGACAGAATCATGGTTGGCGATAGCCTCTCCTCCCAACGCGGTTATTTCCGCGACAACATTATCGGCCGCACTCGTGTCGCTGCCTTTTCCGCTGGCGCTGCCTCCCAAGTCATTTACGATAACCTTTGCGCCTCGGGAGGCAAATGCAAGCGCGTGCGCCCTACCTACGCCATTGCCAGCACCGGTCACTACTACAACCCGGTTGTCAAATCTCATCTCGGACATCCTTCTCACTCCTCAGGTCGGTTTTTATTGGAAGTTGTAGGTCACCTCGACCCCATAGCGCGCTCCTTTGGAGAGCGGGGCAAAAGTTCCACCTCCGAGGGAGGTCGGTAGCAGCGTTTCACCACCCCAATACACTTCATCCGTGAGGTTTCTGCCATATAGCCCAACCGCCCAGCGACCGTCGTTTGAGTAGAAGTCGATACCGGCATTTACCACGTCCTGCTCAGGGAGCAGACTGAGGTTGTCGTCTGAACCAAAGGAATCGTCACGATGGTTATAACTTATCCGCGACGACATTAACCAGTTTCCAATCGGCAGATCGTGATTGAGGCCGAAGGTATAGGTCCACTCCGCGGCCCGCGGAATCGAGAGAGCCTTGTCGGCGCCGTCGATCAGTCCATCGCCGGTAATATCAAACGACACCTTGCTATATTCAGCGTCTATGTATCCGACACTAGCCGAAAGTAGCAGGCGCTCGGTAAGGCTGACTACGCCATCGAGCTCAAAACCTGCTGTCTCCGTGTCCCCCGCATTCTTGATGACTGTTGCAAGACCACTCGCTGCCCCGGGATCCAACTGGATGACAGCGCGCTGCATGTCTTCACCCTCAATAAAAAAGAGCGCTCCATTGAGACGACCACGCGGGAATTGCATCTTGAAGCCGGCCTCATAATTGGTGACTTTTTCCTGATCAAAAGGCCCTGGACCATTGATTTGTGCATCACTTGCAGAGTTCCGAAGGTTGTAACCACCGGATCTGAAACCCTGCGTCCAATGCGCATAGAGCATGGTTTTGTCATTCATGTTGTAGGTGACGCCGATCTTCGGAGAAAAACTATCCCAATCATCGTCATCGAGGAAATCAAGAACACAGGTGCCGGCCAGCACGAAGCAAGGGCTGTTCCTATTGAGCGTCAGCGAGGCCACTCCAACCGATTTTTCTTCCTGCGTGTAACGCATACCTGCGTTCAGTACCAGCTTTTCGGTCAGGTCGTAGTCAACGGCCCCAAAAACTGCCCAGGTGTCCACCTCGTATTCGCCACCACCATCGTTTGTCACGACACCGCCGAAGATCTCGCGACTTTCATGCACAACGACTTCGTTAGTGAAATAGTAGACCCCTGTGGTGACATTGCTGCGATTGGCAATCCGCGCGTTGTAGCGTAACTCATTGCTGTACTGCTCGGCAGTAGTCGAGACCGTAGCGTGGAAACGGGACAAGGGTTGAGAATCGATATCCACACGATCAACCAAATCGAGATCTCGGTAACCAAAAATATTGGTTATGGTGCCAGTCTCCCCCACACGCCAATTCATCTCAAAGGTAAAGCGCTTGCTTTCCATCTCCTGACGGCCTGGTTCATTAATCGAAAAGTCAAAGCTATCGGGATCGTGGTTTACAGGACTACCACTAATGCCAAGAGAGTTTGTATGCGACTGTCCCGATGGACCGTCGGCATCGGAATCTGCATACTCATAACGGACTATCAACTCCAGAGCTTCTGTAGGGGTCCACACAGCCACAGGGCGTATCATGTTCTGCTCGATGGCACCGTGATTCTCGCCATCAAACTTGTTCTCCAGCCCACCCTCATCATCGTTGCGATAAGCTGTCAGCTTGAGCGCCAGGTTGTCGGTTACAGGGCCACCGACACTACCCATCAGGTAGGTGTTATAACCGCCGTGCTTGCTTTTTTCATAGGTTGTTCTGATCGAAGCCTCAAATTGATTCCGCGGTTTCTTCGTGTTCATTAGGACCGCACCGCCGGTCACATTGCGACCGAATAGAATACCCTGCGGGCCGCGCAATACTTCAATGCTTTCTAGGTCGAAGGTATCGAAAACAATCCCGTTGTTCACACCGAGGTAGACGCCGTCAATAAACACGCCAACCGAGGGATCAATTGAGACAATGGAGCTCGTGATACCCACACCACGAATGGAAAAGTTTGCTACTCCGCGAGTTGTACCTTGATCATCCAGGGCCACGTTGGGCATGCTAAATGAGAGACTTGAAAGGTCGCGAACTTTCAGCGCATCAAGCTGCTGACTGTTGAACGCACTGATGGCAATGGGCACATCCTGAGAATTCTCGGCCCGTTTACGGGCTCTAATGACAATCTCCTCCAGAATAGCCGACGCCCCTCGGGAAGTGCCCGCCTGAGCCTGGACAGGATTTGCGAGTATAGTGGTGTCGGCTAGCACCAATGCTGCGAGGACTACGGCTTGCGCCAGCGGCTGGCGTGATAGACGGAAACTTTCCGGGCTTGTAAACATAGGTATTTACCTTTGTTGTTATAGATATGACTGCTGCCTTAGAGCATGAGACCTGCGTTCCCTATACTAGATACTAGTAGGCACCTTGTTCCTTAATCACTGCGCCTTCCACAAGATCTGCCTTCACAATGCTGAACTATGATCCGTTTTATGACTCAGCACTCAGTAATGAAGTATAACTAAATTTATGGTGTCGGCAAGTATTTTTTGAAAATCCCCGGGAGAAGGCAAAACCAGAACACAATCCGCACGGACATGCCCGCATCGACCACATATATTGACTCATGCGTCATTTTTGACCTACCATTCATTTTTAAGAGAACGATTTACCCGAATCATGGACGATTGAATCAGCGGTATATAGAGTCGACTATGGCATCGCAGGATAACGGAGAGCATATATGTATCCAGGCTACTGGGCGAAGATACACCCGACCAAAGCAGCTGCGATCAACTCGTTTACGGGAGAGACAGTTAGCTACGAAGAGTTGAATAATCGCTCAAATCAGCTTGCGCAACTACTGCACTACGAGGGTCTGCGCAGCGGAGACCACATATCGATCTTCATGGAAAATAACCTGCGTTACTACGAAGTAATCTGGGCGGCCCTTAGGTCCGGGTTGTACATCACAACTGTAAACCGCTATCTCACTACCGATGAAGCCGCTTATATCGTCAATGACAGTCAATCCAAAGCGCTTATCACTTCGTTTTATTTAAGAGAGGCGGCTGACGGCTTACCGTCCAAACTCGACAACTGTCCAGTTCGGTTAATAGTAGACGGGGAATTGCCCGGCTACGCCAGCTACCAAGAGTCTTTGGACCATTACCCGCCGTGCACCCTTGACGCCGAGCCGGAAGGAGCCACCATGCTGTACAGCTCAGGCTCCACAGGCAAACCGAAGGGTATCAAGCGAAGGTTGCCTGAGCGCAGCGTGGCGGACTTCCCGGAAAGGGGTTTGAAGCCGTTCTCGAGTCATTGGCATTGGGATAATTCGACGATTTATCTTAATACTGCTCCCAACTATCATTCGGGTCCCATGCTATTCTCGGTCCAGAGTCAGCGTATGGGAGCAACTGTGGTGATGATGCCCAGGTTCGAGGCTGCAAAGGCGCTGAAGGCTATCGAGGACTTTGGCGTAACGCACAGCCAGTGGGTGCCCACAATGTTCACTCGACTGCTTAAACTCAGTGAAGCGGAGCGACAGCAATATAACCTTAGCTCACATAAAGTCGCCGTGCACGGCTCAGCGCCTTGCCCCGTTTCTGTCAAGCACGACATGATCGACTGGTGGGGGCCAATACTCTATGAGTTCTACGGTGCCACCGAAGGCGTTGGCTCTACTCTTGTGACGTCAGAAGAATGGCTGAAAAGGCCGGGCACCGTGGGCACCCCGGTAGGTGCCACAATACACATTTGCGATGAGAACGGCGCGGAGCTGCCGCCTGGGGAAGTAGGCCTAATCTATTTCGAAGTTGCAAAAAGGGTGTCTTTTAAGTATCACAAGGATTCTGACAAGACTCACAAGTCGCGACATCCCACGCACGAGACCTGGATCGCGATCGGCGATATGGGCTACCTCGATGATGAAGGATACCTTTTCCTGAAAGACAGGGCCGATTTCATGATCATCTCCGGTGGCGTGAACATCTACCCCAGAGAGTCAGAGGACGCGCTTATCCAACACCCCCAAGTCGCGGACGTAGTAGTTTTTGGAGTTCCCAACGAGGAAATGGGTGAGGAGGTAAAGGCCATCGTACAGCTGGAGTCACCGGCCAGTGCAACTGGCGCCATGGAGCAGGAACTCATCACCTATGCCAGAGAGCGGCTGGCACACTTCAAATGTCCTCGTAGCATTGACTTTGTCGATCAATTGCCGCGGTTGCCCACGGGGAAAATATCCGTCGCAGCTCTCAGGGCAAAATACTGGACAAGACAATAGATATACGCGGCAAAGTTGATAGAGGCTCAGAAAGATGAAGATTAACAAGGCGATAAGCTCAGTGAAGGGCTCTTCAGCATGACCGGCCCACTCTCAGGCTTCAGGATTCTCGACCTCTCCGCAGTGTTGTCAGGACCGCTGGCTACAACATCGCTTTGTGATCAGGGCGCGGAGGTCATAAAGGTTGAGGCATTCACGGGCGACGTGATTCGTCATACGCAAAGCAGCCAGGATGGTCTCACTACTCTCTTCGTATCCAGCAACAGGGGCAAGAAAGCGATCGCCATCGACCTCAAAACGGACGCTGGGATCGGTATCATCAAGCGTATGGTGCAGGATGTCGATGTGGTCGTGCAAAATTTTCGCCCGGGCGCAATTGAGCGTATGGGCCTCGGTTACGACGTCCTTCGAGCAATCAATCCGGCTATTGTCTATTGTTCCATCTCCGGCTTCGGTAGCAAGGGTCCATATGTCAACAGACGCGTTTACGACCCTATTGTGCAGGGCTTGTCGGGCATCAATTTTGTGCAAGGGGGCCCCGATGGCCCCCCACAAATGATTCAGGCAACGCTAGCAGATGTGGTGGCGGCGATTACTGCCTCGCAATCGATTACGGCAGCCCTGCTGTCGCGCGAAAAAACCGGCGAGGGCCAGCACGTCACGGTCGCAATGATCGATGCGTTGATCTCACTGACCTGGCCCAGTGCCATGGTCGGCAACATGATGGTCGACAGGGAGGCTCGCGAGCCGAGAGCGCCCTACAGGGGGAACGATCTTATCTTTAAAACTGCTGATGGGTACATTACCGCCGCTGCGGTTTCAGAATCCGAGTGGCAGGGCCTGTGCCAGGCAGTTGGCCGCGAGGACTGGTTGCAGCATGAGCGCTTGAATACTCCGGCTGGACGCACAACCAACACCCGCACACTATCTGAACTCCTCTCTCCAATCATACTAACAAAGTCATCGCGACACTGGCTCGAGCTATTAGACCGCAATGGTGTACCCTGCGGCCGCGTAATTACTTGCGCCGAGGTGCCGGACGACGAGCAGATTATTGTCAATGAGCTGATTGAAGTGCTTGATCACCCGATCATTGGCAAGATACGACAGTCCCGTCCGGCGGCCAGGTTTTCGGCAACCCCTGCCAAAATCCAGGGCTTCGCCCCCAGGCTCGGCGAGCATAGCAAGGAGATACTGGCTCAATTCGGATTCTCGGAAGACGAGATTTGCGATCTATTCGCAAGCGATATTGTACGATAGGGCTCGGCCGGCCTAGAAACCTAAAGTTTCTCACAGCTCCAAATACGCTTACTTTTTTTGCTCCTTCTGCTCACTCACCACTCTTCAATGGTCCGGGTAACGCGAACTTTCCTTATTCGTATTTCACGAATCCTGGCTCAGCTCGGCTCAGCCAGCACCCTTACCGACTTATGTTGTGAGATTTAGCAAAGAAGTCTTGTTGAGTCTATTTTAATGACTTACAATTCATTACTGAACTATAGCTCATTATAAAGGAAGACAACTTATGTCGAATGTTGAACTCAATACAGAGATTGAATTGACTGATGAGATAATAGCCGGCCTGCAGAAGACCGTAGCGGAGTCAACTGAAACTCCCGTAAAGCGACAGTGGCACTGCGAAACATCGCTGGACAGCGTACGTCACTGGGCTTGGGGCATCGGGGACGACAACCCACTCTGGAGTGAGCCTGATTACGGCAGCCAGACAGGCTACGGCACTACCCTGACCCCGCCCTCCTTCTATTACAGTTGCAATCAGGGGCCGAACGGCTTCCGTAGTGAACCAACGCGCGGAGAGGGACTGCCAGGGCTACACGCGATCTGGGCATGGGATCGCTGGATGTGGCCGCAACCCGTACCGCGCAATACTCCTGTCCACACTACCAAGCAGGCTATCGAGGCGAATGTACGCCCTAGTAAATTCGGTGGCGATCGTTGTGTAGAACTGGTGACTCGCTACTTGTTCAGGGATCACAATGAGACTCTCCTTGCGAGCTACGATGTCGCATATATGCACTTCGGCCGCGCCGTAGCTGCTAAAAAAGGCAATAAAGGCAAGTCAGTGGAACGCCAGGTCTGGACTGACGAAGCTCTGGCCAGACTCGCCGATGACGTCTACAGGGAAGACCACACTCGTCGAGGTGCAGACGATCTCGTTTGGGACAAGGTTGTTATCGGCGATGAAATCGGCACGGTTGTTAAAGGCCCCTTAAGCGTCACTGAGACGATCGCTTTCACTAGTGGCTGGGGTGGCCCGTTCATCATGGCTTCCGAGATAGCCCACCGCTACATCCGGGATCACCCGCGCGCCAACGCTCCGGATCGATACATGCGCATCCCGGACTTCCCCCAGCGAGCACACTGGGATGCGGACTGGGCTCGAGAATGTGGCTTTCCCGACGCCTATGACTACGGTGGTCAACGATTTGGATGGATGATGCACGGCGTGACCGACTGGATGGGCGATAACGGACACCTGTTGAAATTCGAGGGAAAGTTGCTGGGCCTGAATATTATTGGTGATGCCTCCTGGTGTAGCGGCTCCGTTAGCAATAAGTTTATAGACGAGGAGGGACGACGTTGCATCGAGCTTAATCTGAAAATGACAAATCAACGTGATGAGTTGACGACAGTCGCGACTGCGGTTGTGGTCGCTCCACGTTGATAACTCAGCCTGCACAATCTTCGTCACTAGCCAACTTGTCCAGTTAATGCCAACAGGGACCTGACCATGAATGACGTAAAAAGCTCGGAGAACTTACTGCCTGTTGTCGGTTTTCTCAAGATCCCTAAAGACGGTCAACCTTACCTCGAAGGAGCGCGTTGTGACGAATGCGAAGCCGTTTATACAAAGCCTCAAACCCATTGCGCCCAATGTCTGTCACCCAACTCACTACGACCATACAAGCTGGGGTGTACGGGTAAACTCTACACCTACTCCATTGTTTGCAGGTCCTTTCCAGGTATAGAGGTGCCATTTATATCAGCCTATGTTGATCTGGATGGTGGTGGCGCACTGAAAGGAAATCTGATTGATGTTGAAGCAACACCCGATGCGATCCGCTTCGGTATGCCGGTGAACATCATTTTTGACGAAGCACTTGGGCGAAAGGATCGCAAAGGAAACAGCTATCTGAGCTATTTCTTTGCTCCTGCCTAGGTCTTTTTATTTTCACCATCAGCCCTACCCTACAACGGCTTGGAGATTTGCCAATGAATGAAGTGTATGTGCTCGGCATTGATATGATTAAATTTGGTCGGTACCCAGATAAAACGGTCCCCCAACTCGGCGCAGAGGCGGTTCTCTTGGCGCTTGATGATGCCGGTCTGACGATGCGCGATATCGAATCACTATATTGCGGCAATGCGTATCAGGCAAACGCCATGGTAGGACAGCGTATACTTCAGGAGATCGGCCAGACCGGAATACCGGTGATCAATGTTTCGAACGCGTGTGCTACCGGTGCAACGGCATTTCGCGAAGCCTGGATGGCCGTGAAGGCAGGTGCTTGCGACATTGTGGTTGCCGTGGGTGTTGAGCAAATGGGAAAAGGCTTGCTCGGAAGCGCCGGCGGCGAGAGAGGAATATCAAAAGAAGGACTGCTTGGTTCCGGATCAATGCCTGCCACTTTCGCTGCAATTGGTCTCGAGCATACCCGCAGCCATGGCACTACCTTTGAGCAATTTGCCAAGGTAGCGGTGAAGAACCACAAGCATTCGACAATGAATCCAAAGGCGATGTATCAGAAAGAGACGCCTTTGGAGGAGGTCATGAATGCCGAAATGATCGCCTACCCAAACACAAAGATGATGTGCTCAGTGAATGTAGACGGTGCCGCAGCGGCAGTTCTGGTCTCGGAAAAGAAGGCTAAAGAGCTCGGTATGAAACGAGTAGTACGTATAGCGGCATCTGCGTTGGCAACTGACCCCTATCAGCTCAGAAATCCTACGTTGCCTGACATTAATTCATGTACCAGAATCGCTGCAAAAAAAGCCTATGGTATGGCGGGTATCACCGCTGGTGACCTCGATCTTGTAGAACTGCATGATTGCTTTGCCACAGCCGAACTCGTTCATTATGAAAACCTTGGTCTATGCAAGGATGGCGACGCAGGCAGATTGATTGACTCGGGTGAAACTGCACTGGGCGGGAGAATACCTGTCAATGTCTC
This sequence comes from Haliea sp. E1-2-M8, assembly GCF_030649675.1. Taxonomy (GTDB): domain Bacteria; phylum Pseudomonadota; class Gammaproteobacteria; order Pseudomonadales; family Halieaceae; genus Haliea. Next base: position 13,509 of record NZ_JAUTDR010000038.1, on the reverse strand, counting down.
GGGAGGCTTGCTATCAAAAGGTCACCCCATTGGCGCAACTGGTATCGCCAATATCTACGAAATCTGCACACATCTGCGCGACGAAGCGGGCGAACGACAAGTAAAAAACGCCAGGTACGGTCTCGCTCACGTCATTGGTCTAGGCACATGCTGTGGCGTGCATATACTCGAACGTGCAAACTAGTGCGAAGGATCCAAAACTATGAATTTCGAATGGAGTGAGGCAGAAAAGGCTTATCGTAGTGAGGTGGTCGCGTTTCTTGAGGAGCATGTTACGGAAGAGGTCCGAGGGAGCTGGCTAGTCGACACACCAGCGCGCATTGAGTTCGTATCAAAAATGGCCGCTAAAGGTTGGTTGGGCCAAGGATTCCCAGAGAAGTATGGGGGAACGCCGAGTACCACTCCATTTGCCCAATACATACTCAACGTCGAGCTTGATCGATTCAACGCTCCAATCGTAGGCAAAAATGTAGGTACTATAGCCAGAACGATACTCCACGTCGGCAGCGAATCGCTAAAGCTTGATTTCCTTCCCAAAATATTTAATAACGAAGGTCAATGGGCTCTAACCTATTCAGAGCCCAGCGCGGGAACTGACCTGGGCAATATTTCCACTTTTGCAGAGAACAAGGGCGATCATTTAGAAGTGAACGGAATGAAACACTACATTACCTCAGCGCATTTCTGCGATTGGTATTGGATGGTCGTAAAAACGTCGCACGAACTTCCGAAGCACAAAAATCTCAGCCTCATCATTGTTGACGCCAACTCTCCAGGAATTTCAATTGCCCCAATGTATTGCGTAGGAACGACGACAGCAGAACGAACAAATCAAGTCTTTTTTGATCGTGTAAAGGTTCCGAATTCGCGTATCGTCGGCGAATTGAATCAGGGCTTCTACTACATGATGCAGGCGATCGACTACGAACGCTTCGCCATAATCGCTGCTGCGCAGCACAATAGAAGGTTCCACAAAATATTGGAGTACTTCAAAGAGGTCGACTTCGCCGGCGAAAGACCTTTAACAGACGACCCAGTATCCCGGAGCCAAATGGCAAGGCTGGCCTCCCGTGTAGAAGTGGGCAATATGCTGGAGAGATTGTGCATGTGCATCGCGGCGGAACGCGTTCCTTCAGTAGAAGCCAGTATGAACAAGGCATGGGGGGCCATGATGCACGATGAGACATGCAGCCTCGCAGAAAACATTCTTGGTCCCTACGGATGTTTGGCAAAAGGCTCACCCTATGCTGCCCTGCAGGGTTATATCATGGAGGAATATCTGATGGCAGGTCACGGGCGAATAGCCGCGGGCGGTGTCGATACCGCGAAAACCATTATCGCGAGGCGACTACTTGGCTTGCCGAACTCCTTTGCCCCCCCAGTATTATCAGCAAGATGATGAGTGTCAATTATCAATGATTGATAGCAGTTTACGCCGGTCAAGAGGGTGAGAGCGTACCTGTCGGGTTGTCGTTTCAGAGTGAATGAACAATGGACATAAAACTTAGCGAAGATCAGAACTTGTTGCAGGACACCGCCGCCAGGTTCATGCAAAGAGAGTGCGGTTTTGAGTTTTTACGCGACATAGAAAACAACAGTAACACGGGTTTTTGTCCACACATGTGGAGAAGCTTTGCAGAAATGGGCTGGCTGGGTATAAACCTTCCGGAAGAGTATGGCGGAATGGGAATGACTATGGTCGATAACGTCATTTTACTGCGTGAACTTGGGCGAAAAATCTGTCCCAGCCCATTGCTTCATACTGTAGTCACAGCCGGCGAGTCCATCAGCCGTTGCGGCACAGAGGTACAGAAACGAGAGTTGCTGCCAAGTATCGTTGCAGGCACATCGGTCTATGCATTTGCCTTTCAGGAGCTCTCGCGCTTCTTTCATCCCTCACACATCCGATGTGAGGCAAAGGTTGAAGGCGACGCCTATGTGATCAGCGGTCGCAAGATGTTCGTCGAGTTTGCCGATAGGGCGGACACACTTCTGGTGGTCGCACGGACTGGCGGGCCTGCAATAAACCGAAAGGACAGCAGTGGTCTCACGATGTTTCTCGTAGATCGCCACAGCGTGGGTGTGACGTGTGAGCTCATGCCGACTATGTCACGGGACCGTCAGTACGAAGTCGTCTTCGATAATGTTCGTGTCCCAGAAAGCTGTATTCTGGGCAACGTTGACAGAGCCTGGGCGGATTTGGAGCCCGCTATACAGAAAACTGCAATCGCCTTGTGCGCCTATACGAACGGGGCAGGATTCGAGATGCATGCTCGCGCAACACAGTACGCCAAGGATCGTGTTCAATTTGATCGCCCCATCGGGCAGATGATGACGATACAGATGTACCTGGCACAGTCAATCATGGAACTGTACGGGGCCGATACACTGACACTGTTTACCGCGTCGAACATGGATCAAGGACTGAATGTTCGCGGCTATGTAGGAAAGATGAAAGCGTTTTGCGCCGAGACAGTTTGTCGAAATATGGATACTGGATCGCAGATCTTTGGTGGTATGGGCTACATGGAGGATCATGACACTACCCTGTACCTGCGCCGCGGAAAACAACTCGAGTTAATGCTGGGTGGCACTGAATACTGGCTCGAAGTTATTGCTGAAGAAATCATTGACCGTCAACCGGTCAACCTTTCATAGGATGCTCGCGATGCCATTTAGAACACGAATCACGGAAATGCTCAATATCACTCATCCCATCGTACAGGGCGGAATGGCGCACGTAGGCGTTGCTGAGTTGGCAGCAGCAGTGTCAAATGCGGGGGGACTCGGGATCATTACCGGCTTGACACAACCCAACCCTGGAGCATTAGCGAAGGAAATCGAGAGGTGCCGTGAAATGACATCCGCTCCCTTCGCCGTCAATATGACAGTATTCCCAACAATAAATTCTCCTGACTATAAAGCCTATTGTCACGCCATCATCGACAGTGGTGTCACTGTCGTTGAGACCGCCGGAACGCCCGCCATCGCGGAACTTTGGAAGCTGTTCAAAGCGGAAAATATCACGATCATGCACAAATGCACCTCTGTCCGCCACGCTCTTTCCGCACAACGGAAAGGAGTGGACATCATCTCTATTGACGGATTCGAGTGCGCAGGACATCCAGGCGAGGACGATATTCCCGGGCTTATTTTGGTTCCCGTCGCCGCTGACAAGATCAGCATACCCATGATAGCCAGCGGTGGATTCGCTGATGGGCGCGGCCTCATTGCCGCCCTTGCGCTGGGTGCAGAGGGCATCAATATGGGGACGCGGTTTTGTGCAACAAAGGAAGCGCCTATTCACGACAGAATCAAGCAGTGCTATATCGACAATGACGAGCGCGGGACAAACCTCATTTTCAGAAACCTGAAAAACACCGCCCGGGTTGGGAAAAGCGAAGTGTCCGACGAGGTCGTTCGTCGGCTTTCACAGCCTGATGCAAGCTTCGCCGACGTGGCCGATCTGGTAAATGGAAAAGCCGGGGCGGCCTTGATGAAAACCGGCGACATAAATTCTGGTATCTATTGGGCTAGCATGGCGCAGGGACTAATCCACGACATCCCCAGCGTGCAAGAGCTTATAGATCGCATTATTCTTGAGGCTGAGAGCATCCTCTCTCATAGACTGGCGGGGTTCGTACGCACATCCCCCATAAGCGAATCGATAGACAGGGAATCCATCAGATGACGGCACAAGACTACAGTGACATCCTCTACGAGATCCATGATAGTGCAGCAATAATTACTCTTAACCGTCCAAAAAGATTGAATGCCATTACCGCGCTTATGGGTAAGGAACTTCGGCACGCTCTAGCCAGAGCCGAGAATGACAAACAAGTTGTTGGTATTGTCATTACTGGGGCAGGCGATGCATTTTGCGCCGGCGTGGATATGGCAGATTTACACCAGGCAGGGCAATCGGGGTGGCCTGAAAAACGCCTGGGTGATACTGAGGAATCCAGTGAAAGACTGAAGGCGGAACCAGGTCGGCTCGAGCTGCCCGAGGGATTCCACAAAGGCACTTACTCATACTTTGCTACGATTAACAAGCCTGTAATTGGTGCAATCAACGGCGCAGTGGCTGGCGCAGGACTCGCGCTTGCATTGTTTTGTGACATACGCTTTTTCGCTGAATCAGGCTATGTTTCTTCCTCCTTCTCGAGACGCGGGCTTATCGCTGAACTAGGCATTTCATGGGTATTACCGAAACTCGTGGGCACGGACTGGGCACTGGATATACTCTGGTCAAGTCGTAAAGTGTTTGGCAAAGAAGCAAAGGAGATTGGACTTGGTACACGTGTGTACAAGGATGATGAGCTAATCCCGAATTCGCTTGCCTATATTAGCGATATTGCGGAAAACTGCTCTCCCGCCTCAATCGCAGGTATTAAGGGTCAGGTGTATCGCGATCTATTCAGGCCTCCCACAGAAGCATTCAAGGAAGCGAACAAGCTTATGAAGGAAAGTATCGCAGGTCCAGATTTCAAAGAGGGCGTTCAATCTTTCTTAGACAGACGCAAGCCCAACTTTGCACGCTTAGGAAAGAACTGACGCTTGCACACTCCAAGTAGGTGCCGTTACCGACCTGTCCAGACGGGCTTTCGCTTCTCCGCAAAAGCTAACCTGCCTTCACGCGCATCATCACTGGCAGCACAGATACGCTGAAGGGCCGCTTCCGCCAGGATTGTTTCGCTCAGATCTTTTTCCACAGCGACATTCAGCGCTTGCTTTGCATACCGCATGGAGAGAGGCGCTCGCTTGCCAAGCTCGCGAGCCCAGTCCAACGTATCCTTCATCAAGCGCTCAAGAGGAACCACACGGTTACACAAACCCCACTCAAGGCAGTTCTGCGCGCTGATTCGCTCGCCAGTAACAATGACCTCATAAGCACGTTTTTTACCCAGTGTGCGTGCCAGATGCCAGCTCGCACCTCCATCAGGAATCAAGCCAATGCCTCCAAAGGCCTGGTATATGTAGGCATCGTCTGCCATTACTGTCAGATCGCAACACATTGCAAAGGCACTGCCCACACCAGCGGCAGCGCCGTGGATGGCACTGATCCAAGGCTTGGGTGCTTCCCATATCGCTTGTAATTTCGGCAGATATTCGTCTTCGAGAATGTAGTCGTCAACTCGCTCACCAAGATCTGCTCCTCCGCAAAACCCTTGACCTTTTCCTGTCAGAATGACAATCCGAATACTGTCGTCCTCGTTCAACTCTGGAATTGCCTGCGAGAGATCGCGGAGCATGGCTGAACCTATTGCGTTTAACTTTTCCGGCCTGTTTAGGCTCAGCACAGCAATGTCATCGTGGCGTTCGATCAGTAATGTTTCGTAGTTGTTCTTAGTCTTCAATTGCCCCTCCTGGACTACTGCTTACGATTCAACAGTCGTACTACGCTGCTAAAAATAGTTTTCTTGCCTACTGGCACATTCGCGTTTTGGGGCTTGGCTTCAGCTGTTCCTGAGAGATAAAGAGAAGCTATCGCCGCTGGAATCATCAAGCTACCTAGAACCAACCAGGCGACATCATAGCTGCCGGTAGCATCGAAGGTACTGCCGGCGATCCACGGCCCGATCGCCGAACAGCTTAGTACGGATACGGATAGCCCCCTGACCCGTCCGAAAGACACAATGCCAAAATCACGCCTGATCATTGCAGCCAGCAGTGGCGCCACACTCCCCGTGGCAAGTCCCACCAGAGCGGCAATCGCTAGTAACGTGGAGTACCTTAGCTCCGTGACAATAAGAATAGCGAGTGCCGCAGCGAGAGAAGCAAGAGCGATAGCGTATAAAATGCCAAGGTTAGTTCGGTCAGCAAGAAAACCAAACAACAGTTTCGCTAGAATCATCACGGATGCCATAAGCGCGACAGCATAGGATACTGTAACCGCGCTTATTCCATGGTCCTTCGCCAAAGGAGCCATATTCTGTTGGATTGCCACAAAAATAGCTGTAACCACAGTAAAGCAAAACATCATCGTCCAAAATGATGGGGCTTTAAGAATACCAGATAATCCCCACTCAACATCCGCAGAACGGCTATTGCGTTCAGATGTTGAAACCTTAGTGTCTTGGGCCACTACTTCCGCCTTCGCAGGTGAGTCGTAGATCAAAAGTGAAGCCGGAACGATAAACAGCACCACTAGTGCCGCCAACCAAACATTAGCCTCGCGCCAACCGAATCTTGATTGCAGGTAAACCATCAGAAGCGGCATTAAAAGACCACCAATTGATGTTCCGGTTGTAACCACACCCATTGCCAGACCACTATTTCGATCAAACCATCGCGTGACTAATGTTTGCGCCGTTATCGGTCCGGCGAGAAGCACGCCGATCACCGTCAGAACTGTGAAGCTCAAGCCGATTTGCCAAAGAGCCCCCGCATAACTGGATGCAAGGAGCCCCAGGGAAAAGCAAATTGCACCTAGTGCAACCAGAAAACGAATTGACAGGGTATCTGCGGCACGTCCCGCAAAGGGAGAGAGCACAGCCATACCCGCTTGCAAACCCAGGAAGACTAACATGACGTCTCCGCGTCCCACGCCGAACTCTTCTTCCCAATGTGGTACCCAGAAGGTAAAGCTGTAGATTGCAATTCCAAATATAATCGCCTGGTACCCGACCGCCACAGCGACAATGTTCCAACCGTAGTACCAGGGAGTCGAAAGTATCGGCATTGCGGTCCTCCTCGCACTCATTTTTTTATGGTGGGTCAACTAACCGCGGTACCGAACAGGCAGGCTCGGCAAGACATCGGTAGTCAATATCGTTCCATCGCTTCCAGCCGGCCCACAACCTTGATTAAGCGAGAACCAACGCTCCCAACTTTGCACGCTGATACGCTGCATCTCCGAGAATAAACTGGCTGTGTAACTGTCGTTTCATATAGAGATGTACAAAGCACTCCCAAGTAAAGCCTATTCCGCCGTGCAACTGGACCGAAATACGCGAACCGTAGCCAACGGCATCAGTCGCAGCGGCTTTTGCCATCCGGGCAAACTGTTCGGCCATCTCTGGCTCGTGATCGATAGCGCAGGCAGCGTTATATGTCAGGGCACGCGACTGATCGATTTCTGTCATGAAATCAACAAGCGGATGCTTAACAGCTTGAAAAAAACCAATAGGACGATCAAATTGAACGCGTGACCTTGCGTATTCGACGGTAGTTTGTAACTGCCACTCTGCTGCGCCGCACATATCCGCGCTGAGAATGGTCAACATCGCGGGCGTAGCAGACTGCAACGCTGCCACTGCTTCGCCCGGCGCTGCAACGACCTGAACATCATCATATCGTACATTGTCGAACACTATGTGAGCCTGATCTCTGGTGAGATCAATGATTTTGTCTGCACAGATATTTACTCCCGGTGTGTTCGCCGGCATCACATATAATCCGAGGCCGAGCTCGCTCTTTGCCTTAACCAGAAAGTAGTCAGCTTTTCTGGCTTCCTGCACAAACCAAGCAGTCCCATTCAGCACTCCGTCGCTTACCGAAATATCGCAGGTCTCATTCTCCCACGAGCCGTAACGATCGCCGGACGCAAAACTGAAGGTTTTGCCGTCCACAACCAGAGCCAGAGCCAGGTCGGCACCTTCGGTTGCGCAGGCATCGAGAATGTAGCAAGCACTGAGCGTGGATATTAAAGGACTGGGTAGCGCCGCGCGACCGGCCTCTTCAATGAGGCCGGCGACAGCAACGGTAGACATGCCAGCGCCACCGAGTCTTTCAGGCACGGCTATGGTCAGCCAGCCTAGCTCAACGATCTCCTGCCATAGTGAACGATCCCAATAGCACTCTGACTCCTGCTCTTGCTTCCAGTTGGAGGCAACGAGCCTATGAAGCCTATCGGTGGGGAACTTATCTCTGAAGAATGCATGAGCTACCTCTTTGAGCGCTTTTTCGTCTTCGCCGAAACCGAAATTCCTTGGTTGAACCATCTAGATGTCCTCTTTACTTTGTTTTGGCCAAACCCAGAATTTTTTCTCCGATAATATTTCGCTGTATCTCGTTAGTTCCGCCGGCAATCGTCGCCCCGAACGAATCCAAATACGACCGGGACCAACGGCCACCGTCTGGTGCGTTGGGATCTGATGTCGCCAATGTGCTACCACATCCTTGAATTTCCATCGCCAGAGCAGACATTTGTTGCAGATAATCCGCCGCCACAACTTTGTCCTGCATGGCAAATCTGGCCGGGTTCCCAGCGAGGTCCTTAACGGAACGCATCCTACGCATCTGTCTAATCCCCTGCGAGCGGGTCAGCATCTTCATCAGTCTATCCATCAATACTGGGTCTTCAGAGACAGGTTTGCCGTTTTTTACAGAGTTCCTCGCCAACTCAACAAGAGGATAGATTTTTTCAGCTTTCTGGCTTTTTGATTGGAGTCCCTGACCGCCTGAGAGCGGTTCGATGTAGAAGCCAGCCCCTCGCTCATGGGCAAGCGTCGTAGAGATTACGTTCCATCCCTCGCCGATTTCGCCTACACGGTAGCTATCTTCGATCTCGAGGTTGTCCAGCCTTACCTCATTGAACTCCGCGTCTCCGGTTATCTTGACCAAAGGTCGGACTGTTACCGATTTGTCCAGCTCCGCTTTCACCGGCACTACAAAAACTGTCAGCCCTTTGTACTTTTCGTGTTTGTCAGTTCGCGCCGCCAATAGCATCCAGTCTGCAAACTGGGCCATCGACGTCCAGACTTTGTGACCATTGATAATCCATCTATCGCCTTTTCGCTGTGCAAAGGTTTGCAGACTCGCCAAGTCAGACCCGGCGCAGGGTTCACTGAACCCCTGACACCACAATTCCTGAGCAGAGAAGATACTCCCCAGGAATCGTCGCTTTACCGCTTCGGAGCCGTGTATGCACATTGACCCAGCTACAATCTGTAGGCCGACCATGCCGGCCAATACTGGCGTCCTTGCGTTTCTCATCTCCTGATTGGCAATTGCCTGGCAATTCGACCTTCCACCACCTCCATATTCGCTGGGGTAGTCGCAGCCGATCAAGCCGGCGTTGTAGGCTGACAGCTGCCAGCTTCGCGCGTACTCAAGTTGCTCCAGACTTAAGATTCCACCCGATGTGGCAGGCATCTTGAATGCTGGGGGGGCAGGAACATTTTTCTTCAGCCACTCTCGACAGTGCGCACGAAATTCAGACTGCTCTGGCGTCTCTCCCGCGGAATTCTTAGCCATCTCACTCTCCTGTTATGGATAATCAACCGAGCAGTTCAGGCCGCCATAGAGCATCCGGCGGCAAGCTTGACGGTCAACCCATGGTGAATTATAGTTCAATACTGATTTGGGACTCAATTATAAAGGCGATCGAAGCTGAACTGCAAATATAAATTCCCTGTCTAAGAAATCGGCTGCGCGGAAAGGGCAAAAATGTCAATCCGCACAGAAGCCGAAAAGCTGACTATGGAAGCTTTGTCGGCGGAGACCGGACTGATTGATACTTACAGGCACAACTAAATGCTCATCCAAATGTCACTTCACGATCATTAATCGGGGAACCGCGATGTCCGAATTCGATACCATTATTTATTCTGTGGAGGAAGGATACGCCAGTGTCACACTCAACCTTCCGGAAAAACACAACGCCATGACTCCACAGATGCTTAACGAAATCGAAGCGGCGATGCTTGAAGCCGATAACGACAATGCGGTCCATTCTGTACTGATCAAGGGCGCAGGCCCCTCATTCAGCGCTGGTTATGCGCTGGGAGACGGAGGTAGGAATATTGGTCTTAACCCCTCGGCGCAGTACAGAAGAGGTCGGGATATAGACGACGACAGCTGGCACATAGAACAAAGTAACAAGCGTTTATTGTCAATTTTTGACATGCACAAACCAGTTGTTGCGCAGGTACATGGGAATTGCCTGGCGGGAGGCACCGATCTGGCACTACTGTGCGATATCGTAATCTGCTCGGATGATGCAGTTTTTGGTTTTCCCGCCGCCCGGGGAATGGGAACCTTGCCGATTAATATGTGGCTCTACCACACCTCCCCCCAGTGGGCGAAACGGCTTTTCCTTACCGGAGACACCATAGTTGGTAAAGATGCTGCAAAGATTGGCCTGGTACTCAAATCCGTCCACCCGGAAGGCCTTGCACTGGAATGCACTCACCTGGTTAAACGCATGGCTTTAATCGATCATCATGTATTGTCGTGTAACAAGCGCGTGTTGAACATGGGGCTAGAGTTGATGGGTGCGAAGACGCTTCAGAGATTTGCCGCCGAGATGGACGCCAGAGGGCACAAGGCCAGGGCTGGATCTGCCTTTATATCGAACGTGAAGGAAGTCGGGCTTAAAGCAGCGTTCCGGGAACGCGATGAGCCCTTCGGTTATAGCATGGTTTCCGTGGACAAGCCGGACGCACAGTGATTCAGGAGATCGCCTGAAGATCAGGTCGATGTAAATTTGGGGGTGCGTTTTTCTATGAATGCCTTAGGGCCTTCAACGGCATCCTTGGAACGAAGCACACGCAAAGCAACTTCGTCTTCGATCTTGTACGCATCTTCGTAGCGAAGACCGCTAGTGCGCAAGACGACTTCTTTACATGCCTGCACAGCCAAAGGTGCGTTGTCTGCCACAAGGCGTGCAATATCATGCGCACGTTTTTGAAGACCATCTGCGGTTGTGATTTCGTTAACCAGGCCGATGCGATGTGCCTCTTCGGCGCTCATAGGTTCTCCTGTCAGGAGGATTTCCATTGCCTTGGCCAGCGGTATCTGCCGCGCCAGCCTGACCATTGATCCACCACCCGGTGCGAGTCCTCGCTTAACCTCGGTAAGCCCGAGGGTTGCTTGGGGGGCTGCGATCCGTAGATCGCACGCTCCCAGGATTTCAGAGCCGCCGGCGAGAGCAAAACCGTTTATCGCTGCGATAACCGGTTTGTAAAGATCGAACCCTCGAAGTACCGCTCTCATTTGGATAGATTTATCCGCCAATAGCTCCTCGTCCCATTCGTCCTGTGCCGACCTGGAACGGGTCAACAGCGGAAGCAGGGAACCCAAGTCAGCGCCAGCGCAGAAGGCTCGGTCCCCTGCGCCGGTCAACACGGCTACGCGCATATCGATGTCGTCACGGAAATCCAGCCACGCTCGAGAGAGTTCGACAAGCATTTGGGCATTCATCGCGTTGTGCTTTTCAGGACGATTCATCGTTATTGTCGCGATGCCATTATGCTTCTGATAAAGTATTGAAGGCATGAAGTTTCCTTTCTTGGCTAAGGACTCAATGAAATAACGAGACAGCGTATTTTATATGAGCTATAATTCAAAACTGAAGTCTAGCTCAATAGATATCGCGTTTCAAGGTAGCAACTGATACAGTAAACCGAACCTACTTGATGGAGTGTTCGTTGCTTTAATTCCGACCGCACCAGGATTGATACTCCCTTCGAAAAATCGAGCAGGATGCTAATTTGAAAACCAAAGTAAGCGCTTCTACCAACAAGAGCGGGGCTGAAGTGAATCCTGATAAACCGAAACGTCGCAAGGACGGTAGACTTACCAAGGCGGAGCGTACCAAGAAATCAATCTTGGAGTCTGCACAGATTGTCTTTGCTGAAGAAGGCTATGATCGAACGACTCTGGATGATATCGGTGATCGGGTAAATCTCCTCGGAACCGCGATTCTCTACCACTTCAAGAGCAAGAAACATCTCTATCACGAAACCTTGCGCTTTTCCTTCAAATCAATATCCAAGAAAATAACCGCTGATATAGATCAGTCGCTATCGCTTGAAGAAATGGTCGTGAAGATCGGAATTGACCTCATTAGAGAGAGCGTTGATCGACCGGAGTCTGTGAAACTGTTTATGCGGGAAGCGGCCGCGGGTACGCCTGAATCGCTCTCTATAATAGGACCGATGATAGGCAATGCACTGCAATATCTCATAGCAGCCTTGGAGAACCCCAAGCGGTCCTCGAAATCGACAGTGAACTTCGATCCGGTTTTGGTAACCAGTATGCTTCTGGGCGTCATCAGCTTTTATTTCTCTGGTTTCCCCACCATTATGGGCGACAAGTTGCCCTATGATCCACTTGACCCCGAGCGAGTTAGAAAGCTCGAAAACTCCATCGAAATCTTTGTCAGACTCCTAATGAACACTAACAAAGAATCATAAGGCACCACCGCTCTTGTACACCTACTCCGGATTTCCGCCCCACACCTACGCGCTGAGGTACCCGGCACCCGGATCACCCAAGCTCGCAGCGAAGGTGCAGGCATCGCTCGCTACTGCCGGCATTGTCAGCGAGGCAGAACATACCTGCGGCATGCATCATGGGGTATTAATTCCCATGAAGATGGCATTCCCCGAGGCCGATACCCCCATCGTCCAGCTCTCGCTGAAGCTTTGCCTGGCCCCCGCAGAACATCTGGCTCTCGGCCGAGCGCATTGCCCCTGCGTCGGAAAGGTCTGCTCATAGTCGGCAGCGGCAAGAGCTACCACACCGCTTCATCTCCGACGCTAACAGTCTGGTTGCGGACTCGATAGTGTTAGATGAGTGGTTGGCAGAAACGGCCCAGTTACCGGCACAGATTCGCGCGCAGCGCCTGACCGCATGGGCCGTTATACACGGAAAGCGTGCGTCCCACCCGCGCGAGGAGCCCCTCCTATCTTGCATGTTGTTGCCGGTGCCGATGACAATGATGCAAGCGAGCACGTATTTCAGGATTGCGTAATCGGAAGCACACAATCCGCTTTCATGTTTGGCGATTGGCTGGTGCAATCGGTTTTTGGCGATCGTCCCTTCGCAACTGCAACTACCGCACCCGACAATCCCGCAACTCTCGAGCCGATAATATCGGCCAGTCAACCCAAAACCCCGTCCGCCCTGAGCGCAGTAAGTGGTGCCAGTGGCACCACTTAGCCCGTCGGAAGCTGGCGGGGTTTTCAGTAGTGCAGGCGTCGCACGTCGTCGCGCGTGACCGCAAGTGTGCATCGTGCAACCGCAAAATCCCGCCCAGCGGTGCTGGGGCTTCCAATTATCCCGGCCCCGGTCTGCGCGCTCAGAACCATTAGGCGTCGCCTGCGCACCGATGCCAGCCCAAGTCACTGCCAAGCGCAGCGGGTAGTGACTTGGGCGCCGTGTCCCGCCGATACCGCAACCGACTATCACCCAGAGCCGCGTGGTTTCTGCGTAAACCAGCCAGATGGCGTCCTGACCTGTCTCATTCCGACACAATCCTTGCCCCGGCAGGACTCTTCGCAGGTCGCGCCACTGGCATCATAAACCCCTCAGGGCGCGGCAGGAACCCCCCCCCCCGCCGCAACTTGACCGGTTTTTTTGTGACAAACGCATTATCTGTTGGTCTATACTCCCCACAGTAGCGAAATTTCCCGTGGCCACTACGGAAAAGTGGCAAGGAAGACCCCACCTTGCAATCGGGGAAGGCAGATTCCAGTAGTGGCATCTGCTGAACGCGTCGCTCAGGGCCGTTCTCGACGCAACGATCAGTAATGACCGGGTCCATCTTCGAACCACCACGGT
>NZ_JAUTDR010000037.1 GCF_030649675.1 Haliea sp. E1-2-M8 | reverse complement strand
GACCAGCATCCCGGTCCCGGGTGGCGGTCCTGACCGCCGCAGCGTGGGGCATGATCCGCGTCCTTGCGATAGCTGCTCGAGGGTCAGTACCCCGTCAGGGTACCAAGTTCAGTATTTGAGGCCAGCCGGGGCTATTTTCAACCGGGCGATGACCACTGCCCTCAAGGCGGTTACAGTAATGGCGATGACAGTAGAGGACGCCGAAGGGCGGCCATCCAATCAAAAGACAGGAGCACGAGCATGAGATTCAGCTACCAGATCGGCATGAGCGATGGCGACCACTATCTGCCCCTGGCGCAGGCGGCGGAAGCGGCGGGTTTCGATGGCATCACCATTCCCGACAGCATCTGCTACCCACAGGAGGCCAGCTCCAAATATCCTTACAACAAGGATGGGAGCCGCGAGTTTCTGGAAAGCGTGCCCTTTCTTGAAAGCCTGATTGCGGTCGCGGCCATGGCCGCTGTTACCGAAAAGATTCGTTTCGCCACGTTCGTCTACAAGCTGGCAGTGCGCCAGGTGGCTGTCGTGGCGAAGCAGGTCCAGAGCATTCAGGCCCTGTCCCACAACCGCTTTGATTTCGGCGTCGGCATCAGCCCCTGGGAGGAGGATTTCGCGGTCTGTGATGTGCCCTGGGAGAAGCGCGGCCTGCGCCTGGATGAGCAGATCGACATCCTGCGCGGCCTGGAGACGGGCGAGTTCTTTGGCTATAGCGGTGAAATCCACAAGCTGCCTGCGATCAAGATGTGCCCGGCGCCCACCGCGCCCACGCCCATTCTGGTCGGGGGCCATGCGGAGCCGGCGCTGCGCCGGGCAGCCAAGGTCGGTGACGGCTGGATGTGCGCGGGCGCCGACATGCAGCAGCTGGAGGGGTACATCCGCCGCCTGCATGAAATGCGCGCTGAATACGGCACCAGTGACCGTCCTTTCCGGATATTCACCACCGGCCAGGACGCGTTCACCGAGGCAGGTATCCGCAAGCTGGAGGAAATCGGTGTCAGCGATGTGATCATCGGCTTCCGCAACGTCTATGAAATGGAGCCCGACAAGCCACTGGACGAAAAGATTGCCATGTTGAACTGGTACGCGGGCGAGTTCCTCAAGCGCTGATCCCGCGGCGGCGTTCGCCTCCAGCATAGGCCCGGGCCCGCGGATGCGCTAAAGTGCGCGCTTTGCGCTGGCCGCTGCCGATGAACAATCTGCTGCTGTACACCATCACGGTGGTGATCTGGGGTTCCACCTGGATCGCCATCAAGTTCCAGCTTGGCACCGTGGCGCCCATGGTGTCCATCGCCCACCGCTCCATGCTGGCCGCCCTGCTCATATTCCTCTACCTGGTATTGCGCCGGCGCCTGCTGCCGCTGTCGCGGCGGGATCATGTCATGGTCTGCCTGCAGGGCCTGTGCCTGTTCAGCGGCAACTATATATTCATTTATCACGCCACGGCGGAGCTGGCCAGCGGCCTGGTGGCGGTGGTGTTCTCGACCATGGTGATTCTTAACATGGTCAACGGCGCGATCTTCCTGCGCCTTCCAAGTATAAGAAGAATAAACGCCCTTTTTGCCTGAGTCCAGCAGTAGCCTTGTCCAACATGAAGTGAGTCTGAAGGCCCGGGGTGTTTCCAATATGAAATGAGTCTGAAGCTTACTCGGGATCCGTTCATGATGGGGGATGAAAACCATCATGAAGCTCGACGATTTGACCACCACAGACCAGCTGCGGGATTTCCTGTCGGGCACCCAGGCGGTAGCCTTTTCGGTCTTGGGAGACAAGGATGCCAGCTACCGCTGGATACAGGGGGGGGAGCTGGTCAGATTCCGCTACCTGACCTCTGCCCGGCCGGACAAGGGGGTGGTGATCCGCTACCTGATGAAGGTGAGCGGCTATTCCCGCCAGCAGATAACCCGACTGGTCGCCCAGTACCGCGATACCGGGCAGCTGAAGCGCCGCCAGCGAACCGTAGCGGGCTTTGCCTCCCGTTACTCCACTGAGGACATTCGCCTGCTGGCGGCCATGGACGAGCGTCACGAGACACCCTGTGGCCCCGCCGTAAAAAAGCTCTGTGAGCGTGCTTATCGGGTATTTGGCCAAGCGGAGTATGAGCGGCTGGCGACAATCTCGGTCAGCCACCTGTACAACCTCCGCCAGACGACGACCTACACCCGACAGCGGCGTCACTTCGAAAAGACCCGGCCCAAGGTGTCGAGTATCGGTGAGCGGCGCAAACCCCGGCCCAACGGCAAGCCCGGCTACATCCGTATCGACACCGTCCACCAAGGCGATCAGGACAAGCAGAAGGGGGTTTATCATATCAATGCTGTCGATGAGGAAACACAGTTTGAAGTCGTCTGCAGCGTCGAGAAGATCAGTGAACTGTACCTGATCCCCGGACTGCAAGAGATGCTGGAGGCCTTCCCCTTCACCCTGCTTGGCTTCCACTCAGACAACGGCTCGGAATACATCAACAGCCAGGTCGCTGATCTATTGGACAAGCTGTGTATCGAGTTCACCAAGTCGCGCTCTCGGCACAGTAACGACAATGCGCTGGCGGAAAGCAAGAACGCGGCGGTGGTGCGGAAACAGTTCGGTTACAGCCATATTCCCCAACGCTGGGCGCCGCTGATCAACGAGTTCAATCGACAGCACCTGAACCCCTATCTCAACTTCCACCGACCCTGCTTCTTCCCGGAAACCCTTACTAACGCCAAGGGCAAAGAGCGCAAGGTTTACCGCTATGAGAACCTCATGACCCCGTACGACAAGCTCAAGTCACTGCCCGATGCCAAAGACTATTTGAAACCGGGGGTGACCTTTGAAATACTCGACGAGGTTGCCCACCAGATCAGCGACAACCAGGCGGCGGACCAACTACAAAAGGCCCGCCAAACACTCTTCAAAATCATCCATGGACGGTCCCTCAGCACAGGCTGACTCAACACCGGCCTTTAGACTCATTTATGGATTGGAAAATACTTAGTGGGCGAAATTGGTGCCGCGCAGCAAGCACGCAGTCCGCGACACCTACTTGCAAAAGCGTCCACCGTCTGCATGTGCTTTCCTATGTCATAGATTCCTATAGTGCAATATAGTGGTAGTACACCTTATCTACGGATAGCAAGATGAAGCGGAATCGCTGGGGTCAACAGACTCGGCAGGACAATGTGGAGTGCGGGCGAGACATCATTCTTGATGCGGCAAGGGCTTGTTACGCAGAGAAGGGCGTCACGGCGACAAAACTAGACGATATAGCCCGGAAAGCTCATATTTCTCGGCGTACGGTTTATCGATACTTTCCGAATAAGCACGCTATCGTCCAGGAAGTTGTTGACGAACAGGCTTTAGTTTTTTTTACACGAATGCAGTCCTACCTAAAAGATAAGGATGAGTGTTTCCCTGCCTTAATTAAAAGTATCATTTTATACGTGGTTACATACGGCCCCAGAGTCCCGGGACACACAATGTTGATGAGCTCAATCAATACTGGCGAAACAGGTATGAAATTTATCACATCCCCAAAAATATTCGGATACTGGGAGATAGTATTACGCGGTCCATTCGAGAACGCACGCCTCAATGGAGAGATTAATCACGATATAAGTTTACAAGAGATTATAGCGTGGACGGCCAGAGTTATTTTTTCTTTTATTCAGTTCCCGGTGGAAAAAAAACGCTTAGCCCGAGTGATTGACCGTTTTGTGGTGACGGCAATCGAATCAGGAACGTCGAAAAACCTGTAGAGACGTTCTGCTTCTTCGTCACGCTATGTCGATTTTAGAATCGAGCCCGCGGGGCTGGCAATTAGGGATACTCTGAATAAGTCTGGATTTTTGCGATAATACGCCATGCCCCAACAACAGGATGTCAGCATGACCCAGATGACCTTCGCCGAAGCTGAATTTGCCAACAAGAAGCGCAAAACCCGGCGAGAAATCTTCCTGGAGCGCGTGGAGGCTCTCATTCCGTGGGCCAAGCTGGAGAAGAAGCTCCGCAAGCATTATCCCAGGGGTGAGAATGGTCGCCCGCCTTACCCGCTTCCGACCATGCTGCGGGTGCATTGCCTGCAGTTGTTCTACAACCTCAGTGACCCAGCCATGGAAGACGCGCTCTATGAGCTGGAATCCATGCGCCGGTTTGCCGGCCTGCGGCTCTTGGAGCGGATTCCCGACGAAACCACTATCCTGAACTTCCGGCACTTCCTTGAGAAGCGTGGTCTGGGTCAGGTCATCTTCGATACCGTCAACCAGCACCTGGCTGATGAAGGTTTGGTACTCAAGGAAGGCACCATCGTGGATGCGACGATCATCGCCGCACCGAGCTCGACCAAGAACAGCGACAATGCGCGCGACCCTGAGATGCATCAAGCCAAGAAGGGAAACCAATGGCACTTTGGTATGAAGATGCACATCGGCGTCGATGAGACCTTTGGCCTGATCCATAGTGTGGCGACGACTCCGGCCAATGTCAGTGACATTACCGTAGCGGATCAGCTGCTGCACGGAGAAGAGAAAACGGTCTGGGGAGATGCTGGATATACAGGCATTGAGAAGCGCGAGGAACACAAGGACCGCCCGGTCGACTGGGAGGTCGCCATGCGTCTCGGACGCCGCGCCTAACTCCCCGAGAGCAGTCTGCTGCATGAGGTTGAGAGGATGAAGGCCAGTATCCGGGCCAAGGTCGAGCATCCGTTTCTGACCATCAAGCGGATCTTCGGCTACAGCAAAGTCCGCTACCGGGGCATGCAGAAAAATCACAACCGATTGATAGTGCTCGCAGCGTTCAGCAACCTGCTGCGCGCCAGGCCGTATCTGGCAACATAGGTTAGTGCGCCCGCTGCACGGGAATTGATCCTGCCCACCAACAGTGGACACGTCCCTAAGCGACCAGTTTTGCCTCAAACGCCGACGGGCTGATATTGCCATTGGCGCTGTGTCGGCGGTCTCGATTGTAGTCCACTTCAATGTACTCGAATACCGTTTGCCTCATCTCCTCCCGGGTGCCGAGGCGTTCGCCATGGACTGCTTCCACCTTGAGAGAATGGAAGAAGCTCTCGGCGCAGGCGTTATCATAGCAATTGCCTCGGCCGCTCATACTGCAAATCAGGCCATGCTCGTCCAGCAGCGTCTGGTAGGCTTTTGAGCAATACTGGCTGCCGCGATCGGAGTGCACAATGACACCGGTGGGCATGCCGCGACGCCACAGAGCCATCATCAGCGCGTCGCAGACCAACTGCGCCGTCATGCGCTCTGACATAGCCCAGCCCACCACCATGCGTGAGTACAGGTCAATGACGGTGGCAAGGTAGAGCCAGCCTTCGTCGGTCCACAGGTAGGTGATATCACCCACGTATTTCTGGTTTGGTGCTGTCGCGGTGAAATCTTGATTCAACAGATTCGGTGCCTCTGGCAGATCGTGGTTGGAGTTTGTCGTTGCTTTGAATTTTTTCGCAGCCTTTGCCCGTAAACCCTGGCGACGCAGGCTGTTGGCCACCGTCTTGCGATCATGCTGGTGGCCGGCGTCCGCCAGATCCAGGGTCAATCGTGGCGAACCGTAACGACTTTTCTTGCGCTCGAAGGCCTCCTTCACCACCTCATCCAGATGGCGTCGTTCTTCCTGGCGGGGCGAGGGCTGCTGTTGCCGCTCGCGCCACCGATAGAAGCCGCTGCGGGACACCTCAAGTACTCGCCCCATCGTCGTCACTCGGAAATTGCCTGCATGCTGATCCATAAACACATACTTCACTTCAGGCTTTTGGCGAAGTATGTGGCCTTTTTTACTATGGCGAGTTCCTCTGCCTGCTCAGCCAACTGGCGTTTGAGTCGGGCAATCTCGACGGCCTGTTCCTGCTCTACCTCGGACCGATCCTGAGCTACCCGAGCCTTTGTTCTCCAGCTATACAGCTGTGATTCGTGCAGCCCAAGCTCCTTGGCGGCCTTGGCCACTCCGACTTTTTCCGCCAGGGCCAACGCTTCGGCCCGGAACTCCGGGGCTTGTTGCCGCCGCGGTGTTGATTTCTTTCCTGTTTGCTTTGTCATGATTCACCTCTGTAGCGTAGTTTACTCGCTTCAGTCGGTGTCCATCACTGGTGGGCAGGATCAAATTACCCGGCAGCGAGGCAAGGAAAACCCCAAAACTGGGAAGTGTATGACCAAAAATCACCATTTTGAGCTCTGTGCGCCTGAAATCATCGGTTGTTCAGAGCTTCCTTAGATAAATTCATTGACCACTAGCTCCGGTGGGCTGGTGCCAAAGGCCACCACGATCAGGCCTACCACCAAGCCGCGGCTACCGAGATTCTCAGCCAGTCTGGATTGGATAACCGATTCACAGACAGATAAACCCATATTGTCATTATGCCAATACTCTCCTGGTCATGGGCTTGTAGATTGTGGTGGATATATCCGTTAAATCCAGTGTGTCGCTGGAACCAATTTTCCCTTCTGCGCTCGCCTGGCCGAGTACTTGCAAAACGTCCATGGATTCATCTGCTTCAATTTCATAGATTGCAAGGTACTTATGCTTTGTCGGCTCAGGTGCTTGATCTGCGTCCACCCTAAATCGTTGTGCTGCGACAAAACCCGGCACCTGCAACACTTCGGCGAGGTGAGTGTCGCTGTACCATTGATTGTAAGCGTCTTCATTCCCTTCAGTCGGGTTGCTGTATACAGCGATAATATACTTTTCCACTTTAAACTCCTGATGTTGACTAAAAAGCTGGGGCAGACGTGGTCTTGAAAACCCAAAGCTGCCACGATGTGAAAACTTGCTGATGACCTATCCTGCTCAATTATCGGTCTCACAAGAAGATGTTCTGTCCTCAGCTTAGTCTACGGCATTGGAGTCTGGTAGATCACCACACAATGTCCAGAAAGCAATGCAGACTTACTCTACAACGTTCGCCAGCGCTGCGCTGCGACCTGCCAGGCGACCAAAAAATGTGGCATCACCAACCGACATGCCACTGGCATAGCCTTGCGCCGTGCGTGGAAGGCCTGCGCTGGCGCGGCCAGCCGCATACAAGCCAGGAATAGCCTCGGCATCGATGTTCAGTACTTCGCCCGATGGTCGGGTCTGCAGCCCACCCAACGTGAACATCAGTGGGCCTGACGTGCCGGGCATGATCACAGCCCTCATTTCCTCTGCAGAATATTCCACCAGCGCGTAGGGCCCCTTGGTAAGCGGCTTCAGCCACTCCGCCGTTTTATGGAACAAGGGATCTTTGCCAGCTGCCGCATGCAAATTGAAGTAGCTCACGGTCTGTTCCAACACACCTTCAGGAAAAGGCGCTTCTGCCGCGAGTTCTGCGATCGTTTCGCCACTCGCCACCAGGCGAGGGCGTTCCAGGTAGTCCGAAGGCTCAAAGTCTTCATTCTGCACCAGCAGATAGAAGCGTTTCTTTGGCTGCTGGCAGGAATACCAGGCCAAACGCGCCAAATAGGAATCTTCATTGATATAGCGCTGACCATACTGATTCAAGAGAATCCCGTAAGTGAGCTTTGCCGGTGGATAGAGCGGAAAGGAGAGGAATGCCTGCTCCATATTTACCGCGACTCCGCCTGCCGCCATTCCCAAAACAATGCCATCGCCCATATCGAATGTGTTGCCGTATCCAACGGCATACGAATGAACCTCTGGCATATAGCGTTTGGTCATACTCTCATTCATCACAAAGCCGCCCGTGCTGAGTATGACGCCCCGATCCGCGCGAATTGCCACGTCTCGATTTTCGTGACGGACAATAGCGCCGCGAACCCGCCCCTCCCGGTCTGTGAGCAAAGCGGTTGCGCGCGTGTCATGCAGGATATCAACGCCCGCATCAACCACATGCTGCATAAGGGCTTCCATAAAAATCCTGCCACCTTCATCGCCTTCCCTGGAAGGCACGTGGCCCCGTGGCACCGGTTCCGCAACCTTGTTAAAAGGATGGGCCTTCTCGTTACCCGTGTAGAGCAGCGATTCGTCTGTCAGCGGCACCACCGTGCGCTCAAGAAACGCGGCGCGCTTGTAGCTGACACCCAGTGACTCCACCCAGTCGAAGTGCGCTGCTGCGCCCTCCGCATAAATTCGGATCTTTTCTGCATCGCCGTATTCGCCCAGCGCCTCGGTAAGGTAGGCAATCATGTTTTCCGTGCTATCTTCCAGCCCGAGATCTTTCTGCAGTGCGGTGCCGCCACTGCCACCGAGATACATCTCACAGCTGGACATCACTGTGGAACCCCCGCCGGCACTGGCGCGCTCAACTATCAACACACGGGCGCCCTGCCGTGCGGCTTCCAGCGCCGCTGAAGCACCTGCGCCGCCGTAGCCGCACACCAATACATCAGTACTGGCAAAAAAATCACCAACGGCCTCAAATGAACGGATTTTACTCGGTGGTAGTTGTTGGCTCATATTGAACTCCTCGACTAATGGCCACGGCTGACGATCACAGTAGCTTGAATCCAAAAATATCCTTGACCGATATTAGATTAAGTGTAGCGACCAGGGAGGTCACCATTCCATACATTGATGCCTCCCTACCACAGAGGGCGCAGTTGAAAATGCATACGGCGCTCGCGAATCGCTGCCTCACGCTCCTCCGCTGTCACTCTCGCCGTATCGGCAGGCAAGAAGCTATCTAGATCGGCAAACTTCACCTTGGTGACTTCGGGAATAGGCGTACCGGCACAGCCCGTCCAGCGGCCCTGCAGAGCGCCAGAAGCATGGCCCGCGGGATCAAGCCAGTTGTGTATCCCAGGATCCTTCAACGACAGCACGAAGCGCACTACCCCATCCACGTCTACACGTGCCTGAGTATCATTCAGGCTACTCTGGTTGTTAATCCAGTCGATGGTTTGGTAAATATCGTTGGTGAGAATTGTCGACCAATAGAGGCACTCGTCTGGCACTTTAGCCTCCACCACCAGCGCCTCGTCAGCTGTGATTTCGTAGGCACCCTCATAATAAAACTGCCCTTCCAGTGAGCCAGGGGTGTGCATGATCCGCAGGCGATTGAGATAACCCGCGTTGCGCATGTTATCAACGTGCGTTACCAGCGACAGGGCCACGTTGCCAATCCGCAGCGCAAGGATATCCAATCGCGCCTGAAGCTCAGCGGCACTGACTCTAACGCGTTGCACCGGAGTGTCCAGGCGCTCTATCGCGACACGCCAGTCTCTCTCACTGGCCCAGTTCGAAGACATCTGCCTGATCATCAGGAACCCCGTTCCCGGGCGCAGCTCCCACCAGTCCCCTTTATGGTCATCTGGACGCTGGCGACTGAGAAGCACGTCAAAACGACCTTGACCATCAATCGTGAGTTCGTTGAAATCATTGTAAGCAAGAGCTTGCAGGGATGAAGGTCCATCCTCAAACGCCACCTCATTCGTTAGCGAACGAAACTGGGCCATCTTGATAATACGCACGGAACCACTGTCCCCTCTCAGTCGGTAAGTACCTTGATCGGAGATATTCGCATTCAGATAGACAGTATCTGCATTGGGCTGGAAAATATTGATCGCCGCACCCAGAGACGGCAGAAATACGGGGTGCTCTTCATCGGCAGCAAGCACTTCCAGCACTTCGCGCGCCATCGCCTGGAGAATCAGACTGTCAGCTTCCCGCTGCACTTGGGGGTCATCGCGCAGCCGTTCCGGCAAGCGTGCCTGCATGCGCTGTCCCACCTGTTCCAGCTCGTCGGTGAAACGCGACCACGCAGTTTCCACGCGATCCTCTGCCACAACTGACGCTGATACCAGCACCCCCACCAGCGACACCACCACCCAATGCTTGATTCGTCTCATACATCCCACTCCCCCAAGGCAGGAGTATACTCGCGTCATCGTCAAACCGGACACGGAGTACACCCCGCGACCAAGCTTATTCGACACCGAATATGGGCAGCCCCGAAAGGCGTCGCATCAGAAGTCGTACCGCACATCAACGCCCCACGTACGCGTGTTTCCCCAGCTGTTGGCATAAAGCCCGTCAGGAGGATTAATGCCAAATGTCGGCACATCAAACCCGCCAGTCCGGTATTCCTTGTCGCCAAGATTCTTGCCCCAGAGCGCAATGGCCAAACTTGAGCCAAACGCCTCACGCAACTCAAGCCGCGCATCCAGAAGGGAATAGTTGTCACCCTCTATAAGCGGCGAAGGCCTTACCTGGAAGTACTGGTTGTCGACGTAGGACCAATCAACCCGGGCCACAAGCGTTCCGAGCTCGCCGAGCCGTGCTTCATAGCGTGCGGTAACGCTACCGGTCCAATCCGGCGTGAACTGGAACTCGTAGAGATCAGCAACATCGATAAACTCCAGCGTGGAGAAGTCCTGACTCAGATAAGTATCGTATTCGGCGTTGATCCACCCCAGAGAACCGTTAATCTGTAATGACTCCGTCACGACCCACGTCGCTTCTAACTCAGCCCCGCTCATATTTGCCCCAGCGGCATTCTCTATGCGGCTAAGAAAGGTGAAAGTGTCGGGGTCGATACTGTTCACCTGTACTTGCCAGTCATCCAGCTCCTGGTAAAAAAGCGCAAGATTCAGGCGTAAACGATTGTCAAACAGATCGGATTTGATGCCCACCTCATAGCTTGTTATCTCAGAATCGTCATAGACTACGAAGTTTTGAACTCCCGTTGCTCGGCCGTTGATACCCCCACTCTTGAACCCAAGCGCGTAGGCAGCGTAGAGCATTATGCTGTCAGTGGGCTCATAGGCCACTGTCACACGAGGTGAAACATTGTCCGTCTCGAACGTGTCTTCAGGTGCCAAATCACTGATAGGCAATGTTACGCCCGTAGGAGGGAAAAAGATCGAAGAGCCCACCTTTTTCTTTTCTTCAGAATAACGCAGGCCTGCTGACGCTTTCCATTTATCACTAAACTGATAAGACAACTCTGCATACGCCGCCCATGTATCTGTCTCGGTCTCCAACGTAATGATCGTGCTCGGTGTGGCAGAACCAAACTGCTGTTTCAACTCGTAGAAGCCTTCATCTGAACTTATGAAAACACCGGACACAATATTCAGGCGATCGTCAAGCGCTGAGCCCAGAAACTGGAATTCCTGGGTAAACAAACTGAAATCCTGAGCGAGCGGACCGGAAAGAAAATAGTAGGGAGTCATTGATCGGAAACTGCTCATATCGTTCGAGCGATATCCGGTGAGAGACTTGATCGTGAGGTCTTCAACAGGTCCAACATCCCCAACCTCGTAGGACAGAGTAAG
Source organism: Haliea sp. E1-2-M8 (assembly GCF_030649675.1). Lineage (GTDB taxonomy): Bacteria > Pseudomonadota > Gammaproteobacteria > Pseudomonadales > Halieaceae > Haliea. The sequence goes on along the minus strand of NZ_JAUTDR010000037.1, from coordinate 16,955 downwards.
CCCGTTAAAAGTTTGAGTGATCTTGTCGAAGTTTTCGCTTTGAGTAGAGACCGTGCGCGCCAAGGTAGGGTCGCTCGTGGAAGACAGGCCAGGAAAGACAACGTCTAATCCTGCCTCAACCAAGGTTGGCTGCCAGCCGTTTGGGGTCTGATCGGCGTCAAACCACTCGAAGGTGTAGTCGGCAGTAAACCGGTCCCCAATATCCGCAGCCAACGCGATGCGCGCTGTCTGATAATCCTTGCTGTTGAGGTCGGAGAATCTCGTATTCTCGATCAGGCCATCCCGCTTCTGCTGGCCATAGCTAACCCGAGCGGCCAGACCGTCTGTCAGCGGCACATTGACACTAAACTTACCTCCATAGAGTGAGTCACTACCTAGGTTTCCGACAACATAGCCCTCAAATTCATCACTGGGCCGCACGGTGGTAATGTTGATAGCTCCACCCGCCGTATTTTTGCCAAACAGGGTGCCTTGAGGGCCGCGCAGCACCTCAATCTGTTGAATATCCAAGAGATCAAAATAGGCACCCTGCATTCGCGAAATATAGAAGCCATCGACGTAAGTACCGACCATTGTCTCTTCCGTGATGATGTCGTCGGTACGACAAAGCCCGCGCATACACGCGACTAGCGAACTGTCACCACCCGCGCCACGCTGCAATTGCAAATTGGGCGTGAAAACCGACAAGGATGTGATAGCTTCAAGGCCGATTTCACGTAGCGTTTCATTAGTATAGGCACTGACGGCGATAGGCGTCTGCTGCATACTTTCGCCCACCTTTCGAGCAGAGACAACCACTTCCTCAAGCTTGCCCGCCCCTTGCGCCAACACCTGGCCAGGCTGAACGAAAACAAGTGCGAGCGCTCCCAAAACGCTGGAATGCAAGGACAATCTCGGCACAACGAATTTACAGCTGGATCGATCAAACATAACTACTCTCCTTTACCATAATTGTTATAGATATCGTGTATTAACCTACTTCTCAAAAATAACATCACACTTTGCTTATCCGTCCCCTCCAAGCCAGGGTTAGCCAGGGTCGCGGGCTGCCTCAGCAATCGCTTCTTCAATGGGACCAAGCAGACTGGCGGCTCTCGGGTAACCAGCGTACTGAGCGATGAATAGCAGCAGTTCTCGTGCCTCTTCGTCGTTCATTTCGCCGCGCTTTAGTGAGGCTTTTATCTGGATCTTGAAGGTAACCGGCTCGCCCTTATCGGCGATAATACCCAGCAGAAGAATCCGCTTGTCGCGCATCGACAGGGTATCGCGAGTCCAGAGCTCGGCAAAAAGCTGCTCAAGCATGACATCGATAAAGACATGACCTTCTGGAGGCACCGCCACGTCGCCTGCATACACCTCGTTGATCATCTCCAATCCAACTTCGCGTCGAGATCTCTTGCTCATGGCACTCCTCTCCTATCTTTATTTGTGCGCTTTGAAGTGATCAGTCAATCAAGGGTGCCAAACAGCTTGTCGTAAAGCAGGGTGATGGTGGCATAGTTGCCTTTATGCATACTTTCATGATGCACACGGTGCTTTTCTGAAATCCAGCTGAGTGTTCTAAATGGGCTGTAGGGCAAGTCCACATAAATGTGATTTATGATATTCAACTGGGTGAATAACACGTAGGCGATAATGACGCTGCCCACATGGAATGGGCCCAGCAACGCAGCCAGCAAGGGGATGGATACCAGGAACAAGGCCACACCGACAAAGGTCTCGAAGGGGTGTACGTAATAGGCGTCTATATAAGTTGGGCTTCTGGCTTGATGATGCACCGCGTGTATCTTGCGCATCCAGCCGTTGCCATGAAACCAGAAACGATGGCACAGGTAATAGAAGAAATCATATACCATCAAAATGATGATGCTATCGAGCAGCACCCACCAAACCGAATCCAGCTGTAGCGTCAGGCAAAACGGCAGTATCAGCACAAAGAATACTACGTTGGTAACCAGCCCCACATCGCGACTTGCACGCATCACGGGTGCGTATTTTTCCTTGGCCTGTTTCTTTTCGTCTTCTTTCCGATTTACCTCGCGCATACGTTGCAGGGCGGGAATCTTGAACGCAAGAAAGTGACCCAGCCTGGAGATTACCACCACTCCTGCCAGCACGATAAGCGCAGCCTGCCAATGGTACTGAGCCGCAATATTGGATACAAATTGAGACATGACGTACTCCGCAGCTCTCTACTTCAATAATAACCTGGCCGATTTCTCGGGGTGTTCTGGACACGTCATGCCTGACTTCCGCTCCTTTTTCGCTAAATCGGGCTCGGCACCTGTGAACACTGACACCTCCGATTTTCGCACTTGGCACAATGATGCGCAGGGATCGTAGTTCACCTGCAGGTGGCGAAATCCATAAACCCCCAAGAGCCGTTCCATCATCGGGAATCCCACATAGCCAGTAGCACACCACATGTCGCGCGAAAAGATATCCCGGTGGCGATGCCAGACAGGATCGGCGCTAGAATCTATGGCGCGAATAGACGACATAGCTTAAATGTAACCATGAATTGACTATACGTCAAGCAGTGCTGACAATTAGGCTTCTATAAACAGGACTGCACAGACTTTAAGGAAACCCCATAGGATTTGATCCCAACTCAATTCGGACTGAATCCCTGCAGATAGTGCAATATTTTTTCGGTAACTTGCTGCTGACTCGAAGACCTGGACAACCCGGTTATCCTTTCAACAGAGATTCTGACGTTTATCGGCTAACCTTGGCTGGCAGTTTATGTACTGCGAGGTTGTCGCTGGGTTTAGGACTGATATTCTCTTAGGAAGTCATTGAGTACTGTACTCAAGATGTCGATGTAAACTTCCTCGTGCTCCACTTTCTCCCGCATAGCGAGCATTGCGCAAACAGTGCCTACCTGCTTGACCATCATGATCGTTTTTACACGGACGGGGATCGAACTTTTTTCGTGCGCAAGCGCGGCCCGAAAGGAAGGTAACGCCTCGGCAAACGCCTCTATCAGGTTGTCGTTGAGTGTGTCGTCGTGGGCTTGGAAGCGAGGCTCAAAGGCATCCAGTTCCGCGTGTAGACGCAAAATATGCACTTGCTCTCGATACAGCCTCAGCAGTTGACCTAGCCATTGCCGAACTGCGGGCAGGTCGTCGGCTTTGAGAAACGGCAGCGCCTCGTACATCTCCCGTACCGACCCCACGCCGGATTTAAACACGGCCAATGCCAAATCCAATTTGCTTTCGAAATGTATATAAAATGCGGCGCGACTGACGCCGCCGGCTCGCACGAGATCATCAATAGTAGCTTCAAAATATGGCTTTTCGGTGAAAACACTCAATCCTGCCCCCAACAGGCTTTTTCGGGTGCTGTCCCGCTGCTCCTGCTGGTAGGCGCTGCGGCCTCCCTTGCGCCGTCCGGCGCCGGTAGCCTTTGGTATTCCTTTCAATGAAGCCTCCGAAGTCATAACAAAACGCCTCTATCAGATCATGATTGTGCCACCGAATCAAAGCGGTGTTGGCCGAAGCATGCCAGGGCCTGCAGGCTCTCGGCGATTCATTCGGACCAATTTGCGCCAGGACATCGCCCCCAAAAGTCAGTAAAAGTCAGTAAAAGTCAGTAAAAGTCAGTTGACTAAACTAATAGTACAGCCTAATGTGCATGCTTGGTGGCGGCTACCGCCTGAATCCAATTTTCGAGATGGAAACTATCGCTATGTCTAAGGCATTTCCGGTCTCCGCAGAGGAGATTACGCGGGAGCGACTAACTGAGCTGGTGCAGACTATTGATCCGAGAGCAGAGGTTGAAGGCTTCGAGATCACCGCAGCCAAATATCATGAAGATGGCAGTAACGAAGTTTCCACCGCAGGACGTATCGAGCTGGACTTGAAGGTTTCTGGTCGCCCGAATGAGAAAGTGGTGATCAAAATTGCACGCCCCGATATCTTTGCTCAGGCAATCTACCGTAATGAAGTGGCGTTCTATACCCGCATTCGCCCCTCACTGGACATTGAGACACCGCGTGCAATTGGCGGCGAATTTGATGAGGCCTCAGGAACCTTTGGTTTGGCACTGGAGGATCTGCGTGTACGTGGAGTCACCTTTCCGACGGTCAAGACGGCAGTTTCAGTCGAGGATGTACGTGGCATCCTAGACACATTGGCCGCGCTCCATGCGCGATTCTGGCAGAGCGAGGAACTGCTGGGCGAGCTGTCGTTTGTCGAGCCTCATATCAGCGGTGACCTCTACAGGTTATTCCATGACCCTGATCTCGTTCCTGGGCTAGTTACGAATGAGTGCAAGAACGAGCAGTTCAAGCGAGAGATGCTGGCAGCCTGTGACCTGAGTTCAAATCAGCTTTACCACGATTACCGCAAGCTCCAGTTCCATCAGGCGACGTTGCCGTTCACCCTTTGCCATGGAGATGCGCATGTCGGTAACACCTATCTGACACCAGACGGTCGGGGCGGCATTTTAGACTGGCAGTTGATGGCGCGCGGCTATTTCATGCACGACCTCTCTTACATCATTATCACCTCGCTAGATGTGGCGACACGCCGCGCTCATGACCGGAGCCTGATTGATTACTACCTGACGCAGTTGCGCAGCAATGGTGTGACTAACGCACCGAATCTGGAAACTGCTTGGTTGGAATTCCGGCGCGCCGCGACCTGGTGTCTCTATATTGGTTGGCTGACCACGCCCGTGGAAAATTACGGCTGGGACATTAATGTCTGCAACCATGTTCGCCTGTTTACGGCCTATATGGATCTTGATTCGAAGGCTGCACTTGCCCATATTCCTGATGCACCTGAATATGCTTGATTTCCCAGCTGAATACGCCATAAGGTACCGGTATCCAAGCGCGTGATTACCTCCCGGAGATAAAAGGGAATGACACATAGCCGCATCATCGCATTGGTGGGTGGTCGTAATTTTCGAGACTTGGGCGGTTATCCTGCCATTGATGGTCGTATCACGCGTTGGCGCACCTTGTACCGTTCTGGGTCGCTGGCTCGTCTAACCTCCGCCGACGTGGAGATTCTGACAGGGATGGGTATCCAGGCGGTCTATGACCTTCGCAATGAACGTGAGCGTGCGACTGAGCCCCATCACTGGCCAGATTCTACTGACTTGTTGGTTTATCAACGCGATTACAATTCATCCGGCGCTGAGCTTTCTCGTCTGCTCGATATGCCCTGGGTCAAAGGCAGTGATGCGCATCAAGCCATGATGAACAACTACCGCGAGCTACCTTATGAGCAGGCCGAGGCGTACAAGGCACTTTTCGAAGGCATCGCGACTGGGAATTTGCCATTACTATTCAACTGCTCGGCAGGAAAAGATCGTACCGGAATAGCTGCGGCGCTGTTACTCGATTTGCTCGGTATAGACCGCGACGTGATTCTTGACGATTACATATTGACAGAGCGGGCGTTCAATTTCCGGATGTTGGTAGATAAATCTTCAGAAGGTCGCGCGCCCAGTGAAGACGTAGTAGATGCCTTGATAGCTGCGCATCCAGACTACCTCAATGCTTGCTTTGAACAAATTACAAATCAGCATGGCGATGTCGCAAGCTATTTTGATGAGGTGCTCGGCATTAATCTCGACGTACAGGAACATATTCGGCAGAAATTACTTGTGGAGGCTTGATCCAGTCCCTGAAAAGAGCTGGCGCTGTATCACTAACTGCAACTAATCCAGCGGTTTGTCTTCCATATCTAGAACACGTTACGTGTTCACGGGCCAGCAGGACGCTAGTGACAGAGAGACAGCGCGCTACGCGCGCTCCTGATCGCTGACCTTCCAGTGATACCATCTCTCGCCATGTTCTGTGAATAGGCTCCATTAGATACCGAGCAGATTATCCCGCTGCTGAGTCCAAACTTGTGCGCAGTAGCCAAAATCTACCGGCAGATTGTTACCGCTGACAAAACTCGCAAGCTTGCTGTTTAGCAATACCAGTGGCTCACCCATTTCCGCAGGGTCGGCAAACCGCCCATTGGAGGGACAAAATACTTTGATCAGATCACGATCAAAATCTTTGGTCAACTGGTCCATAAAGGCCGTCTCGGTAGGAGAAGGGCTGATGCAATTAATCCGCACCTCGCGTTTGGCAAGCTCACCCGCTTGCATCATGGTGTAGACGATCATGCATTGCTTAGAGAACCCATACGCATCCACATTGAGGTCAGAGTGCGCTTCCAGCCAGGCTCTGGATTCGGCAAATCCTGTTACGCCCAGAAACTCCTTGACCAGTTCCAGGTTGCCTTTCCAGCCCATGCCCGCCGTTGAGGCGATAGACGCGATGCCACCCCCCTTGCTGATACGTGGACTCATCGCATCGGTGAGATAACGCGCGCCTACCCAGTTGATCATCACCGTATCCAGAGCGGAAAACGGAGGGTGCGGCACGCCGGCGCAGTTGAACAGCGCGTAAATTTCCTTCGGTAGTTGACCGATCGCGGCGTCGACTGAAGCCTGATCTTTCATGTCTGTCTTGATCGCCATTTTTACTGGCACTTTGACATTGCTGATATCCAGCGCATAGACTTCCGCACCGACGTCCACCAGCAATTGCGCAGCCGCCGCACCCATGCCTGAAGCGGCCCCAGTAATGACAACTTGCTTTCCCTGATAACCTAGTACATCTTTCATAATGTTCCCTTTTCCTTCTCTTTAATTGCCCGTGTCCATTAGATAGAACAGCTACCGGCGATGTGTCCTGTCAGACACCATAGCCACCATCGACCGAGAGTATCTGGCCAGTCACGTAGGCTGCGCGCCTTGATGCCAGATAGACAACAGCGTGTGCCACCTCCTCGGGCTCACCCCAGCGCTTTATGCACAGCCCAGTCTGGACAGCATCCTTCCAGGCCTCGTCAAATGAGCCATCAGCCCAAAGTCGCTTGAAGATTCCTGCGTTGATTACACCGATGGCAACACTGTTGGCGCGGATACCCAGAGCGCCCTCCTCTTTTGCAAGTCCTTGAATGAGCCATTCAATCGAAGCCTTAGGTGCGACGGAAAGCACATCTCGCTCCGGCCATTTGTGCAGTCCAGCGGAGCTGATATGCACATAAGAACCTCCACCAGCAGCCTTCATGTGGGGCAAGGAGGCATGAACCACATTAAAGAAACCATTCACGTCTGAGTCGATCACACGCCGCCACTGTTCAGGGGATACATCCCTGATCATCAGCTGTGGAATGTCTGATCCCGCTGCAACAACTACAGTGTGAATTCTGCGTCTGGAGGCAACATCATCTATCAACTGTCTAACGCGCTCATGGTCTCCAATAGAGAGCTGGTGATGCTCTGCATCCTTCCCGTGATCTCTGATCCGTTCAGTGACTTCTACGGCTCGCTCCTGATTTCCGTTATAGGTCAGCACCACGTCGCTACCCGCTTCCGCCAATTTTTCACAAATAGCGGCGCCGTTACCGCCACTGCCGCCGATGACGAGCGCAACCCCCGCCGGAAAATCCTGTACCATACGAACTCCTGTATATGACTGAGATATTTTCTGGAAAAACCACCTGTGAAAAGCCTGTTTTATCACGTTGCATGCATGTGAAACTGGGATGACCTGCTGATCATGAGCCGGTGACTGCTGATTGGGGCTCCCGCCTAGGTCTCATCCTTATCGCGATCGAAAACGGTACCTGGTTCGTAATCTGCAAGTCGGAATGGCAGGCTGTTATCCTGCAGGCCACCGTCATAACGAAGTATATCCCCCGTAATGTAATCGGCGGCAGGCGAGCATAGAAACGCGACAGTTTCGCCAACCTTGTCGGCGTCACCAATACTGCGCAGGGGCGTTTTCTCTATCATAGTGGCTCCGAAACTTGCATCTTCTTCAATCAACATACGCTTCAGCGAAGGCGTCATGATTGAACCCAGTGCGATCGCATTAACGCGTACACGAGGTGCAAGTTCATCGGCCAGACTACGAGTCAGGTAATCGAGGCCGGCTTTGGCTACGCCATATGCCATCAGGCCTCTTCCCGTGATATGACCCACAGCCGAAGAAACATTAATGATGACACCCGATCCCTGCTGGACCATATAGGGAGCGACACGCTTGGAAAGCATGAATGCAGACTTGGTATTCCAGTCAAAAAGGAAAGAGAACTCTTCGTCACTGGTATCCAAAAAACCGTTGAAAACGGTGCCACCCGCATTATTTATAAGGAAATCTATACGACCGAATTCCTGAACTGTTGCCGCCACCAAGTGATCCAGATCCCTACCAACAGTGACATCTCCACATATGGCTAGCGCCTTTACACCCAGCGCGCTGACTTTTCGCGCGGTCTCATCTATGTCCTTGGCGGTCCGCGCAAAACACACCACATTTGCGCCCGCTCTTGCCAAAGCGAGGGACACGCTCTCTCCTATACCCATCCCCGCTCCAGTTACAATGGCAACTTTATCTGTTAGATCAATAGATATACTCATTGAAAATCTCTCCGACTGTTACCCAGAACAGGGATTGCTACAAAATAGCGACAGGCAATATCATCCGTAAATATGCGATGGTGAATATTGTTGAATGACCGGGTATAAACAATACTCTTATTAATTTCACAAGGAACATCTCGAGATGCTGCCAGCGGCGATAAAGCCAAATGTCATAGCCGGCCCCAGTGTTGCACCCGCGCCCGGGTAGTAGCGTCCCATAGGGGATGCTGCGCAGTTACCGATAGCATAGAGCCCCTGAAGTGGTTCGCCGTTCTCTTTTAAAACCTGGGCATGTTCGTTGGTTAGAAGGCCGCCCTTGGTTCCGATGTCACCTGGGTACACCTGTATGGCATAGAATGGCGCCTCGTACAGCGCTGCCAAACATGTATTCGGGCCGAGACGCACATCGCCGTAAAGTTTGTCATAGCTGCTTTCGCCACGGTGGTACGCCTCATCGATCCCGGTACCAGCAAAGCCATTAAAAGATTCCACAGTCTGTGCAAGGCTTTCTTCTGCGATACCCAGTTTTTGAGCAAGCTCAATAATGGAATTGGAGGAGGCCAACAAATCCTTGCTTATCTTTCTGCGCTGCAGCCAATCAAGACGCATGCCACCTGGGAGCAGAGGGCCGAACGGATACTCTCTGCGATAACGACTGTCAAAAATTGCATAGCAGGGTAAGTTATCACCAGAGTACATTGCCTGGACAGCCGTAGAGTAAGTGACAGACTCGTTGACAAAACGCTCCCCTCGCTTGTTCACTAGAATACAGCCCGGCATTGAGCGCTCCGTGAACAACATACGAGCCCTATCTTCCCCTGCGACCCGAATCGTGGGGCCCCACCACGCCTCGTCCATAAGATGCGTGGCGGCGCCAACCGCCATCGCGGCCGACAACAGATCTCCGGTATTAGTCGGCGAAGCAGCCGACCATTCCGCGCGAGTCGGTCCAGGCAGGTATTTTTCCCGCAGGGCCTGAGAATGTTCGAAACCACCAGCACCGACAATTACTCCTTTGCGAGCGCCAAGCCTTTTTGTCGTGCCATTGTGCTCGACAACCACGCCGGTAACACGCCCTTCTTCCTGAATCAACTCCCTGACCGGAGAATCGAGCCAGATGGGCACTCCGCGATCATCAATCGAGCGCCGCAACCGCCCCAGTAGCGCATTGCCCATCACCAGTCGCCGAGATCGACGCCCTTTTATTCGGCCGGGAATATCGAATACATATTCCATTGCAAGCTTCAGTACTATCTTCCACCAGCTAGGTGCCTTGCTCAGGAGAATGGCCCCTTCCTGATTGGTGTATCCCATCAGTCCCATGACCTGAGTCTGGATATGTGGCATACCCAAGGTGCCGAAGGACTCGCCTAGGGCACTAGCGTGATACGGCAACGGATCGATAGACCGTCCACCAGGTCTGGAGCCCGGTAATTCCTGATAATAGTCGGCATAGTGAAGCATGGCTTCGAAGGCAACGTGCGTCTGCTCCTCAAGGTAGCGGAGCATCACCGGGGCCTCGCGGACATAGGCTTCGATGACCTCTGACGCAACATCCCCTGCAGTCAAACTGCGCAAATAGAGCAATGCGTCTTCTTCGCTGTCCTCAATGTCGGCTGCCAACATCAAATGGTTATTAGGCACCCACAAACCGCCCCCGGAGCTTGCGGAAGTTCCCCCATAAAAGGATGCTTTTTCTACAACCAACACCTTATTATCGAGATCACTTGCGCGACATGCAGCGGTCAGTGCCCCGGCGCCGCTGCCGACGACAATGACGTCATGTTCCGAATCCCACATCAGCTGCTGCTCTCCAATTTTCAACCCTGAAACTGCACGGTGCTATAGCCCGCCACAAACGCGCGCTCAAAGGGTGGCCGCCTCATGGTTTTGGAGAAAGCATGTTCGGACGAATTTCCAGCAGGTCTACCGCCACACCCGGCGGCTGAGCCAGTGCCCAGACCACTGCCCCGGCCACCTGATCCACGGCCATGCCAACGTCCATCAGGGGGCCTGTGTCGCGCCAGGCGACAAAGGCCTCCTGCAGGATCTCCTGGTCCCAATCCAGTGCAAACTCGCTCTCCGCTGCCCCCGGCCGCAAGCAGGTCACGCCGATACCATCGACCTGTAACTCTTCGCGCAGGTCCCGGGTAAAACGCTCAACGCCCGCCTTGCTGGCGGCGTAGATGGACAGATGACTCATCTCATCGGTGTGCCAGGCGCTGGCTGAGGACACGGTCAGGATGCGCGGATTCTCGGCGCCCCGGAGCAGGGGAATGGCGGCCTGACAGCAAAGCACCGTACCCAGAAAGTTGGTGTTGAGTTGCAGCGCAATCTCGTCCGCAGCCATCACCTCGATGCGCCCCGGGCGGGCGACTCCCGCATTGGCCACCAGGCTGTTGATCTTCCCATAACGCACCTGAACTTCAGCGAAGGCGCTGCTGACGCTGTCTTTGTCGGCCACATCACAGACCACAGCGGATGCATTTTCACCCAGTGCTGCTACCGCCTCGTCGAGACGGGCGCGATTGCGCCCCAGCAGACAAACGCGGGCGCCTGTAGCAAGCAGATGCTCCGCTATGGCGCGACCAAAGCCGCGGGCGCCGCCGGTTATAACGTGAACGGGTGGGCTCATGAAGACACCGCCAGGGCAATCGTCTTGGTCTCCAGGTATTCCTCGAAGCCCTCGCGCCCCATCTCGCGGCCGAGACCACTCTGCTTGTAGCCACCAAAGGGGGCGTCGGCACCGTAGAAATTGCCGCCGTTGACGTTGACGGTGCCAGTCCGCAGACGCCTGGCGACAGCCAGCGCCCGCTCCTCGCTGGCCGACCACACCCCGGCGGAGAGGCCATAGTCGGAATCATTGGCAATACGGATGGCATCTTCTTCGCCGTCGTAGGCAATTACCGCCAGTACAGGGCCGAAAATTTCCTCACGGGCAATCGTCATGTCGTTGCTGACGTCCATGAATACGGTCGGCTCCACATAGAAACCCTTGTCCAGATGGGCCGGCACACCACCCCCGAGGAGCAAACGCGCTCCCTCCTGCTTGCCCTTCTCGATATAGGCCAGCACGCGCTGCCGCTGGCGGGCATTGATGAGGCTGCCCATGATCTGGGTCTCCGAGCTCGGGTCGCCGTACTCGATGAAGCCGAAGTACGTCTTGAGCAAGGCTTCGACCTCCGCCTGACGCTCCCGGGGAATCAGAAGCCGGGTGGGAATTGCGCAGCCCTGCCCCGCATGGAAACACACACTGAGGGCGCTCAGCAGGCTCTGCTCCAGATTGGCGTCATCCAGCATGATATTCGCGGATTTGCCGCCCAACTCCAGAAACACCTTTTTCACCGTCTCGGAGGCCATTGCCATGATCCGTTTGCCCACCCCGGTAGAACCGGTAAAGGAAACCATGTCCACACGCGGATCACGTACCAGCGCCTCACCCGTGGTAACAGGATCCTCGGAGGTCACCACATTGAATACCCCGGCGGGGATGTCAGTGTACTCACTGACAATTCGGCCCAGCGCCGTGGCTGACCAGGGGGTATCCGGCGCCGGCTTCAGAACCACAGTGCAACCCGCCGCCAGGGCGGGCACGCACTTGGCCAGATTGATCTGCAGGGGCACGTTCCAGGGGGTAATGCAGGCCACCACACCGATGGCCTCCTTCTCCACCAGCCGCCGGGACTGTATGCCCATCATCGTGGATAGACCGATATCGCGACTCCATTCGAACTTCGGCAAAGTCTCGAGAGTGAAATCCAGGAAACTGATCGGCACCTCGCACTGGGGTCCGCCGGCACCACAGATACCGAGGGGTGAGCCGGTTTCAGTCGCTATCTGCTCCTTCAGGCTGCCCATCTCGGCCACCAGGCCCGCCTTGAGTTGTTGCAGGCACTTGAGCCGGAAAGCGTGATTGGTGGCCCAGTCGGTCTCGTCGAATGCACGGCGGGCGGCGGCGATCGCCTGATCCATATCCTCCAGGCCCGCATCGGCCACCTCTCCGAGTACCTCCTCGGTTGCCGGATCCAGATTGGGATAGGTCTTGCCGGAAGCTGCCGCGACCAGTTTGCCATTGATAAAGAGACGGGATTCAGCTTGCATGAACTACTCCTAGGCCTTGTTGAGAAAAAGCGCGAGCGCCTGGTCGCGCAGACGGCGGGTAGACGGCAGGCTCACGCCCATCTCCTCGGCGGACTGCAGGGCACAATCAAGATCCTTCTCCGCCAGGCGACCAAAGTCACCGAAGAACTGATCCATCTGTTCCTCCGTGCACTCACGCGCCAGCGCGTTACGGTTGCTGATGAACTGGGACATCATTTCATTGACGACGCCATTGGACTTGCCCACTTCGCGCAATAGTTCTGGCGCCAGCCCACCCGCTTCGGCCAGCCGCACCGCCTCGGACATGGCCATGAACTCAGCGTAGGTGATCAGGTTGTTACACAGTTTCAACAACAGCCCCGTGCCCAGATCGCCAGCATGGATCACCGAATTAGCCGAAGTCAGGAAGACGGGCCTGGCCCGTTCAACGATCTCGGCAGCGCCGCCGACCATGTAGCAAAGTCGCGCCTCCTCAGCACCCTGCTTGCCCCCGGAAATGGCGGCATCGATCAGGTGGAGACCACGCTCGCTCGCATCTGCTGCCCAACGCACCAATCCCGCGCGGGAGACTGTGCTGTGAACGGAGATCACAGTATCGGCGGCGGCATTTTCCAGAATACCCGCCGCGCCATACAGGAGTGACTCAACCTGCTGGTCGTCGCGCACACAGATACCGATGTGCTGGCACTTTGCCGCCAGGTCGGCCACCGAGCTGGCCGCAATGGCACCCTCCTTGACCAGGCTTTCCATGGCAGCCGGCCAGACGTCATAGACATGGGCTTGCCAGCTCTTGCCAATCAAGTGCCGGGCGGAAGGCCCGCCGATGTTACCAAGACCGATATAGCCTACGTTCGTGGGCAGTGTCATCGCGGGTTTCCATATTATTTACTTTGCCCTAGAGTGTAGGCAGCGCCGCACAATCATGTCAACTCTATTTGACTCGGCGTCAACTCTAACTTATCATTTTACCTCCAATAAATTCGCCAGACCATTTGGGCCAATCGTCACCATGAACCTCGTGTTCCAACGCTATCAAGACAATTTCCCCCGACATGTGGCTGCCATCACCCGGCAGCTGGAATCGCGCATAATGGAAAGTCTGGTGGAGACCCACCAGCATGGCGGATTGCGACTGAGCTTCGAGCCCTATATCTCCCTGACCGCCGATGGCGGCAGCCGTCTAAGCAGCATTGCAGATCACCTCGGCATTACCCGCCAGGCCGCGAATGCGGTGGTCAACGAACTGGAGTCTCTGGGCTATGTGCGCCGCGCCCCCGACCCCGAAGACGGCCGTGCCAAACAGATTACTCTGACAGCGGCCGGTGAAAAACTTCGAACGGACGGACTGGCGGTAGCCGCCAAGCTGGAGGCAGAGTACAAGACACGTTTGGGAGCTCCCAAGTTTGAGGAATGTCGCGAAGCACTGATCGCCATTGTCTCGCGGCTTCCGGGCATACCTGCAGGCATTCAAGCCGGCACGAGCGCACCCGAAGCCCGTTTCACCTCCCTGCTTCCTCGGCTGAGTGACTACATGAGCCGACGACTCATGAACTTGACACAGGCCAAAGGACACCCTGGATTGAAACTCTCCTATGGTCAGGTGCTGACGCTGATAGGGGACGACGGCGGTCGCATGCAGGTGATGGCCAATGCCTACAAAGTAAGCAAGCAGGCCATCAACGTTATTGCCTCGGAGCTGCAGACGCTCGGTTATATCGAGCGTCGCACTGATCACAGGGACGGCCGTCAGGTGCTGCTCCACTTAACGCCCGCAGGCCATGAAATGATACGTGAAGCGGTCGAGGCCATTGATTCGCTTGAAGCAGAGCTGGCCTTGCCAGACTCACCGGAGGGCCTGCCCACGCTTCAGCTTTGCATGCGCCAGCTGTACACCATCCTGCAACCCGAACCGCTTCTCAAAAGCGGCGAACTGCATGACCTGGCGAGGAGCCTTATCTCTCGTCTGGGGGCAGACCGGGCAAGCCAACTGGGGGAGTTACTGATGAATCCCTTCAAATAAAACGCGGTGACAGTATGGAGTCCGAGATCGTCCGTATATTGGTGTACTACAGATGGCAAGAAGCACTGCTCACGCTAGCGGCAATCATCGCCCTAACCACACACGACGAGTTCATCGCCTTCCGGATACAGGCCCTGGCCAAATCAGGAATATGAATATGAAAGATAATCTGGTTTCCAAATTCTCGTTTTTCAGTGTCTCCCGCGCCAATGTCCGGTTTATCAGTGCCCTGCTGACCTGCGCATCGATGCTGGGCAGCGTGATCTATAGCCACGCCGACCCCTACTCGCCCTGGGCCGACCGCGACTATCCACAGCGGGTCTACTGGGGCGATACTCACCTGCATACCGCAGCATCTTTGGATGCCAACCTGTTCGGCCTGCACAACCTCACTGCCGCAGAGGCCTACCGTTTCGCCAAGGGCGAGACTATTACCACCAGCACCGGCCTGCGCGCGCGCATGAATCAACCGCTGGATTTTCTCGTAGTTGCCGACCACGCCGAGTATCTGGGTGTCATGCCACCGATCCGCGCCGGCGACCCCACCCTAATGCAGAACGAAACCGCGCGCCGCTGGCGGGATATTCTTACCAGCGGGGACTGGGTAGGCTTCAGCCGCATGATGGTTGAAATCGGCGCTTCCTATGACAGCGGCACGCCGCTCGTGACCCTACCGACATCCCTGGCGTCGCCCTGGGAAGCCAACAGCCGCATGGCGGACGAAGCCAATGAACCCGGCAAATTCACCGCATTCATTGGCTTTGAATGGTCCGCGATGCCCGACGGTAACAACCTGCACCGGGTGGTCGTGCTCCGTGACAGCGCAGAACGGGCCAATCAAGTCAGGCCATTTTCCGTGTTCGACAGCGACGATCCGCAGGCGCTCTGGCGCTACCTCGCCGCCTACGAGAAAAATACCGGCGGCCAGGCCCTGGCAATTCCGCACAATAGCAACCTGAGCGGTGGTCAGATGTTTGCCGACACGACCGCCGACGGAGAGCCAATCAGCGCCGACTACGCCCGTGAGCGCCAGCGCTGGGAGCCGCTCGTGGAGATCACCCAAATAAAGGGAGACAGTGAGGCGCATCCTTTGCTCTCACCCACCGACGAATTTGCCGACTACGGCACTTGGGACAAATTCAATATCGACATGAGCACCGCGCAGGAAGACTGGATGCAACGATTCCAGTACATTCGCCCCGCGCTGCAGACCGGGCTTCAGGTCGAACAACGCGCTGGGGTGAACCCCTTTCAGTTCGGCGTGATTGGCAGCACGGACTCGCACACCGCGCTAGCCGCCGTTGAGGAAGACAACTTCTGGGGAAAAATGCCCATTCACGAGCCATCAGTGGAACGTGCCAGCGGTACCTGGGGTATACCCGAGGCCGAGATGAGCAACACCGAGTTGCTCGCGGCAGGCTATTCTGCCGTGTGGGCGACTGACAATACGCGGGAGGCCTTGTTTGACGCGATGCGGCGGCGCGAGGTCTACGCCACCACTGGCCCGCGCATTACTGTGCGCTTCTTTGGCGGCTGGGATTACAACGAGCAGGACCTACAAGCACCAAATTCAGCGCTGCAGGGCTACCTAAAAGGTGTCCCCATGGGCGCCGTGCTGCCGCCTCGCGAAGACCCAGCGCGGGCCCCGGTATTCATGGCCGCTGCGCTCAAAGAACCTGAGGGAGCGCACCTCGACCGCCTGCAGATTGTCAAGGGATGGGTAGACGCCTGGGGCGAGAGCCGGGAAAAAGTGTATGACGTGGCCTGGTCGGGTGCGCGGCAACCCGACGCCCAGGGCACTCTGCCCGCCGTCGGTAATACCGTGGACACTGCAACCGGGCATTACCAGAATACGATCGGCAGTGCCGAACTTAACGTCGTATGGACGGACCCGGATTTCGATGCTTCACAGGGAGCTGTGTATTACTTGCGGGTGCTGGAGATTCCCACTCCGCGCTGGCCAGTGCATGACCGGGCGCGGCTGAATGCAGACATCCCTTCCAGCACAGCGCTGACGCACCAGGAGAGAGCCTACACTTCTCCCATCTGGTATCAGCCAGCGGCAACAGCTGTACCGTAACAAGCGATATTTAGTGGCGGTGAGGGAGAGACTGTCACACTCTCGGCATGCCGGTCCGGCAGGTCTGGCGCGGCAGCTTGCCGAAACTCCAAATGCGGTCAGTTTTCGATCAAACGACCTTTATTCGGGTCACCTTCATTAAAAGTTTCGTGACTCATCAGAAGACCGGGTCCGAGACCTCGAGTGACCGTGGGGATTTACGGGGGTAGTAGCGAGGCGGTTTGTTCAAACTCTACTACCTCAAGTATAAGAAGAATAAACGCCCTTTTTGCCTGAGTCCAGCAGTAGTTAGCTGTCAGTGGCCCGCCTCAT
>NZ_JAUTDR010000036.1 GCF_030649675.1 Haliea sp. E1-2-M8 | reverse complement strand
GGCACAACCAGAGGCCGCCTGAGGGATGAATCTGGAGACCGGAATTACACCACTTGACGGGACACTACCCGTTTAGCGGTACCAGGGAGACGCCGCTGCTGTCGTCAAAATAGCTTGTGTACTTATGCACCAATTTAGGTACAATCTGCAGTGAAGAGGATCACAGCCCATTTTCTTTGCAACGGATGCAGGTGCCGAACCGGTCAGGGACTGGCTGAGCAAACTCGGGGATCCGGACAAGCGGAAGATCGGCGAGGCACGGCGCATGGCACATAACAGACATCTGGGCAGCAGCCTGAACAGCTTCCTGGAAGAAGGCTTACTCGACGAAGTGGAAGCAATCGCGGTCAAGCGAGTTTTGGCTGCAGAGGTCGCCGCCTATCTCAAGCAAAACGACGTTCGCAAAACTGCATTCGCGAAGCGTATCCGTACCAGCCGATCACAGCTCGACAGACTACTCGAGCCCGACAATCCGAGTGTCACCCTGCAAACGATGGTGAAGGCGGCGCGTGGAATCGGCAAAAAACTTGAACTAAGGCTTGCCTGATTTCTCCGCGCCAGCAACACCTTTATCACAACGAAACTATCACCGCCTAAACGTAAACTCTGGCTTGGCCGTAACTTTCATTATATAGTCGTACGGCATTCCCGTACGGAAAGGTGGCCCCATGGACACAATCACAGTCAACAAATTCAGGGACAACCTGAAGAGCGTTGTCGAAGAAGTCATTAGCAAGCATGAACCCCTCAAAGTGACTCGGCGGGCCGGGGAGGCTTTTGTCGTGATGAGTGCCGACGACTGGGAGCGAGAACAGGAGACCCTGTATGTACTGCAAAACAGGAGTCTCATGAAGCAGATTGCCGACTCCCTCGCAACCCACACCCGCAACCAGGGCTACAAACCGACTGACGAGCAAATGAATGAGATCACTGGTATTTGAGGGGGATACCTGGGAAGCGTATGAAGCCATGCGCGAAAGGGACAAGCAGCTGCACAAGGCGCTACGCAAATTGCTCAAGGAAATGCTCCGGTCTGATGACCCGTCCAGGGGGCCTGGGAAGCCAGAAGCTCTAAAGCACAACCTCGCCGGTCTGTGGTCGAGGCGGATTTCACGGAAAGATCGGCTGATCTATCGATTTGATGACCAGTCCATTTACGTCTTCGCCATCGGGGGACACTATGACCAATCCTGAGCCTTGAAGCTGCCCTTCCCAACTCCTCACCCCTCCACCACCGGATAACAGGCACCCCCCCACAGTACATTGCGGTTGTCCAACATCAGCTGGACCACGAAGGGCACCAGCTTGCCGAGGAAGGCGAAGCAGTCGCGCGGCTGGTCGCGGTTGACCATCAGCGCCCAAACGTCCACTCCGCCAACTGCTGGTCCGCCTTCAGGCGCGCCCGCTGGTGCAGCATGGCCTGGTAGATATCCGCGGGGGCAGGTTCCGCAACCAGCGTCGGCAGTGACACCCCGGCCTCCAACAGGAAGCGTTCACGGTACGGCGACTCCAGCCACGCCCGATCCCACCAGTCCAGAATACGCCCGTGGGCCGAGGACAGGGCGAGCGCGGATGGCAGCTTGTCGCCCTTGGCCAGGTTGACGTCGCTGCGGGCGGGCAGCAGGTTCCACAGGTCGTTGTTGAACCAGCGCGACCAGGGGAAGCAGTGGTCGATATGCAGCCTGTTCGCCTCGCGGACATGGCGGGCACTCCACACGCAGGGAACGTCCACACCATGTTGGCGCAAGTCCAGCAAGCGGCCGGCGGCGAGGCTGGTATCGCGCCGCCCCTCCTCCCAGGCAAATACCTGCTGGTCGCCGGCGCGGGGATCGCTCACATTCCACTGACTGTGCAGCGCCGCCCACTCGCGCAGGATGGCGGGCTCGAGCCAGCAGGCGTACTGACCGAGGGTCTGCCAGATAGCCGCGGGAATACGGAACACGCCGAACCGCGCCAGGTACTCCGGGGAAATCACCAGCGGTTGCGGCTGGAAGCGAAACCCGCGCCGTTCGAATTCAAATACCGGGTCAGCCCGACCGGGCCAGGTAATATAGCGGGTGGGCATGGTGGTGATATTGGCGCAGGCATCGCGGATGGCCTGGGTGACGATGGCGGCATGGTCCG
Organism: Haliea sp. E1-2-M8; assembly: GCF_030649675.1. Classification (GTDB taxonomy): domain Bacteria; phylum Pseudomonadota; class Gammaproteobacteria; order Pseudomonadales; family Halieaceae; genus Haliea. The sequence continues at coordinate 26,474 of NZ_JAUTDR010000036.1, read as the reverse complement.
CCGCGAGATGGCCGCCCACGCGCAGGTCATAGGGCGATATCTGCGCCAGCTTCCAGAAGGCTTCGCGGGCAAAGCCATAGCCCTGATCCGACTCCGGGCGCTCGCGCAGCTGATGGTCGATCAGCAGGGGCTTGTACTGCTTCAGCCAGTAGAGGCCGACGATACCGAGCGGAATCTCCACCCAGTCATCCGAGCGCCGCATCACCACCCCGGGCGCGCTCTCGGCAATCCGGGTGAGCACCCGCAGCAGCCCCAGCTTGTAGGACGCCGACTTGTTGTCGTTGACGATGATGTGGCGCAGCAGCGGCAGACTGCCGGTGCCATCATCCGGGATGGTGAACACCACCGTTTCCCACTCCACGTGGGCGCGGCTCTGGTCCGGCTGCCGGACCGGGTCCTTCATCACCACCGCGCGACGCTGGGCAAAGACCGCGAGCTCCGCGGCGGATACCGGATGAAAGCCGCGCTCCCGGTTCTCCTGTTCATCGCTGCCGTGGCGCAAGGTGATGACCAGCGTGCCGCCGGGCTTCAGCAGCTCCGTGAGGATGCGGAAGGCCCGCTCGCGCTGGCCCGGTGGCACATGCATCCAGACAGCGCTGAGCAGTACCAGGTCGAAGCGGTGGCCGAGGGCGCGCAGGCGGGAGAGTTCCGGCAGGGAGTCGTCCAGCCAGGTGACGTTGGGGTGGGATTTGGGTATGGCCAGTTCGCGCATGCCCCGGCTGGGCTCGACGGCGATGACGTCCCAGCCCTTCTCGGCAAGCCAGTTGGCGTCGCGGCCGGAGCCGGCGCCTATGTCGCAGGCGAAGCCGGGGGCAGTAACCTGAATCAACTCCATCCAGTGCGAATTGATCTGAGATGGCGATACAGACTGATAGTCCTGTGACAGCCTGGCGGCATTGTTGTCGTAGAAAGTTCGAGGATCCACCGTTCAGTCACCCGCAAAGTCTGCGGAAAGCTCAATCAATTGATCAACGAAATCACTAATGTCTCGTTTCTTGGGGTCATTTACTGTCTCTTTGCTCACCTCCATACCTGAGTACTCGAGCCAGTCATGATCAAGTGAATCATCGTAATTGGGAAATTGGAGCGGGGGAAGTAAACCGGGAGATGCTGGGAAAAACTGTCCATCAATTAAATGTGGCTCGAGCGCTTTCTCCATCTGTGCGACACTCAGATCCCGTTTGTTGGCAAAAACCACGAATCCCCAGAGCTTGTTGTTTCCAGCGTCACGATAAAGATATTCAAAACCCACGTTCATACGCCGATTTCAACCTCCGCATCGATTCCTGAGCTATTTGGGCTATAGCACCTTGCGGTCATAGTGAACACGGGGATGCTACGCGGGGCGAGCATGTTCAAACAGGTGAGCGGGCATGGGATGCTCCAGTTCCCAGACCATCGATATCGGTCGATCCCCCTCGTACGACAGAAGGTCCTTAGCAGCACCCAAAAACACAAATGGCGACGTCTCCTGGCCCTGCCGCTTCTTCAAACGGGCGAAAAACAATACGACGTAGCCCCGCTCTTTGAAATGGATATAGCCCTTGCCCCGGTCACTGGCCTGAGACGTCTTAGACTGACTTTGCCAGTGCAGCTTAGTACGGCTAATGGGATAATCTTCATAGCGAGTGGTCGGCGAGAAGTCACGTTCCTCCTTCTGGAAGGTCACCAAGTTTGCGTAGAACTTATGCTCACGCGAGTGAAACGCACCAACACCTGTAGGACCGGTCTTTTCGATACTGGCTATTCCCAGCAAAGATTTAATTTCTGCCGAGCCATACTCGGCATGAAGCCGAAGGCGATGACCGGAAGGCAATTCAATCTCAGGCATGACCGTTGACGCCCTGGAAAGACGCCATTCAGCTATTTCTGCCGCATCATTAACAAGCGTGGGATTGGCATTCCATCTCGCGATTGATTCGTTAACAGAGGAGACACCAAGTGCCGAGCTCTTTTTGCCCCACAACAAATAGTGCAAGGCCAGCCCCACCCCTTTGTCATCGTAGCTGGCACTATGCTCCGGATGCAGAATATCGGAAACTGCCTTCAGGAGCACTGGATCTGTTCTCAGCGCGAGACGGGATAGCGCCTTCCTACCAGACACGATATCCGCATCGGTTGGCAACTCTTCTCGAAAAGCTTCCGCTTTCCATTCGGACCAAGTCTTCTTCCTCAGGACATCGCTCACATCCAAACCAGTCTCTTCTATAAACGATCCAAACCGTAGAGGCTGATCCGACTCGGACTCCCAGGTACGTATCGTTTCTGGAATAAAGTTATTCAAGTCATCTAGAACTGCCTTGATTTTCTTCAGGACCTCATCCCTGGCGACGCGCTCAAGCTGAATATTGCACCCTGCCGGCAGGCTGGGAAAATCCTGCTCGACCTCTTTATCGAGTCGCATGCGCCCATCAGAAAGAAGCGCGGCAAATTTTTTATCCAGACGGTATCGCCTGTGGGTCTGACCTACGAAATCGAGAACGGTCAGACAGTCTTTGCCTGGTGCATGACGAAGGCCTCGTCCGAGTTGTTGCAGAAATATTGTAAGGCTCTCAGTGGGTCGAAGAAACATCACGAGATTAATATTCGGGATATCAAGACCTTCATTCAACACATCAACGGTAAACAGGAAACCGATGCTTCCATCCCTAAAACCACGCAACCTTTGTTCCCGAGCATCAGAAGGGGTGTCCCCGAGAAGCACCTCAGATGGTATCCCTGCAGCCCGGAAACACTTTGCCATATATTTCGCGTGATTCACCCCAGCACAGAAACCGATGCCTTTTGTGTCGGACAAGTCGGGCTGGTAATTTTTAAGCGCCTGCAAAATCAAATCAACGCGCTGTCGAGCGCGAAAATCATCTCCTGTATAGACTGCTTCCAGCTCCTTCGAATCGTACCTGCCGTTGCTCCAAAATCGCTCCTCTCTCAAATCTACGGTATCGGTCACGCCAAAATAGTGGAATGGGCATAGCAGCCTCTCTTCCAACGCCTCAGGAAGTCTGATCTCTGCGGCATAGCGCCCACCGAAGTCAGGCAGGATCGAGCCTCCATCCATTCGCTCCGGTGTAGCCGTTAAACCGAGCAACAACTCCGGACGTAAGCTGTGGATGATGGGCCGATAGCTAGCCGCAGGTAAGTGATGAGCTTCGTCTATCACGACGTATCCGAAATGTTCATCTCCCAATGATTGCCAGGTATTTCCTGCGCCTAAACTTTGTACCGACGCGAACACATGTCGCCACTCGACAGGTTTCTGGCCATCAAAGAGCAATTCTCCAAAATTTGCATCACGAAGCACAGTTCGAAAACAGCTCTGCGCCTGCTGCAGAATCTCTTTGCGGTGTGCAACGAATAACAAATTGGGCAGCCCACCAGCCTCCTCCGCGAAGCGCCTATAATCGAGCGCAGAGATCACGGTCTTGCCTGTTCCTGTCGCTGCAACAACGAGATTTCGTTTCTCTCCGTTTTCACGCGCTGCCGCAAGGGCTTCCAACACCCGTTCCTGGAATGGTCTGGCAGTAATGTCAGCAAAGAAGACCGCAGTACTGGCGTCTCTCGTACGAGCGCGGCCAATGGCCACTCGAAACCTTTCGAAGTCTTGCTTAAAGAAAGGCTCGAACTCCGGACTGTCCCAGTAAGTCGCAAACTCTGCGGAGAACCGATCCAGAACATGCTTCATATCCTGCTCTGTGACCTTTACCGTCCACTCTAACCCGCTGGTCATTGCAGCATGTGACATGTTTGCAGAGCCGATATAGGCAGTAGAAAAACCAGTGTCCCGCATAAACTGATAAGCCTTTGCGTGCAGACGGGTGCCACCTGTGTCGTAGGAGAGACGAACTTCTATATTGGATTGGGACGCCAGCCACTCCAACGCTTCGGGATCACTAGCCCCCATATAGCTGGTAGAGATGATTCTCACCGGAACTGCGGAACCCGCCAACGACTCGAACGCCGGGCGGAGGAGCCTCAGGCCAGACCATTTGATAAACGAAACCAGGATATCGACACGGTTAGCGCTTGCCATTTCCGCTCGAAGCTCGTGCTCCAGGGGCGGGTCGCCGCGTTGTCCAGTGAGCAACATGCTGGTAGACAGTGGCGTAGTCGGGCGCGCACTTCTCCGGTTATCGTTCTGAACTTCTAGCAAGAGCTGATCTTTCTTGGACAGGATCCTTCTCTTAATCAGGTAATCCAGCCCATCCGTTTCACTCACCAGTTGGACTACTCGATTCACCAAAGCGAGCCTTCCATCAGGCTTCTCGCTCCGCAGTGCCTGTTCCAGTACGTCAAGCAGAAACCGAGAATAGGTATGGGGCTGCGACTCATCGTCGATCGATCTCAATATCGCTTTCAGCTCAGGCTTGGAATCCAAAAGCTCCTGGAGTTCCTGATCCAGCAAACGCTCATAAAGGCCGATCGGTAAATCTCTTGTCATTAATTTGCCAGTTGGTTGAGCTGCAATAGCACAGGTATATCGGCAGGAGCCCATTCAAGCCGCTCCCAATCTCTGTGATCTACCCACACGGATGCGATATGTTCGGTGAGATAAATATGTGGACGTTCAGCACACAGAGAGAGATACGGAATCAACCGGACTCTGCCAAAGTCGTATTCGTGAACCACATCGGCGAGTCGGTCGACTCGCCCAATCTGTAGCGTGAGCTCCTCCTGGATTTCGCGCCGTAGGGCAGCTTCTGGGCACTCCCCTGCCTCAACTTTACCGCCCGGAAACTCCCAAGACAGGCCGAGACGTTTGTTTGCTGGTCTCTGTGTAACCAGAACGGCGCCAGTTGTGTCTTGCAATACAAGGCACACTACATCGATTGGCACTGCGTCCGCGCTCATCATCTACTCCCTCTGCACTTAGGCTACACAGACACAACACGCCGAGGAGCGAAGGGTAGGTGCAAAACACTGACTGTCTGGCCAAAACTCCATTACTTCACTCCCTGTGTTCTACTTCTTACAGCTTTCGCTCCGAATTCTCGTTCTGGTTCTTTGCGAACTCTAGTCAGAGCCCGCAGCGTCCGCTGCATTTTTAAGTGAATTGGCTCGACGACCAAATCGATACAGGTGGCGAAATAGTCCTTCCATTTCTGGAATTTCAACATCACTGATGTTGCCCCAAACCTCGTAGTAAGAAAAATAAGTCCAAGTCGATGTTTATGGTCGTTTATGCTGAATCAGGCGACTTCGAATACTTCCGCTGGCCTCTCCTCCGGACATACCTATGTAAACAGCGTCGTAAGCCATACCTCACTTGTAATAGAGAGCATAGATACCGCGAACATTCTTTGGTACAACCAATACTTCGTCAATTGACCGATACTCGAGGGCAGACTTGATGAATCTCATGCTACTTTTCACTCTACGCCCGATCATTAACTCTTGCGTATATGAAGCCGCAATAACGCGCTTATAGCGTGCATTGGTGTGTTATATGAATACCCACTACCCTTCTATCATTAACCCTGGCCAGAATGCTGGATTGATAGAATAATTAAGGCTTCCCCTATTTTTTATGATTCCAGACATTAGCTTCATGCTATAATTGAAGTCATAAATATACTTTGCCTCCTCATTAATCATTATCCCTATAAAGCCGTACCACAGTAGGAGCTCGAAAATATTATCGAAGTAGTCTTGCTGAACGCCAAAGTCACCCAATATCCGGAATATATCAGATTTAGTAACAACTGACCTACTACCTATAAATGAATAAAGAATATCCTCGCTGCCGCTCTCTACATCGTTGATTTCGTATCCAATATCTGTCAACAAATCTGTTGAGTAGGCTGTCAATCCTTTTTGAATATCTTCCTCAAGAACCCGCTCATGGTTCAGGTTAATTGCAAAACTTTTACACTGATTGATTAGGTTTAACAAGAATCTCGGCCTCATTAAGGAACGATCAATTAGGTACTGGGAACTCTCCTCTCCCGTATAGTGGCTTACGAAAATCTTCGACCATAACGACACAAACGATTTATCCCCACTAACATCATTAGAAACAATCCGTAGGCGAATAAGCTCCCTCAGTAAATCAGGATCTGTCCAATCAAGGAGAACGCTAGCCTCCTTTCCACGATCAGACGTATCTTGAACTAATAGCTCGTACACGTCGTTTCTTAAAAATACAATTGTATTAACAGTAATATTAGATTTTGCAAACTGACGCTCTATTTTCTTTGTCGCGTCTATTAGACCTCTAATTATTAGCAAATCTTCGTGCTTGAGACCTGAGGTTGGCCAGCCCTTATCAATATTATCGAATAGAAGCCAGCAAACCTCCTTGTGTGCCATATAGTCGATTACTCGCTTAGATAAAGCTCGCACATCGTGGCAATAAAGCATTTCCGTTAAGCTGGGCGATGACAGCCTAACATTCGCTTTCTCGCCATATTGAGACCGGTATTCCGTGGATATACTCTCCATTAGCGAACTCATTCTTTCAGAAAAATCGCCTTCAGTCTCGTAGCCATCGGCATGATAAAGATCGGCTAATGCGCGATAAGATTCATATAAGGTATGATCGCGTTTATGCTGCTCTCTATCTTTTTCAAGGATCTTGTAACATATCTCTAGGAGAAGGACATATTCCCAAAAGGCCATTATTGTATGCTGAAAAGTTCCCTCTTCTAAAAATGACAATATCAGCTCTTTAAACTTAATTAGCTTGTATCCGTCGGGCTTTAAGTCTAAAACTATATTGCCCTTTTTATTTCTTTCTCGATCCCTGATTTGTAAAAATATTGCGGACTTTCCTGAGCCTTTTCTTCCTACGACTATATTTGCCTCACCTCTTAACGACTTTAAGAATTGGTCAGTTTTTAAATAATAACTTTCGAGTGTTCGCATCTCGTTTTCTGCTGATGTTGAACCAAGGTCGACAGATTGAAGAAACGTATCGGCGCTAGCAACCTGTACTTCAGCATCCTTTTGAAATGCCTCCGCAACTTCTCCTGCAAAATCTGCTATATGCTCGTTAATGTCACTCGGGTGGCGCGTAACACACACAAAGTCACGGTAATCTAAAGGTACCGGATCATCTCCTTGCTGAAGAATACATAGAGCCTTGTCCATTCCATCAGACAACCCGGCAATAAAGGCTCCCCTTATATTATGTACGTCAGCACCTACGACGTTATTTGATAATAGTGGAACAACAACCCCATGGGACTGGGCAACCTGCGCAATAGCATCGTTGGCAGCCAATCGAGGCTGTTCATTTGGATCAAAAGAACGGAACAAAAATCGAGCCTTCTTTATCCGAGAAACTATCCGAGTTGCCCAGTCAGTCTTGTGCATTCCCTCCAAAAGATATACCGGTGACTTGGTGTTGATTTTGCTGGATATAGAAAGAGGAGTAGTTTTATTGGACAAACTGATGAACTCACTTAGTTCTTGCGAGTTTTGATACTCCTTATATCCTAGAGTATCGAATATCCCAACCTCTCTGATGGCCGGACTTACCTCTTTTATGGTTTGGTTCTTTGTAAGCAGCACCCGCTTGCCCTTGCCTATAGCGTATCCAATCTCGTAAGTAACATTGAAGTTAAGAAGAGAAATATCCGCTACAAGGAAATCACATGAGTTAATGCCCTCTATAACCTCTTCCGAAATAAAGTGTCCGGGGATATCAAGTGCCTTCCAAGTTGTAACTACACTCTTTGAGTTATCTCTCAACGCCGCGACAGCGTGCTCAATTGTCTGCCCAATTTCTGGGGGATATGAAGCGTACGCATAAAACCCTGACTCTCTATTTTCTGGCATCATGCCTCCCCCAAGTGTGTACTTTGAATTAGATACTTATAACGACCCGCAAACCGCCCAGTGAACGAAGTGAATGGGGTTGAGCAAATCTTCAGGTGGCACGCTTGATGACATGCTCGAGGTTTATTGATTCGCGAACCAAGGGCGTAGTTGTATGCAACTTCAATGAGACTTCAAAGAAGTCCAGCCACCGCTTTATCTCATCATTTTCAAAAACATTCACATGATTCAAAATGTCTGATCTATATTGAAGAAACCTATTGTGTTTTTGATAAAACCCTACGTGGCCAGCATTACCGTAGAGCGGATCTCTGAAAAACGGTGGCCCGCCATCAGGCATTTTCTTGACCCAGTTATCTCTCGATGAATACGTGTTGTATAGAGCAGATATGCGGCCTGAGTCTAAATGTTTTGGCCAGTCAAATCCAGTATTCAAGATAGAGCCAGCTAGAACTACCCCACTGAAACTTTCCTTACTTTCATTAGTAAACTCCAGATATTTTGCAAAAATATAAGCCCCTAGAGAGTGACCAAATATTGCAACAGGGCCCTTGTAGTGAGATCGCACCGTAATAAGCCACATCCGCAGCTGTTCTGCAAGTTGCTCTCTACGTCCTTGTCGCACCAATGTGGTAAACCATTCTCGGCCGTAAACAAAAGGGGCGATTCCCCAACCGGCATTCGAAGCCAATAGCGAAAAATAGCTTAGCCAACGTGCGTTGGTGTTAACGCCATGTATAGGGATTATTATTCCCTTACGGGAATGAGGAAGTAGCTGGGTTCTCCCTTCGTAGACATCACGAACAGTTTCGTACAATGCCGGCTGAAGTGAAGGAATCACAGGTGCCGGCTCGCTTGTACTTACAGCAATACGTGCAATTCCTTTTTCCTGACCTGACTTCGAATACGCTAGCAAGTAAATAAATGCGTCTAGAAGCGAGTTATCTTCTTCAGACAGATACTGAATATCAACGCACATTTCACGAATTAATAAGCTCTCAGGGCACTTTTGAATATTTCGATTTTTCTTAAAGACCACAATTAGATCAATGTCAGATGGATTTTCCCGCGATGAGACAAATGATCCACCGATAAGGATATAAGATGCACTGGCTGAATTTGCCCACTCATAGATTTGATTGAGTGGTTCAGCGAAACACCAGCGCTCACCAATGCAAGAATCCGAAGTGATGCAATATTCTTTAATAAAATCATCTAGAGAGTAATCATGGATTCCAGGAGAAAGTTCTATTGTTGCCACAAGTCGATTCCCAATCTATGGTGTGAGGTACTGTGTGTCACCTCACAACCAATAACACGGGCTACGCCGTATAACACGACGCCGACTAATCCCTGCGTACCCTGCAAAACTTTCACACCTTTCCCTTTCTTAGAATTAGATCGTTACCGAAACCATCATCCCAATCAAACCGGATTAACCAACACTTGCGCGTATTTCACAACCTCCTAACCCCCACCTGCCCCAAATACATAAACCGCCCCGGCGTACACGTCAGCACCACCACCTGCGCATCCCTTCCCGCCGCGGCAATCGCCGCGCCCATGCTCTGCAGGCGGCTGGGGTCGGAGAAGCCCAGGGCGTCGTCGATGATCACCGGCACGCCGCCCTGGCCTGCGACGATGCGGGCAGCGGCCAGGCGGGTGAGGATGCCGAGCTGTTCCTTGGCGCCGACGCTGAGGGAGTCGAAGGGGATGGTCTTGCCGTCGCGAATGACGTCGAGGATGGTCCAGTCCTCGCCCAGCACGATGTCGAAGTCGCTGCCGAAGACGATCTTGCCCAGGCTGCGGATGCCGTCGCGCAGGGGGGCCACGTAGGCCTGGCGGGAGGCGTCGCGCTGTGCGTTGAGTGTTTCCCACAGCAGCTTGGCCGCGGCGGCGCGGCGTTCGGTGGCGGCGAGGGTGTCCTCGGCTTCCGCCAGGGCCTGCTCGGCGGCTTCCAGTTCCTCGAACAGGCCGTTGGCCTGGGCGCGGTCGAGGCGGCTCTTGAGCACGGCCTGTTCCTGTTGCTGGTCGATGATGTCGCGCTCGGCCCGGCGCAGGGCCTGGCTGGCGTTGTCCCGTTGCAGGCGGGCGCTGTCCGGGTCCTCCGCTTCCAGCTGGGCGCGCAATTGTTCCAGTTCGGCGGTGATGGCCGCCAGTTGCTGTTCCCGCTCGGCCACGGCCTGTTCCAGGTCGGCGTCGGGTTCGGCCTCGCGCTCCAGCGCCAGGCTGCTGCGCTTGTCCTCGAGGACGCTGCTGAGCGCGTTGAGCTCGGTGCTGGCCTGCTGCTGTTGCGATTGTGCGCGGGTGAGTTCATCGCGCTGTTCAGCCAGCCGGCCAGCTTCCTGGTCCAGTTCGGATTCGCAGGCGTCCAGGGCCTCGCTGGCGGTTTCCAGCTGCGCCCGGGCCTCGCGCTCGCTGGCGGGCAGGGCCTGGCCGGGGTCGCGCTGCTGCAGGGCGTCGGCGCAGGCCTGCTGCAGGCGCGCGCGGTCGGCCTGCAGTGCCTCTTCGTCGGCGCCCTGCAGGGTGTCCTGCAGACGCTGTTGGGCGGATCGAAGCAGCTGCTCCGCGTCGGCCCGCTGTTCGTCCAGGGTGATGGCCTGCTCCACGCTCGTGACCTGGTAGCGGGCCAGCAGGGTATCCAGTTCCTGCTGCTTCGCGTCCACGTCTGCCGCCAGCTCGCCGGCGGAGGCCGCGGGGGCGATGGTGATGCGCGCCAGCTCGGGGATGTCGATCTGCAGGCTCTCTGCCACCTGCCGCTCCAGCGGCGCGCCGGGGCGCAGGCTGATGGCCTCGTCGTTGAGGCGGACGTCCAGCGCCTGCAGGGCGTCGATGCTGAGGCGGGTGGCGGCGTTGTCGCGGGTGCGGCTGGCGACATCCAGCGCGCTGGCGGCGGCCTGGATGTTCTTGCGGCCCTCCGCGGTAATGTGAATCTCGGCCAGGGTCTTGCGTAATTCCGCGAGTTCAGCTCGCTGGGCCTGTACCCGTTCCAGTAGTTGCTGCAGGCGCGCCAGTTCGGCGGCGTCCTGCAGGTAGGCGGTATCGCGGCGGGCCTGCTGCAGGGCGTGCTGCAGGGCGCGGCGCTGGGTTTGCAGGTCCTTGTGCGTTGCCTCGGCTGCCTGCACGGTGCGCGCCAGTTCCGCCGCGTGTTCGGCCAGGGGCTGCAGCGCGGCCTGTTTCTGGGCCAGGTCCTGTTCGCGGCGGGCGATGTCTGCCGCTGCGTCCTGGCGCCGCTGCCACTGGCTGCGTGCGTGGTCCAGCAGCTGCTGCAGGGGCTTGCCCTCATCGTCTTTCGCATTCAGCCGGGCCTGCAGGCTGTCGATGGCGGCCCAGCGCTGTTCGTGCTGTTCCTTGGCGTGTTGCAGCTCAGGCAGGGCGCGTTGCAGGCGGGAAATCTCCGCGGAGACGCCTTCGAAGCGGCGCAGGTCGTCGTCGAGTTCGCGGAGGGTGGTCTTGAGTTGCTCCACCTGGGCGCTGTGCTGCTCCACCCGCTGTTGCTGCTCGCCGTAGCGCGCCTTGCCGCTTTTCAGGGTGAAGTAGCGTTCGTACTCTGCCTGCACCGCGTCAAACAGCGCGCTTTCCTCGCCGCTGACCCCGGCGCCGCCAGCGGCATTGTCCAGCGCCCGGGCCAGGCCGTCGGAGTCCGCCAGTCTGACGCCGCCGATCTCCTTGCCCTGCTCCACCAGCAGGGCGTCCCACAGGGCCATGTCCATGTGGCCGCTGAGGATCTCCCAGGCGCGGTTGTGGGCATCGTCACCGGCGAGCTGTTCTGCCCGCGGCGCGAGGATGCGCAGCTCGGTGCCGGCCTTGCGGTTGTAGGTCTTGCTGTAATGGAAGTGGTAGTCGCCGCAGCGGACTTCGGCGGCGACGCTGCTGCCCACGTCCTGGCCCACCGGCTGTACGGCCTGCACCTCCTTTTTCTTCGAGCCGGACTTTTCCCGGAACAGCATGCGCAGGGCCTCCACCAGGGAGGATTTGCCGACCTCGTTGGGGCCTTCGATCAGGGTGACGGCATCGTCGAATTCGATCTGGCTGTGACTGACCCCCCGCCAGTTCTCAAGAGTCAGGGTTAGCAGCCTCATGCGCCTTTGCTCCTGCCCTGATTGCCCGCGCCGCCTGCGAGCCGATACATCAAACGCAAGGCATCGGTGGCGGTGTCGTCACTGGCGGCCTGCACCAGCAGGGCTTTCCAGGTGGCGTCGGCGTAGCCGCTGAGGGCAATGGCGCCGTCGTCCAGGGCATCCGGGATCACCGCCAGATCCGTGGTGCGCGCGCGGCGCTTGAGGCTGGCGAACACCTGGGCCTGGGCGTCGAGCAGGGTATCCAGTTCCGCCGCCAGCGCCAGGTTGACGCTGCCGGTGAAGCCGACCTTGAGCACGGTGCATTCCTTGCCGCGGATGGCGTCCAGCCACTGGGCGAAGGCGGCCAGGTCCTCGGGGCCGTTGATGTCCCGCTGCACGGCCTGGAAGTCCCAGAAGCCGGTATTGTGTGGCGTCAGGGTGCAGGTTTCGTTGTCGAGCTCTACCAGCAGGGCCTGGTTGGGGTCTACTTCATCGAAGTCCGTCACCAGCGGCGTGCCGGAATAGCACAGGCGGCCGCTGTTGCCGACGTTCGTCAGGGAGTGCCGGTCGCCCAGCGCCACGTACTGCACGAGGCCTTGAGCCAGCGCCTGTTCCAGCAGCGCCTGGCTGACCACGCCGGGCTGGCTCTGGTCCGGTGACAGCGAATCCACCTGACCGTGGCCCAGCAGAATGCGACTCACACCCGGGGCGGGCTGCAAGGTTTTCAGGGCCTGGGCACAGAGGTCCACCGCGGGGCGCTTGCTGAACCAGGGCGCGCCGATTACCTCCACATTGGCCAGGCCCGGCACCGGGATCGGCGTGCTGTCGGTGAGGACGATGATGTGCTCGCGGGCCTGGTCACGGAAGGCCCTGCTGCGGAAGATCGAGGAGGCATCCAGCGGGTCGTGGTTGCCCGGCAGCAGGAATACCGGCACCGGCACGGAGTTCAGGGCATCAAGGGCACGGCTGAGGGTCTGGGCCGACAGCTGGTTGGACTCGAACACGTCCCCCGCCACCACCATGAACTGTGCGTCGTGCTGCTCGGCCAGCTGGCCCAGGCCGCGAATGGCGTCGATGCGCGCCTGGCTATAGCGCGCTGCCGCTTCCTGGCTGAGAAAGGCGCGGGTCATTCCGATCTGCCAGTCGGATGTATGGATGAATTTCACGTGTTGTTATTTCCCCTTATTGCCTGAGTATGGGGGAAATAACACCCCCTGCCTACGCACGCTGTGATTGACTTTGAAGTCTGTCACAGTACTGGCGCCGCGGCGGGCTGACTATAGTGGATGGCTGTACAGGTCGCGTTTTCGAGCAGGTGTGGGATGAGGAGCCCGATTCGATGGATCAGGTGGACGGATTTGATGGATAAGTTGGACGGATTTGATGTACGGTTTTGCCGCCTGATTTGGCATGATTGGGCATGCTTGGCAGGTACAGATCGGAAGGCTATGCTGTGACGACACTGGCATTTGATTCGTTGAAGTATGCGCGGCGCCTCAGAGATGTGGGCGTGCCGGAATCGCAGGCGGAGGTGCAGGCGGAGCTGATGGCGGAAGCATTCGGGTTCTACGCGGACAATATCGTCACCAAGGAGTATTTGGACGCCACCCTGCGCTCGGCATTTGCCGAGCAGGATGCGAAGTTCGAGAAGCGGTTTGTGGATATTGAGCACCAGCTTGGGGATCTGAGAACGGGCCTGAAAGCGGAACTGGAGACGATGCTCAATACCCGCCTCAACCAGCAGGACATCAAGCTCGCCTCCATTGAGGCGACCATGAACGGGAACTTCCGGGTACTGTCGGCGCTGATGGGCGTGACCCTGCTGGCGGTGGCGGTGCCGGCGATCCAGAGTTTGCTGTGAGAGCACATCTATTCCGGCCAGATCTCCGCGGAGATTTCGGCCGCATTTGATGAGTTATAGGGCTTGCTGACACCTAGGCTGATGGGATTATCTACGAACTTGGCTGGGATGGATGGATGCTTTCCCCGAACGTTCAGGCATGCTTGGCACGGGCTCAGCAGGGAGGCTAAGCTATGGCAACACTGGCATTTGATTCACTAAGGTATGCCCGGCGCCTGAAGGAGGCGGGCGGTCCGGCGTACCGGTGCCGGAATCGCAGGCGGAGGTGCAGGCTCAGGACATCAAGCTCGCCTCCATTGAGGCGACCATGAACGGGAACTTCCGGGTACTGTCGGCGCTGATGGGCGTGACCCTGCTGGCGGTGGCGGTGCCGGCGATCCAGAGCCTGCTGTGAGTACGCTTTAATTCATCAAATTCGGCCAAAATCTCCGCGGAAACGCGGGAGCATTAGCTGAATAGAGGGGAACGCTCACGCCCTGGGTGATTGGGTTCTGTCCCGACCTGGCTGGATTGGATGTACGCTCCCCCCGACATTTCAGGCATGGTTGGCACGGGCTCAGCAGGGAGGCTAAGCTATGACAACACTGGCGTTTGATTCGTTGAAGTATGCCCGGCGTCTTAAAGACGCGGGGGTACCGGAGTCGCAGGCGGAGGTGCAGGCAGAGCTAATGGCGGAAGCATTCGGATTCTACGCGGACAATATCGTCACCAGGGATTACCTGGATGCCACCCTGCGCGCGGCGATGACAGAGCTGGAGGCCAGGCTCGATGCCCGCCTCAACCAGCAGGACGTCAAGCTCGCCTCGATCGAAGCCACCATGAACGGCAACTTCAGGGTATTGTCTGCACTGATGGGCGTAACCCTGCTGGCGGTGGCGGTACCGGCGATCCACAGCGTGCTCTAGCCACCTTTAGTACATCAAATGCGGCCAAAATCTCCGCGGAGGCGCGGAATGATACACGGAGGGTCAACCGCGCCAACTTAAAAAGCCGGATAGCGCTGCAACACCGCATCATCCGGCTGCCAGTCGACGCAGTCCAGCAGATCATCGGCGACCTGGGTGATCACGTCGCGCAATTCCAGCGGCTCCAGCAGCTCGGCGGGAATAGCCTCCAGCCCCCACTGCACCCCCAGCAGGTTGCCGGTGATGGCGCCGGTGGAGTCGGAGTCGCCGTCGTGGTTGACGGCAATAACCAGCGCTTCGTGAAAATCGGTGGCCACCAGGGCGCAATAGACCGCGATGGCCAGCGCCTCCTCCGCGATCCAGCCGCCGCCCAGGCGGGCGATGGCCTCGTCGTAGGGGGTATCGGTGGCGGCGAGATCGGCCGCCTTGTCGAGGGCGTTGATGGTTTCGTCCGCATCCATGCGCTCACTCAGGCAATCCAGCGCCACATCCAGCGCGTCGCTCATGTCGCCGCCATCGCGCAGCGCCGTCACCATCGCCGCCAGCGCACCGCCTGCGAGCCAGCCGGTGGGATGGCCGTGGGTCAGCGCGGAAAACTCGCAGCCGAGATCGAATGCCTCCTGCGGTGAATCCGCAAACAGCCCCGCCGGCGCTACCCGCATGACTCCGCCGCAGCCCTTGCTGTCATTCATCGCGGGCTCGCCGGGCACGTGGGTGTTGCGCAGGGCGCTGAGACAGGTGTTGCCCGGTCCACGTGGGCTGTGCAGCGCCTCCACCCCGTATAGCCAGCCCGCATCCGGGTGCAGCGGGTCCAGGTCAAACAGGTTGTGCTGGCCCTGGGTGAGCAGCCAGCGCTGGTAGGCCCAGGCGGTGACGGCGGGGTATTCGATCAGGCCGCTGTCGCGGTAGCGCATCAGGCCGCGGATAAGGCCCTCGGCGGTGAACAGGGTCATCTGGGTATCGTCGGTGATCGCACAGGGCAGCCCGTAGGCGGGCGCATAGCTGCGGATACCGCCGGAGCCGAAGCGCTTGAGGATCTCGGCGCGGCCCTGGAATTCTATCGCCGCGCCCAGCGCATCGCCCGCTGCGCCACCGAGAAGGCAGCCACGGAAACGGCTGCGCAGGTCGGGCTCCCCAAGCCCAAGAAGGTCCTTTTCCATAGCCAAAATCCCTTGTTTTTCAGCGCCAACAGCATAGCCAAATGCGGCGCCCGGTAATAGCCCGGATGAGACCACAGGCCCAATCGTGTATGATGCTGGGCGTTTCGCAGGGTATGCCATCTCCACACGCTGCAACCCTTTCACTTCGCCGAACTCTGGAGGCGCACATGGACAAAGATCCGCAAAAGGGCTATATCGCCCTACTGGGCTGGAGCCTGAACGCAGTGGAAGCTGCCGAGAATTTCGACCGTCGCTACGTTGTCGTTGCACCCGACTGGGCGGAAGCCTACTGCACGGAACACAACATTCCCTACGTACCCTGGAATTTCGAGCGCCTGAATGATCGCTCCCTGGAAATCGCCGAGACCCTGAAAGAAATGGGCGTAGATGTTGCGATTCCGATGTTCGAGGAAACCGTGGAATGGGCCGGCGCCATCAATTCCGTACTGCTGGACAATCCGCGCCTGTATGGCCAGTCGCTGCTGCTGCGCGACAAGGCGCTGATGAAGCGCCGGGCCCAGCTCGGTGGTATCCGCGTCGGTATTTTCGAGGAAGCACACGACAAGGCCGATGTGATCCGCTTTCTCAAGCGCGTCAACCAGACCCTGCTGAAACTGGACGGGGACCCGAACGACCCCATCCACCTCAAGGCATTCGACAAGGCCGGCTGCCTGGGTCACCGCGTGATCCGCACGCCGGACGAAGTGGATTCCATACCGGACGAGGAATTTCCGGTGCTGATGGAGTCGCACCTGGATGGCTGGGAGTTTGCCGTCGAGGCCTGGATACACAACGGCAAGATCGCCTTCCTCAATATCTCCGAGTACGTCACCCTGGGCTATTCGGTGTTCGTGCCCGCGTCGCCGGAACTCGAGTCCTACCGCGAGCAAATCACCGCCCAGATCGAAAAGCTGATCAAGGCCTTCGATATTGAGTTTGGCCTTATCCACCCGGAATACTTTGTCACCAGCGATGGTGAGATGTACTTCGGGGAGGTGGCCTACCGGCCGCCGGGGTTCAAGGTGTTCGAGCTGCTGGAACGGGTCTACGGCTTCAACGCCTACCAGGCGAGCATGCTGGTGTTCGACCCGAAGACCACGGCGGAGGAAGTTGCCGCCTATTTCCCACGCGAGATCGAGGACGCCAACGGCTATGCCGGCTGTTTCGGGGTCTATCCCCGCCGCCGGGTGGTCAGCAAGCTGGAAATTCCGGAGGAAGTGGAAGATCATCCCTACTTCGAATCCCACGAGCTAACCCCACCGATGGAAGAAACCGTCACCAAGCGTACCGCGTTCGGCACCCACTGGGGTCTGGTGTACTTCAAGGGACCGGATCCGCACCAGCTGCGTGATCTCCTCAAGCACCAGGAAGACGTGGACTACTATGTCTAGAATATGGCGGTACCGGCATTGACTGCAGACAGCGACAAACTCGCGGCCCTGCTGGCCCATCTGGACCACGCTACAGCGCTGCTTGCCGCTGCGCCCGCCTTCACCAAGCCGGGCAAGCTGCCGCGGGTGCTGGACACCGCGCGCCGGGTGATGCTGCAACCGGGCGGCTGCGCGGCTGTGGCAGCCCGGGCCCAGGCCATCGACGAAGCCGGCGTCTTTGCCGGGTCCGACTGGGCCACGCCGCAGATCCTGATACCCTCCCTGACACCCCACTCCCTCGGCAGCGCCGACGCCAACATCGTCGTGATCGAGGCCCTGAGTGAACTGCGCCTGCTGGCCGTGGCCCATGAGGAATACCGGCACCCGCTGATTTCCGCGGAGCAGGCCCATCACTACCTGACCCAGGTTATTGCCATCAACCTGAACCTGCTGTTCGGTCCCGCCACGGAAGCGGAGCGGGAAACCCAGGGGCGGCTCGCGCAGTTGCCACGCAATCTGTTCCAGTACCTCACCGAGCGGATCGGCTACGAACATGTCATTGACCAGCTGATCGACGAGATCTGGCGCATCCTCGAACAGCGCCCGATCCAGGTCGATGCGGTCAAGAGCATGATCACCCAGATCGCCAGCTGCCAGGCGAATCCGGAAATTGACCTGGGCGCCAGCGGCCAGGGCGCCAACCGCCTGGTCAGCGCCATCTTCAGCCCCACCCGTGGCTGCCAGGAGGATCCGGGCATCGCCGTGTACCGGGAGCGCCTGGTCAGCATGGATCCCTCCGCCCTGCAGAGCGAGGCCACCGGTTTTGCCCGGGCCATGCACGACACCGGGTTGGTATCACCGTACCATCCGGTACTGCTGCGCTTTCTGCTGGATCAGGGTGAGCATCTGCTCGCCGAGGCGCTGGGCCTGTCGGCGACCGGGCGCGACTGCCTGCTCTGCTACCGCGACCTGGTACAGGCGCTGATTCGCGCCTGCGTGCATCCACCGACGGCACAGGCGGTTTACGGGCTGGCGCTGTTGCTGGAACGCGGCATCCTGTACCAGGCCTCAATGGCACCGGCGCTGCTGCGCCAGCTTGCCCTGCGGCTATCCGACTGGTCGCAGGCCCGGCTGACGCTGGCCTTTGGCGATACCGTTTCGCCCCGTGCGCGGCTGCTGGAGGGCGTGCTGTGCATGCTGGGCCAACCCCTCGGCGTGGGCCAGGGCAACAATCCCACCTGCCAGTCGGCCCGGGCCCTGTCGATGTGGGCCTACAGTGATCCGGACTACCTGCTGCAAATGGTGGCCTGGGCGGCGCGTGATGACGAGATCATCATGCACTTTGAGGGCCAGCCGATTTCCTCCCGGGAAAGCACCGGCGGCGTTGCCACCAGCCTGCCCCTGGATCTGGACCCGGTCTCGCTGCTGGTGGTGCCGCAGCTGGACCGCATCTATGCCGAGATGGGCCGGCGCTGCATCGGCCGCGAGGGCGACCCCCACCGCTGGGTCAATCCCGAGTTTCATGGCTGGTGGTCCGGGCGCGGCTTTCGGATCAACGTCGATGTCACCACCGGGCACCTGTCTGACCTGGACGCCTTCCTGCGCCACTTCTACGCCAGCTATCACCCCTATTACAATGGCCAGCTGCCGCTGATCCACCCCCAGCCCGCCGGCATCGCCGTCACCGACAGCGCCGCCCGCTTCATCGGGTGGCACGCCATCAGCCTGCTGCGGGTGAGCATTGACCCGACGGATGTGATGCGGGTGTACTTCTACAACCCCAATAACGACAGCGGCCAGGACTGGGGCGACGGCATCAGGGTGAGCACGTCGGGTAACGGCGAACGCTCGGGGGAATCTTCCCTGCCCCTTGAGGAGTTCGCTTCAAGGTTGTACATCTTCCACTACGACCCGCTGGAGCGGGGGGAGCTGGCAGAGGTGGCGCAAGAGGAACTGGACCGGGTGATTGCCAGAATTCACCGCAGCTGGGGCGCGGATCGCATCCCGGCGACGGAACTGCAGGCAAGCGAGGGGCCGCTTGGTTGAGGAGCTCCTGCAGGATGATCTCAGCCTGCTGGCGGTGCCGCTGTATCTGGCCGCCATCCTGCTGGAAGCCTGGCATGCGCGCCGCCATCAGCTAAACCGCTATCGCTTCAGCGACACCCTCGCCTCCCTGTCCATGCTGCTGGCCTCCGCCATCGTGGAACTGCTGCCGCGGTTACTGGCCCTGGCCATTTTCTTCCAGCTGCATGAGCTGAGCCCGCTCAAGGATGCCATCGGCCGCCAGTGGTGGGCCTGGCTGCTGCTGTTCCTGCTGGATGATTTCACCTATTACTGGTTCCACCGCGCCAACCATGAGGTGCGGCTACTCTGGGCCGGGCACGTCAACCACCACTCGTCGCGGTATCTCAATTTTGGCACCGCCCTGCGCCAGGGCGTGGGCGAGCGGGTGCACAAGTTCCTGTTCTGGCTCTGGCTGCCGCTGCTGGGCTTTGACCCGGCAATGATCATCATCGTGATCGGCATCAACCTGTTCTACCAGTTCTGGGTCCACACCCAGGCGGTGGGCAAACTGCATCCCTGGATCGAGGCGGTGTTCAACACGCCCTCCCACCACCGGGTGCACCACGGTTCCAATGTACGCTACCTGGACCGCAATCACGGCGGCGTGCTGATTATCTGGGACCGCCTGTTCGGCACCTTCAGTGAAGAGCGGGACGACGAGCCGGTGGTCTATGGGCTCACCAGCAACATCGACTCGGACAACCCCTGGACCGTGCTCAGCCACGAGTACCGCGCCATGGGCTGCGATCTGCGCCGGGCTACGACCTGGCGCGACCGCCTGCGCTATCTGCTGCTGGCGCCCGGCTGGTCCCACGACGGGCCGGACAAGCGGGCGTCGATTTTGCGCCTCAGCGCCAAAAATTGACGGTACTGTCCGCCGCCAGCCAGGTGAACACCACATAGGCCGCCACGTTCTGGTCCAGCGCTGCCGGGTCTATCTTGTCCAGGGTGTCGTCGTGGGTGTGGTGCAGGTCGAAGTAGTCCGTGCCGTTCTGCACCAGCCGCAGCGACGGCAACCCCGCTTCCACCATCGGCACCAGGTCCGGCCCGGAGCCAGACTTGTCCATGCTGCCCCGGGCCACGCCCAGCGGTGCCAGCAACTCGCTCATGATATCCACCACCGCCTGCCCCGCCGGTGACACCTGTGCTGTCAGCTGCCAGATCCGCTCGGCGCCAAAGTCGCTCTCGGTGCCGATAACGTGCTGCGGGAGCTGCTCCCGATGCGCTTCCAGATACTCGTAACCGCCCAGCAGACCGACCTCCTCCGCGCCCCAGAGGATCAGGCGAATGGTGCGCCGGGGCCGCTTGCCGCTGTCCAGGATCAGCTTCGCCGCGGCGGTGGTGATGGCCACGCCGGCACCGTCGTCGATGGCGCCCGTGCCCAGGTCCCAGCTATCCAGGTGGCCACCGATAATCACGATCTCCTCCGGGCGCTCGCGGCCGACAATCTCGGCGATCACGTTACCGCTGGGTGCCTCGGCACTGGCCTGCGGGCTCAGCGCCAGATGCACCCGGAGCGGCTGACCGCGCTGGGCGACGCGCTCGATCTGGTCCGCGTCGGGATTGGACAGGGCCGCGGCGGGTATCCGCGCCACACCCTCGGCGTAGCGCATCTGGCCGGTATGGGGGAAACGGTGGCTGTCGGTGCCGATGGAGCGGATGAGCAGCGCCAGGGCGCCCTTCTCCGCCGCCACGCTGGCCCCGACCCGGCGCAGTTCGCCGTAAAAACCGTAACTGGAACCGTCCTGGGTGCGCTGCATGGCGTGGCTGACATAGGCAATCTTGCCATCGAGGCTGCCGGGCGCTGCGGCACGCAGTGCGGCAAGGCTCTCGAAGGACACCAGCTCCGCTTCCAGCCCTGCCGCCGGAGTCCCGACGGAGCCGCCCAGCGTGGTGATTTCCAGCGGCTGCGGGAACGGTGCCAGCAGCGCCGCATGCTCCTCGCCGCGCTCCCAGCCGGGGATGGTAAACGGTTCCACCCGCACGTTCTCAAAGCCCATGGTGCGCAGGCGGCTCACGGCCCAGTCCCGGGCCCGGGCCTCGGCCTCGCTACCGGCCAGGCGCGGCCCGATTTCGGTAGTGAGGGCCTCTACCATGTCCCAGGCCATGGTGCCGTCCAACGCCTGGTCCCGCAGCGTGCGGGCGTGTTCAATGCTGGCCGGGCTGAGAGCGGTCGGGGTTGCAGGGGCGGGTTCCGCCGCAGTACCAACCGGGGCGGCGAGCAACAGGGCGCAGGCCAGCAGCAGCCGGGCGCGAACAACAGAAACAGTCATGACATAGCCACCAGTCGTATGTGTGTAAATTCGCCTGCATTATCCCGCATGCTGGACAGATTTGCGACGACGCTTGCCAGCCCCGATATTGTGGGCTAGCCTCAAAGCATCTCAGGGGGAGCAATTATGGTGCCGACAAAAATGTTTAAATACGCCCTGCCGGGGCTGCTGCTGGCCACGCTCGCCCAGGCCGCTGACCACGTTGAATCTCCCGCCGCGACCGCCGACCGGCCGGCAGATCTTGCGGACATTTTTTTCTTTGATCCAGAAGACACCGAAGGCCGCCTCGTAGGCATCATCACCTACGGCGGTGATTCCGCGGTCTCGGACCAGAACGATGCTGATTTCTACTGCGACCGGGATGTGCTCTACAGCTTCTATATCGACCGCGATGACAATGGCGACGGCACTGATTCCATAGCCCCGGATGTTCGCATCGATATCCGCATGGCAGAGCAGGAGGACGGCAGCTGCCGGGTAAGGCTGGACAATGTCCCCGGCGCCGGGGGCGCCATTACCGGCACGGTGGACGAAGGCAACCGCCTGTTCCAGAGCGCCTCGGGGCTGAACGCCTTCGTCGGCCCTACTGACGACCCGTTCTTCTTCGATGCCCAGGGCCTCGGGGAAACCCTGAGCACCGGCAACGTCGCCTTCGACAGCAGCCGTGACGCCTTTGCCAATCGCAACCTGAGCGCGATCGCTTTCGAGATCGACACCGCCGCCCTGAGCAGCACCCAGACCGTGTTCCGGGTGTGGGCTACAACCGCGCGCATCGTGGAGTGAACAGAATGATGATTAAACGCCTTGTGGCGCTCGGCCTCACCGCACCCCTGCTGCTGACCATCGGCTGTTCCGACAGCAGCGACGCGCCGATCTTTGAACCGCCACCGCCGCCGCCCCCCGATACCTTTGTCGAAGTCCGCTCCAATCCCGTCAGTGATTACAAGCGCGTCGACCGCACCGGGCAGCCGGCGGTCGCCACTGCCCTGCTACGTGGGGGTAACCAGCCGATCCGGGACGGGGTGCCGATCAATGGCGACGCCGACAATGAGCGGGATTCCCTGAACCAGGGCGACCCGGAAAATGATGCCGAGTTTGCCGGCGCGTTCGTGGACACCCTGATCGTGTTGAACAATGCCCTGGCGGACGATCTCGACAGCCTCGGTTTGGCGCGCTGTTCCACCGGGGAGCCCGGCAGCATCGACAGCGCCGACCAGATTGCCGCCTGCATTGATGTGGCGGCACCGGTGGTCATCCCCGATGTCATTACTCTCGACATCACCCAGCCCGGTGGCTGGCCCAACGGCCGCCATCCCGATGACCCTGTGGTTGACCGGTTGCTGGCGGCGGCCCTGCTCGACCTGAGCCCCGACAGCGGCCAGAGCCTCGACCTGTTCGCGAATTTGCCGCTGAATCCGCCCGGCAACGACGCCCGCGCCGACGACCCCTCACCACCCAACTTCCCTTACCTGCGGGACCCGCTCGACCTGTAGTGGCCCGTTTCCGCAACGCCGCGGCGCTGGCGCTATTGCTGGTAGCCGCGGCGGTGTCAGCGCAGGGTTCGTACGACTATGCGACTCTGCGTACCGGGCTTGAACAACGCCTGGAAACCCTGCAGCAGCGATTGCTGGACACCGCGCACAACCGCGACCTCACCCCCGCGCGCGAGCTGTTCCAGGGCTGGCTTTACCACGCCAGGCTGACCGGGGACACGGGTTCCTGGCAGCGGGCAGCAACGGCGCTCGTCCAGTTGGAGCAGCGCAGCCTGACCCCGCCCTGCAGTGAACAGGCGCAACTGGCGCTGGCAATGCACCAGCCGACGCGCGCAGCCACCGCGCTGGAAGCCTGCCCGGACCTGGATGCTGTCAGGTTGCAGGCGGATATCGATCTCTACCAGGGTCGCTACGCCGAGGCGGTAGCCGGCATGACCCGGCTGCTCAACCGAAGTCCGCTGCCGGAACACTTTGCCTGGATGGCTACCTGGCGCCTGTACAGCGGTTCGCCGCAGGAGGCCCACGCCCTGCTGGAAGCAGCGGAGACGCGCTACCACAACCGCAATCCCCATCAGCTCGCCTGGTTCATGCTGCAGCGCGGCATCATCGCCCTGGAACAGCGTGACCTTCAGCGCGCACGCATTCTCTTTGAACAATCGCTGGAACGGCTGCCGGGCTGGTGGCTGGCGCAGGAGCACCTGGCGGAAACGCTGCTGTTGCAGGGTGAAAGCGCTGCGGCCGCGAAACTCTACGACGAGGTGATTGCCGGCACCGGTGCCGGGGAATTTCTCGCCGCCCGGGCGGGGATCGCCCGTGCCGATGGTGACGAGGCGCTGGCGGACGACCTGCTGCAGCGGGCGCGGGCGAACTTCGAGCAGCGCCCGGCGGCGCTGGCCGGGCATGCAGTGGAATTCTTTCTCGACCATGGCCCGGCAGATCGCGCGCTGGCGCTGGCGCGCGCAGACTACGAGGCGCGCCCCTTCGGCGCCAGCGCCACCCTGCTGGCACGGGCGCTGCTGGCCGCCGGTGATCCCGCCGGGGCGGTGGCAGTATTGCAGCCCGAGGTCGAGCATGGCTGGAATACCCCGGAGGCACAGCGGGTGCTGGCGGAGGCCAATACTCGACTCACTCCCCCATAGTCTGTATAGTCCGCGGCCTGCCGCGGTATAAACCTCGCTCCACCCATCTTTCCCCCAGGTACACCACAGTGATCAGCGCAGCAAACGTCACCATGCAATTTGGCGCCAAGCCATTGTTCGAAAACATCTCCGTCAAGTTCGGCGACGGCAACCGCTATGGCCTTATCGGCGCCAACGGTTGCGGCAAGTCGACCTTCATGAAAATCCTCGACGGCAGCCTCGCGCCCAGCGCCGGCAACGTGTCGATCTCGCCCAATGAGCGGATCGGCAAGCTTAGCCAGGACCAGTTTGCCTTCGAGCAGTACTCGGTTATCGACGCGGTAATCATGGGCCACACCGAGCTGTGGACCGTCAAGCAGGAGCGCGACCGCATCTACAGTCTCGCGGAGATGTCCGACGAGGACGGGATGAAGGTCGCGGATCTGGAGACCCAGTTCGCGGAGATGGACGGCTACACTGCCGAGAGCCGCGCCGGCGAGATTCTCCTCGGCGCCGGTATCGGCACTGAACTGCACTTTGGCCCCATGAGCGAAGTCGCCCCGGGCCTCAAGCTGCGGGTACTGCTGGCCCAGGCCCTGTTTTCCGACCCGGACATCCTGCTGCTGGACGAGCCCACCAACAACCTCGACATCAACACCATTCGCTGGCTGGAAGACGTGCTGAACGCGCGCAAGAGCACCATGGTGATCATTTCCCACGACCGCCACTTCCTCAACGCCATCTGCACCCACATGGCGGACATCGACTACGGCGAGCTGCGCCTGTACCCGGGCAACTACGACGACTTCATGACTGCCTCGACCATGGCACGCGAGCGCCTGCATTCCGAAAACGCCAAAAAGTCCGCCCAGATCGCCGACCTGCAGCAGTTCGTCAGCCGCTTCTCCGCCAATGCCTCCAAGGCCAAACAGGCTACCTCGCGGGCAAAGCAGCTCGACAAGATCAAGCTGGACGAGATCAAGGCCTCAAGCCGGATGAGCCCCTATATCCGCTTCCGCCAGGACAAGAAACTGCATCGCCAGGCCCTGGTGCTGGAAAAACTCGGCCACGGCTATGACGGCGAGCCGCTGTTCAGCGACGCCAACCTGCTGCTGGACGCTGGCACCCGGCTGGCGATCATCGGCGAGAACGGCGCCGGCAAGACTACCTTCCTGCGCTGCCTGCTCGACGAGTTGCAGCCCGCGACGGGCACGGTCAAGTGGGCAGAGAACGCCACCGTCGCCTACTGCCCCCAGGACAGCACCGCGGAGTTCGACACCGGCCTGAACCTGTTCGACTGGATGAGCCAGTGGCGCAAGCCCCACCACGACGACCAGATCGTCCGCGCCACGCTGGGCCGGCTGCTGTTTTCATCCGATGATTTCAAGAAAAAAGCGCGGGTCTGCTCCGGCGGCGAAAAAAACCGCCTGCTGTTTGGCAAGATGATGATGACCGACGCCAACGTGATGATCCTCGACGAGCCCACCAACCACCTGGACATGGAGGCCATCGAGGCCCTCAACCTGGCGCTGGAACACTACGACGGCACGCTGATTTTTGTCAGCCACGACCGCGAGTTCGTCTCCTCCCTGGCCACCCGGGTCATCGAGATCAAGGACCGGGAGCTGGTGGATTTCCAGGGTACCTACGAGGAGTATCTGGTGGAGCTGTCAGAGGATGGGGCGTCGGGGCGGGGTTATGCTTCGGTGGGTGGCTGAGGGCCGCGCTACCTCCCGGACGCCGCACGGCGCAGCTTAACCCGCCCTCCCGGTCATTCGTCGCAAAAGGCTTGCATCACCGTCCACGCCTGTAGACTGTGTCCCTATCAGAGTAAACCGGGGATCACTCAGTGTACCGACGACTCATCTTCCGCATACTTGCCGGCCTCACTGCCACGGCGCTGCTGGCGCTGAGCGCGCTCGCCCTTGTGATAAGCCACGATTCGCCCTGTTCGCCGCCGACTGTGGAGGGCAGCGAGGGCTTCGCGGCCATCATGCAACGCTGTTACGGATCCCCGGACGTTCTCACTCTGGAAACCCTCCCCAAGCCCGAAGTGGCGGCTGACGAGGTGCTGGTGCGGGTGCATGCGGCATCAATCAACCCTCTTGAGAAACACCATCTTTACGGTACGCCATATCTGCTGCGTTTGAGCAACGGCTTCAACGCGCCGCAATCGCCGCGCACCGGATCAGACATGGCCGGCGTGGTGGAAGCGGTTGGTGCGGATGTGACCCGATTCAAGCCGGGCGATGAAGTCTTTGGTGTTGCCGCTGGCGCTTTAGCTGAATATGTTGTTCGGCGCGGAACAGGCGGCCTGGCATTCCCTCTGTGTCAACATTGTTGCCCCACCAATAGGTATAATACAGAGGGCGTGGAGTTGACCAATGGCAAGA
>NZ_JAUTDR010000035.1 GCF_030649675.1 Haliea sp. E1-2-M8 | reverse complement strand
GACAAAACCCTTCTTGATTGGCTGAACTCCCTGTAGCCGATTATGTGGCCAAATGTCCGTGGTCCGCCGGTGCAGTTATTGCCATTCGGTCGTTATCCGTCACATAACGGGGATGGGCACATAACCCCGATTATGTTCCCGGGAACATAATCGGGGACGACCAGCTCCGGCACGCCGCCCATAAAACGGAAGGCGCGCTGATGGGAGCCAATCCAGTCCGGCAAGCCCTGGGTCCAGGTGGCCTCGGCGCAGGTGTAATTGGAGGCGCCCAATACCGCGACAAAGATCTGCGCACCGCGGATCTCCCCGGTGACGCGGTCGATCACCGGCACCGTCTGGCCGGCATAATCGACAAACAGCTTCTCGCCAGCCCGATGGTCCTGGCGCATGACCACATCCAGCTTGCCCTGCCAGGTCCGGTAGTGCTCGCAGAACCAGCTGTACTGGTAGCCATCGGGGTTGGCCTCCCGGTACTCCTGCCAGAGCAGGAACAGGGTGACGTGCTTGTGCTTGAGCTCCTGGTGGGATAACCAGCCAGTCGGGCACGCCCCGAGCCTCAGCCGGCAAGTCCGGTGGGGGCGGGAACAGCAGCCGCTCCAGACGGGTATCGTCAAGACCGGCTGGCAGGGGCCAGCTCACGCCGGCCTCCTGTGCCCGGCGCAGGTATTCCCCGACGGTGGGACGGCCAATGCCGCAACTGGTCGCAATCTGGCGATTGCTCATGCCTTTGCCCCACTTGAGGCGAAGGACTTCCTTGATTTTACGCATGGATAACCTCTTTGCAGGCATCTGATCCCCTCCGGTTGGAAAGGGCCAGAATACCGGTTAGTTATCCCGCGTCGGTTGGCTCCTGATGGGATGCCAAGCCGCGCTGCCAGGGTGGCAGCTTTGCCGTGGAATCAGTGGCAGCATTCGCGTGGAATGGGTGGCAGGCTTCGTCTGGAATCAGTGGCAGGCTTGGTCTGGAATACGCACCATTGCGTTGTTGGTGGCGATGGCGCCACCCGTACCCGGGCAAACGGCGCGGTGATCGTGGGTTTTGATGTGCCGCGCAGCATGCCGCGCTGGGTGAGATCTTTGCGGGCGGCGTACATGGCTTTGACACTGAGGCCATGCGCCTGAGCATAATCCTTGGTGGTTTGATTGGCCTTGGCACAGGCGCGCAGATGCTCAAGCCAGAACTGCTGGCGTTCGGTGAGTTCTGTCTGCGTGCGGGCTGCAATGGCGCCGCTGTTGATGGATCGCTGAGAAATCTCCGACATGGGGCGTGCCCTCCAGGGCTGATGATTCGGAGGGTGTAGCATGCGCAGCTCGGGGTGGCGTTGGCAGGGCGGGGATTATTTAGCGCTCACGCCAAATTGACCAGTGGTGTGCGCAGCGGGAGTTCTTGCATATGATTTAATGTTGGTACCGGAGGCCGTCCTCGAACACGCCGCTGCTGGCAAAGGCATTGCGCGAATGGAAAGGGCGAAGAGGGCGCGCTCGCTTTCTCTTGCCCGCCGACCGCCGCCCCTACGCCCCCGGAAAGAACACCCCCGCCCGGCCCAGGAAGACCGCCGTGATGAAGGTGCTGTTCACGAAGCCATGGGTGAGCACGGCCAGCAGCAGGTTTCGCCCGGAGGCGTAATACACCGTCCCGAAGATGAGCCCGGTCGTGCCCGAGAGCAGAAGCCCGGTGGGGCCCTGGTATCCGTGCGACAGGCCGAAGAGGACCGCCTGCGCGATGACGGCGAGGACGAGGGTGAGGGGCAGGCGGTGAAACAGCGCCTCGAACCGGTTCATCAGGAATCCGCGGAAGACGAGCTCTTCCCCGATCGCCGCCGAGCCCCAGACGACCACCACCATAAAGGCGAGATAGGCGGCCCATTGGCCCTCGATCAGGAAAATGAAGGCCGAGACGTCGAGCGGCGGCAGGCCCATCGCGACGACGGCGCGCAGGCCGAGCCCGTAGACCACCACGACCACGAAGGCCGCGAGCGCCAGCGAAAGCAGGAGCGTGCGCGCGAAGGCGCCGCGCCCGAACAGTCCGAGCTGACGCCAGCTCTGCCTTGCCAGGTAGAGAAGGGCGGTCGCGGCGAGGACCGGCACGAGCTGCAGGACCAGGATCGGAACCGTCCTGAACAGGTGAAACTCCGGCGGCACATACCCCGCCGCGACCTGGCCGGCGAAGATCGCGCCCGCGATAATGAGAATTTCCAGAACGGCCCGGACGGGCCCGACAGAAAGGGGCATGGCTCAGCTCTCCTTTAGGTTCTTCAGGTTCGGCAAGGCGCGAAACGCCTCGGCTCTTCATCATTAACGGGGGACACCGGCATTCATTAAACTGATTTTGCGACGATCAATTTAATGGAGAATACCGATGTCCCACGCAGGAACGATTATAGGCATACCGGGCCTGGAGATCGAACGGGTAAAGCGCAGTCGCGGTATTGAGGTCTGGGCGAGGCCTTACCGCAGGCCGCCCTGCAAGCACTGCCAGAGCCCGGATTTGAGGATCAAGGCCACCCACAAGCGGACGGTGAAGCACACCCGCCAGGGTAATCAGGTGATGATCCTGCACCTTCGGGTGCCCAAGTACCACTGTCAGGGCTAAGGCTATGCCGCCACCTTCGTGGACCTGAAGAAGCGCAAGGTGTTCGATGTCAAACGGGGGCGCTCAGAACCCAGTTTACGTCGGTATTTAAAGGGGCTGGAGGGCCGCGGCAGCGTCCAGGTGGTCGTCATGGACCTGTCCGAAACCTACCGCAGCATTGCCCAGCGCTACTTCCCCAATGCGACCATTGTGGCAGACCGGTTTCATGTCGTTCGGTTGATCAATCAGCACTTCTTGAAGGTCTGGCAGCAGTGTCATCCTGAGGGGAGAAAAAACCGGGGGCTGCTCAGTCTGATGCGACGGCATCAATGGCGTTTGAGCGACGAACAGCACGCGAATCTCATGGCCTACCTGGCGGATTAGCCGGTGCTGCAGGCCCTCTATGTGGCCAAGCAGAAGCTGGTGCGCTTCATGCTGCTCAAAACCCTCACAGCCCGTCGTTCGAGGGCCAAATTGCCACGGTATCTTGAGCTGCTGGAG
Source organism: Haliea sp. E1-2-M8 (assembly GCF_030649675.1). Lineage (GTDB taxonomy): Bacteria > Pseudomonadota > Gammaproteobacteria > Pseudomonadales > Halieaceae > Haliea. The sequence continues at coordinate 27,997 of NZ_JAUTDR010000035.1, read as the reverse complement.
CAGCTGCGGGACAGCCTACTCCGGAACCTGGCGAAGACACTGACCAGCTGGATGACGCCCATTATCGCCATGTGGCGCTTCAGCAGGAGCAACGGGATCACCGAGGGTTTCCACACCAAGATGGAGATGATCTCGAGGAGGGCCTACGGCTTCAGAAACTTTGAGAATTATCGTTTGCTGAGCATAAGATTCGTCTTACGGGTATTGATGCGCCTGAGCGGGGACAGCCATACGGCACCGCATCGACATGCGTGGTCGCTGCGCGCGAGAGTTTGACCGTAAGAACTTGTCGGAGCTGACGGTCCATCATGTCGATCATAACCACGACAATAATCCCGGCGACGGCAGCAATTGGGAGCTGCTTTGTGTCTACTGCCACGACGAAGAACACAGTAAGTTTGAGAGCTATGTGCGCTATGGCAGCACCGAGGCCACTCGAGCAAAACCAGCAACTCATAATCCCTTCGCTGATCTGAAGGCGAAAATGGAGGACAAGAATTGACGGCAGGATAACTCGGCCCCGCTACCGCGGCGGGAAACACCCCATGTGCGTGTGTAATATCCCGGTGCTGACTAGACGGCCTTGACGACCATGGGTACAAAGATCCCCTCTCGGCCACCAGACCCGTGGTCAGCCACCAGCACCCGGGAATGAACCCCAGCAAAGCTTCGATAGGCGGAGCCCAGGGGAAGGACAGGGACGCGGTTACTGATAGTACGGATGCACCACTTTCGCTTAGTGGGGACTAATATAGGGACGTGGGATAAAAATTATCTAAGCTATTGATTTTATTGTGAGCTTCCCGACACATAGGTTCCACTTTATTCCGGGCACATAGGTTACACAATTGAGGTATTTGGAGGAGGACTCCAAATGCCCTGGAAAGAGTGTAACTGTATGGACGAGCGCCTCAAATTTGTAGCCCGCCTGTTGGATGGCGAGAAAATGGCGGTCATGTGTCGGGAGTTCGGCATCTCCCGCAAGACCGGGTATAAAATCTTCAATCGATTCAAGGATTGCGGGATTCGTGGTCTGGAGGACAAGGCCCGCAGCCCCTACCGGCACCCGAACAAGACGCCCTTTCAGATTGAAAAAGCTATCCTGAAGATTAAGCGGGAGCACAAAACGTGGGGCGCACCCAAAATCCGGGAGAAGCTGATCAAGGAATTTCCGGTGATCAGGCCACCGGCTCCCAGCACCATCCATGCGATCCTTGATCGACATGGGCTGGTTACCCGCCGCACTCGCAAACGCTACAAGGCGAAGGGCACAGAGCTCAGTGCAGCCCAAAATCCAAACGCTCTGTGGTGTGCTGACTACAAGGGTGAGTTCCTGCTGGGCAACCACAAGTACTGTTATCCACTGACAATAACTGACCAACGCTCCCGGTATCTGCTGGCCTGTGAGAGCTTGGAATCAACCAAAGCAGCGGGCGCTTTCCCCGTATTTGAGCGCGTTTTCCGGGAGTTCGGCTTGCCCGCGGCTATCCGGACCGACAACGGAGCGCCTTTCTCCTCGCCCCACGCCTTGTTCGGGCTGAGCCGGCTATCCGTATGGTGGCTGCGCCTGGGCATTGCGATAGAGCGGATCAAGCCAGGCAACCCCCAGCAGAACGGGCGCCACGAACGGATGCACCTGACCCTGAAGAAGGAGGCCACCAAGCCTGCCAGCTTCAATTTCTTGCAGCAGCAGGGCCGGTTTGATGAGTTCATCGAGGGTTACAATAATGACCGCCCTCACCAGGCCCTTGGGGGCATGTATCCGGGTGAGGTGTACACACCCTCAGCCAAGGAATACTTCCATCCAGAGGTGCCAGAGTATCCCTTTCACGACCGCACCATCCTGGTCACTCAGTGCGGAAGAATATGTATCGGGCGACGCAAGGTAAATCTCAGCACCGTGTTTGCGGGCCAATATGTGGGGGTCAGGGAGGTCGCTGACGAGATCTGGCTTGTCAGTTTTATGGATTATGACCTAGGATTCTTTGACCAAACCGAGAACAGGGTGGAGCCGGTGGGGGCTAACCCATTCGCTCCGAAAGTGTTACCCATGTCCTCGGAATAAACTGTCACCTATGTGACCGGAAAGGACCTTGTGCTAGTGGTGCCGGAGATATGAATTTTTGCCAGTCTCAGCGTGTCGCAATCAGTCGTGAAAAGTCGATAAATACAGACGTTCATTAAATTTCGTTGTTTCTCTCCGTTTCATGTTGTCGCGTCCAATTGATTTTCCTATGTAGGGATAGAACTGGGGATCTGAAAGTTCGAATTCCAAAGAGGGTAGCATCACACAGGAGGGTATTGGAGGTGCCGAGACTCGCGCGGGAGCATCTTTGATGCCGAAGTCCGCCACCTGAAATCGGCCATAGTCCGAACCGCAACCAACAAGAGTGCAGCCTGTCCCAAACCGCATTCGGTCGGTGGTGCTGGTGGCCTGTACCTCTACTGCGTCACGCAATCCTCGTCTATTTGGTACTCGTGAAATATCCTGATCCCCTCCGGTTGGAAAGGGCCAGAATACCGATTAGTTATCCCGCGTCGGTTGGCTCCGGATGGAATGCCAAGGCGCGCTGCCAGGGTAGAAGCTTTGCCGTGGAATCAGTGGCAGCATTCGCGTGGAATGGGTGGCAGGTTTCGCCTGGAATCACTGGCAGGCTTGGTCTGGAATACGCAGTCGTGTGTGCCAAATTCTGAAATATATAGGCTGCATTGAAGTAGCCGTGCATGGCCATCGTCAGCCAAGCTGCAAAAACCACGCTCAGGCCAAAAAGTGTGACTGGGTCAATAATTGGAAAAACCGTCTATTTGACGCGACTAATTGGACTCACGTAATAGGGTGCAACGACCCTGTGAACAACCGCACATCGTATTGTCACGATGAAAGTCTAGGTGGCCATACTGCCCGGCGGTAACCAGTATGTCGATGTCCATGATGTTGCTGGGGTACGTCTGGCCCTACTGAAACTACCGATTAGCTGTAGGCTCATGCGCGTGTCAGGTGGCTTGTCGACTGCTTGCGTTAAGATTTTCATATTGGCGCGCTCCCCAACGTAACGCCAAAGAAAACTCATTGACGGGAAAGCACACTGTGCCATGCTTGGCCTGCTGCGAACCCACCGCCAGCCGAAACCTGCGCGAGGCCGGTTCACAAACCAGGAAACAGCCAGAGACGCTGGCAGTGGAGCTGGAGGGGCGGGTAGAGACCCGATTGCTACAGGCTGATCTGATCACGGAGGCCGGCCGTGCACTGGTGTGCGAGGCGATTGTCGAGCAGGGCCCCCTGGAATTCCTGGTCAACAACGCCGGCTTTGGGGCGACGGGGATTTTTGCCGAAACAGATCTGGAGTCGCAGCAACAACAGGTTGACCTGCATATTACGGCGACTCTCGCGCTGACCCACGCTGCACTTCCCGCCATGCTGGAGAGGAAACATGGGTTCATCATCAACCTTTCATCGGTTGCCGCATTCTCGGCCTATCTTGCGGGTATGGTTTACAGCGGCACCAAGGCCTTTCTGAATCTTTTTTCCGAGGGACTGCAAATGGAGGTGGCTGACCGGGGATTGAAGATCCAGAGCCTTTGCCCCGGCTTCACTTACAGCGAGTTCCATGACCGGGAAACCATAGCGCGGGCGGGCTTCAGCCGGAGCCAGGTGCCGGAAGAGGCATGGATGACGGCCGCGGCAGTGGTAGAAAGCAGTCTCGCAGCGCTGACTCGCAATAAAGTCATCGTAGTTACCGGTGAACACAACCTGGCAGTCGCCAGCCAGGGTGTCAGGGAGCAGCTGAAGCAATTGAGTGAGTGACGGTTCAGCGATTTCCTGCGACCTCGGCGCTGGCGCCAGGCACAAACATCGCTGGGCTACGTCTCGCGCAGGACTATGCAATTTATCGCCAGCGGCTTCGGTGCCGGTGCGCCGCTCTACTTGGGCAACACGGCCGACAAGACCTGGGACACGCTCAATCCTCTGACGACCAGTCTGGACCGGCAGATCGACCCCGGCTGCCCGGGCGCATTGACTTCAGTCAACTGTTCGCCCACGGACTGAATATCCGTGCCGTGGGGCCGGACCTCGCCAGCGTTTACATGGTCAGCCATGGCGGCTGCGAGGCGATCGAAGCCTTCGACGTGGAGGCCAGCGGTGAGCGGCCCTACATTAGCTGGTCCGGGTATCCTCACGCCAGAGGCGATGGACGCCAACAGCGTCGCCTCACTCGACGGTGGCTTGCTCCTTGTAACCATCCCCATGCTTCACGGGCAAATCGTTCGCTGACGCCCTGCTGGGGCGGTCAACAGGGGCGGTTTATAAATGGTCTCCCGCGAACAACGGCCTCAGCCCTATCGAAGGTGCCGAACTGCCTTTTACCTTAACTTTCATAATGTATTACCAAGTGATACAGTTGCATTGACATATAGAGTTTGCTAGCCTCGTCAACGAATCCACTGCATAAACCATAAATAGAGGCATTCAGATATGTTCAGCAATCACACTCGAATCTGTTGTGCATTCATGGCGGCTACTGCTTCGGTCCCCGCCGCCTACGCCCAGGAAGGCACAAACCGCTTTGCTCTCGAGGAAGTCGTGATCACGGCGCGGAAGATGGAGGAAGGACTACAGAATGCGCCCCTGGCAGTTACCGCGTTTACGGCTCGAGAACTTGAGAATAGGGGTGCGGTTGACGTCACGGACATTGCGGCGTCTGCACCGAACGTTCACTTCGAGTCTGGCGGCGCTACCAGCGGCATGTCTGCAACGCCTACTGTGTTTATCCGTGGAATTGGCCAGAGCGATTTCAACATCAATAATGACCCCGCTGTTGGCATGTACGTCGATGGTATCTATATGGGTAGAATGCTGGGCTCTATGACCGATCTGCTTGATCTGGAGAGAGTAGAGGTTTTGCGTGGTCCACAAGGGACTCTGTTCGGGCGGAACTCGATTGGAGGGGCAATAAATCTTATCTCCAAAAAACCTGACCCACGCGAAAGCAGCGGGCGCTTGAGCCTGATGGTGGGTGAGCGAGACCTGGTTTTTGCCAAAGGCGCAATCAACGTGCCGCTGTCAAGCACAGCTGCAGTCCGAGCAAGTGGCTTCTACCGTGAACGAGAAGGGTATGTCGATGCGGTTCAATACGACGATTTGAAATTGGGGGGCGAGGAAACCTGGGGCGCAAGGCTGGCGTTGCGTTGGGAGCCAACGGACGCATTTTATGCGGATTTCGCCATAGAGCGATCCGAGCGGAATGATCCTCCGGCCGCAATCGTGCCGGTGGCACTGGGGAATGTATCACTAAATCCTGGATCGGGTAATGTGCAGGGCGATAACCGTTCAACGATGCCGAGCGCCTTCAGGTTCAACACAGGCCGAAATGCGCCAAATCCGAATGCTCCGTTGCCACCTCCGCCTGCGGAATTCGTTTCTCCTGATACCGAAACCTGCTCGAATCAGGCGTTAGTGAACACCAGTCTTGACTGTATGGGGAGCGCCCACGTCATGGGAATGGATAAAGTCAACTCTCGCTGGGTCGATTCTTCTGGCAACTTTATCACGCCCGAGCAACAATTAGAGCAACAAGGGGTTTCCATGGTTCTGGGCTTGGAGACCAGCGTGGGTACGCTGACGCTGACCTCCGCCTATAAAGATATGGATGCAGATTTTTTTAACGACAACGATTTCACACCGTTTATCATTTTTCACAACAACAATGATGAATTTTCCCAGGATCAAATGTCCTATGAGCTCCAGTTCACTGGTGAATCAATGGATAAGATTAGCTATGTTGCCGGTCTGTATTACTTCGAGGAAAGTGGTAGGCAGACCATCTCCCTCGTAGCGCCCATGCTGCCACCGGCCGGCGCGCCACCGGCGGCACCAACGCTGCCGTTTCTTCAGGAAGTCAACCGTGATATTGATAATGAGTCCACTGCAATTTACGGTCAGATAAACTACGATTTTACGCAGGCTCTCCATTTGACGCTGGGTGCACGGTATACGGAAAACACCAAGGACATCGAGCTGGGCCTGTTCCGAGGATCTCGGGAAAACCCTTGGATAACCATTAATGAGAGCGATTCGCTGGAACTCGAGGAAACAAACATCCTGATCAATTTGTCCTATGATTTAAGCGATACCAGCATGGTATACGTGCAGTTTGCAGATGGTTTCCGTGATGGGGGCTGGCCGGTACGGTTTCCCGGGCTTCCTGTCGGAATTCCACCTCTTGACACGGTCGAGTTCGGGCCCGAATTTGTTGATAGTTACGAGGTTGGGCTTAAGGCTACTTTTGCGGACAATAGGTTCAGGGTCAACGCAGCAATATTTTCAGCGGATTACAGCGACATGCAGATTCAGTTCAGCGATCCTCTGCTTAATGGCGCGCCAAACACCTCAAACCTAGGCGAATCGACCATCAAAGGACTCGAGCTGGAAGCAAACTGGGTCGCAACAGACAATCTGCGCTTCGATCTGTCGTTGGGGCTACTCGACGCCGACCTCAAAAAAGTTACGGGCGGACAGCTCGCCACCGGGGCGGACAATGTGGCTGGCTTCATCACAGCAGACAACGAGCTTCCCTATACCCCTGAAATACAGGCGGCAATTGGCGCCAACTACTCGGTCAATCTTGCGGGAGGCGCACTGATCAACAGCCGAGTCGACTGGGTTTACACTGATGATCAGTTCTTCACCATCGAGAACAGCCCGCTTAATTTCCAGGAGGCCTACTCCAAGGTTAACGCCAAAGTCTCATACATTGCATCTGACGAGACGTGGGAGTTGGCAATTGGCGCTCGCAACTTGACAGATAAGACCTACTCGACAATTGGCAGAACACAATCAGACAGTGGGAGTGCATTCGTGAATGTTGCTCGCCCACGAGAGCTGTATCTGCAAGCCATGTACCGGTTTTGATGCGATGACTGCGATGCTTGCATTAATGAAGACCATCGGCGGCATCCACCTGGCCGCTCTGTTCGCGGGCATCGTCTGGTCGTCAGGGGCCACGGCTTCGACGGCTGGGGCGACGACTATTGATCAACACAACAGGCCGAATATACTGCTTATAGTAATTGACGATCTGGGGTACACGGATCTCGGCAGTTTTGGAGGGGAAATCAGGACCCCGAATATCGATAACCTGGCTCGGAGGGGTACGCGCTTCACCAACTTCTACGTCTCGCCGAACTGCGCGCCAACACGATCAATGCTGCTATCAGGTCTTGATCATCATGTCTCAGGCCACGGAACAATGCTTGAGCACATCGCGCCAAACCAGAGGGGAAAGCCAGGCTACGAGGGTTACCTGAACGAACGCGTGAGGCCCCTGGCTGAGGTCGTGAAAGACGCTGGATACAATACCTACATGCTTGGCAAATGGCATCTTGGGTTGACGGAGGAGAAGAGCCCCGCAGCCAGCGGATTCGAAAAATCCTTCGCGTTGCTTCTGGGCGGCGGCAGCCACTTCTCAGACAAGATGGGTCTAACCAGCAAGTTTCCCGAGGCTCTGTATCGCGAAGACGGAGTACTCGTTGAAGAGCTGCCCGACGGATTCTACTCGACAGATTTCTACACTGACGAGGCGATATCCTATCTATCGAATCACCGCGATCCGGACAAGCCTTTCTTCATGTATCTGGCATATACGGCGCCCCACTGGCCGTTACAGGTCCCGGATCATGCGCTGGACCTGTACCAAGGTGTTTATGACGAAGGCTATGAGGAGCTGCGAGAGCTTCGGATCAGGAAGGCAAGGCAGCTCGGCATTCTTTCGGGCCCATCCACTACCTCTTTACGTCCTCCTGTAGTGCCTCAATGGGATTCACTGGCTGAAGACCTTAGAAAAACCCAAGCCCGAAGGATGGAAATCTACGCTTCAATGGTCGACCTGGTCGACAGAAACGTCGGGCGCGTTCTGGCTTATGTCGAGCGCATTGGAGAACTCGATAACACCATCGTGTTGGTGATGTCGGACAACGGAGCGGAGGGTAATCGGCGCTTCACGATTGGCGGCGACGATTGGGTGGAGCGGAACTTTGATCATAGCTATGAAGCGATGGGGCGCCGCGGTTCATATGTATACCTTGGGCCCGGCTGGGCACAGGCGAGCATGGGGCCTTTCCGGCTGTGGAAGGCGCACACTACGGAGGGAGGAATTCGCGCGCCTTTGGTGATCGCCGGGCCTGGAGTCTCATCACCGGGTAGCATTGAGCAAAGTGTCACTACCGTCCGCGACTTGTATCCAACACTACTTGATGTTGCTGAAACAAAGGTTCTTCCGTCATCTGCTGGGCACGTTGGCAATGGAACCTCTCTACTACCGTTGCTCGCTGGCCGTTCAGATCGTATTCGTGAAGTCGACGAAATTCTGGGCTGGGAAATTTTCGGCGGGAGAGCGATACGAGCCGGCGACTGGAAGCTGACGCGGGTGGCTGGGCCCAATGGATCTGACCAGTGGGAACTGTTCAACGTACACCTCGATCCTGGCGAGACGCAGGATTTGGCCGATTCAAACCCCGAGCGCTTTGCTCACATGCTGGAACTCTGGGAATCCTATGCGGAACAGAATGGAGTTGTTCTGCCGGAGGGCAAGGTGCATGGAGCCTGGGGTGATGTCGACTAGATCGATAAGTCGTGAAGCGACACTGCAGGGTGATCCAAAGGCGCTATGATAATCCCGGGCTTAAGTACGTGCTTGCCCAGTCCCCTGGGCCAGTATTGTCCAGCCGGGTTTTAATAGCCATCGTCTCGTGTAGTGAGACGACCATATTGTCGGTAGAACATTCGTACAGCTATGCTAATTTCATGTTGTATCTCTATCACCAAGCGTAGCTATAAGTAACGTCCTATGGCAGCCTCTTCCAGCACTGTAGTCACTGCATTACCGATGTTGCCCGTCAAGCGCTCACCGATGTCGTTCGGCATGTTAAGTTGCCTATACTTTGCAGCCGTCCTGTTGCCGTGGGCACTGTCGTATGTTGAAGGCCTCGCGGTGCGGGGGGTATATGAGGAGTTGGTCCAACTTTTAAGTATTGTTGGTCTTAGTATGATGCTCTTCCAGTTCTTTCTCACCGCGCGAGTGGATGCCGTAGCGCGTCATGCCGGCGTTGACAACACGATGCGGCTGCACACCCGGATGGGCGAGTTTCTCGGTTATCTGATCCTGTTGCATCCCTTTTTGATAGTGGCACCGCGGTTTTTCGTCGCGCCGTCGTTTGCGCTCAGTGACACCTGGGATCTTTTTACGCGTCCGGAAACATCGACAGGCATGTATGCATGGTGCCTGATGTTGGTTTGGGTACTGATGGCTGTTTTTAAAGAGAGAACTGGTCTCTCCTATGAAAGTTGGCGTTATACGCATTCGGCCGGGTTTGTGGCGATTATTATTCTCGCTACCCATCACGCTGTGACAGTAGGCCGTCATGGGCGTTACAACGCCTGGTTTGACACGCTGTGGATCGCCCTTTGTGTGCTTGCAGTCGGCATGGTGCTTTACGTGTATTTTGTCCGGCCTCGCAAAGTGGCCAGGCAGCCATTTCGCGTGGTGGACTGTGCGAAAGGAAGCGAGAGTGACTGGTATTTAACGATCGAGAAAGAGGGTAATTTTCCCTTCGACTTCGACGCCGGACAGTTCACGTGGATTAGTACCTCCCCCAGCGTTTTTGCTCGCAATGAGCATCCTTTTTCGATCGCGACCACGCGGAAATCGTTGCCTAAAGTAAGTTATGTCATTCGTGAATTGGGAGACTACACCCGCCAATTGGGGAAATTGGTGCCCGGTCAGCGTGTTTGGGTCGATGGACCGCATGGCGTGTTTACGCAAAACGCCCGCAATGCACGAGGAGTGGTGCTAATCGCCGGCGGCGCGGGGATTGGTCCAATTATGGGCATACTGCGCGAACTTTGTGATCAAAAAGATGAGCGGCCCATTCGTTTGATTTACGGCAACCGCACAATCGAACAGATGTCTTTCCTGACCGAAATAGAGTCAATTCAAAGCCAGTTGGATATGGAGTCTATTTTGGTGCTGGAGAAGCCGCCGGAGGAGTTTTCCGGACACACCGGCTATATCAATCGTGATGTGCTGGAAAAGATTGCTAGTCATCCGGATGCTGGCACCTGGGACTTTTACATCTGTGGGCCACCAATCATGGTGAAGGCTGTAGAATCAGCCCTGCTTTCACTGTCGGTCCCCAGAGACCGTATATTGTACGAGCAACTCGGTTTTTGATGTTGGCTCAGCACATGGATTCAGTCCGCGTTGCATGCTGCCCGGCCCTGATGCTCGGGAGAGGTAATTACGAAAATGTCAGATAGAGATAAAGCTATTGAAGAAGGCATATCACGCCGAGACGTCTTGAAAGCGGGTATGTTTACAGCAGCCGCGCTTTCAGCGCCACTGATACTCAATCCTGGGCGGACCTCGATGGCGGAAGCGCCCAAGTCCACTTACTCCAGTGATCTGCTGATCATAGGTAGTGGCTTCGCCGGTACATTTGCGGCGCTTGAAGCCAGAAAGAATGGCCTGTCCGTCATCATGGTTGACAAGGGCGTAGTGGGTTGGTCGGGTATGTCACCGTGGGCTTCAGACAGTCGGCCCTTCGATGCAGAGATCTATGATCGCGATGAATGGCACCTTAATCTTGCCATGAACACCGAGTACGTGAATGATCGAGTATGGCTGGATATTTTTATGGATGAGTCCCTCGATATTTTCTATGAGCTCCAGGCGATGGGAGCCCACGAGACCAAACCTTTTGAGCGGGGTACCAGGGTTTTTCGCAGCGAGCTTGAAGCCGCAGGTGTGGCCTTTGTAGAAAGGACGATGGTTACCTCTTTGCTGAAAGACGATGATGGTCGCGTCGCCGGTGCGGTAGGGTTCACCTATGATGACTCCAGAGAAGCGTCCAAAGCCGTGGTATTAAACGCGGGGGCAGTAGTGCTCTGTACCGGTGCCGGTTCCTACAAAAGCCCTGGGTTCCCTATCTGGGGCCAAACCTTTGATGGAGACGCTATGGCCTACGAGGCCGGAGCAACTATCGTGGGAAAAGAATTTCACGATACGCACCCCACCTTTGCGTTCGCCCCGGCGGCAGCCTATGAGGGCTGGAAATGGGCACAGGAGGTAAAGGGTGCCTATGTGATGGTGGGTCCTCCGAACAAGCTTGAAGGTGGTTTGACTCTCGGTAATGCTCTGAATGTTTATCAGAATGGTGTGGATCGCAGGCTAGGTGTTGGCCCTGGCGGTGAACCGCCGCCCGTGCCGGGCGCACCTCCGCCCGGGGCGGAGGAAAGGGAAAGAAATCGTAAGTACCTGGGCAAAGGTTACCTTAGAACTCCCGGGCTGCATCTGGATATGGGGGGGCCGCCGGAAGCTCCATCTGAAGAGGGGGATGGTGAGAAACTGGGTCACCGTGTTGGTGGTGCGACTGCGGGCATGGGTGTGCACAAGAGTGAGGGAATCTTGTCCTCAGATTACTCTTGCGCAGCGGATGGTGTGGAAGGCTTGTATGCGGCGGGTGATGCTCTTGGATCAATGCTGTGCGGATCGTTATATCCGGGCCGTGGCTTTTCATCCTATGGATCCGCCATCCAGGGTCGACGAGCGGCAAGAAGTGCCGTCAACTTTGTGAAGTCAAACCCGCCACCGAAGGTGAGATCCGAGAAAATTGAAGCCGCGGTTCGAAACATGTGGGCCCCCCGGGAAAATGCCGAAGGCTACAGTCCCGAGTGGCTCACCGTGACCCTGCAAAATACAATGACGCCATTCCACGTTCTGTATATTAAGGAACGGCGAAGGCTAGACGGCGCACTGGCATCGATCGAATTTTTGCGTAAGCACTGTGTGCCTCGCATGATTGCGCGGGATGGCCATGAACTGCGGATGGCCCATGAGGTCAAGAACATGCTACTTAATGCTGAGATGAAGTTGCGTGCTGGGCTCTATCGTGAGGAGAGTCGGGGTACGCATTTCCGTGAGGATTTCCCGGTGCGCAACGATAAGGATTGGTTCTGTTGGGTGACAGTCCAGCAGAAAGGAGGAGAGATGAACATGGGCAAGCAGATGTTGCCGGAGAAGTGGAAACCTAGTTCCTCAAATTCCTACCGTGAAAACTACCCCAGAGTATTCCCGGGAGAAGACGAATATCTGCGTAATCAACGTTTCTCGATCTAAAGGGTGAGGTTAAGCAATGCCTATCGACAGAATTCACGGTTGCATTGGATGTGAAAATTGCGTCAAGGCCTGTCCGACTGACGTCATTCGTATGGATCCTGCGTCCAATCAGGCGTTTATCGCTTATCAGCAGGATTGCCAGATTTGCCATCTATGTCGCCTGAGCTGTCCTGTAGATGCCATAACCCTGACCCCGGGCAAGGCGATGCTGCCGACAACATCCTGGGGTTAGCAATATGGTGTATTGTGGTGGTTTGACTGCGGGGTGGTTCAGGATTTTAGGCCAGTGTTCAGCTTCTGCACTGGCGCTTTTTATATTACTAATGTCATTGCTGTCTGGCTGTGAAATATCTCCCGATCAGGTTAAATTCAGTGGCGACCAAAGCGCAGAGACTGATAGCGCTTCAATTGCTGTGGAGAATCCTGATGAAGCACCAGAGCAAGGACAGGCTGAGCGCCATTGAGAAGGCACTGGAGATTCTTGTTTCTTTTGCGGACGTTGACAGGGAAGTGGGCACTGTCGAGGTAAGCAACCTAACCGGTATCCACAAAGCTACGGTATCCCGCATACTCGCTACGCTACTTGATTACGGCATGGTTTCGCAGAATGATGAAACTAGAAAGTATTACCTGGGTCCTTTGGCGTATCGGCTGGGAAGATCCCAGACCGGGCAGTTGATCAATGCGCTCACCGCGATCTCACAGCCGCACGTAGACAGGTTGCGGGACGTCGTGGCGGAGACGGTGAGTCTCGAGGTATGGGTAGAGCGTAAAACGGTCGCCTGCTATCTTGCCGAGAGTCACAATCCTCTCAGAGTCGCTATGGGCCCTGATGATGTGTTGCCTCTTCACGCGCCGGCGGGTGCGAAAGCAATACTTGCGTTCGTCAGTCATGACCGCGTAGATCGCTTGATCCCGGAACAGCTTCCCAGCTATACAGAACGTACCATTACGTCGAAAGCAGCGTTACTATCCCGCCTGGTGGAATTCAACAAGCAGGGTTACTCCATTGATAATCAGGAGCTTTATTCCGGCATCTACGCCATAGGTGTCCCGATTTTTGATCGCTTGAGAAAACCGGTAGCAGCCATCTCCGTGGTCATGCCGGCAAGCCGGATATCGGCAGCGCGCGAGGTCGAAATAGTTGAGCAGCTAAAGCTTACTTCTCGCGCAATTTCCAAAACAATAAATAGCCGGCTTCCTTCGTTCCCCAAGCTCTGAGCAACGTTCCCATACTATCTGATCACGTAGTCTTCTTGTAGAAGCTGCTCGCGCGCCGAACTCCGGGTAGTTCATAACAGGCCTACTAAGTTCGCTTTATCCAGACGCAAAAGTTTGCATCGGAAACGTGACCCAGACGGAAGGTAGGAGCTGTGACGATGGATTTAGTGGAAGTTAAAAAGATCTCACATAGTGATACAGTCACATTGGAATACGATTCATGTATTGGTATTATCACGCTGAGCACATAGTCAAGTATGTCGTTCTCCTGACTTGCATAGGCTAACCATAATCAGAAACAGGTGTAAGGGAAAAATTATGAATCGAACTTTTAATCGACTCTTGAGCGCCTCGGCCGCTGGAGCTATGATTGCTCTCGGGACCACCCCATCCACCGTATCCGCACAAGGGGTGTTGGAAGAGGTCGTCGTAACCGCGACCAAGCGAGCAGAGGGAGTACAGGATATTCCACTCTCCGTTACGGTGTTTTCGCAAAACGATATGGATCTGCGCGGATTTAGTAATCTTCAGGGTATTCAGGAAGCGACTCCGAATCTTAACTTCTCAGTACAGTCTGCAGGACAGAACGTTGCACGTGTCACGCTGCGTGGTATTGGCACGGAAACTTTGGTGGGTGGTGGTGATCCCGGTGTCGCTGTCCACATCGATGGCGTTTATGTCGGGCGCAACTCTGTCGCCGCAGGGGATATCTTTGATATCGCCAGAGTTGAGGTGCTACGCGGCCCCCAAGGAACCCTCTACGGACGAAACGCTACCGGCGGCTCCATCAATATCATTACCGAGCGTCCAAGCAGGGAGTTTGAAGCATCAGTTGATTTGGCTATAGGAAACTACGACGCCCGCAGGTTCCGCGCCATCATCAATGGCCCAATTACCGACAGTATCAGCGCACGATTGGCACTATTCTCCGATAAACGCGATGGCTTCTACGACAATCTGTTTAACGGCCGTGACTCAGACGACAAGGATAGCCTTGGTGGACGTCTGCAATTCCTATGGGAGTCTGAGTCCGGCAATGAAATCCTGCTTCGCGCGTATCGTTCAGACTTTGATTCAATTGGGCCGGGTTCAACCTATCTGGGCGACGACATACCCCCGACGGCAACGGGCTATCCGGCTGGTTACCTCGTGGGTGTTTCCAGTGGTCCGCTGCCTCCGCCCGGAGCACCTATCATTGCGGATCTTTATGGACTCGGCACTACTGCGGCTGGTGACCCGATCTTGTCAAGGCCCACGGAGCTTCGTGATATCAGGAGAGACGCCCCAGAGTTTCTCGATCAGACGATTGAGGGTATTGATCTCGAGGCGAATTTTATGGTCTCGGAGGGAATTCTCCTCAAGTCGATAAGCTCTTTTCAAACCAATGATAACGAAATCCTTGTAGACTCAGACAACTCCGAGCTACCTATACAGACGCGGTATCGGCTGAATGAGGCAGAGCAGTATAGCCAGGAGTTCAACCTGATCTCGCAGGGTGAATCCCGGTTCCATTGGATACTCGGTGCATTCTACTATCACGAGGAGCTAACGGAAACGTTCAACACCTCAACGCCTGCTGGTTTATTGCCGTTGACAACGCCACTTCCTCCGGGGGCCGTGCCGGGCGGGGGCGGCGCTGCCCAGGATCGGATCGCTTTACACGAGGTCGATTCGTATGCTCTTTTCGCACAGCTCTCCTACGATCTGAGCGAAAGGACCTCAGTGACTGTTGGTCTTCGGCAAACTTGGGACGAGAAGCAGCAGGACAGGCCAACCGGTGGCCAGATAGATTTGACCAATAACTTCCTGTTCATGGGAAGAGGTGCTACGGGGCCACTGCCCCCGTCAACCGCAGAGGCCAATTTTTCTGAGTTAACTTACAGAGTTAGCGTTGATTACGCTCTAAGTGACGATAATATGTTGTTTGCAAGTGTTTCCAATGGGTATAAATCTGGAGGCTTTGATTTTAACGGCGGCGTCCTGGAGGGCGATGAGCAGGTTCCCTATGAACCAGAGTTCGTCGATGCCTATGAAGTTGGATCCAAGAACAAATTTTACGATGACAGATTCATACTAAACCTGACCGCGTTTTACTACGACTATTCGGATCTCCAGGTCTTCCGGTTGACGGGAGACGGACCCCTGACGGACAATGCCGCGCAGTCCACTATCTGGGGCCTCGAAGCTGAGACCGAATTTCTTATCACCGAGGCATTTCATGTAGACGCTTCAGTGGGGCACCTTGACGCCACCTATGATGAATATCTTGTCGAAGTGCCGCCTCCGACACAGGATTTCTCCGGGAAGACACTCAACTATGCGCCGGAGTGGACAGCACACGTAGGCGCTGAATATACCGCCATGGTCGGTCAGGATGAACTTATCTTCCGCGTTGATTGGTCCTATCGATCGGATACCTATTTTGATCGTGCCAATACCGACTTTGACACGCAGGATGCGTACAGCCTGGTTAATGCTCGTGTTCGCTACAACACCAACAAGTGGTTCGCTGATGTATTTGCCCAGAACCTAACGGATAAGGAGTATGTTACTGGCCAGTTGATCAACCCGCCATTTGCTTGTGGCTGCCGCACGGTCAATGTTGGAGCGCCCCGCACCTACGGCGTAACAGTTGGCTATCGTTGGGATTGACTCGAGAACTTAAGTCCTGGTGTGATGGGATTTTCAGTTGAGTAGGATTGACCTACCGGTTCTCCGCTTTGCAGAGAACCGGTAAGTAGGCCGGGGTAAACGAATGTACAAATTCAAGGCGGTTAGCGTTTCGATAGTCCTAGCGGGATGTCTTGCGGCGAGCTCGTCAAGCGCGTCACCCGACACTGGCACTAAAGCGGTGATTCATGATCGCGCGGAAAGCAGGCCAAACATCCTGCTCATTGTAGCTGATGACCTGGGATATTCTGATCTTGGTTCTTTTGGGGGGGAAATCCAGACGCCTCATTTGGACCAACTCGCAGCGGAGGGTATGCGGCTTACCAACTTCCACGCTGCTCCTAGCTGTTCGCTGACCCGTTCCATGATTATGTCGGGTACCTATAATCATCAGGCTGGGCTTGGTGCCATGGCCGAATGGACCGCTCCGAACCAGGTGATAAGCCGGGCTATGAAGGCTACATGAACGAGAGAGTGCTGTCGCTTCCTGAGCTCATGCGGGATGGCGGTTACTACACGTTTATGGCTGGTAAATGGCATCTGGGGATGGAGCCATCCCAAGGGCCCCAGGCGCGCGGATTTATTGACTCCTTTGCGATGCTCCCGGGCGCCGGTGGCCATTACGATCAGACGGGAATCAATCCCAAGTTGCCTGTTATCCCTTACAGCGAGAATGGACGGGCGGTGACCTTACCCAAGGATTTTTATTCTACATCCTACTATACAGATCGTGCAATTGAGTATATCGACAAGTCATTGCAGGCGCCCGAGCAGCCGTTTTTTGGATACGTCGCCTATACGGCTCCACATTGGCCGCTGCAAGTTGATTCGCGCTACAGTGACAAGTATCGCGGGAAATATTCGAAGGGCTACAGTGCTTTGAAAGCAGAGCGCCTTGAGCGGATGAGGGACAAGGGGATCGTACAGGCCGGTGTTAAATTTAATAGCGGCAGTGGTTGCAATGAGCCGTGGGACGAACTGTCATCAGCTGAACGTCGTCGGCAGGAACATTCTATGGAGCTCTACGCAGGCATGGTAGATGCTCTTGATGAGCATATCGGTCGACTTATAGCCCATCTAAAGGCCGTCGGTGTGTATGAAAATAGCTTGATCGTTTTTATCTCCGATAATGGTGCCGATGCTCGACCGGAGCGCGGAATGGGCGAGGAGTCTGAGTTTTTGGATGCGAACTTTGACAACCGCTTCGAGAATATGGGGACTTCCACGTCGTTCGTCTCGTATGGCGCCGCGTGGGCCGAGGTGGGTAGTGCTCCATTCAGACTTCACAAGGGCATGACGACCGAAGGTGGAATCCGTGTTCCAGCCATCATTCGACTGCCCGGCTCTGAAGAGCGAGGTGTGGTTAAACGCGATTTTGCGTCGGTACTGGATATTCTTCCCACCTTCCTTGATGCGGCGGGTATTCCGGATCCTGATAAGATCGCTGTCGACAGAGGTGTCTTTCCGCCAGTAGGTAAGTCGATGATGGCATATCTTCAAAATCAGACTGAACGCCTTCAACACGACGAACCGTATGGGTTTAGCGTTCACAGACGCCAAGGGCTGCAGTTCAATCAATGGAAGATCGTGAGGCTTCCAATACCCTACGGCGACGAAAGCTGGGAGCTTTACGATCTTGACGCCGATCCGGGAGAAACAACTAATCTGTCTGCGACCATGCCTGAGAAAACAGCAGAAATGGTAGCTCGATGGAACGAGTTTGCCGCCACGACGGGCATAGTTATAGCTGAACGTGCTTCGCGCGTGCCTGCGGAGTGTGCCCGTGCCGGGTCCTAGGCAGAACAGCGGTTGTGTATTGACGTACCGCTCAGTCTTTAGACCTTGAGCCTCGATACCCGAGTTCGGATTTGTTTACTGGCACTACGCCTCGGAGTATTTGTAGTCTTCATGGCGTGGACGTTGGACAAGATTCTGAACTTCCAACACAACAGTGTGATGATTGGGCATTATTATCATGTTGATGTCTCCCGGGCGCTGCTAACCTCTCTCGGTATTATGGAATTCATCTTGCTGCTGGCCTTTTTGGCGGGTCTCTTCAAAACGCTTACTTATGGCGTGGTCTTAATAGCCCATTCGGTAACAACCATTGCATCGTTTTCACGATTGCTGCCCCCTTATGAAATTCATCAGCTGCTGTACTTTGGATCTCTCCCCATGCTAGCGGCTTGCTTCACGCTGTTCTTGCTTCGTGATCAGGACACTATGATGAACTTTTCCAAGAGCAAGGAAACGCATATGAGTTGAGCCGACCTAAAGTGCATGCCGTGACGGACAAGACTAGGCACGAATAGAGTATCACGATATAGTACAGTTGACCTTTGTTATTCGCCAGTGAGAAAGCTGTGGCACTAGAAAAGTTAAATGCCCCGAGGAAAGGTATTCAAGTCATTGCAAGAGCGGCGTCAGTCCTCCGGGCATTGGAGAATGAGACTGACGGCTTGAGTCTTGGGCAGATTGCGAAGGCGACCGATCTTTCTCGCTCCACAGTGCAGCGAATTGTCGATGCCCTGGCGGAAGAGCACTTTGTCATTGGTGCGTCGCCGACATCGCGAGTGAAACTGGGGCCCGCAATTCTGCGTATGGCGAGCAACTCCAGCTTCAACTTTGTGGAGTTCATTAGACCCTATATTGCCCAGCTGTCAAAAGAGACAGGTGAGACTGTCGACGTCTCGGAGATGCAGAAGAAGCGGACGGTGTTTGTAGATCAGGTGGTGGGATCGGCGCGACTTAATATCGTTTCGCCGGTCGGCGAAGCATTTCCGCTCCATTGTTTGGCAAGTGGTAAGGCTATGCTGGCGACGTTGAGTGACGGTGAGGTTCGCAAACTGTTAGGGCATAAGGCGCTTGAGCAACATACCGCTGCCACCGTATCTGACTTGGATGAGCTGCTGAAGGAGCTGGCGAAAATCCGAAAAGCCGGGGTGGCGCATGACCATGAGGAGCACCTGGAAGGCGTGAGTGCGGTCGGTGCCGCACTTCAGGAGCCCGGAGGTACGCTCTACGCAATTTCTATCCCCGTGCCTACAGTTCGTTTCAAGCACAGCAAGCGCGAACTTCAGGCTGCACTACTAAGGTGTCGCTCGGAGATCATCGAGCAAATCGAGAACTAGAACGCTATCACTGGTCTCCGTCTGTTCCGCATTGTGGTTCAACTGTATTGACATAAAGGCAGGTTATCAGCATACTCGATCAGCGTCGAAGCGGTTGCTGGAGTATTCTAATAAATGAACAGAGTTACTGTCGTCCTCTGCTTATCCATGCTTTCCTGCGGCTATCTCTCTGACACAGGGGGAAGCTCGTGAATCCCGTGCTTACGCTAGTCCTTGTCTACAACGTCGCTGTGATTGGCGGCATTGGTTGTTATCTTGCCTGGCGCGAAAAAGTTTCGGGTAACTTAACGGATCTAGCTACCGGCGGAAGAAACGCGGGTTTGGCGATGTTGTCGGTGACACTGGCCATCACCTATCTCGGGTCAGCGCATGTCTACGGATTGATGGAGATGTCCTTTGGACTGGGCGCCGTCGCCCTTTGGTTTTGCTTTGCGCACACAATTCTTATATGTGTAATTTGCCTTGGAACCGGCCCGTGGGTGCGTCGGCTCGGTTGCGCAACCATCCCCGAACTTGTCGGACGTATGTACGGTCCAAAAATGCGAAGCTATGTAGCGTGTATCGCTGCCATGGTGGTTTTTGGTCTGGTCACTCTGGAAACGCAAACCCTGGGCATTGGTATCTCGGCAATCAGTGGATGGTCTTTGGGCTGGTCCGCTGTGCTCGGCGCTGTTCTGGGCACAGCCTATGTGACTTTTGGCGGAATCAAGCAAACCATGTGGGTGAACCTGGTGAACGCTGTGGTGATGTACGCTTCCATCATTATGGCGGGCATCTACTTGGGCTTTGTGCTCCCAGAAGGTTGGGAAGGTGTCCGGGAACACTACGTTGTCAGTGGCGAAGCATACAAACTGAGTGTCTTCGGCACTCCGGACCTCATGGTAGGCTTCGCGCTGGCTGCGGTATTTTCCGTGGTGTTTTCACAGTCTGTGAACCAACAGGGTATGGCGGCGGCGATCTCCGCCAAGAACGAGACTGTTATCCGGCGATCGCTTTGGATAGCGGCTCCAATCAACGGCCTGTTTGGTGTCTTTCCGGTACTTTGCGGGCTGGCTGCAGCAACCATTCCGGAATTTGCCCAACTGGGTCCAAAGCTCGCGGCCGCTACCATGGTTGTCCAGCTTCTTCCAACCTGGCTGGTTGTGTTGCTACAGGCCGGGTTCCTCGGCGCATTGTTATCGACATTTGCGATGTCCGCTCTGGCTCCCGCAACTATATTTACCAAAGACATCGTAGGGGCGAATATAGAGGGAGGGCTGTCGCTGAGTCAGGAGCATCGCCTCATTCAACGCGTCATCCTGATAGTTGGTGCGCTCGCGGCGGCACTCACCTTCTTTAACCACCCCAACGTGATTAGTGCAATCACCTGGCTCTTCGCTTGGCTGGCGCCACTGTTTTTTGTCATTGTTGCTGGCCTTTTTTGGAAGCGTAGTACCGCTGCTGCCTTTGTGGTTGTGTTCGGGGCCTGGCTCGTCAATTGCGCATGGTCGATTGGTCCGCTAAGGCATGTCATTGCCTCCGCCATGCCGGCATTGGCACCTCTTGAAAACGCTCATATCAGTGTGGTCTTTGCGTTTACCTCGACCATTGTCTGTTTCGGCCTGGCCAAGAATACGAAGCCGGCATTGTTTGCAGGTACGCATCCTGAAGTCCCTCAGATGAGAACAAGCCCATGAGTCTTGCGCTGGAACTCTTGTTAATCGCTGGGGGCATGATCTTCGCGATTGTTGTAGTGGCGGAGATACTGTGGAAAGTCCTGAAACTGATGAGAGAAGATAATTGATGGATCATACTGATGTATGGATGTTGGGCGTAGGAGGCTTTGGTGTTGTCTTCTACCTGCTGTCTGTGTATTACAGTCGGCGCGGCCAGGCGATGAAGCCTGGTAACGCCGACTCTGAGTAGCTGGCTGCATGGGGATCTTGCTGCGGGTCTGCATCCTGTCGACTCAGGTAAACGACCCTGATCTGCATTGGGGAGATAACGTGTATACCGAGCCTAAATGGCGAGCTTGTCAGATCCCTTGAGAGCTAGCATTTCACGGACATCTTCTGGTGTCGCGACCTCGTAACCCAGTTCCTCGATCAGTCGTCTCACCTTGAAAACCTGTTCGGCGTTAGAGGTTGCGAGCTTTCCGCGTTCAATGAAGAGCGAATCTTCAAGCCCCACGCGTACATTACCCCCCATCATTACCGCTTGCGTTGCAAAGGGCATCTGAGCCGAACCTGCAGCCATGACTGACCACTGATAGTTATTGCCGAAAAGTCTGTCGGCAGTACGTTTCATGAAAAGCAGGTTATCTAGGTCAGCGCCGATTCCACCGAGGATCCCAAAGATGAACTGTATGAAAACGGGTGCCTTGAACAAACCCGTATCCATGCAGAACTTCAGGTTATAAAGATGGCCGACATCGTAGCATTCATGCTCGAACTTTACGTTATGCGCCTGCCCCAGACTTTTCTCGACCTGGGCGATATCCCTGAATGTGTTTCGAAAGATATAGGCGTCTGAGTTCTCGATGTAAGCCTTTTCCCAGTCGAACTTGAAGGTCTCGTAACGGCTGGCGAGCCCGTGAAATGAAAAATTCATACTACCCATGTTCAGTGAGCTCATCTCTGGCGAGATCATCTCCGAGGGCCTGATCCTGTCTTCAATACTGGTAAGGAGGCTGCCGCCTGTAGAGATGTTGAGCACTGCATCGGTACTTGACCGAATAGACGGTACGAATCCCATGAAGTGCTGGGGGTCCAGCGATACAGATCCGTCTTTCGGGTTCCTGGCGTGAAGATGAAGTACCGCAGCGCCGGCCTCGGCCGCTTCTATCGCTTGCCGGATGATGTCCTCGGGTTTGTAGGGTAGAGCATCTGACATGGTGGGAGTATGAATGGCGCCTGTGATGGCACAGGAAATAGCAACCTTCCCGTAGGTTTTCTTCATGCTGGGGCCTCCAGTAACCAACCAGAAAAAATAACCATAAAACAATACACCCGTATTGTAAAGGAGTACATAAAAAGTCAGGCAGGTTTAATCTAGTGGTGCACCCAGTGAGATGAACCGAAAAAATTGGACGCCCAAGGCCTTGACTTCCACTCGCTGCGATAAGATCATATTACGGTACAAGTATATCGCTATACGATGTTATGTAAACCATGAGAGAGAGGTGTGTGATGCCAGGCTGGGAAGAGGGTGATTGGCGCGATGAATCGCTGTGCAAGTTCGATGAAAGCAACTTGCTGAACAAGATGGGTTTGGAATTTTACGATTTAAGTCATCCTTGGGGGCTCGGACAGCCATGTTGGCCCTATTTTGAAGACGTCAAAATAGAGCGCCTGCACAGTATGTCGAAGTCGGGGGTTTTGACCCAGCGCATTACGACGGTGATGCATTCCGGTACGCATATTGATGCGCCGGCCCACGTGGTGCCCGGGACCCCTTTTATGGACGAAGTGCCTTTGCCCTATTTCTTCGGGTCAGGTGTCGTTTTGAATATTCCCAAGAAGAAGTGGGAGTTGATTACCCGGGAAGACCTGGATAATGCTACGCCGAGCGTTCGAGGGGGCGACATCGTTATCGTGAATACCGGTTGGCACAAATACTACGGTGACAACAGGCATTATTACGGCTATGCACCAGGCTTCGGCCGGGAAGCCGGAGAGTGGTTTGTGGAAAAGAAGGTCAAAATGGCGGGCAACGACACCCAGGCCCTTGATCATCCTCTGGCCACAGCTATTGGGCCCCACGGGCCAGGTGCGCCACATGGGCTATTGCCCGATGTCTGTGCCGAATACAAGGCGGAGACAGGGCGGGATGTGCTGGAGGACTTCCCCGAGTGGGAGCCCTGTCATAACCTCATTCTATCCAACGGTATTTGTGGCTTTGAAAATATTGGCGGTGACATCGATAAAGTTGCGGGAAAAAGGGTCACGTTCGCAGCTTTCCCGTGGCGCTGGAAGAAAGGTGATGGCTGTATTGTTCGACTGGTAGCAATAGTAGACCCTACCGGAAATTTCCGTATTGAAACTGGATCCGCCGAGTAGGGGTGGGCAATCAAGAGTCGAGGATACTTTTTATGGAAATCACGCGGTTCGACCAGGCTCCTCGCTATGATGCGCCGGGGCATTTTGACATGCGTGGACTACGGCTTCAGGGATTCGAAGTGTCCTCCGCCGAATTTGCATGGACAGGGCTTTCCCATTTTTTGCCTGGAGGGGGAGCAGAAATGGACGCGAGCTCCTTGGAAAAGATCTACGTGGTTATCAAAGGTGAGGTCACGATAACTCTGGGTTCGGGTGAAAAACATGTGCTTTCCAAATTAGATAGCTGCTACATCCCTGGCGGCGAGTCGCGCGCGATAACCAATGAAGGTAATAACGTGGCAACTATGCTTGTAATCATGCCGTACCAGGAGCAGTCATGAGCCTACCCGCGATTGATGTTTCAAGTCTGTTCGACGTGTCTGGAAAGGTCGCTCTCGTCGTGGGGGCTACCGGATCCTTTGGTCAGGTTGCTTGCGTTACCTTAGCCGAGGCGGGTGCCAAGCTTGTTGTCACAGCTGGCAATGCCAATGCTCTGCGCGAACTAAAAGAACAACTTGGTGAGAGCGGTGTTGAATGTGTCGAGGTGTCCCGGAGACCGGACACGGAGGAAAATTGTGATGCGATAGTCGATGCCGCCGTAAGCGCGTTTGGTGGGATCGATATTCTCGTTGTCGCCTCGGGCATGAATGATATTTCACCCATTCAGGATATGGAGCCGAAACGGTTTCAAAAAGTGATGCTCGCGAATGTAGAGGGCGCCTGGTTAGTTGCCAGGGCGGTAGGACGACAAATGATTGCCCAGGGCCGTGGCGGCAAGGTTGTGTTTACCTCATCGGCCCGAGGCAAGCTGGGCCATCCTGCTGGATATTCGGCCTATTGCACCTCCAAATCTGCCACCGATGGCATGACTCGAGCGCTGGGCTGTGAGTGGGGCCAGTACAGGATTACCGTAAACGCTATCGCACCGACAGTGTTTCGCTCTCCGGTCACGGCCTGGATGTTTGAAGATAATGAGAACGCCAAAAAGGTCAGGAATGGCTTTCTCGCACGAGTGCCTCTTGGCAGGTTGGGAGAACCCGAAGACCTCGCTGGCCCGCTGCTGTTTCTTTGTTCATCTGCGTCAAATTTTCACACTGGCCACGTCGTTTATGCTGACGGCGGCTATACCGCAGGCTAGCGCAAAATGAAGAAAATTAGAAACATAGTCGTTGTCGGTGGTGGGTTTATGGGTGCTGGCATCGCTCAGGTTTTCGCCTCTGCGCGCTACCGCGTTTCAGTCTTCGAGCCCTCTGGTGAGGTTCGCGACTCATTGCACGAGCGCGTGGCAGCTTCGCTTAGAGCGCTTGGGCGGGACGATTCTGTTGCAGGCGATATCGGTGTCACGGATAAACTGGGAGCAGCCGTCGCTAATGCAGACTATGTAACAGAAGCGGTTCCCGAGAAGCTGGAACTCAAGCAATCGGTTTTTGCTGATCTCGAGCGGCTTGCCCCAAAGACTGCAATTCTTGCGAGTAACACCTCGGTCATTCCGATTTCAAGGATAACCCAGGGACTCGCCTCTGCGCACAGGATGATCGGGACGCATTGGTGGAATCCTCCGTATCTTGTACCGCTGGTAGAGGTCATACCGTCTATTAGTACGAGCGAGGAGACTCTGTTAGAGACGATGGCTCTGCTGGCGAGTGTCGGCAAGGAGCCTGCTCACGTCAGAAAGGACGTACCGGGATTTGTGGCCAATCGCCTCCAGCACGCACTGTGGCGTGAGGCGATAGCAATGGTGGCGGAGGGTATTTGCGATGCGAAAACTCTGGATCGTTGTGTCAAGAATAGCTTCGGGCTTCGTCTCGCAGTTTTGGGGCCGCTCGAAAATGCGGACATGGTTGGGCTTGATCTTACTCTCGATATCCACAGGACGATCATTCCCGAGCTTGATCGTAGCGCGGGTCCCAATCCCTATCTTCAGGAGCAGGTAAGCGCAGGGTGTTTGGGTTTTAAATCGGGTGAAGGTTTTCGAACATGGACCGCGGCAGAGCGCGACAGACTCCGAGAGCAACTCAATAATCATCTTGTCAGAGCGCAACAGGCTCGCGACAAGCCTGCTGAGTGAACCTGGCCGACCTCCTGGAGTACGAGAGCGGTCTGAATGTCGGTGAGCGGTTTGTTAGGTTCTTGGCCAAGGCGACCGTACGATAAAAAATGAGGGCGGAGCACATTATGAAGAAGCATAAGAATACACTTTTTGCCGCGGCCGGACTAATAGTCGTTCTCCCATGTACCGAATCAGTGGCAGCTACATTGGAGGAGGTGGTAGTTACTGCTCAAAAGCGAGAACAGTCAGTGCAAGACATCCCGATCACGGTGAACGCCCTTACTGGCGAGACATTGTCTGACTTTGGTGTAGATAACCTGTTTAAGCTGGCCGACCTGGTGCCCGGTATGGTTTTTTCGCGCGCGCCCGATGATGGCCTCGCCCTAACTCTCCGGGGGCTTGGTACTCCAGCGCGCACTCAGTCCTTCGACCAGTCAGTAGCTCTATTTCTGAATGGGATGTTCATTGCTTCAGGACGCATGTATTCATCTGCGTTTTTCGATGTGGACAGAATCGAGGTAATAAAAGGAACGCAAAGTACTTTGTTGGGGAAGAACACAAGTCTTGGTGCTCTCAGTGTAGTGACCAGGAAGCCTGGTGACGAGTTCGGTGGAAATCTGCAGGTCAGCCGCGAATTCGAAAATGGCGGCTGGACCCTTGATGGCGCAATGGATCTGCCAGCCTCCGATACGCTTTCATTTCGGCTTGCAGCTCACTACGTCGACCAGCAAGGCTGGGTGAAGAATACCCTCACCGGCGAAGATGTGCCTGCGGATGAAGATTGGGCCGTCCGCGCTAGTGGCGCCTACAATCCCACGGATCGACTTTTCGTTAACGTGTCTTTCCAGACGTCGAGAAATGAGCGAACTGGAAACGGTTTTCAGTTCATTGATAATGGAAATTACTTCAGCAGCGATGTATTGGGGATCTACGGCGAGAGCAAGCTGGATGACAAGAAGGCAGCCATTTGTCCTGAATGCCCAGGCGGAGAAAGCTTTCATGATACAGAGGCCGATCTCGCTGGGCTTACGATCGACTATGATATCGGCGAACATACCCTCACGTCCGTCACCTCCTACGCTACCTACAATTTGCAGTTCTTCGATGATTTTGATTTTGGCAACGCATTTGATGAGACAACATATGTTATCTTGGATCCTGGTACGGTGTCTCCCTATAGCACTTACTTCCAGCGCGATGAAGATTTTGACTCATGGTCCCAAGAATTGCGTTTCACGTCACCTGCCGGAAATAAGATCGAGTATATGGCGGGGTTGTTTTACTTTCAAAGCGACTGGAATTCATCTGAACAACAGTTCTTCCGTACCCCCAATTTTCCGCCCGCAGGGCCCACTGGCCAAATTTTTAACGGCCCCTTCACGAACAATTTTTCCCAGGACGTCGAGACCTGGTCGGCATTTGGGCAGATCTCCTATGAAATGGGCGAGCGCTGGCGTAGCACCTTGGGCTTGCGCTATACGGATGAACAAAAGGACGCACGATTTCAGAGAGTCCGCGGCGATCCGGTAACAATATGGAACTCTGTAATCAACCCTCCTTTCGATTCCCCGCTCGAATTTGGCGATGAGTTTTTGAATGGAAATGTCAGCATCCAGTTTGCTGCAACCAGCGATGTCATGGCGTACGCTTCCTATGGTGTTGGCAGCAAGACCGGAGGCTATGCAGAGTCTGCGGAGGTTACTTCCGCAGATCCGTCCCTGAGTGTGGATGATGGAGGTGCAAGAGTAGAGACCGAAAAAGCGAAAACCTATGAAATGGGCGCCAAAATGACTCTACTGGATGGTGTAGCCAATCTGAATATTTCCGTATTCTATACGGAGGTGGATGATTTTCAGGAAACCTCATTTCTCGTGACGGATGCCGGCGCACAATTTTTAACACGAAATATTGACGCTGAGACCGAGGGTTTAGAGTTTGATGGGCAGTGGCAAATGAATGAGACGTGGCGGCTGACTGGTGGTGTTACTTACGCCGACGCGACAAACTCAAATGACAATACCACTCTCGCACAGGCGCCCAAGTGGACAAGCTCCATAGGCCTCAACTTTGAGACGATGATCAGATCTAATATGGTCCTATCCGGAAGAGGGTTTGTTCGTTATCGGGACGATATGGTAAGCCAGATCAATGAAACCTTCCCTTCCGACAGCCTCACTACCGTTGACTTGAACTTCAGTGTCTCAGATGCTGCAGGTACCTGGAAAATCAGCCTGATCGGCACGAATATCACCGACGAGGTGGCAACCGACTTCAGCGGACCACCTGCCGCGCCGATTGGTGCTTTATTTGGAGCGCCTCCGGGAGACCAGGGGGTTACTGCAGAGGCTCCAAGTGCACTGAGGACGATCGCATTGAAGGTCGAATATTACTTCTGAAAAACTATTATTTCACACTTAATCATTGGCAGACTGAGGACGTACGCGACCGGAATAGGGCTTTTTTTGAGGTCTGACCGTACCCCCGTAATTCGAGCCATGCAAAATGTGGGATTTCCATCTATTTATTGATAAACGAAGATCCCAATATGAAGAGCCTGGCCCGCGGCCCTCCATGTATGTCCAGTCGGAGCAAAGAACGGTTTCATGACGAGCTATAACCAAAAGTGGTGTTTGAGGGTTTGAAAAAAGGCGGCGTATCTGGTTGATTTGTTATCGCCAA
>NZ_JAUTDR010000034.1 GCF_030649675.1 Haliea sp. E1-2-M8 | reverse complement strand
TCCGGTAGCGTAGGTGTAGGAGCGCACTCTGTGCGCGACCGCCCGCGGAGCGGGCTCCCACAGGCCCCGTGCGCGATCGCCCGCCCGCAGAGCCGTTCCTACGGTAAAAACAGCGTGCAAAAGCGCCGCTGTAACTTTATTGTCACAATTTCCTCATCTAATACTCCCAAGTGGAATAGTAACGGGAGAATTGTGACCGATGAATGAACGCAAGGTGCTGATTGTCGACGACGAATTCGCGATACGCGATATGCTGCGCATGGCGCTGGAAATTGCCGAATTTCGCTGCATTGAGGCTGAAAACATCCAGGACGCGTTTACCCTGATCGTCGATGAACGCCCGGACATCGTGCTGCTGGACTGGATGCTGCCCGGGGGCAGCGGCCTCGAACTGTTGCGCCGGCTCAAGCGTACCGACACCACGCGCGACCTGCCGGTGATCATGCTCACCGCCAAGACGGCGGAAGACAATGTGATCCAGGGCCTGGATGTGGGCGCGGATGACTACATCACCAAACCCTTTGCCCCCCGGGAGCTTATCGCCCGCATCAAGGCCCTGCTGCGCCGCGCTACCGGCGGCGACGAATTGGATCGGATCCAGGTGGGTGACCTGGTGCTCGACGGTGAGAGCCGGCGCGTTTTCCTCGTCGATGAGCCTGTGGATATGGGCCCCACCGAGTTCAACCTGCTGCACTTTTTCATGTCTCATCCCGAGCGCGCCTATTCCCGCAACCAGCTTTTGGACCAGGTCTGGGGTGCCAATGTCTATGTCGAAGAGCGCACTGTGGATGTGCATATCCGGCGCCTGCGCAAGGCCCTGCAGACCGCGGTCGCTGACTACAGCGACCTGATCCAGACGGTGCGGGGCACCGGTTACCGGTTCTCCGCCCGCGGGGTTCCCGCGCGGTGAATGCTGCCGGCGCCTGGTTGGTGGAGCTGCGCCGGCTGGTTTTGCTCTCCGCTGTCGCCCTCGTGGTCGGCTGGCTGGTGGGGGCCCCCTGGCTGGTGTTGGCCCTCGCGCTGCTGGCATTGCTGGCGCGCTGGCTATATCAGCTGCAGCGCCTGCTTAGCTGGCTGGCGGACACATCGGTGGAACCGCCTGAGGCCCCCGGAATCTGGGGCGTGATCTACGACCGCCTGTACCAGGTGCAGCGTGCGGCCCAGGGGCGGCAGGCGCAGTTGCAGTCGCGGCTGGACTACCTGCAGGGATCCCTGTCTGCCATGCACGACGGCGCGGTCATGGTTACCGCCAGCGGTGCGATCGAGTGGAGCAACACGGCGGCAGAGCGGTTGCTGGGGTTGCGTTATCCCGCCGATCGCGGCCAGGCTCTGCTCAACCTGGTGCGCTTGCCCGAGTTTCATCGTTATTTCCTCGCTGCCGCCTTCGATAGTCCGCTGCAGGTGGTGCTCAAGGGGGAGCATGTGCAATACCTGCAGTTTACGGTCACCTCCTTCGGCGGCGGCGACCGGTTGGTGTTCGTGCGGGATGTCACCAAGGAAGCCAAGCTGGAGCAGATGCGGCGCGATTTTGTCGGCAACGTCTCGCACGAACTGCGCACACCGCTGACGGTCATCAAGGGTTACCTGGAAACCATTCTCGCCAACGCAGACCAGCTTGAGCAGCGCTTCCACCGGCCCCTGCAGCAAATGCAGCAGCAGGCAGCGCGCATGGAAACGCTGCTCAAGGACCTGCTCTGGCTCTCCCGAATCGAGAGCGTGCGCACCCAGCCCAGGCGCGAGCAGGTCAATATTGGCGCACTGCTGCAGGAGATGGAGGACGAGTTGCAGACTTCTCATCCCGGGCGCAAACTGGCTGTGCAACTGGAGACCGCGGAGAAGGTAGCAGGAGATTACCGGGAACTGCACAGCGCGGTATCCAACCTGGTGCTGAATGCGTTTAAATACAGCAAGGATGACACTGTTGTGACAGTGCGCTGGCGCCGGGAGGGTGAACACTTGCTGCTTTCGGTGCAGGACCGGGGTATAGGCATAGATTCCGTTCACCTGCCGCGCGTGACTGAGCGTTTTTACCGGGTGGATGACAGCCGCTCTTCGGCCACCGGCGGTACCGGTCTTGGCCTGGCCATCGTCAAGCATGTGGCGGCGGCCCATCGGGCGGAGCTGCGTATTGAGAGTACCCCCGGGGTGGGCAGCACCTTTACCCTGGTCTTTCCGGGGTAGCAGCCCCGGCGGGTGATTTTTTGCGCTGCCCGACACGGAATTGTCATAATTTTGTCACATACGGCGGTTACCGTGTGCGACTTCAACGTTGTTTAAAGACGGGAGCCCCATATGTCGATCAAAAATCTGTTCCAGGCCGCGGTCGCGGTTGCCGGCATCAGCCTCGCAAGCGCAACATTTGCGGACCTCGATCCCGACCTTCGCGATTATGAAATCGCCAGCGGTGTTTCGGGCAATCTGTCCAGCATCGGCTCCGACACCCTCGCCAACCTGATGACATTGTGGGCCGAGGAGTTCAAGCGCGCCTATCCCAACGTCAATATTCAGATACAGGCTGCCGGCTCATCCACGGCACCGACGGCATTGGTCGAGGGGACGGCCAACTTCGGCCCCATGAGTCGCGAAATGCGCGACCAGGAGATCGAAGCGTTTGAAACTCGCCATGGCTACAAGCCCACCGCGGTGCCCGTGGCCATCGATGCGCTCGCGGTCTACGTTCACAAGGATAACCCTATCGCCGGCATGACGATTGCCGAGGTGGATGCGGTATTTTCATCCACCCGCAAGTGCGGTGCTGCCGCCAATATCAGCAAGTGGGGTCAGTTGGGCCTGGGCGGCGCCTGGGAAAACCGTGATCTGCAACTGTTCGGCCGCAACTCGGTATCCGGTACCTACGGCTATTTCAAGAGCGTCGCTCTGTGCAAGGGTGATTTCAGGAACAGCGTCAATGAGCAGCCCGGGTCAGCCTCGGTAGTGCAATCAGTGTCCACATCTGTCAATGGCATCGGCTACTCGGGCATCGGCTACCGCACCTCCAGCGTGCGTACCGTCCCGTTGAGCAAGCGTGAGGGCGAAACACCGGTCGAAGCCAATGCCGAAAACTCCATCGATGGCAGCTATCCTCTGGCGCGCTTCCTGTACGTGTATATCAACAAGAATCCGAACCAGCCGCTGTCACCGCTGGAACGCGAATTCATCAAGATGGTGTTCTCGCGCCAGGGCCAGGAAGTTGTCTTGAAGGACGGCTACATTCCGCTGCCGGCTGCAGTAGTGGAGCGCTTCAGCAAACAGCTGGACCTGTAACCAACTCGGCCGATCGGGCAGGCGCCCCTTCAGGGCGGCCTGCCCGGACTTCGTACCCTACACTCGAGAGCCGCAGCCTTGGCCAGATTAAGCGAGCACGTTTCGCCCTTTACCCCCCGATGGCGCCACTTCAAGGATCGCGCGGCGACTGTCGCCGTGACGGCCGGCGGCTCCGGGGTGCTGATCGCCATCCTGCTGATCTTTTTCTACCTGCTGTATGAAGTTTTGCCCCTGTTCAGCAATGCCAGCATGGAACTGCGGGCCTCCGTCGACTCTCCCTTCGGCGAGGCGCCACTGCACCTGGCGGTTGAGGAGCAGACGGAACTGGGTTTTGGCGTCTTTGCCGACGGCACAGCACGTTTCTTTGTGCTCGACACCGGAGAACTGGTACTCAGTGAAGGCCTCGCGCCGGAACTGGGGGCCGTTACCGCAGTGGCGGCAGAGGGGGCCGAGGGCCGGTTGTTCGCGACGGCCCACAGCTCCGGCAGTATCTCCATGTACAGCCATGAGTATCGGTTGACCTATCCGGGCGGAGAGCAGGTCGTCACCCCGAGGATAGAGCGTCACTACCCTGATCTAGCGCTGGATTTTGGCCCTGTGCCGGTGGTAAAACTGGCGGTGGGCGATAACAGCGAAGGGCTGGTAGTCGCCGTCCTGAACCAGGCGGGGGAGCTGCGGGCACAGCGGGTTAATCGCGAGGAAAACTTCATCACCGGCGCCGTGTCGCTGGAGCAGGAGGAGCTGAAAATACCCGCCCTGGGCGGTGAAACTGCAGCTTTTCATATTGACGAGAACCTGGACTGGCTGTTTCGCGTGGATAAAGCCGGCGGCTTCACCGTGC
This sequence comes from Haliea sp. E1-2-M8, assembly GCF_030649675.1. Classification (GTDB taxonomy): domain Bacteria; phylum Pseudomonadota; class Gammaproteobacteria; order Pseudomonadales; family Halieaceae; genus Haliea. The sequence goes on along the minus strand of NZ_JAUTDR010000034.1, from coordinate 37,551 downwards.
TGAACCTGCGGCAGCGTGACAGCAACGGCTACCTGCAGGTGGTCAGCCAGGGTGAGCTGTTTACCGGTGGCGGGCGCCTCTCGACCAGTACCATGCTGCTGGGGGGTATCTCCCTGCTGGCGGCCTCCGACCGCGGCGAGCTGGCGCAGTTCTTCATGGTGCGCGATGGGGAGGGTGGCAATTATCTGCAGCGCATTCGCGAGTTTGATACCGGTGGCGTTGTTGTCAGCGAGTTGGTAACTGAACAGCGCCGCAAGGGCTTTCTGGCCCTGGGGCGCGACGGTGAACTGCAGATCTACCACACCACCTCCCACCGGCGTCTGCTGAGTCAGGATGCGCTGCCCCTGGGCGCGGGCGCGGCGGCGATTTCCCCGCGGGCGGACGCACTTGTCTACGTCGATAGCAACGGTGACCTGCGCAGCTGGCGTATCCACAACGAACATCCGGACATCTCCTGGTCCGCTCTCTGGAACAAGGTCTGGTACGAGAGCTATGACGAGCCCGCCTATGTTTGGCAGTCGTCCTCCGCCGACACCGATTTCGAACCCAAGTACAGTTTTGCCCCGCTGGCCTTCGGCACTCTGAAGGCCGCGTTCTACACCATGATGATTGCCGCTCCGCTAGCGATCTGTGGCGCTATCTACACTGCCTATTTCATGGCCGCACCCCTGCGGCGCAAGATCAAGCCGATGATCGAGCTGATGGAGGCGCTGCCCACGGTGATTCTGGGCTTCCTGGCGGGGCTGTGGCTGGCGCCGCTTATAGAGGACAAGCTTACCGCGGTGGTCACCCTCATGCTGGCCCTGCCGGTCGGCGTATTGCTGTTCGCCTTCCTCTGGTCACGGCTGCCGCTCTCCATTCGCTCCTGGGTGCCTGAGGGTTGGCACGCGGCGGTACTGATTCCCGTAGTGATCCTCATTGGCTACCTAAGCTTTGCCGCCAACGACAGCTTCGAGTTGCTGTTGTTCGACGGCGATATGCGCCGCTGGATCACCACAGAGCTGGGAATATCTTTCGATCAGCGCAATGCGCTGGTGGTGGGTATCGCCATGGGCATGGCGGTGATACCCACCATCTTCTCCATCGCCGAGGACGCCATCTTCTCCGTGCCCAAGCACCTGAGCTACGGCAGCCTGGCTCTGGGTGCCACACCCTGGCAGACCCTCGTGGGCGTGGTCATTCCCACCGCCAGCCCGGGGATCTTCTCGGGCCTGATGATCGGCCTGGGGCGGGCAGTGGGCGAGACCATGATTGTGCTCATGGCCACCGGCAACACGCCGATCATGGACGTCAACATCTTCGAGGGTATGCGCACGCTGTCGGCCAACATCGCGGTGGAGGTGCCGGAGGCGGAAGTGGACAGCACGCATTACCGGGTCCTGTTCCTCGCGGCATTCGTGCTCTTCATGTTCACCTTTGCGGTCAATACTATCGCCGAGCTGGTGCGACAGCGGCTGCGGGTAAAATACGGGTCCCTGTGATGAAAATGATCAACGAACAGGAGCTGCACAGTGATCGCGCTCCCGGGGTTAAATCCTGGCTGCGCAGCGGTGAGCCGCTGATCTGGCTCAACGGCGCTGCGGTGAGTGTCAGCGTGATTGCGGTAATGGGTCTGCTGCTGCTGCTCGCCGTGCGCGGCCTCAGCCACTTCTGGCCGGCGGATGTGCTGGCGGTAACGGTGAGCTACCAGGACCAGTCGCGGGAGCTGCTGGGCGAGGTGGTGGAAGAGGTCGAGGTAGTCGGCACTCAATTGGAGGGCGCAGGCATCGAGCTGCAGGGCCCGGGGCCCTTTTACCAGCGCACCCTGCTCAAGCAGGGCAACCGCGACTTCCTCGGCACCGATTTTACCTGGCTGATCAATGAGCAGTTCGGTGAGCGCCGTTTCCCCTCCGACGCGCTGGTGATCGAGCGCCTGGAATGGGGTGATTTCTACGGCTACCTGCGCGGCGTCAGCCGCTTCAATACGCCCGAGGTCACGGTCGCGGAGGAGGGGCCGGAGCTTACCTGGCAGGCGCTGCAGGAACTTATTGCCGAAACCGACGCGGTGCGCGAGCAGATTCGCCAGATCGAGCGGGTGGAGATCGGTGCGATCAACTACGAGTTGGAGCGCCTGCGCCTGCGCGAGCGTGAACTGGAGATGGACGGAGCCCTGGATGCGGCAGCGCAGGCGGATCTCGCCAGCCTGCGGGCAGAGCAGGAAGCCCGCTTCCGCGTTCTGCAGGAAGAGCTCTATGTTCTCTACGACAGTATCAAGGACCACAGCTACAGCGCCGAGCTCGCCGACGGCCGGGTAGTTACCCTGCCCATCGCCAAGGTGGTGCGCGCCTATCAGCCCAATGCCATGAGCATACCCGCCAAGGTGGGGCTGTACTTTGAACGGCTCTGGGAATTCCTTTCTGCCGAGCCCCGCGAAGCCAATACCGAGGGCGGTATTTTTCCTGCCATGTTCGGTACCGTGCTGATGGTGATCCTGATGTCCATCATCGTTACTCCCTTCGGCGTGGTCGCAGCCGTCTACCTGCGTGAATACGCCAGCCAGGGCTTCATCACCCGCACCATACGGATTGCGGTCAACAACCTGGCCGGGGTGCCATCGATCGTCTACGGCGTGTTTGGTCTCGGCTTCTTCATTTACTTCGTCGGCGGTGAACTCGACCAGCTGTTCTTCCCGGCGGCCCTGCCCCGGCCAACCTTCGGCACTCCGGGCCTGATGTGGGCCTCATTGACCCTGGCCCTGCTCACCCTGCCGGTGGTGATTGTGGCGACAGAGGAGGGCTTGTCGCGGATTCCGAAAAGCTTGCGCGAAGGGTCCCTGGCGCTGGGTGCGACCCGCGCGGAAACCCTCTGGCGGGTGGTTCTGCCCATGGCCAGTCCGGCAATGATGACGGGTCTGATCCTGGCGGTGGCCCGGGCCGCGGGCGAAGTGGCACCACTGATGCTGGTCGGCGTGGTGAAACTGGCGCCGACCCTGCCGCTGGACGGCAATTATCCCTATCTGCACCTGGACCAGAAGTTCATGCACCTGGGTTTCCACATCTATGATGTGGGTTTCCAGAGTCCCAATGTGGAGGCGGCGCGGCCTCTGGTCTATGCTACAGCACTGCTGCTGGTGCTGATCATCGCGCTGCTGAATCTCGCCGCCGTGAGCCTGCGCAACCGCCTGCGGGAACGCTACAAGTCGCTGGAACACTAGACAGGATCCCACCATGCAAACCCATGCTCTCGATATCCAGGCGCTGAAGCGCGACCAGGGCCCCTCTACGGGCCAGCTCGGGCCTGCGCACACCAGTCTGCGGATGGAAAACCTCAACCTGTTCTACAACGATGTGCAGGCCCTGTTCGATATCAATCTGGAAATCCCCCGCCAGCGGGTGACCGCCTTCATCGGCCCGAGCGGCTGCGGCAAATCCAGCCTGCTGCGCTGCATCAACCGCATGAACGACCTGGTAGATGGCTGCCGTATCAATGGCAGGCTACTGCTGGAAACTGAGGACGTATACGACCGACGGGTGGATGTCGCGGCGTTGCGCCGGCGCATCGGCATGGTGTTCCAGAAGCCCAACCCCTTTCCCAAGAGTATCTATGAAAATGTCGCCTATGGCCTGCGCATCCAGGGAATCAACAAGAAGCGGATCCTCGATGAGGTAGTGGAAAAATCCCTGCGTGCCGCGGCGCTGTGGGAGGAGGTCAAGGACCGCCTGCACGAGAGCGCCCTGGGGATGTCCGGGGGCCAGCAGCAGCGTCTGGTGATTGCCCGCACCATTGCGGTGGAGCCGGAAGTGCTGCTGCTCGACGAGCCAGCCTCGGCCCTGGACCCCATCTCCACGCTAAAGATCGAGGAGTTGATCTACGAACTCAAGTCGCGCTATACCATCGTGATCGTGACCCACAATATGCAGCAGGCAGCCCGGGTGTCGGACATGACGGCCTTCATGTACATGGGCAAGTTGATTGAGTACGACGACACCGATACGCTGTTCACCAACCCGGAACAGAAGCAGACCGAGGATTACATCACCGGTCGCTACGGCTGAGGACACTGTCATGCTGAACCAGGATAGCTATAAACAACACATATCAGCCCAGTTCAACGCCGAGCTGGAGGCCGTCAAGAACCACCTGCTGGAAATGGGTGGGCTGGTGGAGCAGCAGATCGGCAAGGCCGTGGACTCCCTCCTCAACCGTGACAGCGGCCTGGCGGAGGAGGTTATCGCGGGCGATGAGCAGGTCAATGACCTGGAAATCAGCATTGACGAGGAATGCTTTCGTATCCTCGCGCGGCGGCACCCTGCGGCCAGTGACCTCCGCCTGGTACTGGCGATTTCCAAAGTCACCACTGATCTGGAGCGCATCGGCGACGAAGCCAGTAAAATTGCCCGACAGGCGGTCAAGGCCTCCGAGGAAGCTGCGTCCAGCGCCGGGAGCTTTGTCGAGATCCGGCATATCAGCAACCACGTCGGCGAGATGTTGCGGCAAGCGCTGGATTCCTTTGCCCGCCTGGATGTCGATATGGCGGTGGAAACCGTGGTCGCCGACCGCTCCGTGGACGCCGAGTACGCCACAGCGATGCGTAGCCTGGTGACGTTCATGATGGAGGATCCGCGCACCATCGGTCCCGTGCTGGGGCAGATGTGGGCGCTGCGCAGCCTCGAGCGGGTGGGAGACCACGCCTGCAATATCGCCGAGAGCGTAGTCTACCTGGTGCGGGGGCTGGATGTGCGCCATGTCGAGCCGGATGAACTGCTCAACCAGGTGGAGGATCGACACTAGGGCAGCGCGTACTCGCTTGTCATGACAATGTCATAAAAAAGACATAAAATTGACATTAAAGCGTCATGCATCATGGCGCTGAAATAGACAGGTGAGGGCGGTACATGAGCGCAACAAGATTGGGGACGGCAGCGTGGTCTGCCGTTCTGGTAGGCATTGTGACCAGCGGCAACGCCGAGGCCGCGGTCAGCGACGCCGAATTCGAGCAGTTGCGGGCACAGATGACCGCCCTGATACAGCGGGTATCCGCGCTGGAGCAGGAAAACGCAGAACTGCGTGAAAACACTGCCCGTGCGGTTTCCGAGCTGGAGCTCACCCGGGCGCCCGATGCGGCGCCGTCCCGGCCCGCAGGTCACTGGTCCGACACGATCCGCCTCAGCGGTGACTTCCGCTACCGCTATGAAGAAATCGATATCGAAGCGCGGGATGTGCGCAGCCGGCACCGCCTGCGCGCTCGGGCGGGCCTGGTCGCGCAGCTGCCCAACTCAGTCGAAGTGGGGCTGCGCATCGCAGCGGGCAATGAAGCGCCGCCTTCAGGCAACACTACCCTGGGCAGCGGTGGCAGCAGCAAGGATCTCTTCCTCGATCAGGCCTGGGTCACCTGGAAGCCTTTCAACGGGGCTTACCTGACCGGTGGCAAGATGAAGAACAACTTCTACCGGCCGCAGGGCTCCGGCCTGTTGTGGGACTCGGACTACACGCCGGAGGGGATTGCGCTGGGCTGGTCCGGTAACGGTGTCTTTCTCAATGCCGCCGCCATTGGTCTGGAGAGCGACAGCAATCGGGCCAACCATACCTTCTACTACGGCGTGCAATCCGGGTTTACCCTGGACCTGGGAGAGCAACTCGCGTTTACAGCCGGTGCCGGTTATCTCGATATCCCCGTACAGGGGAAAACAGTCCTTTATGGTGACAGCGATGACTTTTATGGCAACAGCTTCGCTTGCGACTCCGACGGTCGCTGCACCTACAGCAACAATTTCGAGGAACTGGAGCTGTTTTCCGACCTGACCTGGAGCGGGATGGCGCTGCCGCTGGCAGTATATGCGCACTATGTGCAGAACCTGGATGCCGATGAGTACGACACGGGGTGGCTGGCGGGCGCGCGCCTGGGCAAGGCCAGTGGCGCCGGCAGCTGGGACCTGGGTTACCAATATGAGCGAGTGGAAGCCGACGCGGTGTTTGGCCTGTTGCGCGATTCCAATGTCGCCGGCGGTGGCGCCGACATCCGCGGCCATAAACTGTCCGGCCGCTACGCTATCGACAAGCAATGGCATATGGGCGTGTCTGTCTACGTCGACAATGAGTCGGGTGAAAACGCCCTTGGCGCCGGCCGCGACCTCGACCGCATAGTCCTCGACACTATATTCAAGTATTGAGCTGCTGCAGTCACACCTGGCGGGCCGCACCTGGCCGGCCACACCTCGCCGGCCACACCCGCCCGGCCCCTGTGCGGCTTGCAATGCCGCATTGCTCCAGTAGAATACCGCGCTTCCCGCACTGTGCCGACCGCAGGATTGTGCATGAGCCGCTTCTGGAGTGACCTTACCCGGCGCCTGACGCCCTACGTGCCGGGCGAACAGCCCCGCCATCAGCGGCTGGTGAAACTCAACACCAACGAAGCCCCGTACCCGCCGTCGCCGCAGGTGCTGGCGGCGATCCAGGGCATCGACGGCGAGGCCCTGCGCCGCTATCCCGACCCGGAATCCACCGCCCTGCGCCAGGCCCTGGCGAAGTACTACGGCCTGGCGGCGGATCAGGTGTTTCTGGGCAACGGCTCCGACGAAGTGCTCGCGCACACGTTTCTGGGGTTATTGCAGCAGGAGCAGCCTCTGCTGTTTCCAGACATCAGCTACAGCTTTTACCCGGTCTGGTGCCAACTCTACGGTATCGACTTCGAGCCGGTGCCTCTGGGCGAGGATTTCACCGTCGATGTCGCCGCCTACGCGCGCCCCAACGGTGGCATCATCGTGCCCAACCCGAACGCCCCCACCGGCATCCTGCTGGGCCTGGCTGATATCCGGCGCCTGTTGCAAGCCAACTCCGACCGCGTGGTAGTCATCGATGAGGCCTACATCGATTTCGGCGGCGAGTCCGCTGTCACCCTGATCAACGACTTCGCCAACCTGCTGGTCGTGCAGACCCTGTCCAAGTCCCGCGCCCTCGCCGGCCTGCGTGTCGGCATGGCATTCGGCCAGGTGCACCTGATCGACGGCCTGCAGCGGATCAAGAACTCCTTCAACTCCTATCCCCTGGACGCCATCGCCCAGCGCGCGGTCATTGCCTCACTGGCCGACGAGGACTGGTTCCAGGACAGCCGCGACAAGGTCATCGCGACCCGTGCGCGGCTCACCCGGGGGCTGGAATCGCTGGGTTTCTCCGTGCTGCCCTCGGCCGCGAACTTCGTCTTCGCCACCCCGGGCCCCGGGTGCGATGCCCAGGCGCTGTTCCTGGCGCTGCGGGAGCAGGGCATTGTCGTGCGCTATTTCGACAAGCCGCGGATTTCTGACTATCTGCGGATTACGGTGGGCACGGATGAGCAGTGCGATGCATTGCTGGAGGCGCTGCCGGCCTTGCTGGCGTGAGTCTCCTCGCGTACCCCGGTAATGTGAATCGGAGCACTGAATTCGGTTGGCGGGACGCTGGAGGGCTACAGGGACTCGCCGTGAATACATATATGGTCTCCTCCCCCTTTGCAAGGCTGGAACACTGATTCAGGGACAGGTTGCTGACATATATCCGGCCTGTTGATGGAGCCATTGATTCTTGGAGCTCCTGGCCTCGATGAGTATCCGCACCTACCGTCCTTATCATCCGAGCGGCCTCGCGGGCCGTCGTATTCACCAGGTTTTCGGCAGGTCGGTCTGACCTGTTAGTGACATCACGTGTTCGTTGCCTTCGCAACCTTGGGGTAGGTACCTCCTCTCTAATGCTCTGCTGACTGGTGAGCCTGTCTCAGGCCTAACTTGCCATTCTCGGTTGATAGGTTTCACCCCGGGCAACAATCACCCAGGCGATCCGAACTAGCTTGTTCGCCAGGGCAACAACTGCCTTGTTGTGCCCCCGCGTCTGTTTCAGGCGCATGACCCACTGACTCAGGGCATCTTTCTTGCCCGCGGCGTATCGCAGCACCGCCTGTGCGCCATTGATAATCTGTGAGCGGACATAGCGGTTTCCGCGCTTGGTGATACCCAGTAGTACTTCTCGGCCGCCTGTACTGAACTGCCTTGGAACCAGCCCCAGTGCCGCCGAAGCATCGCGCCCCCGGCGGAACTGCTGACCCCCACCTATCCAGGCCTGGAACACATTGGCAACAATGGGGCCCATGCCCGGTATCTCACACAGGCGACGGCACGTGTCATCCTCCCGCGCCTGCTCCTTCAACTGCCGGTCATACCAGACAATCTCTTCCAGCAGGCCCAGGTACCGATCGTACGCCTGTGCGAGGATGTGGCGGGCCACTACCGTCAGGCCATTGCTCGCGTCCTCCAGAACCCGGGGCACACCCACCTTGAGCGCTCTGACCCCGACAGGCAGAGCAACACCTCGTTCAGCCAGCAATGATCTCATCTGGTTACCCAGCCTCACCTGCTCTTCTTTCAGCTGCTTGCGTTGCAACACCACCAGAGCGGAGTCCTGTTGGGCTATGGTTTTGACCGGCACCGGCCGCAGATGGCCATGCAGGTGTGCCTCCGCCAGTGCCCTGGCGTCGTTGTAGTCGTTCTTCTGGCCACGCTGGTAGCTTTTGACGTGCTTGGGTGGGTAGAGCACGGCAGTATGGCCCATCTGTTCTACCTGCTGCGCTAGAAAGTGCGCACCAGAACAGGCTTCCATGACCACAGCGCTGACGCGCTGCTGGGCCAAGAAGCTCGGCGTGTCCTGCAACCCCCACCCGGATACGCGTTGCCCGGGTTCCGTGCGGATCCTGGCAGTGGCGAACAAGAAGGACTGGCGTAATCCCGTGGAGTGAGGTCGTCAAACCCGCTGCAGAATCACGCTGCCAATGCTGTAGCCCGCACCGAAGGAACACAGCACCCCGAGATCACCACTGGCAAAATCCCCGCGATGCTTGTGGAACGCAATCACTGAGCCCGCGGAACTGGTATTGGCGTACTCGTCCAGAATGGTGGGCGCTTCTGCGGCGGTGGCATCCCGGCCGAGGACCTTGCGTGAGATGAGCTGGTTCATGCTCAGATTGGCCTGGTGCAGCCACAGGCGCTTGAGGGAGTCGGGCGCGATGTTCAGGCGCTGCAGCTGCTCGGTGATCTGCTTTGCCACAGCGGGGCAGACTTCCTTGAAAACCTTGCGCCCCTCCTGCACAAACAGCTTGTCGGGCTCGCCGATACCTTCCTCGGCGGCGCGGTTGAGAAAGCCGAAGTTGTTGCGGATGTTGTTGGAGAACAGGGTCTGCAGTTTGCTGTCGACAACGCGGTAGCGCTCCGCGGCAGTGGCGCTGTCGCTGCTCTCGACGATAATCGCGGTGCAAACGTCGCCGAAGATAAAGTGGGAGTCGCGGTCGCGGAAGTTGAGATGGCCGCTGCAGATCTCGGGATTGAGGATGAGCACACAGCCCGCGCTGCCGGAGCGGATGCTGTCGCGCGCCTGCTGGATACCGAAGGTGGCGGAAGAACAGGCCACGTTCATGTCGAAGCCGAAGCCCTGGATACCCAGTGCGTCCTGCACCTCCACCGCAATAGCGGGGTAGGGCCGCTGCAGGTTGGAACAGGCGACAATCACTGCATCGATATCCACCGCGGACTTGCCAGCCTGAGCCATGGCTTCCCGGGCGGCGGCCACGGAGATTTCGCACTGCACCGAGCGACTGTTGTCCGGGCGTTCAGGAATGTGCGGAACCATGCGGTTGGGGTCGAGTACTCCGGCCTTGTCGATTACATAGCGGGATTTGATCCCCGAAGCCTTTTCAATGAATTCCGCGGAGGAGGGCTGCATGGGCGCCAAGCTGCCTGCGGTGATGGCATCTGCGTTGGCGGCATTGAATTGCTCGACCCAGGTGTTGAATGAGAAGACAAGCTCTTCGTTGCTGATGGATTGGGGTGGTGTATACAGCCCTGTGCCGCTGATAACGACGTCACTCATGACCTGCCTGTTCCCTGTTGCTGTGCCCGATGGGGCGAGTGTAACGAAAAAAGGCCGCGCGAGGGCGGCCTTGTTGGGGGCGCGTAGCCCGGGGCGCGCAGCCCGCCGCGCGGGTTCAGCCGCGTTTATCCAGCGGCACGAAGTCGCGCTGGGCGTGGCCGGTGTAGAGCTGGCGGGGTCGAGCGATCCGGTAGCTGCCGCTGATCATCTCGTGCCAGTGGGCGATCCAGCCTACCGTGCGGCCAACGGCGAAAATCACGGTAAACATGCTGGTGGGAATGCCGATGGCCTTGAGGATGATACCGGAGTAGAAGTCCACGTTGGGGTAGAGCTTTTTCTCGATAAAATAGCTGTCTTCCAGGGCGATCTGCTCGAGGCGTGTGGCGATGGCCAGCAGCGGGTCGTTGTCGATGCCCAGCTCCGCGAGTACCTCGTCGGCGGCCTCTTTCATCACCTTGGCGCGGGGGTCGAAGTTCTTGTAGACACGGTGGCCGAAACCCATCAGCCGGAACGGATCGTCCTTGTCCTTGGCGCGGGCCACGAACTCGTCAATGCGGGAGACATCGCCGATCTCCTCCAGCATTTCCAGCACTGCCTCGTTGGCGCCGCCATGGGAGGGGCCCCAGAGAGCTGCAATGCCCGCAGCCATACAGGCGAAAGGATTGGCGCCAGAGGAACCCGCCATGCGCACAGTGGAGGTGGAGGCGTTCTGCTCGTGGTCGGCGTGCAGCAGGAAGATGCGGTCCATGGCCTTGGCCAGCACGGGGCTGATGTTGCTGGGCTCACAGGGATTGCCGAACATCATGTGCAGGAAGTTCTCGGAGTAGCTCATGTTGTTGTCGGGGTACATGAACGGCTGGCCGATGGAGAACTTGTAGCTCATTGCGGCGAGGGTGGGCATCTTCGCGATCAGACGGAACGCGGCGACTTCGCGGTGATGCTCGTCCGAGATGTCCAGTGAGTCGTGATAGAACGCCGACAGCGCGCCGACTACACCGCACATGACTGCCATTGGGTGTGCGTCGCGGCGAAAACCGTTGAAGAACGTGCGAATTTGCTCGTGCACCATCGTGTGGCGCTTGACTGTGCTGACAAAGTTGTCTTTCTGCGCTTTGCTGGGCAGTTCGCCGTAGAGCAGCAGGTAGCAGGTTTCCAGGTAGTCGCTGTGCTCGGCCAGCTGGTCGATCGGGTAGCCGCGATGCAGGAGGACGCCCTCGGCGCCGTCAATGTAGGTAATCTGTGAGTCGCAGGCAGCCGTGGAGACGAAGCCGGGGTCGTAGGTAAACATGCCTTTGGCGGTGAGGCCGCCGACGTCGATAACGTCTGGGCCGATAGTGCCGGAGTAGATTGGCAGCTCGATGGTTTCATCCAGCCCGTCTACCTTCAGGGTTGCCTTTCTTTCACTCATAGGGGGTCCTGCGATGTAGTTCCGTGGGGGGCCCAACTATAGAGTCTCGACAGCTTTTGTCAATTCATCCGGGCCTATTTGCGATCATTCTGGGCGCTTCTGAGCCTATTGTCCCGAATCATGAAGTTGGGAGATCGGCGATGTTCGCGGCACTTTTTCCAACCTCGTGTCTGTGGTGTGCAGGTTTGTAATTGATCTCGCATCCTCCTATAATTCTGCGCGCTTTCCCCGCGTCCCTGAGCGGGTGGCAACAGCGTCTGGCCTTACGTGTGGCCGGCCCCATTAATCGCCCTTGTGGCGTCTGCAACGGTGGTACCTGAACTGTGAAAGACAAACGTCCTGTTAATCTGGACATCGGCAGCATGCGGCTCCCCATCACCGCATGGACATCGATTACCCATCGCGCTTCCGGTGTATTTCTTTTTGTTGCCATGGCCTTCCTGGTCTGGGCCCTGGATATGAGCCTGCGCAGCCCGGAAAGTTTTGCCTCCCTGCAATCGACCATGACCAGCCCCTTGGCCAAGGTGATCCTGTTGGTTATCGCGGCAGCCCTGATCTACCACGCTCTCGCGGGAGTCAGGCACCTGATCATGGATTTCGGCATCGGTGAGAGTCTGGAAGGCGGCATCCTTGGCGCGCGCCTGATCATCGTGCTGTCTGTTGTGCTGACACTGCTGGCGGGGGTGATGATATGGTAACTGCAGTCACAAGTTTTGGTCGCTCCGGGACGTCAGACTGGCTGGTGCAGCGGGTCAGCGGTGTCATTCTGCTCGTGTACTTCGTTTTCCTCGCCTGGGTTGTGCTCGCCGGCGTCGATTATGCCAGTTGGAAAGCGCTGTTTGGCCAGACCTGGGTCAAGGTTTTCAGCCTGATGGCCCTGCTGTCCCTGGCAGCCCACTCCTGGATTGGTCTGTGGTCGGTGGTCACGGACTACCTGACCGAGCGGATGATGGGAACCACCGGCAACGTGCTGCGCATTTCCGCGCAGCTGGTGATTGCACTGGTACTTTTTGTTTATGTGGTCTGGGGCGTACAGATCCTTTGGGGATATTGAGACATGACAGCATTGCGAACCATTTCATTTGACGGCGTCATCGTGGGTGGTGGTGGCGCGGGCATGCGCGCCGCGCTGCAGCTGGCCCAGTCAGGCTACAAGACCGCGGTAATCTCCAAGGTGTTCCCGACCCGTTCCCACACTGTTTCCGCCCAGGGCGGCATCACCTGTGCCATTGCCAGCGCCGATCCGAATGATGACTGGCGCTGGCACATGTACGACACCGTCAAGGGCTCCGACTACATCGGCGACCAGGACGCCATCGAATACATGTGCAGCGTCGGTCCGGAGGCGGTGTTCGAGTTGGAGCACATGGGCCTGCCCTTCTCCCGCACGGAAGAGGGCCGCATCTACCAGCGCCCTTTCGGCGGCCAGTCCAAGGGTCCTGACAACCCGACCCAGGCGGCCCGCACCTGTGCTGCAGCTGACCGTACCGGTCACGCCCTGCTGCACACCCTGTACCAGGGCAATCTGAAGAACCAGACTGTATTCTTCAACGAGTGGTACGCCACCGACCTGGTCAAGAACCAGGATGGCGCGGTGGTTGGGGTGATTGCCATCTGCATGGAAACCGGCGAGACCGTTTACGTCAAAGCCAAGGCGACGGTGTTTGCCACCGGCGGCGCCGGGCGTATCTACGCCTCGACCACCAACGCCCACATCAACACCGGCGACGGTATCGGCATGGCCCTGCGCGCCGGCTTCCCGGTGCAGGACATCGAGATGTGGCAGTTCCACCCCACCGGTATCTATGGCGCCGGCACCCTGGTGACCGAAGGCTGCCGCGGCGAGGGCGGCTACCTGATCAACAAGGACGGCGAGCGCTTCATGGAGCGCTATGCGCCCAATGCCAAGGATCTGGCGGGTCGCGACGTGGTCGCGCGCTCCATGGTTCTGGAGATCCTTGAGGGCCGCGGCTGTGGCCCCGAGGGTGACCACGTGTTGCTCAAGCTCGATCACCTGGGCGAGGAGGTGCTGGAGTCGCGCCTGCCGGGCATCTGTGAGCTGTCGCGCACCTTTGCCCACGTCGATCCGGTGAAGGAGCCGATTCCGGTGGTTCCGACCTGTCATTACATGATGGGTGGCATCCCCACCAACGTCCATGGCCAGGCCCTGACCGTGGATGCGCAAGGCAATGACCAGATCATCCCCGGCCTGTACGCCTGTGGTGAGGTCGCCTGTGTCTCCGTGCATGGCGCCAACCGCCTGGGTGGCAATTCGCTGCTGGACCTGGTGGTATTTGGTCGCGCTTCCGGCCTGTTCATCGAGAGTGCGCTGCGCGAGGGGATCGAGCTGCGCGATGCCAGTGCCTCGGATATCGAGCAGGGCATGTCCCGGCTCAACAAGCTCAACGAGGCCACCGGCAGCGACAAGATTCCGGACCTGCGCAAAGAGTTGCAAAGTATCATGCAGAACTACTTCGGTGTGTTCCGCAAGGGCGAGTTCATGCAGGAAGGCATTCGCAAGCTGGCGGATCTGCGCGGCCGCATCGAAGGCGCCGCCCTGCCCGACAAAAGCAGCACCTTCAATACCGCCCGTATCGAGGCGCTGGAGTTGCACAACCTGCTGGAAGTGGCCGAGGCCACGGCGATTACCGCCGAGGCCCGCAACGAAAGCCGCGGCGCCCACGCCCGCGACGATTTCCAGGAGCGGGACGATGAGAACTGGCTGTGTCATTCCATGTACTACCCGGGCGAGAAGCGGGTCGGCAAGCGCGGCGTGAACTTCAAGCCGCTGACCGTACCGACCTTCGAGCCCAAGGCCCGTACGTATTAATCGCTGCGTAGCTACCCAGAGGTCACAAGCATGTTGCAAGTAAGTATTTATCGCTACAACCCGGAAACCGACCAGAAGCCCTGGATGCAGGATTTCCAGTTCGACACCGAGGGCAAGGACCTGATGGTGCTGGATGTGCTCGAGCAGCTCAAGGCGCAGGACAGCTCGGTGACCTACCGCCGGTCTTGCCGCGAAGGCGTGTGCGGCTCCGATGGCGTGAACATCAATGGCAAGAACGGGCTGGCCTGCATTACCCCCCTTTCTGCCACCGTCAAGAACAACAAGCTGGTGATCCGCCCGCTGCCGGGCCTGCCGGTGATTCGCGACCTGGTCGTGGACATGAGCCTGTTTTATGCCCAGTACGAAAAGATCCAGCCCTATTTGCAGAACGATACGCCGGCGCCCGCGATCGAGCGCCTGCAATCGCCGGAAGACCGGGCCAAGCTGGATGGTCTCTACGAGTGTATACTGTGTGCCTGCTGTTCCAGCAGCTGCCCCTCGTTCTGGTGGAACCCGGACCGCTTTGTCGGCCCGGCGGGCCTGTTGCAGGCGTACCGCTTCCTGGCGGACAGCCGCGACACCGCCACCGACGAGCGCCTGTCGCGGCTGGATGACCCCTTCAGCGTGTTCCGTTGTCACGGCATCCAGAACTGTGTCAATGTGTGTCCCAAGGGGCTGAATCCGACCCGCGCGATCGGCCACATCCGCACGATGCTGCTGACCCGGGCAACCTGAACAAGCATATGGTGAGACCAGCCGGGTCACCGCCGGCCTGAAAGCAACCCGGAAGGGCATGATGCAAGACAGTCCAATGGAGCTCCTGCGCAGGAGCTCGCATATTGCCGGCGGCAACGCCAGCTACGTGGAGGATTTGTACGAATCCTATCTGCTGGATCCCAATGGGGTCCCGGAACAGTGGCGGGACTATTTTGACAAACTGCCCAGGGTGGATTCGCCGTCGGCCCTGATCCAGGACATTCCCCATTCCACGATCCGCGACCGCTTCGCCCAGATCAGCAAGATGCGGGTGCGCACCGAAGCCACCGTGGCGCACGATTCCCAGGCTACCGATTACGAGCGCAAACAGGTCAAGGTGGTGCAGTTGGTGTCCGCCTATCGCCAGCGCGGCCATCAGAAGGCCAGCCTGGACCCCCTCAGCCTGCATGTGCGCGAACATGTGCCGGACCTGGACCTCGCCTTTCACCAGCTGTCCGCGGCGGACCTGGAGACCGTGTTCCAGACTGGCAGCATGTATATCGGCAAGGCCGACGCAACCCTCGGTGAGATCGTCGAAGCCCTGGAACGCACCTACTGCCACACCATCGGCGCCGAGTTCATGCACATTGTCGATACCGAGCAGCGGCACTGGATCATGCAGCGCATGGAATCTGTGCGCTCCGCGCCCAATTTTTCCACGGATGTTCGCAAACAGCTGCTGCGGCGGCTGATCAAGGCCGAGGGGCTGGAGAAATCCCTGGGTTCCAAGTACCCCGGCACCAAACGTTTTGGGCTGGAGGGCGGTGAGTCGCTGATCCCCATGATGTCGGAGATGGTGCAGCGCAGCGGCTCCTACGGCGCCAAGGAAATCGTGATTGGCATGGCCCACCGCGGTCGACTCAACGTGCTGGTCAACATTTTCGGCAAGAATCCCTCGGATCTGTTTGCAGAATTCGAGGGCAGGGCGGTTTACGACAAGTCCGGTGACGTCAAATACCACCAGGGCTTCTCCTCCAACGTGATGACACCGGGTGGAGAAGTGCACCTGGCGCTGGCGTTCAACCCCTCGCACCTGGAGATCGTGTCCCCGGTGGTGGAGGGGTCGGTGCGCGCCCGTCAGGACCGCCGCCAGGATCCGAAGGGCGACACCGTGGTGCCGATCGTGCTCCACGGCGACGCCGCCTTTGCCGGGCAGGGCGTGGTGATGGAAACCTTCCAGATGTCCCAGACCCGGGGCTACAAGACCGGCGGAACCCTGCACATAGTGTTGAACAACCAGGTCGGGTTCACTACCAGTGATCGCGAGGATGCGCGCTCCACCGAGTACTGCACCGATGTCGCCAAGATGGTTCAAGCGCCGATTTTCCACGTCAATGCGGATGATCCGGAAGCGGTGCACTTCGTGACCCATCTGGCGGTGGATTTCCGCAATTCGTTCAATCGCGACGTGGTGATCGACCTGATCTGCTACCGGCGCCGCGGCCACAACGAAGCCGACGAGCCCGCCGTGACCCAGCCCCTGATGTACGAGCGGATACGCAAGCACAAGACGACCCGGGATCTGTACGCGGCCCGGTTGATAGAGCAGGGCGTAATTACCGCCGAGGATGACGAGTACCTGGTCAATGCCTACCGGGAGTCTCTGGATCGGGGTGAGCCGCTGGTAAGCGGCCTGGTGTCGGAGCCCAACGCCAGCCTGTTTGTCGATTGGGCGCCTTATCTGGGCCACGACTGGACCCTGCACTGCGATACCCACATGGACCTGCACGCCCTGCAGACTCTGGCTCACGATACCAACCTGGCGCCGGAGAATTTTCCGCTGCAGCGCCAGGTCGCCAAAATTCTTGAAGACCGGCGCAAGATGGCCGCCGGTGCCCTGGCCCTGAACTGGGGCGCGGCGGAAACCCTGGCCTATGCCAGTCTGTTGCAGGCGGGCTATCCCGTGCGCCTCACCGGCCAGGACGTCGGTAGAGGCACCTTCTCCCACCGCCACGCGGTGCTGCACAACCAGAAAGACGGCAGTCGCCACATCCCCCTGCAGCACATCAGCGACGAACAGGCGCCGTTTGTTATCTACGACTCGCTGTTGTCGGAAGAGGCGGTACTTGCTTTTGAGTATGGCTACTCCACCACCTCGCCCACGGGCCTGGTGATCTGGGAGGCCCAGTTTGGGGATTTCGCCAATGGTGCCCAGGTCGTGATCGACCAGTTCATCACCAGCGGCGAACACAAGTGGTCGCGCCTCTGTGGCCTGACCATGCTGCTGCCCCACGGCTACGAAGGCCAGGGCCCCGAGCACTCTTCTGCCCGCCTCGAGCGGTTCATGCAGCTGTGTGCGGAGCACAATATTCAGGTCTGCGTGCCCAGCACCCCGGCACAGGTATTCCACATGCTGCGGCGCCAGGCCATCCGCCCGCTACGCAAGCCGCTGGTGGTAATGTCGCCGAAGAGTCTGCTGCGGCACAAGGAAGCGGTTTCCTCGCTGGAAGATCTGGCCAACGGCCGTTTCCACAACGTGCTGGATGAAACCGAGGCTCTCGACAAGAGCGCGGTCAAGCGGGTCGTGCTCTGCAGCGGCAAGGTCTACTACGACCTGCTCGCAGTTCGCCGCGAGCGCGGCATCGAAGATGTCGCGCTGATCCGGCTGGAACAGCTCTACCCGTTTCCGGAAGCGGAACTGCTCCAGGTGCTGGGCAATTATCCCAATATCACCGATGCGGCCTGGTGTCAGGAAGAACCCCAGAATCAGGGTGCCTGGTATTCCAGCCAGCACCACATGCGCCGGGTAATGTTTTCCCACAAGCAGGAGGTGTACCTGCGCTATGTGGGGCGCGACTCTTCCGCCTCGCCTGCAGCGGGCTATATGGCGTTGCACCTGGCGCAGCAGGAAGAATTTATCAATGATGCCCTGGGGCCCACCGGGTCCGGGCAGCGCTAGCACTTTCCAAAGGAATCGAAATGGCGATTGAAATCAAGGCTCCGACCTTCCCCGAATCTGTAGCGGACGGGGAAATCGCGGCCTGGCACAAGCAGGAAGGCGAAGCGGTTTCCCGCGATGAGCTGATACTGGAGATCGAAACCGACAAGGTGGTGATGGAAGTGGTGGCGCCGGAGGATGGCGTTATCAGCAAGATTCACGCGGCGGAGGGCGAGACCATCCAGAGCGCACAGTTGCTGGCGACGCTGGAACCAGGCGCCACCGCCAATGGCGACTCGGCGGAGCAGCCGACAGAGAAGCCCCAAGAAAAACCTGCAGAGAAGGCGGCGGATGCTACTGCGGAAGCGCATGACAGCAAAGCCAGGGAAGCGGCGGAAGCACGCATGGGTCCCGCGGCGCGCCAGCTGGTGGAAGAGCACAAGCTTGATCCGGCGGCGATTGCCGGCACTGGCAAGGACGGGCGCGTGACCAAGGAAGACGTGCTGGCGCACATGAAGGAAGCGCCGGCGAAGCAGCCTGCTGCGCCGGCCGCGGCGGATAACGACCCCAAGGGCGCGGCGCCGGCGATGCCACAAGTGCCTGCGGGCCCCACCGCCGAGCGCGTGGAGAAACGTGTGCCCATGACCCGCATGCGTGCGCGGATTGCCGAGCGCCTGCTGGAAGCGACCCGTGGCACCGCCATGCTGACCACCTTCAACGAGGTCAACATGGCGCCGGTTATGGGCCTGCGTGAAAAGTACAAGGAACAGTTCGAGAAGACCCACAACGGAACCCGTCTCGGCTTCATGGGCTTTTTCGTCAAGGCCTGCTGCGAGGCGCTCAAGCGCTTCCCCGAAGTCAATGCGTCTGTCGACGGCAACGACGTGGTCTATCACGGCTACCAGGATATCGGCGTCGCCGTGTCTACCCCCGGTGGCCTGGTAGTGCCGGTACTGCGCGATGCGGATTTCATGAGCCTGGCAGATGTCGAAGCGGCAGTCCGCGACCTCGGTCTGCGCGCCCGGGACAACAAGCTGACCATCGACGACATGACCGGGGGTACCTTTACCTTGACCAACGGCGGCGTCTTTGGTTCGCTGCTGTCGACGCCCATTCTCAACCCGCCGCAGACCGGTATTCTCGGCATGCACAAGATCCAGGAACGGCCCATGGCGGTGAACGGGCAAGTGGTGATCCTGCCAATGATGTACCTGGCCCTGTCCTACGACCACCGCCTGATTGATGGCAAGACTGCGGTGCAGTTCCTGGTGGCGGTCAAGGACCTGATTGAAGACCCGGCGCGCATCCTGCTGCAACTGTAAACACAACGGAATTGGGATAACTAATGGCTGACAAATACGATGTGGTAGTAATTGGCTCAGGCCCCGGCGGCTACGTGGCGGCTATCAAGGCGGCCCAGCTGGGCCTGTCCACTGCCTGCGTGGAGCAGTGGCTGGACGACGACGGCAAGATCCGTCTCGGCGGCACCTGCCTCAACGTCGGCTGCATTCCGTCCAAGGCGCTGCTCGACAGCAGCCAGAAGTTTGTCGAGGCCCGCGACCACTTCGGCCTGCACGGGATCGGCATCAAAAAGCCGACCATGGATATCGCCGCCATGATGGCGCGCAAGACCAAGATCGTGGACCAGCTGACCGGCGGTATCACCGGCCTGTTCAAGCACAACGGCGTCACCAGTATTCAGGGCCGCGGCAAGGTGCTGGCGGGCTGCAAGGTCGAGGTGACGGACAAGGACGGCAAGGTCAATGTGGTGGAGGCGGGCAATATCATCATCGCTGCCGGCTCCGTGCCTATCGCGATTCCACCGGCGCCGGTGGACAACGAGTACATAGTCGATTCCACCGGTGCGTTGGAGTTCGCGGAGGTACCCAAGCGGCTGGGCGTTATTGGCGCCGGTGTCATTGGCCTTGAACTGGGCAGTGTCTGGGCCCGTCTCGGATCCGAAGTGGTGATGCTGGAGGCCCTGGACGAACTGTTGCCGATGATGGACACGCAGATCGCCAAAGAAGCGGGAAAGATCTTCCGCAAGCAGGGCCTCGATATCCGCCTGAGCACCCGGGTGACCGGTGCGGAAGTAAAGGACGGCAAGGTTGAGGTAACGTTCAGCAATGGTGATGGTGAGCACGTCGAGGTGTTCGATCGCCTTGTCGTCTCTGTCGGCCGCAGGCCGCGAACGGAGGACCTGCTGGCCACGGACTGCGGCGTCAACCTCGATGAGCGTGGCTTCATCTACGTCAATGACTACTGCGCCACAGAGGCACCGCATGTCTACGCCGTGGGCGATGTGGTGCGCGGCCCGATGCTGGCCCACAAGGGCTCGGAAGAAGGAGTCATGGTTGCCGAGCGAATCGCCGGCAAGAAGGCCCAGCTCAACTACGACTGCATTCCGTCGGTGATCTACACCCACCCGGAGGTGGCTGCTGTAGGCCGCACCGAGCAGGAGCTCAAATCCGACGGTGTCGACTTCAAGGCCGGGGTATTCCCCTTTACCGCCAGCGGCCGCGCCCTGGCGGCGAACGACACCGACGGCATGGTCAAGATTATCGCCGACGCCGAGACCGACCGTATCCTGGGCTGCCACATCGTCGGCCCCTCGGCCGCGGACCTGGTACAGCAGGTAGTCATCGCGATGGAATTCGGCGCCAGTTCCGAGGATCTGGCGCTTACCGTATTCGGTCATCCGACGCTGTCGGAAGCCGTACACGAAGCTGCCCTGGCGGTGCATGGCCACGCCATTCACATCGCCAATCGCAAGCCTCGTAAGTAAACTTTGCCCGGTCGCGCGCGCATAAAATCAATACTTGCGCAGACGAGGCACTGGGGGGTGTGGGTGCTTGCGCCCACTCCAGTAAGTAACGCAAAACACAGGACAAAGCATGAACCTTCATGAGTATCAGGGCAAACAGCTGTTTGCCGAGTACGGCTTGCCCGTATCCAAAGGCTACGCTGTCGACTCGCCGGATGAGGCAGTCAAGGCGGCGGAAACCATCGGCGGTGATATGTGGGTGGTCAAGGCCCAGGTTCACGCCGGTGGCCGCGGCAAGGCTGGCGGTGTCAAGCTGGTCAAGACCATGGACGAAATCCGCGACTTCGCCGCCAAGTGGCTGGGTCAGAATCTGGTCACCTACCAGACCGACGAGAACGGCCAGCCGGTCAGCAAGATCCTGGTAGAGACCTGCACCGATATCGCCGAGGAGCTGTATCTGGGCGCGGTGGTGGATCGTGCGACCCGTCGCGTCGTCTTCATGGCGTCCACCGAGGGCGGTGTGGAGATCGAGAAGGTTGCGGAGGAGACCCCGGAGAAAATCCTGCGTGCCATCATCGACCCGTTGGTGGGCGCACAGCCCTACCAGGGCCGTGACCTGGCGTTCAAGCTCGGTCTCGAAGGCGAGCAGATCAAGCAGTTCGTGAAGATCTTCATGGGCCTGGCGCAGCTGTTCAAGGACAAGGACCTGGCGCTGATCGAGGTCAATCCGCTGGTCATCACCGAGCAGGGCAACCTGCACTGCCTGGATGCCAAGCTGGGCGTTGACGGCAATGCGCTCTATCGCCAGCCCAAGCTGCGCGAAATGCACGACCCCTCCCAGGAAGATGCCCGCGAGGCCCTCGCCGCCAAGTGGGAGCTGAACTACGTGGCCCTGGACGGCAATATCGGCTGCATGGTGAACGGCGCTGGCCTGGCCATGGGCACCATGGACATCGTCAAGCTGCACGGCGGTTCCCCGGCCAACTTCCTCGACGTGGGCGGCGGTGCCACCAAGGAGCGCGTTTCCGAGGCGTTCAAGATCATCCTCTCCGACGCCAATGTGAAAGCCGTACTGATCAACATCTTCGGCGGCATCGTGCGCTGTGACCTGATCGCCGACGGCGTCATTGGCGCGGTGCAGGAGATCGGCGTGGAAGTGCCTGTGGTCGTGCGCCTGGAAGGCAACAACGCAGAGCTGGGGCGCAAGGTCCTGGCAGACAGTGGACTGAATATTATTGCTGCCACCAGCCTCACAGATGCTGCCCAGCAGGTCGTCAAAGCAGCCGGAGGAGTAGCCTGAGATGAGTATCCTGATCGACAAGAACACCAAGGTAATCTGCCAGGGCTTCACCGGCTCCCAGGGCACCTTCCATTCCGAACAGGCGATTGCCTACGGCACCAAGATGGTGGGCGGCGTGACCCCGGGCAAGGGCGGCCAGCAGCATCTGGACCTGCCCGTGTTCAACACGGTGGCCGAGGCGGTCGAAAAGACCGGCGCCGATGCTTCGGTGATCTATGTACCTGCCCCCTTCTGCAAGGATTCCATTCTGGAGGCCGCCAACAGCGGGGTGAAGCTGATCGTGTGCATCACCGAGGGCATCCCGACCCTGGACATGCTGGATGCCAAGGTCAAGTGCGACGAACTGGGTGTGCGCCTGATCGGCCCCAACTGCCCCGGCGTCATCACCCCCGGCGAGTGCAAGATCGGCATCATGCCCGGTCACATTCACCTGCCGGGCAAGGTAGGCATCGTCTCCCGCTCCGGAACCCTGACCTACGAGGCGGTCAAGCAGACCACCGACTCCGGTTTCGGCCAGTCTACCTGTGTCGGCATCGGCGGTGACCCGATCCCGGGTTCCAACTTCATCGACATCCTGGCGATGTTCGAGAAGGACCCGGCCACCGAAGCCATCGTCATGATCGGTGAGATTGGCGGCACTGCCGAGGAAGAGGCAGCGGCCTACATCAAGGCCAACGTCAGCAAGCCGGTGGTGTCCTACATTGCCGGCGTCACTGCGCCCAAGGGCAAACGCATGGGCCACGCCGGTGCCATCATCTCTGGCGGCAAGGGCACAGCGGACGAGAAGTTCGCCGCGCTGGAAGATGCCGGCGTCAAAACCGTGCGCAGCCTGGCGGAGATCGGCAACGGTCTTGCTGAAGTCACCGGCTGGAAGTAAATTCTTCAGTGCTCGAACGAAAGCCCGCCTAGTGCGGGCTTTTTTATGCCTGGGAGCAAAGTTCTGGAAAGACAGGGGACTTCGTAAGGCGGTCCCTGCCTCGGGTCGGGCCTTTGGAGACTCGCCGCAAGTACATCCATGTAGGCTCGTATCGCGCATCCATGCGCTCAACGGTCTCCAAAGGCCCGACCCGAGGCAGAGACCTCGCTATCGAGCGATGCCTGGTTCCTCAGCCTATTCGCCAGGCACCTGCGACTGCCACTGCAGCGGCGCTACCGCGCGGATGCGATCGGCGTCTTCTTGGAGCAGGAAGCCGCCGGCGATGGCTTCGTCCAGGGCCTCGGAGACGGCGGCTTCGTAGCCGGCCTGGTCGACGTAGAGGGAGGCCATTTGCGCGGCGTCGAAGAGTACGGTGGTGCCGAACAGGAAGCACAGGCGGTCGCCTTCCTGGCCTTCGCCGGAGAGTGTGGCTACCGGTGCGTCGACCCAGGGCGTGCGTACGCCGCCGAGGACATTGCCGAGGTCGTCCTTGAGGAACGCGCTGCTAGCATCATCTACCGCCAGACGCTCGGCCGTGGGTGGCGCGGTACCGTCGCGGACCCAGGTGACCAGGGCCCGCAGGGCGGCGCTGAGGGTCCAGGCCATGGGGCCGGCATTGACCGGGCGGGCGCAGCTCAGGAAGCCGGGGATACCGTTGGCTTCGTCCACCAGCAGAAAGCGTGGATCCTCGCCGGTGTCCTCGCGGCCGATGATGAAGGAGTAGTAGTCGCCGTGGGCGGTGCCGGCTACTTCCCAGAGGCGGAAGCGGTCGGTGTCCGGCTGGCGCTCGGTGATAGAGCCGAGCAGGAAGACATCGGTTTCGGTCTGGAAGTTGAACACGGGCACGTTGAGGTCGTCCCGGATCAGTACGCTCTCCGGCGTCCCGATGGGCTCCAGCGGGGACTGCGTCAGTGCCGCTGAGCCGTCGCCGCGGCTGTGGACGAGGTAGCCATCGAAAGTGTTGTATAGCGGGTGCACCGCGTTGATGTAGGTGACCAGCCGGAACGCGGACTGGGACTCACCCACGGCGATCAGGCGCTCGACCTCGAGACCCTCCAGCAGGTTTGCGTTGCCGGGTTCGCGCAGGGCCTGGGCAGCCTGGGAAAACATGTCGTAGGAAAAACTGTCTCCGGGGTGATCGAGCGATTCATAGCGCTCGGGATTTGCCGCTTTCAGGTGCAGCGGGGCCACCGGGGTTTCGGCGCCCTCAATGCCCACACGCTGGGTGGAAACCCCCACCCAGACATGGCCCTGGCGCAGGATCTCGACGTGGGCCGAACCGTAGGAGGGGCCGGTATCGAAGCCGGCGGTGACGTTTAGCCACTCCACCAGCACGGTGCCGCTGAAATCGGCCGCATCCAGCGGCTGATAGACCACGACCCTGGTGCGATAGGTCGCGGTCTCTGCGGTCTCCACCTCCCAGGCGCCATCCGTGCCCAGCTCGCCGACATTGCGGAAGGCCGTGGCTTCGCCGGAGAGGAAGAATTCGCGCTGTTGGTAGCCCACATCAGCCAGGTCGAAGGTGGTCGAGAGCAGGAACAAACCCCCTGCGTCCGGCGGATCCGTCACCTCTGGCTGCGCGATGGGCAGGTAGGTGGGGGCGGGCGGTGGCGGCGGTGGCTCGGGTTCTGGCGCCGCCGGTGTGCGATCGCTGCTGTCGCTGCAGGCCGCGAGCAGAATGGCGGTCAGGCCGAGGGCAAGGCCGAGGTGGTGGCGGGGTAATTTCATCGCATTGCTCCGTGCTGTTATGAGACTAATATGCAGTAGTCTGACTTGAAATACCACCATTCCGACCCCACCTTTGCAACTTGTGTAAAAAACTCTCAACACCAGCCAAGACACGCGAGGGAACCATGACTGCGGATGTGAAAAAAGAAACCCTGGGCTTTCAAACCGAGGCCCGGCAGTTGCTGCACCTGATGATCCACTCCCTGTACAGCAACAAGGAAATCTTCCTGCGGGAGCTGATTTCCAACGCTTCTGACGCCATCGACAAGTTGCGCTTTGCGGCGCTTGCAGATGAGTCACTGCTGGAAGGGCAGAGCGACTACGCGATTCACGTCGACGTTGACAAGGAGGCGAATACCATCACCATCAGTGACAACGGCATCGGCATGACTCGCGACGAGGTGATCGACAACCTCGGCACCATCGCCAAGTCCGGCACCGCCGCGTTCCTGCAAAATCTCACCGGGGACCAGAGGAAAGACTCGCAACTGATCGGCCAGTTCGGCGTCGGCTTCTACTCTGCGTTCATTGTCGCAGACCGGGTCGAAGTCCTTACCCGCAAAGCTGGTCAGTCAGCGGACACGGGCGTTTTGTGGGAATCCCACGGTGAGTCCGAGTTTTCCATTGAGGGCCGGGCCAAGGACAGCCGCGGCACCAGCATCACCCTGTTCCTGAAAAAGGATTGCGGTGAATTCGCCGATGACTGGCGTGTGCGCAGCGTTATCAAGAAATACTCTGACCATATCTCGGTGCCAGTAATGATGCTGGAGGCGGCGAAACCCGCTGCCGAGGATGCAGAGGAGGGCGCCGAGGCCCCGCAGCCCGAGTACCAGGCCGTGAACGAGGCCACGGCCCTGTGGACCCGCCCCCGCACCGAAATCAGCGACGAGGAATACAAGGCGTTCTACCAGCACATTTCCCATGACTTCGACGAACCCCTGAGTTGGAGCCACAACAAGGTCGAGGGCAAGCAGGAATACACCAGCCTGTTGTACATTCCCAGGCGCGCGCCTTTCGACCTCTGGAACCGTGACATGGCCCGCGGTCTGAAGCTCTACGTGCAGCGCACTTTCATCATGGACGATGCGGAACAGTTCCTGCCGCTGTACCTGCGCTTCGTCAAGGGTGTAGTGGATTCCAGTGACCTGCCGCTCAATGTGTCCCGTGAAATCCTGCAGCAGGACAGCACCGTGGACGCCATGCGCGGGGCTGTGACCAAGCGCGTACTGGACATGCTGACAAAGCTCGCGAAGAAAGGCGGGGAAGAGTACGCGACGTTCTGGAAAGAATTTGGCCAGGTGTTGAAGGAAGGCCCGGCGGAGGATTTCGCCAACAAGGAGAAGATCGCCAGGCTGCTGCGCTTTGCTACCACTCATACCGACAAGGAGGAGCAGGACCAGTCCCTGGAGGACTACATCAGCCGCATGCAGGAGGGCCAGGACAAGATCTACTACGTGGTCGCGGAGAACTTCAACACCGCGCGCAAGAGCCCGCATCTGGAAGTATTCCGCAAGAAAGGGATCGAGGTGTTGCTGCTCAGCGACCGCGTCGACGACTGGCTGATGAACCAGCTGCAGGAGTTTGACGGCAAGAAGCTGCAGGATGTCGCCCGCGGTGCCCTGGATCTGGAGGACGACTCCGAGGAGGGCAAAGCCGAGCAGGAGAAGCTGAAGAAGGACAGCGAAGGTCTGGTCGAGCGGCTGAGCAAGGTGCTCGAGGACAAGGTCTCCGAGGTGCGGCCCTCGGCACGACTCACCGAGTCTCCGGCTTGCCTGGTGGTGGGCGATCACGATATCGGCGCCCAGATGCGGCGTATCCTCGAGGCCGCAGGCCAGCCCGTGCCCGAGAGCAAGCCGATCCTGGAGATCAACCCCGGCCATCCCCTGCTGAAGATGCTGGATACCGAGGCGGACGAAGAGCGCTTCGCCGACCTCGCCCACATCGTGGTGGATCAGGCTACACTGGCCGAGGGTGGCCAGTTGGAGGATCCCGCCAGCTTTGTCACCAAGCTCAATGCCCTGTTGCTGCAGCTGAGCAAGGGCTGAAAGTAATGAGGACAGCGGGCGCCTGCGCCACGATCACGCCGCGTCGGTGTCCTCGGCGGGTGTGGTGTGGGAATCCTGCCGCAGTGCACCCACAAGGAGGAGTCGTTGATTAACCGGGCCTTTATCAGGCGTACCATGCAGCTTCTGCTGAGCGCGTTTCTGGCGATGGGCAGCTTTGCGCTGGCGGAAGAGGCGGCCTATGATCCGGCGGCTCTGCTGCAGGAACTGGAGAACTACCCTCACGCCGTGTCGGTTGCCAGCAAGTCGGAAACCGTACGCGATCACGAGATCGGGCTGGGTCCCATGCAGAAGTCCGACGGTGACTGGATTTTTCGCAGCAGCGAACGGTTGGATGGCGAGCTCAGGCGCGAGACCTGGCAGATCATTGACGGCTTCGCCGCGCGCGAGGTCCTCGCGGGTCTGGAAGCGGCATTGCTGCTCGCGGGGGCGGAGGTGCTTTTTTCCTGTAACGCCCGCGCCTGCGGTTCCGCCGCCCAGTGGGCCAGTCGCGTCTTCAACCAGCGCATCCTCTATGGCCGCGCCGAAGAGCAGCGCTATCGGGTTTATGCGGTGAGCAGCGCGGCCGGCGAGTTCCGGGTCGTGTTGTACAGCGGTGCGCGCACCACTGACCGCCAGTACCTGCACGTGGATTTGCTTAAGCTGCCGCCGGGGCAGTGAGCTGTGCCGCGCGGCTGCGCGGTGTCGAAGTCAGCGGCGCAGCTGCAGCAGGGACAGGAACTCGTCGCGGGTTTTCTGTTCGCTGCGGAAGCTGCCCAGCATCGCCGAGGTCTTCATAAGCGAGTTCTGTTTCTCCACCCCGCGCATCATCATGCACATGTGCTGGGCCTCAATGATCACTCCCACACCCTCGGCCTCGGTCACCTCCATGATGGTCTGGGCGATCTGCATGGTAAGAGACTCCTGGATCTGCAGGCGGCGGGCAAACACGTCGACGATGCGCGCTACTTTGGACAGTCCCAGCACCTTGCCCGTAGGGATGTAGGCCACGTGGCATTTGCCGATGAAGGGGAGCAGGTGGTGCTCACACAGCGAATACATCTCCACATCCTGCACCAGGACCATTTCGCTGGAGTCGGAGGGAAACAGGGCATCGTTGACGACTTCCTCCACCGATTGCTGGTAGCCGTGAGTGAGGAACTCGAAAGCCTTGGCGGCGCGCTTGGGCGTGTCCGCCAGGCCGGGTCGCGACAGGTCTTCGCCAATCGCCTCGATGATCTTTGCCCAGTGCTGGTCCACGCCGTGTCTCCTGAAATTACCGCCGCTTCGGAGCGGGTTGGCGATAGTAGCAATCGCGTCTGTGCAAGGCAAACAGCGGCGGAGTATCCTCGGAGCCCTGAAGGCCGAGACCTCGCACTGTGCTCTCCGAGCGATGCTACAATGTGAAGACTCCTGTTGCGCAAAGCAATCACTGACCTCCGTGACTACTGCACATGACCACAACACACGAACAACTGCACTGTGTTACCTCTGTCGGCGAGGCTCTGGACCAGGTTGCCGCCGCGCTGGATGCGGCGGACCTGTACTACGGCCACGGTACCGACAACCCCTGGGACGAGGCGGTGCAATTGGTGCTGGCGGTGGTGGGGCTCCCCGCCGACAGCGACAACAGCGCGCTGCCTCACCCCGTTACCCGCGAGCAGGCGGTGCAGATGGCCAGTCTGCTGCACCGGCGCATAGCAGAGCGCATCCCCCTGCCTTATCTCACCGGGAAAGCGTTTTTTGCCGGCCTGCCCCTGCGCTGTGACGCTCGCGCCATCATTCCCCGCTCACCCATCGCCGAGCTGGTGCTGGCGGGCTTCCAGCCCTGGTACGCGGGCCCCGGCCCGGAGCGCATCCTGGATCTTTGCTGCGGCGGCGGTTGCATCGGTCTCGCCAGCGCCTGGTACCTGCCTGACGCTCGAGTGGACCTGCTGGACCTGGACTCCGATGCACTCGCCCTGGCGGCGGAGAACGTCGCCGAGCTCGGTCTGGAAGCCCGGGTAAGGGTGCTGCAGTCTGACCTGTTTGCAGCCGTGCCCGGGGAGCTCTACGACATCATCGTCAGCAATCCGCCCTATGTCGACGCGGGTGACCTTGCGGGCATGCCGGCGGAGTATCGCCACGAGCCGGCCCTGGCCCTGGAGTCTGGAGTCGACGGACTCGACCTCACTCGCCGCCTGCTCGCGGCCGCAGAAGATTACCTGCAACCGACGGGTCTCCTGGTGGTGGAAGTGGGCAACAGCCAGGAGGCGCTGGAAGCGGCGTTCCCGGCCGTGCCCTTTACCTGGCTGGAATTCGAGCACGGCGGCCACGGGGTGTTTGCCCTGACCGCGCGGGAGCTGCGGGAAAACCGTTCAAGCCTGCGCGGATAGCGTATACTGCGGCGTTTTTGGCGGAGGTCATCGCACCATGTCAGGCAATACCATCGGCAAGCTGTTCACGGTGACCAGCTTCGGCGAAAGCCACGGCCCGGCCCTTGGCTGTATCGTCGACGGGTGCCCTCCGGGCGTGGAACTGTCGGTGGAGGACCTGCAGCGGGACCTTGATCGGCGCAAGCCCGGGACGTCACGGTACACCACCCAGCGCCGCGAGGCCGACGAAGTGCAGATCCTGTCCGGCGTGTTCGATGGCAAAACCACGGGCACCTCTATCGGCCTGCTGATCATGAACACCGACCAGCGCTCGAAGGACTATTCCGAGATTGCCAACACCTTTCGTCCAGCCCATGCGGACTACACCTACCAGCAGAAATACGGCTTCCGCGACTACCGCGGAGGCGGCCGCTCCTCGGCCCGGGAAACCGCCATGCGGGTGGCCGCCGGCGCCATCGCCAAGAAATTCCTGCTCCAGCGCTACGGCATTCTGGTGCGCGGCTATCTCGCCCAGCTGGGTCCAATACGGGCCGAAACGCTGGACTGGGATACGGTGGAACAGAACCCCTTTTTCTGCCCGGACCCTGCCCAGGTGGCGGTGATGGAAGAGTATATGGCGGGGCTCAACAAGCGCGGCGACTCCATCGGTGCGCGTATCAACGTGGTCGCCAGCGGGGTCATGCCGGGGCTGGGCGAGCCAGTGTTTGACCGTCTGGACGCCGATATCGCCCACGCGATGATGGGCATCAATGCGGTCAAGGGCGTCGAGGTCGGCGCCGGTTTCGCGGTAGTTGAGCAGCAGGGCAGCGAACATCGCGACCTGCTGACGCCGGCAGGCTTTACCGGCAATAACGCCGGCGGCGTGCTGGGCGGGATCTCCAGCGGCCAGGACATCACCGTCAGCCTGGCGCTCAAGCCCACCTCCAGTATTCGCCAGCCCGGCGCCACCATCGATACATCCGGTGCGGCCATGGAGATGGCTACCCACGGCCGCCACGATCCCTGTGTCGGTATCCGCGCCACCCCGATTGCGGAAGCCATGCTGGCCATCGTCCTGCTGGACCATGTGCTGCGCCATCGCGGCCAGAACATGGATGTCGTCTGCGCTACGCCGGTCATTCCCGGCGCGGCGCCGGGGCACTGAGTGCGGCCGGTGGCGAAGCGCAGAAGACGCCATGTTCGCACCCTCATTCTCGGCGTGCTCGCCATGGGGGTGTTGGTGTGGGGGGCGGTGGACACCTTCGAGGTGCCGCTGGAGAGGCTCTGGGAGCTGTTTCTGCAGACCCTGGCGGTGGTGGCTGTGTTGATTCTGGCCGCCGCCGGCGCCGCTGTCCTGTGGATCCTGCTGCGGCGCCTGCTGAAGCGTGACTGAGCGGGGCTATACCTAAACGCCGCCGAGATCGATCTCCAGCGTCATTTCCTCGGCGATCGCCTCCAGGGCGTCCTCGAGGGCATCCATGGACGCGGACTGCGGAATTTCGGCCAGGATATCCGCCCGAAACAGTGGCTCGCCACTCATCGGCGCGCTGCTGACCCCACTCTCCATCTCGATTACATTGACCTGCTCTGCCGCCAGCGCGCGGGAAATCTCGCGCACGATGCCCGGGCGGTCCGGCCCCAATACCGCCAGGGTGACCCGGCGCCCTTCGCCGCACACGGGTATCGCAGAGGCGGGGGTGACGCGGACACTGATTCCACTGCTGTCCAGGCTCTTGAGGGCCTGCTGCAGCGCCTCATCGGCGTCCTCCGGCAGCGATACCAGTACCAGGCCGGCGAACTTGCCGCCGAGCTGGGACAAGCGGCTTTCATGCCAGTTGCCGCCGCAGCGCTCAATGGCACTGGACAATTCCTGGACAAGCCCGGGACGGTCATCGCCGATAAAGGTTACGATAAAAGAAGTTTTCACGATCGGGCTCCACATTCGCTGCCGCAGCCCGTATATTAACTCGCATCCTCACGAGGCAGAAGGAAAGCACCATGAAATATATTGTTGCACTGTTACTGGCCCTGGCCATAGCGCCTGCGCACGCCGAACTCGACTGGGACAGCGCCCTCAACGGCCCCCAGCGTGCTGACGCGAACAAGGCCCGGGATACGTCGCGCCACCCCCGCGAGACCCTGGAGTTCTTTGGCATCGAGGAAGGTATGACCGTAGTCGAGTTGTCCCCGGGTGGCGGCTGGTACACCGAGGTGCTGGCGCCGCTGGTAGCGGACAGCGGCAAGCTCTACGCCGCCCACTTCAGCCCCAATGCAGCGGGCAGCCCATACTACCGCAACGCCCTTGGGGGCTTTCTGCAGAAGCTGGCGGGCGACCACAAGCTGTATGGTCCGGTTGTGGTGACCTCGCTGGCGCCGCCGGCTGAGACTACCGTGGCTCCGGCGGGTTCCGCCGACCTGGTACTGGCCTTCCGCAACGTACACAGCTGGATGGGAACGGACAGTCTTGATGGCACCCTGGCGGCGGCCTATACCGCCCTCAAGCCGGGTGGTGTGCTGGGGCTGGTGCAGCACCGTGCCAAGGCCGGCGATGATCCCGAGGTCATGGCCAAGAATGGCTATGTGACCGAGGCCCATGTGATCGCCGCCGCCGAGAAGGCGGGTTTCACCCTTGACGCCTCCAGCGAGATCAACGCCAACCCCAAAGACACTGCGGATCATCCCGACGGTGTCTGGTCACTGCCTCCGTCCCTGCGCGGTGGCGATGAAGGCCGCGACAAATTCGAAGCCATTGGCGAAAGTGACCGCATGACCCTCCGCTTTATCAAGCCGGAGTGAGCCTTGGCTGATCTGTTGGACATTCCGCTGGCGCGGCTGGCACCGGATGTGCTGGCCGGCTTGCTGGAGGAGTTTGCCAGCCGGGACGGCACCGACTATGGCGATCGCGAGCTGAGCCTGGAACAGAAGGTGGCCCAGCTGCGGCGGCAGCTGGATAGCGGTGACATGCGTCTGCTCTACGATAGTGACAGCGAGACCTGGGACCTGGTGTCCCGGGATATGGCCCGGGCCTTGCTGGCAGGTGAGACCATCGGCTGATGCGCTTTGATGCGGACCATGAACTGGATGTTACCGGCCTGTATTGCCCGGAGCCGGTGATGTTGCTGCACGGCCGTGTCCGCGATCTCGCCGCGGGGGAAACCCTCTGTGTGATTGCTACCGATCCCACTACCCTGCGCGATATTCCCCGGTTCTGCAGCTTTCTCGGCCACGACCTGCTGCAGCAGGCGGAAGAGGGCGGGGAGATCCTGTTTCTGCTGCGCAGGGGGGCCTAGGCCCCGGTGATTTCACTGGCAAACGCTGCGATCTCTGATCCCTTCTGTTCTGGCCGCCTGCAGCGGGTGTTCGACGCCTGTTTTGCAGGCTCGGAAAACACCTTGCTGTGTGGCGGCGCCGGGGAGCCCTTGTACGCGCCGGCGACCAACCCTGGCGACCCCCACCGGCTCTGGTATCGAGAGGATTTCTTTGCCAGCGCCCTGCACGAGGTGGCGCACTGGTGCATCGCCGGCCCCGCGCGACGCCTGCTGCCCGACTTCGGCTACTGGTACGCGCCGGAGGGGCGCAACGCGGACCAGCAGGCCGCCTTCGAGTCGGTTGAAGTGGCGCCCCAGGCCCTTGAGTGGTGCTTCGCCATCGCCTGCGGCTACCGCTTTCAGGTCAGTACCGACAATCTTGCCGCTGAGCGGGGGACGCCCGCGGATCACAGTGCCTTCAAGGCGGCGGTATGCCGGGAAGCCCGGCGCCGGGCCAGACAAGGCCTGCCGCCCCGCGCCCGGCAGTTCCATGCCGCGTTGCAGGCGGAATTCGGGCTCGCTACCCGCCTGACTCCCGAGTTGTTCACCCCGGACGCCCTGACTTGAGCGCGCTGCGCATCCTCGCCGACCGCAATATCCCCGCCGTGCAGGACTGCTTCGGGCACCTGGGCACTGTTCGCACTGTTGAAGGTCGCGGTCTGCAGGCCGCGCAACTGGCGGAGGTTGACGTGTTGTTGGTGCGCTCCGTCAGCCGGGTCGACGCGGAGCTGCTCGCCGGCACTCCGGTACGCTTTGTCGGTACCGCCACCGCGGGTGTGGACCATATCGACCTCCCCTGGCTGCAGCGCAGCGGCATCGGTTTTGCCGCCGCCCCGGGCGCCAATGCCAACTCCGTGGTGGAATATGTGCTCGCCGCCATCGCGGCGGTAGACAATTGCCTGGAGCGGCTGCTGGCCGGTGGCCGGGTCGGGATCGTTGGCTGCGGCCATGTCGGCAGCCTGCTGGCGCTGCGCTTGCGGGCCCTGGGTATTGCTAGCCTGCACTGCGACCCCTGGCTGGACCAGAGTGCCCTGGCTGTCCCCGCAAGCCTGGACGAGGTCCTGGCTTGCGATGTGCTCTCCCTGCATCCATCGCTCACCACTGCCGAGCCCTGGCCCAGCCACCACCTGCTGGGGCCGGAGGCGCTGGCGACGCTGCGGCGGGAGCAGCTGCTGATCAATGCCAGCCGCGGACCGGTGCTGGCCAACGACGTTCTGCTGGCGCGTCTGCAGCAGGCGAACGCGCCCCACTGCGTGCTGGATGTCTGGGAGTTCGAGCCGCAGGTGCCGCCGCCGCTGCTGGAGCGGGTACAGTTCGGGACCCCGCATATCGCTGGCTATAGCCACGATGCGAAGCTGGCTGCGACCCGCATGCTGGCGCAGGCGCTGGAGGATCAGTTGGGGCTGGAATCCGCGCCGGTGGGGCCCGGTATGGCGGTGCCGGTGTTCGACCTGCCTCCGGAGCTGGCGGGCGTGGAACTGCTGCGCCATCTGTGCGGGCTACGCTACGACCTGGCGGCGGACGACCGGCGTCTGCGCGAGGCAGTGTTGGGGGTGGCGGAGGCCGAGGCCCGGGCGGCCTTCGATCGGCTGCGCAGGGAATACCCCTTGCGGCGGGAGCTGGCGGGGAGCAGGGTGCGAGTGACGAACAGGGAGCAAGAGCCGCTGGTGCGGGCGCTGGGGGCGGTGGTGGTGGATTAGATGGAGCGGTGCATTGAGNCCCTTGCGGCGGGAGCTGGCGGGGAGCAGGGTGCGAGTGACGAACAGGGAGCAAGAGCCGCTGGTGCGGGCGCTGGGGGCGGTGGTGGTGGATTAGATGGAGCGGTGCATTGAGATGGAGCGGGAAACCGGGTTCGAACCGGCGACCTCAACCTTGGCAAGGTTGCGCTCTACCAACTGAGCTATTCCCGCGGGTCGTTCTGGAAGCAGTGTAGCACTGTCTCAATTGAGTGGCGTCCCCTAGGGGGTTCGAACCCCTGTTACCGCCGTGAAAGGGCAGTGTCCTAGGCCACTAGACGAAGGGGACGCAAAGGTCTCAATCGAGAGGCGCGCATTTTAGGTAGTGAGCCGAAGCGCGTCAATACCCGGGGGCGGTTTTTTAGCGCGAAATCACGGCAGCCGCAGGCGGGCGCTTGCCTCAGCCCGGTAGGCAAAGGTGTCACCGCGCTCTGCTGCTGCCAGGCGCTCCTCGTCCAGGGCCTGGAAGGTGGCGATTTCTTCATCGGTCATCACATGCAGGCAATCGCCGCCGAGGAACCAGAGCAGGCTGCGGGGGAAGGTGGGGGCGAACTCCGGGTGGTGGCTGAACAGGCGCAGGGCCAGAGCCGCACCATCGCGGTACAGGTCCGCCTCGGGCAGGGCCAGGAACTCCTCCGCCAGCAGGCGCAGCGGGTCCTGCTCATCCAGTGCAGTTGTACGTCGGGCCAGGGTGCTGGCGAATTCATGCCACAGTCCGCGGCAGTGTTGCAGGTATTGGGTGTCGTCCATTGTCTCGTTCGGCGCGTCGATTGCGGGTACAATAGCGGGCTTTCATTTTCCCGTAGTTGCAACGAGGCTGCATGATACCAGCACTGACGATCGAAAATCTCACCAAGGATTACGGCAGCGGCCTGCAGGCGCTCAAGGGCATAAGCCTGGAAGTGCAGCAGGGCGATTTCTTTGCCCTGCTTGGCCCCAACGGCGCCGGCAAGTCCACCACCATCGGCATCATTTGCTCCCTGGTGTCCAAGACCAGCGGCCGGGTGGCGGTATACGACTACGACATTGACGTCGATTTCGCCGGCGCCAAGAAAAATATCGGCATTGTGCCGCAGGAATTCAACTTCAACATGTTCGAGACGGCCTTTGACATTGTCGTCAACCAGGCCGGTTACTACGGGATGCACCGGGATCTGGCGATGCAGCGCGCCGAGAAGTATCTGCGTGAGCTGGGCCTGTGGGACAAACGCGATGTGCCTTCCCGGATGATGTCCGGGGGCATGAAGCGGCGCCTGCTGATCGCCCGCGCCCTGGTGCACCAGCCGCGGCTGCTGATCCTCGACGAGCCCACCGCCGGCGTCGATATTGAAATGCGCCGCTCGATGTGGGATTTCCTCAAGAAACTCAACAGCGAGGGCACCACTATCATCCTCACCACGCACTACCTGGAAGAGGCCGAGGCGCTGTGCCGCAATATCGCCATCATCAATCATGGCAAAATTGTCGAGCACACTTCCATCCGCGACCTGTTGCGGCGCCTGCACCGGGAGGTGTTCATCTTCGATGCGGTGGACGCGCTGCCGGAGTCGGTGGTCGTCGATGGCTTCAGCGTCCGTCGCGTGGACGACAACACCCTGGAAATCGAAGTCGAGAAAGGGCAGCACATCAACGAAGTGTTTGCCGGTCTCAACCAGGCCAACATCAGGATCAGCAGCATGCGCAACCGCGCCAATCGCCTCGAGGAAATGTTTGTGAATTTGGTGGAGGGCGCCGCATGAGCCTGCGTGAACAGTACATTGCGCTTATGACCATCCTGCGCAAGGAGATCAAGCGCTACCTGCGGATCTGGACCCAGACCCTGCTGCCCTCGGCGATCACCATGTCCCTGTATTTCGTGATCTTCGGCTCCCTGATTGGCTCCCGCATCGGCGACATGGGCGGCTTCACCTACATGCAGTTTGTGGTGCCCGGCCTGATCATGATGGCCATCGTCACCAACTCCTACTCCAACGTGGTGTCGTCCTTTTTTGGCTCCAAGTTCAACCACAGCGTGGAAGAACTGCTGGTGTCGCCGACGCCCAACTACGTTATCTTGCTGGGCTATGTCATCGGTGGGGTCACCCGCGGCCTGCTGGTGGCGATCATCGTCACTATCGTGTCACTGTTCTTCACCCAGCTGCACATGCACAATTTTTTCGTGGTAGTGATAATCGTGCTGATGACCTCTATCCTGTTTGCGCTGGCAGGCTTTATCAATGCCGTCTACGCCAACAACTTTGACGACATCTCTATTATCCCGACGTTCGTGCTGACCCCGCTGATCTACCTCGGCGGCGTGTTCTACTCCATGGACCTGCTGCCGGAGTTCTGGGCCAATGTGTCCAAACTGAACCCGCTGGTGTACGTGGTAAACGCCTTCCGCTACGGGGTGCTGGGCGTGTCCGATGTCAGCCTGGGTTTCGCCTTCGGGATGATCACCTTCTTCACGGCACTCGCCTGGTTCTACAGCATGCACCTGCTGAATTCCGGCAAGCGCCTGCGGCAGTAGGCCTTGGCCGTGAACAGGGATGATTTGCTGCTGGGCAAGCAGGTGCCGGTGGTCAACCACTATGCGCCGGAGCTGCTGTTCCCGATTCCCCGGCGCGAGGCCCGCGAAGCACTGGCTTTGCCTGAACCGCTGCCCTTCGAGGGGGCGGATATCTGGCACGCCTATGAGTTGTCCTGGCTGGACAGTGATGACAAGGCCCAGGTGCGCGTCGGGCGCTTCAGCATCCCGGCCAGTACCCCCAATCTGGTGGAATCGAAGTCCTTCAAACTGTACCTGAACTCACTCAACAACCTGGTGTTCGATGACGATACTGCCGCTCTGGCCTGTATCGTCAGGGACGTCAGCGCTGCTGTGGGGGCGGAGGTGGGCCTGGCGGTGTTTGATCCCGATGACCCGGCTATCGCCCCCGGCCAGCCCAGCGGCGAGTGCATAGACAGCGCTTTCGGCCGTTGGCCCCGCCGCGAGCCCGACGCCGCCATGCTGCAATGCGACCCTGCCTCGCTGGTCGAAGAGCAGCTCTACAGCCATCTGCTGCGCTCCCTGTGCCCGGTCACCGGCCAGCCCGACTGGGCCACCCTGTGGCTGCACTACCGCGGACCGGCCCTGGACCACGCTGCGCTGCTCAGCTATATCCTCGCCTACCGTGAACATCAGGAGTTTCACGAGCAGTGCGTCGAGCGTATCTTTCGCGACATCCAGCAGCGCTGCCGCCCGGAGTTTCTGCATCTGCAGGCCTTTTACACCCGCCGCGGCGGTCTCGACATCAACCCCTTCCGCAGCAGCGGCGGCGGCCAGCCGCCCTGGTTGCGGCTGGCGCGGCAGTAGGCCGGTAATTCAACGTGAAAGTCCCTCCCGGGACTGGTAACGGCCAGCGTTTGTGGTAAGATTCGCGCCCTTACGGTGAGGTGGCCGAGTGGTCGAAGGCGCACGCCTGGAAAGTGTGTAACGGGCAACCGTTCGAGAGTTCGAATCTCTCCCTCACCGCCACTACATCTTTAAAAACAATAACGGCTCTACCCAATTAACGGGGGATGGGCCGGTTTTCACTAAACCCGGTTGATGATGCCATCCGGGTAACTTCAAGGTAAGCGCAAAATAATCTACGCCCTGCCAACGCCGCCCTGAACTGTGCAAGCTGCACCCTCCGAATGGTCA
>NZ_JAUTDR010000033.1 GCF_030649675.1 Haliea sp. E1-2-M8 | reverse complement strand
CCGCCTTTCCTGGCAGATACCTGCCAGTTGATCTAGTAAAGACCAAAAAAGCGGGACTGAGTGACTATATCTGCGGAGATTTTCTCCCCGCACCCACACACGGGCAGCCGGTAGCGTCTGCTGCGGGCGCTGCGTGAGGATTTGCTGGTCACGGTTGTGCCGCAGTTGCAGGCTTCTTGGCTGGGGTGATGATAGAGGCCCTGCCTCCCAGCCCCGTGCTGGTACTGGGGTCAGATTGCCCCCAGCTCAATCGCCAACTCCAGCGCCGCCCGCAAACTACCGTCACTCACTGCACCCGTGCCAGCAAGGTCCAGCGCGGTGCCGTGGTCCACACTGGTGCGCACAATCGGCAGCCCCAGCGTAATATTTACCGCATTCCCAAACCCTGCATACTTGAGCACGGGCAGCCCCTGGTCGTGGTACATGGCCAGGTAGGCGTCGGCTTGTGCGAGCAGCTTGGGGCTGAATGCGGTATCCGCCGGTAGCGGCCCCAGCAGGTTCATGCCCTCTGCACGCAAGTTTTCCAGCACGGGGCTGATAACCTCGATCTCCTCCCGTCCCAGATGCCCGCCCTCGCCGGCGTGGGGGTTAAGGCCGAGCACCGCAATACAGGGTCTGGCAATACCAAATTTGCCCCTCAGGTCACTGTGCAGGATGTGCAGAGTCGCGGTCAGTGAGTCCGCGGTAATTGCCGCCGGTACCTGCGCCAGCGGCAGGTGGGTGGTGGCCAGCGCCACCCGCAGCTCGCCAGCGGCAAGGAGCATCACCACCCGGGGAGTGCCGGTTGTCTCCGCCAGGAACTCGGTGTGGCCACTGAAGGGGATGTCGGCATCGTTGATCACGGATTTCTGTACCGGAGCGGTAACCATGGCCTGGAATTGGCCGCTGGTGCAGCCCTCCACAGCACGCTGCAGGGTCTCGACCACATAGGGTGCATTGGCCACGTTCAGTACCCCGGGTTCCACCGCCGTAGCCAGGTGCGGTGCGCGCATTTTGCCGCCGGCGGGCAGGACACCAACAGTGCCGGCGGGCAGGGGCTGCGGGGTGGCGCCGAGGTCAATTACCTGCAGCCGCAGGGGCAGGCCCAGCTGCTGCGCCCGGGCCGCCAGCAGTTCCGGGTCGGCAATCACCACCAACTCGGCTGCCCAGTCGCTCTGGGCGATCATGGCGACGATATCCGGGCCGATACCTGCCGGTTCCCCGGCGGTGATGGCGATCCTCGGTACCGTCATGCTGTGGCTACTTGATGTCGACGTAGGCTTCGTCGCGGATCTTGCGCAGCCAGGCGTCCAGTTCTTCCTCGTACTTCCGCTGGTGCAGGGCCTCGGTGGCGCGGGCGCGAATGGCCTCGCGGGTCATGTCCTGCTCGCGTCTTTCCATGACTTCAAGCACGTGCCAGCCGAACTGGCTCTGTACCGGATCGGACAGTTCGCCAACCGGCGTTGCCGCCATGGCCTCTTCGAATTCGGGCACCATCTGGCCGGGGGTGGTCCAGCCGAGGTCGCCGCCTTCGGCTGCGGAGCCGATGTCTTCGGAATGCTCCCGGGCCAAATCGCCGAAGTCCTCGCCGGCTTCGGCGCGTTCTTTCAGGCTGGCGACCAGGTCGCGGGCCTCGTCACTGGTCATGATTTCGGAGGGCCGCACCAGGATATGGCGTACCCGGGTCTGGTTCACCATCTGGCTGCCGCCCTTCATGTCCGCCAGGTGCACCAGGTGCAGGCCGGAGGGGCTGCGGATCGGGTCCGAGGTGGCGCCGACTTCCAGGCTGGGCACCACATCGCTGAACAGGCTGGGCAGGTCCTGCAGGTTGCCCCAGTCAAGGGCGCCACCGGTGAACTGGTAGCGATCGGTGCTGCCGGCGATAACCCGGTCGAAAGCCTCGCCCCCGCGGATCCGAGTGAGCAGCTGTTGCAGATAGTCCCGGGCCGCGGCCACCTCGTTCTCGGGTGCGTCCTCGGCCAGTGGCAGCAGGGCGTGGAGGATGCGGTACTCGGGCTGGGTCAGCTTCTGCCCCTCGGAGGAGGCCAGGAAATTGTTCACTTCCTGCTCCGAGATCTGGATGCGCTGGTTGACGTTGCCGGACTGGACCCGCTGGATGATCATCTCCCGGCGGATTTGTTCGCGCATGGTAGCGTAGGACTGCCCTTCCCGCTCCAGCATCATCCGGAACTGCTCCAGGCTCATGCGGTTCTGTGCAGCGATACGCTCCAGTGCGGCATTGAGTTGGGCATCGCTGATGCGGGCCCCTACCCGATTGCCCATCTGCAGCTGAATGCTTTCGAGGACCAGCCGGTCCAGGGTTTCGCGGATCAACACATCCTCGGGGGGCAGTTCCATACCGCGCGCCTGCAGGGTCTGGGTAATACTCTCGATCCTCTCGCGCAATTCGCTGGCCATGATCACGTCGTCATCGACGATCGCGACCACCTGGTCCAGCATTTGCGTCTGGGCATGCGCTTGCAGCCCGAAAAGCAGCGAAATGGCGAGGCCGGTGGCCAGCAGTACAGATTTAATAGTCACGATCGTCGAAACCTCGAATCATATCTTCAAGCAGGTCGGTAACCCGGTTACCAAAGCCGCCCATACCCTTGAGTACGACTTGGACCTGTGTGGAGTACTCCCGTTCCAGATCAGGGTCGGAGAAATCGGGATTCTGGCCGGGGACGGTATCTATGTAGCGCAGGTGCAGCAGGCGAATACGCCAGCAGCAGCTATCGTATTCGATTCCGAACATATCTTCCACGCTGGTGCTGCCCTCGACGCTGAAGTTGAGCGCGGCGAACACGCTCCAGCGGTCGTCTATCGGGTAGTAGGCAGACAGGTGGGCCTGTTCGGTCACGGTATCCCGGTCCACCAGCGTCACCGGGCGGCGGTAGGAGTACCCGACATTGAACACGGCGCGATCCTCGCGCTGGTAGCTGGCGTGCAGGCTGCCGGCGTTCATGTTGCCGCTGTCCGGATCCCACACCAGGCTGTTGCGCAGGCTCAGGCGTTTGTTGGGGAAGAAGTTGAGGTCCGCCGCCATTTCCGAACTGGACTGGTCCAGCACCTCGTCCCGCGGGTCCAGCCGCACCCGGCGGTCCCGCAGGTAGAAGATCTGGCCGAGGCTGGCGTTCAGGTATTCGCGGCCGTCCTCGGCGCTGATGTAGCGGGTGGTCAGGCCCAGGGAGATCTGGTTGGCGTCGTCGAGGCGGTCGCGCCCGGAAAACCTCGTCTCCCGGAACAGCTGGTTGTAGCTGAAGGTCAGCTCGGCGCTGTCGAAGTCGGGCTGGGTGGACTGGTCGTCGTATTCGCTGATCAGGTAGTAGATACGCGGCTCGAGGGTCTGCAACAGGTCACGCCCCGCCAACTTGGTGGGGCGCTCAAAGAACAGGCCGCTGTCGACGCTGAGCATTCCCGAGCCCGCCGAGGGGCTGTCACTGCCGAGCAGGCCGAGGTCATTGAGCTCGTATTCCAGGTAGCGATACTTGGCGGTGGGCGTCAGGAAGCCGTACTGCCACA
Organism: Haliea sp. E1-2-M8; assembly: GCF_030649675.1. GTDB lineage: Bacteria > Pseudomonadota > Gammaproteobacteria > Pseudomonadales > Halieaceae > Haliea. The sequence goes on along the minus strand of NZ_JAUTDR010000033.1, from coordinate 41,567 downwards.
GCATGGGCAGGGTGGCGCCGCCTTCCATATACAGGCGCTGGCCGGTGACGCGCTCTGAGTCTGAATCGAAGTAGGAGTACTGGGTGAGGAATATCGGGTCTATTTCGAAGGGAGTGTAGTCGCCGCGATAACTCGCCGTTATCTGGGGCAGCTTCTTGTAGTCCTCGATGATGTCTTCGGCCAGGGTCTGGAACTGCTGGAACTCCATGCCCACCAGCCAGTCTTCTCCCAGATAGTCGATGGAGCCCAGTTGCAGCAGGTTGGTCTTGCGTTTGGTGTCGAGGTTCGAGGTGTCGAGGTCCTTGAAGTAGTCGACATCGCTGACCTTGCTGTAGTCCACTCGCGAACGCCAGCGCTGCTCGAACAGGCCATTGTGCTCGACGTTGGCGAGCCAGCGGTTGGCGCCGCTTTCCTGGGGCCGGTCCCGCTGCAGGCGATCATCGCTGGGTATGTAGGCGCCGCCGACGGACCAGAAGCCGGTATTGCGGTGGAGATAGCGCGCCTCTGCCTCGTGGTTCAGGCCCCGGTCCTGGATCAGGCGTGGGGTGTACAGCAGGTCGTAGTTGGGAGCCAGGTTGAAGTAGATCGGTACCGCCAGGTCCAGGCCGCCATTGGTGTCGGAGCTGATGTCGGGCCAGAGCAAGCCGGTGCGGCGGCGGTCGTCCAGCGGGAAGCGGATCCAGGGGATGTACAGTACCGGCACGCCGCCCAGGTCCAGCTTGGCGCCGGTCGCGGTACCCAGGCCCTCCTTGAGGTCCAGCTTGATGCTATCGGCGCGGATAGCCCACTCTTCGTCATCCGGGGCGCAGTAGGACATGCTGCCGTCCCGAATGAACAACATGCCCTCAGCGTCCCGGCGCAGCTGGCCGGCGCTGCCGTGCAGGTGCTGCTGGTGGAGGACAAATTCACTGTCGCGGATGCTGGCTTCCCCGGTGTCGGCGGAGTACTGGGCCTCCTGTCCGCGTAGCAGAATCCCGGGCTCGCGCAGGGTGATGCCCCCGGATACGGTGCCTTCGCGCTGGACGCGGTCGAAATAGGCGTCCTCGCCGCGCAGCTGGCGATAACCCTGGTCCACGGCGACTCCGCCGCGCAGATAGACATCGTCGCCCTGCATTTCGGATTCGGTGGCGCGAGCCCGGATGTCTGAGGTTGCGGGTGTGTCGGCGAGATCCGATTCCGCCAGCGGGTCAATGTAACGGCCGCCACAGCTGCGGCAGCGCTGGTCGCGCAGCTCTTCGGGCAGGGATTCCAGCGGCACCCAGTCCAGCCCGGCGGCGTCATTCGCCGCGGCGGGCCCCGCCACCACTGCCTGCAGGGCAAGGCTCAGGGCAACGGCGAGGCGGCGCAACCGGGGTTTGGCGGGGCTGTGCGAGCGCGGAATCATCAAGGTTGGATGCATTTTCTGGTATAAAACGGGATGATAAAGCATCACCCCGGCCTTGTCCGGGACTTTTTGCCACAGGAGCCCCCTTGTCGATCCCCTCGCCGCACCTCTTGCCCTGGGCCCTGGCTGCCCTCGACCAGCCCCCGACAAGGGCGGCCGTGCTGCTGCCCGTAGCGGGCGATGCCAGCAACCGTCGCTACTTCCGCCTGCAGTTGCCAGGGCGTGCCGTCATTGCGGTGGTAGCGCCCCCGGCGACAGAGAAAAATGCCGAGTTTCTGGCCATACGCCAACTGCTGGAGCGTGCCGGAGTGCGCGTACCCAGGTTGCTGGCGGCAGACCTGGAGCAGGGGTTCATGTTGCTGGAGGACCTGGGCGACCGGCTGCTGCTGGGGGAACTGGAGGACGCGACGGCAGACGCCCACTATGCCCGGGCGCTCGCTATCCTGCGCCAGTTGGCCGCGGTCGATTCCCGGGGGTTGGAAGCCCTTCCGGTTTACAACCGCGCATTGCTGGCGGAGGAGTTCAGCCGCTTCCCCGTCTGGTTTTTGCAGCAACTGCTGGGGCTGGAACTCACCAATGCCGAGATGCACCTGCTGGCGGAACTGGACGGTCTGCTGATTGGCAGCGCGCTGGCACAGCCGCAGGTGCTGGTGCACCGGGATTTCCACAGCCGCAACCTGATGTGCCTCGCCAGCGGTGAGCTGGCGGTGATCGATTTCCAGGACGCTGTGGTGGGGCCGATAACCTACGATCCTGTATCGCTGTTGAAGGACTGTTACATTCGCTGGCCGCGGGAGCGGGTGGTGGCGTGGGCGCTGGCCCATCGGGATGCCCTGCATGCGCAGGGGCTGCTCCCACTGGTGACTGACGCAACCTTCCTGCGCTGGCTGGACTGGATGGGCTTGCAGCGGCACCTGAAAGTGCTGGGCACCTTTGCCCGTCTGTATCTGCGCGACGGCAAATCAGCCTACTTGCAGGATCTGCCGCTGGTCATCGCCTACATCCGCGAGGTGCTGGCCGCCCATGCCGGTGAAACCGCCGTGCTGGACAATTTTCGCGACTGGTTCGAGCAACGCCTGCTGCCGGTGGTCGCGCAACAGTCCTGGAGCGAACTGCAGTGAAAGTGATGATTCTCGCCGCCGGGGTTGGCGAGCGCATGCGGCCCCTCACCGAGCACACGCCCAAGCCCCTGCTGGAGGCCGGCGGCAGGCCCCTGATCGCCTGGCACATTGAAGCCCTGGCCGCGCTCGGCCTGCGGGAGCTGGTGATCAACGTGTCCCACCTGGCGGGGCAGATCATGGACTGGTGCGGGGACGGCAGCCGCTGGGGTGTGCGCATCAGCTATTCCCTGGAACCCGAGCCGCTGGAAACAGCCGGTGGTATCCACCGGGCCCTGCCGCTGCTGGGGGATGCTCCGTTCCTGGTGCTGAACGGCGACGTGTGGACCGCTTTTCCGCTGCAGCGCCTGCTGGCGCAGCGGAACCTGGCTCCTGGGTCGGCCCATCTGGTGCTGGTCGACAATCCTCCGCAGCACCCGGAGGGTGACTTTTGCATGACGGCCGGGGGCAGTCTGAGTGCCCGCCCCGCCGGCACCCGCGGGCTGACCTATGCGGGCATCGGTGTCTACACCGCGGGTTTCTTCGCCGACATGGCGCCGGGCAAGTTACCCCTGCGGCCGCTGCTGGATGCGGCCATCGCCGCAGGGAGGGTCTCGGGTGAGCACTTCGGCGGCCCCTGGACTGACGTGGGCACGCCGCAGCGACTGCGGGAGCTGGACGTGCTGCTCTCGTCCAGCCCGTAGGACCCCACTGTGTGGGAGCCCACCAGCACCGTGGGAGCCCACCAGTACCGTGGGAGTCCACCAGTACTGTGGGAGTCCACCAGTACTGTGGGAGTCCACCAGTACTGTGGGAGCCCACTCTGTGGGCGATTGCCGGGGCCCCTTCGCTCGCAGAGCGAGCTCCTACGTTTGCGTGGGAACTGTGGGAGCCCACTCTGTGGGCGATTGCCGGATCCTCCTTCGCTCGCAGAGCGAGCTCCTACGTTTGTCCGGGAGTAGGAGCGCACTCCGTGCGCGATCGCCCGCAGAGCGGGCTCCTACGGTATGCCCCTTAAGGAATTTCGGGATGAAGCCGAAGTGCATAGCCGCTAGAATGACAGCCTTTCCTGCTACCGGAGTCTCGCCGTGACCGATTACCTGATCGCCCCATCCATCCTGTCGGCGGATTTTGCCCGCCTCGGCGAGGAGGTCGACCAGGTGCTGGCAGCGGGTGCGGATGTGGTGCACTTCGATGTCATGGACAACCACTATGTCCCCAACCTCACCATCGGGCCCATGGTCTGCAAGGCCCTGCGCAAGCACGGGGTCAGCGCTCCCATTGACGTGCATCTGATGGTGTCCCCGGTGGACCGCCTGATCGGCGACTTCGCCGAGGCCGGGGCCAGCTGGATCACCTTCCACCCCGACGCTGTCACCCATGTCGACCGCTCCCTGCAGATGATCCGCGATGCCGGCTGCAAGAGCGGACTGGTGTTCAACCCCCACGTCGGCCTGGATGCGCTGAAGTACGTCATGGACAAGGTGGATGTGGTGCTGCTGATGTCGGTGAATCCCGGCTTTGGCGGCCAGTCCTTTATCCCCTCTACCCTCGACAAGCTGCGCGAGGCGCGGGCCCTGATCGACGCTTCCGGTTATTCGATCCGACTGGAGGTCGATGGCGGCGTGTCGGCCAAAAATATCGCCGACGTTGCCGCCGCGGGCGCCGACACCTTTGTCGCCGGCTCTGCGATCTTCAATCAGCCGGACTATGCCGCCGTCATCACCGAGATGCGTCGAGCCCTGGCCGGGGTGAGCGGCAGCTGATGCAGCCGGAGGAGTTCGCCGCCTGTACGGCCCAGGGTTACAACCGTATCCCCGTCAGTATGGAAGTGCTGGCCGACCTGGAAACACCTGTCAGCGCCTACCGCAAGTTGGCGGAAGGACCGTTTTCCTACTTCTTCGAATCGGTACAGGGCGGTGAGAAATGGGGCCGCTACTCCATCATCGGCCTGCCCTGCCGCACTCTGCTGCGGGTGCATGGCTACCGGGTGGATATCCTGGTCGATAGTGAGGTTACCGAGTCCCACCAAGTAGAGGACCCCCTGACCTTTGTCGAGGAGTTTCAGCAGCGCTACCGGGTGGCCCCGCAGCCGGAACTGCCGGTATTTCACGGCGGTCTGGTCGGCTATTTCGGCTATGACAGCGTGCGCTACGTGGAGCCGAGGCTGAAGGGCGGGGCGCCGCCGGACGAGCTGGGCAACCCGGACATCCTGCTGATGCTGTCGGAAGAAGTGCTGGTGTTCGACAATCTCTCCGGTACCATCCGTATCATCGTCAATGTCGACCCGGCCCAGCCGGGGGCTCTGGAGCAGGCCCGGGCGCGCCTGCGCACCCTGGCTGACAAGCTGCGTGAACCGATGCCGCCCCTGCCGGAGGTGGCCCTCCACGGCGCCGATTCCGGTGCCCTGGAAAGCAGCGCCAGCTCCCACTTCAGCGAGTCGCAGTTTGCCGCGGCAGTGAACCGCATCAAGGACTACGTTCTGGCGGGGGATGTGATGCAGGTAGTGCCCTCCCAGCGCATGATGGTGCCCTTCAGCGCGCCGCCGCTGAACCTGTACCGCGCCCTGCGTAATCTCAATCCTTCTCCTTACATGTATTACCTGGATCTGGGCGACTTCCACATTGTTGGCTCCTCCCCGGAGATTCTCGCCCGCCTGCAGCAGGGCGAGGTCACGGTGCGGCCGCTCGCGGGCACCCGTCGCCGCGGCCACACCGAGGCTGAGGATCTGGCGCTGGAGGCGGAGTTGCTGGCGGACCCGAAGGAGATCGCCGAGCACCTGATGCTGATCGACCTCGGTCGCAACGACATCGGTCGCATTGCCGAGACCGGCACCGTGCAGGTGTCGGACCAGATGGCGGTGGAGCGCTATTCCCACGTCATGCACATCGTCTCCAATGTCTGCGGCAAGCTCCAGGCGGGCAAGTCCGCCATGGACGTGTTGCGCGCGACCCTGCCGGCGGGCACGCTGAGCGGCGCACCGAAAATCCGCGCCATGGAGATCATCGATGAGCTGGAACCGGTGAAGCGGGGGGTCTACGGCGGTGCCGTGGGTTACATATCCTGGGCCGGGGAGATGGACACCGCCATCGCCATCCGCACCGCGGTGATCAAGGACGGCAAACTCTACGTGCAGGTGGGCGCCGGCGTGGTGGCGGATTCAGTGCCGCGGCTGGAGTGGAAGGAAACCCACAACAAGGCCCGCGCCATGTTTCGCGCCGCCTCCATGGTGCTGGCGGGGCTGACACCTGGCAGGGAGGATGGATCATGAGCACGGAGAAACAAGCCGTCACCGTTGAATGCGTGACCGGTGATATCGTCCGGCAGCCGGATGTCGACGCGGTGGTCAACGCCGCAAACGCCGCACTGATGTCCGGCGGCGGTGTGGCGGGGGCCATTCACCGTGCGGCGGGGCCCGGGCTGGCCCGGGAGTGCCAGCCATTGGCACCCATCGAACCCGGTGAGGCGGTCATTACCGGGGGGCACAACCTACCCAACCGCTGGGTGATTCACTGTCTCGGGCCCATTCATGGGATCGATGAACCCGCCGATGCCCTGCTCGCGGCCTGCTACGAGAACGCCTTGCGTCTGGCCGAGGAAAACGCCATTGCCCGTTTAGCTTTCCCGGCAATTTCCACCGGCGCTTTCGGCTACCCGGCAGAGGCGGCTGCCGCGGTCTGTGCGGGGGCACTGAAAGCCGCGCTGCCCCAGCTGCAGCAGGTCACTCTGGTGCGCTTCGTGCTCTTTGATGACGCCGCCAGGCAGGTGCTGGAGCGGGCGCTGGCTGATGCCGGGCTGACTTTGTAGCAGCGAACACGCCTTGTCCGGCTGGGGTCGCCAGGTATTGCAACCGAGAACCCGGTAGACGGTCAAGAACCACTGCATGCTATAATCGCAGCCTTTTTGCGTGACCCGCGCCTTGCCGCCGATGCGGGCCAGCAAGGTTCAGCAGGTATCTTTCCCAACCCCCAGACCTGCTGCTCCTTCGCCCAAAGGATGTTTATGTCCAGGATACTCATGATCGACAACTACGACTCCTTCACCTGGAATATCGTGCAGTATCTGGGTGAGCTCGGGGCCGAAGTACGGGTGGTTCGCAACGATGAAATCGCCGTTGCGGACATCCCGGCGCTGGCGCCGGAGCGCATCGTTATCTCCCCGGGACCCTGCACGCCCAATGAGGCGGGCATCTCCATGGCGGTGATCGCCGAGTACGCCGGCAAATTGCCGATCCTCGGCGTGTGCCTGGGCATGCAGAGCATCGGCCAGGTCTACGGCGGGCAGGTGGTGCGCGCGCGCCAGGTGATGCACGGCAAAACCTCCCTGATCCACCATCGGGGGCAGGGGGTGTTCCGGGGTTTGAGCCAGCCTTTCGAGGCCACCCGCTACCACAGCCTGATAGTGGCGCGGGACGGCTTGCCAGAGTGCCTGGAAATAACTGCCTGGACCGAAACCGGGGACGGCGAGATGGATGAGATCATGGGTTTGCGGCATCGCGAACTGGCGGTGGAGGGGGTGCAGTTCCATCCGGAATCCATCCTCACTGCACACGGTCACGATTTACTGCGTAACTTTCTCGAGCTGGAGGCGCGCTGATGAACATGCAACAGGCACTGGCGCGGCTGGTGGAAATGCAGGGTTTGAGCCGGGATGAAATGGCCGCAGTGATGACGACGGTGATGTCCGGCGGGGCCTCGGACGCCCAGATCGGCGCCTTCCTGGTGGCGCTGCGGATGAAGGGCGAAACCGTTGAGGAAATCGCCGGGGCCGCCCAGGTGATGCGCGAGCTGGCGACACCGGTTGCGGTCTCCGGGCCGCATCTGGTGGACCTGGTGGGCACGGGTGGCGACGGCGCCAACCTGTTCAATGTGTCCACCGCGGCGACCTTTGTGGTGGCGGCGGCGGGAGCCCGGGTGGCGAAACATGGCAACCGTTCGGTTTCCAGCACCTCCGGCAGCTCTGACCTGCTGGAAGAGCTGGGCGTGCCCATGGACCTGAGCCCCGTCCAGGTGGCCCGCAGCATCGACAGCGTGGGCATGGGGTTCATGTTTGCCCCCGCGCACCACTCGGCAATGCGCCACGCCGTCGGCCCACGCCGGGAACTTGGCATGCGCACGATCTTCAATGTGCTGGGGCCACTGACCAACCCCGCCGGCGTCAAGCGCCAGCTCGTTGGGGTATTCGATCCCGCCCTGTGCCAGCCGCTGGCTGAAGTGTTGAAAGTGCTGGGCAGTGAACATGCACTGGTGGTGCACGGTGAAGGTGGCCTCGACGAAATTACCATCAGTGGCAGCACCGAGGTCGCCGAGTTGGTCCGCGGCACCGTGTCCAGCTATTGCATCACGCCCGAGGATTTCGGGCTGGCGCGGCAGGATCTGGAAGGTCTTGCGGTCAATAGTGCCGCCGAGTCAGCCGCGCTTATCCGCGCCGCCCTGGGCCGCAGCGACAGCGAGCTGGCCCGCAAGGCCGCGGCCATGATCGTGCTCAACGCCGGTGCCACCATCTATGTCGCCGGCCTCGCAGCCACCATTGCCGACGGCGTCGCGCTGGCGGATGATCTCATTGCCACTGGCCAGGCCATGGAGAAGCTCAGGGAGTTTGTCAGCTTCACCCAGATGATGAGCAGCGGGGGACACGGCTGATGAGCGCGGTATCCACCATTCTGCGCCGCATTCTGGCGCGCAAACAGGAAGAAGTTGCCGAGGGCAGGGCAAAACAGTCGCTGGCGGACCTGGAATCCCGCATCAGCGAACAGTCCGCGACACGCGGATTTGCCGCTGCGCTGCGGCGGCAGGTGGCGCAGTCCCAGCCGGCGGTGATCGCGGAGGTCAAGAAGGCCTCGCCCAGCCAGGGCGTGATTCGCGAGGATTTCCAGCCGGGGCAGATTGCGGAGAGCTACCAGCGTGGCGGTGCCACCTGTCTTTCGGTACTGACCGACGTGGATTTTTTCCAGGGCGCGAACGCCTATCTACAGGAAGCGCGCGGTGCCTGCGACCTGCCGGTTTTGCGCAAGGATTTTACTGTCGATGTCTGGCAGGTGCTGGAGGCCCGGGCGATCGGCGCCGATGCGGTGCTGTTGATCGCTGCCGCGTTGGAGGATCGGCAGATGCAGGAACTGGCGGCCGCCGCCGCCGAGTATGGCCTCGATGTGCTGGTGGAAGTGCACGACCGTATTGAGCTGGAGCGCGCGCTGGAATTGGATACACCGCTGCTGGGTATCAACAACCGCGACCTGCACAGCTTCGAGACCTCACTGCAGACTACCCTCGGTCTGCTGCCTCATATTCCGGCAGATCGGGTGGTGGTTACGGAGAGCGGTATTCACACTGCCGAGGATGTGGCCCTGATGCGCGACGCCGGGGTGTTCAGCTTTCTGGTCGGCGAGGCATTTATGCGCGCCCCTGAGCCCGGCGACAAGCTGCGGGAATTATTCTTCCCGTCCCCGCATGATCTGTAGGAGCGCAGTCCCTGCGCGATCGCCCGCGGAGCGGGCTCCCACCGAGTGATCTGTAGGAGCGCAGTCCCTGCGCGATCGCCCGCGGAGCGGGCTCCCACCGAGCGATCTGTAGGAGCGCAGTCCCTGCGCGATCGCCCGCGGAGCCAGCTCCCACCGAGTGATCTGTAGGAGCGCAGTCCCTGCGCGATCGCCCGCGGAGCCGGCTCCTACCGGGTGCCCAGGACCACCATGGTCTTGCCGGAAACGGATACCAGCCCTTCTTCCTCCAGGGTCTTCAGCACTCGCCCCGCCATCTCCCGGGAACAGCCGACAATCTTGCCCAATTCCTGACGGGTTACCTTTATCTGCATGCCCTCGGGATGGGTCATTGCATCCGGTTGCTTGCACAGATCCAGCAGGGTGTGGGCAATACGCCCGGAGACATCGACGAATGCCAGGTCTTTAAGTTTGCGGGTAGTCTGGCGCAGGCGGATACCCATCTGCCTGGCGATGGCGAAAAGGATATCGGGGAACTGGCTGCGAATCTGGTGAAAGCGTTCGTAGGAGATCTCGGCGACCTCGCATTGTTCCCGCGCCACCACCATCGCGCTGCGCACTTCCTCCTTCGCGCCAAACAGACCCATTTCGCCGAAGAAGTCGCCGGGGTTGAGATAACTCACTACCATCATGTGCTCGGGATCATTTTCGTCCTGCAGCATCACCGACACGGACCCTTCCAGGATCAGATAGAGGAAGTCGCTGTCGGCACCTTCTTCGAGGATTACGTGCTTGGAGCGGTACGCCCGCCGATTGCAGTGGCGGAGAAAATTTTCCACATTGGGTATGGTGTTGGTGATGTGCGGCTTCAGCATTCAGCAGTCTCCCTTCCGCCTGCAAACCAGGCAAACAATGGTACCGCACGCCCACCTCAAGTAAAACGCAAACCGCTATGCTAAGCTCGGCGCCTGATCAAATATGGGGATACAGGGCAATGCAGGTAACGGTCAAGTGGGTCGACGGCGCCATGTTCCTGGGGGAGTCCGGCAGTGGTCACAGCGTGGTGATGGACGGGCCACCGGATCATGGCGGCCGCAACCTGGGCCCACGACCCATGGAAATGCTGTTGCTGGGTGTGGGCGGCTGCGCGTCTTTCGATGTGATGGCGATGCTGCAGAAATCCCGCCAGCAGGTTGTGGACTGCCGGGTGGAGATTGCGGCCGAGCGCGCGGACGCAGTGCCGGCGGTGTTTACCAAAATTCACCTGCACTTTGTGGTAACAGGCGCGGGTCTGAAGGAAAAACAGGTGCAGCGGGCGGTGGAGCTGTCAGCGGAAAAATACTGCTCAGCATCAATCATGCTGGGTGCTGCCGGGGTGGCAATGAGCCACAGTTTCGAAGCCGTGGAGTTTCTGCCTTGAGGGCTAGTCCCAACACGTAGGAGCTCGCTCCGCGAGCGAAAGTCTCTTCGCGCGGGGACCGCGCTCCCACGTGGGAGCTCGCTCTGCGAGCGATTTTTTGGGGTCAATCGCCGGGTCCATCGCCTACAGAGTGGGCGCCTACAATGATCGCCCGCAGAGCGGGCTCCTACAGGTAGTAGCTGCTGCGGGTCATCAGTTTCGATACCGCGCCCATCAGCTCCTTGACCGGCGCGGGCAGGTCAGCGCCGCCCGCGGCGAGGGCATTTTCCCCGTGCCGTTCCTCGTCCGCCAGCATCTGCTGCAGAATCAGCTGGGACTTGCGGTCATCGATGGGCAACTGTTTCAGGTGGTCCTTCAGGTGTCGGCACACCCGCTCCTCGGTGGCGGCCACAAAGCCCAGGCTCCACTTGTCACCTACGGCGCCGGCGCCGGCGCCCAGCAGGAAGGAGAGGCCATACCAGGCCGGGTTCAGGTGGCTGGGGCGGCTGTCGAGCTCCCGCAGGCGCTCGACGCACCAGGCCAGGTGGTCCTCTTCCTCGCGCGCGGCGTCGCGCATCTCTTCCCGCACTTCGGGCAGCTTGGCGGTCAGTGCCTGACCCTGGTACAGGGCCTGGGCGCAGACCTCACCGGTATGGTTGACCCGCATCAGGCCGGCGATGTGGCGTCGCTGGCTGTCACTGAAAGTACTGTCGCGGTGTCCTGCCGCCGGAGATTGGCGGCTGGCGGGCTGACCGCGGTTGTGCAAGGTGCGCAACACCGTGTCGGCTTCGGCCAGCAGGCGGTCCAGCAATGTCAGTTGGCGGGTTCTCATCTCGGTAACCTCAGCGGTGGCACAGGCTTTAACTATAGCGCGCCAGCGCCCGCCAACCAATGTCCCGCCGCAGGGTCATCCCATCCCAGCTGATCTGCGCGGCGGCCTGGTAGCAACTGCGCTGGGCGCGGGCGATGTCAGCCCCCAGTGCGGTCACACAGAGCACCCGGCCGCCGCTGGTGACCACAGTGTCGCCCTCCAGCGCGGTGCCGGCATGGAACACCTTCACCTCTTCCGGCAGGATGCTGTCGAGGCCCTGGATCGGGAAACCCTTGCCGTAGGCGCCGGGGTAGCCGCCGGCGGCCAGTACCACGCCGATGGCGCAGCGCGGGTCCCAGTCGACGCTGGTCTGGTCGAGCTGGCCGTCCAGGGCGGCGTTGCACAGGGCTACCAGGTCGGACCGCAGACGCAGCATGATGGGCTGGGTCTCCGGGTCGCCGAAGCGACAGTTGTACTCGATCACCTTCGGCTCGCCCCGGGGCGAGATCATCAGCCCGGCATAGAGGAAGCCGGTGTAGGCGTTGCCCTCGGCCGCCATGCCGCGGACGGTGGGCAGGATGATTTCATCCATGACCCGCTGATAGACCGCATCGGTGACCACCGGGGCCGGTGAGTAGGCGCCCATGCCACCGGTGTTGGGGCCGGTGTCGCCGTCGCCGATGCGCTTGTGGTCCTGGCTGGTGGCCATCGGCAGCACGTGCTCGCCGTCCACCATCACAATGAAACTCGCCTCCTCGCCCTCGAGGAATTCCTCGATCACGACCCGGCAGCCGGCCTCGCCAAAAGCATTGCCGGCCAGCATGTCAGTAACGGCGGCCTCAGCCTGCTCCAGGGTCTCGGCGACAATGACACCCTTGCCCGCCGCCAGGCCGTCCGCCTTGACCACGATCGGGGCGCCCTGCGCCCGCAGGTAGGCCAGCGCCGGCTCCAGCTCGGTGAAGTTGCCATAGGCGCCGGTGGGAATATGGTGCCGGGCGAGAAAGTCCTTGGTAAATGCCTTGGAGCCCTCGAGTTGGGCGGCGCCCTGGCGCGGGCCAAAACAGCGCAGCCCGCGCTCACTGAAGTAGTCCACCACGCCCCCGACCAGCGGCGCCTCGGGGCCGACAATGGTCAGGCCGACGCCCTGCTCCTCAGCGAAGGCCGCAAGGCCCGGGAAATCCATGGTATCCATGGCGACGTTCTGCACGCCGGGCTCGGTGGCGGTGCCGGCATTGCCCGGCGCCACGTAGACCTGCTCCACGCCCGCGGCCTGGGCCGCTTTCCAGGCCAGCGCGTGTTCGCGGCCACCGCTGCCGATGATCAGTACCTTCATCTTGCCCCCGGATTCAGTGGCGGAAATGGCGCATGCCGGTGAAGACCATGGCCATGCTGTGTTCGTCGGCGGCCGCAATCACTTCTTCGTCGCGGATGGACCCGCCGGGCTGGATTACTGCGGCGATCCCCGCCTGGCCGGCGCTGTCGATCCCGTCGCGGAAGGGGAAGAAGGCATCGGATGCCATCACCGACCCCTTTACCGCCAACCCCGCGTGCTCGGCCTTGATCGCCGCGATGCGAGCGGAATTGATCCGGCTCATCTGGCCGGCACCGACCCCAACTGTCTGACCATTGCTGGCATAGACAATGGCATTGGACTTGACGTACTTGGCCACCTTCCAGGCGAACAGCAGGTCGCGCATCTGCTGCTCGTTCGGGTGTAGCTTGCTGACCACTTTCAGCTCTGCCTCTGTCACCATGCCGAGGTCACGGTCCTGTACCAGCAGGCCCCCGTTGACCCGCTTGTAATCCAGCGCCGGGCTGCTGCTGCCCCATTCTCCGCAGGCCAGCAGACGCACGTTCTGCTTCGCGGCCACCGCCTGCTGTGCCTCCAGGCTGACGCTGGGCGCGATGATGACCTCGACGAACTGGCGCTCGACAATGGCCTGGGCGGTTGCCGTGTCCAGCTCGCGGTTGAAGGCTATGATGCCGCCAAACGCGGATTCCGGGTCGGTGGCAAAGGCGAGGTTGTAGGCGTCCAGCAGGCTGCCGGCCACCGCCACACCGCAGGGGTTGGCGTGCTTGACGATGACGCAGGCAGGTTCGGCGAAGTTTTTCACACATTCCAGCGCGGCATCGGTATCGGCGACGTTGTTGTATGACAGCTCCTTGCCCTGCAGCTGGCGAGCAGTGGCGATGCCCGCTTCGGCCGGCTGCGCTTCCGTGTAGAACGCCGCCTGCTGGTGCGGGTTCTCGCCGTAGCGCATTTCCTGCACCTTGTGGAACTGGGTGTTGAAAGTGCGCGGGAAGGCCCCGGAGCCGCCCGGCACCAGGCTGCCAAAGTGATTGGCGATGGCGCCGTCGTAGGCGGCGGTGTGTTCGTAGGCCTTGATCGCCAGGTTGAAGCGGGTCGCCAGGGTCGTGGCACCCTGGTTGGCGCGCATCTCGTCGAGGATGCCTTCGTAATCGCTGGCGTTCACCACGATATTTACCCAGCGATGATTCTTGGCGGCGGCCCGGACCATGGTGGGCCCGCCGATGTCGATATTCTCGATTGCATCTTCCAGTGTGCAATCCGGCTTCGCCACCGTCGCCGCGAAGGGGTAGAGGTTGACCACGACCATGTCGATGGCCGCGATACCGTGCTCGGCCATGACCGCGTCATCCTGGCCGCGGCGAGCCAGGATGCCACCGTGTACCTTGGGATGCAGGGTTTTTACCCGGCCGTCCATCATCTCCGGAAAGCCCGTGTAGTCCGCCACCTCGGTCACCTCGAGGCCGCTGTCCTGCAGCAAGCGGTAGGTGCCGCCGGTGGACAGCAGCTTCACCCCCAGCTCCCGCAGGGCAGTGGCGAAAGCCACAATGCCGGTTTTATCGGACACGCTGAGGAGCGCGCGCTTGACGATTACGGGATGGGAGTCAGTCATGGGTTTGGGGGTGCCTGTCAGCTTTAGTCGGAGAGAAGGTTGTATTGCTTGAGTTTCTTGCGCAAGGTGCCGCGGTTCAGCCCCAGCATTTGTGACGCGCGGGTCTGGTTGTTGCGGGTGTGCTGCATGACCTCCCGCAGCAGGGGCGCTTCCACCTGGGAGAGCACCAGATCGTAGAAGCCCGACGTGGCCTGCCCGTCCAGCTGGTCCAGGTATTTGCGGACCGCGCGGGTGACCGCGTCGTGCAGGTGGCTGCCGGGCTCCGGGTCCGGAGTGTCGTCGCTGCCAATGTTTTCGATGGCGGTAACTGTGGCTGACTTGGATTGCAGTGTCTCGGGCCGGGTCATGCGGCAAGGTCCTTTGCGCTGTCGCGCATATTCAGTTGTTCGATCATGCGCAGTTGTGCGCAGCTATCGGTCAGGCTGTTGAAGGCTTGCCGGCATTCCACAAGCCCGGGGTGCTGTTGCAGGAACCAGCCCACATGCTTGCGGGCGATGCGCGGGCCCATGAACTCACCGTAAAAGACGTGCAGGGCGCTGATGTGAGCGTGCAGCGTTGCCAGCTGCTGCCCGATATCCGGCTCCGGCGGGGTGAAGCCGGTAGCCAGCCGGGTGGCAATCTGGCCGCAAAGCCAGGGTCGGCCCTGGGCGGCGCGGCCGATCATGACGCCGGCGGCGCCGGTGTAGCGCATTACGGCCTCCGCCTTTTCCGCGGAGTCGATATCGCCGTTGGCAAGCACCGGGAAATCCGTGGCCGCCACAATGGCAGCGATGGTGTCGTATTCCGCATCTCCGCGAAAGGCGCAGGCCCGGGTGCGGCCGTGTACCGCCAGGGCTGCAATGCCGGCATCCTCGGCAATGCGGGCGATGCTGACGCCGTTGCGCGCCACCGGCGTCGAACCGGTGCGAATCTTCAGGGTAACGGGAACCGCTACCGCCGCAACTACCGCCTCGAGGATGGCCTGGACCAGTGCTTCATCGGCCAGCAGAGCAGATCCCGCCGCCTTGCGGCAGACCTTCTTCGCCGGACAGCCCATGTTGATGTCGATGATCTGCGCGCCCAGCGCCACGTTGTAGCGGGCGGCCGCGGCCATCTGCAGGGGGTCATTGCCGGCGATCTGTACCGAGCGGGGTTCGATTTCGGCGTCGTGACGGGTGCGCAGCCGGGTCTTGGCGGTGTCGCGCAGGCGCGGATTGGCGTTGACCATTTCCGACACCACCAATCCCGCCCCCAGCCTGGCGCAGAGCTGCCGCAATGGCAGGTCAGTCACGCCCGCCATGGGCGCCAGGGCCACGGGGTTGGACAGCTTGTAGGGCCCGATTTGCAGCATTACGAGTGCCCGGGTTGGTCGTTCCAAGAGGGCGCGTATCATACTCGACCGGTCCGCGGGGTTAAAGCGCGGTGGCTAAAAAATCGCCAGCTGGTTCAGGTGCCGATCAGGTCAGGCCAGCGTTCCGCGCAGGCAGACCCAGTCCTCGCGCTCGCCGACCACGGCGAGCTCAAGCCGGTCGCTGTAGTGCGCACACAGCTCCGCCGCCTGGGTATTCAGCAACCCCGACAGCATCAGGGTGCCGCCGGGTCGCAACAGGCCGAGAAGGGTTGCGGAAAGCGCCATCAGCGGGCCTGCGAGAATATTGGCCACCACCAGGTCCGCCTGCTGTCGCCACGGGTCGATAGCCTCGGCCCCGGGCAGGGCGACCTCGAGGGCGCTGACGGGCAGCTGGTTGCGGGCGCAGTTGTCGCGGCTGGCGTTGAGGGCCTGGGGGTCATTGTCCACCCCCAGCGCCCTCGCCGCACCCAGTTTCAGTGCCGCCACCGCGAGGATCCCGGAGCCACAGCCGTAATCCACGACCGTGCAACCGCCCAGGGTCATGCCGTCCAGCTGGGTCAGGCACAGGGCCGTGGTCGGGTGAGTGCCGGTGCCGAAAGCCAGGCCCGGGTCCAGCAGCAGATTGACCGCTTCCGGTTCCGGCGGCTCCAGCCAGCTCGGGCATACCCACAGCCGCTGCCCGAAGCGCATGGGCCGGTAGTGGGATATCCACTCCCGCTCCCAGTCCTTGTCTTCGAGTATTTCCACCCGCTGATTGCAGGTTGCAAGCAATTTCCGGGGGAACTGCGCGAGCACGGCGTCCATGTCGGTATCCGCGCTGTAGAGTCCGCTCAGACGGGTCTGCTGCCACAGCGGGGTCTCGCCGACGCCCGGCTCCAGTACCGGCTGGTCGGCATTGTCCTCCATGGTCACCGCCACCGCGCCCGCGGCCAGCATGACTGTTTCCAGTTGCTCGACCTGTTCCGGGCCGGTATCCAGCCTCAGTTGCAGCCAGCTCATAGTGTCTTAGGCCCAGTCTTCCAGCTTGCTTTCGAGATAGTGAATGCTGACACCGCCGGCCTGGAAGGAGCGGTCTATGACCAGTTCCCGGTGCAGTGCAGTGTTGGTGCGGATACCTTCAATGACCAGCTCATCCAGGGCCTGGCGCATCCGGGCCAGAGCACGTTCGCGGGTTTCGCCGTAGCTGATGATCTTGGCGATCAGGGAGTCGTAGAACGGCGGCACCGTGTAGCCGTCGTACAGGTGCGAGTCGACCCGGATCCCCGGCCCGCCCGGGGCGTGGAAGGTCGTGACCTTGCCCGGCGAGGGCATGAAGGTCTGGTGGTCTTCGGCGTTGATGCGGCACTCGAAAGCATGCCCGCGGAACACCACATCCTCCTGGCGGACGGACAGGGGCAAGCCGCTGGCGATGCATAGCTGTTCGCGGACGATGTCGATGCCGGTGATCATCTCGGTGACCGGGTGTTCGACCTGGACCCGGGTGTTCATCTCGATGAAATAGAAGCCGCCATCTTCATAAAGGAACTCGAAGGTGCCGGCGCCGCGGTAGCCGATCTCGATACAGGCGGCGACACAGGCTTCGGCGACCTGGGCGCGTAGATGTTCGTCCACCCCCGGCGCCGGCGCCTCTTCCAGAACCTTCTGGTGACGGCGCTGCAGGGAGCAGTCGCGGTCGCCCAGGTGGATGGCGTTGCCCTGGCCGTCGGCGATGATCTGCACTTCCACATGGCGCGGCTTCTGCAGAAATTTCTCCAGATACACCACCCCGGAGCCGAAGGCCGCGGCGGCCTCGGCCTGGGTGAGCTGAACGGAGTTCAGCAGGGCGGCCTCGTTGTGCACCACCCGCATGCCGCGGCCGCCACCGCCGGCGGCGGCCTTGACGATCACCGGATAACCGATACGGCGCGCCACCTCCAGGGTGCGCTCGGCGTCATCGGTCAGGGGCCCGTCGGAGCCGGGTACCGTGGGTACGCCGGCCTTCTTCATCGCCTCGATGGCGGAGACCTTGTCGCCCATGAGGCGAATGGTGTCTGCCCGCGGGCCGATAAAGATAAAGCCGCTCTTTTCCACCTGCTCGGCAAAGTCGGCGTTTTCAGCCAGGAAGCCGTAACCCGGGTGGATGGCGGTGGCATCGGTGATCTCTGCGGCGCTGATGATGGCGGGTACGTTGAGATAACTGCCGGTGGAGGAGGCGGGACCGATGCAGACCGACTCGTCGGCGAGACGGACGTGCATCAGCTCCCGGTCGGCCTTGGAGTGGACGGCCACGGTCTTGATGCCCAGCTCCTTGCAGGCCCGGAGAATGCGCAGGGCGATCTCACCGCGATTGGCGATGAGTACCTTTTCCAGCTTGGCCATGGTGTGTTCCTCTGCTTGCGGCGCACGGGCGCCGGGGCTGTATCAGACGATGGAGAACAGGGGCTGTTCGAATTCGACCGGCTCGCCGTTGTCGACCAGGATGGCCTCGATGGTGCCGGCCTTGTCGGCCTCGATCTGATTCATCATCTTCATGGCTTCAACAATGCAGAGGACATCGCCAACCTTGACGGTCTGGCCCACTTCCACAAACGCGGGTGAAGTCGGCGAGGGAGAGCGATAGAACGTGCCCACCATGGGCGAGGTGATGACCTTGCCGCTGGTGGCCGGAGTCGCTGCCGGCGCGGGTGCTGCCGCTGTCGGCGCCGGGGCTGGCGGGGGCGGTGCGGGGGCATAGGCCGCCATCATCGGCTGGGCACTGTTGCGGCTGATGCGCACAGATTCCTCGCCTTCCTTGATCTCGATCTCGTCGATGTTGGACTCTTCCAGCAACTCGATCAGCTTCTTGACTTTGCGAATGTCCATAGTGGGCTCTCTCTGGTTTTCGATTAAGGCTGTTCCAGGCTGCGGATTGCGGCCAGTAGTCCAAGTTCGTAGCCCTGGGCGCCCAGGCCGCAAATGACGCCGCGGGCCAGGTCCGAGAAATAGGAGTGCTGCCGGAAGGGCTCGCGGGCATGGGTATTGGACAGGTGTATTTCGATAAACGGGATGGCGACTGCGGCCAGGGCATCGCGCAGGGAAACACTGGTGTGGGTGAAGGCAGCGGGGTTGATCAGGATGAAGTTCACCCCTTCGCGGCGGGCATCGTGGATGCGCTCCACCAGTTCGTACTCGGCGTTGCTCTGCATCGCCAGCAGGTGGTGGCCCCGCTCGGTCGCCATGGTGGCGAGGTCGCGGTTGATGTCCGCGAGCGTTGTCGCCCCGTAGATTGCCGGCTCACGTTCACCGAGCAGATTCAGGTTGGGGCCGTGCAATACCAGAATGGTGGCCATGATTCCCCGCCGTTGCTGTCTTCGACCTGTTTTGGGCGGATTCTCGCGCAATTGCCCGGTGCTGTCCATGTTTAATGTTATTTTTTTGGGAAATAGCGTCTGTTACCCGCTATTTAGACGAATTTAGCAATTTTCCAGACGATGGCGCCACGCAGGGCGCGGTTTCGCCGTGATTTGAGGATCATGGCGAAGAAAGGGGGGATATTCCGGAAAAACGTCAAAAGTTGGCGGCAACCTCGCCGGACACAGGCGCTACGCTGTCCAGGGCTCGGAGCACGGTGCCCTTGGTCAGGATCTGGGGCAGGATCAGCGGCTCTGCCGTCGGGTCTGCCGGATACAGCACGTACAGGGGTATACCCGTACGGCGGTGTTCGCGCAGAAAGTCGGAGATCGCGGCATCGTGGTTGGTCCAGTCGGCAACCAGGTAGGCTATGTCGCGCTCGGCAAAGGCGGCGCGAATATCAGCGGTGTGCAGTACGGCCCGCTCGTTGGCAATACAGGTGATACACCAGTCCGCGGTTACATCGACGAAAACCGCCTGGCCGTCCCGGCGCAGATCCGCAACCGTGGCGGTGGACCAGGCCAGTTCGCCATTCGCCTCCCGGGTGCCGCCGGCTTCAAACGGCGATCGCCACAGCCCCAGCATGACCGCCAGCACCAGGCAGGACACCGCCAGCCCCCGGCGCCACAGGGCGTCGTGCCACAGCCACAGCCCCAGTGCCAGCAACAGGCCGCCGGTCAGCGCTGCGGCCATGGTATCGACACCGGTCTGGCGCCCGGCCACCCACAGCAGCCAGATTGCAGTGCCGTAGAGGGGAAACGCCAGCAGCTGTTTCAGGGTCTCCATCCAGGGGCCAGGGCGGGGCAGCCAGTTGCGTGCCCGGGCACTGTAGCCCAGCAGCAACAGTGGTGCGGCCATGCCGGCACCCAGGGCAAAGAAAACTGCCAGCGCCACTGCGGCCGGCTGGGTGATGGCGAAGCCCAGCGCCGTGCCCATGAAGGGTGCGGTGCAGGGGCTGGCCACTACCACCGCGAGCACCCCGGTAAAGAAGCTGCCGCTGTTGCCCTGGCGGCTGGCAAGGCCGCTGCCGGTGTTCATCAGGCCGCCGCCCAGTTGCAACATCCCGGACAGGGACAGGCCCATGATCAGGAACAGATAGGCCAGGGCGATGACGAACCCCGGCGACTGCAGCTGGAAGCCCCAGCCAATGGCCTGCCCGGCGCGCTGCAGCAGGATCAGCACCGTGGCCACCGCCAGAAAGCTCAGTACCACACCCGCTGAGTACAGCCAGCTGTGGCGCAGGCGCTCATGGCTGGCACTGCCGGCGAAGCCCAGCACTTTCAGGGAGAGAATCGGGAACACACAGGGCATCAGGTTGAGAATGGTGCCACCGAGGAAAGCCAGCAGCATCATGTAGGGCAGGCTGCCCAGGGCGGCACTGGCGGATTCCGCAGCGGCGGGGGCCTGCCGTGTGGGCAGCGGCACTGCGCTGACACTGCCGTTGGCAAAATCGATATCGAACATTTCGGTACGCGGCGGATAGCAGAGCCCGGCGTCGGCGCAGCCCTGGGACTTGACCGTCAGCCTGGCGTACTCGGGCGCGTCGCTTACCTGCAAGCGGACATCGGCATCCAGATAATACACCTGCACGTCGCCAAAGAATTCGTCGTGGCGCTCCAGCGCCTCGGGCAGCTGGGCTGTCAGGGGAATGGTATTGCCGGCACTCTCCAGGGAAAACTCGAAGGCATGCTGGTAGAGATAGTAGGTATCGGCGATACGCCAATAGAGCCGCAGGTCGCCGGAGGGTTGAGCTTCCACCTCCAGCTGGTACGCTTCTTCTACCGGCAGGAACTCCGGCTGGCTGAAAGTGATAGCGCCCGGGTCGCCGGTGGGCAACTGGGCCAGGCTGAGGCTGCTGCAGAGCCAAAGCAGGCTGGCGAGTAGAAAACGCATTGAGGTTCCTTTTGCTGGGGGTCCGGCCGCTGCGGGCACTATTGTAGCAGTGCTGTGACGGCAGCCCAATTCGTGGTGAGCCCGGGGTCGGCGCTGGTGGTATAGTGTGACGCCTGCGGAGCCCGATAGTTTCCAGAGGCCTGATTGTTGAGCAAGGAGAGTTGCAAATGAAAGTTCTGCAAGCGGTGGCATTTACCCTGAGCTGTGGGCTGGCGCTGCCCCAGGCGGTGGCGGCACAGGGACAAGCTGTGCTGGAGGATGCCTGGGTGCGGGCCCTGCCGCCGACCCAGACCAACACGGCGGCCTATATGACAGTGCGCAACCCGGGGTCGGAGCCGCTGACAATCAGCGGTGGCAGCACCGCGCTGGCGGAGCGGGTTGAGCTCCATGACACGGCCGAGGTCGACGGTATGCTGCGCATGCGGCAACAGGAGTCGGTTACAGTGCCCGCGGGCGGGTCCGTGGACTTTGCCCCCGGGGGGCTGCACCTGATGCTGCTGGGTCTGGAGCGAATGCCCGCCGCCGGCGAGGTGCTGGAGCTGTGCCTGGATATCGACGGCGAGTCCGTGTGCACCGAGGCAGAAACCCGGCGCACCCCGGCCGGCTCCGGCCACGACCACCAACATCACCAGTAATTGACGCCGCTGGCCGACAGCCACGGGAGGAACGCCGAGATGACAGGATTCAGAGACAGGTGCGCGCGCTGGCGCGATGACTACCTGCCGCAGAAGGGCTGGGCCTACGGGCTGCTGGTGGTTCTGGGGCTATATCTGCTGTTGGCGGTGCTGGTCGGTATGTACTGGAGCTCCACGCCGGCCCCCTTCGATGTCAGCGAAAGAGCCAGGGCCTACGCGGCCGAAGACGGCGCCCGCATCGCCACCGGCTCGACCACCACCGCGGCCCTGATCGGCGCCATGGAAACCCTGCTGGAAAAGCGCGGCGGCTATCTGTCGAACGATGTCTTTCCCCCGGGCGTCTGGCTGGACAATGTGCCCAACTGGGAGTTCGGGGTGTTGATCCAGTCCCGGGATCTGGCGCGGGCGATGCGCGAAGTGTTCAGCCGCTCCCAGTCCCAGTCACGTGAAGATCCGGACCTGTCCCTGGCCGAACCCAAGTTCAATTTCAATTCCGACAGCTGGATCCTGCCGGCGACCGAGAGCCAGTACGGCGAGGGCGTCAAACTCCTGCGCAGCTATCTGCAGCGGCTGGAGGATGCCGATGAGAGCGATGCCCAGTTCTACGCGCGGGCAGACAATCTGCGCTACTGGTTGTCCACGGTGAGCTCCCGCCTGGGCAGCCTGTCCCAGCGGTTGAGCGCCAGTGTCGGCCAGCGCCGCCTGAATACCGACCTGGCCGGCGATGACAGTGCCAGCCAGTCCACCCCGGCGCCCGCTGAGTTGGAAGTGCGTACCCCCTGGATGGAAATCGACGACGTGTTCTTCGAGGCGCGCGGGACAGCCTGGGCACTCATTCACTTTCTCAAAGCGGTGGAAGTGGACTTTGCCGATGTGCTGGCCAATAAAAACGCCCGGGTGAGCCTGCAGCAAATCATCCGTGAACTGGAGGCGACCCAGCAGACAGTCTGGAGCCCCATGATCCTCAACGGCAGTGGCCTGGGTCTGCTGGCCAACCACTCGCTGGTGATGGCGTCCTACATCAGCCGGGCGAACTCGGCGATGATTGACCTGCGCGACCTGCTGTCGCAGGGTTGAGTTGGTGACATGAAACGGTTTACCTGCGGTCGTAGCGCAGGCGGGTGCCGGTATCCAGTGACAGCCGGATCTCGCTGGCGCTGATGGCCTCGGGGAAATAAGTGCCCGAGAGCTTGGCGTCGAGCAGGCTGGCGCCTTCCAGGTTGGTCTCGCGGAAGTCGATCCCGCTGAGATCGGCGTTGCGGAAGTAGGAATTGCTGAAGTCCAGGCCCCGGGCATTCATGTTGCGCAAATCCCGTCCGCGGTAATCACCGCTTTTCAGCTCACTACTGTCCAGTTTGTCACGCTGTTCGTTGAAGCCCTTGATATCCTCGTTGCGCAGCAGCTGATAGAGGGGATCCTGTTTGATAAAAGGCTTGCTCATGATGACCTTCCGGAAAAAATTGGGCACGGTAAATGATGTGGTTGCTGCCTATAGCTTAAGCCACCCGGTCGGCCGTGCCTAGCGCACCCGTGCGGAACCCGCCGTCCGGAGTGCAGCGGGAGGGCTTCCTGCTCACCCGGCAGTGGCGGGACACCGCCGCGGGCATCGAGCTGGAGCTGTGGTTTGCCACCGCCCAGGGCCCGCTGCAGGTGATCATCGGCGGTGAGCGCAGCGTATTCTTTCTCGCCGCGGACGAGGCGGAGCAGCAACGGGGGTTGCTGGCCCTGCATGCCGGGGTCGAAGTGGCGCCGGTAGCGCTGCGGAATTTCACCATGCAGCCGGTGGTGGCGGTGTACAGCCGCAGCTATCGCCAGGCCCGGCAGCTGGCGGACCAGTTGAGCGCAAGGGGCGCCGAGCCGCTGGAGGCGGATATCAACCCCGCGGATCGCTTCCTGATGGAGCGCTTTATCGCCGG
Organism: Haliea sp. E1-2-M8; assembly: GCF_030649675.1. Taxonomy (GTDB): domain Bacteria; phylum Pseudomonadota; class Gammaproteobacteria; order Pseudomonadales; family Halieaceae; genus Haliea. Next base: position 18,379 of record NZ_JAUTDR010000033.1, on the reverse strand, counting down.
TGGCGCCTGCATTGCAGGTGTCCCGGTCGTCAGCGGTAACTTCACCCGGATGAGTGATGCGGCGCTGCGCCCGGCAAGCTTGCGCCCAGCCCTGAAAATGGTGTCCTTTGACATCGAAACCGCAATGGAGGGGCTGCAGCTGTACTCGATTGCGGTTCACGCCACCGGGCCGGACGGCGACTACCGGCAGGTGTTCATGCTCGGTGAAAATGTGGCCGGCAGAGGTGTGGCCGGCGAGCACATGGTAGCGCTGCCCTCGCAGCAGGCTGTGCTGGAGGCCTTTCTGCAGTTTGTCGCCAGCCATGACCCGGATGTGCTGGTGGGCTGGAACGTGGTCAATTTCGACACCTGGTATCTGCAGCGGCTGGCGGACAGCCTGGGCGTCGCTCTGTGGCTGGGCCGCGCCCGCGCGCCCGTGCAGTGGCGGGAACTGGACGATGACGGTGAGCGGCGCACGGCGCGGGTACCCGGGCGCCTGCTGCTGGACGGTATAGAGCTGTTGCGGGCGGCGTTCTACCGGTTCGAGAGTTTTTCCCTGGAAGCTGTATCCCGGGAGTTGCTGGGCGAGGGCAAGTTGCTGCACGGCAGTGACCGCGGCGAGGAGATCGGCCGCCTGTTCCGGGAGGACAAGCCCCGGCTGGCGGCCTACAACCTGCGCGACTGTGAACTGGTGTCGAGGATCTTTGCCGAGACCCGGCTGCTGGATTTTGCCCTGGCCCGCAGTGTCATGACCGGGCTCAATCCGGACCGTCTGGGTGGTTCGGTGGCCTCCTTCGACAATCTCTACCTGCCGCGCCTGCACCGCGCTGGCTTCGTGGCGCCCAATGCCAGTGCCGATCACAGTGGCAGCCCCGGAGGCTTTGTGCTCGACTCGCAGCCGGGCCTCTATGACCACGTGCTGGTGCTGGATTTCAAGAGCCTCTATCCCAGCATCATCCGCACTTTCGCCATTGATCCGCTGGGGCTGGCTCTGGCCCTGCACGGCGACCTGGCCGAGGGCGCCACAGTGCCGGGTTTCGCCGGCGCCAGCTTCGCCCGCAGCGGCCACATCCTGCCGGCCCTGATTACCTCCCTCTGGCAGCAGCGCGACGTGGCGAAGGCAGCGGCGGATGCACCACTGTCCCAGGCGATCAAGATCATCATGAACTCCTTCTATGGCGTCCTTGGCAGCCCCGGCTGTCGATTTTTTGACGCCCGTCTGGCCAGCAGCATCACCCGACGGGGCCACGAGATCCTGTTGCGCACCCGCGAGCGCATAGAGGCCAGCGGCCACCGCGTCATCTATGGCGACACCGACTCAGTGTTTGTGTGGATTGCCGAGGCCGGCAGCGACGCCGAGGCGGAGCAGGCGGGCAGGATCCTGCAGGCGGAACTGAACAGCTGGTGGCAGGAACATCTGCAGCGGGAGTTCGGGTTGGTCAGCGCGCTGGAACTGGAATTTGAAACCCACTACCGCCGCTTCCTGATGCCCACCATCCGCGGTTCCGAGAAGGGCAGCAAAAAGCGTTACGCGGGCCTTGTTGGCAGCGGCGAGGCGCAGCGGTTGGTGTTCAAGGGTCTGGAGAGCGTGCGCAGCGACTGGACCCGGCTGGCGCGGGACTTTCAGGAAGAATTGTACCGGCGGATATTCCTTGATGAGCCCTGGGACGATTACGTGCGCCAGGTAACCATCGGTCTGCTGGCGGGCCGCCACGATTCAGGTCTGGTGTACCGCAAGCGCCTGCGCCGGCGCCTGGACGACTACCAGCGCAATGTGCCGCCCCACGTGCAGGCGGCCCGCCGCTACCCCGAGCAGGGGTTGCCGCTGCCGCGTCGCGGTGACTGGGTGGAGTACGTGATCACTGCCGTCGGGGCCGAACCCGCCGTGGCGCCGCGCGCCCCGCTGGATTATGAACACTATGTTGAACGGCAGCTGGAGCCCGTGGCGGACGGTATTCTCGGGCTGCTGGGAACCTCCTTCAGCGCCGTGACCGGCCGCCAGATCGACCTGTTCTAGTCGCCGAAAAACTCCGCCCGCAGTGCGGGGTAGTCCGCCGCGGGCAGGCGCGGGCCGAAATTGGCCACCACGCGCCCGGCCGCGAGGCTGGCAAAGCGGCCGGCGGCGGCATAGTTCTCACCGCGACCGAGGGCGTAGAGGAAGGCGCCGGCAAACATGTCACCGGCACCGTTGCTGTCCACGGCCTGTACCCGGTGCGGCGGGATGTCTTCGCGCCGCTCACCGTCCCAGGTGATCGCCCCTTCAGCGCCACAGGTGATGACAAAGCTGCGGGCGACCGGTTTCAGCCGCTCCATGGCGACATCGAGACGGTCCGTACGGCCCCAGCACAGGGCCTCGTCGCGGTTGCAGAACACCAGGTCCAGTTGCCCACCGATAATCGCCTGCAGGCCCTCGCGAAAGAACTCGACCATGCCCGGATCCGAGAAGCTGAGCGAGGTCTTTACCCCGGCGGCCTCCGCCAGCTCGCGGGCGCGAATGGCTGCGGCCCGGCCGCTGTCCGAGGTGACCAGATAGCCCTCGATGTACAGGTACTCGGAGGCAGCCAGCGCGGCCGGGTCCAGCTGGTCGATGGACAGGGTTTCGCTGATACCGAGGAAGGTGTTCATGCTGCGCTCGGCATCCGGGGAAATCAGCACCAGGCATTTGCCAGTGGTACCCGCCGGACGGTCCCGGGCCATGCTGTGGTCCACGCCGGCGGTCTCCAGGTCGCGCACATAAATGGCGCCGTCGTCGTCGTTCGCGACCTTGCAGGTCATGAAAGTGGGCGCGCCGAACTGGGCGGCGGCGATCATCGAGTTGCCGGCACTGCCGCCGCTGGCGTGGCTGGCCTTCACCAGGTGGCCCTGCAACTGCGCCAGCAGTGTCGCCTGGCGGGGCTCATCCACCAGGGTCATCAGCCCCCGGTCCACGCCCATGGCGCTGAGTTCGTCGTCCTGGACCTGGATTTCGGTATCGACCAGGGCAGCGCCCATGCCGTAAATAGCGTATTTTTTCATTCTCTGTTCGTACTCCCTTAGTCAGCGCGCTATTATCCGTCACCCCCGACCCATTGCAACCGGCTGTGCTGTAAACTCCGAGATCATGGCCAGAACCCGTCGACCTTTTCTGAAGCTGTTCCTTGCCCTCGCGGTTGCGGGGGTGCTGTTCATGGTGTATCTCGACGTCCGCATTACCGCGACCTTTACCGACAAGATGTGGGAAATACCGGCCAAGGTGTACGCTCGCCCGCTGGAGCTGTTTCCGGGTGCAACCCTGTCGGCAGACGACCTGGCCTGGGAACTCGAGATTCTCGGTTATCGCAAGGTCACCGCTGCGCGCCGCCCGGGCGAGGTGGCGCGTGCGGGCAACCGTTTCGAGCTGTATACCCGGGGCTTCGACTTTCCCGGTGAGCGCGAACCGCCCCGGCAGGTGCGCCTGGCGGTGGCGGACAAGCGTTTGCAGTCCCTGTCGGGCAGCGGCGGCGCCATCGACCTGATGCGCCTGGACCCGGTGCAGATCGGTGGCATCTATCCCCAGCACGGCGAAGACCGGATTCTGGTGCGGCTGGAGGACGTGCCGGAGAGCCTGCTGGCGACCCTGCTCGCGGTGGAGGATCAGCGGTTCTACCAGCACTGGGGTTTCTCGCTCACCGGTATCCTGCGTGCGGCGATCAGCAATGTGCGTTCCGGCCAGGTGGTGGCTGGAGGCAGCACCATCACCCAGCAGCTGGTGAAGAACTACTACCTTACGCCCGAACGCACCATTGTCCGCAAGGTGACTGAGCTGCTGATGGCAGTGCTGCTGGAGCTGCACTTCAGCAAGGAGCAGATTCTCGAGAGCTATATCAACGAGGTCTACCTGGGCCAGGAGGGGCCGCGGGCCATTCACGGCTTCGCCCTGGCTGCGCGCCACTATTTCGACCGGCCGCTGGAACAGCTGGGGCTGCACCAGCAGGCGCTGCTGGTGGGCATGGTCAAGGGTCCGTCCCTGTACAACCCCCTGCGCAACCCCGAACGGGCCCGCGAGCGCCGCAATTTGGTGCTGGATGTGATGGTGGAGCAGGGGCTTGTGTCTGCCGGGCAGGCCGCCATCGCCAGGGGCATGCCGCTGGACCTCAACAACCGCGAGGGCATCCGCGACAGCTTTCCCGCCTTCCTCGACCTGGTGCGACGCCAGCTGCGCCTGGAGTACCGTAACGAAGACCTGACAACCCGGGGCCTCAGTATTTTTACCAGCTTCGATCCGCTGATCCAGCGCCAGATAGAGCAGAGCAGTACCGCCATCCTGAAGCAGCTGGACGCTTCTGGTGAGCTGGAGACGGCCTCGGTGGTCACCCGCTTTGACAGTGGCGAGGTGGTTGCCCTGGTGGGTGGGCGTCAGGTTCGCTATGCGGGTTTCAACCGCGCCCTGGATGCCAGGCGTCCGGCCGGCTCCCTGCTCAAGCCCGCGGTGTACCTGGCGGCCCTGGAGCAGCCGCGGCGCTATACCCTGGCCACGCCGCTCTCGGACACGCCGCTGCAGGTGCCGGGCTCCAATGATGAGGTCTGGGAGCCGCGCAACTTTGACCGCCAGGCCCATGGCGAGGTGCTGTTGCACAGTGCCCTTGCCAGTTCCTACAACCTTGCCACCGCCCGGCTCGGGCTGGCGATCGGGATCGACAAGGTAGTGGCTATGCTGCGCCGTCTCGGTATCGAGGGTTCCATCCCCCAGGTACCGGCACTGACCCTGGGCGCAGGGGAGTATTCCCCGATGGACATGGCGGCGATGTACCAGAGTATCGCCGCCGGCGGCTTCCGCATGCCCCTGCGCAGCATTCGCGATATTGTCGACGCCGACGGCACGCCCCTGCGGCGCTACCCGTTGGAGTACGACCGCACGGTGAGCCTGCAGGCGGTACACCTGCTGCATTATGCTCTGCTCGAGGTGCTGCGCGAGGGTACCGGACGCGGCGCCTATGCCTATCTGGACAACAGCTTCCAGGCGGCCGGCAAGACCGGCACTACCAACGATGGTCGCGATTCCTGGTTTGCCGGATTCTCCGGTGACCTGCTGGCGGTGACCTGGATCGGTCGCGACGACAACAGCGGCACCGGCCTCACCGGCAGTACCGGCGCGCTCAAGGTCTGGGCCCACTTCATGGCCAACGCCAGCCAGCGCTCACTCGCCTACCGGATGCCGGAAGATATGCAGCCGCACTGGATCGACAGCAGTACCGGTTACCTCACCGGCGAGGGCTGCCCGGGAGCCCGGCTGATGCCGTTCGTCACCGGCTCCGAGCCGCGCCAACGCAGTAATTGCACCGGCAGGGAGAAGTCGGGCACTATTCGCGACTGGTTCCAGTCGCTGTTCAGGGGTGACAATTGATGCAGATAAATCTCCTCCTCAAGCGCGGTTTCGTGCTGGGGCTGGCCCTGGTGCTGACGGGCTGCGCAATCTACAGCATGCCCGGCAGCGAGCGTGCTCCGATTGAGACCCGGCCCGCCCCGGGAGAAACCGTGCCCGACACCCCGGAACCGGTGGCGACCCCGGTACCGGAACCTTACCCTCCCGCGCCGCAGCCGGCCGCGACGGATCCCGGCGTTACCTCTGCCGCCGCCAGCCTGCTGGAAAAGGCCAGCGCCGCGTCAGCACAGGGTGACTATGAGCAGGCGCTCGCACTGCTGGAACGGGCCCAGCGGATTGATCCCAACAGCGCGGAAATCTACCTGCAACTGGCGCGCGTCTACGCCGCCCAGGGCCAGGTCGAAAAGGCGCGTGACACGGCCTCCCGCGGTACCCTGTACTGCCGCGACGAGCGGGAGTGCAATGCCCTGCGCGCGCTGGCGCGCTAGTGCCTTAGAGATTTTCGCAAACCACCTGGAAGCCATCGCTGTCCGGTTCAAAGCGCAGTTGCTGGTTGATGCAGGCGGGGTTGTCGCCGGCGGAGTGGCTGACAAAAATCACTTGCGTATCGCTGTTGGCAGCGATGTGATCCACCGCCTTCAGCAGCAGCCTGCGATGGGCGCCGTCCAGGCCCAGGGTGGGTTCGTCCAGCAGCAGAATGAGCGGCGACTTCACCATGGCCCGGGCCAGCAATACCATGCGCTGCAGGCCGAAGGACAGGGTGTCAAAACTGTCCCGGACGTGGGCCCCGAGCCCCAGTGCCGCCAGCCATTGCTCCGCGCTGCGGCGCTGGACATCGCCCCAGTCGTCGAACAGGCCAACGCTGTCAAAGAAGCCGGATACCACTACCTCCACCACTTTCATGTTGCGGGCGAAGTTGAGCTGTAGCTGGGTATCCAGCTGGCCGTACTTCTGTTTGATTTCCCAGATACTCTCGCCGCTGCCGCGTTTGCGCCCGAACAGGGTAATGTCCTGGCCGTAGGCCTTGTGGTTGTCGCCGGTGATCAGGCTCAGCAGGGTGGTCTTGCCGCAGCCATTGGGGCCGGACACGCAGCAGTGCTGGCCGCGCTCCAGGCGCCAGTCCAGGCCGCGCAGGACCTGTAGCTCGCCGTAGGCCACGCTGACATTGCGCAGGTCCAGCAGCGGCCCCTCGGGGACGCTGTAGCTGCGAAGCGTCGGCGCTGGCAAGGCGCCCAGCGGTGGCAGGGTTGGCCGCATCAGGGCCTGCACCTCCTCGCGCGCGAGTACCGCTTCGCGCTCGCCGCTGCACAGGACCCGACCCTCATCAAGCACCAGCAGGTGGCTGATACCTGCTGGCACATCCTCCAACTGCCGGCACAACAGCAGCAGGCTGCGCTCGCCCGCCAGCAGTTCGTCGATGGCCACCTGCATCGCCTGCTGGCTGGCCCGGTCCAGGCCGTCCAGCGGGCTGTCCAGGATCAACAGTGCAGGCTGGCTGAGCAGTGCCCGCACCAGCAGGGTCTTGCGCATTTCCCCGGTGGAAATGAAGCGCAGGCCCCGGTCGAGGATGTGCCCCAGGCGCAGGCGGCTTACCCAGGCGTGGAAACGCTGGTCCGGCTCGCGCCCGCCGAGAATGGCGTCGCGCACGCGGGTGCCGGGGTCGGCGGCATCCGCCCGGTATTCCGAATCATCGAGCTTGCGATCGCGGGCACAGAGGGCCTGGGCCTGTTCAAAGCAGACATAGGCCACGCCATCCTGCTCCAGCGCAGGAGCGCTCAGATAGTCACCGGAAAAGTGGTTGGCCTGGTGGCTGAGTACCCGCGCCAGGCTGGTCTTGCCGGCGCCGTTGGGCCCGACACAGGCCCAGTGCTGGCCGGCGCGCAGCTCCCAATCCAGCTGCCGCAGGGCAGGCCTGGAGCGGTACACGAGGTTGACGGCCTGCAGGCTGAGCATGGTCTGGTCGTTGGTCATGGTTAAATCCTATAATCGTGGCTCACCCCGTAAGGACAGCCTTGGTGCCAATATCCCTGCTGCAAATGCTAGAGACCCGCCTGGCGACTCACCGCCCAGCCAGGCCCTGGCTGCGGCCGCTGATGAAGCGCTCGGCGGTGGCGCTGATTCTGCAGGTACGGGAGGGCGAGCTGCATATTCTAATGATCAAGCGCGCAGAAAGGGAGGGTGATCCCTGGTCTGGACACATGGCTTTTCCGGGCGGGCGCATGGATCCCGGCGATGCCCACGGCTACGCGGTTGCCCTGCGCGAGACCCGGGAAGAGGTGGGGCTGGACCTGGAGCGCCAGGCTCACTGCATCGGGCGCCTGTCCGACATCAATGCCAGGCCCCATCGCGGCACCTTTGGCATGGCGGTCAGCCCCTTTGTGTTCCGCATGGACCGCGCGCCCGTTTTCCGCATCAACCACGAGGTGGCGGAAGTCGTCTGGGTGCCCCTCGAGTTCCTGTTGAACAACGCCAACCGCGAAACCATGCGCTGGCGGCGCAACCGCCTGACCCTGAAGATGCCCTGTTACCTGTACGGCCGCTACCGCATCTGGGGCCTGTCGCTGGCGATGCTGGATGAACTCATGGATCTGGTCGAGGACACCGATCAGCGCCGCCGTAGCTGGCGCCGCTGAGACGCTGCCGAGCTAGCGAATCTGGCGCAGAAACTCCCTGGTATCCAGCATCAACTCGCGCAGGGCCGGGTCCTCACGGCTCGCTTCCAGCAGCGCCTCGCTGTCCACCTCGCCGCGGATATAGGCCGCCAGCAGTTCCAGCAGAACCGGGGTCATTTTCGGCGCTCGCTCCCAGCGCGGGGCATCGACCAGGTTGCCGGTGACCCGGTCTTCCTGGATCTCAAGCCAGTAGCCGCCACAGCTGGACAGGCGGTAGTCGTCGATGCGCCCATAGCTGAGATTGGGCGTATCGGGGTTGAAGCCCCCCGGCACCTCTTCGGTAATCCGGTATAGGGCCAGGACCCAGCGCGTGCCGACCGGAAATTCTTTCGCTTCCGGCCGGCAGTAATCCCGCGCCTTCAGCCAGAGCCGAACTTCCTCCTTGAACTCCCGTCCGCGCAGAATCCGGTCCACCGTGACATCAAGGGAATTGCCCTTGCCGCCCAGGACGGTGACTGCAGCTACCAGGTCGACCTGCGCCTGGACCTCGGCGAAACTGCCCTGCCACAGGCAGCTGCACTCCTCTTCTGGGGCAGCCTGGGCCAGTGCAGCCAGCAGACCCAGTGCGGTACAGGCGAACTTGCCCAGGGTGCGCTGCCAGCTAAGCACCGGCACGCCCCTACTGCAGTGCCCGCGCTGCCTGCAGCGCAAAATAGGTGAGAATGCCGTCGCAGCCGGCGCGCTTGAAGGCCAGCAGCGATTCCAGCATTACCGGCTCCCGGGTGAGCCAGCCCTGTTCGAAGGCGGCCATGTGCATGGCGTACTCACCGCTGACCTGGTAGGCAAAGGTGGGCGTTTTCAGCTCGTCCTTCACCCGTCTGACGATATCCAGGTAGGGCATACCCGGTTTGACCATGATCATGTCGGCGCCCTCGGCCAGGTCCAGCGCACACTCGTGCAGCGCTTCGTCACTGTTGGCCGGGTCCATCTGGTAGCTGTACTTGTTGCCGCCCTTGATGTTGCCGGCGGAACCCACCGCATCGCGGAACGGCCCATAGTAGCTGGAGGCGTACTTGGCGGCGTAGGCCATGATCAGCGTGTTGTGGTGGCTGTGCTGTTCCAGCACCGTGCGGATGGCGCCGATACGGCCGTCCATCATGTCCGAGGGCGCGACCACGTCCGCCCCGGCATCTGCGTGCGAAAGGGCCTGCTGCACCAGGGCGTCGCTGGTGATGTCGTTCAGCACGTAGCCGCTGTCGTCTATGATGCCGTCCTGGCCGTGGGTGGTGTAGGGGTCCAGGGCGACATCGGTGATCACGCCCAGGTCCGGCAGGGCGTCCTTCAGCGACTTCACTGCCCGCTGCACCAGGCCGTCCGGGTTCCATGCCTCCTCGGCGCCCGGGCTTTTCCTGCCGGCGGCGACCACCGGGAACAGGGCCAGCGCCGGCACACCCAGGTCCAGCGCTTCCCGGGCCTGGGTCACCAGCAGGTCGATGCTGAGCCGCTCGATGCCGGGCATGGAAGCGATGGCTTCGCGCTGGTTGCTGCCCTCCAGCACGAACACCGGAAAGATGAAGTCCGCGGGGGTCAGGGTGCTCTCCCTGACCAGGCGCCGGGAAAACTCCTGCGCCCGCAGGCGTCGCATGCGTGTCTGGGGGAAGGGGCCGCGCTGGCTCTGGAACATGGTATCGGTCTCCGGTCAGAGGCTGGCGAAAGCCGCGCGGGCGGCATCCACGGTGGCAGCGATATCGGCGTCGGTGTGAGCCGCGGACATGAACCCGGCCTCGTAGGAGGCGGGTGCCAGGTAGACACCGGCGTCCAGCATGGCATGGAAAAAGCGGTTGAATGCGGGCGTGTCGCAGGCCATGACCTGGCTGTAATTGGTGACCGTCGCCGCGTCGGTGAAGAAGCCGCCGAACATGGTGCCGGCGTGGTTGGTGGTGAACGGCACACCGGCCGCGGCCGCCGCCTGCTCCAGCCCCTCGCAAAGCTGGCTGGTGCGGCTGAAGACCGGCTCGTAGAAGCCCGGCGCGGAGATGACTTCCATGGTGGCGAGGCCCGCGGCCATCGCGATCGGGTTGCCGGACAGGGTGCCGGCCTGGTACACCGGCCCCAGGGGCGCGATCTGTTCCATGAACTCGCGTTTACCGCCGAAGGCGCCGACCGGCATGCCGCCGCCGATGACCTTGCCCAGGCAGGTCAGGTCGGCCTCGATCCCGTAGTAACCCTGGGCACCCTGCAGGCCGAAGCGGAAGCCGGTCATCACCTCGTCCAGGATCAGCACGGCGCCATGCTTGCTGCACAGTTCGCGCATGGTCTCCAGAAAGCCCGGCTGCGGCGGAATGCAGTTCATGTTCCCGGCGACCGGTTCAACAATGACGCAGGCGATGGAGTCGCCATGCTCGGCGAAGGCGCGGTGCAGGTCCTCACTGTCGTTGTAGGTGAGGGTCATGGTGTGGTCAGCGAGCGCGGCGGGGACACCGGGTGAGCTGGGGACACCCAGGGTCAGGGCGCCGGAGCCGGCTTTCACCAGCAGGGAGTCGGAGTGGCCGTGGTAGCAGCCCTCGAACTTGACGATGGTGTCGCGGCCGGTGCAGCCGCGGGCCAGGCGGATGGCGCTCATGGTGGCCTCGGTGCCGGAGTTCACCATGCGCACCAGGTCCATGCCCGGCATGATCTCGCAGATCCGGTCCGCCAGCTGGATTTCCAGCTCGGTAGGCGCGCCGAAGCTCAGCCCTTTCTCGCTCTGGCGAATGACGGCCTCGCGGACGTGGGGGTGGTTGTGCCCCATCAGCATCGGGCCCCAGGACAGCACGTAGTCAAGGTAGCGCTTGCCCTCGCAGTCATGAAAATAGGCGCCGTCGGCGCGCTCGATAAAGACCGGCGTGCCGCCCACCGCCTTGAAGGCGCGTACCGGGGAGTTCACTCCGCCGGGGATGTGCTGGCGGGCGCGCTCGAACAACTGCTGGGATGTGCTCATGTGATCCTTTCCTGAGGTAGTGCGGGTGCCGCCGCGGGCAAGCGTTGCCGCGACCGATTATTGCGTGCGGGTCAGTATAGCCAGAGTTGCCCCGCCTGCGTCAAAAGGGCCTGACCACCGCCAGGATGACGATGGCAAACAGGAACAGTACCGGTATTTCATTGAAAAACCTGTAGAAAACGTGACCGTGGCGGTTGCTGTCCGCATTTGCCTCGCGCACATAACGGCCGCACTGGAGGTGGTAGCCTACCAGAAACGCCACTCCGGCGATTTTCACCCAAAGCCAGGTTGCGGTCAGGTAATAGTCCGGGTTGGTAGTGATCAGGGCAATGCCAAAGGCGATGGTCAGCAGCATGAACGGAGTGACAAACCGGTACAGCTTGCGCGCCATGACCGCGAGCTGGGCGCGGGTCGCCGCGTCCTCGCTGGCAGCGAAGTACACCAGTATCCGTGGCAGGTAGAATAATCCAGCAAACCAGCAGACCATGAAAATGAGGTGAAAAGCCTTGAGCCACAGCATGGGAGCGATCCGGCGCCTTGTACGCTAATGTTTGATCCCGAATATTAACAGTTATCCGCGGCGGGTTTGCTTTTATACTAGGACGTTTCTTTATCGCCAGGGAGCGCGTGGACTCCCCGGCGCTGCAGCAGGGAGTGAGCATGATCAGGGCAGGTATTGTCGGAGGCACCGGGTACACCGGGGTCGAGTTATTGCGTCTGCTGGCGCTGCACCGGGACGTGGAGGTGGTGGCTATCACCTCCCGCGCCGAGGCGGGGCGCCGGGTGGATGACCTGTACCCCAACCTGCGAGGCCACTTTGACCTCGTTTTTGCCGAACCCGATGTGGCGCTGCTGGCTGCCTGCGATGTGGTGTTTTTCGCCACCCCGCACAATGTTGCCATGCAACTGGTGCCGGAGCTGCTGGCCGCCGGTAGCCGGGTCATTGACCTCTCTGCGGATTACCGGATTCGCGACGCGGCCCTCTGGTCCCAGTGGTACGGGGAGCCCCATGCCAGTCCCGAGTTGCTGCCGGAGGCCGTGTACGGCCTGCCGGAAGTCAACCGCGACCGGATCAGGGGCGCCAGGCTGGTTGCCTGCCCGGGCTGTTATCCCACGGCGATCCAGCTGGGCTGGATACCGTTGTTGGCCAAGGGTCTGGTCGATCCGGCCACGCTGATTGCCAGTGCCGCCTCCGGAGCCAGCGGCGCCGGGCGCCAGGCGAAGATCGACAATCTCCTGAGCGAGGTTGCGGGCAGTTTCAAGGCCTATGGGGTTGGTGGACACCGCCACCTGCCGGAGATAGAGCAGGGTCTGGCGGACGTCTCAGGCTCGCCGGTGGCAGTTACTTTTGTGCCCCATCTGCTGCCCATCGTGCGGGGCATTCACGCGACCCTGTTCGCCCGCTTGCGGAGCCCGGCGGGGGATTTACAGGCGCTCTACGAGGACTACTATGCCGCTGAACCCTTTGTCGATGTGCTGCCTCGCGGGATGTTCCCCCAGACCCGCACGGTCAAGGGCGCCAACCGCTGCCAGCTGTCGATCATGGTGCCGCAGGATCGCGACACTGTGGTGGTTATGTCCACCATCGACAACCTGGTGAAAGGTGCCTCGGGTCAGGCGCTACAAAACATGAACATCATGTTCGGCCTGCCGGAACAGGCGGGCCTGGAACTGGTGGGCCTGCTCCCTTGAGGTTCCCGTGAGCAGCGATCGCTATCGCACGGTGGTCCGCCGCTATCGCGTCCGTCACCAGCAAATAGTGGTGCTGGTGTTGGCCCTGTCCGCGGCGCTGATACTGGGCGTGGGTTTTATATTGGGTCGGCAGGCCGCGTTCAGCGGGATCAGTATTGACCCCCAGCGCTACCGGGAACAGGGTGCGGCCCTGCAGGCGGCGCGGGCGGAAGAAGACAACCTTGGCCGCCAACTGGGGGTGCTGGTGGCCCGGCACGAAGTGGATCGCGCCGCGCTGGAGCTGGTGCGGCAGGAGCTGGCGGGGCAAAAGGAACAGATAGCGGGCCTGGAGGAGGGGATCCGGTTTTATCGCAGCCTGATGGCGCCGGGGGAGATCGCCCAGGGGTTCAGCCTGCGCGAGATTGAGTTGGTGGCCCGGGAAGAGCCCCGCCGCTATGGCTTCCGTATTGTCGCGCAGCAGGAGGCACGCAAGCACAGGCCGCTGCAGGGTGAGCTTTACGCAGAGGTTAGCGGACAGCAGGCGGGAGCGCCGCGCAGTTATCCTCTTGCGGAGTTGAGTGCGGATCTTGAGAGCACTATCCTGCCTCTGCGATTTCGCTATTTTCAGTCGATAGAGGGCGACCTGGTGTTACCGGAGGGCTTTGAACCCCGGGCGGTCAGTGTCGTGGCAACCCTGTCCGCGCCCAGCAAGGCCGAGGCGCGGGAGCAGTACCCCTGGCGGGTGCAGGAGAAATTTACTCATGCCGGGAAGTAAGCGCGGCGCTGCAACGGTCCGGTGACGCCACCATCAATGGGCGCGCCGGCTGAGGACCCAGCTAAGGCGCCCCCAGCCAGGCGCCCCCAGCTAGGCGCCCCCAGCTAGGCGCTCCCAGCTAAAGTTGACTAGAATACTCGGACTTACCATAATGCTCGCCCAATGCAGTCAAGGCGGGGGGCATCGGTACCCCGGAGAACAATCATGTCCGTAGCTGAATCATTCAATCCCGGCGGCATCAACCTCACTGCCCGGGCGGTGAACAAGGTGCGTGAGCTGGTCGAGGAGGAAGAGAATCCGGGCCTGAAGCTGCGCGTCTATATCACCGGGGGCGGCTGCTCCGGCTTCCAGTACGGTTTTTCTTTCGAAGACACCGCGGCGGAGGATGACACAATTATCGAGCGCGACGGCATTGCCGTGCTCGTGGATCCGATGAGCTTCCAGTACCTGGTGGGTTCCGAAGTTGACTACACCGAGGGTCTGGAAGGGTCACGCTTTGTCATCAACAACCCCAATGCGGCGACCACCTGCGGCTGCGGCGCTTCGTTTTCTATCTGAAAACGGCCGCTCAGACCCCACCCGCGGGATAGATACCACCCAGCACCCTGGCTCCGCTAGCACCGGTCACGGCGGCGGCATTGCCCGCAAGGCCGCTCAGGGTGCGCCACGCCAGCCAGGCAAAAGCTGCAGCTTCAACCCACTCGGGGTCCATGCCCAGCGTTGCGGTGGTGTCCAGGCGCCGCGGCGCCAGCAGGCGGTAGAGGCGCCGCATCAGGTCCGTGTTGCGGGCGCCTCCACCACAAACATAGACTTCATCAACCCCCTCTGCTGCGCCCGTAATTGCGCTGGCGATACTGTCGGCAGTGATCTCGGCCAGGGTGGCCTGTACGTCCCGCGGGTCCAGCGCGGGCAGCGTGTGCAGGCAGGAGTCCAGCCAGGCCAGGTTGAAAGCCTCCTTGCCGGTACTGCGGGGTCCGCGGCGAGCGAGGTAGGGGTGGCTGCGCAGTTGCTCCAGCAAGGCGGCACTCACCTGGCCTTCGGCCGCCCACTCCCCGTCGCGGTCGTAGGGCAGGCTCCGGTGGCGCCGGGTCCAGTGATCCAGCAGTGTATTCCCCGGACCTGTGTCAAAGCCGCTGACCAGATGGGTTCCGCGGAGCAGGGTGATGTTGGCGATGCCGCCGATGTTGACGATCGCGCGACTGCGACCCTCACTGGCAAACGCCGCAGCGTGGAAACCCGGCGCCAGGGGCGCGCCCTCACCGCCGGCGGCGATGTCGCGGCGACGAAAGTCGGCCACGGTGGTGATGCCGGTCAGCTCGGCTATGGTATTGGGGTCGCCGATCTGCAGGGTGAAGGCAGGCGTGTTGCCGGCCGATGGTGGGCGGTGGCGGATGGTTTGGCCATGGCTGCCAACAGCGGCTATATCGTCGGCGCCATGGCGGGTGCTCGCCAGCAATGCCAGTACCGCGTCGGCGAACAGGACGCCCAGCTGACGATCCAGCCGCCCAAGGCGTTCAATTTCGTCGGCTCCCGGGTGGCTGATGGCAGCGATGTCGCGCCGGAGTTCAGGCGCGATGGGATGTTCCAGGGTCGCCAGCAGTTCACAGCCCTGATCGGTACAGCGAATCAGGGCAGCATCGATGGCATCGATGCTGGTGCCAGACATGAGGCCGATGTACAGCTCACGGGCAGCCACTTCAGGGCGCCGGCGCAGTTTCTCCGGTTTCGCTGCTGCTCAGGGCCAGCCTGGTGTCCGACTGCAGGCCAGCAAGCTGCCGGGAGGTATTGGCGGTGGCAGCCTTGAAGGCGGGAATTTCTGCCGCCGCGAGCATTTTTGCCTTGGGCAGTTCCTGATGCACTTTGCGCGGGTCGCGGTGTTGGCCATCGATCAGGAATTCGTAGTGCAGGTGGGGGCCGGTTGCTGCGCCGGTGGAGCCCACGGTGCCGATAACCTGGCCCTGGGCTACGCGCTGTCCTTCCTTTGCCCTGCGTTGATGCAGGTGCAGGTAACGGGTGATGTAGCGGTCACCGTGTTGTACAAACAGGTAGTTGCCGTTGGCCCGGGTATAGCCAGCCTTGATGACCCGACCATCGCCGGAGGCATAGACCGGAGTGCCGGTGGGGGCCGCATAATCGGTGCCCCGGTGTGGCCGGGTGGTTTTGTAGATCGGGTGCAAACGGCGCGGATTGTAGTTGGAACTGATACGGGTGAAATCGACCGGCGCCAGCAGGAAGGCCTTGCGCATGCTTTCGCCCTCCTCATTGTAATAGACCACGTCGCCATCCTTGTCTTCGTAGCGGAAGGCATTGAAAGTCTTGCCCCGGTTGGTAAAGGAGGCGGCGAGGATGGTGCCGTCGCGGTACTTTTCACCCTCGAGGTACAGTTCCTCGTAGATCACGTGGAACGTGTCACCCTTGCGCGGGTCCTGCACGAAGTCTATGACGCCGCCGAAAATATTGGCCAGGTCGAGAATCAGGGGGGTGGACAGCCCGGCGTCCTTGCCTGCCATGAACAGGGAGGAGGTTATCTCGGCGCTGACCCAGGATTCATGCAGCTCGGTCTGGCGGAATACCCGCTCTGTCTCAAAGCCGGAATCCGTGCGCCGGTAGGTAACGGACTCCAGCGGCGAGATGACGTGCCGCACAGCCTGCAGGGCGCCGTCAGCCGCTGTCTCGAAGGCGATGGTCTGGCCCGGATAGATACGCGACAGGGCCTTGCCTTCCGGCGCTTCGTTGACTACCTGGTAGACATCGGTGTTGCTGAACCCGGCGCGCTTGAAGATCAGCGACAGGTTGTCGCCGCGACGAACAGTCTGTTCATCCCAGGCGGACGCGGCCACGGTTTCCTGCTCCACTACCGGTGCTGGGGCCGTCGTCAACGCCGTGGCTTGCCGCGGGTTCACCTCGATGGGCTGGAGGATGTCGCTGTCCAGCTGGAGCCCCAGGTTTGGCGTGTCCTCGCGGTTGGCGTTAACCTCGCCAGAGGGCGTGAGAACGGTGGCTGCGGCTACCAGCGCCGACAGTAATCCGACAGCCAGCAAGTGTTTCCGGTGCAGCCGCCGCGTGCCTGCTGGCATGACTGTCGCTCCCCGATAATTTCCCGAATTGCGCATAATCGTTGTTAGCTGTGCTTTGTAGGCCTTTGAGTATATAAAAGATTTCGGCATTCTGACAGGGCCTGAGGGAACATAAGATTTGCTTTTCCCCAGCCTTATTGTATGGTTTGCGCCCCCCAAAAGGCCGTCTTGGCCGCCAAATCCGGGAGTCGCCCGATGAGTAGTGCCCTGCTGACCGACCTCCAAGCCCGAGGCCTGATCTTTCAGGTAGCGGGAGAAGATCAGCTGCCAGCCTGGCTGGATGGCGGTTCACGCACGCTGTACTGCGGCTTTGACCCCACTGCCGACAGCCTGCACATCGGATCCCTGGTGCCTCTGCTGATGCTGCGCCGGTTCCAGTTGGCGGGCCACCGGCCGTTGGCCCTGGTGGGTGGCGCGACTGGTCTGATCGGCGACCCGTCCTTCAAGGCCCAGGAGCGTCAGCTCAATACGCCGGAGGTGATCGCGAGCTGGGTCGAGAAAATCCGCCAGCAGGTGTCCCGTTTCATCGAGTTCGACGCTGGCCCTGCCTCCGCCGAGGTGGTCAACAATCTGGACTGGACTCAGGGTATGGATGTGCTGACCTTCCTGCGGGATGTGGGCAAGCACTTCTCGGTCAATGCCATGATCCAGAAGGAGTCCGTCAAGCAGCGCATTGAGCGAGAAGGTAGCGGCATCAGTTTTACTGAATTCACCTATATGATCCTGCAGTCTTTCGATTTCGCTGAACTCAGCCACCGTTATGATTGCAGTCTGCAGCTTGGCGGGTCTGACCAGTGGGGCAATATCACCGGTGGCATCGACCTGACGCGGCGCATGTACGGCAAGCAGGTGTTCGGTTTGACCATGCCGCTGATAACGAAGGCGGACGGCACCAAGTTTGGCAAGACCGAATCCGGCACTGTCTGGCTGGACCCGGCGCGTACCTCCCCCTATGCCTTTTACCAGTTCTGGCTGAATACGGCCGACGTGGATGCCTATCGCTTCCTGAAATACTTCACCTTCCTGCCGGTGGCTACTATCGACGCGCTGCAGCGAGCGGACGAGGAGCGGCAAGGCCGCCCGGAGGCGCAGGCGGTGCTGGCGCGAGAGGTGACTCTGCTGGTGCATGGGGACTCTGGCCTCGCTGCGGCCCAGCGCATTACCGACGCCCTGTTTAGTGGCGATCTCGCGCAGCTATCGGAAAATGACCTGGAACAGTTGCGTCAGGACGGCCTGCCCGCCAGTGCGCTGACTACCGGGACGCTGCCCGCCACCCTGACCCATTTGCTTGCAGATGCGGGCATGGCGGCTTCCGGCAAGCAGGTGAAGGATGCCCTTGGCCGGCAGGCTGTGTTTTTCAACGGTCGCGCCCTGGGTTGGGAAGATAACGAGCGGGTGGGCGATTGCCTCAATCGGAATCTTGCGCTTTACGGCCGTTTTTTTCTCGCCCGGCTGGGCAAGAAGAAATACCACCTGTTCGAACTCGTGTGAAGTTGGGTTCGGGCAGCGCAAAAACTGGCAAAATCGGCCTGTCTGAACTATTTTTTGCGAATAGTGTTGCGCAGCCCTGATCCGCTGCGTATAGTTCGCCTCCCTTCGCAGTGGCAGCGACGCCAAGCCCGCGAAGAGGGTCTCTATCCCTTTTACTTTCAAGTGCTTGGGTTGAGAAACTGAAGTGAGTTACCGGCAGCAGCTGCCAGCAAGATATTGCAAATAGCTGTTGCCAAGCAGTCACTCATCGGTATAATACGCGTCCCCGTTAGAGGCTACAGTCTCTGGCGGAAACCACGGCCCTGGCGGTCCTGGGTTATTTAACAAGGAAACGAAGACAGATGTGTGGGCACTTGTTGGGATAGTTGTACGACTATTCAGACACAACAAGTGACTCATCGATTCATTATTGGATTATATGATTAACGAGTGTGTCTGAGCCGAGATTTGGGT
>NZ_JAUTDR010000032.1 GCF_030649675.1 Haliea sp. E1-2-M8 | reverse complement strand
TCCAGTTTACGGAGACCCACGGTGGCCGCCACTCCACCGTGAAGATTTACACCACTCATGGGGACACTACCTATACCCGTCCGAGGAGATCAAAATGGCACCTAACTTCACCGCGAAAATAGCACCCCACGTTGAGGCTGAGTTGGCTGATGCCCGGCGAGCCTGTTCCGCCAACCAGGCTACCCGGGAATTTTTGCATCTGGAAAGAGCGCATGTACCCGGTCAGGAGTCTAGCGACCTCCGAATCAATACGTACTACGGCACACCGGAGTATGCCGTTAAGGTGCAGATCTATATCCCCTAAAAAATGACATTTTCGACGCCGAGCAGACGCACGAGCACGACATGGATTGCAACTAGCTGAATTTATTCAAAAATCAACCGGAAAGTACTGGACTGCGATACAATTCTCCTACTATGCCGCTGATCCAACTTACACGACAGGCCCGCAGTCCGGCGATGGTGAGCCTTGCCGTCCTGGCTTACCTGATCGCCGTGGCCGTCGTTCCGCCGGGATACATGGCTGCGCCCCTGGCCTCCGGCACCGCTTTCCACCTCTGTCCTGGCGATGCCCGCAGCTCGCTGCTCATCAATGCGCTGACAAACGCTGCACCCGCCGTGGACCATCACGACCACCATCAACACGGTCATGGCGGTCTCGACGGCGACAGTTCCGGTGCTACCACTTCTGCGGAACCAGACTGTCGTTTTGCCGGCATCAGTACGGTTTCCCTTGGCAAGGCCTTCGTTGCGGCCGACAAACCCCTACCCGCGCTGCTGGTGCAAACCGTTCAGCGCGAACCCGCACATCGGGAAGCTTCGTGGCTGCGCCCGCCGGTACGTTCGCCCCCGGCCTGACTCTCCGCGCCGGCTCTGACGGCGACACCACTCATTCCATTGACCGGGGCCTGTCTGCGACAGCTCCCTACTATTGTATCGGGCTGTGCTTATCGCCGCCCGACGGAGATAACTATGCGAACACATATTTTCTGCTGCGTCCTGCTGGGCGCAGCCGCCAACCCTTTTGCTACAGCCCAGGATCTTGAAGAACTACTGGTGTCCGCGCGGCATGACTCGCGCACCATCGATGTGACCACGGCCTTGTCCGTAGCCCCCGACGCTGCCCGGCTTCTATATCATGCTCCAGGCGCCAATGTGACCAGCAATGGCCCGCTCACCGGTATTCCACAATACCGCGGCCTGTTCGGCCCGCGGATCGCAGTAACCATGGACGGCTCCCAGCTGGCGCCTGCGGGTCCCAACTGGATGGACCCCCCAATTTCCTATGCCGTCACGGCTCAGTTGGAAAGCCTTGAGGTCTATCGCGGTATCGCGCCGGTCAGCGTAGCGCAGGAATCTCTGGGTGGGGCCATCGACGCACGCACGCGACGCATGGATTTCGGCGGTAGCGAGGATTTTCACTTTGAGGGGCGGCTCGTGGGCAGCGGCCAGTCAATAAATTCTGGCTACCAGCTGGATACGGACATCCAGGGCAGTAATGAACACCACCGCTTCAAGCTGTCGGCAATGCTGCAGGATGGTGACGACGCCGAGTTTCCGGGCGGGGAGATCCTGCCGTCGCGCTACCAACGAGAGCGCTACGACGTAGGTTATGGAACGCGTTGGGGTGATCACGGCCTGCAATTGGATTATGGCCACAACGATACCGGCGACGCCGGCACACCGGCCCTGCCCATGGACATTAGCTACTTCGAGGGCGACCTTTACAAGGCAACCTATCGCTATGAGCCCGCGAACACACTGCAGGTTGTCGCCGCGACCTATGCAAGCGAGCTCGATCACGGCATGAGCAACTTTCACCTGCGTCCGCCACCGGCATCGGCGCTGCACCGAAAGAACATCGCGACAACCCGGAACCGCGGTTTCCGCCTGCAGGTCTCCAAGGGAGATGACCGTAGCCTATGGCGTGTCGGGATTGACGGCTTCAGTGAAGAGCACGACTCCAATATCGACAACCCAAATAATCCGATGTTCTTCGTCGATAATTTCAATCGTGCAGAGCGACGCGTCCTCGGGGCGTTCGTTGAGCGCGGACAGTCTTTCAACTCGCGGCTGCGCGGTGAAGCAGGACTGCGGCTCAACCGCGCGCGCAGCGACGCTGGTGCAGTCAATGCGACGCCGGCGATGATGATGCCGCCAGCGCAGGCGCTTCGCGAAGCCTTCAACGCGGCAGATCGCGAGCAGACGGACAGCAACGTCGACCTGGTGGCGAAGCTCAACCACCACCTTGGTGACACGCTTGTGCTGTACGCAGGTGTCGCACAGAAGCAGCGGGCTCCAAGTTACCAGGAGCGCTACCTCTGGTTGCCCCTGGAGGCCACCGGTGGTCTGGCAGATGGACAGCTGTATATCGGGGACATCGCGCTGGATTCGGAGCGTGCGCGGACGGTGGAATTAGGGGTTGATCACAGTAGCGAGCGCATGCAACTGCATCCGCGCGTGTTCTACACCCGCATCCACAACTATATCCAAGGCACCCCGCTGGCGGAAGATCACCCGGCCACGAGGATGGTCCGCATGATGAATGCTACCAACGGGACGCAGCGCCCCGACCCCCTGCGCTTCGGCAACGTCGATGCGGAGCTATATGGTTTCGACATGGACTGGTCGTGGCGCGCCAGTGATCGCCTTGAGTTCTCCGGGCTTTTAAATTACGTGCGCGGTAAGCGCCGGGATATCCACGACGATCTGTACCGCATCGCGCCACCGAATGCGACGCTGCGGACATCGCTGGACCTCGGCTCGATGAGCGCAACGCTGGAGACCGTCGTATACGCGGCGCAGCGCGATGTCAGCAAGACTAACCGGGAGCAGGTTTCCTCGGGCCACGGGGTGGTGAATCTGCGCGGCACCTGGCACGTCAGTCCCGTCCTGCAACTTGCCGTGGGCGCGGAAAACCTGTTCGACAGGAAATACGCCCCGCATCTGGGCGGCTACAATAGGGTGAGTAACCCTGATGTCGCGACAGGGCAGCGCCTACCGGCTCAGGGTATGAACCTATTCGCCCGGATACTGTATGTCTTTTAACTTCTACAACTACAGCAACCGAAAACCCCGCCACAGGTAATACACCACGGGCAAAACCAGCAGAGTCAACACGACTGCGCTTATCATACCGCCCACCATTGGTGCCGCAATTCTGCTAACCACTTCGGCGCCGGTACCAGAGCTGAGCATGATAGGAAGCAAACCGGCGATGGTGGAGACTGTCGTCATCATCACCGGTCTTACACGAAGGCCGGCCCCTTTTGTGACAGCTTCCAGCACGTCCCGCTTCAGCGGTTCCACGCCCTTTTCGGCGCAGCGGCTGAGTAACTGTGTGTAGGCCTGGTTGAGATAGGTCAGCATGATAATCCCGATCTCCACCGTGACCCCGGCCAAAGCGATGAACCCAACGGCCACGGCCACCGAGAAATTGTAGTTCAGCAGGTACATCAACCATATGGAGCCGATGACCGCCAGTGGCAGAGTTCCGAGAATGATGGCAATTTCGGCGACATTACGAAAATTCATGTAGAGCAGGACGATAATGATAGCCAGCGTCAAAGGCACCACGTACATCAGCTTTTCCTTGGCGCGTAACATGTATTCATACTGACCGGACCAGGACACCGAGTAGCCCGCCGGCAACTCCAACTGCTCCTGGACGGTCACCATGGCGCCCTCAACGTAGGTACCGACATCCACACCTTCAATGTCCACGAATGTCCAGCCATTGAGCCGCGCGTTTTCGCTCTTGATCGCCGGAGGACCATCCTCGATGTAGACCCTTGCCACGTCGGCCAGCGCAATGCGCTGCCCCCCGGGCGTGACGATCGGCAAAAGCTCCAGCTGTTCGGGCGAGTCGCGATAGTCCTGCGGATAGCGCAGATTGACCGGATAGCGCTCAAGCCCCTCGATTGTCTGGGTCACGTTCATACCGCCAATCGCAGTGGCTACTACCTGTTGTACATCGGCGATGTTTAGACCATAGCGCGCCGCCCTCCCCCGCTGAATATCCACCTTGATATAACGCCCACCCGCGACCCGTTCCGAATAGACCGAGGCGGTGCCCGGAACATCCTTCAGGATCTGCTCCAATTGTTGGCCGATATCCTGGATTACGTTCAAGTCCTCGCCCGCAATCTTGATGCCGACCGGGGTTTTGATCCCCGTGGCCAGCATGTCAATCCGGGTCTTGATGGGCATTACCCAGGCGTTGGTCAGACCGGGGAACTTGACCAGTGCATCCAGTTCCTTCTTCAGGCTCTCAAGCGTCATTCCCTCGCGCCATTCCTCTTTGGGTTTGAGCTGGATGAAGGTCTCGATCATGGTCAGCGGCGCGGGATCTGTGGCAGTTTCTGCACGGCCAATCTTGCCGAAAACCGTCTCCACCTCCGGCACGGTCGCGATCAGCTTGTCGGTCTGCTGTAACAGTTGCCTGGCTTTGCCGATAGACAGCCCAGGGTAGGTCGTGGGCATGTACATGAGATCACCCTCGTCAAGATCAGGGATGAACTCACTTCCGATCTTGTGTACCGGCCATATTCCCACCAGGAAGATCAGCGCCGCCATGAGGAGCGTGGCTTTGGGGAAACGCAACACACCCTTGAGCAGCGGCATATACCCCGCGATCAGAAACCGGTTGACCGGGTTCCTGTTTTCAGCGACTACTTTTCCCCGAATGAAATACCCCATCAATACCGGTATGACCGTCACCGCGAGAGCCGCGCTGGCGGCCATGGCATAGGTCTTGGTGTACGCCAGCGGACTGAACATACGGCCTTCCTGAGCCTCCAGAGTAAAAACCGGCATGAAGCTCACCGTAATGATCAGCAGGCTGAAAAACAGTGCTGGCCCCACCTCTGTCGCTGATTCCGCCACGATTTTCCAGCGGTTCTCCGGCGTTAACGGCGTGCGCTCCATGTGCTTGTGCATGTTCTCGATCAAGACGATGGCGCCGTCAATCATGGCGCCAATCGCAATCGCAATGCCACCGAGAGACATGATATTGGCATTGATGCCTTGCCAGTACATGACAATGAAAGCTGTCAGGATTCCCAATGGCAGGCTGATGACTGCCACCAGGGACGACCTGACGTGAAAGAGAAATATAACGCAGATAAGCGCGACGATGGCAAGCTCCTCGACCAGGCTTTTCCACAGGCTTTCGACCGCACGGGAAATCAGACCGGAGCGATCATAAACGGTGACGATCTCCACTCCTTCAGGCAAACCTGCCTTGAGCGTCTCCAGCTTCGCTTTAACACCATCGATGGTTTCCTGGGCGTTCTCGCCAAAGCGCATCACCACAATGCCGCCAACCGTCTCGCCCTCTCCATTGAGCTCGGCGATGCCCCGCCGCATCTGAGGCCCCATTCCGATGTCGGCTACGTCCTTGAGTAGCAACGGCGTGCCGTTGTCGTCCACGCCCAGGGGGATGTTGGCGAGATCCTCAATGGATTGAATGTAGCCGCTTGTCCGCAACATGTATTCGGCTTCAGCCATTTCCACCACCGAGGCACCCACCTCCTGGTTACCTCGCTGAATGGCCATCTGGATGTGAGACAACGGAATACCAAACGCGCGCAGTTTCTCGGGGTTCACCTTCACCTGATACTGCTTGACCATGCCACCGAGCGCGGCGACCTCAGAAACTCCAGGCACTGTCTGCAACTCGTACTTCAGAAACCAGTCCTGCAGGCTGCGCAGCTGGCTGAGGTCTAGAGTACCGGTGCGGTCCACCAGGGCGTAGAGATACACCCAGCCAACACCCGTAGCATCTGGCCCCAGCTGCGGCCTGGCGCTGGGTGGCAGGGTGGGCGCGACCTGGGACAGATACTCCAGAACGCGCGAGCGCGCCCAGTAGGCATCCGTGTCCTCATCAAAAATCACGTAAACAAACGAGTCGCCAAAAAAAGAATAGCCCCTCACGGTAACGGCCCCCGGCACCGACAGCATGGCGGTGGTCAGGGGATACGTCACCTGATCCTGGACGACCTGCGGCGCCTGTCCCGGATAACTCGTCTTGATGATCACCTGGACGTCAGACAGGTCTGGAATGGCGTCTACCGGCGTGTTTTTCACCGCAAACAGCCCACCGCCAATCAGGACCACGGTGGCGAGCAATACGAAGAAGCGATTGCCAATCGACCAGCGGATAATGGATTCAATCACGGTCGCTTTCCTCACGGGCTTGGCTACCGTGCTTTTTGCCCTGATCCATGCTGGAATCCGAAGTCGATCCTTTTCCCATGCCAGCGTGCTGACTGTGATCCTCTTCCATCACGTGTGACATCCGCTTGAAATCCGAAGTTTTGCTGGACTCCGAGTCAATCAGGAACTGCGCAGAGGTGACAATGCGCTCCCCTTTACTGAGACCCGAGAGAATCTCAACCTGCCGCTCCCCCACGCGCCCTACCTCGACGGCAATCGACTTGAAGCGACCCTCACCCTGGGCCAGCACCACACGCGCCTGAGTCCCCGTGCGGATCAACGCCTCTCGCGGGATCAGCAGGGTCGGAGCGCCGGGCTGAGTGTCGATGACCATTTGCAGGAACATGCCCGGCTTTAGCAACCCGTCAGAATTATCAAACCGCGCGCGAATCTGCACGGTGCGCGTCTTTTCGTTCAGTGACGGGTAGATATAGTCCACCTGACCCATCAAATCCTTGCCGGGTAGGTAATCGAGCTGCATGCGAACTTTGTCGCCGACGCTGACAAGACCGGCCTGACGCTCAAACACTTCGCCGATAACCCAGATGTGCTCAAGCTGCCCTATGGACATCAGCATTGAGCCAGGTTTTACATACATCCCCTCGCGCACGCTCAGGTTATCTACAACACCTGACTGCGGCGCGGCGATGGTGATCGTCTGGCTGAGTTTACGTGTCTGGCGCAGCCGCTCAATACTCGCCTGCGGTACCTGCAAAGCCGACAACCGTTCCACGGCAGCCTGTATCAGGACTGGATTGTCCCGCTTCAGCGCCAGCAACAATTCTTCCTGAGCGTTGACCAGAGTCGGAGAATAGAGCGTATAGAGCGGTTCGCCCTGCGTGACAGGGTCTCCGGCGGCCTTGACGTGCAATGTCTCCAACCAGCCTTCCACCCGTGGGCTGATATTTACCAGGCGATCCTCATCGTACTGCGCATACCCCACTGTTCTCACATCCAGCTGCAGGCGACCCGATTCGACGGGGGCGGTGCGAACACCGAGGTTATTGACAACATGCGGCGAAATCTCAACAGTGCCTGCCTCGCTGCTGGCACCCTCACCCTCGTAGACGGGGATCAGATCCATGCCCATCGGCGATTTTCCAGGCTGGTCGCGCCTGTAATCCGGGTCCATGGGCGCCGCCCAGTAGAGGGGTTCGCTCGCGCCGGCGGCTGCATTGACGCCATCTTCGCCTGAATCACCCAACAACACGATGCCGCCCGCTCCCACCACCACGCCGATAGCGACGCCCAGCAGGATCTTTGCATAGGATTTCATTGTCTGCACCTCAGAAGTCTTCCAGCGGCTGAGCGGCGTCGGGGGACGCCTCGGCAAGCAGGTAATTGATCTGTGCGATGGTTTTCTGGCGTTCAACGGCGATGGCGAGTGCTTCGATCCTGGCATTCAACTCGGCGATTCGAGCGCGCACCGCCTCGGCAAAGTCGCCGTCATCGTTGTTGTAGGCCGCCAGAGCGGCCTCGGCCTGCTCGGCCATTTGCGGTAACAGCTGATCTGCATAAAGCGCCCTCCGCTCGCCCAGCCGTGCCAGCTGTACTGTGGCCGTTTCCAGCTCCGCCATCAGTCGGCGTATCAATAACTGTTTGTCGGTCCTGATCGTCTCGGCACGGCTTGCGGCTGCGCTGACTGCCTTGTCCTGCCGGTTAGCGGTGAATATGGGCAGGTCAAAGGTGACACCAACAGAAAACAGATCGGCCCTGTCGCGGCCCAACGGATCCTGGTGCCGATAGCCATACTGGGCATTGAGGCCCCACTCTGGCTTGTATTTCTGTCGCGCGAGGTCGACATCGGTTTCCATGGCCTCGATCCGCATGTCCAATGCTCGCAGGGTGGGGTGATTGCTAACCCATTCGTAACGCTGCTGTCCGGAAGCCTGGATCGATACCGGTTTGGCTGTGTGCTCTGTCGGCATCACGGGTCTGAGAGGACTCCGCGCGGGGACGCCAATCCATTCGGAAAGCCGCCGCTGTGCGGTTTCCCGTTGTTGCGCGAGAACCGTCAATCGGTCTTCGAGTCGCGTCAGCTCGAGTTGGGCACGTATGACGTCCTGTTGCCTTGTACGACCCACGGCGGAGGCATAACTCGCCTGTGCCGAGTCGACCAGTTGCTCGAATAACGACCGGTCCTGCTCGATTAACCGGATACTTTCCTGCGCGTTATAGGCATCCAGCCACAGCTGCACAACCGTGGCTGTCACTTTGGCCCGGCGGTCCTCCCGCAACAGCGGATGTTGCAGTGCAAGCTGCAGCCTTTTTTGCTTCGCAAGTAAGAGCGTATCCCCCCGCGGAAACATCTGGCTGACACTGACTGAAAACTGTGTCATTGCCTCCTGATCGATATCGAAACTGTCGACAGGAAAATTACCGGCCATCAAATTCATTCTGGGATCCGGCAGAGCGGCGGCGGCAATCGCCTCCGCAGTCAACGCAGCTTGTGTCAGGCGACTGCCCGTCAGCCAGGGATCAGTCTCGATGGCGATGGCTATGGCCTCGCTCACGGTCAACTCTGCGTCTTGTGTCTGCGCACTGCCCGGCGCTGCGTCGAGCGCGAGAAGCAGGACCAGCACAAGGCCTTTAACTCGCGATAGATTCATGGTTACCTCCGGCGATACATCGCCAATGAAATTCAGGTTTCAGCGACAGGGTTGTTTGCATAAGCCTGCCCTTCCAGGCCGGTTCCCCTGCCTGAATATTCAGAACGGATTGCGCGCGTTAAATCAGACGATGGGAGGCCGTAGCAAAGGAAAGACCGGCGCCGGTGGAAAGGCCACAGGACGCATCGTCTCCTGGTCCAGGCGAGCGTCAGCAGGCTGGGATATTGGCGCCAGCGCGTCTGCTGCTTTCTCCATGGCGCAACAGGCAGGTACCGCCGCAGCAGAAGCTTGCCACAGCGCTGCCAATATCAGTGCCACTACACAGCGTATGCTACAAATCGTCCGTGTGCGCCTTCGCCTGTCTCGAATCATCAATACTCCACACAGAACGCCCCATGTGACCTCTTACTTCAGCTCGTAATAAACCGCGGCCATGGCAGACATCCTCAATTATTATAATAGAAGAGAGACCCAACAGAATGATTACCCAATAATTACATAGTTGTAATCTTTTGGCCATGCTGAGGTAAACGTTTCTATTCTACACTCCGTAAAAACGCGCGTGCACGCTGCCCACTTTCTTGCGTATTTCCCTGCTCTAATTATCCTGCCATGCCCACTGCTGCGAGGAAAAGAACATGCAGAACCCGACTTCAAAAGACTCTCGATTACAGATATCCCCAGTGGGGAACAGTCTTTCAATGCTCTTCGCAATCAGCTACTTGCTGTGTGTGGGGTTTGGTCTTATCGCTCCGCAAGAAATGCGCATGTACGAAGCATGGGCTCCCTTGTTGCCAGGCTTTGAGTGGTTGACGTGGTCGGGATTTGCGATCGGCCTGGTGGAAGCCTACCTGTATGGCTGGTACATCGCGGTTATATTCGTTCCCCTGTACCGGTTTTTTTCAAACAATACGGGTTAGCACTGAAATCAGTGATGTCCGTTTCAATTCCGGGGATCAGTGGTCGTGTGCATGAGATTCCTTCTGTCCCGCTTGTCTGGCCGACAGCGATCTTTTTAGAAAGATCTGCTCGGCAATCGCTATGACGATCATTGCGACAACAGCAACCCCAATCACGAACGGATCGGAATTCAGCTTGACCCAGACAAAGCCTCCAAGCACAAGAACATCGAGAAAAATTGCGGTGACTGGCACCCACGCACTGGCCTTGATGTCCTCACGGAGATACCGGATAACACCCCAGTGAATGGCAATGTCCATGATCAGGTAGAACACGATTCCCAGCGCCGCGATCCGGGACAGGTCAAAGAATGCCGTCAGGAACAGGCCGAGAACCACGGTATAGACCAGCGTATGCTTCTGGATACTGCCCGGCATGCCGAAGTGGCTGTGGGGAACCAGTTTCATTTCCGTCAGCATCGCCAGCATCCGCGAGACTGCAAAAATGCTCGCCAGAATTCCGCCAGCGGTCGCCATCATGGCAATGGCCACCGTGAACCAGACGCCATAGTTGCCCAATGCCGGTCGGGCGGCGGCAGCAAGGGAGTAGTCCCGTGTCTCAATGATTTCGGCAAGCGAAAGATTACTCGCAACGGCAAAGCCGACCAGGGTGTAGATCACCACGCAGGCTGCGATGGAGATCACGATGGCACGACCCACGTTCCGTGTTGGGTCCTTGACCTCAGAACCACTGTTGGTAATCGTTGTGAAGCCCTTGAACGCCAGTATCCCGAGTGCCGTTGCGCCAAGGAAGTTGCCTGCGGTTCCGGCCTCTCCCGGGTTTGAGAAGTCGACCGAGAGACTGTCAGCGATCCAGATTCCCACCAGTCCAAAAATGAGGATGCCGACGATCTTCAGAACACCAATGAAAGAGGCCACGCCCTGGATCAGTCGATTACCTGAGAGGTTAATCAGGAACGCTGCAAGAATAAGCGCCACGCCGAGAACGGGCACCATCAAGCCACTTTCGTCACCTCCAAAGAGTTGCATGGTATATGAGCCAAAAGTGCGCGCCAGAAAACTCTGGGCGATCACCATCGAAAAATACATCAGCAAGGCATTGAAGCCCGTCGGCAACCGGTCGCCGTAGGCCTTGTGCAAATACATGCCGATGCCTCCGGCGGAGGGATAGGCGTTGGAAATCTTGATGTAGGAATAAGCGCTAAAGGCAACGACAACGGCGGCAGCGAGAAATGCCAGCGGGAACAGAACGCCTGTCATTTGCGCCATCTGCCCGGTCAGCGCAAAAATGCCCGCGCCTATCATGACGCCGGTTCCCAACATCACCGTTCCCGGTAACGTGAGGCTACCTTCCTTGTAATGTGTTGTTCTATCCTGCTCCTTCGCCATAACTCCTCCAGTTGTTCCTGTGCGCTAAAACCAGACTCGAAACCCGAGCACCAACGACGTCACCGAAGTGGGCTCACCCGCGTTTTCCGCGATGTCCCCGGTGTCGCCGTAAAGCTGCTCCCAGCGTACACCAATGTAGGGCGCGAACTCGCGCTTGATCTCATAGCGCAGGCGCAATCCCATCTCGGTACTATTGAGGCCACTGGCAAGCCCCCGCTCGGGGACATCGCTGGCGCTGAGATTGAACTCCAGTCTCGGCTGCAGAATCAGGCGCTGGGTCAGCAGGAAGTCATATTCGAGTTCGCCACGAAAACTCACGTCTCCTTCGTCGCTGACGAACAGGGCGGTAGCTGTCTCGAACCAATAAGGTGCCAGGCCCTGCAGGCCAAGCACCGCGTAACTGGTGTCCGGCCCGGAGCTGGTCGTGTCATGCCGCAGGCCTGCCTGTGCACCCCAGAATGGCGCAATCGTACGATAATACAGCGCCTGTAGCTCCACTGTTTCCGGATCGCCGGACGTCGGGCCTTCGCCCTCGGTTTTCCACCAGAGTTTGTTGTAATCACCGCCGACCCAGCCCTGTATGCCCCACAGGTACGAATCTCCTTCGTCACTCGCGCCATACTCGAGGCGATCCAATATGGTAAAGGTATATATTTTGGAATCCGGGATGAAATTCTTCCAGCCAGCGGGTGCGCCGCTGAATGAGGCGCGATCACCCGGCGGCAGGACAATATCCGGGTCCGTGATTTTGCCAGGCAAGCTGTCGCTTTCCTCAGTGTCCCGTTGGCGGTTTTCTGATCCGGCAAGTTCGGCTGGCCTGGTGTCTTCGGGTGCAGCGTTAATGGCCGTGGAGATGGAACCCAGCAGCACCAGAGCAATAGCGCCATCAAGAATCGAATTACGCATTACGGGCTCCTTCGTTTTCAGTCGGGATGACGCGGACCACGCGAAACATGCCCATCTCCATGTGGTAGAGAAAATGACAATGGAAGGCCCAGCGACCGGGCTCATTGGCGGTAATCCGAAGCGAGACCCGCGACCCCGGCAGCACGCTGATGGTGTCCTTGAACGGCAGAAAGTCACCCTGGTCGTTCTCCAGCTCCATGAACATGCCATGCAGGTGGATGGGGTGCTCCATCATGGTGTCGTTGATGAGGACCAGCCGCACGCGCTCGTTGTAGGGGAAATCGATCGGACTGTCGGCCTCAGTGTACTTCACCCCGTCAAAGGACCACATGTAGCGTTCCATGTTGCCGGTCAGGTGAAGCTCCACCGTGCGGCTCGGCTCGCGCCGGTCCGCCATGGCCTTGGTGTTGCGCAGCTGGCTGTAAGTCAGAACCCGGTGGGGAACGTCCTTCAGACCAGTACCTCGCTCCGCCAGACGATCACGCTGGACATCGGCCACGCTGATATTGCCGGGGCCGTGCTGGTCCGGCCCGTGCCGGGCGACGACGGGACCGGCTGGCTCCATCAGGGCGAGGCTATCGTCCTCACCCATGCCCGACATCGGGTGGTCTCCCTGCTTCTCGGCGTCCATTGCATGGCCCTGCCCGGACATGTCAGACATGTTCTTCTCGCCATGACCGGGCTGACCCATATCGTCCATGGCCATATTGTCCATGGCCATACCCATGTCTACCATGGTGCGGTTTGGCTGCTCCCGCAGTGCCGGCACCGTCGCGCTCATGCCAGGTCGCGGCGCCAGCGTGCCGCGCGCAAAGCCGCTGCGGTCCATGGATTCGGCCATGATCGTATAGGCTTGATCTTCCCGAGGCTGGACCACAACGTCATAGCGTTCCGCCACACCGATCTGGAACTCATCAGTCTCGACGGGCTCCACATTCTGGCCGTCAGACGCCACCACAGTCATGGGCAAGCCCGGAATGCGTATATTGAAGTAGGTCATTGCCGAAGCGTTGATCACTCTCAGCCGCACCCGTTCCCCGGGTTTGAACAATCCGGTCCAATTGGTCTCCGGGTGCATGCCGTTCATCAGGTACGTGTAGGTATAGCCGGTGACGTCCGCGATATCGCGCGGCGACATACGCATCTCCCCCCACGCCAGTCTGTCGCGCAGCGTTGCCTGCAAACCTGCCGCGGAAATATCCTCGGCGAGATCCTCAACGGTACGTTGATTGAAGTTGTAGTAGTCGCTCATTTTCTTCAGCGTCGCGACGATTTTGTGCGGGTCCTCGAAGGTCCAGTCGCTGAGCACCAGCACAAATTCGCGATCGGCAGGGATGTGGTCCTCGCGGCGCTCTGGATGGATGACCAGCGGACCATACTGTCCGAGCTGCTCCTGCACGCCGGTGTGGCTGTGGTACCAGTAGGTGCCGTACTGACGTACCGGAAAATGCGCTTCGAAGATATTGCCCGGGTCAAGCCCGGGGAAGGCCACGCCTGGAACTCCGTCCATGGTGAACGGCAGCAGAATGCCGTGCCAGTGGACGGAAGTGGACTCGTCCAGGTGGTTGTGCACACGCAACAGAGCATTTCTGCCTTCCCACAGTTCCACAAGTGGTCCGGGCAGAGAATGGTTGATCGTGATTGCCGACGCCCGGCCACCGGCGATATCGATAGTCTTGCGCCGGATGTGAAGGTCCATCACCACGTCGTGCGCCGGTCCGCCCGGAACCCGTCCCGCCATCGTGACCCCATCATGGCCATTTCCAGCGCGCGCATAGGTTGGCAGTAGCGTGTCCAGGCCGGCGAGCAGGCCGGTACTGACTAACGCCTGAAGCAGTCGCCTTCTCTCGTTATCGATTTTACGTTCGGGCATAAAAGACCTCCGCAGGGCACGATGAATGTGAATAGCGTATCCTTCCCAGACCCAAGATCAGCGTAACCAGTGAGCCCTGTCTGTTGCGTGACCCACTCATTACACTTTCGTAATCATTGTGTAATCTTGGTGTTGGGCACAGCCATCTAGGCTGGAATGCACGACCTGGAGACATTCATCATGCGACTGCTGTTGGTGGAAGACGAAGTGAAAACAGGCGATTATCTCCGCCAGGGGCTGGCTGAAGCTGGCTTCATCGTCGAGCTGGTGCGCAATGGACTCGACGGTCATCATCTGGCCATGACCGAGTCATTCGACCTGATTGTACTGGATGTCATGTTGCCGGATGTGGACGGCTGGCGAATCGTGCAGTCGTTACGTGACGCGGACCGCAAGACCCCCGTACTCTTTCTCACTGCCCGTGATTCGGTTGACGACCGCGTCAAGGGCCTGGAGTTGGGCGCTGACGACTACCTGGTCAAGCCCTTCGCGTTTGCCGAACTGTTGGCCCGGGTGCGTACACTGCTACGCCGTAGCCCCACGCCCACACTGTCGGACCAACTGCATGTAGCCAATCTGGTCCTCGATCTTCCCAAGCACCGCGTCACCCGAGCAGGCAGGAAAATCAATCTCAGCCACAAGGAATTTTGCCTTCTGGAGTTGATGGTTCGTCGTCGCGGTGAGGTATTACCTCGCTCTCTGATTGCGTCCCAGGTATGGGACATGAACTTTGACTCCGACACCAACGTGATCGATGTGGCGATTCGCCGGCTGCGCGCCAAAATGGATGACGACTTCCAGCCCAAGCTGATCCATACCGTGCGCGGCATGGGGTACAAGCTTGACGTGGAAACCAACGATGAAGCCGACTGAACGGCAGCCACTGTCTCTGGCCACGCGGGTAATTGCATTCGTCGGGTTGGCCATCGGACTAAGTCTCCTACTGATCGGGAACCTGGTGCTCAGTGCCGTCGAACGCCACTTTGCGGAGCAGGATGCCGGTGAACTTACGGTGGTGAATGAAGCCGTAATCAATGCCCTGCGCCATGGCGGCAACGACCAGAAACTGAGGCGCGAGGCCTTGTCCCGCGCGGTATCGGGACACCACGGTGTGTATTTTCAGGTTCGGGACCGGCAAGACAGGGTTGTCTACGGCACCCCCGGGGCGGTTCTGTCGCAAGCAGCAAAAACGCTCACACCCGTGGCCAGTGTTCTCGCGGACAACCTGCAGACCTGGCAGGCAGGCGAGAGGACGTTTCGGGGGGGGCTGACAAAAAGTAGCGTCAATGGCCAGAACTACACGATCATCACCGCCATCGACATGGACTTCCACCTGCAGTTTCTTCGTCGGTTCCGCCCCAGCCTGTGGCTGATCATGAGTCTCGCCGGCGTCACTATCCTGATCGCCGCCTGGTATGGTGTACACCAGGCGCACGCTCCTCTTCGAGCACTCTCCAATAAGATAGGAGACATTCAGGCTGACCGGCTGCACGTGCGACTTGCGCCATCCTCGGTCCCGCGAGAATTACAGGACCTGGTAATCTCCTTCAATCATATGATCGGTCGCCTGGAAGACAGCTTTACTCGTCTTTCACACTTTTCTGCCGACATCGCCCACGAGCTGCGTACCCCACTGACGAACGTCATCACCCAGACCCAGGTCGGGCTGGGCAAGGCCAGGTCCGCCGAAGAATACCGCGAACTCCTGTATTCCAACCTGGAGGAACAGGAACGCCTGGCCAAGATGGTCAATGACATGCTGTGGCTGGCCAAAAGTGACCATGGCCTGCTCAAACTGGTACAGGTGCCGCTGAATCTGGCCAGTGAGGTCAATGAACTTTTCGATTTTTTCGAGGCGCTGGCGGAGGAGCGACACATTCGACTGGCTCTGGAGGGCGACGCACCGATCATCCAGGGGGATCGCGCCATGTTGCGCCGGGGGATCTCCAACCTGCTATCCAATGCCATCCGCCACACGCCCCCGGGTGGCGCGGTACTGATTCGGCTGGCCATGCCGTCGGAACAAGAAGTCTCACTGAGCGTGCTGAATCCGGGGCCAGCGGTACCTGCTGAACACCTGCCCAACATTTTTGATCGCTTTTACCGTGTTGATCCTTCCAGGACGCGACAAACCGAGGGCGCCGGACTGGGGCTGGCCATAGTGCGCTCCATAGTCGAGGCCCACGGTGGCCGCGTGGAGGCAGCCTCGGCCGGGGGTAGCACCACTTTTACGCTCTTTTTCCCACGACCGCGAGCAACGCGTAGCCGGCTACAGGCAGAGAATATCGTCTGAATTTTCCTGTATAAGGACTGGTGGTACCGGAGCGTGCTCCCAACTACCATCGCTATATTTGCGCGCTTGTCCTTGTCCATATGCCGCATAAAGAAGAGCATGACCAACGCCATTGAGCCCGCCATGATGAAGGTCATAAACAGGCGAGTTTGGCTGAGCCACACATGGTCAGGCTGATAGGTATTCAGGTAAATCTGGCCAAACATGAAAGTTGCGGAAATAGTATATTCAGACCCGGCTCTGGACCAATTAAAGGAGCCCCGGAGATCGGTAGCATTTGTCCTGTTACTGCACCACCTCTTCGATTTTACGTCTCATTTCAGGGGTTATCTCAGTAGAGCGCGGGGGTAATGCCCCCTCCCCTCTTTCTCCGTTCCGATCGATGTCCTCAAGGAGCAGCTTCATCTCGGCAATTTCGCGAACCTGGGCCGCAATAATTTCATCAGCCAACTCGCGGACTCGAGGATCACTGATGCTTGCTCTGCGCGCGTTGTTGATGGCAATTGAGTGGTGAGGAATCATAGACTTCATAAAGTTCCCATCCCCGATCAGCGACTGGCCCCTATTCACGAATAGTAAAACCACGCCCAAAACTGCCGCTACAACCAATACCGCAATCTTGGTACCCTTGCCTTTGTACATTGACCACATAAATGAAAGCATGACGATAGTCATGACACAGGCCATAACCAGGGAGGCGACCAACCGGTTTATACTGAACGTTGCATGATCGAACGAGTAGACGAGCTGGTACATCAAGAAGAACATAATAAAAGCCGATGTCGCAATCATCGCCGCAAACCGGCCCCAGCTTCCCCCCATCATCTCTTTATCCTGGTCCATGTTAAAGTCCTCCAAAATGAGAAAAGTGCAGATTTAAGGTCGCGCAATCGCTGCTCAGGCTGCAAGCCTAGAGCCCAGGAAACTGACGTCTTTTTCTACTAGTGTTAAAAAGCCTGGCACAGACTTCTTATTAACCTTCACTCGTCTGAGCGATGTCTGTTCGGTGTCGAACGCATAAGTTGCGTTGCAGCAGGGCTGGCCACAGCCCTTCAAAACCTCAACCAAGAGGCCGACTACATTGCCCAAGACAATCCCCGGGCTGCAAGGCTTGTCGTGCAAAGAATCCACCATGCTGTGAATCTTCTCTCAGAAAACTCCGCTCTTGTCCTCCCAGCGGACCGAGACGAGCCTGATTTAGCCGAGAAAATCGGGGTCGTGGGTGTCCCGGTTTTCCGTTTCCTGAAGGATGAGCCGAATGGTCTCTTCGGGCCGATCCCACATCGGGAAATGGCCGCATGTGCCGAACCAGTGCAGCCTGGCGGATGGAAACGCTTCTTTCGCTCTGGCCGCCTGGCGCGACAGACACAGGCGATCCTGGCGCCCCCATCCGATGACGACGGGACGGGATGTCTCTGCCGCCGGTCCCTCCTGTGCCGGCGCCGTGGCGAGGTCGCGCACGAGCGCCTTGAAGGTCTTCGTCGCGGCAAAGCTCTTCAGTTCGGTCGCCACGATATCGCCGTCCAGCTTCCAGGGCCGTGCCGACAGCTGCGCCAGCAGCATGCTGCGGGTCACGGCAGACCGGGAGAGGGCCGGCAATGCTGGCCCAAGGCCGCGCAAGAGGCGGATCGACGCTATGAGCGTGGCACGGAAGTACTTCCTTTCCCAGCCTTGCCAGAAGCCGCCCGGATCGAGGGCAATTGTCGCGCCGACCTTGCCGCGGCGCGCCATCTCGAGCACGATCCTTGCGCCGAGCGAGCTGCCGACGATGTCGATGCCGTCAAGGCCCTGTTCGGTGATGAAGGCATCGACGCTGTCGGCGAGCGCCCTGAACGTGCCGCTGTCGGCAAGCGCCGGAGTTTCGCCATGCCCCGGCAGGTCCAGGGCCACAACCTCGCGCGCCTCGGAAAGCGCAGGAAGGATCGTGGTCCAGGATCGCCACGAGCCGCCGAGGCCGTGCACGAGGAGAAGCGGCGGGCCTGCGCCCTGTCGAATGAAATTCAGCATCGGTGCCTTCCTCGGTCCCAAGCCCTGTGCAGCGAAGTGTCCTCTCGGCCATGATCCGAGTCCTGCCGACAACGTGCAAGTTTTGCGGTGAATTTAATGGGTGTCCTGGTTTTTGATCTGCGCCCCGAGCCGGATCAGGGCCGCGTGATGCGCAGAATACGTCCGTCTTCCTGATCGGTGATCAGGAGAAGCGAACCGTCGTCGTCGACCTCCACGTCACGGGTGTGCTTCAGGCGCCAAGTGGCTGCACCCGCTGTACTGGCGGGAAAGGTGACGATACGGACCCCTGGTAAAACTCAACCCGTCCCTGGCCAAGTTTGGCCCAGCACCGAAAAATCTAGATTACTAACGCTCCGTAGCTTATCAATTTGACAATACCTGGACAAACGTTGTACAAAACCCACCAAGCCGGTGCGCATAGGGCTTTGAAACGTCCTCAAAATAGCAAACGGTGGAAGGGATTCGGGGCCGGAGATGGATGAGATTGCTCAGTTCGTAGAGCGCATTGTGTCATATCGAGATCCGGATCTTGCTGGGCACCATCAGCGCCTGGGGGAACATGCCGAGAATTTTGCCCTTCACTTGGGGTATTCGAACGAGCAAACTGCGACTTTCAAAACAGGCGCCGAGATTCACGACATCGGGAAGATGGCCATACCCGAGCACATCCTCAACAAACCTTCTCGACTTACTCCGGCTGAAATGATGTTGATCAAGCAGCACACGAATATCGGACACGAAATTATCTATCCGCTGGGTCTTAAACAGTGCGTCAGGGACACGGTTCTCTTCCACCACGAGAACTATGACGGAACTGGTTACCCCGCCGGCATAGGCGGAAATGAAATCCCCATTTTCGGGAGGATGATGAGGATATGCGATACTTTTGATGCCCTCACGGAAGACCGGCCCTACCACAAGGGCGTGAGTTGTGATGACACTCTGAAGATTCTGCAACGAGACCAGCGTTTCTTTGACTTCGAGCTACTGAACGAATTCATCGGCATGATTGAGCGCCTGGAAAATATCCGAGCATCACTAGACGAATAATTATCAACTCTCGTAACGAGAGGCGCGTGGAGTTACGGCTTCAATGTTGGAACATTTGGATGAATTCGACGCGGTCTGCAAAGATGGCATCACCTATCTAATTAGAAGCGTTCGATGCACAGCGCCGATCATGACATTTAGCCGCGAGACGAGGTCACAGACCACCATCAAATATTTCATCGATGGAGTGAAGGAAGTGGTCGCCCTCAGCAACGACGACTACATGATCAAGGAGACTGGTGTTGTTCTGTGTAGCCTGAGAGGCGCGCCGACAACGATTACATAGAAAGACAAAGAACTACAGTTGTCAGGCAAACACACGAGCACTCAGTCCACGCGACGCCATCTCAATTAACACCAGATTTAGAAAACTCCTTTACAGCACCATCATCGACATAATAACGCTGTTGAGGGAGGACTTCAGATGCCTTGGAAGGAGTGTAAACCAATTGTCAACGGCAATATAAAACTGACCCCCGAGGGTGCGGCCAAAATCTTGGACTACTTTGGAGGTAGTTCATGTATTCCTATTCTGATCGCCTGAAGGCTATCGGACTGTACATCCAGTATGGCAAGAGCGCGGCGGCAACGGTCCGAGTTCTCGGCTATCCGTCCAAGAAGCAGCTACGGCGTTGGTATCGAAACTACGCGGCTTCCGGCCAGGTACCACCGCGTAAAAAGCGCAAGGCAAAATACACAGCGGCTGAGCGTCGCCGAACTGTCGAACAGTATTTCCTTACGGGCAAATGCCTCGCTCGAACGGTCAGAGTGCTCGGCTATCCGAGTAAAGGGTGGTAGCGTACCTGGCTGAACGGTGAAACGCCAGCTGCAACGACGAAACTGCCCAACTTGGTGGCGCCGGCAGATCGCTCGGGTGCAGAGAGAAAACGCGCGGTCATTGACCTATGCACCCGTCAAACCTCGGCCGCTGAGGTTGCCAACAAGTTCGGCGTCACCCGTCAAGCCCTGTATAAATAGCGTAACCAGCTACTCGACGCTGAGACGGGCATAACGATGAAGCAACGACGTAACCGGACCACTGATGACGATCGTGATGAACTGAGGGCCGAAGTAGAAGCCCTCGAAAAGCGCGTCCACGAACTACAACTAGAGTACGACATTCTCATCAAGGCGAACGAACTCGTAAAAAAAGACGAGGGTGTCGATCCGCGGGCCCTGAGCAATCAGGAGAAGACCCTACTGGTTGACGCCCTGAAAAACATGTATCCGCTCGCCACGCTGCTCACGGCCCTCGACCTGCCCAGGAGCTCGTACTACTACGACCGAGAAGCGCTGCAGCGCCCCGATAAGTATGCCGAGACGCGACAAGAGATCGGGATCATCTTCGAGAGCAACTACCGCTGCTATGGCTATCGGCGCATTGGCGAGTGCCTTCGGCGCAGCGGATCACAGGTCTCTGAAAAGGTGGTCCGCCGGCTGATGCTGGAAGAAGGCCTGGTGGTTGGCAGCACACGGCGCAACCACTTCAAAATCTATCGCGGTGAGTTGAGTCCGGCGCCGGATAACATCATCGCTCGAGACTTCCGATCGCCTGCGCCGAACAGAAAGTGGCTTACGGACCTGAGCGAGTTCGCGATCCCTTCCGGCAAGGTCCATCTCTCACCGAGGATCGATTGCTTCGACGGTCTGATGGTCATTTGGTCAATCAGTCCGATACCCAATGCCGATCTTGTGCACGACATGCTTGATGAGGCCATCGGTACGCTGGCATCTGGTGAGAGACCGACAGTTTCATTCAGATCGGGGCTACCATGGTGGATTCAACCGGTCGTCGCAACACCTTTGATATTGGAGGTGTTTATGGGAAGGCCTGCGGGATGGATGCAGGAATTGACCGGGCGTGGTGCGATGCGCTCACCAGGTGCGCCGTCACTTCGCCGTGAGACCGAGCGGCTATTTTGGGAGCAGATTGCAACCGGGATCACAAGCGAGAAGGCGGCAGAGACTATTGGCGTTTCGTCAGCGGTAGGCGCACGCTGGTTTCGTCATCGCGGCGGAATGCCATTGTTCATGTCTACCCCCATTTTAGGAAGGTATTTGTCGTTGTCTGAGCGAGAAGAGATCGGGCTGCTCCAGGCGCAAAGTGTTAGCATACGTGAGATTGCTCGCCGACTTGAAANTCAGTTGCGCAGTGGAAAGCGGAATTGATTGCCAAAAGACCAAAGCAGGCGAAACTGGTGACTAACCCGCGACTGCGCCATTACGTACAAGAGCGCTTGGAGGGTAAGGTTCAGGACGCAGGTGGCCGTGAGATTGCTGGGCCTCTACAGGCACCGTTCAAGGGTCGAAACAAACCCCATCGCGGTGACCGTAAATGGGTCAATGGCTGGTCGCCTGAACAGATTTCGAACCGGCTGCGGATTGATTTCCCGGATGACGAATCCATGCGCATCTCTCATGAATGCATATACCAAGCTCTCTTCATTCAGGGGCGCGCCGCTCGCAAGCGCGAACTGGTGAGCTGTCTGCGCACCGGGCGGGCGTTGCGTGTACCGAGAGCCAGGGCGCAGGCCAAAGCATGGGCGCACGTCAGCGAAGACGTCATGATCTCCCGTCGTCCTGCCGAGGTAGAAGATCGTGCGTTGCCAGGTCACTGGGAGGGTGATCTGATCATCGGTCTGAACCGATCAGCGATAGGGACGCTTGTCGAGCGATCAAGTCGATTCACCATGCTCGTCCATCTGCCTCGCGAGGAAGGCTATGGACTGACTCCCCGGGTGAAGAACGGTCCTCCACTTGCCGGCTACGGTGGGGTAGAACCCGAATGAGTGGTCACGTTGGGCCGGAATACGCACCTGACGATTGTGCGAAAACAAAATCGAGGCTGCCTACTGGCATGGAGGGCCTTTTTGCCAAACGACGGCTTATGATGCAGGAGTAGGTGGACTATCTCACTGTTCCGTGACGGGGTCTGAGGCGACGCGTAGCGTTTGAGTTCATGTCTGCTGCAGCCGCTTCTGGCGGGTGATGCTCAACCCAGAAACCATCCCCACCGCTCTCTGGTATCGAAATCTGTTACCTGCTTAACTTCCAGGTACCCTTCCAGACCCCAGCGACCGAGTTCCCTGCCGATGCCACTGCGTTTAACGCCGCCCCAAGGCGCTTCGACAAAATTGGGCTGGGAACAATTGAGCCAAACTGTGCCGGCCTGCAGCGATATTGCAACTCGATCACAGCGCTCCTTGTCACGCGACATTACACTAGCCGCCAGGCCGTACTCTGAATCGTTAGCGATTTGAATCGCTTCTTCTTCGGTATCAAAAGGCGCTACGCAGAGAACCGGACCGAAAATTTCTTCCCGCCAAAGATCGCTGGAAAAATCGACCTCTTCAAAAATGGCTGGACGCAGGAAGTAGCCGCCTGGCAGATGTGCCGGCAATTGTTCTGACGTAAGCAACATTGCTCCTTCAGCCTTACCCTTGCTTATCGCGCTGCTTACTTTTTTGTATTGCTGCTCACTCACCAACGGACCGATCTGAACGCCATCTTCCAGGCCGTTGCCGATTACCAGCTTATCGGCTTCCTCGACCAGCCTGTCTACGACACGCCGGTATATAGCGCGGTGAATGAGGACGCGCGAGGTAGCCGAGCATATCTCACCCTTATTCCAAAAAATCCCAAACAAGATCCATTCGATCGCGTTCTCAAAATCGCAGTCATCGAACACCAGCAAAGCGGACTTTCCACCAAGCTCAAGACCTATGTTCTTGACGTCGCGGGATGCCGCTGACATTATTTTCCGCCCTGTCTCCACACTTCCAGTAAAGGCGATCTTATCTATACCCAGATGGCCCGCCAGAGGGGCACCGGCACCTTGGCCGGTTCCAGTGACAATATTGAGTACACCTGGCGGTAACGCTACCTCGCGGGCCATTGCACCTAGCTCCAGGGCAGTCAACGGCGTTATCTCAGATGGTTTTAGGACAATCGTACATCCGGCCGCCAACGCTGGCGCTACTTTCCAAACCGCCATAAGAAACGGATAATTCCAAGGAATGATCCCCGCAACGACTCCCATCGGCTCATAACGTATCCGACACCTGAATTCCTTATGAGGCCAATCCAAGATCTCAAATTGCTTATTCTCGAGCGCTCTGGCGTGTTCCGCGTAGTATGTAAAGCACCTGGCAGCCTCATCCATATCGTCAAAGGCCTCGGCAAGTGGTTTTCCGTTGTCCGCCACTTCCAATCGCGCCAGTTCCTCTCGTCGCGCACCGATCTGAGAAGCCATGTCATGCAGGTAGCGCGCACGCCTCTTTCCGCCAATTTCCGCCCAAGCTTTGTGTGCTTCTCTGGCCGCCGTAACGGCGCGATCTATATCAATCACACTTGCCGCCGGCACCGAATGAAATTCAGACCCAGTCGCCGGGTTTACCACACTAATTCTTTCATCGCTATCACTGCTGACCCATTCGCCATTGATAAACAGATCGCTTCGCATTGAGTACCCTCCGTTCACCAGATTGTTCATACTAAAAATGCGCGTTCTACAACACGCTCCAATTCAGACCGGATAGAACGCACACTTTGGAACAAAGATAGCTGAGACTCAGAACGAACTTGTGAATGCTCGCTATGGCTGCTGAACCGGGCATTATCCCATCCAAAATAATCCTCCCGAACCGCGTCGACACAGAAACGCAACGCAAGCGTCAAACAAACGTTCTCAATACCAGTGGCGATAGAGGCTCGTTCGACATCCTCTATAAAATCACGCCCTACAGAAGCATATCCGTCAATTGCAGCAGCAAATATCTGTGTATCGAATTGCGCTTCATTAAGGTCTTCTCCGACGGGGTTGCACCAGGACCGCATAGCGTCACCAAGTTCGAGCGGGAGAAGGTTGGGCCCAATCGTATCTAAGTCAATCAAGCACAAAGCGCGATATGTTGTCTTGTCAAAAATAACATTGGAAATCTTTAGGTCTCCGTGGCAGATTCGATGGGATAGGTCAGGCAGCCTCTCACTGTGTCTCACGTATTCAAGGAGCGATTCCACAAGCGGCGCCAGATAATCGTAACGCCTGTGTCTACGCAATTCTGCTTCACAGGAAAGCAACTGCTCCGTATGGTACGCCATGTCAAGAAGGTGCAGATCATGAAAATCCAATCCCGCGGGAGGATCAACAAGAGCAGAATGGAACGATGAAACCAGCCGCCCTGCCTCGAAGGCTCCTCTCTGGCAACTCAGGGTTGCCTCGCTGACGCCATCTATATATGTCAGCATTCGCCAGACCCCGTCTTCTGCTGTGACCTCGGTGCTATCATCCAAAGTTCGCAAGATAGCAGGCGACAGCATCCCCTGGCGTAACAGATGCTGCGTCACGAAATCGATATTACGGTTTACGGAAAGCGGAAAAACAGGGTTGACCTTTTGCAATATATAGATCCGACCACTGGGGCAATGAACACGGAACGTTTTGTTTATCAACCCCTCTTCGACCCTGCAGACGGAAGCACCTTTCAAGTTGTAACGATCCAGTATGTCGTCGAACGAGGGACTGCACTCCTTTTTGTTCATCGCTAAACTGGCACGTCCGTGCATACGTCAAGTGTTATTTTAAAACGCCGTTTTTTCAGCTCAGCGAAATATCTCGAAACATCAAAAAACTCCTCCGGACTAAAAACACCTGCCTGCCCTTCCTGCCGCACCAAAAGCTGTGCAGCGATGGAAGCGTTCATGGAGGTACCGGCATCATGATACTCACTGAAGAATTCATCAGGTACCGACGTTACAGTTGCACGCACAGTAGTCGGGAGTCCACCGCACTCCCCGTGTCCGACAGCAAAGTGAATCTGATAATCTTCCTGTTCGGGAAGCCGCTCATGATTACGCTCAATATTACGCGATATAACAGCACTCAGAAGCTCCCCGGGGCTAACTTTCATTCCATTCAGGTCCACAGGTTCATCAAAGCTTCCAAAACCCGCTTTAACCAAGCTCTTCCAGATCCGGTCATCCTGCTCGGGTAAATGTAGCTTCCAAGTCATTTCATTTATACCCTTCTCCGCGATCCCTTTTGCAAATGGCACGGTAAGCGGCTCGGAATGCTGCGAAAACATAAACTCGGTCTCTCCGAATGGTTCGGGTAGTATGATTGTCTCATGACCGCTTTGAGCCGGTTGTTCTCTCAGTTTTCCATCTAAAAACTGCCAACTTGAATTGTGATACTCCGCTAACAATGTGTAGATATTGTAAAGTGGTATAAGCACCGGGCTGTCCGGTCCCACTATTTTTCCTGCCCAAAACAGATTAATATTTTCAATACTGTCAAGTTTTTCTGCGACGGCTTTACAAAGTACATTCGACATCCCTGGGTCGGCGCCGCAACCTAGCACTGCGCTCAACCCTGCGTCCTGCCACAGAGGATGAAGGTCTTTTTGCTTCTGTGTGTATATACCCATCCCGCCCAGATCAATGTAGGGGCAGCCAGCGTCAAGCGATGCCTTGAAAATGTCCATTTGCAGCCCTGCGAATGTAGGCACGGCATTTAT
The DNA here is from genome assembly GCF_030649675.1 of Haliea sp. E1-2-M8. GTDB lineage: Bacteria > Pseudomonadota > Gammaproteobacteria > Pseudomonadales > Halieaceae > Haliea. The sequence continues at coordinate 22,670 of NZ_JAUTDR010000032.1, read as the reverse complement.
GCACACTTGAGCCTCGCTGAGGATATCCCTGACAGCATCCGCTTCCCGAACGTCGATATGAAAAACGCTGAAACGTTTGTCCTGGATTGCCTCGTTCAGCCCTGACAAAGCTTTCTTGTTACTGTCAGCTACTACAACAGCCGTAACGTCCTCGCTTTGTTCAGAAAGTAGATCGAGCGCAATCCCCTTACCCATAAGCCCCGCGCCACCGAGTATGACTACTCTCATAGACTAATCTCCCAACGATAAAACGACAGATATAAAACGATTGCGCCTTCACCCCTGCATTCAAACATCGAATGTTGAATCATCGTATGGATACCACCAATCCTGAATACGCTGCTCACCATCGAAGGTTACGTATTTAACGTTCCTGAATGCATTAAGACCTTCAGAGCCCAATTCTCTTCCCAGCCCAGAACGCTTACGCCCTCCGAACGGCAACGCATCATTGTCAACCAAAGGGTTGTTTATCCACACCATTCCGCACTGAAGTTCCTCTGCCGCTCTCATTGCCTCGCCGAGGTTTGTCGTCAATACGGACGCGCCCAGCCCATATCGGGACTGATTACATAGTAAGAGAGCCTGGTCGAAATCCTTCACGCGGCACACAGCCACTACAGGCCCGAATAGTTCTTCCTGCATAATCTGCATGTCAGGCGTCACATCTGAGAGGACGGTCGGCTCAAAAAACCAACCCACATCCCTTTCTCGAGGAACTCCTCCACCGCACGCAACCGAGGCACCCTCTTCCACCGCACCTTGGATAAGCCTGATCACGTTCGCACGTGAACGTTCAGTAGACATTGGGCCAATTTCACTGTGGGAAAAACCATCTCCTACACGCAGTGCCTGGACACGTTCAACAAAACTCCGTACAAAGTCATCGTGTACAGAGTCGATTACGTAAATCCGCTCAGTAGACGTGCATATTTGACCTGACAGGTGAAAGGCGGAGCAGGTCACAGCGGCCGCCGCGAAATCGATATCGGCATGATCACTAACTATGAGCGGATCGTTTCCGCCGCCTTCCAGAACCGACGGTTTCATTTTTTTCGCACATGCAATCGCCACCAATTGCGCCGTCTCAGCAGACCCAGTAAACGCAACCACATCGATTTGATCTGAATCAACAAGGAATGCCCCAGTAGAACCGTCGCCCGGTATGCAGGACACAATCCCTGACGGGAGCGATTGAAAGTGCTGCATAAAACAAAGCGTACAGAGCGTGCTAATTTCTGATGGCTTTATGATCACAGCGTTGCCCGCTGCGAGTGATGCGGCCACCGTGAACGCCATAATGAGAATTGGGTAATTATACGGAACAATGTGGGCCGTCACGCCGCATGGGTCATAGCGCTTGAACTGGAACAGGCCCGGCTGAATTGATCCCGCAACACTTCCCGCGTCACCTCTGGCGAGCTCGGCATAATAGTCAAATATGGACGCAATGTTAGCTAGCTCTCCCATCGATTCCGGAAAAGGCTTACCTACTTCCATGGTCATCAGCCTTGACACCTCCCGTTGGAGTTGATGGCTCATTGAATGTGCAACTTCGTGTAATTTCGCTGCTCGGGTTTTAGGATCTAATTTACTCCATTCCTGCTGGGCACGCCGAGCGCAAGACAAAACGCGATCTATTTCTTGTGCATGCGGCACACCTCTCTTCCCTACTGATTCAAGGGTAGCCGGATTGATCACATCATGTTCTGTGCCGGATAGTTCCCTATACTGGTTTTCGGAAAAGAGCTGGGCCTTCCCCGGATCGAAGCCTGACATCACACCTACCTCTAGCGGCTCGTTAGCGGACCATGTAAACTTTTCTGACGGTTTCCAGCACTTCGCAGGTGCCAGACCAACCGGCCGGGAATGCTGCCGCAACACCAGTGGTCACGGTAAACTCCGCACCCGCGTCGGGCCGGTAGATTGCTTTCCCTGAGAGGAAGTAGCAGAACTCGTCTTTTACTACGTCACAACGCCAGACACCGGGAGTACATTGCCACATTCCCATTTCAGAGGATTTGTCTTCCCTTCTGAAAAGGAGCACGCCACTTTCATGCGAAACTGGGTCGCCGATAGGCGCGGCAACCTTACCCCAATCCGTCAGTTCATGCTGTTGCAGTTCGAGAGGATTCGTCAGTAACTTCGCTTCAAGCATAATGTCATCCTGTCGATGATTGGAGAAATTGGTCAATTGCTTCAGCAGCTTTTTCCTTTCCGTCCTGCGATCGCATGTATTCGCTCGTAGCCCGCACATTGGATCGGATTTCCTCATCCGACAACAAGGTCCTGATGTTGTCTAAGAATTCATTATCGCTCCACTCGTAACGATGCATACCGATACCATGGCGCGTATCATTCACTCTCTGGGCGTTATCATGCCCATCCCAGACAAAAGGCATAATCAATGGCGGTATACCGTGATACAGGCTTTCATTGAAGCTATTGTTTCCGCCGTGTTGTATAAAAATGTCCACATGTGGAAGTACCGCCACCTGAGGATACCAGGCGCTGATGTGCACATTGTCAGGCAGTCCTTCCTTGTACTGATCCATATATTCCCCGACATTGACTAGAACACGATAAGGTTGGTCTCCGAGAATATTTATCATGCGCTTTATAAGTTCCACATCGGCTCCACCCAGCGTTCCATAGCTTAGGTAGATTAATGGAGAATCGTTATTCGATTCGAAGGAAGGCAGTGTATAATTCTGGGGTTCATCCCTGACACAACCGTCAAGGTAGACAAATCGGCTCGGATCGAGAGGGTTACGTCTATTAAAGCGCAAAGGCTTAGGATAAAGCAGTAGGTTCAAATAGGGTGAAGGCGACACGAATTCCGGGAACGGAAGGCGTTGGCATCCACACTCTTCCAGGAAATCCATAAACTCATCGTGCAGAGGCTTTATCTGCTTTTCAAATTCCCAGTTATATTGTTCAAAACACTTTTTGTCTTTTTCCGCACAACCTGAAAGGTGGGGCGGTATATCGGGATCAATGATTTCATTCTCGGAACATGAAATCATTCTGACCCAAGGACAGCCCGCCTTCTGCGTTGCCGGGTAAACCGCTACATTGTCGTTTATAATAAGGTCAGGGTTTATATCTGCAATTACCTTGTCGAGCCCGTTTTTTACAGACCATCTGGAGGTATCCGTAATCGCTTCCCAACACGCCTTGACATAGGTTCCGACTTGACCCAGTGGCGAGTAACGGAACGTCGGCATGTAATCCACCATGAAGTCGTCCCAATACTTGGCCTGCTCCGCCTCTGACATAGGCGGCATACAACTTATGTAGTTTTCCTTGAACCCATATTGCTCAGCAGTGCCACGAAGACCGGGCTCCAAAATAAAATATATGTCATATCCCCGGTTACGCAGCCCCTGACTGATACCGATAAGATTCATGAGGGGCCCAATCGCACCAGGTTCAGGAAATACTGCGATTTTCTTTGCCATAACTCATTCCTTTGCTCTTCGGGCGTACCACATCCACACCTGCTGCACAGAAGTATTAGTTCCAGTTATATCTAAATTCAGCTCCGAACCAACGGGGAGGCCCGTAAACCAGTAGCGCGTAGCCGAAGAAATCTGAGAGATCAAATCGATAGGTCTGGTATTCCTCATCAGTCAAATTATTGACAAACATTGCCACTTCCCAACTGTTGTCCCCGTGGGGATGCTCGTACCCGACCCGCGCGTTCCAAAGTGTATAGTCTTCACCGAGAGTCAGTGGGCTGTTATTGGTGTTATATTGCTGTTCGTCGACATAGACGCCGTCGATCTGTGCAGACACATTGCCGCCGTTCCGCAACTGCCATCCATAGCGACCGAGAAAGTTAACTGACACGTCTGGCGCCGTAATCATGTTCTGATCTTCAAAAATCCCGGGCGCCAACTCGACACCCTCTACGGTCGCCTCCATCAGTGAAAGTCCGGCGGCAAACTCCCATCCTTCTGCGGGTGATAGAAAGAACTCGAGTTCACCACCATAGATTTCCGCATCCAGATTTTTGACCTGTGTCGTGATACCCTGAAAAACAAACCCTTGGTAATCCTGGTAATCATAGTAGAACGCGCTAGCGTTTACCCTTGCCCTACCCTCCCACAGGTCAGCTTTGACACCCACCTCATAGCTATGAAGGATTTCAGGTTTGTACGACAATTCGTCCAGGAAAAGAAAACCGTCCAAGGGGTTTGTAAATCCTCCTCCTTTCATGCCTCTACTAAATTTGACGTAAGTCAGCAAATTTTCCTTGGGCACATAATTTAACGAAACAGTTGCGGTAATATCCTCATCATTGCTTTGCAGAGAGATTGGCCCGGCTTCAACTGCGAGTGGGCTCGTCGGATCGCCGGAGGTAAATATACTACAGTCGTTGGGAGGAAAACCAGGCAACCACGGCTCCCCAACGGGGATCACCGTGGCCGGACTGCACTGCGACAACAACGAATAATCCTTATTATCTTTCACGAACCGAGCGCCGGTAACAAGCGTAAGGGTATCGGAGAGATCGTATTCGACCTGCCCGAAAAGTGACCACGAATCCGTTTCCAGAGAATAGCTGTTGGTAACCGCGCCACCGAAGGTGGGAGCATTCAGGAAGCTGACGTAATCGCCATCTAGGTTCAGATAGTAGAAACCTGCGACCCAGCGGCTGTTCCGGGTTTCGCCGTTAACACGGAACTCCTGCGAGAACTGTGTACTGTCCTGATCCGTGAAATAATCAAGAGACCGGCTTTCATTACCGTTTGAGTCCTCAAGATAATACTTCTCCAGATCAGTAAAATCTGTGATCGATGTCACTGTAAAGTCGTCCGCTTTGAACACTAATGTTGTTGTACCACCGTAGGCCTCCTGGTCGTTCACTCCAGTTGGGTTTAGTGCGCCATCGTTAACCCCAGGAAAGTTGTTTGGCGTCCCCTGGAAGTCGGTCAGCATATCATCTAACTCTTCGAAAGCGGGATGGAAGTCATACGCACCAGCAACCGTATCGCTGCGTGTCGCTCTGAGTGCAATATTTGCATCCAGCCATGAGGTCGGACTATAGTCCAATTGGAGTCGTGCGCTGGTGAAGTCCCGGTCCCGTGCGTCATCCCCCAACGCATTATCGAAATAACCATCCGCCTTATCCTGCAATAAAGAAAAACGGGCGGCCAGGTTCTCCGTAAGCGGTCCGCTGATGGCACCTTCGAAACGCAATTGATTATATTCGGCGATAGTCAGATCAGCATAGGCCTCAAATTCTCTAGTAGGCTTTTTGCTGATAATGTGAATAAGCCCACCGGTTGCGTTCCTTCCAAACAAGGTTCCCTGCGGTCCCCGTAGTACCTCTACACGCTCCACATCGTACAGTTGAATACCCGCTGCGCCAGTAAAGCCGACGTAGGCGCCATCTACATACACTGCAGTAGGCGCCTCTTGGTGATCCGCGAAATCATTCTGGCCTACCCCGCGTATCGAAAATAATGAGACAGTGGAATCGCCCGAAAAAGAGGTTGCTATCAAACCTGGTGTTTGAGCTGCAATATCCTCACTACTCTGCCAACCCATGGCTCGTACCCGAGCACCCGTGAATGCAGAAATTGAAACTCCCACATCCTGAATGTTTTGCTCTCGCTTCTGGGCAGTTACGATTATTTCTTCAAGAACCTGTGAATGTACTGGAAGGCTTGAGCAAAAAAAGGAAATCAATATGGCTGTAGAACATTTTTTACCCCTGATCATAACAGCTCCCCTATACTCCATTTTGTTGTTCGACACGGACTTACCTCACTACCAGCTGATCGAGCATATCCGCAATATTCAACCTAGACCATTAATGTTTTTAGTACAATATATATTTTAGTGTTTTATACTAGTATGAGGTGAATCAAATTTCGCTTCGGTAGCGGCGACAGCCCAAAGAGTAAAACACAAGCAAACATCTTCGAATTTCCAACCTATTGTTTTTTATAAGGATAATCTTCATGTCCATTAAATCGCTGCCAGATTCAACTGAAGTCGTAATCATAGGAGGGGGAATCATCGGATGCAGCGTCGCATACCACTTAGCTCGCTCGGGTTGTAAGAACACTGTTCTTTTAGAACGAAAGAATCTAACTTGCGGCACCACTTGGCACGCAGCAGGGCTTGTCGGATGCATGCGAAATAACCACGCACTAACTGAAATGGCGAAATACACGGCGGACCTCTATGCCGGACTTGAGGCCGAGACTGGGCAGCCAACCGGATATAAACGGATTGGGTCTTACTCTCTTGCCAGCACAAGCGAACGATTCGAGGAGCTAAAACGTTCAGCATCTGTCGCTGCTTACTCCGGACTCGATGTGGAAGTTCTTTCGCCGGATGCTATTGCAGAACGACTTCCGCTTATCTGTGCCTCTGATCTTCACGGTGCGGTGCATATTTCGGTTGACGGTAAAACTAACCCAGTTGATACGACACTCTCATTGGCAAAAGGCGCCAGGCAGCATGGGGCCTTAATTTTTGAAAACACCTGCGTAGATCGTATCCATCTAAAAAATGGGAAGGCCGTTGGGGTGAGCGGAACATTCGGTCACATGGAAGCACGCTATGTGATTAACTGCACAGGCATGTGGGCACGTGCGTTGGGCGATCACTGTGGAGCTGTAATCCCTCTTCATGCCGCTGAGCACTATTACGTGGTAACTGAAAACATACCCAATCTACCCTCGGATCTTCCTATAATCAGAGACTTGGATAACTGTATCTACTTCAAGGAGGACGCAGGGAAGCTTTTGATAGGCGTATTCGAACGCGAGGCTGTCCCCTGGGGGATGGATGGTATACCCGAGGACTTCAGCTTTGATCAATTACCCGATGACTTCGCACACATTCAGCCCTACCTCGAAAATGCACTTCGTCGGGTACCACAGTTGGAGAATACTGGCTTTCAGCTAGTCTTTAATGGGCCAGAAAGTTTTACACCTGACGACAATTATTACCTCGGCGAATCACATGAGATCCAAAATCTTTTCGTCGCTGCCGGCTTTAATTCCATTGGAATCCAATCAGCAGGGGGAGTCGGCAAGGTGCTATCTGAGATTGTTCTTGAAGGAAGAGCTTCTGTGGATATCGTGCCCGTGAACGTGAAGCGAGTACAAAGTTTTCAGAATACCTCACAGTACCTTTATGATCGTACCAAGGAAACTCTTGGACTTTTGTACGCAATGCATTGGCCCTACAGACAACCAGAAACCGCTCGGAATGCCAGGCAAACTCCTTTGTATGAGAAACTCTCGCATCAGGGAGCCTGTTTTGGTGTAGTAGGCGGCTGGGAGCGCCCCAACTGGTACGCACCCGAAGGCGAGAAAGCTGAATATGTCTATTCATGGGACAGGCAAAATTGGTTTGATTACTCAGCCAAAGAACATCGCGCAACGCGGGAGAATGTCACATTCTTCGAGCTTTCTTCTTTTTCAAAGTTTCTTGTCCAGGGCCGTGATGCGGAAGCAACTTTAAATTTTTTAAGTACAAATAATGTAGCTGTAGACGCACGCCGGGTAGTGTATACACAGTTCCTCAACAACGACGCTGGTATCGAGGCCGACGTTACCATTATGCGCCTTAAAGAAGACACGTTCATGGTAATAGCGGGTGCGGCCACCCATAACTTCGTATACTCCTGCCTCAACCGATCCTGCACCAATGACAACCACCTCTTTGTGACTGATGTTGCATCAGCTTACTCAACACTCGCCATCATGGGTCCCAACGCCAGGCTCCTGATGCAAAAACTGACTCCCAATGATGTGAGCCATGGAGCATTTCCCTTCGCCACTAAAAAAACTATCGAAATAGGCTATGCGAATGTAGAGGCACTGAGAATTTCCTACGTTGGTGAACTTGGGTGGGAGCTCTACGTACCAACCGAATACACGGCTCATGTATACGAAAGAATCGTCAACGAAGGAAAGGATTTTGGCCTCAAGCACGCCGGCTATCATGCGCTTAATACACTACGACTGGAAAAGGGCTTCCGGGAATGGGGTCACGACATTGGTCCCACCGATACCCCAATTGAAGCTGGCCTCTCCTTTCTGGTCGACTGGAACAAAAAGGGTGGCTTCAGGGGCCGGGAAGCCCTGCTTAAACAAAAGGATAGCCCGCCCGGCAAGCGTCTCGTAAGCTTTATTCTTCCCACATGCGATAAGCTCATTTATGGCGAGGAGCCGTTGTTGCTTAATAAAATGATAAGCGGTCGAGTAACCTCTGGTGGCTTCTCTCATACCCTCAATTGCCCAGTCGGACTGGCGTATATACAGCACCCCGAGGTGTTTCGTAAAGGGTTTTTCAACGAGGGGCTTTATGAAGTTGAAGTTGGTAAATTGAGGTACCCTGCGGAGATCTCTTTGCTCCCTCTATGTGACCCCAAAAATTCCTATATGAAGAGCTAATACCCTTTCTGCTCACACCTACAAATGCTACCATTTGTCGCCGATATATTCGGTCCCCGCTGGCCGCTCGGTGTATTGGCCAATTTCTGCAGAGATGGCGATGACTTTTTTTGTTAGTAGAGTTTTAAACGGTGATTAACCCCCCACGACGCAAGAAAGGTCAACAGACACGTGACACCATCGTAGCTGCGGCCAGAAGACTTCTTTTAGATGAAGGATATGACAACTTTGTCTTTCGGAGAGTGGCAACGGAAGCAGGCGTCGAACCCGGTAACGTTCAGTATTATTTTGCCAATAAGAGAGACCTCCTCTGGGCGGTTTTACTACCTGAACTGGAAAACTACAAGGATCGGCTGTCGGGCGTATCCCACACTGGTCACAGCAAGTACGAAAAGATAGAGGAGATCGTTACCTTTCTTCTCAGCGACGTCAAATCTCGATCAACGTTATTCCTATGGCTCGCAATCTGGGGCATGGCAGCTCACGACCAAGAAATCCAGGCAATCACAGGGCGATTTTATAGGAAATATGTTGATATTCTGTCTTCATTTTTATTAAGCGCGTCTCCAGATCTCAAGGCTGACAAGGCGCAAGAGATTGCTTGGCTTATCACATCCGAGTTTGACGGACTCATGGTCGTAATGCGGTTTGGCAAACCTAAGCGGGTTGTGCTAAAAAATCTGGAAAGTAATCTCGCACGTTATATTTGTGACATGCTGGAACAATGACCAGCTGTGGGTCCGTATTACCTAACGGACAGCAGATGTTAGGACACTCGCTCGGGACCTTCCAAGCAAAGCTGAAATGGACCGACTTACGGCCGAAAAACAATCATTTCCAGCACTTTGCTTGCATTCGGCATAGCCTGTCCTACGGTAAGTTGATAGCGCCTACCAACTATTCCTGCAGGTCAGGGCATGCCACAGCGCCTATACAGGGACCAAGGTACCATCTGCCACCCGAGTGAAACTCAGGGTATCAGCCAGGGGTACTGCCGTCCTCATCATTTAGCACCACCCTTCCATCACCTGTTTGGTATGGCGTCGGCGGCACTGAACGCCAAGTGGTATCTGGCGGCAGGGCTAAGGCAGCGTTTGCCTCGCCTTCGACGCAGTCTGCTGTATGCGTCCGGTGATTACACCTTGATCGGAGGTGTCCAGTTATGCGGCAGCAGAGCATCAAGGTCTGACTGTCGCGCGCTGGGCAAGCGTGCCAGAACGTCACGCAGGTAAGCCTGCGGATCCAGACCGTTGATCTTTGCCGACTGGATCAGGGTCATCACATTGGCACCGCGCTGGCCACTGCGTAGGGAGCCAGCGAACAGCCAATTGCTTCGGCCAAGGGCCCAGGGCCGGATCTGATTCTCCACCCAGTTGTTATCGATAGGCAGATTGCCGTCATCCAGGTAGCGGACCAGGGCGGCCCACCGTTTCAGCGTGTAATCGATGGCCTTCGCAGTCCGTGTGCCGTTGGTTAGCCGGGATCGCTGGCCCGTCAGCCACTCACGCAGATGCGTTACAACGGGCCGCGCCTCGGTGTCGCGCAGCCGCTGCCTCTCCTCTGGCGGCAGGCCGCTGGCCTGTCGCTCAACGTCATAGAGCATGCCGATGTACGATAGCGCTTTCTCGGCGATGGGGCTTTCGTTCCGCTCCAACAGCTCGTGGAACTTGCGTCGGGCGTGCACCTTATCCCGTGCTCCAGATAAGGTGCATTATCTGGAGTTGTAATTTATCCGGACTGCCTGGTATTGCATTCATCAACCTGGTCAGCGAGTGCCTTATTTATCGCATATTCGCGACCCCACGGTAAAGCGTAATCTCGATTTGCTCCGGATAAATACACACGCTACAAAGATTCCAGGAAAGTCAGGAGATCGGGTTTCGGCTTCCAGGGTGAAGTATGCCCAGGCACGAGACCTGACTTGCGCCAGAATGCTTCAAGCGCATCTTGCTTCATCTGAAGATTGGTGGTGATGTAGCGACTGGTAGTAGAAATACTGGAATGTCCCAGGTAGTCGCGTATCACCGTGACGTCGACGCCGGCCTGGAGTAGGGCCACCGCGCAACTGTGACGAAGTAGATGCGGCGCGATACGATGCTTATTAATCCCGGGAGAATCACGAGATGCCAGCTTGGCGTACTTTTGTAGAATGTAGGCCACCCCGTCGCGGGTCAGCGGATGGCCATATCGGTTACGGAAGATCGGTTCATTTGGACGACCGTCGCGTACAGTGGACAGATGTTGCAGGGAGGTCGCAGTCTCCCCCCACAAAGGACAGTGCCGAACTTTTTTGCGTTTACCCTGAAGATACACCTGTCTCGGCGGTAGCAGGCTCAAGTCCTGAACACGAACGGAAAGTGCTTCACTGACGCGCGCCCCGGTATTGTAAAGGAAGAGCAGCAACGCGTGATCGCGAGCACCCAGGACGGTTCTGCGATCAGGCTGTTGAAGAATCAGTCGCACGTCCTCTGGCTCCAGATAGTGAGCAGGCGAAGTGCGTGATCGCTTTGATGGCAGTGCAATCACACGATAGTACTGATTGCCACGTGATAGGTCATGACGAATCAGATGTTTGAAGAATCCTCGGATGGCGGTGAGCCGGCAGTTGCGACTTGCCGGTGTATTACCCCGTTCGATTTCCAGGTGCGCCAAGAAGGCCTGGATCGATTCGATAGTTAGGTCTTCGAGTCGCAAATCACTTATAGCACATCCTCTTTTATCCGCCATGAACCGAAAGAGTAATCGAAGCGCATCCCTATATGCCCGGATGGTATGGGGACTTGCACCGCAGTTGGACTCGAGGTGTTCCCGGAAAAACGACTGGACTAACGACAACAGTCCAGGTGTCTTCTCCCGTATCATCGGACTGATCCTGGGCGTCTGTATTGCTGTTCAAAGCGATTACTGGCCAGTTGTAACAGCTCCGGCGTGGCATGCAGGTAGACCTCGGTACCGAGCACATTGAGGTGGCCCATGTAAGCTGATAACCAAGGCAGTCGCGCATGGACGTCGACGCCTTGGCGGTACCAATCGGTCAGGCGATGAACTGCATAGGCGTGACGAAAATCATAGGGACGCGGTCCGATCCGGCCCTTGGTTGGCTTCAACCCCTGTTTGCGTAAAAGCCGCCTAACTGCTTCTGAGGCGGCTCCAATTGTTAGCGGAGATCCATCGAGACGGATGAAAAAGGCATCTGTCCCTGTGTATTCGGTGTCGACGGTAATGCGCGTCCGTTTCTCCAGATAAGTATTGATCTCGCGAGCAAGGTCAGGGCCAAATGGTACGAGTCGGCTGCGACCTTTGCTCTCGCGAATAGCAAACCGACACTGTTTGAGATTGACATCGGACAGACGCAAACGTACTGCCTCCCCGAAGCGTAGCCCGGTACAGTAGAGGGTCAGCAGCAACAGATGCAGCATCGCCGCCCAGATATTGCGTCCCTGGTGCCGTTTGGCGGCAGTAATGAGCTGTTGGACCTCCTTGTGTGAAAAAATGTAGGGGGAGTACACCGACTCGGTCTGCGGTGCGTACGCGTGTTCCGGTACAAATGCTCCTAGATGGCGGCGTCGCCGATAGCGGCATAGCTGGCGCACGACTCCCAGGTCGAGCGATATAGTCACGGCTTTGCGGCCTTCAACTCGTGACAACCAGCTCTGAATTGCTGGCTCAAGGGCTATTGTCGGCTGCTTCGTCAGACGCTGTTCGAGTTCACATTGAACGAATCGGTAAAAGCTACGCAAGGTGGCTTCCCCCCGCGTATATGGATAACCCAAAGCGTGTTTGAACGCGAGAAAATCCTTGATGTCACGCGCCAATTCATCACCTGTGACGTTCGTCATGATGTCGGTACCGGCAGCGCCATATCACGTAAGCGCTCGATCGAGACCCGCAGATATGCAGAAATTGACTCTGGGTCCCGATGCCCGAGAATATCGCCAATGAGCTTGGGCTGGGTGCCCAGTTCCATCTGGCGGCAAGCATGCGTGTGGCGCAAAACGTGGGTGCCGAGATAGGCTGCAGATACGCCAGCTCGCTGGGCGTGTGTATGCAGGATGTGACGAATGGTCACCGCGCAGGCCAGAGGTTTATGCGGCGTGCTCATAGTCACGAACACATGTCGGGTCTGGGCGTGCACTGGTCGTCCGTGACGCAGATAACTTCCCAGTGCCCGCGCCACAGCGGGCAGCAATGGCAACATAAACTCGACGCCGGTCTTAGGACGTGTTACTCGGAGTGTGCTGACCTTCCAGTCAATATCGTCAAGCGTTAGTCGAATGACTTCACCTGCACCCAGACCGTAAGTACTCATCATCAACAAAAGTGCATAGTCGCGCTTCCCGCAAGGGCTTCGGCGATCGACAGATCGCAGAATGCGCTGCACATCCGCCCACGGGAGTGTACGATGTGGACGTTCACTGCGGCGTACTACAGGCGCGGAGATCGAGGAGGAAAAATCGACAGATAAGCGCCCACTCATGTGCAGGAAGCGGACAAAACCACGTAACGTTGAGCAAAAGTCAGCGACGGTGACACGTGCATAGCGCCTGCGGCTCTCAATTACAAAATCATCAATATCCTGTAAACGGAGTCGTTGCAGCGGTCGGCTTCGCCTGATCAGAAATGTATTGAACAGGGAAATATGCCTAAGCTTCTTATGGACTGTGCCCTCCGGGTTGCCGCGATCAAGGCGCAGATGGTCGGCGAAATCACGCAGTAGCGCTGCACGTGGGTGACATGGGCGCTTCGACGGCGTCCACGGAGGTACCGTCTCACCCAGCAATTGCAGTGCTACAGCCCAGCTCCGGAGTGCACTACGAGCCGCATCAAACGTGACAACACTATCGACATCATGCGTCTGTGCATACCACTCGGCAAACCGGGAAACTCGTAGCAGTGTGAGTTGGGAATTCTCCTCAAGCCTCCCGTCTTGGCAGTAGAGGGAAAACCGCCATACCCAAAGCTTGTAGACAGAAATCGAGCTGGATTTAAGGCATCGATTTTGCCGCCAAATCCTGGCGACTGCTGAGAATCGCTTATCCCACACTGACTGCATTGTCATCGTCACTCCATAGCTCGGAATGTCAATTAGCCTGTATAGAGTAATGACGTTTGAGCTGCGCCCAAACTGTCGGCATTGAACGTGAATGGAGACTTAGTACCGAAATTTATGCAGCGTATCGGATAGAGAAAACTGCTTGTAAACTAGTCTTTCCAGCATGAAACTCTGGATAAATTACAACTCCAGATAATGTGCCCAGCAACCCACTTCGGTCATGCCTGTGGTGAAGCCGGCCTTGTAGCCGGTGTAATCGTCGCAGACCAGCTGACCTCGCCAGTCCGCCAGGAATTCCCGGGAGGCCTTGCCGGAGCGTGAGGGTTGGAAGTCGTAAATAACACCCTGCACCGGGGCATAGCGCGTCGTCGCGTAGGCCCAGATGTAGGCTTGGTGCGTTCGTTTCTTACCCGGCGAGAGCATGGGCACCGGCGTCTCGTCAGCGTGCAGCACCGCGTGCTCAAGCAACTTGCTCCGGAGGTGCTCCACCAGCGGCGTCAGTTCCACGCCACAGCGTCCGACCCAGTCCGCCAGGGTGGACCTCGGCAGTTCAACGCCTGCTCGGGCGTAAATCTGTTCCTGACGGTACAGCGGGAGGTGATCCGCATACTTGCTGATCAGCACTTGCGCCAGCAGGTTCGTGGTGGGGATACCCTTGTCGATCACGTGCGGTGCCACCGGGGCCTGCGTGATGGTCTCACACTGCCGGCAGGCCCACTTGCCGCGGATGTGACGTTCCACCGAGAAGCTGCCGGGTTCATAATCCAGCTTCTCGCTAACGTCCTCGCCAATCCGGGTCAGGGCGCAGCCACAGTTGCAGGTGGTGTGTTCCGGTTCATGATGGATCTCGGTGCGTGGCAGCTGGGGCGGCAAGGGTCGGCGCTTCGGTGTGCGGGTCTTGGGCTCGGGCCGCGGACGACTCTCCGCCAGCCGCTCCAGCTCTTGTTCAATGGCCGCCGTGTCTGCGTCAACGAGTTCTTCAAGGAGGTTGTATTGCTGCCGGTTGACGCCTTCGCTGCGTTTGCCGAACCGATGGCGCCTAAGCAGGGCAATCTCGTGAGTCAGCTGCTCCTCGCGCATAGAGTAGCGGCGAATGGCCTCGTCACGTGCAGCAAGCTCGGCGTCCTGCGCCACGAGGCGCGCATCGCGTTCGCCCAATTGCGCCAGCATTTGCTCCGCCATCTGGCGGAGTTCGGTCTCGTTGAGCTGATTGAGATCGATAGGCGCTTGCATGGGAATACTGTGCCAGCACAAGCAAAGCGGTGCCAGCCGCAATCATCGGCAATCGTTCTCTGGAACTGCGAGCGGGATTCTGGTGTTATCTAATGCCGGTCCATGAAGTGCCCAGCGCCAGCATGCTGCCAGGGTAAGCCGACCACCAGCGCCTGCAACTGTGGCAGATCAATGGCCAGTGGATCGCCGGTGCGCAGCTGACTCCAGACGAACCGACCCTGGTGCAGCCGGCGCGATGCCAGCCAGATACCGAAGCCGTCACACACCAGCACCTTCATCCGGTTGGCGCGCTTGTTGGCAAAGACATACGCGCAATGCGGACGTGCTTTGCCAAAGCGGTTGATGACACGCGCCAACGCCGTATCCGGTCCGGCGCGCATATCCAGCGGCTCGCGGGATAGCCAGATCTCGTCAATCTTGATCACTGAACGAGCGCCTTGAGCCAGGCGACCGAGTGGTCAATCTCACTCAATGGCCACTCGACGGTGATCGGACCGCGCGGCGTATCCAGCCGGATGCTGACAGTGGGCTGAACGCGCCCTACGCTCTGGCGTGGATTGGATTGGTCTTTGGCCGGCATGGGTAGCCGCACAAACTCTCCGGTGTCTTCGACAGTCATCAATTGGCGCCACTTGTGTACCAGGTTGAGGTTGAGGCCATGACGCAGCGCAACTTCGGCCACGGAGGTGTTCGGTTGCTGGCACTCGGCCAACACTCGATTTTTGAACCCCGCAGAGTAGCGACGGCGCCGCTTGATGATCCTTGGAAGAGCCGCTTCGTTATCCATATCACGTGCCCACTTAAGATTAGGTGGGCACCTAGCTTACGCAGTTTGCGGGGCGCGAATAGATGGGTTTACCGGACGGTTACAGTCTGCTCCCTTTAGGCATCGCTGCCCTCTGCAGCACCGCCCACGCCTTCCCCGGCGAGCAATGGCATATTGCCGGACAGATCCACGGTTTGGACCCCGTTCTGCTTTACGCGGTCGCCTTGGCCGAGTCCGCGACTCCCAGAGGGACTAGTCAGGTCACCCCGTGGCGCTATGCGTTGCGGGCAGGTACCGAGACCCACTACCCTCGAGACGTGCAGTCCGCTAGCACCTTGCTGGCCTCACTCTTGGAGGCCGAATCGTCACGGACACTGGATGTCGGTCTTATGCAGATCAATCTGCACTGGCATGGCCACCGTGTGGAGAATCCCGCCGCCCTGCTGGATAGCAGGATTAACCTCAACGTCGGCGCACAAATCCTGGCTAAGGCGATGGCTTCAGCACCGCAGGACCCAGCCCTGGGTATAGGGCGTTGCCAAAGTTGGCGGGACGACAGGGCGCGCTGGTACGGAGACCGTGTGCTGTCCATCTATGGGGCTTTATTACTCGCATGGAGCGACGAAGATGACACCGAGAGAGAAGGACTTTTATGAACTGAACCTGGCTTACCTCCACGCCGCGCGGGAACTGGCGCGACTGGATCCTTCTGAGGCCGTGGCTCGACTTGGCCTCAGTTTGGACCTGATGAAGGCTCTGGAGGAGGTCGGTATCGACGACCTGCACCGACTGGCAAGCTCTTCCTTCCTCATGTTTCAGCCTCGGGGGAACCCGCACCAATTGCTGGACATGGTCAAGGCCCGCGGCAACGGCATCCCCCGTATCGCGCACCTTTTATCCAGCCTCTCCACTCCAGGAGAAGCGCGATGAACACACCAAACCGACGAGAAATGATCAACCGGGCGGCGATGCTCCTGGATGCAGGCTACCGCACCACGATTGTCGCACTGGATACGGGACTGAACGGCCAATACCTGCGCGAGTTGCACAAGGAAATCACCGGGCGACCGCCCAGAGCCGGCCAACTGCCAGAGGCGGATGCCATCGTAAATACCCGGCGCGTGTTGGTCGAGGGGTCGCTGCTGATGGGGCTGTACGTGGAGATTGGCGGTCCGGAGGTGTACCGACAGGTAGACCTGGACGCCCTAAGCAGGGCTTACCGGGCCTATCTCCAGGCCAGAAAGGAGGCCTGCCTCCCGGACACCAAACCCTGGCGCCGGCTGACCCTGAACGAAGGCTGGGTACTCGCCCGCGACTTGCGCAGCCGACAGGCCGCACTCAAGCGCTGCAGCTGCGGTTGTCTATACTTGATGGTGTCACGGCAGCGTATTCATTAGGGGTGCCCCTGCTGTGATATAAAGCAACACGGACATTGAATCGATCGGGGGGCGCGTATGCGACAGTTGCTCCGCTACAACCGGTCCGCCTCCAGTATGGGCCGGGATACCTTGTTCTCGAGATCAAGACAGCCGATCGCCAGCAGCATGGACTGCAGCATGTCCTGCCCAGGCTCTGTCAGCCATGCCAGAACCGCCGTGGGAACAAGACGGGGGACTAACAACAATCCCTGCTGTTCATGGGCCTTACCCCGCCCTACCCGCCAGTGCAGGTAGTACTGTTCCAGCGCATAGCGCTGCGTCCAGCCCGACAAGGATTCCAGCAACGGTTGCCAGCGCTGGCTGCCTCCGGCATCACTTACCACAAGGTCACTGAGCGGCTTGCCGCCATCATGCAGCAAGGCCGCAACCACGACCGCGGCGCGCCAGCGGACCTCACACTCCTTGCGCTGCAGCGGGCTTACATCGGAGGCAAAGATAACGCTGTCCGCCAGCCGTCCTGCCAGTACCGCCACTGCCAGGCTGTGCCGAAAAAGGCCACCGGCGCCACAGTGATGGTGCTGCTCCGAAGCGGGTAGCAGCTGAATCCAGTCCGCCAGAGCGCGCAGCACCGGAATTAGCAGTCGACCGAATGTTTCACGCCTAAGACCCGATACCTGCTGTAACTGGCTGACCAAAACATCTTGGCTCTCCAGGATGGCCTCCACCGGCACATAGGGCAGGCCCTCGCGAAACGGTGGATAACGAGGTATCGCCGGCCGCTCCGGTTCGAGACCTTGCGGATGAAGCTTCCCTGATAACATCTTCAGCATGCATGGCCTCCCGAAACTACATTAGAGAGTGGCAGGTATAACGTCGGGTAGAGCTGCGCAAGACGTCGAAAATTATCGGTTTGCTGATGGAGAAAAAATAGACATTAGAAGAATCGTGTACGAAATGATTGAACAGTTTTTGCCTGAAAACACGCTTTGCGTTTAACTGTGATAAAAAATTATAATACGCGCAGTAATCTCAACAGGAATCTTTTATGAAAGGCAAAACCTCCGCTCTGGCACCTTTTGTCAAATCTATCACGATGACCCGGACTGAAGCGCGCCGGCTCCCTATAGGCGATCTCGAAAAACTAGTCGCATCGCTCGACAAAACACTTGCGGCCGAGAAAACCAAACTGGAAAAGAAACAATCACAGGAACGCAGTGCCACCATCAAGAAGGTGAACGCGCTGTTGGCAGAGAGTGGCCTGCAGCCCAATGATCTGAAGAAGACCACCGTAAAGACAAAGGGCCAAGCGAAGGCCAAGATCAATACCAAGGCGAAAACCAAAGCCAAAGCCAAAACCCCCAAGGCTGCGAGCAAAGCTGCCGCGAAAGGTAAACCCGCCGCCGCGAAGAAGGCTGGCAAACGAGCCACTGTGCCGCCGCGTTATCGTTTGGAACTCGACGGCCAGGAACACCTATGGTCAGGCCGTGGGCGGACCCCGAAAGTATTCCAAGCGTACTTCGACGCCGGCAATTCCCGCGAGAGTTGTGAGATTTCCACCTAAACTTGTTTTCCTGCGGCAGTGTGGCAGTCCCGCCCACTGCCCGGATCTTTCCGATTTATTCGCTCGCGCTCTGCAATTTCTGTTTGCGCTGGATGTAGATCTGCGCACGCAGGTTCATTTTTACAAATTCATCCAGCTGACGACGGACCAGCGTAAACTGCGGCTCCAGTGATTGGCTGAGTTCCAGCTCCCATCCCTTCAACTTACCCGTCCCATCGGCCAACTTTGCACTACGATCAGCCGCCAGAGTAACCGCCTTGCTGACAACCACCCGCTTTTTGCGCGGACCGAAGTAGGAATTCACATACCACTCGATCCCGAACACCACGCTGCGCTCGCGAAGACGTAACCCAAGACTCCCCCACTCATCGTAAGGGCGCGTCGCGTGAATCTCGTGATGCTGCTGCCAGAAATAGTTCACTTGGGATTGCGTCTGCTCCCGAAGTGCAGAAACCTCGACGGCAATCAGTTCCCGGAAACTAAGATACCACGGGTCCTGGTCATGTATCGTCACGGCCACCTCCCTCTCAGACATGTAATATGCAGTTGCGGCTCCAGAGGACGGCTGTAATCCGTCCTCGGGCATGCGCATCTGAACAGAATTATGCTGATTCTGTGACTGAATGGTGGACGGCAAGGTGTCAATACTGCACGTGTTGCTCGGTCGCGATAGCGGATGTTGCATGACCATCCATGGGTAGATCCGCTGATCACCTACCCTAAAGACGCTGCCAACTCATGATGTTGCATTTGTCGGTATTTATTGACAAAGACCGACATAATGCAACCTCATGGCGACATGCCAAGCCTGTTGTGACAAGACTGCTGCATTGGCGCACGCACTGCGGGACTGCTCGCAGGAATGACTTTCAACTCTAAAACTGGCGACTCAGAACGGTCCGCAAGAACTCTCCTTCCGGTGCTGCATACATGGCCCCGATCTGCGTCCTAACCTCCGCCGTAATGTCTGCCGTTGAGGCCGCCTGCATTACCGCCGAGTAGGCATTGAGCACATCAGCACCGGTAATCTCGTAACCGTAGCCTTGTGAGATCCAATGCAGTGCAGCCAATCCCGCCGCCAGCGCGAAGTCAGGCTGCTTCTCAGCGTAGTCACGGGCAGCGCGCGTCAGGGTGCGTGGATCGGTCGGGCTGCGCGTCGCGAGTTCAGCAGCAAGCGCAAACAGGCCTGCGTCCTTGGCGGCGGCAAACCATTTGCCCTCGGCGCCGGGCGTGCTGGCGATCAGGTCACGCAGGATCTGTTCCGCTGGCCTGTCGGGATACTTTCTGGCGATGGCGCGAAATGTTGCCAGGTACGTTGTTGCCTGGTTGGCCTCAATGGCATAGCGACGGTACGCCTCGTCGGCCAATCCGGAAGATAGCAGGATGGCTTCACAAGCCTGAGCAATCTGCCAGCCGGGATCATTGAGACCGC
The DNA here is from genome assembly GCF_030649675.1 of Haliea sp. E1-2-M8. Taxonomy (GTDB): domain Bacteria; phylum Pseudomonadota; class Gammaproteobacteria; order Pseudomonadales; family Halieaceae; genus Haliea. The sequence goes on along the minus strand of NZ_JAUTDR010000032.1, from coordinate 2,823 downwards.
GGGAATCCTCCGCATAACGGATGGCTTCGGATTTCTTGCCCATTGCGGCGAGAGCTTTTACGCCCCAACGACGGTCATGCCACCACTTGAACGGTGCCCTGTCGAGCAACGCCAGCAGCTCCCGGTGGCGGCCCGCTGTGTGCAGGGATGCCAGGCAGGCCGTCGTGCCCTTAAAAAATCCGTGGGGAGGTGCTTTCGGACTCCACATACTTTCGAGAACAGGGAGGAATTCGTCAGCCCACTGTGACGCCACCTCGGGTGTCACGGACAACTCGCCCCAATAATCGCCCAGGATTTCGATGTAAGGCATATCGTCTTCCTGCAGCGCCTCCCACAAGCGGTTCAGCCAACGCTCGCGCAGGGGCGTATCGACGTCTGCCCTGGCAATGATCGGCACCAGGGTATCTATCGCTCTATTGACCGCCGAACCCAGGGCACCCGAGGAGCTATCCACCTGCTCCAGCGCCGGAGAGAGTTTCACCAGCAGGGTGACGGCGCCCTCAGCCGCCAGCACAGGCTCCTTGCGGGCGGCCTGCTTGATTTCCTTGACCGCTTCCTGGATCCGCTTGATGGGCAGGTCAGAGCGCCAACCGAAGGCCTGGCGGCGGAAGCGAGCGGTGAACTGCCATTTGTGGGCGGTCATGGCCAACCATCCACAGCGCGGTTACCGAGAAACTCGGCGGCAGCTTGGTGCTGTTTAACAGCGCACAGTCTCAACACGGTGGCAGGCTTGTTCGGAGTAGTTGCAAAAGTATGTGGTTTGCCCTGGAATCTGTCCATGTCTCGCTTACACAATCTGTCTTCTGGTCCAATGAAGCCATGGCCCATCCAGGGTGGGTCCGCCGGTTACCTACTCTACTGACTCACCCTGGCAGGGTACGCCAGACTGAAAGTTCCCCGGAAACGCTCTTCTCTCGGCGCGCCCTACTCCCCCGTACATGATCCTGGCCATTGCCTGGCCCGACTTTGGGCCATGCGCACTGTTGATCGGGATGAACCCGAATTCCCCGGGCCGAGTCGGTCTACCTGACTCGCCCTCCCGGGCCGCGCCTGTAGAGTATGGCGGACCCACCAAAACCGCTGAATCGAGGGTGTTGCGAATCACGCCCCATCATCGGCACATCAGGGCTCCCCAATAGCGAGCATGGCACGCGATTTCAACGCTTTGATCGTCACCAGCAGGCCCGTGGATACGGAGAATGGCTTCAGGATCGGTAAGTGCACTGTAGGTGTTGCGGCGGTACATCGACCTGTTTCCATTCACGCAAAGTGCACTGCAGGTGCACTGGGAGTCACCATGGTCACGGCAGGCATTGATATCGGCTACTCCAACCTAAAAGTCGTCATCGGTAACTTCAGTACCGGACCTCGCGTCATGATCCGCCCTGGCGGGGCGTGCCCGCTGGAGAGCGTGGCGCAGGCGATCCAGCAGGGCCGCAATACGCCCTATCTTGGGGTCACTGTACGGGATAACCCCTGGGCCGCCGCGATGGATCCGGAGCACTGCCAGCACTGGGAGCGAGAGCTCACCCCAGACTTCCCATTCTCGGACCCGTATCTTGCCCTTTATCACGCGGCGCTGTTACAGACCGGGGAGCCATATCTGGACCGGGTGGTCACGGGCTTGCCGGTCAGCCAGTATCTGAACACCACCCTGCGCAAGTCGCTTATCGAGAGGCTCCAGGGTAAACATCGTGTTCAAGAAGATCGGGTGATCGAAGTCCGAGAGGTGATTGTGCTGCCGCAGCCCGTGGGCGCCTACCTGGATCTGGTTCGCAGCGGACTGCATCTGGATCTCATCGAGCAAGGCCGGGTGGTGGTGATCGACCCCGGATTTTTCTCCGTGGACTGGGTCGCGCTGGAACGTGGTGCGATCCGGCAATCGTCATCGGGCACCAGTTTGGAAGCTGTGTCACGCGTGCTCGAGTTAGCCGCCGCAGACTTGGCTCAAGACACCAAGGTCAATCCCGGAATAGACCGCCTCGAGCGCGCCTTGCGTGAACAGCGCAACCGCGCCCTGTTGGGCGGACAGCAGATCGACATCAGGCCCGCCATCGGCAATGCCGCGGCGACTGCGGCCGCCCAGGCGATAAAGCTGTTGCAGCGAAACATGCGTAGCCTGGACATTCAGGCGGACCTGATACTGCTCACCGGAGGCGGCGCCACCCTCTTCTACCCCGCCATTCGCGAAGCTTTCCCGAACCTGACGATACATGTGCCGATTGATCCCGTGGCCGCCAATGCCATCGGGTTCTGGTACTTGGGGGTCTGAGCAATGCGAGTCATTGTCACCGTGACCGAGGGGGCTGCGCAGGAATTGTATACCGAACTCGCTCGCATCCCTGCCCGGCAGCGCGCGGAGCGTCTCCGACATCTTGCCGCTCTGGGACTGGCACTCCTGGGAAACGCAGAGCTTGTTCTGAAAGGTGGCCAGTCTACGGCAGGCCAACCCGCTAACGGGGAAAGACCCTCGCTGCCAGATGATGCAGCGCAAAGACAGGATGCCCTCAAATCCAGACTGCTTGGGCTGGGTCCAACCCTGCCGGAGTAAGGGAGCATGGGAAGCCGAGGTGCCAGAGATAACTCGCACCCGCCCCGACCCCGAGGGGACTGGTCTCAGGATGTCATTCGCTCGACGATCCTGCGCTCAATCCAGGCATCGACTTCAGCGGCAACCCAGGCCGATGCACGGGGGCCAATCTTGATTGGCGAGGGAAATTGGCCTCGGGAGGCCATATCATATATTGCGCTGCACTAGTGTCCGGTTAAAAGTTGAATAAATTCAGTTGGTTGCCGTGGGCATCCAGTTCGGTTATGTCGCCA
>NZ_JAUTDR010000031.1 GCF_030649675.1 Haliea sp. E1-2-M8 | reverse complement strand
GCGATAACAAATCAACCAGATACGCCGCCTTTTTTCAAACCCTCAAACACCACTTTTGGTTATAGCTCCTGAATATAGAGAGCTTGGTATATGCTTTCGTGAGAGATGCCCATGGATTCGTCATCTGGGAAATATATCTGCAGTCGATTGGAAATCTGCTCAGACGACCAGCCATTGACCCATTTACGGTCGCCGCGATGGGGTTTGCTTCGACCTTTGAACGGTGCCTGCCGAGGCCCGACAATCTCACGGCCATCTGCGTCCTGAACCTTACCCCCCCAGCGCTATTGTACGTATTCGCGCAATTGCGGGTTAGTCACCAGTTTCGCCGGCTTCAGTCTTTTGGCAATCAGTTCCGCTTTCCACTGCGCAACTGAAGCGCGATACTTGAGCCGGCCGGCACGAGTTGCAGCGTTACGAGTCCGCCCCCGTGAAATTGTCGACGGACTTCGTCCAAGACGGCGAGTAAGGTGTACAAGATCCGCGCGTGCAAGTGATACAAAGGACAGAGGGACGGGATTCCGGCGTCACTATCATTTGCTATGCTGGCGGTGAAAAGCAATTTTCGTTTACCTCTTTATTGGTTTGCGGCCTCGGCTTTTCCCGCTTCGACCTTCGGTCGTTCGCACTGCCTGTTACGCTTGTGTGTAGGGAGGTCCCTCGTTGATAAAACAGTAGCATGTACCCTCGCTTTGGCGAAAAGTTCATGAGCCGATCATGCGCTCCCAACTGGTTGAGCGATCCAGCCGCTGTTCCTCTTTTTCAATTTCCTGCAGGCGTGAACGTATATCGCGTATGTGTGCTCTGGCGGCCTTCTCGGCCCACTCTGGTTGGCGGCCTACAATGGCGTGGTAAATTTGTCGGTGGTGGCGGTCAATCTGTTTTTTGGAAGCGGTGCGGTGGTATAGGTTCTTGACGGAAGCCACCACCGACTGGCGCATCGGTTGAAGCAGGCTTTCCAGTGTGTGTATTAGTACCGGATTGTTGGATGCCTCGTAGATGGACTGGTGAAAGGCGTGATCGCAGCGCGCGACCTCTTCCGGATCAGTGTCGTGAGGGGGGGCCTCGAGGGCCCGGAAAGCGTGGGCAATTCGGTTTAAATCTATCTCTCTTGCCCGCTCAGCTGCCAGGAAGGCGGCGCGGCCTTCAAGGAGTTCGCGGACTTCGAGCAAGTCGTACAGAATGCGGGGATGCTCTTGGTAGAGTAGCATCAGTGGGCCCTCTTGGTGTAATCGCGGCACCAATCCGGTGACTACCGAGCCCTGGCCATGGCGGGTTTCGATCAGCCCGCGCCCGCGCAGCATCTTGAGCGCTTCGCGGAGACTATTGCGTGACACCCCCAGCCGCTCCGAGAGCTGCCTCTCGGAGGGGACTTTTCCACCAGGCTTGAGGGTTCCGTCGAGGATCAGATCTTCCAGTCGCCGCGTCAGCGACTCGGACAGCGAGGCGGGTTTCGATGGCGCTGTTCTAGCTGGTTCTACCATTTTGATCTCTGTTGAGAGGCGGAATTTACGTTATCATAACTCATTGATATAGAAGTTTTTTAGAAAGCAAAAACATAATTAATCACAGTAAACTGGTAGTACCAGTGTGTTTGTCGCTCGACTGTTACCAGTTTTAGCGAGATGATCGGCGCAGGCAAGACATGACCTTCAGTCAAGAATGCATAATGGAGAGTCGAGTGTTATGAATACCCGAGTGAACCGCGGCGGCCTGCAGGTTGTGGAGAGCCTAGCCAGGATGATTGAGGAGGAGATGCTGCCGGGCACGGCTATTGAGCCCGAACAATTCTGGCGTCAGTTTGCTGGCATCGTGCACGAGCTCGCACCTGTCAACCAGGAGCTACTACTTAAGCGGGACAAAATCCAGGCGCAGATGGACCAATGGTACCGCGCACACCCCCAGCGTCCGCTGGATATGACGGTGTATCGTGAGATGCTTGAATCGATTGGATACCTAGTGCCGGAAGGGACGGATTTTACGCTTGCTACCGAGAATGTGGACGCGGAAATCTGCCGGATAGCTGGTCCACAGTTGGTGGTACCTGTCAGCAATGCTCGATTTGCACTGAACGCGGCCAATGCGCGATGGGGCAGCCTTTACGATGCGCTCTACGGAACCGATGCGATAGCTGAGAACGATGGTTGCGAGCGGGGCGATACATTCAACACCAGACGTGGCCTGCAGGTGATTGCCTGGACACAGGCCTTCTTGGATCAGGCAATTCCTCTGAAAGATGGTAGCCACTCTGAGGTCACAGCTTATTCGCTGGACGATGTAAACGGTCGCAAGACGATGGTTGTATCTCTGGGCGAGCGTGGCAACACCGGTCTGCAGAATCCGGCGCAGTTGGTTGGCTATGTTGGGGACGAAAGTCCAGACAGTTTGTTGCTGGTGAATAACGGTTTGCATATCGAGTTGCAGATCAATAGGGATCACCCTATCGGTAAACTCGCCTTGGCAGGAGTCAAGGATGTGATTCTCGAAGCCGCCGTGTCCACCATCCAGGATTGTGAGGATTCGGTAGCCGCTGTCGATGCTCAAGACAAAGTGCAGGTTTACCGCAACTGGCTGGGTCTGATGAAAGGTACTTTGAGCGATACCTTTGTCAAGGATGGAAAGGAGATGACTCGCGTCCTCAACGGGGATCGTTATTACACGTCTGTCGATGGTGAGGAAGTGACTCTTCATGGCCGAAGTCTGCTGCTGGTACGCAACGTAGGCCACCTGATGACGACCGAAGCAGTTCTCGATCGGGATGGCAAGGAAATTCCGGAGGGTATCATGGATGCAGTGGTGACGACGCTGGCCGCCCTACACGACTTGAAGGGTAACGACAAGTCAGTCAACAGCCGCACCGGTAGTCTCTACATTGTTAAACCCAAAATGCATGGTCCCGATGAGGTGGCATTCACTAACACCTTGTTTGGTAGGGTTGAGGATGCCCTGGGGCTAGCGCGAAATACCATCAAGGTGGGTGTGATGGATGAAGAGCGCCGCACCACGGTGAACCTAAAAGAGTGTATCCGCGCCGTAAGTGAGCGTCTGGTGTTTATCAATACCGGTTTCCTCGATCGTACCGGAGACGAAATCCACACCAGCATGGAAGCCGGGCCCTTTCTACCGAAGGAGCAAATCAAGCGTCATCCCTGGATTCTGGCCTACGAGGATTGGAATGTGGATATTGGCCTTGCCTGCGGTTTGCAGGGCAAAGCCCAGATAGGCAAGGGAATGTGGGCCATGCCCGATGAAATGGCGCAAATGCTGGCGATCAAGCAGGGTCATCCGCAGGCAGGTGCTAGTTGCGCCTGGGTACCTTCACCCACGGCGGCGGTGCTGCACGCCACCCATTATCACACCGTCGCAGTGGTCGGGCGGCAGGAGGCACTCCAATCACGTCAGCGAGCCAGTATCGACGCCATATTGACGCCGCCGCTGCTGCTGGAAAGCACGCTATCGGCGGAGCAAATTCAGGCGGAGCTAGATAATAACGCCCAGGGCTTGCTGGGCTACGTGGTGCACTGGATTGATCAAGGAATCGGTTGCTCAAAGGTGCTGGACATCAACAATACGGGGCTTATGGAGGATCGCGCTACGCTCCGCATCTCGTCCCAGCACCTGGCAAACTGGTTGCGCCACGGCATTTGTACCGAGGCGCAGATGATGGACACCCTCAAGTCTATGGCGCGCGTGGTAGACGCCCAAAATGTGGGTGACCCAGCCTACAATCCGATGGCGCCAGCTTATGACGGTGTCGCCTTCCAGGCAGCCTGTGACCTGGTTTTCAAGGGCTGCGAGCAACCCAATGGCTACACCGAACCTGTGCTGCACGCCCGACGCCGTGAAATGAAGGCATGATTTCGAATGTTTATTCTCCCAAAGAGTTAGAACGTGATTCAATGCTGAATTCAGGATTATGATCGAAGGCGCGCGGCGTAAGTCCGTCGAGATTGGGGAGCCCCTACGTATTTCCATCGCCTATGCACTGGGTGATTTGGTTGCTCTAGATCGCATCGATGTTCACAAAGTGACCAGAATCACCATGGCCAACGACAAGGTGTTTACCGGTGCCGTTGCACGCAAAGCTACCCATGGCGGCAATACGGACTGTGTGCACGGGACCCTGGCATTTAGCATTCATACCGATGTGTATGGCCGCATCGGTACCGTTTTTGGGGGCCGGCCAGTGGTGATTGGCGGCGGAGTGGCTGGAGGTTCGGCTTGAAATCTGGTGCGTCGGTCCGGGACGTGGAATGCGTCCTGGAGGGTGTCGATCTCTTTGTGGTACAGCTTTACTGAATTGCCGGCGGGGATTCGCGATCATGGTTGCCTCTCATTACTTTGTACTGGCTGAAGAACTTACCAAGGAATTTCGTGCATTCATCGATCCCGAATACGTCATTGTCGATGCTGAAACCCAGCGACCCTACGAATGCGATGGCTTGTCCATGTACTGCGCGATGCCTCTCATTGTGTTACTGCCGGAAACGGTTGCGCAAGTACAGCGGGCGATGCAGATCTGCCACCAACGGGGCGTGCCGGTGATCCCGCGAGGAGCCGGTACCGGTCTTTCCGCCGGCGCCATGCCGCGCGAGGATGCCGTCGTGCTTTCCCTGGCCAAGTTCAAACACGTTCTGGATATCGACCCACTGGCACGTACGGCTCGGTTGCAGCCTGGTGTACGCAACCTGGCCATCAGCGAGGCGGCGGCCCAGTACGGGCTCTATTACGGGCCAGATCCGTCTTCCCAGATCGCTTGCACGATCGGCGGCAACGTGGCGGAGAATTCCGGTGGTGTGCACTGCCTTAAATACGGCCTCACAGTGCATAACCTGCTGAGTGTCGAGTTGGTCACTGTGGAAGGCGAGCTTGTCAGGTTGGGCTCAGAGGGACTGGATTGCGCGGGCATCGACCTGATGGCTCTGATTACCGGCTCCGAAGGCCTACTCGGGGTAATCACCGAGGTTACCGTGCGCCTGTTGCCAGTGCCCGAACAGGCGCGGGTGGTGATGGCGGCTTTTGACAGCGTGAAGGCGGCGGGTGACGCGGTCAGCGCGGTCATTGCCCAAGGCGTAATTCCCGCCGGCCTGGAAATGATGGACAGTCACGCCATCGTAGCTGCGGAGGCGTTTGCCAAGGCGGGCTACCCCATCGATGCCCAGGCCTTGCTGCTCTGCGAGGTGGATGGCACAGTGGAGGAGGTGGCAGACCACATTACGCGTATCGAGCAGCTGTTCCTGTCCCTGGGAGCGACCCTGACGCGGGTTTCCCGCGACGAGGATGAACGGGCACTGCTGTGGAAAGGGCGTAAGTCTGCGTTCCCGGCGGTCGGGCGTATCTCTCCAGATTATTACTGCATGGACGGTACCATTCCCCGCGGCGAGCTTGCTCACGTGCTTACCGAAATGCAGCACATGTCTGAGCATTACGGCCTGCGGGTGGCCAACGTCTTCCACGCCGGAGACGGCAATTTGCATCCGCTGATTCTTTTCGACGCCAGCAAACCTGGGGAATTTGACAAGGCCGAGGAGTTTGGCGGCAGGATTCTAGAGCTGTGTGTGGCGGTGGGCGGCTGCATCACCGGTGAACACGGGGTGGGTGTCGAGAAGCTACCCCAGATGAGCGTGCAGTTCAGCCCGCTGGAGATCGCCCAGTTTCACGGGGTCAAGGCCGCATTCGACCCCGCCGGCACGCTCAACCCGGGTAAGGGCATTCCGGTACTAAAAAATTGTCAGGAATATCGCGCCCTCGATCCGGGCCGAGGCCATGTTGCCCGCCAGCATCCGGAGGGATATGAGCAAGCATGATGTCACGCAGGAGTTGATCGAACAGGTCAACTGTGCCCGCACCGACGGCAGCACTCTGGAGATCGTCGGTGGCGGCAGCAAGCGGTTTATCGGCAGGGAGGCAGCAGCCGATGCGCGTATTGATGCAGGCCGGCACCGGGGCATCGTCAGCTATGAACCCGTGGAGCTGGTGCTTACCGCCCGCGCTGGTACACCGCTGCAGGAGATTGAGGACACTCTGGCGCAGCAGGGCCAGATGCTGGCCTTTGACCCACCGCATTTCGCCGGCGGCGCCACCTTGGGCGGCACACTGGCCTGCAACCAGTCAGGGCCGGCGCGCCCTTGGAATGGCTCGGTGCGGGATGCTGTGTTGGGAATTCGTCTGGTCAATGGCCGGGGAGAGCATCTGCGCTTTGGTGGCCAGGTCATGAAGAACGTGGCTGGCTACGACGTCTCGCGCGCTCAGGCGGGCGCCCTCGGCAGCTTGGGTATCATCACCGAAATCAGCCTGAAAGTCATGCCGAGGCCCGCTGCCAGCATGACGCTGGTAAAGGAAATGGATGCTGCCCGGGCAATTGTTGAGATGAACACCTTGGCTGGTCGGCCCCGGCCACTTGCAGGGGCATGCTGGCAGGATGGCCAGTTGTACCTGCGGCTGGCGGGTGTGCAGGCCGCCGTGGCAGGCACCGCTAGCCGCTGGGGCGGGGAAGTGCTGCAGCACGAAAGTAATTTTTGGCGCGACCTGAGGGATCAGCGGCAGCCCTTCTTTGTTGACGGAGAGCCCCTGTGGCGCTTCTCGGTCAATCCCGCGGCGCCCCACTGGCGAGATGGAGCCGATTGGCGGTTCGATTGGGGCGGAGCACAGCGCTGGTTACGAGGAGCTTTCCAGCGCGCGGAACTTGAGCGGGAAGCAGGGCGAGCTGGTGGGCAGGTCACTCTGTTCCGCGGCGGGGACAGGGCCGGTGAAGTATTCTCCACCCAGTCGGCAGCCCTGCAAACGCTGCATCGACGGCTCAAGGAGGCCTTCGATCCGATGCGGATTTTCAATCCAGGGCGGCTTTACAGCTGGATGTAAGCGGAGCGTAGCCATGCAGACCATTGTCCATCCCAAATATCACGGGCGCGCAGATGTTGCGGAGGCAGAAGAAATTCTGCGTGCCTGTGTGCATTGCGGCTTCTGCACGGCCACCTGTCCAACCTATCTGGAACTCGGCGACGAGCGTGACGGCCCTCGAGGACGAATTTACCTGATTAAACAGTTACTTGAAACCGGGGACATTTCGGAGGCATCACAAACCCATCTGGACCGTTGTTTGACCTGCCGTAGTTGCGAGACAACCTGCCCTTCCGGAGTGCGCTATGGTGCCCTGGCTGACATTGGTCGCGGCATCATGGAGCAGCAGTTGCCCAGGCCATTGCGGGCGCGCCTCACGCGCTGGGCGTTGCGCAAGCTGTTGCCGTTTCCCGCCAGATTCAGGCCCCTGCTGTTGCTCGGGCAGTGGTTGCGGCCAGTGTTGCCCGCTGGCCTTAAAGCCAGCATCCCGCGGAAGCAGCACTCGTTGCCGTGGCCGGTTCAATCGCATCCCAGGCGCATGCTGGCGCTGGCCGGTTGTGTGCAATCCGCTGTAACACCGAACACGAATGCAGCTGCGGCGCGGGTGTTGGACAAGTTAGGTATCACCCTATCGCAAGCGCCCGCTGCGGGTTGTTGCGGAGCGGTGAGTTACCACCTGGCGGCCCACGGGGAGGGTCTGGACTTCATGCGCCGCAATATCGATGCCTGGTGGCCCGCCATCGAGAGCGGGACTGAGGCTATCGTTATCAGCGCCTCGGGCTGCGGGGCCACAGTAAAGGAGTACGGCCACCTCCTGCGTCACGATCCGGAGTATGCACAGAAGGCGGCTCGAATCAGTAAGGTAGCCAAGGATCTTTCAGAGGTCCTGTTGGCGGAGAACCTGGATCAGCTGGCACCCGCAGCACAGCCCAGGACCGCGGTTCACTGCCCCTGTACCCTGCAACACGCCCTCAAGCTCAGTGGCGTGGTGGAGGCTGTTTTGAGCCGTGTTGGAGTGGAGTTGGCTGCAAGCAAAGACAATCATCTGTGCTGCGGTTCAGCGGGTACTTACTCGATTTTGCAGCCTAGAATCAGTCAGCAGTTATTGGATAACAAACTCGCTGCGTTGACTATCGACGGGCCAAGACAGATTGTCACTGCCAACATCGGTTGCCAGATGCATTTGGCGGGAAAAGCGAATATTCCTGTGCGCCACTGGATTGAGCTGCTTGACGGCTGACCTCGGTTGTGAGTCGTGCCCCTGTGTAGGTGTTAAGAGTGTTCGTTATTAAGCCGAGATTGATGGCGCTTTGATCATTGTTGCCAATCTGGCAGGATGAAGTTCGACCCATAAATTATTGTCTCCTACTGTATCAGTGCGGGACTAATATTTCACAAGCGGTAACTTTGCAATGGTCAGGCGCGGATTGAGATAAACTCAATCATTACATAAATATCGTTGACTGGACTTCCCCTGGTTCATGGAGATTTCTAGCCTATTGTGTGCGCGGCGAAATGGAGAATCGCATCAAGGAGCAGCAACTGGGATTGTTCGCCGACCGCACGAGCACGGCAACGATGCGTGCTAATCAGCTACGACTCTACTTCTCTTCCTTCGCCTATGTCCTGCTGCATGGCCTGCGGCGGCTCGGCCTGCAAGGCACCCGGCATGCGAAGGCCCAATGCACGACCATCCGGTTGAAGTGGTTGCAGAATGGTACTTCCGTCAGCACCGTGCGTTACGGTCGCCCGATTGGCCACCAAAATTGCGGTGAAACACGCAAAAATGGACCCATCATGAAAATCGGTGAGCGAAGCGGGCTAGAGCGCAACCAGGTGGTCAATGTTACGTCTCGCTTTGAGCAGGCGTTGCATTTTGACAAAAGGGACTCCCTCTCACCCTGAGCCTGACTCTTTGTCATTGAAACTGCCCAATCATTTCTGACATGTTGCCTCCAAATTGGTGAGATCGGTCAGAGACCCAATGCCAACACGCACCACCGCAAGCTTCACCACCTGATTCAACTCCGTTCCATCCGTTTGCACATAGTCTATAATCTGGGCCTTCATGCTCCGCGCCCAGAACAGCCGGATGTGCTTCGCCACCAGCTCCGCCGCCGCGGCATCATCGGCTGCGGCAGGGCGCAGGTTGGCTGCTATCTGGTTGGCCATGGCAATCAGATGCTGCAGCTCACCGTTCATCCCCGCTGCTCCTGCACCTGTTGCCTCTCCGGATCCCCGGCCGGGCCAGGCCTGTGGTAGATCACGTGTCGACCGGGCCGGGCAAAGCCCACCAGCAGCTGGCCCGCATGCCGCGCCCGGTCGATGGCCAGTGAGGTGGGCGCCGATATGGCCACCAGGGCACCAATGCCAACCGCGCAGCTCTTGTGGACCATTTCATAGCTGGCCCGGCTGGAGACCAGCACAAAACCGGTCGCCAGCTGCTCACCCCGGCGCCGCAGGGCGCCGATGAGTTTGTCCAGAGCGTTGTGGCGGCCAACATCCTCTCGCACCAGCAGTATCTCACCCTGTGCGCTGCACCAGGCGGCGCCGTGGCTGGCACCGGTACTGGCCTGCAGGGGTTGGTGGCAGGGCAGGGCTGCCAGCGCGCGCTGGATGGCGGCATCATGTAAATCGGGTGCAACCACCGACGCGACGGGGCGAATAGCCTGGGCCAGGGATTCGGTGCCACACAGGCCGCAGCCGGTACGCCCGACCAGATTCCGGCGGTGCTGCTTCAGTTCCACCCAGCGCTGGGTGAAGATCTCCATGTTGATGGAGATACCCTCCTCACCCGCAACCACATCCAGGCCATACAGCTCCCCCGGGTGGGCCAGGATGCCCTCGGTCAGGCTGAACCCCAGGGCAAAGTCCTCCAGGTCCGCCGGGGTCGCCATCATCACCGCGTGTGACAGCCCGTTGTACACCAGCGCTACCGGTATTTCCTGGGCAATACTGTCGCCAGTAACACGGTCGGCCTCGCCCGTTCGCCGCACGTCGACCGTGGCTGTGTCGCTGGCCCCCTCCCGCGTGCCGTCACACTCCCCAGTCATCCCTCGCTGACCTCGGGTGCGGGCCGCCTGCCCTTCTGCAACAGGGTAGTCTGCTGTCGGTCGAAGGCCTTGAACTTCTGCTGCCAACTGGAGGGCTGGCTCACCTTTTCCACCTGCACCGCGGTGACCTTGTACTCCGGGCAGTTGGTCGCCCAATCGGAGCTGTCGGTGGTAATGACATTGGCACCGCTGCCCGGATGGTGGAAGGTGGTGTAGACCACCCCCGGCAGCATGCGGTCGTTGACCCGGGCGCGCAGTACCGTATGGCCCGCCCGGCTGCTGATGCCCAGCCAGTCACCGTCCTTGACCCCGCGCGTTTCGGCATCGTGCGGATGCAGTTCGATCACGTCTTCATCGTGCCAGGTCTGGTTGGCGGTGCGCCGGGTCTGGGCGCCCACGTTGTACTGGGACAGGATCCGGCCGGTGGTCAGCAGCAGCGGGTACTTGCGGTTGGTCCGCTCGCTGGTGGCGACATATTCGGTGATGGCGAACTTGCCCAGCCCGATCGGGAACTCCCGTTCGTGCATGATCGGCATGCCTTCCGGGTAGGCGTCGTTGCAGGGCCACTGGATGCTGCCCAGGTTATCAAGCTTGGCGTAACTCACGCCGGCGAAACTCGGCGTCAGCCGGGCGATCTCGTCCATGATCTCCGCGGGGTGGCTGTAATCCATGGGGTAACCCAGGGCGTTGGCCAGATCCACGGTTACTTCCCAGTCCTCCTTGCCCGCCAGCGGCGCCATCACCTTGCGCACGCGGTTGATGCGTCGCTCGGCATTGGTGAAGGTGCCGTTTTTCTCCAGGAAGGTGGACCCGGGCAGCAGCACATGGGCATACTTGGCGGTTTCGTTGAGAAAAATATCCTGCACGATCAGGCACTCCAGAGCCCCCAGCGCAGCCTCCACATGTGAGGTGTTGGGGTCGGACTGGGCGATGTCCTCACCCTGCACGTACAGGCCCTTGAAACTGCCGCTGATGGCCGCGTCGAACATGTTCGGGATCCGCAGGCCTGGCTCGTCGTCGATCTTTACGCCCCAATCGGCTTCAAAGCGGCCGCGGGCGGTGGCGTCGGACACATGTTGGTAACCAGGCAGTTCATGGGGGAAGGAGCCCATGTCACAAGAACCCTGCACGTTGTTCTGGCCGCGCAACGGGTTTACCCCCACACCTTCACGGCCGATATTGCCGGTGGCCAGGGCCAGGTTGGCGATGCCCATGACCATGGTGGAGCCCTGGCTGTGCTCGGTCACGCCAAGGCCGTAGTAGATCGCACCGTTGCGGGCCCGGCCATAGGCGCGGGCGGCCTCGCGCACGGCATCGGCCGCAACACCGGTCGCACTTTCCAATGCCTCCGGCGAGTGGCACGGCTCGGAGATAAACGCGCGCCAGCGCTGGTACGCCTCGGTCTCGCACCGGCTGGCAATGAACGCGCTATCTTCCAGACCCTCGTTCACCACCACGTGCGCCAGGGCATTGATCATCGCCACATTGGTGCCCGGGCGCAGGGGCAGGTGCAGGGCCTTGTGGCGGTGGGGCGTGTGCAGGAGGTCAATGCGCCGCGGGTCGATCACAATCAGCTCCGCCCCCTGCCGCAGGCGGCGTCGCAGCTGAGAGGCAAAGACCGGGTGCGCATCCGTGGGGTTGGCGCCGATCACCACGATCACGTCCGCCTGCATCACCGAGTCAAAGGTCTGGGTACCGGCGGATTCGCCCAGGGTGGCCTTCAGGCCGTAACCCGTAGGGGAGTGGCAGACCCGGGCACAGGTATCGGTGTTGTTGTTGCCAAAGGCCGCCCGCACCAGCTTCTGCACCAGGTAGGTCTCTTCGTTGGTGCAGCGGGAGGAGGTGATACCGCCGATGCTTTCCCGGCCATGGCGCTGCTGGATCGCTCGCAGGCGGTCGGCGGCAAAGGCGATGGCCTCTTCCCAACTTACCGCCTGCCAGGGCTGGTCGATGGCCTCGCGGATCATGGGCGTGCGCAGGCGGTCCCGGTGGGTGGCGTAGCCGAAGGCGAAGCGTCCTTTTACGCAGGAATGACCGTGGTTGGCGGCACCGCCCTTGTAGGGCACCATGCGCACCACCTGGTCCCCCTGCATCTGGGCCTCAAAGGAGCAGCCCACCCCGCAATAGGCGCAGGTGGTGACCACGCTGTGCTCCGGCTGGCCGGCGTCGATCACGCTCTTTTCCATCAGCGTGGCCGTTGGGCAGGTCTGCACGCAGGCCCCGCAGGACACACACTCGGAATCCATAAAGGACTCATTGTCCCCGGCCGCCACTTTGGAGTCGAAGCCACGGCCATCGATGGTCAGGGCAAAGGTACCCTGCACTTCCTCGCAGGCCCGCACGCAGCGGGAGCAGACAATGCACTTGCTGGAATCGAAGGTGAAGTAGGGGTTGGATTCGTCCTTCTCCGCCTGCAGGTGGTTGGCGCCCTCGAAGCCGTAGCGTACCTCACGCAGGCCCACCACGCCGGCCATGTCCTGCAATTCACAGTCGCCGTTGGCGGGACAGGTGAGGCAGTCCAGCGGATGGTCGGAGATATACAGTTCCATGATGTTGCGCCGCAGCCTGGCCACCGGCTCGGTCTGAGTGGAGACCTGCATGCCATCCTCCACCGGAGTGGTGCAGGAGGCGGGATAACCGCGCTTGCCTTCGATCTGGACGGCGCACAGGCGGCAGGAGCCAAACGCCTCCAGATTATCTGACGCACAGAGCTTGGGGATATTGATGCCCGCCAGTGCCGCCGCCCGCAATACCGAGGTGCCCTCGGGCACGCTCACGGCGACCGCATCGACCACCAGACTGACCGTGTTGGCGGTCGCCGCAGGAGCCGGTGTCCCATAGTCCCGGTCCGGTTCGTGGTAGTGCAACATCTCAGCGCCTCCGATTGTCAGTAGGCCGCAGGTCCTCGGAAAAATGCTGCAGCACGCTCCGCACCGGGATCGGCGTCATGCTGCCCATCGCGCAGAGGGAGCCGTCCACCATGGTAGAGGATAAGTCATTGAGCAGCGACAGGTTGGCTTCAGGCCGGTCGCCGGCCCGGATGCGGTCGATGACCTCCACCCCGCGGGTGGAACCGATACGGCAGGGCGTGCACTTGCCGCAGGATTCCACGGCGCAGAACTCCATGGCAAAACGGGCCTGCTCGCCCATGTCCACCGTGTCATCGAACAGCACCACGCCGCCATGCCCAAGCACCGCCCCTACAGCCGCGAACGCCTCGTAGTCCAGCGGCGTATCCCATTGTGTGGCTGGTAGATAGGCGCCCAACGGGCCGCCCACCTGCACCGCCCGCAGGGGCCGGCCGCTGAGGGTACCGCCACCGAAATCCTCGATAAGCTCCCGCAGGGTGATGCCAAACGCCAGCTCCACAAGACCACCACGCTGCACATTACCTGCCAGCTGTACCGGCAGCGTACCGCGAGAGCGTCCCACCCCACAGTCCGCATAGGCCTGGGCTCCGCGGTCGAGAATAAAGGGCACCGCCGCCAGTGAGAGGACGTTGTTCACCACTGTGGGCCGGCCAAACAGGCCCTTGAGCGCCGGCAGCGGCGGCTTGGGCCGCACCATGCCGCGGCGGCCTTCCAGGCTCTCCAGCAGGGCGGTTTCCTCGCCACAGATATAGGCGCCGGCACCCAGCCGCACTTCCAACTGGAACGCACGGCCACTGCCCAGCACGGAATCGCCCAGGTAGCCGGCGGCGAGCGCCCGTTCGATCGCGGTATCGAGAATACGCCGCGCCAGCGGGTACTCCGAGCGCAGGTAGATATAGCCGCGGGTCGCGCCCACCGCCAGGCCCGCGATGACCATGCCCTCAATCAGCATATAGGGATCGCACTCCATCACCAGGCGGTCGGCAAAGGTACCGGAGTCACCCTCGTCGGCATTGCAGACAATGTACTTCTGGCCCGGGTCAGCGTTTAGCACCGTCTCCCACTTGATGCCGGTGGGAAAGGCCGCGCCGCCGCGCCCGCGCAGGCCCGAAGATTTTATCTCCCCGACGATGGCGGCCGGCGCCATCTGTAGCGCCCGCTCCAGGCCGCGAAAGCCTTGGTGGTCGCAGTACTGCTCGATGGACAGCGGATCGATCACGCCGATGCGGGCAAAGGTCAGCCGGTGCTGGCGCGCCAGGTAGGGAATCTCCTCGGTGAGCCCTTGGCACAATGGGTGTGAGGTCGCGCCCTCCAGCAAACCGGCATCCAGCAGCGCGGGCAGGTCCGCGACGCTGACCGGTCCGTAGGCGACCCGGCCGCGGGCAGTTTCCACCTCGACCAGGGGTTCAAGCCAACAGAGGCCACGGCTGCCATTGCGGATCAGCTCGAGATCCAGGCCACGCTGCGTCGCCACCGCCGCCAGTTCCTGCGCCAGAGCATCGCCACCCATGGCCAACGCCGTGGTGTCGTTGGGCACAAATACGCGCACGGTCATCCCGGCAACTCCACCGCTTGTATAGCCAGGCCAGCCAGAAGGTCATCGAAACGCGCCTCCGATACCCGGCCATGGACCACGTCGCCGATGCGAATGGAGGGACCGCAGGCGCAGTTGCCCAGGCAGTAGACCGGCTCAAGGCTGAACTGCCCATCGGCCCGGGTCTGGTGGTAGTTGAGCCCAAGCCGGGATTTGGCATGCGCTTCCAGCTGCCGCGCCCCCACCGCCTGGCAGGCCTCAGCCCGGCAAATCTCGACGATATGCTGCCCGGGTGGCGTGGTCCGGAAATGGTGGTAAAAGCTGATCACGCCTGACACTTCCGCACGGGTTAGCCCCAGCGCCTCGGCCATCACAACAATCGCATCGCGCGGAATATAGCCGAGACTGTCCTGCACGGCGTGCAGCACCGGCAGTAGGGCGCCGGGCTGGGACCGCCAGGCTGCTATCGCGGCCTGCACCGGGTTTGGAGTGAAATCGGGATGCAGATCCATAGGGAGTACCTATTGAGCAAAATTTTATTGTGTATCGAAAATAATGTTAAGACCAACAAACGGGAGAGAGCGGCTCATCTGGACCCGTAACTGTATCAGATGGGTGTGTCTGCCGGATGCTCCGCAACAAAAATCCGCGGGCAGACTTTGGGGAGACTCTAGAATTAATCGATGATGGCCTGCCCGGGGGCAAAGAGTTGGGCTCCTTCGGTTGCACAGCGTGAGGGATTACTACACGGTTAACACGGTTTCCGATGCAATGAAGTTATAGTTCTGGTCGACCAGTGACCGCTGTTCGATTCTGCGATTCCATTCCTCTCATGGCATCATGGCATTGCGCACGCTCTCAAGGTGCGCCTTCATCGCCAGCTTAGCATCGTTCGGCAAGCGTTGAATGATCGCATCTACGATGGCCGTATGCTGTTGGTCGTATAGCTTGCGTCGCTCCTCTGTCACCGACTTTCTTTTCAGCTCGATCCAGCTAGCCTGATTGCGAATCTGATTTAAGGCGTGATAGTGGCCAATTAGCGCTGTATTGCGGGTGGCGCGGAATATGGCCCCATGCAAGTGCCCATCCCAGTATTCGAAATCAGCCAGGTTTTTTGCCGAGAGTGTTTGGTCGAGCGCGGCCTTGATTTCCTCTATGTTCTCCTTCCGTGCTCGAAGGGTGGCCAGTGCAGCAACCTCAGGTTCAATTACGAGGCGCGACTCAAGGACTTCGAGAGGGCTTGAATCCAGAATGTATTGCTCGCTTAGCTCAGTATTCGGCTTGACCGTGTCATCTCTCTGCGCCGGCCGCTCGGCAAAACCAGATTCTTGCTTGAAGGCAACGATAGGCCGAGAGTTTTCCACAATCTGGAGGTATGAATCAACGGCCAAGGCCTTAATGGCCTTGCGAATTGTGTTTCGCGAAGCACCAATCTCGTTGGCGAGTGAGCGCTCGGAAGGAATTTTGCTGCCCGCGACCCAAGTTTGGTCTGTAATTCGGCTAATCATTTGCTCCTTCACTTTTACATAAGACACCATCGGCACCTAAATCCTGATTACAGTCTGGCGTTTTGATTACCATAGTTTGTGTTTCACTGACGGCGATGATAGCAGATTGCCGTATATAGGAACCAAAATATTTATGGTCTATTTATGGTGCTTTTTATATGTTGACAAGAATGGGTTAAAGGCTAGTATAGATACCGTAAGCGCACTGAATTGCCAGTAATGGTTTAAGTTTCTGAAAAAATGAACCAAAATATTGATCCATGGGGAGCAAGATGAGGTACGTCACTTTCCGCCAAGGCGAAAAAATCAGCATCGGAATAGTAAACGGTGAGAATTCCACTATCACGGTCTTGTCGCAATTCGATGGCGATCCTGAGCTGGGTATCGTCAATCTGATCGAGTCGACCAAGGCCCCTGAGCCTACTGGTGTTCATGTCGAATTGGGTGCCGTTACCTTACTCGCCCCCATTCCTCGCCCGCGCCGGAATATCATCTGCGTTGGCAAGAACTACGTTGAACATGCCCATGAGTTTTCTGGCTCCGGATTCGATTCTGGTGCTGCTCAGGGTGCCATCCCTAGCGCGCCCATCGTATTCTCAAAACTTCCAGAAACGGTCGTCGCACACGGTGATAATGTAATCATCGATCCGACCGTCAGCAAGGCAATCGATTATGAGGCTGAGCTTTGTGTGATTATCGGTAAAGGCGGGCGAGGGATTAGTCGGGCATCAGCCCTTGATCACGTCTGGGGCTACACTATCGTGAACGACGTGACTGCCAGAGATCTGCAGAAGCTACATAGTCAGTGGCTAATAGGCAAATCACAGGACAGTTTTTGTCCAATGGGTCCTATTGCCGTGACGCGCGATGAGCTCGATCTTGGTGACACCGCCGTGCGTTGCTGGGTAAACAACGACCTTAGGCAATCATCTAATACATCCGCGCTCATATTCGACGTGCCTGAACTTATTTCGACAATATCGCGAGGAATCACACTTTATCCGGGCGATCTTATTGCTACAGGTACGCCGGCAGGGGTGGGTATCGGCTTCAGTCCACCGCGCTATCTTCAATCTGGAGATGTGGTCAGGGTGGAGATAGAGGGCATTGGTGTACTGGAAAACATGTTTGTATCTTCAGAGGAGCGGCTGTCTTGACGCGATACGAAAAAGTCGGCTGCTCAATTAGAGTACGTGGTAGGCATGACGCCATGCTTGTTATTAATGGATTCGGTTACTCAAGCGACAACGTCTTTCCAGTCAGAAAACTCAAATACAGGCAGCATCGGATTGTGGGCATTCTAGGTTCTGTATTTCCCGGTAATAGTGGCCCTGCCTACCTAGTCGAGTCTAATTTCAAAGAACAGCATATGGATCGCATTCTCATGATAGGTCAATTATGATCATACAGCGTATGGCTAAAAGGAAATCAAATCGTACCCTGACCATGAGCTTGTTTGGGGTGCTTAAAGGATATCCGGGAGTTGCGCGGGATAGCTTGCAGACATAATCGTAGATAGCGCGGTGACGAAGATTGCAGGTGCCATTGAGAAATGTGGATACTGACCGAGAGTCGGAAGGCGTATGTGTACTCAAAAAGCAAGATCAAGAAGCTTCTATAAATTTCCATGAACGCACTAAACTGCCAGAAATAAAAACTCTTTGCTAAGATTCTGATGGAGCTATGTATGGACGAAAATAGGAATAAAAATGCAAATGGGGTCGTGTTTAAAAACGTCAATATCTTCGATGGAAGTGGCGCGGATCTTTTTGCAGGTTCTGTGCTCGTTGAGGGAAACCGAATCAGCAAAGTGATGCGTGAAGACGTGCCGATTCCAACGGGAACAATAGCTATTGACGGCTGTGGCCGCACCCTAATGCCGGGTATGATTGACGCGCACCTCCACTTGTCGTGGAACAACGCTTCATCCTTGGAAGCGATCATGTGGATGCCCGTTGAAGAACATGTCCTGTCATGTATAGCGTCGGCCAAAATTGTACTTGATGCAGGCTTTACATCTGGGCTTGGAGCAGCTGCTGCAAAACCAAGATTGGATGTTGTTATTCGAGACGCAATCAATAGTGGCGCAATTCCCGGTCCGCGCTATTTGGCTGCATCGCCAGAGTTCACTACTATCGGTGGACTCGGTGACACTTCGCCGCCTCATATTGAGCTAGACGCGCTGACCTTTGGGACGATCGTTACAGGGACCGATGAAATGCGTGCCGGCGTGCGACGCATGATCAAATACGGCAACGACGTCATCAAGTTAAACCTTTCGGGAGAAGATCTTACACCAACCCCGGCGGAAGCAACTCCTTTTACAGACGAGGAAGTCGCTGCAGCATGCGACGAGGCATTAAAGCGTAAAAAAATGGTGAGTGCCCATGCCCGCTCGGCAGATTCTATTAAGCAATGTATACGTCATGGTATTCGCAATATCTACCATGCGTCCTATGCAGATGATGAGGCATTGGACATGCTTGAGGCGGCAAAAGAAAAACATTTTGTAGCTCCGGGCTTGGCCTGGCTTTACCAAACAGCACGTGGTGCATCTCAGTTTGGACTGACGCCAGATACTGCGCTGGCGAAAATGTATGAGTGTGAGCTTGGAGCCGCAATCACTTCGATGAAGTCTATGCATAAGCGCGGGGTAAGAATCGCGATTGGTGGCGATTACGGGTTTGCGTGGACCCCTATGGGGACGAATGCCACCGATCTGCAGTACTTTGTTGAGCTGCTTGACTTCTCGCCGCTTGAAGCGTTGGTGGCGGCGACATCAGTTGGAGCGGAGATGATGGGTATGGGCGATAGCCTCGGTCGAGTTAAGGAGGGATATCTCGCGGACCTGTTGTTGGTAGATGGGGACCCAAGCAAAGATGTGCGGATACTACAGCAGAAACAGAATATCAATGGAATCATGAAAGATGGCCAGTTTCATAAGTTTCCCCAGTAGGTAAGGAAGCACGAGAAGCAAAAAACCACCAGGTTATGGGCTGCGCGACAAAGATAGCGTGTTGAACGCAGCTCAAATTTTGGGCTTCTTGTAAACGGCAATCAATAGATCTGGTTCATAATAGTTAAATCGGCAGGGGATGGTGATTTTCAGGTGCCAGATTGGCGGGAATAACACATTGCTAGCAGAGCCGAGAATGTGCCAGGGGAAGAAGCTTGTTTCGTTGGGCTTGTAGCGAAGGGACCGAAAAAGTTTTCCAAACCATTCGACACTGGTTCTCCTACACCAGATTCAATAATAATTAACGTGTTCTTATAAAGCGGTCGGCTTTACTCTTCGAGAACTACCATAAAAACAGTAGGTTAGCCTCGTATCTGTTGTTTGGCTTAACTCGTATCAGAATCAAAGTCGACCAAGTAGGTATTTTCTTGACAACAGATATATACAGTACCTAAACTGACCCTATGCCGAACCAATGCACAATAATATTTGGAAATGATGAACGGTGCCGCCATAGGCCGTGCAGGGTTGAAAGCCTGAAATCGGGCACTGAAGTTTTGCTTCAGCCCTTATTTCAGCTGAAGTGTATGGTGGCATTGAGACTACCTTACAGAGATCTCGTTATGTCAGTTGCAAATCTAGAGCAGCGGCAAGAATTACCAACGGCGGTTCATTAACACATGAACCGACATAGAAGCTCAGTGCATTGTGAACTGTCAGCTGACAACCGGGTGAGCAGAGGGCTCTAGAGAATAGCCCAAGCCTGCGAGTTGGTGGTTTAGGTGCCTTGAATGGCAGTAGAACGTAGCTAATAAAAGCGGTATTAAATCGAGGTCCAACTGTGAGGGGAAGCGATTATGGATACATTAACCGGTAAGCGTTACGCAGCTAGTGGTGCGTTTTTTTTCACTGCGATGCTGGTGGTCAATCCGGCATTGGCGCAGCTTGAGGAAGTCATCGTGACCGCCGAACGCAGGCAGGAGTCGTTGCAAGATGTGCCGATAGCGGTGACGGCGTTCACGAATCAAAGGATAGAATCTTTAAAGATCGAAAATTTTCAGGACCTCGCTTCCCAGATTACGGGATTCAGCATTAATTCATTCTCTAAATCTCGCAATAACCCTGCTCTCCGGGGTGGGTCGTCGTCACTGGCATCGGCGGGCGCCGAGAACGCTGTCGGCCTGTTCATTGACGACGTCTATTTTGGCGGCGCAGGGGATTTTGAGATAGACGTATTTGACGTGGAGCGGATCGAAGTTTTGCGCGGTCCGCAGGGAACCTTGTTCGGTCGGAATACAACCGGAGGCCTTATTAATGTAGTCACCAAGGACCCGGGCGAAGAGTTTGAAGGGCGCGTCAGGGCCTCTCTGGGCAACTATAATTTGAACCGGTTTGGTGCCTATATCAGCGGTCCGATTACTTCAAACCTTGCCGGATCCATTGCTATGTCGTCCGTGGATCGTAATGGGACGTCTTATAACAGCGTGACCGATAACGATGTTGACACCAAGAACTCTTCGGTTTTCCGGGGGAAGCTGGTCTGGGATCTATCGGACACTCTTGAAGTCAAATTAGGCCTGAGCCATAGCGCCAAAGACGAGACCGGAAGTGCGCGGGATGCAACCTCACCGGTTGATTTCGTTGACCTTGCCGTGCTGGCGGATCAGGACTTCAGGATCGACGGTGACACTCGAACGGTGCAAATGCACACGGACGGCCGGTACGTGAGCGAGCAGTGGGTAGGGACTTTGCATGTTGCGAAGCAGCTCAACAACAACTTGACGCTAGAGTCAATTACTACCGGCCGTCTCTTCGATGTTGAGCAGGAGCCAGAGAATCTTGGCGGACTGCCAACCCCGATTTTTGCGATCGCTGATGAGCGGGACATCAAGTCGTTCACTCAGGAGTTCCGTCTAATTTCGGACTATGATTCCGCGTTCAATTGGCAGGGTGGTGTGTATCTACTGCACAACGATGACACCCGATTTCTTGAAGTGACCACGCGATGGGACGATTCCACTGCCGCAGGCGCATTCTCAGCAATTTCTGGATGCCCGACTCAGACGCTGGAAGATTTCGAGAACTTCGTGGTTACCCCTTCCTGCCTGATCAGCCACCCTGGTCTGTTCGACGAGAACAATTTCAATACTGTCGAGAATGTCAAGACTACCAGTTACTCAGTATACGCTCAGGGAACCTATGATTTTGATACTGATCTATCGCTGACTCTAGGTGCACGCTATACCCACGATGAGAAAAAGCTGCGCGGAACGACAACGGATGAGTATGACTGGTCATGGAACCCACGGCCGGGAGAGAGCTTCCGCAATTCAGCTGACTGGGGAGAAGTCACTTGGCGCGCCGCACTCGACTACAAACCAACTGACAATATCCTGTTATATGGTTCTGTTTCAACTGGATTCCGGAGTGGCGCCTACGACATGACCCAGTCGGATGGAGATCTTATCGATTTGCCCGTGGATCCGGAAACGGTCACCAATCTTGAAGTCGGCTTCAAGTCGCGCTTCGCTTCCAACCGCGTGCAGTTCAATGTCGCAGTATTCGACACCACTTATGAAGACCTGCAGTTTTATGTGAACGCAATTGGAGCCGGTGGGGCCTCCGCCACGACAAATGCTGGCGAGGCTACAGTGCAGGGTGTGGAAGTCGAATTGACCTGGGCAGCGACAGATGCATTGACCCTCAACTTTTCCTACAGTCACCAAGAAGGGGATTCCAAGGATATCCCACCCGAGGCAGAGATTCCAGAGGGTACACCACCACAGGGCACTGTCCCCAACAGCTACATCTTCAGTGCAGACTATGTCACTGACTTGGCGTTCGGTGAACTCTATTTTCATGTCGACTATCTTGTGAAGGACGAGTACAGCCTCGAGTTTATGGATAACTCCATACCGCAGTTTCGAAGCGAAGTTGAGGGGATGCTCAATGCAAACATGGGACTCAACTTCAACAACGGCTGGGGCTTGCAGATTTGGGGCAAGAACCTGCGAGACGAGGATGTCGTTCTCTATGGTCAGGATTTCTGGTTCTCCGTCTATGGGCCGACAATTGGCACCAATCCCGAAGTTACTAATGCCTCCTTCGGACCAAGGTATAGTGATCCAAGGACCTACGGGATTACTGTAAGTTACGATTTTTGACTGGGGCTTTGATAATGAGCGAAGAAAACGCCAGAAGCGATTTTGCTTTACCTTACAAATCAGGAGGGATGTGATATGCCTGTACTTTTTAAAAACGTTTCTATATTTGACGGTAGCGGATCAGCATTGTTTCCTGGTGAAGTTATGGTCGAAGGCCAGCGCATAACCGCGGTAGCGAAGGGCTCGGGAAAGATCAAGGGAGAAGGTGCTGAAGTCATCGACGGCAAGGGTGCAACCCTGATGCCGGGGATGTGTGAAGCGCATGCCCATATCACCTATCCCAACATGGCTACGCTCGATGAGCTTGCGGCGGTACCGCCAGAAGAGCACGTCTTTGTGTGCATGCACAATGCCCACAAAATGCTCGATGCGGGATTCACGAGTTTGTATTCAGCCGCGTCTTCAAAGATCCGTACCGAAGTCGTCGTTCGCAACGAAATCAACGCTGGCCGTATCAAGGGCCCGCGATTCCGCGCGGCTTCGCCGGAATTTGTATCTACGGGTGGCTTGGGCGATGGCCGACAGCTGCACTGGGACAAACAGGGTATCGAGATAGTCGCCGACGGTGTCGACGACATCACACGAAAAGTTCGCCTGTGCATACGAGAAGGCGTTGATACGATCAAGGTAAATATTTCCGGCGATAACTTTGTACATGCAGGCCAGGACGGCGTCTGTACATATTCGGAGGCGGAAGTCCGTGCTGCTTCAGAAGAGGCACATGAGCGAGGGGTATGGCTTTCCACTCACTGCCGAGCGGACAAAGCAGTTCGGCTCGCATTGAAGTACGACTTCAAGGTACTTTACCATTGCGAACTTATTCGCGA
Organism: Haliea sp. E1-2-M8; assembly: GCF_030649675.1. Taxonomy (GTDB): domain Bacteria; phylum Pseudomonadota; class Gammaproteobacteria; order Pseudomonadales; family Halieaceae; genus Haliea. The sequence continues at coordinate 26,545 of NZ_JAUTDR010000031.1, read as the reverse complement.
CGAAACACTGGATCTGTTGGCAAAAAAATCCGACAAGATATTCTTGGCGCCGGCGATCGGCGCAAACTATCGATTGGCCTATCATGGAGAGCCGTGGGGTTTCACACCCGAGGTCGTTGAGAAAATGGATGCGAAACGCACGGTTGAAATGACCGTAAAGACGTACGAGAAGATTCGCAAGCACGGCGGAATCCGCGTGCTGCCGGGGGGTGATTACGGTTTCGCCTGGAATCCAATAGGAACCAATGCCAGGGACCTTGAGCTTTTTGTTACGCTGCTCGGGTATACTCCGGCGGAAACCCTCAGTGCAGCTACCAAGCTCGGCGGGGAAATCATGGAAATCCCTGATCTCGGTCTTGTTAAAAAGGGCTTTCTGGCTGACCTGTTGCTGGTGAATGGAGATCCGCTCAAGGATATCACGATTCTGCAGAATAAGGACAACCTGATGATGGTTATGAAGGATGGAGAATTCTGGAAAAAACCGGGACAACCACACGTCAACAAATGAGTCCTTGTGCCACAAGCGACACCCTGCGGATTTCTCGAGGAATGTTTAACCATGAAAGTAAACGGAAAGGAGCTCGCTGTCGAGCAGCATGGCGAAGGCGAAGCCGTCCTCATGATTCATGGCCTGGGCGGCTCAAGTAACACCTGGTTCGGCCAGTGTCGCATGCTTGCCAGAAATTTCAATGTCATTTGCCCTGATCTGAACGGGTCCGCGCGATCTCCACTGAACGGAACACCATCGATAGATGGGTTCGTGGAGGATATGGTGGCACTACTTGATGCACTGGATATCGAATCCGCGCACCTGGTCGGCCATTCTATGGGAACTATCGTATGCCAGCATCTGGCGGTTTCGCACAGCACTCGGGTGCGCAGTATGCTGCTCATGGGCCCTTTGGCTGAACCTCCGCCACCTGCGCGCAAGGCCTTAGCTGACCGTGCTGTACTGGCTCGAAACGAAGGTATGGTGCCCATTGCAGACGCAATGGTCGGCGTGTCTATTTCAGAAGATACGCGAGCAAATCAGCCGACAGTAGCTGCCATGGTTCGAGAGATTCTGATGCGCCAGAGCGCAGAGGGATATGCTAGGACATGCGAGGCGTTAGCGGGGGCGAAGGCCGCTGAAGTCGAGCGCGTGCGGTGTCCAACGCTTCTATTAACCGGTGACGAAGATCCGGTTGGGCCGCCTGTCAATACACAAGAACTTGCTAGGCGGATTCCTGATTCGAGTGCGCTGGTTTTCAGCCGTACTGGCCATTGGACCCCAATTGAAAGGCCGTTCGAAGTCAATCAAGCGATGCTCAATTTTTATTTTGGCGGATCGGCGGACAGATTATCGAATTGAGCGGCGTGAGTTACCACCAACAGTACGGTTGCTTCAGCTACGCAGCCGCATGCGCTGCTGCGGCTATCATGGGAGATAATTGTGGCTTTATCAGATGATCTTGCTTATTTGAGCGCGACGGAACTTGCCCTTCGTATTCGTCGGCGGGATTTTTCGCCGGTAGAGGTTGTTGACGCCTTTATAGCGAGAATCGAAAAGAGGAACCCAAGTCTGAATGCGTTCGTCTTTCTCGGATTCGACGACGCTAGGAAGAGCGCAAAGCAAGCTGAGAAGGAATTGATGTCTGGTGAAGCGCTTGGGCCGCTGCACGGTGTGCCGGTGGCGATAAAGGACCTGTTCGACTTCAAGCCAGGCTGGCCTGCAACATTGGGCGGAATCCGTGCGTTGAAAAATAATATTACCGACTTTCATTGCGCCTTTGCTGCACGAATCGAAGCTGCGGGCGGAATTCTTGTTGGCAAGACTAACAGCCCTGTAATGGGCTTTCGCGGGACATGTGACAACTACCTTTTCGGGCCGACGCGTAATCCGTTCGACACAAAAAAGAATACCGGTGGCTCGTCGGGTGGTAGTGCAGCCGCTGTCGCTGACGGCCTAGTTCCGTTTGCCGAGGGTTCCGATGCAGGAGGCTCAATACGTATTCCTGCTGCCTGGTGCAATCTGGTCGGGTACAAAGCGTCATACGGGCGAACCCCGGTGCATATGCGACCAAACGCATTCGCTGCGACAAACCCGTTTGTGCACGAAGGACCGATCACCCGCACTGTGGAAGACGCTGCGCTTGCATTGAACGTCCTGTCCGGCTATGACCCAGCCGATCCTTTTAGTATCGATGAAGAGATCGACTTTACTGAGTCGACACGACGGTCGATTCGGGGATGGAAGATTGCCTACAGTCCGGATTTCGATGTTTACCCGGTTGATAGCCGCGTGGCAGATACGGTGGCTAAGGCTGTGAGGGCCTTCGAAGAAGCCGGTGCAATTGTTGAACAGGTAAAGGTTGGCATAAAGCGGCCGCAAACTGAACTCTGCGACTTGTGGTGCCGGCTTATTACGCCGTTGAATGTACAGGGACTAGAAGGGTTCAAGGCTGCCGGCCTTGATTTACTGAGAGATCACCGCGAAGATTTCCCGCCCGAGTATCTGCGATGGATCGATGCGGGGCCTGATATGAAAATGTTGGACATCGCCAACGACCAGTCGATTCGTACGGAAATCTACGATGCAATTCAGGGCGTATTAAATAATTATGATCTTTTGATTACGCCAACACTGGGATGTATGCCAGTGGATAATGCGAACGACGGCAATACGCTGGGTCCCAGCGAAATTAATGGTGAACCCGTTGATCCCTTGATCGGGTGGTGTCTAACCTACCTGATAAATTTCACAGGCCATCCTGCCGCGTCGATACCGGCGGGACTCGTAAATGGGCTACCTGTGGGTATGCAAATAATAGGCAAACGCTACGCCGATAGTGATGTTCTAGCAGCAAGCGCTACCTTTGAACGTCTACGACCATGGCAGGACCACTATAGCATCTGCCGTTCCAGACAGATTCTTTAGTAATATCACTGAGATCCAACATGGAAGATTGGTTAGTTGTCGTTGTCGCTTTGGTAGCCGTAGGCCTAATAGCCGGTGTGCTTGCTGGAATGTTTGGCATTGGAGGAGGGATCATTACCGTACCAGCTCTGGAAGCCGCCCTCAGCTATCTTGGTATTGATTCCGCTATACGTATGCACGTTGCTGTTGCGACCTCGTTGGCTATCATTATTCCGACGTCGCTCACATCAGCGTATGCGCACCATCGCCGTGGATCCGTTGATCTTGAAATAGTGAGGCGATGGGCTGCTTTTTTATTTGCTGGCGCGCTCATAGGGGCTTGGATCGCTTCTATGGTGCATAGCCGCACGCTTGCTTTTATATTTGCATCATTGGCGCTTGCAACAGCGGTGAAGTTGATTCTGTTCCCAGAGAGCCGTAATTTCACGCAGTCTGTACCCCGAGGCGCATGGGTTCCAGTTATCCCCGCAGTAATAGGCAATTTTTCCAGTATGATGGGCGTCGGCGGAGGCACCTTTTCAGTAATTGCCCTTACATTGTTCAATCATCCAATTCATCGTGCTGTTGGTACTGCTGCTTTGTTTGGTCTCATAATCGCGGTGCCGGGCTCTGTGGGATTTATCCTCGCTGGTCTCGACGATGTACGTGTACCACCAGGAAGCTTGGGCTATGTAAGCTTAATCGGTTTTCTGCTGATTGCTCCGTCTACAGTGATTGCTGCACCCCTTGGCGTGAGAATTGCGCACGAATTTTCGGAAAGGAAGCTAAGTATACTTTTTGGCGCAATTTCAATTGTCGCGTCGATTCGCCTGTTCTATAAAGCAATAGCCTAAGATAAGCCACTGCAAGATATTATCAGAGGATTGATAGAAATGCCCCTGTCGATTACTATCGTAATTAAGCTGCGTATTCTGATGTTCTTGCAATATTTCATATGGGGTGCCTGGTATACGACGGTTGCAGTGTACATGCGCAATCATGGGATGGAAAATCTAACGCACTGGCCGTACACCGTTACGCCGATTGCTGCAATGGCTAGCCCTCTTTTTCTCGGGCTGTTTGCGGACCGCTTATTTCAGACACAAAAGATGCTTGGCGTACTACTCTTGATGGCAGGCGTCTTCATGCTGTTAACGCCGCAGGCCTCAGGAACCCCAATAGTTTTCATCAGTCTTCTATTTGTGTTCAATCTTTGTTTTATGCCGACACTCGCACTTGCGAACTCGCTGGTTTTTTTTCACACTGCGGAACCGGAGAAACAGTTTCCGCTCATCCGGGTGTTCGGAACTTTGGGCTGGATTGTTGCGGGGTTGATAATTAGTTTTGTCCTTGTTTGGTTTACTGCAGATGTTATCCCTGAACGAACGCCGCTACCGCTGTATCTGTCGGGAGTAGCGGCATTGATCCTTGGGTTCTTCAGTTTCACGTTGCCCGCGACTCCGCCGTCCGCAAAAGGAATGCCGCTATCGATTGGTGGCATACTGGGTTGGGACGCACTGAGGTCTCTCGGAAGTCCATCATTTTATGTATTTCTTTTCAGTTCGATCCTGATCTGTATTCCGTTAGCAGCATACTACAACTTCACACAGATATTTCTTGAGACACGGGGGTTCCGAAACATTGCCGCGATGCAGAGTCTCGGCCAGATGTCGGAAGCATTTTTCATGTTACTCCTTCCGCTTTGTTTCCGGCGACTTGGTGTCAAGTGGGTGCTGGCCATTGGCATGGGTGCGTGGGCGTTGCGTTACATGCTGTTTTCTATTGGAGCGCCGGATGGGCTGCTTTTACTGATAATAACTGGAATTCTGTTGCACGGGATTTGCTACGATTTTCTCTTTGTCGCCGGTCAAATATACGTCGAACGTCACGCTTCACCGATGTTCCGTGCGCAGGCGCAGAGTCTTTTTGTCTTTGCAACCTATGGATTGGGAATGCTTGTTGGAGCACAGGTTGCAGGCTCTGTCTATAATCTATTCCTCGGGGACGCAGCAGCATTGACTGGTGAACAATTCCGTATTTTTTGGATGTTGCCTTCGATCTTTTCCATTGTTGTGCTGATTATTTTCGCGATCACGTTCAATCCTGCCGTAAAGCACCGTTGATGTGCTGGATTTTCGGTGTATAGAAATAAACTAACGTGTTTATATAATAACGAAGAAAAATTAACTATGTTTTCTTTGTCTCATAGGGTTGCCTGGTATGCGTATTGCTCGATGTAGTGAAGGAGACAGAATATTTTGGGCGTCAGTTGATATTGAACGCAGGACTTTGCGTGAAATTCGTGGGAACTTTTCTTCCTGGGCTCCCAAATTCACGCACGGAAAGGATGTCAAAGTTCTAGAACTGGACGATAGTGAGTTGTCGCTGGCAGACGTTCGGCTGCTGCCGCCCGTAGAGAAAACTAGTAAGGTGGAGGTCGTGGGTGGAAACTATGCGCAACATCTTGCAGAAATTGATCTAAGAGCCTCTGAGCAGCCGGTAGTTTTCCTGAAAGCCTACGGTGCGCTTATTGGGGCCAATGATCCGATTCGCTATCCACCGCTGACGACACAATTAGACTACGAGGTTGAACTGGTGGTCGTTGTGGGTTCGCATCGTATTGATCATGCTGATCCGCTCTCTTGTGTGCTCGGCTATGCTGTGGGTAACGACGTTAGTGCACGCGATCTGCAGATGCTCGGTCCGAGAGACATCAGCATGGATCTTTTGGGAGCGAAAAGCCAAGATCGTACCTGTGGCGTTGGGCCGTGGATCGTTACGACTGACGAATTTTCGGAAGGGCAGCCGAAATTCCGGATGAAACTGAGTGTGAATGGAGACATCCGACAAGATGGGAACACAGGAGAAATGACGTGGACTATTGCCGAACTGCTCCGATTTTCTGATCAGCGATCGAGCCTTGAAGCGGGAGATATAATTTTTACGGGTACACCAACAGGCGTTGGCCTTGGTTCGGGTCGGTTTCTGCAGCGCGGCGACCTCGTGGAAGCCGAAATAGACGGTATAGGAGTTTTACGAAACCGCGTGGAGTAGTGTGCCGATTTATTGGATGAGCCGCGGCGAACGAAGATTTGAGGGGCTAATTACGAATCATCAACTTAGTGGAAAATACCACTCTTTTTCGGCGTATTCGTCGCGATAGCTCGGGCAAAAGGGAATCAAAAAGCATTTTGGTAGCCATTTCGCTCATTTCCTGGATGGGCAGCGCGGCAGCCGTAATGCGTGGTGTGCAAATACTGAACCAGTCTGCATCGCCGTAAGCGACCAGTGACAGAGATTCGGGAATGTTGATTTGGAGGCGATTCGCAGCACGCAGCATCCCGAGTACCAGGCGCGAGCTGGCGACGACGATCGCCGTAGGAGCGGGAGAGTGTGAATGAATCCTATCAAACGCGGATTCTCCGCATTCGGGACGGGGCGTAACGAATACAAGCAAATTTTTGTCCAACTCAAGACCCGCTGCCTGCATGGCGTATCGGAATCCAGCATAACGCTGGCGGCCGGTACTAAGTTGAGTCGGCGGCCCGATAAAGCCGATGCGTCGATGGCCCGAATCAATCAAATGTTCTGTGCAAGTGATGATTGAGCGACGGTCGTCTGCCCTGACGACAAGAGAGCCAAGTCGCGTGTCGAAGCGAAGTATCTGTACGGTGGGAACGCTATCCAACAGTTCTATGGTTGCTTCAGTCGGATCTGGCGACGGCGAGATAAGTACACCTGCAACCAGATTTTCCCGCAGGGTTCTTACGTGTTGTTCCTCTTTTTCCGGATCGTCCTCCGAAATTCCCAGAATTAGATGGTAGCCAGAGGCGGAGCACTGCTGGGCCATTGCTCGCGCAGCGGCACTGTAAAATTCGTTCTGTATATCGGGGACGATAAGCCCGACCACTTTCGCAGTGCCGCGTCGCATGGTTCGTGCGCCGAGATTAGCAATGTATCCTAGGTCCCGTGCCGCCTTTCGAACTCTGTTCTTGGTGGCAGCACTGATCCTGGGGTGGTCGTTCAAGGCTCGCGAAACCGTGGTATGGGCGAGACCAAGCTCCTTCGCGATATCCTTTATTGTTATCGCAGCCGGGCTGTTGCGCGGAGTCATGGCAATAAACGGTCGGTTTCAGTGGTGGTAAGCAAATATGGGTGCATATTGTCCATTTTCCGCCACTGTGCTCAAGTAGGCACCTGATGGATGAGGGGGGATCCGTTCAGGAGCAATTGACAGTTCTCCACCGCGACCGTGAGGCTTCGCTCGATTGTTTCCAAAGTAAGCCAAGATACGTGTGGTGTGACAATGACATTCGGGAGTGTGAATAATGGATTGTCACTACATGCAGGCTCTGTATTCAATACGTCGAGACCTACGCAACGAACATGTCTTGATACGAGATTGCCGTAGAGAGCTTGTTCATCAATCAGCTCGCCTCGCGCCGTGTTTACGAGTATGACACCCTTTTTCATCTTTTCAAGCTGCACGTGGCCGATCATGGCTTGCGTTTCAAGCGTCAACGGAACATGCAACGATATGATATCGGCTCGACGAATGAGATCGTCCATTGGAACGCGCTCGCCATTTGGGCTGGCTGACGCTCGGCGGTCGCAATAAATGACCTTCGCGCCCAATGCCGTCAAGGCTGGTGCGAGGCGTTGAGGAACGGCGCCAAATCCAATCAGCCCGACCACCTTTCCACCTATTTCTCCGACGTCGTCCATGGTCTCTGGCGACAAGCTCCACCCTTGCCCGTTTCGGGTCGCCTGATCGAAGGTCACGATCTTGCGCATGGCAGTCAGCATCAAGCCGAGAGTCATTTCAGCCACTGCCTGGCTGTTGGTGCCCGGCATGTTGGCAACCAGAATACCCCTGCGATGCGCCTCATCAAGATCAATGGTATTGATTCCGACGCCGATTTTCTGAATCAACTTGAGATTCGGCGCCAGCGACATCAGGGCTCGGTCAGCGGGCGCCAATACGTGAAACAGGACGTCCGTGTCTAAAAGTTGCTCCTTTATGCCTGCCTCGTCCTCGGGGTCGACAATCGCCAGTTCCAGCCACGACGGCATTCTTTGTCGCATCCGCCGAGCTAAAAAATCGCTCGCACGAAAGTGCAGAAGAGCTTTCATTGTCAAGTAACCTCGCCTGGATGCGCGCTGGCATAGTCTGCATTTCCGAGTTTCATTTTCGTTCCTTCACGGCAGATCAGGGTTCCCAGACCGATTTGGTGGAGGCGGCAACGGTTACGGTCGCTATCTGCTCTCCCGAGTCTCGCTTGTAATACACGCCGTCCTTCATCACCATTCGTATATTATCCCGATCCTGAAAAAGCTTAATATTTTCAACGGGGTTGCCATCAACCATAATCAGGTCTGCCAGGTAGCCCTCCTTTACCAGACCGAGGTTGGGGATATCCATAATCTCTCCGCCCCACTTGGTCGCGGCCATAAGCGCTTCGTTGGGTGTGAAGCCGAGTATATTTACGAAGTGTTCCAGGTCGCGTGCATTTGTTCCCATTGGATTCCACGCGAAGCCATAGTCACCCCCCGGCAGTATTCGCATCCCTCGTTTTTTTAGTTCGGCATATACTTGCGGGGCGGTTTCCAGCATCCCGAACATATCCATGTGGTGCGCTACTTCTTCAGTGATACCCCAGGGCCCGGCTTCATATGCGGTCGTATATATTATGCCTATGGCCGGTGCAAGAAAAATGGAATCTCGCTTTTCTTCGAGCAGGTCAAATGTCTCTCCTTCGATAAAGTCGAGGTGGTAGATGCAACGGAAGTTGTATTTCAACGCGAGCCTCACGGCTGCATCGGCGCGAGCATGGCATGACAGCCAGGCCCCGCGCTCATGTGCGACTTCGGCGGCGGCGGCTACTTCCTCTTCTGTATAGGACAATTGACGACCAAAGTCCTTACGCTTGAAATTGTCGCCCGATATGTTGAGTTTGATCGTGTCGACGCCCTCGCGGATGAGCAAGCGTACCATCTTCCGGATCTCATCGGCTCCGTCAGCGACCACTTCGATGCCCTGATGATGCATATGCAACTGATTGTCGTCACCCAGGCCACCCGTTGCTACTATCTCTGGACTTGCAGCGCGCATTCTCGGGCCAGCAAATCTACCGGCATCGACTGCGTTTCGGAGTGACACCTCAAGGCGCATTTTCGACGACGCGGCCGAATACAGGCTTGTAAAGCCCGAATCTAGCATCAGTTTCATGTTCTCCAACCCGAGTATCGTATGCTCCTCAATCGGAATCTCACCCATCTCTTTCAGGTGCACCATATTGCTGTAGGTAACATGCGCATGCGCTTCGACTAACCCGGGCATCAGCGTCATCCCCCGGCCATCGATAACGTCGATACCCGGGTCTCGGCCGAGCATGTTGCTGCCATGACTGACGGCAGTGACCCGGTTGCCTTCGACAAGAACTTCCCCTGGAAAGCAATCACTGCCAGTTCCATCAAAAATCTGGATGTTCGTGAACAATTGTGGATTCATGAAGTCTCTCCTAAAAATAGGTCGAAAAATCCCGATGCCTCAAGTGATCTCAACTATCACCGGTGGCAGATGGCCGATGCGGACATCAATGAATGCACCTTTGCCTGACGATATAATGGGTCCCAGTGCGCCGGTCATGACGACTTCTCCACGACGGAGAGGGTTGCCATCGGTGACTCGTTCGCGCGCGAGCCAAAGTAGCGATTGCAATGGACTTCCCAAATACGCTCCGCCACTACCAAAAGATCGATGATTGCCATTGATGGTCGTAACTGTACCCAGCGTGCGTACATCGCAGGATTGAATATCGAAAGGTGTCTCCCCCAGCACGATCATACTGGCCGCTGCATTATCTGCGATAAAGTCGAACAACTTTAAGTCCCAGTCCCGAATGCGCGAGCTGACAAGCTCTATTGCCGGCAACCCATAGTCGATAGCGCTAATTACGTCGACTATAGTTGTATTGGGGTTGTCGATATCGGAGTTAAGAACAAAAGCGATTTCAGCTTCTACTCGCAACTGCGAGACAACATTTGCATCGATAGATGCGCCATCCGTTTCGACCATATCTGCGAAAAGAGTGCCGTAAGCGGGTGAGTCAATACCGAATTGCTCCTGAGCCGCGCGGGATGTAATACCGACTTTGCTGCCAACAATCCGCCGTCCTTCTTTAACCCAAAAATCTATGTTCGCGCGTTGGATTGATTTTGCCAGTGCGTCGGATGGGTCACTGATCTCATTGCGTACCGGCTCAATCAATGCTCGATCGCGCACGGCTATTCGCAGTTTCGCGGCTATGTGATCACGGTCTTCACTCAGATGTTGCATGTCGTTGCTATTCATTGTGATAACATTCCCGATGGTTGGGTGCGGATTGCATGCGCTACGGCGATTAATTCCCGCCTAAATGGAGAATGCATAGCGCATCTGCTCGAGTTGGCGTAGAACCAGCAGGGAATCGGGATCGCCAAGGTTGTTCACGACACTGAAGTGATCGAGGCCTGGCGGCTCTATCATCTCTACGGGATAGCCATATTTCTCCCAGACTTCTTTCATGATTAGGGATTGGCGGTGGAGTTCCGGCGACTCATCGACCGCAGTCACGAGCAACAATGGCGCGGAGATCGGAAATTCGAGATTTACCGGGCTGTGACGCTTGGCCTGCTCTTCTGTGAGGTGCAACTTCTGATTAATGAGTGATTTTCGGATTGGCTCCAGATCGTGCAATCCCCCAATTGAACAGACCCCTTTGACAAGGTTCTGTGGCAGGGAAGGATCGACCGATGGCCAGTCAGTACCCAATAAAATCATGCCGAGATGGCCGCCTGCCGAATGCCCGCCGATGTAGATTCGATTGCGATCGGCGCCTATCTCATCTGCATGCCGCCAAAGCCACGCCAGCGCTGATCGATTGTGTTCCACGATCGTGTCCATGTCGTGAACGGGCGCCAAACCGAAATTGTTGGTAACCGTAGTAATCCCGTGTGGTCGCATCCCCTCGGCCACGTAGCTGTAGTGACTTTTATCAAGGGAATACCAATACCCACCTTTTATAAACACATAAATCGGCGCCAATTTCGCAGGCGACGGGAAAATATCGATGCGTTCAAACGGTGTTTCGCCAACGGAAACGTCAAGATTACAGGGCAGCTTATCGCGTGTCGCTGCACTCCACTTCGTCCAGCTGGCGAAATGAGTCTCGTAGTCGGGAAAGCGCGCTCTATTGTTGTACTGAGCGTCGAGTTCAGCCTGAGTAAAATTCGCGTAGACGATCTGGTCGTTCATTTTCCTACCATGGCATGTTTCGGTGCTATGGCACTAATTCTAGATCGAAGTGCCATCGGAAAGACATTGAGGCTGGACAGTGCGGTGCCAAAATGCACGTAGTTGCGCGCGGCCTGTGTCAGCAGGCCCGCGTCCTGTACAGCAATGTCGGATAAGCGAATACGTGCCTTGTTGGGTGCATCAAATGCGACTCCGCATGGTTTCCGGCAACTCCCCAGGCACTGCACCATCATTATGCTTGGCCCGTCGTCAGCCAGCCTGGTGCGCAATTCGGCCCGTAGCTCCAATCCGAAGGTGCCACTTTGCGGCGTATCCCGCGGACACGTACGGCAGATTGCTATTGTGTGCATCAAGCGCAATTCCTGCTGATACCTATAAAGACTATTTTAGATTTACCTATACTCTACCCGAGGAATGGACACGTGTGCAAGCGTTCGACTCCTCAAATCCTGGCTGCCGAAATCTGTTGAGGTATAACTGCGATTTCGTCACTTGGCGATATGCCAGATCACCCAACGGATTGCGCCTATCGTGTCGTTCCAGTTCCGCGATGCAAACCCTTGAACGGGAGCTAAGGGTTCGAGTTGCGACTTGCGCACACGTTTCCACTTATTGTACCTTAGACGATGAACCACGCGTATCTAGCCACTGGCTGGAGCGGCTGCCGCATTCTCGTTGATTTGGGATTCAATAATGAAAACATCGATCAGGGCCGTGAACGGCTTTCGCGTGTGGGACTCCAGAGGACGACCGACCGTCGAGGTCGAGTTGGTCCTGGAAAGCGGCATAACAGGGCGGGGAATTGCTCCCTCTGGTGCATCATGTGGTTCCAACGAAGCAGTGGACTTGCGCGATGGCGGTGCAAGCTATGGCGGTTATGGTGTCGCGCGTGCACTGGAAAATGTCGCACACCTGATTTCCCCCGCGCTCGTCGGTCTGGATGCCATGTGCCAGGCAAGTGTCGACGCGCGACTGATTGAACTTGATGCAAGTTCAACTCGAGACAAGGTTGGTGGAAACGCGCTTATTGCCACATCGATGGCCGTTTTGCATGCAGCCGCCGAAACCACCGGCAAGCCACTTTGGAGTCACCTGGCTGAAGGCCGTGCGATCAGCATGCCGCTTCCTGAGGTGCAGATTTTCGGTGGTGGTGCCCATGCCGGACGGCGCGTCGATGTTCAGGATTTTCTGGTGATGCCTGTCGGTGCCTCCACATTTGATGAGGCGCTGTGTATTTGCGCAGACATTTACCGCATCGCAGGCGAGTGCATGGAGGCTCGTGGCGGCAGAATGGGTGTCGCTGACGAAGGCGGGTGGTGGCCGAATTTTTCGTCTAACGAGGAAGCACTTCAGGTGCTCACAGGCGCAATTGAGAGGGCTGGTTACGGGAATGGCGAAGCGATGATTTCCCTGGACATAGCGGCATCCGGATTATACAAAGATGGCTACTATCGATTGGCTATGGAGGATCGTCAGTTTGACTCCGATGCCTGGCTGGATCTCGTTTGCTCATGGGTTGCGAAATATCCAATTCTGTCGATCGAAGATCCCGTAGCTGAGGACGATGTCCTAGGCATGCGCAAGTTTACAGATGTGCTCGGCGATAAAATACAGATCATTGGTGATGATTACCTGGTGACCAATGTTGATCGGGTCTCCCAAGCCATCACTGACGGCTGCTGCAATGCCGTGCTTATCAAACCTAACCAAGTGGGTACAATAACTGAGGCCAAGGCAACACTTGATCGTGCCAGGGACGCAGGTTGGGGCACAGTTATTTCTGCCCGCTCTGGCGAGTCCGAAGATGTAACCATTACTCACCTCGCCATCGGCTGGAATGCGGGCCAGCTTAAAGTCGGTTCATTTTCGCGCTCAGAAAGGATGGCAAAATGGAATGAGGCATTGCGAATTGAACGTGGTGGTGCAGCGACGAAAGCATTTTCCGGTCTTGGTGCACTGCCGATCAAAGTGAGAGCGGGACAAGAAGATGCTCAGGCGTCTGGGCGCAGAAGCCGTGTTGCGCGATAGTATCGCAGCCTGTCTCCGGGACTTGCCATGACACCGGAATTCATCTCGGGCCTGTTGCATGAATTGGGTTTTGCCGAGCACGGCGAAAATCCGGTGATTGAGGCGCTAAGCGGTGGCGTGTCCTCTGAGATACTCAAGGTGACCGTAGGCTCGGGCATTTACTGTATCAAACAAGCGCTGCCGAAACTGAAAGTTGAAAAGGACTGGTCGGTGCCGACCGATCGAGTATTTTCCGAAATTGCGTGGTTGCATGCCGCCGATCGTATCGTTCCCGGCCATGCGCCTCGGGTGCTCGGCGTCGACCGGCGCGCCGGCGCCTTCGTGATGGAGTTCCTGAGCACGGAGTCCCACCACAATTGGAAGACTTTACTCGTAAGTGGAATTGTCGAGGCTGATTCCGGGCGACAGGTTGCGTCAGTGTTGGGTCGTTTGCATGCCGCGACAGCCGGCGACCGGAACTCTGAGAAGCAATTTTCGAAAAAAGACAATTTCTATCTTCTGCGGCTGGAACCTTATCTTATCGAAGCCGCAAAGCAGAACCCAGATCTGGCGGAGGAGCTGATAGATATCGTCCAGTCTGTACAAAAGCACCGGCTGGCCCTGGTGCACGGTGATGTGAGCCCTAAAAATATATTTCTCGGCCCAGAAGGGGCAATATTTCTGGACGCAGAATGTGCTTGCTTCAGCGATCCGGCGTTTGACGTCGCATTCCTGCTGAATCACATGCTACTAAAATCGGTACTGCTGCCGGATCAACGCGATGAGCTGCTACTCGTTTTTGATCGAATCTGGACTGAGTACAAGGGTCATGTGAACTGGGAGTCGAGTTGTCAGCTGGAGAAGCGTATTGTGAAACTCTTGCCTGCACTTTTACTAGCACGAGTTGATGGCAAGTCGCCCGTGGATTATCTTTCGAACGTCCAAGGTTCCGGTGTGCGAACATTTGCGAGGGATCTGTTGATACATCCAGCTGATACCCTTGATGACTTTGTCACAGCATGGTCGGAGGATCTGGATCCACCCGGTTGGACAGTGATTGAGTAAATACCCTCCGGCAAAGCTGGCGGCTTTAGTTTTGTGAGTCGCCCAAAGCGAAAATTACGGAGCCTTCGGCTACTTATGTTCCCTTGAGGGGGCCGCCACTGCTACATCAACTTCAACTGATCTATCCGTTTGTCTTCCTGTTCTTGGTGCCGGATATACTCCCGAGTGACTTGGCGGATTCAATGACTAAGGCTACTCTGATCAATTCCGATGTTCATTTATAATTGGTCCATTCCCGAGAACTAGATTCGCTCCTTTTTAAGGCTGCTGAAGAAGGACTCGGCGACGGCGTAGGTTTGTGTGAACGCTGATTTTCAGCGTCAGATATCTGTGGGAAATCGATTCTTTAATTCAGCAATCTGCTCGGGGGACAGAAGTTTCAGTCTGGAAGTTCCCAGCAACAAGAAAAGCTTAGCTGTCTCTTCGAGTTCTTCAATTGCAAAGACGGCTTCCTCCACAGATTTTCCAGCAACAACTGGACCATGATTCGCAAGTAGAACTGCGTGATGCTTTGAAGCCAAACCGGCTACGACTCTGGCCAGGTTGCGATCGCCCGGAGGAAAATAGGGAACAAGTGGTAAGGTACCTATTCGCATGACGTAGTAGGCAGTTAGCGGCGGTAGTACATCATCAGAATTAATGTCGGCCAGACAGCTGACTGCAACTGAATGGGTTGAATGCAGGTGTACTACAGCACCGGCCTTAGGACGCTGCTGATACATTGACAAGTGGAGAAAGGCTTCTTTGGTTGGTTTATCTCCATCGACCCAGTTGCCCTGCTCATCTAGGAGCGAGATTCGCTCAGGATCGATTTCGCCTAGAGAAGCACCTGTTGGAGTCATGAGCCAGCCCCCATCAACACGGGCACTTATGTTGCCTGTAGAGCCGAACGTTAAACCTCGTTCGTACAAAGATTGGGATAGTATTGAAATTCGTTCTCGTAATCGCGATTCATTCATGGGAGCATCCTGAAAGCCTTCATAAAGAAATCGTCACTTCCAAAATTGCCAGACTTCAGTGCCAGAGCAATGCGTGGTTTCTTTATAGTTTCGGTCCAAGGTACGCCGGGATCTATTTCGGGGCCGATCCTGAGGCCATCGATACCGAGTGCCGAGACAACTGCGCCTGCTGTTTCTCCGCCGGCTAGAATCAGCTTGCGCCTACCCATGCCAACAAGGCCAATCGCGATTTTTCCCATTGTGTCCTCGATCAAGGCTGACACTTGCTCACGGCCATATTGCTCCTGAACTGCCTGAACATCAGCGGGGTCATCAGAGGAATAGATAAGTATCGGTTGATCGTTATGGTTTTCGGCCCAGGCGAGTATTTCTTCGAGGTCCGCTTCCCCGCAGGCTATTCGGCTGACATCCAGTTTGAGCAATGGGTACTGATTTTGCTGCCAGCAGGCTATCTGTTTGCGAGTTGTTTGCGAGCAACTGCCGGCCAGAATCGCAGCCGTTCCAGCAACCTCAGGCAGCCGAGGCTTCTGTGGTGGACCTAGTAGGCCAGCATGGCGAAAGTTCTCAGCAAGACCCTGAGCTACCGCTGACCCGCCGGTAATTAGGCGATGCATCCTAGCGGCAGCGCCGATAGTTGCAAGATGTTTATTGGAAAGGGCATCTGTCACGCCATACGAAATCCCTTCTAGGCGCAGTGATTCGAAGGCTTTCTCCGTTGCTTCGCTACCAGTTGTTACTACATTGTATGGAACTAGACCTACTCGACGGTTTGACTGAGTGCTCATCAACCGTATTAGATTTGCATCTTGCATTGGAGTGAGTGGGTGATCTTTCATTGGCGTCTCTGAAAGTAGTTTATGACCGATGAACAGATGCCCCATGTAAACGGTTCTTGAGTTTGCTGGAAATGCTGGACAGACCAGCGCAAAATTTTCCTCCAACTCTGTAAGTAAGGCATCGGCAACAGGTCCAATGTTTCCTTCATGAGTAGAGTCAAAAGTGGAGCAATACTTGAAAAAAAATTGTTGTACACCAAGTCGCCGAAGCCAGCGAAGTGCTGCGATAGAGTCTGAAACTGCCCGGTCGACTGGAGCGGTTCTTGATTTCAGAGCCACAACCACAGCATCTGCTTTACTGATGTCGACAGATTTCTTCGGAACGCCGATAGTTTGAATTACATGCATTCCGCTGCTGATCAGCGTATTAGATAGGTCCGTTGCGCCGGTAAAGTCGTCCGCGATTGCTCCAAGCAAAACTGCCATATTAGCTAAAATCCTGCACAACGGATCCTATCTTTTTGCCTAATTGCTGAGCGCTGCGATGGCGGATATTTCCACCAGCAATCCTTCACCAGCGAGGTCAGCTCTGATCGTTGCTCGAGCGGGAAAATCACCCCCGAATCGCTTAGAGTAGACTTCGTTCATCGCTGCATAATCACTGAGCGATTGCAGGTATACAGTGGTAGACACGACATCCGGTAACCCCATTCCCGCCTCGGCAAGAATTTCTTCGATTTTATCGATGACTACCTCGGTTTGAGCCTTCACGTCTCCAACACCAATCGTACTCCCATCATTTTCTACTGGAATTTGACCGGCCAAGAACGCGAGATTTCCGACCTGCGTGCCCAGACTAAACGGACCTGCTGGAATCCAATTTTTCGGTTTCAATATCTTCTTTGCCATTTCTTAATCTCCCGTGCTTGTTGTTGAACGCAGTAAGTATACTGCTAAATCCCCTCGGGTTTATTTCCCAACAGAGGTTGCTGCCATCGCTTCGAGTATGGTCACTACCTCACTCGAATCGTGTTTGCCTTTTCCTTGTGCAATTACAGCTCGAAGCAATTCCCGCGCGGCACTTACGGTCGGTAATGACACTCCCAATTGCTCCGCAAGATGCATCGCGCCCGATAGATCCTTGTACATGTTGTTCGCAGAAAAGTGCGGCGGAAAAAAGCTACGACTGATCATCCGTGGGCCACGCGTAGCCATTGCGCCGGTTTGCGGTCCCGTGCCTGGCAATGATGTAATGTCTATGACAACCTGCGGGTCAATACCCGCTTTGGCGGCCAGTACAAGCGCTTCGGCGGAAGCCTGTATAGCGACTCCCATGACGAGATTGGCGATGACTTTTAGAGTTGTGCCGTTACCGCTGTCTCCTGCGTAAAGAACCATACTACCCAATTCTTTGAGTATTGGCTCGCATGTGTCGAATGCCTCCTTCGAGCCCCCTACCATAATCCCTAGTGCGCCCTTCTCGGCGACCTTCGGTCCGCCCGAAACCGGTGCGTCTAGGATATACACGTCTTTGGACCTTGCCCGCTCGGCGTGAGCCCGTGACGCTTCAGGGGCAATGCTCGCTGAATCAATGACGATTAGACCCGGTGCCGCACCCTCCAGAATACCTCCGGGGCCGCAAATCACTGCTTCGGACGCGGCGGCATCGGAAACTATGGTAAATACTACATCGGAGATAGCTGCTACTTCACCTGGTGAATCCGCCCATGTTGCACCCTCAGTGATGAGCGGTTCCCCGCTGGCCTTGGTTCTATTCCAGACTGTAAGCGGGTAGCCAGCGTCCATCAGTCGACGTGCCATCACTATGCCCATTGTTCCCAACCCGATGAAGCCGATTTTCGTTTTACTCATTCTGATGTCTCCTACTATCGTGTTATCAGTTGCACTGCAGGTAAATATCGCATTCTAGACCATGGTCTATTCAGTAATAGGTAAGCGAGGCGTTGCCTGTTAATCGGATCATAAAACGGAATCAAAAGAGGCGTAATGTTCTAAAGATGTAGTTATGATCGCAAAATTCCTCGATGGTAGCAAGCCGAATTCGTCGGTTTTTGACATCTTTGTTTATTTGCTCTCTTCTTGATTTTGAAAGGAGGGGCAGGGTAGTGTCCCGCGAAGATGGTTATGCAGCGTTTTTCTCACCTCCTCGCGGTGAGCTTTGACTAATGGTATTGTTTTCCGATGGCCCTATTGGGGTCGTAGCGAACCAGACGAATTGTCCCAACAAGGTGAATAGAGTCCCTCCCTCTGTCAGCATAGTTCTCGCGCCCATTTTTCACTCTAAATCTCAAGGAGGGTGCGGTCAGTGAGGCCAGCGTGGGACAATACAAAGGAGAGTTCAAAGAGCAGGCGGTCAGGCGACTGCTGCCGCCCAATGCCCAATCCGTGGCACAGGTCAGTCGGGATCTCGGCGTCTCTAATGTCAGCCTGTACAATTGGCGTAACCAATACCGTGATCGAGGTAACCCCGTGCCTGCAGACCCCTCCAATCCAGAGAATTGGAGCGGCAAGAACAAGCTTGCGATCGTCATTGAGACGGCAGCCCTCAACGAGGAAGAGCTTTCCGCATAGTCGGGAAAAAGGGCTGTATGTCGACCAGGCGCGGCGCTGGCGGGCAGCAGCTGAATCCGGGGCCGATGGGGACCGTCCGCTGACGGCGGTGGAGCGCCGGGAGTGGCAGCAGGAACGGAAGAAGAGCCGCAAGCCGGTGAATGAACTCAACCGCAAGGAGAAAGCCCTGGCGGAGGCAGCGGCCCTGTTAGTGCTCCAAAAAAAGCCCGAGCGATCTGGGGGACAACGAGGACGATTGATTGTGGAGGCGGATCGGCAAGAGGCGATTGAGCTGATTGAGGAAGCGGTGGCGGCTCGCGCCCGCTGCTTCAGGGCCTGCGAGATACCGGACATTGATGTGCGAACACTGCAACGGTGGAAACGAGCTCTCAGGCTGGCGGTGCTTGGCGACCAACGCAAGGCTGCCGCCCAGGCCCGTACGTCTGGCAATGCAATGACGCTAATGGAGCGCGAAGAGATTATCCGCGTGTGCAATCTCCGCGAGTACTGCAGCCTGTCGCCCATGCAGATTGTGCCGCGCCTGCCCGATGCGGGCCGCTATCTCGCCTCGGAGTCGAGCTTTTACCGGGTCTTGCGTGATGCCGGGCAGGTCAATCGTCGCGGTACTGCGGAGCAACCCTGCAAGGCGCAAAACCCCAGGGCTTTTGCGCCACAGCGCCCAATCAGGTCTGGACTTGAGATATTACCTTCCTTGCCAGCAGCATCCGCGGGCAGTTCTACCGCCTGTACATGATGCAGGACATCTTCAGCCGCAAGATCGTCGGCTGGGAAGTCCACTCGGAGAAATTGGCGGAGCATGCCAGCACTCTGATCAGCAAGGCCTGTATGGCGGAAGGTATTCGCCTTGGACAGTTGGCTCTTCACGCTGACAACGGGAGCCCCTTGAAGGGCGCGACCATGCTCGCAACCCTGCAGCGGCTGGGCATCGTCCCATCGTTCAGCAGGCCATCGGTGAGCGACGACAACCCGTACTCCGAGAGCCTGTTCCGTACGCTCAAGTACACGCCGGCCTACCCCCACAAGCCGTTCGAGAGTATCGTAGCAGCGCACGCTTGGGTCTACGAGCTCGCTACCTGGTACAACAATGAGCATCGTCACAGCGCGATTAAATACGTGACGCCGGCGCAGCGGCATGCTGGCCTCGACACCGAGCTGCTGCAGCAGCGGCAAGCAGTTTACGAGGCAGCAAAAGTCGCACATCTACAACGGTGGTCTGGGCCGACACGAAATTGGGAGAGAACCGACGACGTCTGGCTGAATCAAAAAGAACTGTGCGCTGAGAGACCATCATTGGTAAAGGCTGCATAGTCAATGAACGCAACTCTTTGTTGACAAGCACGCCCCCTCCAGCTAGTCGTGACCCTAGTCCTTGACCCTCACAAGGTGCTATCGTTACTGGTGTGTTGGCTTTCTGCAGGTTTGTGGTCGTGCTCGGGTAGGTGGCGCAGTGTCTGATAGGGCAGTGCGGGATGTATGGAGACACGGGATCTCCTTCAGATTCACCTCCAGCAATTGGTATCTGCTATTTTGCTAAATCCGCTAGGGCGCTCTCCCTCGGCGGGCAGCGCTGGCCCAGTCGTGCAGTTAAGGCACGTTCCGAGTCATTCTAGTGGATGATCATCCGCGCCAGGAGCTGAGTTTTCTCCTCTTGAGTCAATTGACGGGTCTGCTTAATTATACAGACTGTTTCGAAGCGAATCGTCTGTATGTCTTTAAACACACGAGAGTGGTTTGTCAACCCGATTCAGAAATTCCCCCTCGAGGGGACACTACCGCTTGGGGCCAACAACACACAATTGTCTCATGCAGCTTATTCGTTCGGTGGTAGGCCCCTACGATATATTTGTTTCGAGACGGCATCGATTTGGTGTCACCGGCATCATTGCACGATGACAATCGAGAATGGTTCGCTTAACATTCGGAAGAGGGTATAATCTACTATGCACCACTTCGGATCGCGCTAGGGGTCGCGCGGTGACTTCCCATATTAACGTGTAGTTTAAAGCAGCAGAGGAAAGCATGGAAAACGTTCGCGAGGCTTCCCAGAGGGCGGCTGGCGAGATCATGGATTACATACTGGACCGTATTTCGAGCGGCGATTGGCCGAATGGGCACAGGATTCCGACAGAGAAGTCGTTGATCAGCCAGTTCTCCGCCGCGAGAAACACCGTTCGAAAGGCTCTAGGAAAGTTAGAGCAAGAAGGTATTATTGTGCGGTATGTTGGGCGCGGGACCTTCGTACGGGGCGAGGACGAAGAGCCGGAGAGCGATATCGCAGCGTTTATCAAGGGAGATGCGAGTCCCTCCGAAATTAACGAGTTGAGGGTTATCCTTGAGCCGGCTACCGCGGAGATCGTTGTAGCAAGAGCAACAGAAACGGAGATCCGGCACGCGCAAAAATGCCTGCAAAATACGCTCGCTGCCAAGTCTGTTGAGGAATATGAGCGCTGGGAGGCTGAGTTGCATTTGACCATCATAAATTCGGCCAGGAATACTGTGCTGACGAGGATCTATAAAGCCATTCATCTAGCACGGAATAAGACGGCGTGGAAGGAAATAAAGCGGCGGTCATTGAACGACATGCGACGCGAAAGGTATGAACGTGACCACGCAGCGATGGTTGATGCATTTGCGCGCCGGGATGCAGTCGGTCTTCGACAAGCAATGAAATCGCACCTCGAATCCGTAAGTCATAATATGGTTAACCCTGTCAGTTGAATCCCGTCCTCGAATCTGGCAGGTTCCAACTGGCTCAGTCGAGGCAGTCCTGCTTGAGACAGGATGCGGACGACCGTGCTTCGATTGACCCGCGTCGATTCAGCGATCTGCAGGTATGTTTGCCGTCGACGCCTGAAATGGCTCACATGTTTGATGGTTTGTTGGGGTTTGGCGTGAGGGCAGTGGTGGGGGCGGGACGCACGGTTCAGCAGGCCGGCCTTACGCTCTACGTTGTACCGGTAAAGCCACTTGTACGCGGTGAGCGCGCTGACCCCCGTGGACTGGGCAGCTTCGATGGGGCTCAAGTCATGTTCGATGATTCTACGCACCAACAGCAATCGGTCGTGGACGGCTAATCGGCCATTTTACAGCAGGGCAGCAGGGCTGCGACACCTGAAGTTTTTCCCGGCCGAAGTCGCACGTGAGGTGGCAATCTTGAAGTCGCTAGCGAGGCCTTTGCCACAGTTGCGCTTTTGCCGACCGGTGGGGCGACTTCGCAAAACGCGCGGCGCTACCTGGCGCCGCCCGACGTCGTCTGTGTCAGTGGTACCTGGATGCTGGATCCGCAGGCCATCATCTTGGGCGATTGGGAGGAAATAGAGCGCCTGTAGCTTGAAGCGACGGGCCTTTCGGCCTGACTAATCGCGCTTGAATTTTCGTTTGGATTGACCTTTTTTTGTCGCATCCAGGCTGCTCTTGATTTTTTTGAGTTGATCCTCGATTTCCGGGCCGCCGGCCAGGGCCATGCCGGTCGCCAGAATGTCGATGATGGTCAGGATGATGATCCGGGTCGTCATCGGCACATAGATAGTGGTGTCTTCGATCTCGTCACCGGAGGTAATGGTGACATCCGCCAGTTTAGCCAGGGGTGATGTGGGGTTGGTAATGGAGATCAGGCGGGCGCCGCTCTGTTTCGCCAATTCCGCAATTTCGATCATCGCCCTAGTTTTGCCGGTGAACGAGAAGGCGAGGAAGCAGTCCTCGGGCGTCGCGCCAGCGGCGGCCATGCGCAACATCAAGTGGTCGTCATAGGCGATGGTGGGCACGCCCAGTCGGAAAAGCTTGTGATGTGCGTCTTGGGCAATGGCGCCGGCCCCGCCCATTCCGCCGATCACGATCTGACGGGCATTGTGCAGCAGGCTGACTGCCAGATCCACGGTTTCACCGTCGATATGGGTGCGAAGGTATTCCAGTGCCGCCTGGTTTGCACTGATGCGCTTCTCTATGACGGTTTTGGCACTGTCACCCTTGGAAACTGCCTCGGAAATAAAACTTGTCTGGTGGGCAAGGCTGCGCGCCAATTGCACTTTGAAGTCGGGAAAACCACTACAGCCGAGATTGCGGCAGAGACGCGACACCATGGGATCGCTGACGCCGGCGCGCCTGGCGAGTGCTGCGGTGGCCATATTCACTGCATCATCGGGCGCTGCCAGGATTACATCGGCTATTTTGGCCTCCGCCCTGCTTAGCTCATCGCGTCGCGATTTCAGTTGACTAAGAATATTCATTACAGCTCCATGGTCCAAAGGGTCTCCCGGTGCGGTGGCGGTAGTTTTCCTGCGTCCGTCAGGATCTGCAGCATTGCCCTAAACCGCTTTGCTTTCAATACGATAGTGGAAGGTGATTTTCCATAAAAAAGTAATAAAATTACACATAATAGGATATGATGCCAAGACGGCGTGTTTTTTATGTAATTATATAACTCATTGGGTCGGAAGGTGCTATGAAAATTCGTGTGGCAATCAATGGTTATGGTCGGATCGGCCGGAATATTCTCCGCGCACTTTACGAGTCGGATTATCACCAGCATATCGAGCTCGTGGCCATCAATGACCTTGCGGATACCTCGGTCAACGCCCACCTGACTCGCTACGACTCTGTACACGGACGCTTTAACGGATCGGTGGTGAGTGAGGGCGATACATTGATCGTCAATGGTGACCGCATCCACATCTGCGCGGAACGTGATCCGGCCAAGTTGCCGTGGCGAAAGCTGGGGGTTGATGTCGTTTTCGAATGCACGGGACTATTCACTACCCGCGAGAAGGCCGCAGCTCACCTAGGCGCCGGCGCCCGCAAGGTGATCATTTCAGCTCCGGCCTCCGGGGTGGATGAGACCGTTGTGTACGGGGTGAACGACCGGGTACTGTCCGATCGCAGCGAAATAATTTCCAGTGCCTCTTGTACCACCAACTGTTTGGCCCCTGTCGCCAAGGTTCTGAACGATGGTCTGGGGATCGAACAGGGTTCGATGACAACCATCCACGCCTTTACCAATGACCAGAACCTGCACGACGTCTATCACGCGGATATTTATCGTGCCCGCGCAGCCGGACAGTCCATGATCCCCACCAAGACCGGCGCCGCTCAGGCGGTGGGTCTGGTTCTGCCGGAGTTGGCGGGTAAGCTAGACGGTATGGCCGTTCGGGTGCCAACAATCAACGTGTCCCTGGTGGACTTCAATTTCCTGGCCAGTCGCGACACATCTGTTGACGAAGTGAATGCGTTGATCAAGACCGCTGCCAATAGCGCGATGGCCGGGGTATTGCAGTACAACGACGAACCTTTGGTCTCGATTGATTTCAATCATCAATCAGCTTCGTCCATTTTTGACGCCAGGCAGACTCGGGTACACGGCTACATGGTGAAAGTTATGGCCTGGTACGACAATGAATGGGCATTCTCCAACCGCATGCTCGACAACTGTCAAGCACTGATGGCTGTTGCCGGCAGTGGGGGTCGGAAACACGCTGGAACCCGCACGGCGTGATTCGTCATATCCGTATCGTTTTGGTTGGCGAACATCTGGGCAATTTTTTAGCGTTCGACCCCTGCGAATGACAATCGCAAGTCACAGCGGCATGAGCGAGTATAGCGCTAAACAACCGCTCTTTGAACGAGGCTGGAGACTTCCGGTGTCTTAGTCCTACCGTCATCTCCTTATTTATTTTCTGACAGAGGCTGCACAAACGCACGTTGTGCATTTGACGGTGTGGTGGCAGACGATATTGCACTCAGCATGGAGGCGATGTCGGGGGTTTACCTGTCGGGCGGTATACTGCCCGAGATTCTGGATATTATCGAGAGCCCATTGATAAGAGCGAACTGTGAGAGCAATGGGCGATTCAGCGCGAGCTGCGCAGAAGTTCCCTTGGCCATCGTGCGGGCGGACAACCCTGGTTTGGTCAGTTTTTCACATGCCTCGTGGTGTCCTCGGGAGTCAATTTGAGATATCGGCGAAGGGTGCCCGGCTGTTTAATACATGAGTGGGCTAAGGATGCTCTGATCAAATCCGATGATAATTTATAATGGGTCCAGTCCCGAGAACGAGTTGAACCTGATGCGCCAAGACTCCTTTTTCGATGCCGGATTCGAGAAATACCGGAAGAATACTCGCAAAGAGCAGTTTCTGGAGGAGATGGAAACCATCATCCCCTGGAAGGAATTGACCGCTGCTATCGAGCCCTTCTATCCGAAGCCGGAGGGCGCTGTTAGCGCCCGATCGGTATTGAGCGAATGTTGCGGATCCACTTCATTCAGCACTGGTTCAACCTGTCGGATCCGGCCGCCGAGGAAGCCCTCTACGACTCTCGCTCGCTCCGCCAGTTCGTTGGGGTCGACCTCGGTCGAGACCCAGTGCCGGACGAAACCACGATCTGCAAGTTTCGCCACTTGATGGAAAAGCACAATCTGGGTGATCAGCTGTTCCACCTGGTGAATCAGTATCTGCAGGAGAATGGCCTGAAGGTATCCCGGGGCACTATTGTCGACGCCAGTATCATCAGCGCACCGAGTTCCACCAAGAACAAAAAGAAGGAGCGCGATCCGCAGATGCATCAGACCCGCAAGCGCAACCAGTGGTACTTCGGTATGAAGGCGCTTATCTGTGTCGACAGTCGTACAAAGCTCATCCACTCCGTTGTCGCCACATCTGCCAATGTCCACGATTCGCAGGTATTGCCCGACCTGCTCCACGGCGAAGAAACCAGAATCTGGGATGACTCCGCGTACAGTGGGAAAAAACAGACGATCGCTGACAATGCGCCCCGAGCCAAGGACTTCACACAGGCGAAGGGCAGTCGCAACCGAAAGCTGACGGATGAAAATCGCGCCAGGAACAGGAACAAGTCGCGTGTGCGGGCCAAAGTGGAACACCAGTTCGGGATCATCAAATGTCAGTTTGGATTCTCGAAAGTGAGATATCGCGGGCTGGATAAAAATGCTCGTCGCCTGTTCGTTGCCTGTGCGCTGAGTAATCTTGTGATCGCCAAACGAACGCTGCTGAGACGTAGCCAACCAGCTTTGCAGGCAAGTTGTGCCTGAAAAGTGGAAACCAGCGAGGAAATCCCATGCGCACCGCTGAAATACGACCCATCACAGACTTTTTGAGCCGGAATCGTCGTGAATTTCAAAATTGAGATGTAGCGTGTCATGGGTTCCTTATATTTTGTCGATTAATCAGATGATCCCTAAATATTGAATAGCGCGGAGCAGGCGGGATCTCGGGTCGAATTTTAATAGGCTCATTTACCTGCATTGATTGTAGGCTACGTCGCCCTGACTGAACTCTCTATTAATTGGTTGAAATATTTCCGCCTTTAGTGATTACAATCTGATCCAGTCCCGTTTGATCTTTTGTTGTTTAACTTTTACTCTTCCGTGATTGATAAACTGTTCGCTGAACTCCTTTAGGGCTGGCTTTCTTGGCGGCTTTCCGGCGTTAACCTTGACCCAGTAGCCTAGTGGAGGTGTGTGAGACATCGAATCGCGAGATTATCTCGCAGATCGCCCTAAGACCTCTAAGATCACGCTTTGGGGAATCTGTCGAAGTGGCAGTCCACTTTCTGGTGAGTGAGCTAAAGGCACGGAGATTCCAGGTGGCGATTAGCAGGTTCTTGCTGACCTTTTTGATCGGGATGGCCAGATCAACGGCCGCTTTCAGGTGAGTCAATTCAAGAGCTACATTGGCGGGCGGATTGTCCGTTAAGTTTGGCATAGCGAATCCCAGTGCAGGAGTTAGTCGACGCTACTGATTGTAGTGCAAATCGTGAAGCGAGCCCGGGGGCCAAAAGCCCCTCGATCACACGCGAAGAGATGTTGTGTGGGCGGCTGCTTTATCACAAATTTGGTTAGGCATAGATTACTAAAAGCGCTCGCAATTTAGTGTAAGCGCAAAATAATCTACGCCCTGCCAACGCCGCCCTGAACTGTGCAAGCTGCACCCTCCGAATGGTCA
>NZ_JAUTDR010000030.1 GCF_030649675.1 Haliea sp. E1-2-M8 | reverse complement strand
AAGAGGACCAGGGCGCCTACGCGGTGTGGGCTCGTGGGCGGTGGCAGACGACCAGTGATTCACCCTGGACCAGCGGTGGGATTGCGCAGGACGTGTCAGCCCAGAACGTGATCAGGTTTCCTTCCGCAGAGAACATTCGTTATAGCGTTAGTACGCTTACCTGGACAAAAGAGGGGGAGCTGCTGCGTGTTGAGATGGACCTGACGTCCGCCGTAGGTCAATTGTGGAAACGCACCGTAGAGTGGAAGCCCAGTTGGGAAGAGCTGCGTATCAGAGACGTCTTCGACTCCCGTGCTGCTGAGTTCGGCTTTGAGAAGCCCAGTGCGGATGACGACCGAGCCCCGTATGTGAGTGACGCAGAGGCTAAAGTGCAGCGTGTATCTGACGGGTTCCGCAGCGTGATTAGCTGGTGAGGCGATGCTGACATGTCAACTTACCCAGCCATGGGAATGGTGGATTTCGAGGACGATCGGGCGGCATTTACGCTACGGCATGACTGAGTTGCTTCGGTGCTCCCCCTTCCACTGTCTCGTAAAGCAGCGTCGAGTTGCCGATAGGATCGGGCAGTGGATCCCAGATCGGGAACAGGCGCCTGCGGATGGCGGAGAATACCTTGTCGACCTTGTTGGCCAACCCGATGGGCAGGTGCAGCCAGCGCAGCAACAGAAAGAGTCGCCTGCGGATGGCCCAATTGTAGATGGATTCTTCCGAATAGAATTTGTAGCCCCAGCGTTTTTCAAACAGGCGGCTGGAGTCGTAGGTCACCCTGCCGTTCCAGCGCAGGTTGAAGTAGAGCAAATCCGACAGGGCCGCGCGGGTGCCAAGGTTGTCAAAGTGGATCACGGATCTTGGGTCCGCGACCAGCTGTTCCCCCCTTGCCTTTAACTGCATCCCTATGTCCAGGTGTTCGCGGATCGTCATCTGGGGAATTTCTATCGCCTGTAAGGTGGCGGTTCGGAAGAAAACGCAGTGCAGCTCAAAGGCCTGCGTTGGTCGTATCTCGGCAGGCACTTCCTCTGGAAGTGAGCGCCGATAGCTCTTGTGTTCTATCAGGCGTGATTCGCCCTCGGCCGCGACAACCCGGATTTCGTTGGTATACAGATGATTGCGCAGCTCCGCGCCCTCGTCGACCCCCGCCTTTTCCAGTGTCAATGGCGATACCACGGCGGCGCCCTGTGATTCCGCGGTTTCAATCAGGGGCTCCAGCCAGCCAGGCGTTACCCGCGAGTCATTGTCCAGTAGCACTGTATAGCGGGTGGCAATGCGCTCCCGATACCGGCGCAAAGCTTCCATGGGGATTATCCGCCCATCGGTAATGACCGTCATATTCGGCTTTTCTGTGCAGGCTGCCTGTATGTCGCGGGCCAGGGCCGCCGGGTACCCCAGGTCCAGTACCACCAGGTCAAACAATTCCACTGACGTACACTTGTATACGGTGTTGATGCATTCAATAATGCCGGTGTAGCGATCGCGTGGGGTTATCACGATTGTTACTGGTTTGTCTGCAGCGTGCTGTTGCTGCACTGAGCGTGGTTCAGTCATGGTGCTCTCGCTCCTGGTCAGGTTGTCCCGCCATGGTGGCGCTTTGGTTACAATAATCCATTTGGGTTTCCAGTATCCAGCGGTTTCGGACTGTTCTATGGTAGTGATTCACGCGGTATCCAGCTTGAATATGGGCGGGGCTGAAAGGTTTGTGCTCGACCTCTCCACCGTCCAGCGTGAGCAGGGGCTGGCCCCGCTTATTCTCAGTTTGGGGCAAGAGAGCGACGCCTTGGTCACGGAGGCGCGGTCGCTCGGGTTCGGGGTGCTACTGGCGCCGCAAGGCCTTGTTCGCCGCTCAGTGGCTGTGTTGCGGTGGATCAGGCAACGGAAAGTTCGCATTCTCCATATTCACAGCCCCATGGTGCTGAAAGGCCTGGCTCCAATCCTGCCCATCCTGGCATTGCACTGTCGAATCATTTATACACGGCATGGCGCTGCACCGCTGGCGGCAAAGCACTGGTTGCGCCTGCACCAGTGGGCCGGCAGGTTCGTGTCGGCGGTAACCTTTGTGTCCAACACCTCACAGAGCGTGTTTCACGAGGTGCAAAAGTGGCCCGCTGATATCCAGCAGGTTATCGACAATGGGGTCTTGCTGCCACCCAAGCTAAAGCAGCTGCGGCAGGATACGCCGCTGCAATTGGGCTGTGTCGGCCGGCTGGTCGAGCTCAAGGGGCAGCGGCACCTGATCCAGGTACTGGGTAATCCTGAGCTGTCTGTGCCCGCGTCGACAAGGCTGCACGTGTTTGGCGACGGCCCCCAGTGCGGGGAATACGAAGCCCTCGCCGCCAGTCAGGGCGTTGCGGACAGGGTCAGGTTTCACGGTAATGTGATGGACCGGGAGGCCGTGTACGCCGCTTTTGACATCCTGGTTGTCTGCTCGCAGAGTGAGGGGCTGTCTCTGGCCATCATGGAAGCAATGGCACATGGAATGCCGGTCATTGCCACGGACGTCGGCGGCAATCCCCAACTGGTAGTGGACGGCGTCACCGGCCTGCTGGTGCCCTACGGGGATCTCAAAGCATTGGCAGGCGCAATTAGCCGCCTTGTTGGCGACCTGGAACTCGCCACCGTCATGGGTAAGCGTGGCCGCGAGCGCATTGCCGAGCACTTCTCGATCGAGCGCACATCCCGGTTCTATAGTCAGGTCTATGGATTGCCGGTGAACAGCGGGGTTTAGACGAGTGCTGTATGTGCTGGCTAGCGCAGGGTATTGGCTGGCGCTACATGTTCCTCTGCCGCAGGCTTTGCAGCCGCTGGTCACGCTGGCGGACCTGTTGCCGCGCTGGCTGGTGTTTCTGCCGACTTGCCTGCTGCTCCTGGGCAGGCGCGGCCCGGCCAGGCTGGCCGTTTACGCGGCCCTGACGCTACTCAACGTGTTTCTTGTTCTGGATCTGAAGCTACACATGGTTGGCACAAATGGTGCCAATTCAGTATTAAGGGTGGGCAGCTATAACACCGGCGGTGGCAGAGTGGACGTGTCCAGGCTACTGGACTGGTTCGAAAGTCACCAACTGGATGTGCTGTTGTTACAGGAGTCGGGCGGATTGCGGCTTGCGGATCAGGCGCTGCCAGAGCACTTGAACCCGCACTGCCATGCGCAACTCTGTGTTCTCGCCAGGCATCCTGTTACCCCCGTCGCGCACCTGAACCGCACGCCACTGGGCGGCTATGGCACCTACGCCGCCAGTTATGTCCTGTCGTTTCAAGGGCAGACGCTGCCGCTGGTCAATTTGCACCTGAACACGCCCCGGCACGCGCTGGAAACCCAGCGAGCGCCGATAACCAATTACCGCTGGTTTCTGCGCTTGCATGAGAGGCAAGCGATAGAGAGTATGCTGGCCAGTGCCCTGGTGCCCGCGGCTGATCGGGTCAGAGCCATTGTTGCTGGCGACTTCAACTTGACGCAGCAGAGCAGTATTTATCGCCAATACTGGAGCGAATGGCAGAACAGTTTCAGTCAGGCGGGTAATGGTCTGGGACGCACCAAACATACCCGTCTGCTGGGGGTGAGAATCGACCATATCCTTGCGGGGGAGGGGCTTGAGGCGCTCAGCAGTGAGGTGTTTCCGCCCATGGGCGGGGATCACCGCCCGATAGTCAGCACTTTTTTCCTGCGCTAGCCAACCGGGTCACATTTTCTTTATTGACCTTGGTTGGGGCTGGATTCAACATGCTAGTTTGATAGGCACCCGCTTTCTCCCGCAACAAGGATCTCGTGATGCAAGAAAGACAGTCGATGCTTCCCTTGCTTGTCATTGCCGGAATTTTCTCGCTCTTTCTTCTGTTCAATCCTGAAATTATCGCCGATTGGCGGATTTATGGTTTTGATGATGGCACCTATTCCCATGCCTATCTCATGCCTTTCGTAATCGGATTTTTGTATTGGCGGGCGTGGCGGCAATGCCAGTTGCAGCTGCGCTGGAACGGCCTGTTTTACCTGCTGTTTCTCGCCTCCCTGCTGGGTCTGCTCTGGCTGATAGTGGCGCAGCAAAGTTTGTTAAGTCGTTTTGCCATACCACTGGTGCTGGCGTTCGCGCTGGCGTCGGTTTTTCGGGTCAACGCCAGCCTGTGGGTCCCGGTGAGCCTGGTCTGGTTCATTGTACCGATATGGGGCGGGCTCAACGGGATTCTGCAGGCGATTTCGGTCTCGGCGGTGAACTGGATTATGAGCTTCAGTCATATTCCCACGTTCGTCGAAGGCAACTATGTCCACATTCCCGCGGGGACTTTCGAGATTGCCGATGGCTGCAGCGGCCTCAGGTACCTGATTTCGGCCCTGGCGCTGGCAGTCATCTACGCATTTCTGAATTTGAGTCGTGCGCGATCTGTGGCGATTTTCTTTATTACTGCCATTCTCGGCTCATTGCTGACCAATTGGCTGCGCATTGCGGCGCTCATTTATATCGGCGACTACTCCGATATGCAAAGCGATATGGTGCGCGATCACAACGTCTTCGGCTGGTATCTGTTCGTGCCCTTCCTCATCGTGCTTTTCTATGTGGGCAGCAAACTTGAGCCGCGGCTCCCGGCGCCAAAGCCGCCCCTGGATGCCAGCGCTTTTACCGGCTCCCCTGTAAAAGCTATTCTCATGGTAATGTTGCCACTGGTTCTCATCTCCGGCGTTACCATTCACCTGTACCAGTACGGCACACTCCGCTGGCTGGTGCCCACATTTGATGTGGATCGCGGCGTCGGCACCAGCATATTCAGTGAACCCAGTCCCGTGGTCTACGTCTGGTCGAGCCGGGAGGAGGAAAATGTTGCGCTGGAGGGTACGCAAGTCAGTGTGCAACGGTATTTCTTCGAGGGCGAAACTGAGGGCCACAGGGCTGATTATTATTTGAACAATCCCGTACCCAGGGGTTGGCGAGTCACAGATTCCCTCCAGTCTGATCACTACACGCGGTTATTAATCGAACATGCTGGCGGGCAGAAGGCCGTGCTGGTCTATTGGTATGAAATAGGCCAGCGCAAGACCGGTAGCAGGCAAGCTTTCCGTATCTACAGACTCATCGAAGCCGTGTCTCTGAACAACCGCACCGCGCTGCACTGGATTTTCGCCGGTTGCGGTGACAGCAGTTGCCGGGTGGAGACAGAGCAGCTGCAGCGCTGGGTTGACAGGTCCTCCGGCGCCCGGTGAGGGGCACGTTCTCCATGGCGGTACAGCTATACGCCGATATACTCTCCCGCGTAATATGTGAGCGAGTGAGTCTATGTCTCCATGGTCCAGAGCGAGCTCCCAAGCCTATGCCGTCATTTTCCCGCGCCCTTGTTGGATTCATTGCCCTGTTGGCTGTTTTCACGGTTGCCTGTTCACCAACACCGGCGCCCGATGAGCTGTTGGCTCGCGCCAGCCAGTCGCTGGAAGCGGGCAATCTCACTGCTGTTGTCATTGATGCCAAGGCCGCGCTGCAGCAGGACCCGGAAAACGCTGAGGGGCGATACCTGCTGGCAGAGGCCTATTATCGTCAGCGCCAGCTGCAAGCGGCGCTAGTGGAATTCAAACACTCTCTGGCAGCCAGGCCTGACCCCGCGGTGGCAGCGCGCTACGCCGAGGCGTTGATTGCTTCAGGTGAGTGGCAGCGCCTGATCGAAATGCGTCAGGGAGGTGACTTTGAGTTTGCGCTGGCCAATGGGGATTTCATGGCGACCCTGGCGAGAGCCCAGGCCCTCAGTGGCGACACGTTTACGGCAGAGCATTCGCTTGCGGTAGCCCGCAAGCTAACCAATTCCAGCCCGGCATTGTTGCTGGCTGAAGCAGTATTCACGATGCATCACACCGGTGACCTGGCGCAGACTACTGCCGCGCTGGATGAGCTGACCGGGCGCTACCCGGACTATGAAGAGGGCTGGAGCTTCCTCGGTGCCGTGGCGCTCACACGCGGTGAATTGGAGCTGGCTGAAACTGCGTTTGGCAGAGCGGTGGAGCTGAATCAGAGCCGGACCAGCGACAGGTTGTCGCTGATCAAACTGTTGCTGGACCGCGGGGCCACAGAACTCGCTGCAGAGATGCTTCGACCCGCCGCCACCGCGGCACCCAGGCACCCGGGTGTGCTTTACGCCCAGGCTCGGTTGCTGCTGACTCAGAATCAGCCGAGAGCCGCACTCGAAGCGTTACAGCAGGTGTTGGCGGTAGACCCGAGTCATTATCCCAGCTTGTACCTGGCGGGAGTGGCCAATGTTCGGGAGGGCAATTTTGCCACCGCGCAGCTGCACCTGTCGAAGTTTCTCAGTGGCCGGCCTCACCATGTGAATGCCCGCTTGCTACAGGCGAACGTGAATTTGCAACTGGGTGAGACGAGCCTCGCCAGGGAGATGGCGCGGAGCATCCTGAAAGAGCACGCCGAGAACATGCCGGCACGACAGATTCTTGCAGCCAGTGAGCGTGAGGAGTCGCCGGGGGCCGGGCCGCTGCAGGAAGCTCGTGGGGCGCTGCAGCGTGATGAGCGGGTGGCGGCGCGCGAGCATTTTTCCCATGCACTCGAACTTGACCCATTGCTGGCGCCTGCGCGCCAAGGGCTCACGGCGCTTGCGATAGGGGACGGCGATTTCGGGGCGGCGCTCGCCAGCGTCAAGGAGGGTTTGCACCTGCAGCCAGACAATCTGCAGGGACTTCTTGATCTTGCCGCGGTGCATGCCAATGCGGGCGATCTCGAGGAGATGGCCGAAACGCTGCGAAATGCCGTCAATACTCATCCTGAGGCCGCCGAGCCGCGTCTGGTGCTGGCTCGCTATCATGTGCAACAGGGCGAGCCAGAGGCGGCGGTGTCGCTATTGAGAACGCTGCCCGACCATCCTCGGGTATTGGTACTGCTCGCCCAGATTGAGCAATCCCGGAATGATCCCCTGGCAGCTGAGGGATTCCTGCGCAGGGCGCTGGAGTTGGACCCGGAAAACGATGAGGCCCGCAAGTTGCTGGTGGCGTCGCTGTTACTACAGGGAAAAGTACAGCTGGCTGAGGAGTTGCAAGCGTTCTGGCTGGCGGAACTCCCGGACAATATCGCGACGCTGCACCAGATGGCGGCCCTTTATCTCGCCCGCGGCTGGATCGAGAGCGCACGTATAGTGTATGAACGCCTTTACACACTTGCTCCGGATGATGTGGTAGCACTCAATAACCTGGCCTGGATTCAACGCGACGACAATCCGGGGCGGGCCCTGGAACTGGTCGAGCGGGCCCTGCAGGCAGCGCCGGGGCATGCAGGCGTTCTCGACACCAAGGCGATGGTCCTGTTTTATCAAGGGCGGCTTGACAGGGCACTGGAAGTGAACCAGCAGAGCCTGGATGCCACTCCCGCCAAGCCAGTCTATCGGCTGCATCGGGCACGGATTCTGGTGGCAACTGGAGACCGGAATACCGCCAGGGATATTCTT
The DNA here is from genome assembly GCF_030649675.1 of Haliea sp. E1-2-M8. GTDB lineage: Bacteria > Pseudomonadota > Gammaproteobacteria > Pseudomonadales > Halieaceae > Haliea. The sequence continues at coordinate 45,978 of NZ_JAUTDR010000030.1, read as the reverse complement.
GGGCAGCTGTTGTCGGAGCATAGTTATTTTGAAGAGCGGGCAGATGCGGAAGTGCTGTTGCGGGAGATTGGGGAGGACACGCCAGGACAGTAACCAACCAAGTCCCTCATGTCCTCGTGGTTGCCCGGTAGCCGTACGCGGTCACCCGGATTACGCTGTGGGCCGCCGCATGGTCCCAAGGAGAAGGAGACCAGCACCAAGTAACATTAGGGTGCCTGGTGCGGGAACGGCAACGAGTTGAACGTTCTGCCCGACCTGGTTGGAGAAGCCGACATTTCCACCGTTGGTCGGGCCCACGGCAAGCGGCTGCGTCCAGTCGGGTTGCGTGTTGTCGATATTATCGAGGCTGCCGCCGTCAAAGTAGCCACCTCCACGCGCGTCACCTGGCTGGTCGGAGATCTTGGCTCGGGCCCAAGCCTGCAGCCGCTGGTTGACCTTGTCGCTTCGCTGATTGTTGTTGCGCACGGAGCCCCGTTCATTGCCGAACAGCGAATCCGTCAGAGTGCCAACCTTGTCCTGCCCAAATGAGGGGCTGTGCGCATTGTCACTGCCCCTGACAAAAGGCTTACCGGCGCCTTTGGCAGATAGAAACGGCTTACTCACCGGCCTTCCAAAGCGTGGCGTGTTGCTGTTAACCGGGAAGCCGTTTCGTGCCGACCGGCTCGCCGCGAAGCTCTGTTTCGAGCCTGGGCCGCCTTCAGTCTTGTTCAGATTGCCAGACGCTGGCAGCACCATAGAGTACTCGCCGATACCGCGGAATCCACCCAGGCTCTTTTCCAGGTCGCTGGGGGGTGGTAGCAAATCGGCATTGGCGTGCAAAGGTATAGCCAAGGCAAACGCCGCGGCAAACGCTGATTTTCGCAGGTAGTCTTTAGTCGGTCTCATAATTTCAGTCTCCAAGAGACATCCAGTCTCTAATTAACTATAAGCAAAACCTGAGCCCAAAACTAATAAATGTAAAAAATACAATACGTTATAACTGATCCGTACGCCATGCCAGCGGTGAAGTTGGGGTAGTTGTAAAAAATGTGGACAGGGTCAGTCCCCTTCGTTCTGATCCCGCACCGGCCCCACCCCGTACCCCTCCAGCATCCCCCAGGCAGTCGGGGAATGGTCGCGGCCATAGCCTTTTGTGCGCATACCTTCGGTCGCCTCCTTGCCACACCACTGTTCCAGGACGAAAGCGGGGGTGGGGTGGTTGGGCACGTAGGTTGTGAAATCGTAGACCACGCCATCGATGGCCATCCAGCAATCGTCCAGCGTCCCGTGTTCCGCGACCTGCTCCAGAGTGTAGCCAGTAGTCTCAGTTGCATTCGAAACGCCGTCCCGGGCAGTTGCGGGGGGTGCCTCGGCCGGTCCCATGGCGTGCAGGGTGGCAATTGTGGCGATGCTCGACCAGAAGCCCACGAAGGCGGCAAACACGACTTTTTTCATAACAGCTCAAACTCCTCGGAATGAATGCGCTCGGCGCTGACGCCAGCCCTGTAGACATGATCCCTGATCAGTTGGTTCAGCGCCAGAGGCCCGCAAATGTAAACCTCGCGGCGGGCGATATCGAGACAGGCCGTCCCCAGGAAGGTCGCGGTCATCGGGCCCTCCTGGAAAAAGTAGTGAAAGGTCAGGGCAAAGCCCGGGATCTCCGCCGCCAGCTGCCGCAGTTCCTCGGCATAGACCGCGCGGCCTTCATCCTGCACTGCATAGATCAGGTGGATATCGCCGCGCTCGCCCAGCGCCTGCAAATGGCGCATGCGGGCCAGGAAAGGGGTGATACCGACGCCGCCGGCCACCCAAAGCTCCGGTGTTTTCGCTTTTGAATCAGGCGGGAAGAAACAACCGTAGGGCCCCTCCACAGTGACCGATGTGCCTACAGGGATGGTCTGGATCGCGCGGCTGGCATCGCCCAGGGCCTTGATCGCGATGCGCAACTCCGGCTCCAGCGGCGAGGAAGAAAGAGTATATGGGTGCTCCTCCCGGTGACCCGCCGCCAGGCCGGGATCGAAAGGCGTCAGATAGACAAAATTGCCGGCGGAATAGGTCAACGGGGTCTCGTCAGCTCGCAGGCTCAGTTCGGCGACCCCGTCTGCCACCAGGTCCACCCGGGTAACGGTGTAGGGCAGGCGGCCGATACGGCGCGAGAATACCAGGCGCCAGCCCACGGCTCCGACGCCGAGCAGGGCAAACAGGGACCAGATGATGGTATCTGTGGGCCCCAACATGGTGCGGCTAAACAGGAAGGTATGGAGCAGCGCGAAAATGACGGCGGGCCCGGCCAGCGCGTGCACCCGTTTCCAGCGCTCATAGTTGGGAGCGCCGAAGAACGCGAAACTGGGTGCCAGAAACGTCATCATCAACAGCAGCGCCAGCCAGCCGGCCCAGGTCGCCCGGTCTGACAGCGGGGGGAACAGAGTTTCAAAAGCCAGTCCCTGCCCCCAGGCCGAGGCGGCGAAGGCCAGCAGCAGTGGGTGCACCAGCAGCAGGAGCAGCGAGCCGGCGCCCAGCAGGTGGTGGGTGCGCCAGAGCTTGGTGAGGCCACCAAAGGGGAGGTCGACCCCCGGTACCCGGGCGCTCAGTGCCGCTGCCAACAGCAGCAGGGCGAGGCCGGCAACCCCGGCCAGCCGGCCCAGCATGCTGAGGATGGCGCTCGCCGAACTGAAGTCCGACGCGCCCAGGCCAACGGCAAAGAAACCGATGGGCACCAGGGCCAGGGACCAGATAAGGGCGTGTGCTGTGCGCGGCTTGATGGCGATGTTGGGCTCCTTGCCGGGGCAAGAGAAGTGCAGTCAGCGGCGAAAAAATTGCAGCATCCGCAGCCAGAGTGAAGGAGTCTCCGGCTCCTGTTTCGCCGGCTGCCTGTGGGATTCAGGTACGCCATGTTCGGCGTACCACTGTTCCCACTCGTGGGGTGTCAGGGTTTTCGGAATGTAATCGGGGTCCGTGTGCTCGAAGGCTTGCTCCCGGAGCGAAGTATCACCCTCCGGTTTGTCGCCTGCAGTGACGCCGTCGTCAGTGGGGGACGGTCGGTTGAGGGCTTCGCGAACCTTGCGTTGTTGAGGTGTTTCCATTGAATATCCGCATCGCTTGGGCCGGGGCCGGATTCTCCTAGTGTAGCAAACCCTGCTTGCTCTACTTCGCGAAGTAACTGCCGCGCGTAGCCAAAAGCCCCCGAGCTGGCTACCAGCGTAGGCCCAAAGAGACATACAGGCGGTCCTCCAGGCGTTCACGACGCGTCCCGGCGTCCAGGTCCAGATAATGAACCCGTGTGTGCAGGCTCATGCCGGCACCGACTACAAGGGCCAGGTCGCCCTGCCTGAGCGAGAGCCGGTAGAGGCCGCTCAGGCGCCATTCATGCAGGTAGAGTTTGTCAGCGATCTGCCGGTCGCTGTTCAGGGTGCCCCATTTCTCTCCGTAGCGTTCGAAGCCCAGCTGCCAGTCGCCGTCTGCCGCCTGTAGTGCGATTGCTACCGGCAGGTTCAGCTGGAGGGAGGATTGTCCCAGGGCAATCGCTGTTCGCCACTGTGGGTACAGCATGAAGGAGCCGAAGCGGTAGTCGCCGGCAAAGCCGATACTGGTGCCTTCACTCCCGAACCGGTACCCGATTGCTCCGGTCGCAACTAATGCATCGCGGTGAAAATCGGTGTATTTGAACATGTTGGAGGTGCCGTGTACGCCCAGGGTCAGCTCCACCTGGAACTGTTGCCACTCTGTCTGTTGGCGCCAGTCGAGCTGGTGCAGATAACCGTTGCCGGCCGGGTTCCCCTGCCGTATTCGCAGCGTTTGGTGCTTGTAGCGCAGGGCATAGGCCGAGGGGTCAGCGCGGTCCCAGCGATACCCGAGCTGCAGTGCCTGGCGAGAAACGTTCTCGTGCTCCAGGGTGGAGGTGCCGGCAATACCGCCGTCTTCCCATGCGATAGCGTCAACGGACCAGTCCCTGGCAACCGCGAGGGGGCTCGCGGTCAGCAACAGGCCCAAGACTGTCAGCACCAGCGGGTTCATCTGCCAATCCTAGTACCCTGCCTCCCAAATATCGACACATTCTGTGGCCTCTCCAGTCCACGCTCAACGCTGTTGCCACACTTGTCGTCTGTCGGCACCGCACCTACCATTCGGGTCACGTCTCTCGGGATACCGCCAGTGCAGCGCAAGATCATACACATCGACATGGACGCTTTCTTTGCCAGCGTCGAACAGCGCGACAATCCTGAGCTGCGGGGCAAGCCGGTTGCTGTGGGCGGCTCCGCCCTGCGCGGGGTGGTGGCGGCGGCAAGCTATGAAGCGCGGGTGTTCGGGGTGCGTTCGGCCATGCCCTCGGTCACGGCGAAGCGGCGCTGCCCGCAGCTTCTTTTCGTGAAGCCGCGATTCGAGGTGTACAGCGCCGTATCCCGGCAGATCCGCGAAATCTTCGCCCGCTACAGCGACTTCATTGAACCGCTGTCCCTGGACGAGGCCTATCTGGATGTCACCGCCGATCGACGCGGCGTGGGCAGCGCGATCCGGGCAGCCGAGCTGATTCGGCGCGACATCCTCGAGGAGACCGGGCTCACGGCCAGCGCCGGGATCAGCTACAACAAATTTCTTGCCAAGGTCGCTTCGGACCAGAACAAGCCCAACGGCCAGTTCGTAGTATTGCCGCAGGAGGGTGCCGCCTTTGTCGCCAGCCTGCCCGCGCGGCGATTCTATGGCATCGGCCCGCGGACGGCCGAGCGTATGGCCGGAATGGGTATCCACAGCGGAGCTGACCTGCGGGCCCAGAGCCTGGGCTTCCTGCAGCAGCATTTCGGCAAATCCGCGGAGTATCTGTATCGCGCCAGTCGCGGCGAGGACGACCGTCCGGTGCGCCCTGACCGGCAGCGCAAGTCCATTGGTGGCGAGCGCACCTGGGCGCAGGACCTGCAGCAGGATGCGGAACTGGTGGCCGCTTTGGAACAGATCATCGATATCGTCTGGGAGCGCATCGCCCGACAGCCAGCGAGAGGTCGCACCCTGACCCTGAAAATGAAGTTTGCGGATTTCCAGCAGATTACCCGGGCCCGCTCTGTGGATGCGCCCATTCCAGACCGCGCCGGTCTCGCGACCCTCGCCCACGCCATCCTCGCTGGACTGTTGCCGGTGCCGCGCGGGGTGCGTCTGCTGGGGCTGTCCCTGTCGGGCCTGGAAGCGCCGCTGGCCGACGCGGGGGCGGCGGCGTCCGCGGTGGCCGAGCCGGCGCCGGCGCAGTACTCCCTGCGTTTCTAGGCAGCCGCGCCCAATCTCACCCTGCGCAGCCGCAGCGCGTTGCTGATGACGCTGACCGAGGACAGGGACATGGCGGCCGCGGCAATCATGGGTGACAGCAGCATGCCGATCAGGGGGTAGAGGACCCCGGCGGCAATGGGCACCCCGAGGGCGTTGTAGGCGAACGCAAAGAACAGGTTCTGGCGGATATTGCGCATGGTCGCCCGGGACAGGTGCAGCGCCTGGACGATCCCGCCCAGGTCACCGCGCAGCAGGGTGATGCCGGCACTTTCGATAGCGACGTCGGTGCCGGTACCCATGGCGATGCCGACATCTGCGGTGGCAAGCGCCGGCGCATCATTGATCCCGTCCCCCACCATGGCAATAATCCTGCCCTCGTCTCGCAGGCGCTGAACCACATGGCCCTTGTCCTCCGGCAGGACTTCTGCCTCCACCTCGTCAATACCCAGAGTGCGCGCTACCGCTTCGGCGGTAGTGCGGTTATCCCCGGTGAGCATGACCACGCGCATGCCTGCGTCCTGCAGGGCCTTGATAGCGGCGCCGCTGCTTTCCTTGACCGGGTCGGCAATCGCCACTAGTCCCGCGAGGCGTCCATCCACTGCTGCGAAGATCACCGTGGCGCCTGTGCCACGCAGCTCCTCGGCGGCGGCATCCTGCGACCCGGATTCCGCGCCCTCTGCCGCCATCAGCAGGCGGTTGCCAACAGCCACCCGCTGGCCGTCCACTCGCCCGGTGACGCCCTTGCCGTTTTCGGCATCGAAATCCACCGCGTCCGGCAGGGTGAGATCCAGTTCCAGGGCACGGGCGACGATGGCCTGTGCCAGTGGGTGCTCGCTGCCCTGTTCCAGTGCCGCGACCAGCGTCAGCAGGGAGGCTTCGTCAAACCCGTCGGCGGGCCGCAGATCCGTCACTGCCGGTTTACCCTCGGTAAGGGTGCCGGTCTTGTCGATCACCACGGTATCCACCTTTTCCATCCGTTCCAGCGCCTCGGCGTCCCGGATCAGCACGCCCAGGCCGGCGCCGCGCCCGATGCCGACCATGATCGACATCGGGGTGGCCAAACCCAGGGCGCAGGGGCAGGCGATGATCAGCACGCTGACCGCCGCGATCAGGGCGAAGGCCATCGGCGGCTGTGGTCCCAACAGGGACCAGGCAATGAAGGCGACCACGGCCGCGGCGATCACCGCCGGTACGAAGTAGCCCGCAACGCGGTCCGCCAGGCCCTGAATCGGAGCGCGGCTGCGCTGGGCGCTGGCCACCATCTGCACAATGCGGGCGAGCAGCGTGTCGCGGCCAACCTTGTCGGCACGCATGATGAAGCTGCCCTGGCCGTTGATGCTGCCGCCGATGACACTGTCGCCGGCCTGGCGGGTAACCGCCAGGGGTTCGCCGGTAACCATGGATTCATCTACGGTGGAGCGGCCCTCCAGTATCTCGCCGTCGAGGGGGATCTTGTCTCCCGGGCGCACGCGCAGCCGGTCGCCCACCTGGACCTGATCCAGCGGCACATCCTGCTCCCCGCTCTGTTCATCGAGGCGCCGGGCGCTGGCCGGAGCCAGGTCCAGCAGGGCGCGGATGGCGCCTGAGGTCTTCTCCCGCGCCCGCAGTTCCAGCACCTGGCCCAGCAACACCAGCACGACGATGACCGCCGCCGCTTCGAAGTACACTGCCACCGAGCCATCGGGCTGGTGGAAGGCGGGTGGGAAGATGCCTGGCGCCAGGGTGGCGACCACGCTGTAGCTCCAGGCGGCGCCGGTGCCGATGGCGATCAGGGTGAACATGTTCAGGCTGCGGCGCTGCACCGAGCGCCAGCCGCGCAGGAAGAAGGGCCAGCCCGCCCACAGTACTACCGGCGTGGCCAGCGCCAGCTGGATCCAGTTGGACCACTGCGAAGACAGCAGGTGGTCAGTGGCAAACAGGTGGCTACCCATCTCCAGCAGGAACACCGGCAGGGTGAGCGCCAGGCCGATCCAGAAGCGGCGGCTCATGTCGAGCAGCTCTGCGGAGGGGCCGGTATCCGCGGTGACCTCTTCGGGCTCCAGCGCCATGCCGCAGATCGGGCAGTCGCCGGGGCCCTGTTGGCGCACCTCCGGATGCATGGGGCAGGTGTAGGTGGCGCCGGGGATAGCCGCTGCGGGTTCTTGCCGCTCGCCCAGGTACTGCTCCGGGTCGGTTTCGAACTTTTCCCGGCAACGGGCGCCACAGAAATACCAGGTCTGGCCCCCGTGCTCGCTGCGGTGCTTGGCGGTGGCCGGGTCCACGGTCATGCCGCAGACGGGATCCCGGGTTGTGTCCTGTGTCATGGCAAAAACCCCCAATGTGTGGGACTATTACAGCAGCAGGCTATCATGCCCGGGGAGGTTCTGATATGCAGAACGAAAACACTGTACTGGCCTCCAGATTTCACGAGTACTTCAAGATCGGCCTGGCGCAAACGCAGGCGGATTTGGAGAAGACCTACCGCATTCGGTACCGGGTGTATTGCGACGAATTCAGCTATCTGCCTGCGGAAGATTATCCGGACGGGTTGGAGTCTGATGAGTACGACAGCTTTTCCTCTACCTGCCTGATTACCCACCGGCTCACCAATATGCCCGCAGCTTGTGTACGGCTGGTGCCGGCAATCAATGGTTCCGGTTCAGAGTACCCGCTGCCCTATGAGCTGTTGCGGCCTAATGTGCTGGACGAGGATTTTCATCGGCAGCTGGATGTTCCCCGGGATAAAATCGCCGAGATATCGCGGCTGGCGGTAGACGGGGCTTTCCGCCGCCGTACCGGGGAGGCGGAAACTCGCTTCGGTGAGATTGATGCGCTGGATATCGACAGTATGGAAAAGCGCACTTTTGGCCTGATTTCCGTGGCGGCATTTCTTGCCTCCTGTGCCATGGGGGAGCTGCACAAGTTCTCTGCCGGGTTTGCGATGATGGAGCCGTTTCTGCCCCGGTTGATGCAGCGCTCAGGTATCCATTTCACCAAGGTGGGGACCGACATCGACTATCATGGCCTGCGGGCGCCGTACTACGTGGAGCTGGGCTCCGTCCTTGAGTCCATGCGCCCGGACCTCAGGCTGTTCTATAAATCGGTGTACCAGGCGATCAGTGTGGATTTCGGCGCCCAGTCGACTCCCACGGCGTCGCTGCGCGCCGGCACATGAGTGACGGCAGTGGAATCGGCATGCCAGATACAAAATTGCTAGTGACACGCTGTGGCGTTTGTGACAGAGTGATTTTCGCTGTTTCTTTTTCGCCCCAAGCACAATAAGCCCAATGACCCATTGCGAGCATTTTCACAAGTATTTCTCCGTGAGCCTCGCAACTACGCCAGAGCAGAGACTGAGCGCCCATCGGCTACGTTTTCGCGTCTATTGTGAGGAGTTCCGTTACCTGGACCCTCGCGACCGCCCTGATGAGGAGCAGGTAGCCGGCATTGAGGTCGACGAATTTGACGACCGCTCGATACACTGCCTGGTAACACACCGGCGCACAGGTCGGGCGGCGGGCTGCGTGAGGGTGGTTACCACCCGCGACAACCTGTACGAAGACCCTCTGCCGCTGGGAAAATTCTGCCTGCCCGCGCTGTCCCTGAGTGCCCTTGACGTGCTGGCAGCGGACCGCAGCCGGGTGGGCGAAATTTCCCGGCTGGCTGTTGACCCTGTCTTTCGCCGCCGCAGTGGCGACCACGCCGGGCAGCCTGGCCGCACCAGGGCCGTGGATATAAATCATCAGGAGGTCAGGAGCTTTTCCATGATTGCCGTGGCCGCGCTGTTGGGGGCTGCCGCCAGCTCGGAAATGTTGGGGCTGACCGATGTTTTCGCGATGATGAAACCGGCATTGCCCAGGTTGATGCGGCGCTCCGGATTGACGTTGGCGCGGGCGGGGCAGATCACCGACTACCATGGCAGAAGGGCGCCCTACCATATGAGTGCCGAAACCTACCGCCGCACGATGCCGGCGCAACTGGGCAACTTTTATGAAGAGTTGCGCATCCGCTTGGGCAGTGATGTTGGCTGTGAACTGGCAGCCATGCCCGAAGTCAGAGTCGGATAACCCTAAAGGTTCCATTGCAAATAAAAAAAGGGGCCACCCGCGTGGCCCCTTCCCTGTTACGTTGTTGCAAGCCGTGCAGGCTCAGTTGCGGCGGCGTGCCCTCCAGCGCAGAGTAGTCAGGCCGAGCAGGCCGGCGCCCAACAACAGCAGCGGCGCGGGGGCTGGGACCGGGACATTCTCGGTGGGTATGACATCACCCGCCATCAGGAAGATGTCCGGGAAACCGCCTTCTCCGCAGTTGGTGGTGCTGCCATCGCCGCTCAGATAGCCGGTTCCGATGGTCCCTGCAGTTGAATTGTTGTCAAAGCAGCCCAACAGCACTCTGGCGGAAACTGTGTCGTAGCCGCTGGCCTGGAACGACTCCAGACCCATATCCAGCTCTGGCAGCCAGGCAATGATTTCTGTCAGGTTGGTCGCCAGGGTATTATTGATGGTGGTTTCATAGCCTGCGGGGCAACCGCCGCCCTCAATATTCAGGATAGGTGGAGATTCACTGCCGTCAGTATCTACACAGCTGGTGCCCAGTACCGTGGAGAAGTCGGTGGCGGACGGCTTGCTGGTCTCGCCGTCAAAGGTCTTGTTGCTGACGAACTGGTCGTAGGTTTGACCGGTCGGTGAACGGATTTCGTAATTGATGGGCGGGAGGAGACCCGAAGAGTCAACAAGCGTCACCAGAGACCAGTAATCCAGAGTCGTCGGCGACCCGCTTTGCGGCTCGTTGTAGTCAAAGCCAATCAGCAACTGGTGGCGACCTTCATCGAACGTCAGCGCTTCGATGAGCCAGCCGATATCCACGTCCCACGTTCCGAGGCTGTCCTGTGCTGCGGTCAAGTTGTTATTGTCCGGGTCGCTCAGATTCCCTGCCGTGGTTCCGGTCTGGCCCGTGGCAAAATATTGATCATTGGCGACGTCGTTACTTTTGAACCCATCCTCTACTGCCGGGCCACTACCGCCTACGGGGTCGATATCGGAATTGTCGGCCGCGCCGCCGCCGCCGCTGAGGACGATGTAGTTGTTCCGCAGGGTTCCCTGATTGGTCTGGAAAACGTAGCCGCCGTCGTCAGTCAGGGTGGTGGGGCTAAGCCCTGCCAGCACGTTCAGCAGCGGCGCCGAACAGCTGATGGCGTCGCCGATGGTCAGGCAGCCCGAGGAATTTTCAAAATCGATGGATTGTCCGTACAGTGCCAGTTCGTCGGCGCTGGCGGTGCCGGCCCAGGTGCAACTGGCCACTGCCACTGCGGCTATCAATGCCTTATTGGTTCTCATTGCTCGATCCTCCGGAGATCATGATTCGTCTACACGGGCAAGTGCATACGTCGTGCCAAGATTAATTTGATTAATCTATTCAATCGGTTATGAACTGTCTGGATGAGGTATCAGATTGCTGGGGACGGCCTGTGTAAAAAAAAGTGACAGTGGGCAGGTGGTTTGGGGGCGCGGCCTGCCGGGGGAAGGATGCGGGGCCCGGGCGCTGGTCCAAAAAAACGGCGACCCGAAGGTCGCCGTTCCTGTCTTGCTTTGGTGCTTCGTACCCGCTTAGACCTGACGTCTGCGGCGCGCTGCGAAGCCCAGGCCCAGCAGGCCAGTCGCGAAAAGTGCCATTACGCTAGGCTCTGGCACGGCTGCGAAGAATACCTGGCCAGCACCCGTTACCAAGTAGGTACCTGTCCCCACCGCAAAGTCCGGATTTACGTCCTGGAAGTTGCCGTTGACGTCCAGTACGACGTAGAAGTCAGTAGGCTCGATGAAGAAATTCTCTCCAGCCGGGGTGAGGGCGAAATCTCCCAAGACAATCTCAAAATCACCGTTATTGAGGCCTAACCTGCCATTGCCGGACCCGGCCACCAAGGTGCTGGCAGTACCAAGCTGCACGTCTGCGGTGCCAGGAGTGACAGTTGGCAGATTAACGCCTGTGGCATCCTGTGTAAAACCGCTATCCTGCCCGGGGTCTCCCCAGAGCTCGACGGTAGCGTTGTTTGCTGTGAACGTCAGATCGCCTGCCGCATTGAGGTTATTGGTGCCGTCAAAGTAGAACAGTGCGTACAGATCGTATCCGCCAGGACTTTGCAAATAGCTCGTCAGGCCGGTGCCATCCAGCGTATACCCGGACAATTGGAAGACGCCGGAGGTAACGAACGTACCGTCAACCAAGGGGTCGCCGCTTATCGTCGCGGTTATCGTCTCTGCGTAACTCCCATTGATTTGATCAGCGGTGAGCTGGTAGGTCATGCCGCCACCACAGGCTAACGTGCACTCCTCAATGGTGAATTTCGGGTACGCTAATGCTCCGGTACTGATAGTCGATAAGGCCACTGCGGCCAGTAAAGTTTTTGCTTTCATCGCTCTTACTCCCTGCTTGTTGCATCTAAAAGAACAAACCGTTTAGGGCTGCTCGACGAAGCTGATTAGCCTCTCGTCTCACAGGTTAAAGAGCAATCATTGTGCCATTATAAAAATAAGCATATAGGACAATGGGTTAGGTGATTGGTCGAGGACGGCAGTCGATGCTGATGTAAAAAAAGCTGACAGCTCTCACCAAGGTACTTCGCCGGGCAGTCTGGCCCTGAGATCAGGGGTGGATGAGTTCGTAACTGAAAATATCGTTCCTTTGTCGTATCATCACAGCCATTCGCTACCGGGGCAGGTGTTGCAATGCATGGTATTTCCACAAAAACCAAAGAAGAAATCGCCGCCGCTTATTCCTCCTCCCCCTGGTGGTACGACGTCCGCGGTTTCCTTATTCTCACCTTTGCCTACCGCAGCACCCTGTGGGCGCAGGTCCGCTTCTTTGGCGGCAATATCCGCGGCCGGCACCTGGAGGTGGCCATTGGGACCGGCACGCTCTACGAGTTCATCCACCGCTGGCGACGCTGGAAGAAGCTGCCGGAAGCGAGCGTGGCGGGTATCGACTATGCCCTGCCGATGCTGGCGGGTGCCCAGCGCCGGTTCGCCAAGACGCCGGGCATTGAACTGCAACATGCGGATGTGGCCGCGCTGCCCTACGACGACAACAGCTTCGACAGTGCCAATATCGCCAATGCAGTGCACTGCTTTCCCGATGTGGACGCCGGGCTACGGGATGTGTTCCGGGTGCTGAAACCCGGCGGTCGGTTGGCCGCCAATGTGCTGCTGTACCCCCGCGGCCCGCGCCCGCTGCGCTGGCTGGCACAGAAGATTGACGATTGGGGCATCCGCAAGGGCATTCTCTACACACCCTATCAGGAAGAGGACATCCGCCAGCGCCTGCAGGCGGCGGGTTTCCTGGTCGAGTTCGAGCAGATCTCGGGCAACACCTACAACGTCGCCGCCACCAAACCGGTCGTGCTGGAGGGCCAGTCAGCCTAGCCTCGGCCCTTGTCCAGGGTGCGACGGGCGAAGGCCAGGGCCAGGCGCTGGATCGGGTTGCGGTTGCCCCCCGGGCGCCAGGTGCGCACCAGCTTGTTACGGTAGGCATCGTAATGCACTCCCCGGGGGGCGGCGATCACCTTGCCTCGCCCCAGCAGGATCTTCAGGGCTTCGGTAGTGGCCACCCCGGCAGCCAGCTCGGAGCCGACCGGGGTCGAGGGCACCCGCTCCGCCTGCATGTCGGTGGCGCTGGCGTCCATCAGGTAGGTGCGCTGCAGCAGCGCGGGCGACAGGCCGATCAGGAAGCGCAGGGCCTTGTCCTCGGGCGTGCAGCCCTCCCAGTCAAAGTAGTCGGCAAAAGTCATCCCTCCCGGCATGAAGTTGAGCAGGGAGGCGCCCATGCCGAGCGGGGCGACAATGACCGCAGGAATGCCCTGCTTGACCAGGGCCGAAAACACGATGTCGCGGGCATCAAAGGCAAAAAAATCCAGCCCGTCAACATACAGGTCAGCCCCCTCCAGGAATGTATCCACATTGGCCGCGGTAACCCCGTCCGCGAACGCGCGGATATCCAGCTCGGGGTTGATGTCCCGCGCCATTTCCGTCATGACGGTGGTCTTGGGCCTGCCCAAGGTGCTCATCGTAGCCCCGGCCTGGCGATTGAAGTTGGCAATATCGAAGGTGTCGAAGTCCGCAATGCTGAAGGCGCCTACCCCCAGCCGCGCCAGGGTCAGCAGATGGATGCCGCCCACGCCGCCCATGCCGGCAATGGCAATACGCTTGCCGCGCAGGCTCGCCTGCTCCGCCGCGGTTACCCAGCCGGAGTTGCGACTGAACGCTTCCGCGTAGTCAAACTGTCTGTCTGTGGTCATGGGGCCTCCCGGCGCCGGTAGCTCAGGATCAGGATGGCGGGCAGCAACAGCAGGTCAAAGACCAGGGCTGCCAGCAGGCCGATGCTCGCGAGCAGGCCAAAATGCATGATGGGCACGAAATCAGAGGCCAGCAGGACCAGGAACTGGGCGCAGAGAATGGTGGTCGTGGTCATGACCGCCCGCCCCGCATGCTGGCAGGTTCGGGCAATGGCGATGACCGGGCTGATGCCCCGGCGCAGGCGGTAGATGAAACCGTGGAAAATGTGGATGGTGTCGTCAATTGCGATACCCACCGCGACGCTGGCGATCATGGCCGTAGCCACGTCCAGCCAGATGTTGAAGGCGCCCATCACTATAAAGATGAGCAGGACCGGCGCCAGGTTCGGCAGCATGCAGACCAGGGCGTCGCGCAGGGACCGCCACTGCAGCAGCATCAACAGGAAGATGATCACCAGGGCCCCGAGTATACTGCTCAGCTGGCCGCTGATCAGCAGGTTCACCTGGTCGGAAAACAGGCGGCTCATACCGGCAATCTCCCAGCTCACCGCATCCATCGGCTGTGCCTCCAGGTAGGTGCGCACCCGCTGCATGAACTGCTGGATATCCCTGGCGCCGTGGATGTTCAGGTTCAGGTGCACGCGGCTGACGGCAAGTCGCCGATCCACAAAGTCATAGAGATCAGTGCCGTCGTAGACGAACAGATACTGGCTGATGAGGTCGGCCCTGTCCGGGATGGTGCGGAAGCGGTCTTCGCCGCCGTTGAAGCCCCAGTGCATCTCCTCGACGAAGTCCGCCAGGGATGTGGTCTTGTCGACCTCGTCCTGGGACTCGGCCCAGGTCTGGAACTGGCGGATGGCGCGCAGGTTCTGCGGGCTGATCAGACCCTGCGGCTCGGATGCGGTAAGCAGCACATCCATCGAGCCGGTGCCGGCCAGCTTTTGTTCCAGATGCTCGGTAGCGACCCGGATTTCATGTTCGGGGGAAAAGAACTCCAGCAGATTGGTCTCGACGACAATCCTGCCCAGGAAGGGCGCCCCCGCCCCGAGCAGCAGCAGCGTGGTCAGCAGGGTTGCCACCGGATGACGGGTGCCGGTGTGGAACAGAACCCTGACCGCGGTATCCGACAGGCTGCGGCCAGCGCGACGGCTGCCCCAGTCCCCCCGATCCGTACTGGCGATGATGGGTGGCAGCAGGTGATACACCACCACATACACCAGGCCCACACCGGCTGCGGTGACCAGCCCCAGGTTGCGAATGGGGGGTATTTCACTGAGGCCGAGGGCGGCAAAACCAGCCATGGTGGTGAGGGCATTGTAGAGCCCCGGGCGGCGGACATGGTGCAGCGCGGTTGCGACCCGGTTGGGGCCGCTGGCGCCGCGCCGGGCCGCCAGTTTGAGCGCGTTGAACAGGTGGACCAGGGCCGCAATAGTCAGGGCGCAGAGCAATGGCGGCAGGATACTGGAAATCAGGTTGAAGGGCAGGCTGAACAGGGTGAACAGGGCCACGGTGGAACCGACGGTGGCGAAGATGGCCGCCAGGCTCAGCAGCAAGGCCAGCAGCCGGTGAAACAGCAGCCAGACCAGCAGCAGGCCGATTGCCACTATCAGGGGGATAAACAGCATCATCTGCCGCAGGAACTCCCGGGTCTGCTCAACATCCGTGGAAATCAGACCGGCTTCGGCGACCAGGTGCCCCTCCAGCTGGTGCCGGTGCAGCAGTCCCAGGATATCCTGGTGCAGGTCCATGCGGGCAAAGCTGTCATCCAGGGTATCCGGAATGACCACAACGGCCAGGGCACTGCCGTCCGGCGCCACCAGAGCGCGGCGGGCGAAGCGGTCGGAGAGTATTCTCTGCCGGCGATAGTCCTCGGACCAGTGGTCCAGCTCGTCCACGTCCAGCAAGGGCTCGACCAGAAAGCCGTCCTCGGTGCCGACGATGTGATCCTGGCTGGTGACGCTGAACACCTTTTCGATCTGCGGGTGGGATTGCAGTGCGCGGGTGAGGGCGTCCAGAGCCAGCAGAAACTGGTCCGCGTACAGGTCGGGGCCTTCGAAGAGAAACGCCATGCCCTGGTCATTGGGGAAAAACTCCCGGACCTGTTCGTCGATGATCACCGCCCGCGCATCCTCGGGGAGATACACCTTGGGGACATTGTTGATGGTGAGCTGGAGGAGGGGGGCGATGGGCGCCAGGATCAGCACCAGGAGGCAGGCAATGGCGAGGTACATCCCCCTGCGTTCGCTCCCCGGGGGACGGGGAGTGGCTCTGCGTGGTCGTGAGTCTGTAACCATCGTCGCCGGAAGCTCCGCTGTGGGTTGCGCAATATCACCGGAATGGGAACTGGCGCACAATTCTTCCGGCAATCCGGCGGCTTGTCCAGCGTTTCCTGTTTTGCCAGTGGTGACGTACGGCCTTTATGCTATCGTATTCACAGGCATATGATAAGGAAGCTGTTATGAACCGCGTTAGTTTGATTCTGGTTGCGTGCCTCGGGCTGCTTGTCGGTGGCTGTGGTGAGACCCGTACCAGCGCGGAGCACGTGGTCGAAGCGGAAGCCTTGCTGGCCCGTGAAGACTTCCGCCCCGCAGTTATCGAGTTGAAGAATGCCCTGCAGAAGGACCCGGGCAACCGCCAGGCGCGTCTGCTGCTGGGCAAGGCCAGTTTCGCCACCGGTGAGCTCGCCAGTGCCGAGAAGGAACTCAGGCACGCGCTGGAGTTGGGTAGCCCTGCGGCGGAGGTGTATCCGACCTACGCCCAGGTATTGCTGGCGCTGGAACGGCATGCGCCACTGGGCCAGTTGCAGGTCGAAGGCCTGGACGCGGAGGCGCGCTCGACCGTGCGTGCCGCGCAGGCCCTGTCCCTGCTCCGGCAGGGCGAGACCGATGCGGTAATTACCGCTATCGACCAAGTGCTGGATTCGCCCCCGGTGTCGCCCTATGCCCTGGTGGCTGGCGCCCAGATCTCCCTGACCCGGGACAACACCGGCGAGGAAGCCCGCTACCTGCTGGACCAGGCTTTGGACAAGGACGCGGATTACGCGCCGGCGTGGAGCCTGCGCGGGGATGTCGCAATTCAACTCGGTGATTTGGCGGAGGCGGAAGAGGACTACAGCAAGGCCATCGCCGGCAGCCACAACCTCTTTAACCTGCACTACAAGCGCGGCCTGGTGCGGGTGAGTGCGCAGCGGTTCGACGCCGCCGAGGAAGATCTCAAGGCGATAAAGAAGCTGGTGTCCTCCCATCCCGGCATGGATTTCCTGGAAGGAATGGTGTTGCTGGGCCGGAATGAGCTGGGTAGTGCCAAGCAGTTTTTTGACAAGGCTGCCGTCGCCCCCGAGCAGTACCCGCTGGCCCTCTATTACCTGGCGGCCATACACCGTGCGGACGGCAATCTAGTGATGGCACTGAGTAACGTCGACCGTTTTCTCACCATTCTCCCTGACAATTCACCGGCGCGCAAACTGGCTGCCACCATCGAGTACCAGCTGGGGAATCATGCCCGGATTCCCGCCTTGCTGCAGCCAGTGATCGCCACTGACCCTGCGGATGTGTATGCGCTCAACCTGCTGGCCAACAGCCTGATTGCGAGCGGTGAAACTGAGCGCGGCACGGCACTGCTGCAACGGGTGGCGGAGCAAGAGCCGGAGTCGGCCGAGGCACTGACCCGCCTTGGGGCAGGTCTGCTGGCCACCGGGCAACAGGAGCTGGGTATGGAAAATCTCCAGGCCGCTCTGCGCCTGGAGCCCCGGTATGAGCGGGCCGAGCAGGCTCTGGTCACCGGGCACCTGCAGCAGGGCAATGTCGACGCTGCGCTGGCCCAGGCCGAAAACTATGTCGCCAGTCGCCCCAATGATGCGGAGGCCCTGAAGCTGAAGGGCCGGGTACACCTGGCCGCGGGTGATATCGAACAGGCGCGCACCCAGTTCCTCGCTGCCCTGCAGATCGAGCCAGGTGACCCGGAGGCCAGCCTGGCCCTGGCCAATCTGGCGTTGCAGGCTGGGGATCTCGTTGCCGCAAGAACCTATTACGACGGAGTATTGGAGCTGGATCCGCAGCACCTGGAGGCATTGGTCAGCCTCGCAGCACTGGAGGCGCTGGAGAACCGGGAGCCGGCGATGGTCGAGATCCTGCAGCGCGCCATGGCGGCCCACCCGGCGGCGCTGCAGCCCCGGCTGATACTGGCGCGCTATTACCTGCTGAAGCGGCAGAGCGATAAGGTGGTGACAGTGCTCGGGGAGCTGCCGCAGCTGCAGCGGAACCGGCCGCCGGTAATGGCCGTCCTTGCGGAGGCCGAGCTCAATCAGCAGCACTATGCCGCGGCGCTGCCCATCCTGGAGCGGCTGGTACGCCAGCAGCCGGGCGATGCACGGGTCCATTTGCTGCTCGCCCGCGCCCAGTCGGGACTCAAAGATGTGTCCAGTGGTATAGAGTCGCTGGAGCGCGCAGTGGCCCTGAGCCCGGATTTTATTCTCGCACGCCTGGGGCTGGCGCGGTTGTACCTGCTCACCGGGCGCCACGAGCAGCTGCAAGAGCAGGTGGCAAAGCTGACAGAGCTGGCCCCGGACAATACCGATGTGCTGAAACTGCAGGCTAGCGTCGCCAACCTGCGCGGCGACCGGCAACAGGCGCTGTCCAAAATTGAGCGCGTATTTGCCAAGTCGCCCAGCAGGGGGTCGATGCTTGAGCTGGCGATGCAACGGCGTGCCACCGACGACGAGACAGGCGCCATTACCCTGCTGCGTGACTGGGTTGCGGAGCACCCAGCCGATGTACCGGCACGCATAGCCCTTGCCGAATTCCTCTCCGCTGCCGGTCAGGGGGAAGAGTCCATCGAGGCCTATGGCGAGGTTCTGGAAGTGGATGCCGACAACGTGGTGGCGCTGAACAACCTGGCCTGGCAGTTCAGGGATAGCGAGCCGAAGAAGGCGCTGGAGTACATCCAGCGCGCGGTCGCGGCCTCACCGGAGGCACCGTCCCCCAATGTACTTGACACCCAGGCCATTATTTACCTGAAGATTGGCGATCTGCGTCGGGCGCGGCGCAGCATTGACGACGCGCTCAGCGCTGCGCCCGGACATCCTGCCATTCGTTTCAGCAGCGCCCAGATCAGCGTGGCTGAGGGCGACAGGCGCACCGCCGTGCGCGAGCTGACGTCGCTGCTGGAGGGCGACAAGGAGTTTCCGGAGAAGGCAGCGGCGCAGCAGTTGCTGGCTGAGTTGCAGCAGGGAGGCTAGCCGGCCCCATCGGGCAGGCAGTTTCAGAGCGTAAGGCGGAGGCCTACGGCGATGAAGCTGTTATCCTGATGGAAGCCACCAGGGGTGCCGTCGCTGCCGTCAAAGTGGTGCAGGGTCAGGTACAACTCAGTCGCCGGGATGGCGGTATAGGCCAGTTCTGGATTCAGATACCAGTCGCTGGCGTACAGGCCTGTATGGAAGCGTGTGTTCAGGCGCCAGCGCCCACGCGCCAGCGGTAACTCCCAGGAGCCGCCAAGGGCGTAGGTTTCGTCGCGGTCCAGTACCGGAAAGTCGGTATCCAGCCGGCTGCCCATGAGCTGCAGGTTGAGCCTGCCGTCGCCGTCACCGGGAAATAGTTCCAGTGCCACACCCCAGCTCAGGCTGTCCACCGTAGCGTAGCGGCCGTCTATACCCGTGACCGGAGTATCGGCGGACCACAGTGCCTCCAGGCGCACCACACCGCCCAACGCCTCGAACGCGAGGTCACCACCGGCAGACCAGCTTGTGGGGTAACGCGTACTGATCGTGGCAGAGGCAGGGTCGTAGGCAAAGTAGGGAAGTGAATTGCGGCCCTTCTGCACGGTTATCGCGTAGTCCAGGCCGGCGCCTGTGGTTTTGTAACGTGCACCGAAACCGCCCTCCGAGTCGGGTTCGTCCAGGTCCAGCCGGGCATTCCGCACCAGATCACGGCTGAGCGGCGTGGATCGAAGCCCGAATACCTCGCCGGTGCTTTGGTTCACCGGGAACCAGACACTGTCGCGGTCCGGCAGTTCGGCAGCGCGGAAACGTGGGACTGCCAGCAGATCCAGCTTGCTGTCTGCCCAGAAATATTCGTAGCGGATGGCGACCGAGGGCCGGCGGCGGTACTCCAGGTCGTCAATGACATAGCGACTGATGTCCTGGGTGCTCAGGCGGTCAGTGGGGGGGAATTCGTCAATGCGTCCCCAGGTGACCTGCTGCGCGCCTGCGGTTACACGGTAGTTCTCGCCCAGATAGCGGACATAGGATTCCCCGTAGTCGAACGCCAGGTCATGAACATCACTGCCGCCACTTTCCAGATAACCATAGGCACGCGTTGCTACCCGGACTTCCCAGTGTGGCCTGGCAACCCAGCTGGCAGCCAGTTCCCCGCGCACGTGACCCAGGTGATCGGTGCCGGAGGCATCCCGGACAAACTCGCCATATTCCAGCCACAGCTCGCCCAGGCTGACAGAAAGTCCCGTGGCGTCGGTGACGCCCCTGTCGTCATTCCCGGCTCCGGGCGTGGGGCCCCGGGTATCCGGCTCACTGTCATCGATAATTCTCACAGTCTGGTCAGCTGCAGCAGCCAGCGAGGCTGTGAACGCAGTGGCCAGCAACAGCCCTTTCGCAATGGGGTTGCGTCGCCGGTTCATCGGGAGTTTGCAGTGTTCCATGGCGGCAACCAGCGTGGGTTATCAGGGGCGGAACGGGATTTCCAAAGTTTCATCAGCCAGGCTGCGTTGCTGGAACAGGCTGTCGGGCAGGTCCTGATTGTACTTGATGTCCAGCGTCAGCATCTGGGTTTTGTGGCCGCTGACCAGGTCGTGCATGGTGCTGTCAAATACCGTCCAGAAGCCCTGTACCCGCCTGATTTCGCTGGCCTGCAGGCGCTTGACGGGTTCCTCGCTCCGGTCCTCGAAAAAGTCTACGCGCAAGGGCAGGTCCAGATCCGGGTGGATCCAGGCGATGCGCCGACTATACACCGAGTTGTCGGGGTCCAGCGGGGTGCTTTCCAGCAGGTAGCATTCGGCGCCGCCAAGTTGTTCCCGGCCCAGTAGCCGATGGGAATCCATCGCCACTTCTCGATCCATAAGGTCCTCGTAGTAAAAATCCGAGCCTACGAACCGTCCACCCTTGCGGGAGGAGGCAATCCGCCGCACGCGGTCGAGCGCGGGCAGGTACAGCCACTGGTCGCTCGCTTCACCCGGGTAGTTCAGGGTCAGGAGGCCGGTGCCGGCAACGTCGGCAGGCTCCACAAAGCGGATCATGGTCCAGCGCTCTGCATCGCCCTTGTCCTTGGCGTAACTATAGAGGATGCGTTGCCGGGGTTCTCCCCGGCCGTCGTGCAGCTGCATCATGATGCGCGCACTGACGTCCTCCCCATTGGGACGATCATACACGCGCCTGGCCAGAGCATCGGCGCGCTGCTGCTCGGCGTTGGCCCCCGGCGGATCGGATGTCCAGCCGGGAACCGGCAGCACCAGCAAGAGCGATAGCAGGGCGCGGGCGGTAACAGCGCGGGAACGGTACAGAGGCAAGATTTTNGTTGGCCCCCGGCGGATCGGATGTCCAGCCGGGAACCGGCAGCACCAGCAAGAGCGATAGCAGGGCGCGGGCGGTAACAGCGCGGGAACGGTACAGAGGCAAGATTTTCATGCCCTATTCTACCTAATTGGTTGGGATCAGGTCTCGCATTGTAGCAAACATGCTTTGCTACAATGCGAGACCTGATCCCAAGCCCTCAAGGACCCCCATGACCACTATCGGCACGCCACTGACCCCCCACGCCACCCGCGTCATGCTGCTGGGCAGCGGCGAACTGGGCAGGGAAGTCACCATCGAATTGGTGCGTCTGGGCTGCGAAGTAATTGCGGTGGATCGCTACGCCAATGCCCCGGCGATGCAGGTGGCCCACCGCAGCCACGTGCTCAACATGCTTGATGGCGCCGCGCTGCGGGCACTGGTGGAGCGGGAGCGGCCACAGATCATCGTCCCGGAAATCGAGGCCATCGCCACCGATGAATTGGTCCAGCTGGAAACCGAGGGCTGGCAGGTGGTGCCTTCCGCCCGCGCCGCCCAGCTCACCATGAATCGCGAGGGGATCCGGCGGCTGGTGGCAGAGGAACTGGGGCTCGCCACCTCACCCTACCGGTTCGCGGAGACCCGCGAGGAATACCTCGCGGCGGTGGCGGCGGTGGGCTTGCCCTGCGTGGTCAAGCCGATCATGTCCTCTTCCGGCAAGGGCCAGAGTACCGTGCGCAGCAGCGACGATATCGACCGCGCCTGGGACTACGGCCAGGCCGGTGGCCGCAGCGGTGCCGGGAAGCTGATCGTGGAGGGCTTTGTCGACTTCGACTACGAGATCACTCTGCTGACCATCCGCCACCGTGACGGCACCAGCTTTTGCGAGCCCATTGGGCACCGGCAGGAAAAGGGTGATTACCGTGAGTCCTGGCAGCCCCAGGCCATGAGCCCGGTCGCCCTGGAGGAGTCCCGGCGCATCGCAGCAAAGGTCACCGAAGCGCTGGGTGGATACGGCATTTTTGGGGTGGAGCTGTTCATCAAGGGGGACGCGGTGTATTTCAGCGAAGTGTCCCCGCGGCCCCATGATACCGGCCTGGTTACCCTGATTTCCCAGAATTTGTCGGAGTTCGCCCTGCACGTGAGGGCAATCCTCGGCCTGCCAGTGCCGGTCATCCGCCAGCTCGGCCCCTCGGCCTCGGCGGTGCTGCTGGTGGCGGGGGATTCCGCGGACATGCGCTACGGCAACCTTGCGGCGGCACTGGCGGAGCCGGATACCGACCTGCGCCTGTTCGGCAAGCCGGAGGTCCGCGGCGAGCGTCGCCTCGGCGTCGGCCTGGCCCGGGCCGCCACTGTCGAACAAGCGGTGCAGAAGGCGCTGCGGGTGGTCGGTGCGATTGCAGTGACCCTGTGATGCGTGCGCAGTTCCTGCACGACTTGCCCGCCTTTCAGGCACTGCGGCAGCCGGATGCGGTAGCTATTTGGTGGCGGGGTGAGCCGACTACCTACAGCCAGCTCAATCAGCGGGTCGAGCGACTGGCGGCGCGCCTTGCCGCGCTGGGCGGGGTGGGTGACCGCGTTGGCGTCCTGGCCTGGAATGGCCCGCAGTTCGTCGAGCTGATTTACGCCTGCGCCGCCAGCGGCCGAATCCTGGTGCCACTCAATGCGCGGCTGGCGCCGGCTGAGTGGCTGTACCAGCTAAAGGCGGCGGGCGTGGACCCGCTCTTCGCGGACGGGGAATTGCTGCGGGCCCTGCGCGCGCATCCAGAGTCTCCGCCCAAGCTGACGGTCATCGACCTGCAGGCAGACTATGACAACTGGCTGCAAGCTGGCCCGATGGCGCCCCTGCCGACATTGCGCACGGAAGACCCGGCCTGGATTCTCTTTACTTCCGGCTCCACCGGCCGGCCCAAGGGCGCGGTGCTCAGCCACCGCTCCTTCCTCGCCGGCCTGGAATCCGCCGCCCTGGCGCGGCCGGTAGCGGCGGACGACAGGTACCTGTATCCCTTCCCCTTGTTCCATGTTGCGGCCCACAACGTGCTGCTGCAGCACCAGCATGGGGCCGCGGTGGTATTGCTGCGCTCATTTGCCGCCGAGGAGACCCTGCGCGCCTGCCGCGAACTGCGGGTGACCGGCATGTCCCTGGCGCCGACCATGATTGCCACGCTGCTGGAGCACCCGTCCTTCAGTCCCGCGGACCTGGCGAGTGTGCGCACCATTGGCTACGGCGCTTCCGCCATGCCCGAGACCCTGCTGCGGCGCCTGCTGGACGAGACTGGCGTCGGGCTCTGCCAGAGCTATGGTATGACCGAGTTGTCTGGCAGCGCGGCGTTCCTCACCGTGGAGGATCACCGGTTGGCAGCGGCGGGGCGGCCCGAGTTGCTGCATTCGGTGGGCAAGCCACTGGCGACGGTGGAGCTGAAGGTCGCCCACGAGAGCGGCCGGGTGTGCGGGACCGGTGAGGCCGGGGAGATCCTGGTGCGGGCGCCGCAATGTATGCTGGGCTACTGGCGGCAGCCGGAAGCAACCGCGGCGGCGCTGGTCGATGGCTGGCTGCACACCGGGGATATCGGCTGTTTCGACGCGGAGGGCTACCTTTATATCGTTGATCGCAAGAAGGACATGATCATCAGTGGCGGCGAAAACGTGGCCTCGCGGGAAGTGGAGGAGGCTCTTCGCCGCCACCCGGCGGTCAGGGATTGCGCCGTTGTTGGCCTGCCGGACCCGCGCTGGGGGGAGCAGATTTGTGCCATGCTGGTGCTGGCAGCGGAGGTTAGTGACGCTGACCTGGCGGCCCACTGCAGAAGCCTGCTGGCGGGGTATAAAACCCCGAAAACCTGGCGCCGGGTGGCGGCGTTACCGCTGAATGCGGCGGGCAAGGTGGACAAGCCCGCCCTGCGACAGCGGCGGTGATTCCGCTGGCGAGAGACCTGTTGCCACTGTGGAGCCCCCCATGTTGGCCTGCTGGTCGGCATCCAGCTACCGGGATATAATCTCGCCTCTTTTCGATATCCCGCAGTCCGTGATCAATGGTGTTCTGGCAACCCAGATCCGTGTTACAGCTCGTCCTGGTCGGCTTCTTCGCCGCGCTGGCGCCGCTGTGTGTGGCGATAGTGTTCTCGGTGCAGGCGTTGGAAGAACTGGCGGCAAGTGACCGCGAGGTAACCCGGCGAGTGATGGAGGCCACCCGGATGGGCCAGGAGATCCAGGGCGAAGCGCTGGAGATGGAGCGCCATGCCCGTCAGTATCTCGCCTTGTCCGATCCTGAGCTGGCCACACTATTCGAGCGTGAACGGGAGGCGCTGGGCGAAAAACTGTTCGGGTTGCAGGCGCGGGTGGCCCAGCCCAGCAAGGATCTTGTCGCGCTGCTGCAGGCATTGAGAATGGTGGATCTGGCGGGTGCTCGTGCGCTAGCCACGGAGGATGGTGACCTGGGCCGCGCGGTGGCACAGTTGGATCAGTCCTTCGCCGCCGTCACTGAACACCGGCGTGGGGTGCAGCAGTGGCTGACCTCCTCGGTGGACCAGCTGCTGGCGGAAAATGCCGCCGAGGCGGGTTCAATCGTCGATCGGCTGATGCTTCAGCTGTCGTTCCTGGTCGTCACGACCCTCGCGCTGCTGATCTCCTTCAGCTACTGGATCAACAGGCCGGTACGGGATCTGACCGAGGAAATCCACCGCCTGGGCACGGCCGGTTTGACTCACACCATCGAAATTGCCGGCCCGAAGGAAATGGCGGCCCTGGGCGAAAAGCTGGAGTGGCTGCGGCAGCGACTACACGACGCCGATCAGCAGAAGGCACAGTTTTTGCGTCATATCTCCCACGAACTGAAAACGCCGTTGTCCAGCCTGCGCGAGGGAACGGACCTGCTGGCGGAACAGGTGACCGGCAGGCTGTCTCAGCAACAGCAGTCGGTGGTCGATATCGTTCGCCGAAATGCGATTGAGCTGCAGTGCCTGATCGAAAGCCTGTTGGACTACAATCAGTTGCCGGGTCAGCAATTGAACATCGAGGAATTCGACTTGTCCGAGCTCTGGTGGGAATTGCTGGATAACTACAGGATCAGCATTGAGCAAAAATCTCTGCGGCTTGAGTCCCACGTCACAGTGGACAGCTGGGTGGCTGATCGGGGCAAGCTGAAAACCGCGCTGGACAATCTACTGTCCAACGCCGTCAATTATACTCCGGAGGGTGGCAGCATTGATATTGCCTGGCATGGGGACGGTGACAGTCTCGTGATCGAGGTGTCCAATTCCGGCAGCCCTATTCCCGCGGGGGACAGCGAGCGCGTGTTTGAACCATTTTTTCAAAGTATTGCCACACGCAGTGGTCCGATCAAGGGTTCTGGGATTGGTCTCAGTGTCGCCCGGGAGTCTATCGAGGCGCAGGGTGGCAGCCTGACTCTGGTTTCTCACTTGCGTTTCCCCGTCTGTTTCCGGTTGCTATGTCCCGCGCACTGATCAGTTCGCTGGTGCTTTCCCTTATGGTTACGGCCTGTGCCAGTCCGACACCCGCTCCGATAGAGCCGCCCCCCCCGCCCCCGCCGGCACCGGCCGAAGTGCCGGAAGCATCTGACTCCCCGCTGGCGCACTGGCTCGGCCTGCAAGCCGCTGTGGTGACGATGTCTGTCGGGCAGGTCGAAGCCGTGCTGGAGTCCATGCCGCGGCCTGAGGGCGCGGACCAGTTGTTCTGTTTCGGCCTGCTGCACCATCAATCCCAGACCTATAATGGCTGGATGCAGGCGCGGGACGTGTTCAGACTGTTGAGCCAGGACGAAGCGCTGCCGGACGAGTTGAGGCAGGTAGCGGGTATTCTGGAGGCCTTCAATCAGAGCAGAATCAATGCGCACCAGCGCTACGCCCAGCTGCAACAGCAGATTGATGAGCTCGAACAGCAAAAACAATTGCTGGATGAGAAGATCCAGGCTATTACCGACCTGGAGGCGGCTATAAGTACCCGCAAGGAGCAATAACTCGATGCGCGATCGGGTGTTACTCGTGGACGACGACGCCAGCTTTTTGAAATTGCTGAGTATCCGGCTGGAGGCCGAGGGTTACGAAGTGTTCACAGCGGAGTCTGCGGATCGGGCGATGCAGGAGCTGCGCAACAGCCCGATTGGGGTAGTGGTCACCGATCTGCGGATGGAGGGTGCCAGCGGCCTGGATCTGTTCGAACAGACCCGTCACTACTACCCTGGGTTGCCGGTGATCATCATGTCCGCCCAGGGCACCATTCCCGAAGCGGTGACGGCTACCCAACGGGGCGTATTCGAGTTCCTTACCAAGCCGGTGGACAAAGGTCAGTTGTTGGTGAGTATCCGTGCGGCCCTGCACCAATCCGGCGGTGCCAAGGCGGAGGTCGTTGATGGTTGGCGGGAGCACATAGTCACCCGCAGTCCGGTGATGGAGCGCATACTCAATCAGGTCAAGCAGGTCGCGGGATCCGATGTCAATATTCTGGTGACCGGCGCCAGCGGCAGTGGCAAGGAGCTGCTGGCGAGGGCGATCCACGAAGCCGATGAGCAGCGCCAGGGTCCGATGGTGGCGGTGAACTGCGGTGCCCTGCCGGAACAATTGCTGGAATCCGAACTATTTGGACATGTTAAAGGTGCTTTCACCGGCGCGGTCAGTGAACACCCCGGCCTGTTTCGCGCGGCTAACGGCGGGACGCTGCTGCTCGACGAAATTGGCGATATCCCGCTGGCGCTGCAGGTCAAATTGCTGCGGGCGCTGCAGGAGCGCCGCATCCGCCCGGTGGGCAGTACCGTCAGTGAGCCGGTCGACGTGCGGATCATCGCCGCCACCAATCGGGACCTCGAAAAGGACATGCGCGAGGGCCTGTTCCGGGAGGATCTGTTCTATCGTCTCAATGTGGTTAATTTCCACCTGCCCTCACTGGCCGAGCGGGCCGAGGATATCCCGTTGTTGGCGCACCGGTTTCTGCGCGATACCGGTGCCTACCAGATGGGCAATGTCACCAGTTTTGCGCCCTCGGCGATGGAGGTGATGATTCACGCACCCTGGCCGGGCAATGTGCGGCAATTGCAGAACGTGGTACAGCGAACCGCCGCGCTGTCCACCTCCCCGGTCATTACCGAGGCGCTGGTGCGTGAGGCACTGACGGTGGCAGACCATTATTTGCCGTCCCTGAGCCAGGCCAGGCAGCAATTCGAGCACGATTATCTGGTCAAGGTGTTGCGCCTGACCAGCGGTTCGGTGGCGGATGCGGCCGTGTTGGCCCAACGCAATCGCACTGATTTTTACAAGCTCCTCAAGCGCCACAAGATCAATCCGGACCGGTTCAAGGCGTAGTGTAAGCCGTCTCCGGTTGTCGCAAATTTGCGACAACTTATGTTATTGATTCTAAACACCTTAACCATCATTTGTGTGTTTGCTGTCGGTAATCGCACACAAAAGTTGTGATAAATTACCGGAAAATTTCCATATATCCTGGCCAAGTGTTTGTTTCCGAACAGATCAGGTGATGTGGCACGTTTCTTGAATGAATAAAGCGACTGTCCACTGGTGGGCATCAATCATCACATACCAGGAGGAGCTACCTTGTCAGTTGCGTTCGAATTGTCTCGTGATCCCCATTTTTTAGCGCAATACTATGAGATGCGCGAACGGTGCTTCAGAAAGGAACTGGGCATACCACACTTTGACGGTTCCGAGGACGATCGGGACCGGCAGGGCTTTATTCTCCTCGCCCTTCAGGGCGATCGCTGCCTGGGCGGGGTCCGGATCGCCACGAGCCTGGATATGGACGGGGATATCGGAGAGCTCGACCTGCCCCCCGATGGCTGTTGCATGTGGGAGCGGCTGGTTATCGATCCGAGTGTAAGGGACCGGACCCTGCAGTTACGGCGTGATTTTTGCCATCGCCTGATCGGCGCCTCACGCCGGTGCGGCTACCAGCATGCGCTGGTGTTGAGTTCGCTGCGCAATGCACGTTTTTACCGCCAGTGCCATTCTGCAATGGGGGTAGACTTCAGGATTCACCGCCAGCTCACGAACTGTGCGCGCGGGCCTTTCGCCAACATCGAGCACTGCTTGTCAGTTGCGGATCTGCAGGACAAGGCGCCGGTATCAATGACGGCTGCAGTACTTCCCGCGAGCTTGTCCTCAGAAGAAATTGGGGGTCGGGACATTGGGGCTCAGGTCTCGCATTGCAGCATCCCGCAGAATGCTACAATGCGAGACCTGCCCCCGCCCTATCCGGCCTATCGCATCACCTTGTCGACATGAGGCACGGTGATATTACCCAGTAACGCCGGCAACAGGCGCCGCGCCGGTAGCTCCAGATACAGCTGACCCCACGCCCGCGCTACAGTAAACTGGTCCCCTGCAGGACCCGCCATGCCGGCGGGGCCGAAAGGGGGCAGCGCAGCGGTGAAGGAATCGGGACAGGTGGAAGCAGCGGACGGTGCGGTGGCGGAGCGCATTGTGTGCAAATTCGGCGGCTCCAGCCTCGCCAGCACGGTACAGATGCGCAAGGTGCGGGCGATTATTGACGCGGACCCGCGCCGCAGCGTTATCGTACCTTCGGCGCCGGGCAAGCGCGACAGCAACGACACCAAGATCACCGATCTGCTCTACCTGTGCCACCACGCCGCCAGCATGAACGCGGATTTCAGCGGTCCCTTCGGCCAGATCGTCGAGCGTTTCACGGGTATCGAACAGGAACTCGGCATTGCGCCGATGATCGCGCAGCATCTGCAGCAGTTCCGGGCGCAACTCGGCGCCGGCGTGACTGCCGACTTTGCGGCATCTCGTGGCGAGCACTTCTGTGGCCTGCTGCTGGCCGCCTGGCTGGGGGCAGACTTTGTCGAGCCGGCAGAATGCATCGTCATCGGCACCAACGGTCTGGTGGATCCGCAGACCTGGGGCCTGCTGGGGGCGCGGCTGGCGGACCCGGGCAAGCGCTATGTGCTCCCCGGTTTCTACGGCCGCGACCCGGATGGGCAGGTGCGTACCTTCTCCCGCGGCGGCTCCGATGTCAGCGGCGCGGTTGCCGCCCGCGCCGCCCACGCCGCCCTGTACGAGAACTGGACCGATGTCTCCGGGCTATTGATGGCGGACCCCCGCATCGTCAGCCAGCCGCGGCCGATGGCAGAAGTCACCTACGCCGAGATCCGCGAATTGGCCTATATGGGGGCCAGCGTGCTGCATGACGAGGCCATGGCGCCGGTGCGGGAGGTGGGCATTCCGGTCAACATCCGCAATACCAACGAGCCCGACCATCCGGGCACCCGCATCGTCGCCGAGCTGTCGCCAGAGATTATCCAGAGCACCCAGATCGCCGGTGTCGCCGGCAAAACCAGTTTCTCCATGATTACCATTGGCAAGCACCTGATGAATCGCGAGGTGGGCTTTGTCTACCGCCTGCTGGGGGTGCTGGAGCACAACGATATTCCCTTTGAGCACTGCCCCTCGGCCATCGACAGCGTCAGTGTGGTGCTGGAGTCGAAGTGGCTGGAGGGCCGGGTGGAGCAGGTACTGGATGAGATCCGCCGTACCCTGGAGCCGGACGAGATCGAGTATGTGCCGAGCATCGCCCTGATCGCCATCGTCGGCGAGGAGATGGCGCGTACCCCCGGGATCGCGGCCAAGGTCTTTACCGCGCTGGCGGCGGCGGGTGTCAATGTGCGCCTGATCAACCAGGGGGCGTCGGAGCTCAACATCATTGTCGGCGTGGCCCCGGGCGACTACCCCCAGGCGCTGCGGGCGATCTACGGGGCTTTTGTGCCTCTAGCTGGGTGATCGCCCGCAGAGCGGGCTCCTACGGGTGTGGGAGCGCACTCTGTGCGCGATCGCCCGCAGAGCGGGCTCCCACAAACGCCCGCAGAGCGGGCTCCTACCGCTGGCCCCCGGCCAGGCGGTGCAACAGCAGAGCCGCTCGCTTGGCCTGCATCGGCAGCGCCGGCAGATAGCCGGTTTCGTGGACGGTGTGCCCCTCGGTGCCGCTCATGCCCAGGCCGTCGATTGCCATCTCCACGTAGTCCGCGGCAAAGGAGATGTCGGCGGCGCCCGCCCGCAGCGGGTTGACCGCGGTCACTGCGCCGAAGCCCAGGTCTTCGCTGACCTGTGAGTACAATTCCAGCAGTCGCAGGTTGCCCGGCGCCGGCGCCATGGGCGGATAGCCCTCGTCGAACCTGATGCTGGCGCTGGTGCCGGGCAGATTCTCCGCCACGATTTCTGCCATGCGCGCCTGGGCGCGGGCGAGCTGCTCTGCCGACAGTGCCCGGATGTCCCCTTCAACCCGGGCCGATTCGGCCACCACATTGCTCTTGCCGAAGGCGCTGGTGGTATTGTCCGCTTCGTTGTTGCGCAACGTGGTGCCACCGGCAATGCGGCCGGGGTTGAAGGTCAGGTACTGCTCGCCGCGAAGTGCCTCGTCCTCGTGGAAGCTGTAGAGGATGCGGGCGGCCTCGTAGATGGCGCCGGAGCCGATGTCCTCGCGGAAAACCTGGGAGGAGTGGGCCGGGGTGCCGCTGACACTCAGGCTCCAGCCCGAGCTGCCGCGCCGGGCGACATTGGCAGTGCGGTAGTCGCCGTCGCCGTTTTCAAAGCCGATGGCAAGGTCAGCGTAGCGGGCGGCCTCCACCAGGGCCTGCTTGGACAGCGCCAGCGGGCTGCCGCTCAGTTCCTCGTCCCCGGTCAGCACGACGGTCACATCCAACTGCTCCAGGGCGCCGGCGTCGCGCAGGGCGGCCAGGGCGCGCAGCATGATCACGTTGCCGCCTTTCATATCGGCAATGCCGGGGCCGGTGGCGTTGTCGCCATCCACGCGGGTAAAGGTCTGGAACGGGCTGTCCGGTTCGAACACAGTATCGAGATGGCCGATCAGCAAGACCTTGACCTGTGCGTCGCTGCCACGGTAGCGGGCGAGCAGGTGCCCGGCGCGTTCAAACGGGGCGCCGTCCACCCACTCCACGTCGAAGTCCAGCGCGGCAAACTCGGCGCTGAACAGCTCACCTACCTTGCGCACCCCCGCCAGGTTCATGGTGCCGCTGTTGAGGTTGACGCTTTCGATCAGCAACTCCAGAGCCGCGGGGTTGGTCCGGTCGATGAAGTCCGCCATGCGTTCTTCTGAGTTGGAGAGAGCGGAGAGCGCGGGTCGTGCCGACAGCACGACCAGAGCAATCGTCAAGTGCCAGAGCAGCTTCTTCATGTTCTTGTCCTCGCAAAAGTGGGTCCCCGATAGTGCCTGTCTGCCGGCTCAATTGCCAACCCTGTGGTCGATGCAAGCGCCACCTGCCGGGCCCGGGTGCGGGCAAACTGGCGGCAGGCACGCCTCCAGTTCAGTCACTGTATTCCTGCCCCGCCACCAGCACTCGGGTGGCGAGCTGCACTTCCTTGATAAGCAGCAGCAGAGCCGCGATCAGTAACAACATTGCCAGTACGAACGTTACCACCACGAAGGTTTCGATGTGGATGGACCAGAAATCGCCGACGAACAGCCCCACGACCACAACACAGACCATCAACGCGGAGGCGGTGCACATGCCAATCGACCAGTTGATGATGCGCACCCGACGCCAGAGCGTGCGCAGCTCGCGGCTGGCGAGCTCGAGTTTTGCGGTATCGGCCAGCGTGGTTACCCTGCGCTCCACAACCCGGGCGCGATCAACGATACGCCCCAGGCGCCCGGACATGACGTTGAGGAAGCCGGCAATACCGGCCAGCAGGAACACCGGGGCAACGGCGATCTGGATGATACTCGCAAGCGCGGTCAGGGAATTGTCCATGGCGGATGTCTCAGCTGGTTGGGCGAGAGTCGACAATGTTGCGATCCAAGTCTCGCATAGTAACATCCGCCAATAGTTGCCAGCGCCTCCTCAGCGGTCGCGGTTAACCAGTTCCTGCATTGCCATGATCCGGTCGGTAAAAATCCAGTCGGCGCCACGATGGACTTCGCGCCGCAGAGCCCCGGCATTCTCCACAAAGCCGGTGCCGATCTTGCGGCCCGCCGCCCGTAGCTGCGCCAGCCGGCGGCTACCCAACAGGGCGAAGGAGCCGGCGACGCCGCCGTGCCCCAGCGCCAGATTCTGGCGGATGATGGCGCCGGCATTCATCCAGGCGACGTCCACGAAGGCCGATCTCGGTATGTTGCGGAAGCCTTCCAGGTGGTCGGGTTCCAGCGACAGCAGGTGGTAATCCCGCTCCGGTTCAAGATCTTTGAGTGCGGCAGCAACGCGGGCCGGGTATTCTGGGCGCTGGCGCCAGGACTCCTTTACTTCCAGCATCAGGTGCAGGCTGCCGGCGAAGCGCTCGACCACTTCCTGCAAATGCAGGATCTCGGGTATCGCGGCGCGCAGGGTGGCGAAGTCCGTGCTGGCAATCATCAGCTCAGGACGGTTGAACAGCCGTCCACAGCCGGGGTCGTGGTGAATGACCGGCTCGCCATCGCGGGTCAGGTGGATATCGGTTTCCACTGCCCAGGCGCCGGCATCCGCGCAGAGCTGGAAGGCGGCGAGGGTGTTCTCGGTAGCGGCGCCGGGCCCGTGGGCGCCGCGGTGGGCGACCAGTCGAACGTCGCGCCCACGCAGGCTGCTGCGGGAACCCGGCGCCAGGGCCCAGGCTGCGTTGGCAAGATGATTCGCAACTGACGACAGACTGGGCATTGCCCGCCTAATGGCCCCGTGAACGCAGCACGGTGCGCTTGCTGTCGAATACGGACCAGATGAAGCCGCCACCGAAGTTCACTGTGTAGTCTCTCTCGAACAGCGGGCTGTCGCGGTTGGCAGCCCCCTGGTGGCTGATGATCTGGGTGCCGCCGAACACCTGGAAGCGGTCGGTAAAATTCCAGCGTGCGAACAGGCTGAGCTGAGTGCCGAAATATCCTTCTTCAGCTCTGTACTGTGGCCGCTCGGCGGTCACGAACTCGGGAGCCACGCCATAGAAAAAGTCATGCAGCTGGCGGTCGGCCCAGATCGGGAGCAGGGAAACGCTGGTCTCCAGCTGCGGCCAGAGCAGGCCCCAGTGGCGGTAGCGCAGCACAGGTTCGGCGACGTAGCCCTGGTGGTCAACGCCCTTGAAATCGGTGGAAAACGCAGCCCGGGCCTGCAGCGCCAGGTCGAGCTCGCCATAGCCGTTGTCCGTGAATTCGTAGCGACCGAGCTTCAGGCGCAGCTGCGGACCCAGCTCGAACAGAAAGTCCAGGTCCGGCATACCCTCGCGGCGCTCGTTGCGGTCGCTGCGGGCGTCAAAGGCGGCGTCGAAGGACATGGACAGTTCGAAGCGGGAGCTCTCCGCCGCTACCGCCCGCGCCGTCTGGCCGTCACCAACACGAAAAACGTCGCCGCGGTAGACCACGTAGGGCAGGGCGATGGCGCGGGTGCGCCGCTCCGAGGACGATGGGTAGTCCGGCGTGTGCAGGGCCCCGGCGCCGAAGCCCAGCTCCCACAGCGGCAGTTCCTCAAGGGGCGGCTCGGCCCGCACACTGGTGGCGAGCAGGATCCCGGGTAACAGTCGAAGGAGCAAGGGCAGCGGCATGTGGTTTCCCGTGTCGGTGCGAAAGGCCAATGATATAGGCATGACTGCAGGATTGCATTGTAACGATTGATCGACTGTTACACTGCAGGCCCTGGCTCCAGATACCTGGCGAGGAATACGTCTATTTCCCGCCAGCCCGCGGAGCGTGGGTTGAGATCCAGCGTGTTGTGTTCCGCCCCCGGCTGGCTCCAGTGCAGCAGGGGCCCCTGGTGTGCGCTCTTCAGCGGCAGGGCGAGGCGTTCCGGCACGGTCCGGTCCGCGCGACCGGTTACCATGACCATGGGGCCCTTGAAGTCAGTCAACAGTTCCAGGGTGTCGAATCGGTCCCGTAGCAGCAGCGATACCGGCAAAAAAGGCAGGTGATGGCGCGCTGTCGCACCCAGCGACGAAAACGGTGTTACCAATATCAGACCCGCGACCGCTTCCGGCCGCGCTGCGACCACATGGGCGGCGACGCCGCTGCCGAGCGACTCTCCCAACAGCAGTACCGCCCCGGCGCGCTGCGCCTGCAGCTGATCCATGGCCTGCAGGGCTGCGTTGCGCAGGGTCTGTTCGGTGGGGCGTCCGGCCCGCGGTCCGTAGCCGGGGTATTCCATAATGTAAACTTCCCAGGGGCCGGATTGGTCCAGGCCGAAGAACAGATTGATCCAATACTGCCGGTCCAAGGCCTGGCCAGCGTTGCCGTGCATGACCAGCACCCGCCGGGTTGCGCCGGGTTCACTCTTGTACCACCCCAACCAGGTGCCATCCTTGTCCAGCCAGGCGCTGCCGCCGAGGCGGGCCACATCGGTCAACGCGCTATCCATGCGCTGTGTCTGCGGGTAATAAATGAACGAACGCTGCAGCAGAGCATAGAACAGGGTCACCCCGATGTAGCCGAGGACTACAGTGCCGACCAGGCTACTCAAGCGCATGGCCGCGCGCCTGTTGGCAGCCGGCGCGGCCATCCAGCGGACATTACTGTGCGCCTCTGCCATACAGTTTCACGTAGGCCTGAGTGCCGGCGTCATCTATCAGTTCGATTTCTCTCATGGGGTGCCCCCGCACCGGTCCGTACCGTCATTTTTGTCAGCTATTGTGTCGCATTGGCGTCAGGTGCGGTATCCTCGACTAACAGTCATTAGTCTGGAGCTCGTCATGCTGTCGCAAATGGACGATTACCCGCTAC
This sequence comes from Haliea sp. E1-2-M8, assembly GCF_030649675.1. Taxonomy (GTDB): domain Bacteria; phylum Pseudomonadota; class Gammaproteobacteria; order Pseudomonadales; family Halieaceae; genus Haliea. The sequence goes on along the minus strand of NZ_JAUTDR010000030.1, from coordinate 11,323 downwards.
ACCAGATCGCCGACCTGATGCGTTTTGTCGGCACCTCCGATCGCAACTTCTACGACCGCTACTACTTCAATATGCACGCCTCCAGTGACGATCTGTTCATGGTGATGGGTCTGGGCCAGTACCCGACCCTGGACGTGCAGGACGCATTCGTCGTGGTGCGCCGGGGCGACAAACACCACGTGGTGCGCGGTTCCCGCGAGCTGGGCCACGACCGCATGGATACGTCTGTCGGCCCCATCCGTATCGAGGTGATCAAGGGCCTGGAGAAGGTGCGGTTCATTGTCGAAGAGCGCCCGGATCAGCCGCTGGCCATGGACATTACCTGGGACGGCGCGATTCCTGCCTACCAGGAGCCACGGCATTATATCCGCAAGCACGGCCGGGTGCTGTTCGACAGCATGCGCTTCGCCCAGACCGGCTGCTGGAGCGGCAGTCTGCGCATCGGCGAGGAAACCTTCGAGGTGACACCGGACCGCTGGAAGGGCAGCCGCGACCGCTCCTGGGGCATCCGCCCCGTGGGCGAGTTCGAGCCGCCCGGGGTTCATGCCGGTACCCCGATCATGGAGGGCATGTGGAACTATGCGCCGATGCAGTTTGACGATTTCTCCATTCTGTATATCGTCAACGAGCACAACGACGGCCAGCGTGTGCTGGAGGACGCGGTACGGGTGTGGAAGGATCCGTCCCGGGAGACGGAATGGCTGGGGCGGCCGGAACACGATCACCATCTGGTGGTGGCCAAACCCTACCAGTCCTTTATTGACCGCTCGGTGCTACGCTTCCCCGATGCACCCGGTGGCCCTCTGGAAGTGGCGGTGACGCCCCTGACCCATGTCTGGGTGATGGTCGGCACCGGTTACGGCCTCGAGCCGGACTGGAAGCATGGCATGTACAAGGGCAAGGAAGTGGTGGAACACTTCAGCCTGGATCTGGAGCAGGACAAGGAGCGCATGTTCGGGCTGGTGGACAACGCCGCCCGGTTTGAACTCAGTTCCGGCGAAGTGGGTTACGGCCTGTTCGAGTACTGTTTTTTTGGCAACTTCGACCGTTACGGCGTGGCCTGAGGTCGACTCAAGGAGAGCAAGTGAACGTGCACAGTGCATTGGCGATACATATCGGGCAGGAGGAACTGCCTTTCGTGGACATCGGCGACGGCAGCCTGCTGAAGGTGCTGCAGGTGAAGCCCGACGAGGGCATCTGGGTCATCGAGAACATTTTCCAGGCGGGCTATGAAGTGGAAACCCACCGCCACACGGGGCCGGTGTACGGCTTTACCACCTCCGGTGCCTGGAAGTACAAGGAATACGACTACGTGAACCGGGCCGGCTCCTTCCTGTACGAACCCGCGGGCTCCGAGCACACGCTGCAATGTATCGAGGACAACACCCGGGTCTGGTTCCACATGACCGGTTCCAACATCAATCTCGATACGCAGGGCAACATCACCTCCGTGGTTGACGGTGCCCTGACCCTGCAGTTCTACCTGGCCATGTGTGAGCAGCAGGGCCTGCCGCGGCCGCAGGTGCTGGTGGGTTGAGCATGGAGATCGATGTCTACAGCCCGGACAGCTATACCCGTGGTATTCCCCATGAGCAGTTCGCCTGGTTGCGTGAGCACGCACCGGTGTACTGGCATGAGCATCCCGATGGCGGTGGCTACTGGGTCCTGAGCAGACACGCGGACATTGTCGCTGTATCCCGGGATTTCAAGACCTTCTCCGCCCAGCAGGGCTTTGTCATGGTAGATGACCTGCCGCCGGATATTCTGGCAATGGCGCAGAACCAGCTACTGGGCATGGACCCGCCCAACCACGGTCCCATCCGCCGCGCGGTGATCACCCGCTTTACCTCCAGGCGCCTGGCAGAATTGGAACCGAAAGTACGGGAGATCGCCCGCGCGGCGATGGCCCGGGTGCCGGTGGGCGAGGAGATCAACTTCGTCGACGACCTGGCGGGCGATTTGCCGACGGCGGTTATCTGCTCGTTGCTGGATATTCCGGTATCGATGTGGCCGCAGATCCGGCGCTGGTCAGACCTGCAGACCTCCGGCACCGACCCGGACCTCGGCGGTACCCCGGAAGCGGTGACCCAGGCCTCGATCGAGATGGGCAGCTACGGTTACAGCCTCGCCAGCGAGCGTCGCGATGGTGACGGCGAGGATCTGGTGTCCCTGCTGGTCAACCAGGAAATCGACGGTCACCGGGTCTCGGAAATGGAGTTTGCCTCCCTTTTTGTGCAACTGGCAGTGGCCGGCAACGAAACCACTCGCGGCCTGATCAGCTCGGGCATGAACCAGCTGCTGCAACAGCCTGACGTCTACCGGGCGCTGGTCGCGGACAGCAGTGGGCTGCCCCTGGCGGTGGAGGAGATGTTGCGCTGGACCTGCCCGCTACACTACTTCCGCCGCACGGCAACCTGCGACACCGAAATCCGGGGGCAGCGAATCGGTGCCGGTGAGCGGGTAGTGATGCTCTACAGTTCAGGCAACTTCGACGAAGATGTCTTTGCAGACCCGCTGCGCTTCGAGATTACCCGCGCTCCCAACCCGCACCTGGCTTTTGGCCACGGTATCCACCTGTGTCTCGGTGCCAACCTGGCGCGGATGGAAGCGCGGATATTCTTCGAAGAGTTCTTCGACACCTTCTCTGGCATTGAGCGCACCGGGCAGCCGGTTTACATCCGCTCCAACTGCATTCACGGCTTCAAGCAGATGCCGGTGCGCTTGCAGGGATAGGACGGTAGGACGGGGACAGGTCTTTGCGAGACCTGTCCCCGCTTTCGCCTACTTTCCTGCCAATCAGCCAAGCTTGTACTCCTGCAGCCCGCTGGCGTCATGTAGTTTGCAGTACTCGCGGAAATTGCCCGGAAACAGGAATGGCGCGTGGCCGGCGGCATTGCGGTAGTAACTGTGGCAGTCGCTGGCGCCCCAGGAAAAACGCTCAAACCGGTGTGCCATCCAGGCGTTGTAAACCTCGAATGCCTCATCCCGCGGCTGCATGTGCTCCGCGCCGGCAGCGCACATATCTTTGAGTAACCTGACGATCGTGGCCACGCTTTTTTCCGCGGTTTTGAAGTAGGAAACGTTCAGCACCAGGCCGTTGGGTCCCACGGCGAAGAAGTAGTTGGGGAACCCCGGGACCGAGATTCCCTTGTGCGCCCGCGGGTTGTGGGCCATGACATCGCCGAGTCGGGTGCCTTCACTGCCGGTAACCGCAATCCGATCAAAATCCAGGATCCGGTAGCCGGTACAGTAAATGATAATGTCGACGTCGATCTCGCGACCGTCTGTGGTAACCAGCCCGGTGGGGGTGACCGCCTGCAAGCCGGCGGCGACCAGCTCCACATTGTCCCGGTTCAGCGCCGGATAGAAGTCGTCGGAGACCAGGCCCCGCTTGCAGCCGTAGCGGCTGTCGGGGGTCAGCTTCCGGCGCAGCTCGGGGTCGCTGATACTGCGGGCAATGAAGTTCTTCGCCACGTTCTCGAACTGGTCCATACGCTTGTGGCCCAGGGTTACCGCGTACTGGACCTGGCCCATCAGCGCGCCTTGCCATGTTCGCAGCAGTGTAATCAGGGCGGGAACACGCCGCGCAAGACGCCGCTGCCAGGCCGGGTAGGGCTTTTTGCCCCGGGGCATGATCCAGTTGGCGGAGCGCTGCAACACGGTCAGCTGCCCCGCCAGCCTGGCCACTTCAGGCACGATTTGTACCGCACTCGCCGCCGAACCAACGATGGCGATACGCTTGCCCGCCAGTTCCACCGCGTGGTTCCAGCGGGTAGCGTGCCAGCTGTCGCCCTGGAACAGGTCCATGCCGGGCACCTCGGGAAACAGCGGTGTGTGCTGGTTGCCCATGGCGTTGATCACCACGTCGTACTCCAGTGTCTCGCCGTTCGCGGTTTCCAGGCGCCAGCAGCCATCTGACTGGAAGTTGGCGCTGGTGATTCGGGTGTTCAACCGCAGGTAGGGATCCAGCCCGAACTCTGTCGCACAACGCGCCAGATAGGCCTGGATTTCGGGCTGGTCGACGAAGCTGGCGCTCCAGTCCGGATTGGGGGCATAGGAGAACGAGTAGGAGTGGGCCCAGACATCGCAGGCCAGGCCGGGATAGGAGTGTAAGCGCCAGGTGCCGCCGGGGGCGTCGAGCGCGTCAAAAATCGTAATGCGGTCAAAGCCCTGACGTAGTAGTTCACGGCCGCTGGCGATGCCTGCTGGACCGGCACCGATAACCGCGACGCGCAGGGTGGAAGGGTCTGGCATGGCTTTGTCCTTATGTTGTCGCCGGAGTCTTGCATCTATCGCCGGGTCGGGCAAACTGAGTGGGATGGATATGTAGGCTCCCGTCAATCGAATAACAAATTTGGGGAACTCAATGAAATTCTGGTTTGTGTTGTTGCTACTGCCTCTCGCCGCATTCGCTGAGGAAAAGCAATTGCTCTGGGGCGACACGCATTTGCACACCACGTTTTCCTCTGATGCCTTCGCCAACAACAACCTGCTCGCGGATCCCGATACCGCCTACCGCTATGCGCGGGGATTGCCGGTCATCCACCCCTACCACCGCGCCCGGGTGCAGATAGAAACGCCGCTGGATTTCCTCGTGGTCTCGGATCACGCGGAATACCTGGGCGTCATCCGGCACCTGTATTTCAAAGGCGCGGAGGGTGTGGAGACTGGTCTGGTGGACAAGCTGAAAGCGGGTTTTGTCGGCTGGCTGCTGCGCCGTCGGGTGGACGCAGGGCGCGGCAGCGAATTGTTCGTGTCGGTACTACCCGAGGCGGGTGCGGACCCGCGAGCGGCGGCCGCGGAGCCCCTGGGCTCCAGTATGATTCCGCCCCTGCCCACAGTGGAGGCAGACACCTGGCGCCAGATTACCGACGCCGCTGAGCGCTACAACGATCCCGGTAACTTTACCGCGATGATTGGCTGGGAGTGGAGTTCCATCCCCGGCGGTGCCAACCTGCACCGGGTGGTGGTGACCGACGGCGATGCCCGCAGTGCACAGCAGTACCAGCCTTACGGACTGGATGACAGCCCCTATCCCGAAGATCTGTGGCGCTGGCTGTCAGAAACGGCCACCGCGACCGGCGATGATTTTGTCGCCATCCCGCACAATTCCAATATCTCCAAGGGCTTCATGTTCGACGACCAGACCCTGCGCGGCGAGCCGGTGGGCGCGGAATGGGCGGAGGTACGCAGCTACTGGGAGCCGGTGGCGGAGATCACCCAGATCAAGGGCGATTCCGAGACCCATCCGGCGCTGTCTCCCGCCGACCCCTTCGCCGATTTCGAGACCTACCCCTATTACATCCAGCGGGGCACCAGCGAGTACCTGCCCAAACCGGGCGACTATCTGCGCCCCGCGCTGTTGCGTGGCCTGGGCCTGGAAGCCGCGACAGGGGTCAATCCGTTCCGCCTGGGCTTTATTGGTTCCACCGATTCTCACACCGCACTACCGTCGGCGGAAGAACGCAATTTCCACGGCAAACTCGCCACCGACTCCATTCCCGAAAACAAGAACAACCGCTGGGACGGAGGCGAGGGCCCGACCGGTTGGGCCATGTCGGCGTCCGGGCTGGCGGCGGTGTGGGCGGAATCCAACACTCGCGAGGATATTCTGTCCGCGCTGCGACGGCGGGAGGTGTATGCCACTACCGGCCCGCGCATTGGCGTGCAGCTCTACGCCGGCTGGAACCTGCCAGTGGTAGCTGTGGATGGCGCCGACGACTGGCGGGCCGCAGCGGCCGCCGGGGTGCCGATGGGTGGCGTGCTGCAGGCACCGGGGCAGCCGGGCCTCGCCCCGCAGATTCTGGTGCAGGCCACGCGCGACCCGCGGGGCGCGAACCTGGACCGGATCCAGGTAATCAAGGGCTGGATTGATGCTGCGGGGGCAACCCACGAGCGCATCTACGACGTGGCCTGGTCCGGCGGGCGCAGTGTCGAATGCGGCCAGCTGCCCGCGGTGGGGAACACCGTCGATGTGGCCAGCGGCAACTGGGACAACAGCATCGGCGAGGCCCGGCTGGCCGCGCTGTGGCAGGACCCGGACTTCGACCCGGCGCAGACCGCGTTCTACTACGTGCGGGTGCTGGAAATTCCGACTCCGCGCCATTCACTGCTGGACGCGATTGCCCTGGCACAGGAGGATGCTGCGGGCCAGCCCGACACCCTGCAGGAGCGGGCCTATACCTCGCCGGTGTGGTATTCGCCCTGAGCCCTAGAGACCGTTGGCTTCCGCTTCCAGTGCGGCGATCAACTCACTGACTTCGCCAAGATGGGGTGTCTCCGCCTCGAGGATGGCGAGGAACAGCGCCTTCTTGATCGCCGCCAGGTCCACTCCCGCAGCGACCGCCTCAGGCACTGCGCTGCCGACGATGTCCACCAGTCGCTCGGCGGCGGTGAGCCGGCCCCAGAGGTAGTCGTTCTCGCGGGAACGGCGGGAGAAGAAAGCGCCGAAATTACCGAACTGTACGCCCTTCAACACATCCCTCGCGCCGCCCTGGCGCAGGGTATTGGCGTCGTCCACGGCAATGCGATCAACCTTGATTTCCTCGAGCGCATCCATGTTGTGGCTCTGGGTCATGGGGAAGGTCAGCACATCGTATTGGGCAAAGCCAAAATATGCGGTCAGGATCTCCCGCACCAGGACCGTGTCTTCAACTTCGCGGCACCAGGCCGCCAACTCCTCGTCCAGCGCGGTATCAAATTCTTCCAGATCCAGGTTCTCCTGCAGCTGAACCAGGAAGGCATTGAGATGGTCTCCCTCGAGGGTGGCGCCGGAACGCTGCAGCTTCTGACTGCGCCAGTTCAGGTGCTCGCGCAGTTGCTCGGTGCGTCGGTTCAGGCGCAGCTTGAGCCTGTCCAGCTGGACTTGCAGCCCGGTTACTCCGGCCACACTCTCGACGGTGTACAGCTCGTTGCTGCGTCGGATCAGCAGCAGTACCCGGCGCAGCCGATGGCGAATGTCGTAGGCGCGCAGGAAGCGCACCCAGGGGGCAGCATCCCGGTAACCGGCGCTGCTCGCCGTGTCGCCCATGGGGCGGATTCGTTTCTCCCGCGCCCAGGCTTGCACACGCGCCACAGCTTCAGGCCGGGTCAGGCCGCGTGTACTGTGCTGGAACAGGACCGCCAGCTCATCCAGCAGGCCCAGCACCTTCAGCCGAGTGTAGCCCTCGTAGGCGTAGCCTGCTTCCACCGCGGCGTTGGAGTTGGCGTCGCTGCGCCAGCGGGCGATGGTGCGCGCATCTGGCGCTGCGGTGAGCTCGGCGTCGAGGGTTGCTCCCATGCTGGCGAGGACCTGGGCGCGGACCCCATCCGCCACCTCGCGATGCAGGTGCACCTGCTCGTTGAAGTGGGCGATCCATTCCAGGTCGTCGCGAATGGGCTGATGCCGGGGGATATTCGACAGTGCGCCGGCGATGGTCTTGAAAAAGCCGGGAATCTCGTGGTCAACCTCCCGCTCAACCTCGGGATTGGGTTCCAGATAGACCAGGCGGCGATCGGTCTGGCGGTGGGCGGGATGACGCTGCACCGCATCGAGTGCCACCGATACCGGCTTGTTCATCAACACGCTGCCATCGATGAATGCCGCGTCCTCTGCGGTCTCGCCGGCGCGGCGGGAGGTCTTGAACTGATCCCTGATGAAGGCGTCCCGGCCCGCCCAGTCCAGCCCGCGCTGTTGCACCAGGGCATCCATTTCCGGTAACCGCGCCGGCGGGAAGGCCCCGGGAAAGCTGCTGGTGGCGCGGGCGGCGAAGGCCAGCGACGGCAGTTGATCCCGCCCCAGGGTCGAGGCGCTTTTTCCGTCCTGGGTGAAATGGTGATGGAACTGGAACAGATGCCGGTGTTCCCGTTCCTGAATCTCCGGTGGGTCGTGCAGCGGAATGGTCTGCGGCTGGCCCCAGAAGTCCGTGGTGGTGACAAACAGTTCCAGCGGCAGCCCCGGCGGCAGCAGGGAATCGTGGCTGCCGGGTGCTTCCTTGCCCAGGGCTTCCAGGGCATCGAGCATCATCGCGCTCATGCGCGGGCCGCAAAAGGGTGGTTCGAACCACCGCGAGCGCATGAACAGCGACAGGTTGTGCAGGACCTCGGGGTCTCCACCGGAGGTGCCGAGGCGGCGTTGCCGCCGGCGCTGGTGCAGGCCGGCGAGCCAGAACAGCGGCCGCATATAAGCTTTCGACAGTCGGCTGGCACGCGCCTCCGGGTCCAGCAGTTCATCGACATCGGCCAGCTCCAGCCACAGCTTGCGGTGGTCGTCCAGGGACAGGTCGAAGGCCAGGGCCCGGGCCAGCATGATGCCGTTGATGCCCCCTGCGGAAGCACCGGCGATGACATCCACCAGCACCCGCAGCCGCACGGTGCCGCCAATCTGCTGCAGCAGTTTGAAGTACACGGCTTCGGTGTCCAGCTCGCCGCGGTGTCTGGTCTCGTCCTCGTAGCGCCCGCCGGCCGCCTCATCCTCGGCCAGCGCGTGGTAGGCGCGCGAGGCGCGCACCAGCTTGAGGATCTCGCGGGTAATGCCGTGCATGTAGACTGCCAGGGAGACGCCGCCATAGCACACCAGGGCTAGGCGCAGCTCCCGTTCGGGAATGGCGCCGGGTGTTGCTTTGGTAGACATTTTAGCCTCTCCTTGTGCCGATAGCGCAGCGATCAGAAGTCCAGTATTGTAGAATGTACCTCTACTGCCCATTATCAAAATGATGATTACAGACCATACAACATACACTATCGATCAGGCACAGGCGCTGCGCCTGAAGCGCATGGCCTGGGGCTTTGGCGTTCAAGCCTGCACCATGTTGATCGTCGTTGCATTGTACGGCATGGGCATGATACCCGGCCTGCCGGTGGTGATTTACCTGGGGATGATCGTGGCCCTGGATGTCGGCTTCATCACAACCATAAAAACGGGCATCAACCTCCGCTTCAAAGATCCCAGCTTGACGGCCTTGCAGATCACACTGTCCGTGTTCCCCGTCATTTATATCATGTTTTTTGTCATGGAACCGCAGGCCCGTATGGCCCTTCTCCTGATGGGCACCAGCAGTCTGCTGTTCGGCATGTTTGGCCTGGGTAGACGCGGGATGTTGCAGGTGGTCGGCGTTATTCTGGCTGGCTATCTGGGATTGCTGCTGGCGCTGTACCTGTGGGCGCCTGAGCGCATCAACCTTCTCGTAGAAGCTGTTATCGTGTTTGCGTATGCCTGCGTACTGGCGATAAATGCCTACCTCGGCAGTGTCATTTCCAGTATGCGTCACAAGCTGAAAATCCAGAACCGTGAGCTTGCCGAATTAGCCACGCTGGATCCGCTGACCCGCCTGCCCAACCGTCGCTCCTTGATGGCTCAACTGGTGAAGGAATCAGCGCGCTCCGAGCGGCGCTTTCCCGAGCAGGACGCATTGTGCGTGAGTATGCTGGACGTCGACAACTTCAAGCAGGTCAATGATACCTGGGGGCACGAAGCGGGCGACAGGATATTGTGCCAGGTTGGCGACGCGATGCGGGACATCATGCGCGAAGGTGATTTTGTGGGCCGGTTCGGTGGCGAAGAGTTTGTGATCATTCTGCCCGAGACATCACTGGAAGCCGCACGCGCGCTGGTAACACGCATACGTGACACCATTGCAGCCATGCAGTTTCCGGAGTTGCCCGCAGGAGCGCAGGTGACAGTGTCCCAGGGTATCGCGGCTCATCGGAGCGGCGAGCGTATAGAAGATACGCTGAAGCGCGCCGACGATGCGCTCTTCAGGGCCAAGGATGGCGGCCGGAATCTGGTCGTTTGCTGAGGGTTCAGTTCTGGACGGCCTCGCCTCCGCCAGCTTCGGCGGCCTAATCGCAAATGCCTGACTGAAGGGAGAGTGCTCAATTGACGAGACGCAATCCGGGAGGCTTTTATAGGGATAGGCTGATGCGGCATAAAACGCTCACTGGTCGGTCCAGGCGGTGATCGAGGTTAACGTCGCCCAGTCGCGCTCCCAGTCGAGCTTCATTGAAGCAGAATCGATGTCGCGCTCGTTTTTGCCCAGCCGGCCCCGCAGTGCGGTGTCTTCATAAAGATGCAGGCTCATGAGCTAAACAGGGAAGGGCAGCGGTTAATGGGTGCGGCGGCCTGGCTGCCAGGAGACGTGGGCAAGCGAACAGACGCGGTCGAGCTCCGGCTCTAATATGGCAATTCAAGTCATCCGCATCAGCGTTCGCTGAATGCGCAAGCCGTCAAATCACTCCAGCGACGGCGACGCCCATACCCAGGAAAAACCATGATCAATCCGAATGGACTGGGGATTCAACGTCCCTCGCTCTCGCTGCTCCTGTCCGAGCCCTTTCGTGCCGCGACAGAGTTCGCCCGGCACAGATTGGGGAAAGTATACGACGCGGAGCCTGGTGACGGGCACCCAGTAGTAATCTTCCCGGGACTTGGCGCGGACGGGGAATCTGTCGCCACCCTGCGCGCCTACTGCCTGGCGCTGGGTTACGATGCGTTCGACTGGGGTCAGGGGTTCAATAACGGTCCAAAAGGCGATCTCGACACCTGGCTGCACACCCTGAAGTCCCGGATCGTCGATCTGCTGTCTGGTCATACCCAGCCGGCCACTCTTATTGGCTGGAGCCTGGGCGGGCTCTACGCGCGGGAACTGAGTAAGCTGATGGCACCGCGCATCCGGCAGGTGATCACCATGGGGACACCCTTCAACGCAGAGGCCGACCACACCAACGTGGGCTGGCTCTTCCGTTACCTGAGCGGAAGTTCGACGGCGATTGATCCGGCCCTGAGTCTGCGGCTGCGCACACCGCCACCGATTCGTACTACCTCGATATACAGTCGTTCGGATGGTGTGGTTGCGTGGGAGACCTGTTGCCACCTTGAGCGGTCCAGCCTCGTGCATGATATCGAAGTCAGCGGCAGCCATCTCGGCATGAACTGGAACCGGGATGTGCTGGCGGTGGTTGCCGATCGACTCGGTCAGCAACCCGGGCCATGGCGTCGATACGTGCGAGCATCTCGATGATCCCCGGCCCGCAGCAACCGTTGCAGTCGCTGAACTTGTCTGGGTGTACGAGGATCCCTTGCAGGACATCTTGCAGGCGAGAGCATTGTCGACCGTGATCAAGGATGGCAGAATTCGCGGTGTCGGCATGTTGGATCAGATCCGGGCAGTTTTCGGGCCATTTCCTGCACCGAAGAGTTGAGCACAAATAATAATAGGCAAGAGGGGAGCGCATGACGACGCGGCTGAAGGTTGCACTGCTATTGATGTCAGTGGCACTAGTATCATAAACCATTAATTACGAAACATAATGTCGAGACATTTTGAGATCTGCATCTTGCCGAGAG
>NZ_JAUTDR010000003.1 GCF_030649675.1 Haliea sp. E1-2-M8 | reverse complement strand
AGAGTGCGCTCCTACACCTACGCTACCGGACACGGGGTCTGTGGGAGCCCGCTCCGCGGGCGGTCGCGCACGGAGTGCGCTTCCACCCCAAGCCCACGGAAGGGTTAGCGCAAGCTGGCGTTGATGTTTGCCAACACCTTGTTGCCCGGGCAGAGGTCTTCTTCCGCCAAACTGTTCAGTGGCCGGCGCGAGGTTTCCAGCACGTCGTGCAGATCCCGGGAGTCCTTGTCGATGTAGATCAGCCCGGTCAGGATCTCCCCTGCCGCCCGGTGCTGTTCCAGGGCCACCATGGCCGAGATCCGGTCGAAGGGGTCCAGATCCTCAGCCAGCTTTTCCAGATGCAGGACGGAGCCGTCGTGCAGGGTGACCTCCTGGGTGCGGCCCGCGGGATAGCTGGCGGTGATCTCCTCGCGCATGGGCACGAAATCCACCGTGCCGGTGGCCTCCGAATGCTCGCGCACAAAATCATAACTCTTGGTCGAGCCGGGGTTGTTGTTGAAGGTCACGCAGGGCGAGATCACGTCGATCAGGGCAAATCCGCGGTGGGCTATCGCCGCCTTGATCAGGGGCACCAGCTGGCCCTTGTCGCCGGAAAAGCTGCGCGCCACGAAAGTGGCACCGAGCTGCAGCGCCAGACCCGGCAGGTCAATGGCAGCGAAAGGGTTCGGGTCGCCCTTCTTGCCGGCGGAGCCCTCATCGGCGGTGGCGGAATCCTGGCCCTTGGTCAGTCCGTAGCAGCCGTTGTTCATGACAATGTAGACCATGTTCAGATTGCGGCGGACCGCGTGGGCGAACTGTCCCATGCCGATGGATGCGGTATCGCCGTCACCGGACACGCCCAGGTAGAGCAGCTCCCGGTTGGCCATGCTGGCCCCACTGACCACGGAGGGCATACGCCCGTGCACCGAGTTGAAGCCGTGGGACTTGCCCAGAAAGTAAGTCGGCGCCTTGGAGGAACAGCCGATACCCGACAGCTTCGCGATCCGGTGCGGCTCCAGCGCGAGTTCGTGGCAGGCGCGAACAATGGCGCCGGAAATGGAATCGTGGCCACAGCCGGCGCAGAGGGTAGAAATCGCCCCCTCGTAATCGGCCTTGGTATAGCCGAGGGCATTGACCGGCAGGTCCGGGTGCCTGAATTTGGGCAGCTGGTAGCTCATAATCTGGTCTCCGCGCCGGCGACAACGCGCTCGCGACGCAAGGGAGTAACGTTGTAACCCGGCATCTGCAGCAGAATCTGCTTGCGAATATTGCGGGCACTGATGGGGGTGCCGTCAAAGCAGAGCACGGATTTCAGCTTGTCCGGGCCGAGTTCGAACTCGGCCATGAGCAGGGTCCGCAGCTGGGCATCGCGATTCTGCTCGATGACGAAAACACGCTGGTGCCGGGCAATGAAATCTTCCACTTCATTATTGAAGGGGAAGGCCCGAACCCGCATGGCGGCCAGCGGAACGCCGTCTTCGGCCAGGTAATCGCGAGCCTCCATCGCGGACTCCTCGCTGGTGCCAAAGAACAGGATGGCGGTATCGGTGTCCTGCTCGCAGGGCGTTTCGATTGGAGCGGGCACCCATTGTTTGATGGTTTCCCACTTCGCCATCAGGCGGTGCATGTTCTTCTCGTACTCTTCACCCTTCTCGGTGTAGACCGCGTACTCGTCACGGGAGGTGCCGCGGGTGAAGAAGGCGCCCTTTTCCGGATGGGTGCCGGGGATGGTCCGATAGCAGATCGCGTCACCGTCCACATCCAGATAACGGCCGAAGCGCTCCATTTCGTCGAGCTGCTCGGCGCTCAATACCTTGCCGCGATCGTAGCGGCGATCGTCATCCCAGGACAGGGGCGGCGACATGTTGTCGTTCATCCCCAGATCCAGGTCCGTCATCAGGATGATGGGGGTCTGCAGCCGCTCCGCCAGATCGAAGGACAGAGCACCAAAGTCAAAGCACTCCCTGGGGGTAGAGGGGAACAGCAAGACCTGTTTGGTATCGCCGTGCGAGGCGTAGGCCGCGGACAGAATGTCCGACTGCTGGGTGCGGGTGGGCATCCCCGTGGAAGGCCCCGCTCGCTGCACGTCGAACAGTACCGTCGGGATCTCGGCAAAATAGGCCAGGCCCAAAAACTCGCTCATCAGGGAAAGTCCCGGCCCGCTGGTGGCGGTGAAGGCGCGGGCGCCGTTCCAGCTCGCGCCCACCACCATGCCGATGGCGGCAAGTTCGTCTTCCGCCTGCAGAATGGCGTAATTCCTGCGCCCGGTGCCCGGGTCGATGCGCAGGCGTTTGGCATACTTTTCGAACGCGTCAACCACCGAGGTTGAGGGGGTGATCGGGTACCAGGCCGCGACCGTGGCGCCGCCGTAAATAGCCCCCAGGCCCAGAGCGGTATTGCCATCCAGGAGAATATTGTCGCCGACCTTGTCCGACTTGCGCAGGCGGATACCGATCGGACAGTCAAAGTTTTCCGATGCGTACTGGTAGCCCAGCTCCAGCGCCTGGATATTGGGCAGGATCAGTTTTTCCTTGCCCTTGAACTGGTCTTCCACCAGACCGGTCAGCACGCCGAAATCCATGTCCAGCAGCGCCGCCAGGGCGCCGACGTAAATCACGTTGCGGAACAGCTGGCGCTGGCGCGGATCCTGGTATTGCTCGTTGCAGATCCGGGTCAGGGGAATACCCATGATGGTGACATCGCTGCGGATCAGGCGCAGGTCCAGGGGCTTGGTGTTGTCGTAGATGAAATAGCCGCCCGGCTCCAGCTCCTGGATGTCCTGGGGCATGCTCTGGGGATTCACCGACAACATGATGTCTACCCCGCCGCGCCGACCCAGGTAGCCGCGCTCGCTGACCCGCACCTCATACCAGGTGGGGAGACCCTGAATGTTGGAGGGAAAGATGTTCTTGGGGCAGACTGGCAGGCCCATGCGGAACACCGCCTTGGCGAACAGGTTGTTGGCACTGGCACTGCCAGTGCCGTTGACGTTGGCAAACTTGATGACGAATTCATTGACGGCTTGCAGCGCTTGCATGGTTTATTGCCCCGCTTTGGTAACGCTGTAGAGAAATTTCTGCATGTCCCAGGCCGTGGTCGGGCAGCGCTCGGCGCAGAGGCCGCAGTGCAGGCAGACGTTCTCGTCCTTGACCATGACCCGCTGCGTCGGCAGCTGCTCCGAAACATACAGATCCTGGGCCAGATTGCCGGCCGGGGCGCTCAGCTGCAGGCGCAGCTCGGGCTCCTCCGCATTGGCGGTAAAGCTGATGCAATCAGTGGGACAGACATCCACGCAGGCATCGCACTCGATGCAGCGCGGCGCGTCGAATACTGTCTGCACATCGCAGTTGAGGCAGCGCTCCGCTTCCTTGAAACCGGTGAGCGCGTCGAAGCCCAGTTCCACCTCCAGCTTGCGGTTGCGCAGCGCCTTCTCCAGCGGCGCCATGGGCACCACATAGCGCTTGTCATTCTCCACCGCGTTGTCGTAGCTCCACTCGTGGATACCCATTTTCTGGCTCACGAGGTTGGTGAAGGGTGGCGGCCGCTCGGCGACGGATTCACCGCGGCAGAAGAGATCGATGCTCACCGCCGCCTGGTGACCGTGGGCGACGGCGGTGATCACGTTCTCGGGCCCGAAGGCGGCGTCGCCGCCAAAGAATACTTTTGGATTGGTGGACTGGAAGGTGGTCGCATCCACCACCGGCATATCCCAGTTGTCGAACTCGATATCCAGATCGCGCTCGATCCAGGGGAAAGAGTTCTCCTGGCCGATGGCCATGAGTACATCGTCGGCCTCCATGAACACCAGGTCCTCGCCGGTGGGGACCAGGCTGCGCTTGCCGTCGGCGTCGTACTTTGCCTCCACCTTCTCGAACCGCATGCCCTGCAGCTTGCCGTCCTCAATCACGAATTCCTTCGGCACGTGATTGTCGTAGATGGGGATGCCCTCGTGCATGGCATCCTCCTTTTCCCAGGGCGATGCCTTCATGTCGGCGAAGGGGCTGCGTACCACCACCCTTACATCCTCGCCCCCGAGCCGACGCGAGGTGCGGCAACAGTCCATGGCAGTGTTGCCGCCGCCCAGCACCAGCACCCGCTTGCCAATAGTCTCGGTATGCTCGAAAGCCACGCTGGCCAGCCAGTCGATACCGATGTGGACCTGCTTGCCCGCCTCCTCCAGCCCCGGCAGGTTCAGGCCCTTGCCGCGGGGCGCGCCGGTGCCGACAAACACCGCGTCATAGTCCTGTTCCAGCACGCTCTTGAGGCTGGTCACTTCGGTATCAAAATGGGTGACCACACCGGTATCAAGGATATACCCCACCTCTTCGTCCAGCACGGAAATGGGCAGGCGGAAGGATGGAATCTGGCTGCGCATCATGCCGCCGCCGGCGAACTGGTTGTCAAAGATGTCGATGCTGTAGCCCAGCGGCATCAGGTCGCGAGCTACGGTCAGGGAGGCGGGGCCGGCGCCAACCAGAGCGATGCGCTTGCCGTTTTTGCTGCTCGGGATCTCGGGCAAACGGGCCTTGATGTCGGTCTTGTTGTCCGCGGCTACCCGCTTCAGCCGACAGATCGCCACCGGCTCCTCCCCGTTGGCGATACGGCCCCGGCGGCAGGCCGGTTCGCAGGGACGGTCGCAGGTGCGACCCAGAATCCCCGGGAATACGTTGGAATTCCAGTTGATCATATAGGCGTCGTCGTAGCGCCCCGCGGCAATCAGCCGGATGTACTCCGGCACCGGCGTGTGGGCCGGACAGGCGTACTGGCAGTCGACCACCTTGTGGAAGTACTCGGGGTTCTTGATATCGGTTGGGTTCACGGCTAAGGCCTGCTTTACATCGTCGTGGATTGGACTCGCGACCGGTGCGATCTGGACAAAAGTGTGTCACAAACACGCCACATTTTCATCTCCGGTAAAATGAAAATAGACCCGTTTTGACACCATTGGAAGGAATTACCCGACGTCGACAGGATTGTTAAACCAGCGAGAAGGAAGCGTTAGAAGAGCCCGAAGAAACCGCGGCGCCGGGGCAGCGAACTTTCGCAGGCTGCCAGCTGCGACTGATACTGACTGGCACGGGTACGCACCTTGCCGGCAACGCCCTGCAGCCACACCTTGTTGCGATAGGTGCCGCGGTTAAAGCCGCCGTGGCCCTCGTGGTAGGCGAGGTACAGCCGGTAGGTGTCGTCCCGGGGAATCCCGCTGCGGTGCAGGGATTCGTTGTTGTACCAGCCAATGAAATGGATGGCATCGGCAAAGTCCTTGCGGCTGGCCCGGTAGCGGCCGGTACTGCGCTGGTAACTTTCCCAGGTAGAGTCCAGCGCCTGACTGTAGCCAAACGCGTTCGACGGTCGCGGCCCGGGAATGAAACCCAACAGCCGGCGCCGCGGCGGCTTGGCCTTGGCCTCGAAGCGCGACTCCTGGTGCATGATCGCCAGCATGACCGGAATCGGGCTGCGCCAGTCCTCGCGCGCCTCGAGCGCGTCGGCGTACCAGCCCCTTTTCTCGCGAAAGATACTGCAGGCATTGTCCACATTGGCCGGGGGGGCCGAGGTACAGGCGGACAGCAAGACTATTAACACAAGAGCGAAAAGTAGTCTCATGGCTGCACTCCGTGCTGCGCCAGCAGCGCCAGCAGCGCCGCCTCGTCGATGATTGGGGTGCCCAGCTCGGTGGCCTTGCCCAGCTTGGAACCGGCGCCGGGCCCGGCGACCACCGTGTGGGTCTTGGCGGAGACACTGCCCGCCACCCGCGCGCCCAGCGCCTCAAGGTGCGCCTTGGCCTCGTTGCGCCCCAGCGTCTCCAGGGTACCGGTAACCACCCAGGTCTGCCCCGCCAATGGCAGCGCTTCCGCCGCCACCGGCTCCAGATCCGGCCAGTGCACGCCGGCGGCGCGCAGGGCCCGGACCACCGCCAGGCTGTCGCCGGAGTCGAAAAACTGGCGCAGGTGATCGGCGACTACCGGGCCCACATCCGGCACCGCCAGCAGAGCCTCCTCGTCGGCGGCGACCAGCGCCTCCCAGCTGCCAAAGTGGCGCGCCAGATTGCCGGCGGTGGCCTCCCCGACCTCGCGAATTCCCAGGGCGTAGATAAAGCGCTGCAACGTGGTCGCCTTGCTCCGTTCCAGCGCGGCGAGCAGCTTGTCCACGGATTTTTCACCCATCCGCTCCAGCTCCAGCCACTGCGCTCGCGGCAGGGTGAAGATGTCCGCCACGTTGTGCACCAGACCGCGGTCGACCAGCTGCTCCACCAGCTTGTCGCCCAGACCGTCCACATCCAGCGCCCGGCGCGATACGAAGTGCCGTATCGCGGCTTTTTGCTGCGCCTGGCAGATCAGCCCGCCCATGCAGCGCAGGACCGCCTCGTCCTCGGCCCGTTCCACCACCGAACCGCATACCGGGCAGGCATCCGGAAACACCACCGGCTGCGCCGACTCAGGGCGCTGCTCTGGAATCACGGCCACCACCTGCGGAATAACGTCCCCGGCCCGGCGCACGATTACGGTATCGCCAATGCGCAGGCCCAGGCGCTCGACTTCGTCGCTGTTGTGCAGGGTCGCGTTGCTGACGGTAACCCCGCCCACGAACACCGGCTCCAGCCGGGCCACCGGGGTGATCGCGCCGGTTCGGCCGACCTGGAATTCCACCGCCAGTACCCGGGTCATTTCCTCCTGGGCGGGAAACTTGCGGGCAATGGCCCAGCGCGGCGCCCGCGAAACAAAGCCGAGGCGCTGCTGCAGGGCGAGGTCGTTGACCTTGAACACAATGCCGTCGATGTCATAGGGCAGCTCTGCGCGGCGTGCGGCCAGTTCCTCGTAATAGGCATTGCAGGCATCGAGCCCGGTAACCACCCGCGATTCACTGTTGATACGCAGGCCCCAGGCCTGCAAGCGGTCCAGCACCGCAGAGTGCAGCGGGGGCAAATCGCCGCCTTCATACAGGCCGACGCTGTAGCAGCACATCTGCAGGGGCCGGCGCGCGGTGACGCGCGCGTCCAGCTGCCGCAGGCTGCCAGCGGCGGCGTTGCGCGGATTGACGAAGATTTTTTCGCCGCGCTCGCGAGCTTCGGCATTGATCTGTTCAAAGCCTGCCCGGGGCAGGTAGATCTCGCCCCGCACTTCCAGCACGGGGGGATAGCCCGCACCGCGCAGGCGCAGGGGCACCGAAGCGACGGTGCGCACGTTATGGGTGATATCTTCTCCGGTAGTTCCGTCACCGCGGGTCGCGCCCCGCTGCAGGCGACCGTCCCGGTACACGAGGCTGACGGCGATACCGTCCAGCTTGGGTTCACAGGCGAACTCCAGCTCGTCCGCCGGAGCCCTGCCGAGGCGCTCCAGCAGCCGGCGATTGAAATCCTGCATATCCTCGGCGTTGAAAGCGTTTTCCAGGGACAACATGGGCAGCTCATGCTGCACCTGCCGGAACTGGGCCAGCGGCGTGGCCCCCACGCGCTGGGTGGGCGATTCGGGACTCAGCAGCTGGGGATTAGCCGCCTCCAGTTCGCGCAGGCGCTGCAGGCTGCGGTCATATTCAGCATCGGGTACCGTGGGGTCATCCCGTACGTAGTACTGATAGTTCCAGGCTTCCAGCTGCTCTCGCAAGCGGGCGACTTCCTCCGCCGCTGACAGCTCCGCTCCCACCTCTGCCACCCCCGGGCCGCCTCAGCGCGAGCGGGCGAGCAGGCGCCGTTCCAGGTCGCGGATCTGCTGGCGGCTGTGTTCCATGGTCTGTCGCGTCAGGGCGCTGCGGGTTTCATCCAGCACATCGCCATCGAGATTGCGGGCCACGGCCTGGGCGGTTTCCAGCATGTAGTCGAAGGCCTTCATCATGTCATCCGGCCCCGGCAGGGTGACGAAGAACACCAGCCCCGGCGTGGTGAAATCCGACATGTTGTCGATATCAAACACACCAGGCTGCATCATGTTGGCGACGCTGAACTGGATCGCCCCGCGGCCCGCCTCGAACTCGTGGCGGTGGAAAAAACTCATGTCACCGAAACGCAGGTCGCAGGCCAGCAGGATGTGCAGGATATCGTCGCCGCGAAAACCTTCCGGCTTGCGCGCCACGACATTGAGCATGAACACTTCGGGCTCCACATCCCGCGGCAGACGCCCCGGCCCTGCAGCTTCGGGGGCCGGGCGCGAGCGCTCCTCCGCTTCCAGCGCATCGAGCCAGTCCAGGTTTTCCGGTTCATCCCGGGTGTTGAGGCCGGACACCAGGTCGTCGTCTTCCGCCGGGGGTGCCGCCGGCTTGCTGGCGGACGGCGCGGGCCGGGCCTTGACCCTCGGGGAGGCAGGTTCGCGCTTTGGCGGGGAAGGCTCCCGGGTTGCGGGGGCTGCGGTCGAGGGGGGAGTCTGATCGGGGCTGCTGGCCCGGGCGACGCGCTCAGCCCTGGCAGCCTGCTGCGCCTTGTCGGCCTTGTTCTGAACCGCCGCATCCACCAGGTCACTGCGCTCTACCACCCGCGCGCCCCCGTTGGGCAACTCTTTCAGCATGCCAATATCGTCGTCAACCGCGGTCGTGCTGGGGTCTCTGCCGGCCAGCTTGACCTGCACCGGGGAGCGGCGTTCGTTGCGAACCCGGCGCCAGGCATCCAGCAGCACCGCCAGGATCAGCAGCACTCCGACTATCACCATCCAATCGCGTATCGTCAAGTCCATCACAGCTGCACCCGCATCCTCCGGTTGTTCTAGCTAGCCGCCAGTTCCGCCGCTTCGTCAACATCCACCGTCACCAGGCGCGACACACCGGGCTCGTGCATGGTGACACCCATCAGCTGATCCGCCAACTCCATCGAAATCTTGTTATGGGTGATGTAGATAAACTGCACCTTGGCTGACATCTCCTTCACCATGCGCGCGTAGCGGCCGACGTTGGCATCATCCAGCGGTGCATCCACCTCGTCCAGCATACAGAACGGCGCCGGGTTGAGCTGGAAAATGGAGAACACCAGGGCAATCGCGGTGAGCGCCTTCTCACCGCCGGAGAGCAGGTGAATGGTGCTGTTTTTCTTGCCCGGGGGCCGCGCCATGATGGTGATGCCGGTATCGAGCAGGTCGTCCCCGGTCATTTCCAGGTAGGCGTTGCCGCCGCCGAACACCCGTGGAAACAGCTCCTGCAAACCGGCGTTGACCTTGTCAAAGGTGTCGCGGAAGCGGCTGCGGGTTTCCTTGTCGATTTTGCGGATGGCGGACGCCAGGGTCTCCAGGGCGGTTTCCAGATCCTCGTTCTGGGCATCGAGATAGTTCTTGCGCTCTGACTGCAACGCGTATTCGTCGATCGCCGCGAGATTGATCGGCCCCAGGCGGGCGATACGGGCGGCCACCCGCTCCAGCGCAACCTGCCACTCGGACTCGTTGGCGCCGTCGGGCATGTCGGCCAGTACCTGTTCGAGATTCTGCTCAGCTTCGCGCAGCTGGCGCAGCACGTTTTCGCGCTGCACCTGGAGACCCTGATACTGCAGCCGCTGCTGCTCCAGCTCCGAGCGCACGCCCTGGGCCCGCTGCTCGATGGCAGCGCGCTGTTGCTCGGCCTGACGCATGGCATGTTCCACTTCCGCTACCGCCTGCCGGGCGCGAGTCAGCTCGCCCTCGGAGGCCAGCCGCAGGGCAAGCTGCGCCTCCAGGTCCTCCTGCAGGGGGCCCAGAGGGTCGTCTGCCTCCCCAAGGTTGCCCTGCAGAGTGTCGCGTCGCTCCTGCAACTGGGCTACCTGGGACCGGGTGCGCTCCATGGAGTCGCGCAATGCGCGCAGCTGGGTTTCCAGGGACTGGTGGCGCATGGCGGATTGGTGGGCCACGTCCTTGTCGTGGCGCGCCTTCTGGCGCACGCTGTCGAGCTGGCTGCGGGCCTGGTCGCGGCGGGTCAGCAGGTCCTCGCGCTGGCGCGAATCCAGCTCCATCTGCTCGATGGCGGTGGCCAGCAACAGCCGCGCCTCAGCGACCGATTCCTGTTCCTGGCGGAATTGCTCCCGGGTATCGCTGATCTCTGCGCCCAGGCGCTCCCGGCGGGCGCTGATCTGCTCCAGACGCGCCTGCTGCGCCGACAGTTTCGCGCTGGCTTCCGAGTGCTGCCGCGTGGCCTGCTGCAGCTCGCGCTGGCTGTCCTGGCGCCGGGATTCCAGCGTCTGCTGGCGCTCCCGTGCCTGCAGCTGCCCCGCATCCAGCTCGGCCACCTGCTCGGCAGTCAGGTCAATGTCGGTTGCCAGCCGCTCCAGCTCCTGGCGGCGCTGGATAACGCCGCCCTCCTGTTCGCCCGGACGTTTCACCCGCAGCCAGTCGGCACCGAGCCAGATGCCCTCCGGGGTAATTACCGACTCGCCGGCTGCGAGCACGGCCCGCAGCGCCAGGGCGGCCGGCAGGTCGTCGGCCACCCGCACGCCTGCCAGCAGGCTCGCGGCGGCAGCGGAGCCACGCACCCGCGCCGCCAGGAAATCCGGGCCGGCAACCGCGGCACCGCCCTCTTCCACCAGGCTCAGCTGGCCCTGCTCCAGATCGCCCAGCAGGCCGGCGAGATCGCCCAACTGGTCGACGCAAACGGCCTGCAGGTAGTCGCCGAGCACGGTTTCCACCGCCAGTTGCCAGCCCTCGTCAACCTGCAGTTGCTGCAGCAAGCGCGGCCGGTCCTGTAGCTGGCGCGCCGTGAGCCAGGCGCTGACGCCCTGGTCCCGATCCTCGGTCGCGGCCTGCTGCAGTGCTTCCAGTGAGGCCTGGCGGCCGCGCAATTGCTGCAACCGGGAGCGGCTATCATTGAGTTGCCCCGACAGGCTGCCCTCTTCCTCGCGGGCCGCGGCCAGTTGTTGGACCAGCTCATCGCTGTGCGACTCGAACGTGGCCATCTGCTCTTCAAGCAGGGCGATCTCTTCCGCCAGGACTTCCAGTACAGGCTCGTCATCGCTCTGGACCAGGCCCGCCCGCTCTTCTTCCAGCTGCAGGATGCGCCGCTGCAGACGCTGCTGGGCCTGTTCCAGATGCTGAATGCGCGACTGCTGTACTTCGGCCTGCTGCCGCGGCGCGGCGGCGTGCTGGTTGAACTCGTCCCACTGCTGCTGCCAGTGCAGCATGGCGTCCTCGGCCTGCTGCAGGGCGTCGGCGGACTCCTCCTCCACCGCGTGCAGCATTTCTAGCTCCGGTGCCAGGGTTTCCAGCTCCGCCTCCCAGGTTTCCAGCTTGTCCTGGTCCTGACGCAGGTGCTGCCCCGACTCCTCCAGACTGGCCACGGCCTGGCGCAGATCGTCGTTGAGCTGGCGCGCCCGCTCCTGCTGGAACTTGATGGCCTGCTCGAGCCGGGCGACCTCGGCCCCGAGCGTGTAATAGGTCGCCTGGACCTGGTTGAATGTGTCCGTGCACTCGCTGTGGTCCTGGCGGCGTTGCTCGATCGCGGTGTCGATCTGTTGGTGTTCGGCATTCACCGCTTCCAGCTTCACCTCCAGCTCGGCAATGGCCTGGGCGCAAGCCGTGGCCTGCTGGTCCAGCTGCTGCCATTGCAGGGCCTGCAGCTGGGCTTTCAGGGTCCGTTCCTCGCTCTTCTGTTCGGTGTATTTTTCCGCCGCCTGGGCCTGCCGCTGCAAGTGTTGCAGCTGCCGCTGCAGCTCGTCCCGCAGGTCGGTCAGCCGCTCCAGGTTTTCCATGGTGCGGCGCATGCGATTCTCGGTTTCCCGGCGCCGCTCCTTGTACTTGGAGATACCCGCCGCTTCCTCGATGAAGACCCGCAGTTCCTCCGGCTTGGACTCGATCAGGCGCGAAATCATGCCCTGCTCGATAATCGCGTAGCTGCGCGGCCCGAGACCGGTGCCGAGGAAGATGTCGGTAATATCGCGGCGCCGGCAGCGGCTGCCGTTGAGGAAGTATTCAGACTGGGCTTCCCGGGTCACCAGGCGGCGGATGGAAATTTCCGCATAGCTGGCGTATTCCCCGCCGACGCCGCCATCGCTGTTGTCGAAGACCAGCTCGATGGAGGCCTGCCCCACCGGTTGGCGATTGACCGAGCCATTGAAAATGACATCGGTCATCGACTCGCCACGCAGGTTCTTCGCGGAACTCTCCCCCATCACCCAGCGCACGGCGTCGATGACATTGGATTTCCCGCAGCCGTTGGGCCCCACCACCGCGGACATGTTGCTGGGGAAGTTCACCGTTGTCGGATCGACAAAGGATTTGAAGCCGGCGAGCTTGATGGACTTTAATCGCATATCACTTTAATTAGCATTTATAACGCGCTGTTTTTAAAATAAAATAGCGCCCAAAAAGAGCGCTGGCCGCCGACCTGTAACCACAAGATGTAGTGTATCCAACTTCCCTGGACAACACTACGCCTGTGGCCGGTTAAAGCCGGCCTAGCTCGGGCGAGGCTCCAGGGTGATAGCCAGCGGCTCGGTGGACAGGGAGGGTTGCAGCGGCCCCGCGCGGCCCAGCCAGCTGGCGTTCTCCTCACCGGGAGTGCCTTCGGGAGAGACCTGGACCACAACCACGACCTCGCCGGCCTCGGACAGTTTCTGCCCGGCCATGGAGTTGCTGTCGTCCAGGCGCAGGGTCGCGGGCAGCTGCCCGGCCTGTAGCCGCTGTACCGCGATGGGCATGCGGCTGCTGCTGGAAGCTGAACGCGCCAGCACGAAGACGGTGTCGGTGGGGTTGAGCGCCACGCCCTCGGGGACCGCGACCCGCAGGCTGACACCGATACCAACAGTTGCTTCCAACTCGGCCGCAGCGGCGACTTCCGGTTCGCCAAGGCGCTGCCGCGCCTCGGCAATCACCCCGGCAATCATCTGCGCGCCTTCGCCGCCCGGGGCTTCCATCTCCAGCAGCCGCTCCCAGTACTGAATGGCGGCGCGGAACTGTTCGCGCTCAAAGGCCGCCATCCCC
Organism: Haliea sp. E1-2-M8; assembly: GCF_030649675.1. Taxonomy (GTDB): domain Bacteria; phylum Pseudomonadota; class Gammaproteobacteria; order Pseudomonadales; family Halieaceae; genus Haliea. Next base: position 237,326 of record NZ_JAUTDR010000003.1, on the reverse strand, counting down.
AGCAGGCCAAGTGCCGTGCGCTGGTGCGGATTGATCGCCAGGGCCTGCTCGGCCCGGGCCTGTGACTCGGAGTCCAGCGTCCGGTCGCTGGCGAGATAGCGCGCCTGGGCGGCGTAGGCCAGCGCCTGGGCATCTTCCGGCGCTGCCACTGCCAGCCTGTTGTAGGTTTCCGCAGCCATCGCGAAATCGCCCTGCCCCATGTAGAAACGGCCCAGCAGCGCCAGATAATGCAGATTGTCCGGACGCTGGCCGGAGCGCTTCTCGATGGCCGCCATCAACGCCAGCATTTCATCCTCGCCGGCGTTCTCATCCAGCGCTGCCAACTGCCCACCGATCCTGACATCGGCCACCGAACCCAGTTGGTAGTAAATAAGGCCCGCCATCACCGCCACCAACGGCAACAGTACCCAGACCGGGAATGCTGCCCGGGGATCCGGCCGCGGTGCCTCCACTGGCGTCTGCTGGTCTTCCAGCAGACGCAGCTGGGCGTCGGTTTCCAGGCCGCTGTCGCCTTCCTCCGCCAGCTCGCGCCGGCGCAGCCGGTACCAATCCACGTTGGCCTGGGCGCCGTCGTCCAGCGGCCGGCGCATGGCCCAGCCGGGGAACAGGTAAAACAGGCCACTGAGCAGGATCAGGCCGGCACAGGCAAGCAGGAATATGGTCAAGCGTCTTTCTCCGCCGTTTGCAGCAGGGCAGTGAGCCGAGCCTCGTCATCACTGTCGAGAGTGGTCGGGGACTGCTTGCGGCCGCGCAGCAGCATCAGCAATCCCGCGGCGCCGGCGAGCAGCAACAGTACCGGTGCCAGCCACAAAATTGCGGTGGCGGCGTTGAATGCGGGCCGGTAGCGCACGAACTCGCCATAGCGTGCCACCATGAATTCCAGGATCTCCCGGTCGCTAGCGCCGGCTTCCAGCTGCTGGTGCAGCAGGCGCCTCAGGTCCTGGGAAATGGGCGCATTGGAATCGGCGATATTCTGGTTCTGGCACTTGGGGCAGCGCAGCTCCTGGCTGAGCGCCCGGTAGCGCTGCTCCAGTTCCGGTTCACTGAATTCATAGGTCTCGATGACCGCCGCCGCGGGCAGGGCCAGCAGCAGCATCCACAGGGCCAGGGCGGTGGTGCGCAGTGCGTTCATGGCGTTGTCTCCAGGGCGAGAACTTCCCGCCAAAGGGGCTCCAGGGTATCGCGCCAGACGCGCTCGTCGATGACCCCGACATGGCGATAGCGGATCACGCCGTCGGCATCCACCAGGTAGGTTTCCGGAGCGCCGTAGACGCCCAGATCCACGCCCAGGGTTCCCTCCCGGTCAACGATATTGGCGCGGTAGGGATCGCCGAGATCGCGCAGCCAGCGGCGGGCCGCAGTGTCCTCGTCCTTGTAGTTGATGCCGTAGATGGGGACGCCGCTGTCAGCCAGCTGCTGCAGGTAGGGGTGTTCCACGCGACAGGAAATGCACCAGGTGGCCCAGACATTGAACAGGGCCGGCTCACCGATGACATCGGCGCGGGACAGGGGCCGATCATCGGCCAGCGCGGTGAGCTGAAAGTCCGGCAGCGGCTGGTCGATCAGGGCCGAGGGCATCGCCATGGGATCCAGCGACAGGCCGCGGAACAGAAACGCCGCCAACACCAGGAACAGGATCAGCGGCAGGAACAACTTAAGCCTGGGCGCCACGGACCTCTCCTTGACGCAAGGTATCACGCGCGACACTGCGTTGGCGGCGATAGCGCTTGTCGGCGACGGTCATGAAACCACCGAGGGCCATCAGCACCGAGCCGCCCCACATCCAGCGGACAAAGGGTTTGTAGTGCAGGCGGATGGCCCAGGCGCCGTCTGTTCCCACCGGCTCTCCCATGGCGACGAATAGATCGCGGAAGAAACCGTCATCGATCGCGGCTTCGGTCATGACGTCCCCACTGGCCAGGTAGCGCCGCTTCTGCGGTGCCAGGCGCACGACCTCGCGGCCGTCGCGATAGACGATGAAGCGCGCCTCATCGGCGACATAGTTGGGGCCCTGTACGCCGCGCACATCGAGAAAGCGAAATTCGTAACCGGCGATGGTGTCGCTGGCGCCGGGGCTCATTTTGAGATCGTGCTCGATATTGAACTGGCTGGTGACCACGACACCGATCACGGTAACGGCAAAGCCGATGTGGGCCACGAACATGCCCCAGTAGCTGAGCGCCAGGCGGCGCAGGCCGGTGCCCAGGGAACTGGCGTTGCGCACCCGATTGGCCAGGTCGCGCAGCATGCCGAACACCACCCAGCCCGCCAGCAGGATCGCCAGCGCCACCCACAGGTTGTAGTCGCCATCGTGCAGCAGCGGCAGGGTCAGGGCGCAGACCACGGTTGCAATGGCCGGCACCAGCAGTTCCGCCCGCCAGCGGCTGGCACTGTCCTGCTTCCAGCGCGAGACCGGCCCGATCCCCATGAACGGCATCAGCAACGCCATCAGGGGCACGAAAACCGCATTGAAGTAGGGCGGCCCTACAGAGTACTTGCCCTGCCCCAGCGCATCCATCAGCAGCGGAAACAGGGTGCCGAACAGGACCGTCAGGGTCGCCACCAGGAACACCACGTTGTTGACCAGCAGCAGTGTTTCCCGCGACAGCCAGGCAAAGCCCACCCGGCTGCTCACCGCTGGCGCACGCAGGGCGTAGAGAATCAGGGAACCCCCTACCACGATACCGAGAAATACCAGGATAAACAGGCCGCGGGCGGGATCGGTGGCGAAGGCGTGCACCGAGGTCAGCACCCCCGAGCGCACCAGGAAGGTACCCAGCAGGCTGAGAGAGAAGGCAAAGATGGCCAGCAATACGGTCCAGCTCTTGAACAGGCCACGCTTTTCCGTCGCCGCCAGGGAGTGGATCAGCGCGGTGCCTGCCAGCCATGGCATGAAGGAGGCGTTTTCCACCGGATCCCAGAACCACCAGCCGCCCCAGCCGAGCTCATAGTACGCCCACCAGCTGCCGAGCATGATCCCCAGGGTCAGGAACGCCCAGGCAACATTGGTCCAGGGCCGGGACCAGCGCGCCCAGGCCGCATCCAGACGCCCGCCCAGCAGGGCCGCAATGGCGAAGGCAAAGGCCACGGAAAAGCCGACATAGCCCATGTAAAGCAGTGGCGGGTGAATGATCAGGCCGAAATCCTGTAGCAGGGGGTTCAGGTCCTGCCCGTCCATCGGAGTGCCGGGCAGCAGGCGCGCAAACGGATTCGAGGTAAACAGCGAGAAGGCCATGAAGCCAACCCCGACAAAGCCCATCACCGCCAGCACCCGGGACAGCATCAGCAGCGGCAGCTGCGGGCTGAACACGGCGACCGCGCAGGTCCACAGGGCGAGAATGAGGATCCACAGCAGCAGCGAGCCCTCGTGGTTGCCCCACACCGCGGAGAACTTGTAATACCAGGGCAGCAGGCTATTGCTGTTGTTGGCCACCACCTGCACCGAGAAGTCGTCCTGCAGGAAGGCCCAGGTAAGGCAGGCAAAACTGATGGCCGAAAATACCAGGATGCCAATCGCCAGATTGGGCGCCAGGGCCATGGCGGTGGCGTTGCCGCGCCAGGCGCCCCAGAGGGGTACGGTGCACAGCAGGACCGACAGGCAGAGGGCGAGAATCAGGGCGAAATGGCCAAACTCCGGGATCATTGCGCATACTCCTGCTTCGCGGCCTGTCCAGCCATTCTCGCTTTCGATGCCTCCAGCGCCTCCGCCACTTCCGGCGGCATGTAGTTCTCGTCGTGCTTGGCCAGGACTTCCGCGGCCTGCAGCACACCGTTTTCATCCAGCTTGCCCGAGGCCACCGCGCCCTGCCCTTCACCGAACAGATCCGGCAGGATACCGGTATAGACCACGGGCACCACAGCTTCGTAATCCGTCACCTCGAAGCGGACTTCCAGGCTGTCGCTGCTGCGCTGGACGCTGCCGTCCACCACCATGCCACCCACGCGGATAGTCTGGCCCACGGGAGCGAGGCCCTCGGCGACTTCCACCGGCGGGTAGAACAGGTTGATATTGCCACGCAGGGCATAGGCGACCAGGCCGACCGCGGCCGTGGAGAAGAACACCAGGAACAGGACAAGGTACAGGCGCTGCTTGCGAACAGGGTGCATCAAACCTCCTTGATAGCGCCGGCGACCTGGCCACCGCTGCGCCTGATTTGTCCTTCCAGTTGCCGCAGAAAGCGCTTCTCGCGGCGCTTTGGTGCGTACAGGATGAACGCGATAACCCCAAGTGTAATCAGATAGGCAGACCAGACAAAGGCACCGTGGCCATCCATCTGCAGGGCCGCAGCCAGGGTTTCAAAATACATCAGTCCCGCTCTCCCGACCCCGCCAGCCGCCTGACCCAGGCCGTCCGCTGCTCGCGCTGCAGGATTTCCGCGCGCATGTTCAGCAACAGCGCACAGGTGAACAGCGCGTAGAAAGAAATGATCATGAACAGCAACGGGTAGAGCATGCTCGGATCGATGGTCGTGTCTCCGGTGAATTTGATCGAAGCCGGCTGATGCAGGCTGTACCACCAATCAACTGACTTATAAATGATCGGAATGTTCACCGTCCCGACCAGACTCAGTACCGCGCAGGCCTTGGCCGCCAGCTCCTTGTTTTCATAGGCCTCGTACAGGGCAATCACCCCGAGGTAGAGAAAGAACAGGATCAGCATGGAAGTAATACGCGCATCCCACACCCACCAGGTGCCCCAGGTAGGCTTGCCCCAGATACTGCCGGTAACCAGGGCAACGAAGGTCAGCGCGGCGCCGATCGGCGCACAGGCGCGCATGGCGACGTCCGCCATCTTCATCCGCCAGATCAGGCTCACCGCACCGGCAATTGCCATCACATAGTAACCGGCGAGGGCGACCACCGCTGCCGGCACGTGAATGTAGATAATGCGGTAGCTGTTGCCCTGGCGAAAGTCAGGCGGGGTGAACAGGACTCCCCACACAGCTCCGACGACCAACGCGATAACCGTAATGGGCAACAGCCAACGAAGGATGGACCCGGACAGGCGATAGAGCCAGGGAGGAGAACCAAACTTATGGAAGAGGGACCACATAGGCGGGCAATTATACAGCGACCCGGGCGCCGAACAATGTGATTCGGCGGAAATCGCTCAGGTGTCGGCGCTGATCCGCAGGCCGGCGGCAATCGCCAGCGGCGCCAGGGCCACTGCCATGCACAGCATGGCACCAAGAATGGCCAGGTAAGGCGCCGCCGGGGCGCCCGCCAACGCCGCCTGCACCGCGCCGCTGCCAAAGATCAGTACCGGCATGTAAAACGGCAGGATCAGCAGGGAAATCAGCATGCCGCCACGCCGCAGCCCGACCGTGAGCGCCGCGCCTATACCGCCCACCAGGCTCAGCACCGCAGTGCCCAGCAGCAGGCTGCCCGCCAGCGCCGGGATGGCCGCAGGCTCCAGCCCCAGCATCAGTGCAAACAGGGGCGACAGCAGTCCGAGCAGGAAACCGGTCAGCAGCCATTGCGCCAGCACATAGGCCAGCACCGAAAAATACAGGGGCTGGGGCGCCAGCAGCAGCTGTTCCAGACTGCCGTCCTCGAAATCGCCGCGAAATACGCCCTCGGAGGTCAGCAGATTCGACAACAGGGCCACAATCCAGAGAATGCCGGGGGCAAAAGCCGCCAGGGTGTCCGGTGCGGGCCCCAGCCCCAGCGGAAACAGCGCAATCACCATGGCGAAAAACAGCAGCGGGTTGCCAATCTCCACCGGCCGGCGGAGGCCCAGCACCAGCTGCCGTCGCAGCAGACGAGCACAGAACGCGGCGCTGCTGGCGGCCCTCATTGCAGCAGGCCCGTGGCCAGGTCCAGCCGCAGCAGGGGGTACGGCACCGCCACCAGCTGGTGGGAGGTCAGCAACACCGAACCTCCCGCCGCCAGATGCAGGGCCAGGTGCGCCTCCAGCTCGGCAACGCCGCTGCGATCAATCGCAGTGAAGGGTTCGTCCAGCAGCCACAGGGGAGCCCGGGACAAATACAACCGGGCCAGGTTGACCCGCCGGTGCTGGCCGGCGGAGAGCGCATGGCTGGGCACATCTTCATAGCCATACAGGCCTACTGCAGCCAGCGCCTGGTCAATTTCGCCGGCACTGAATTCAGCTTCGCCGGCGATGTGCCAGGCCAGGTTTTCGCGCGGGCTTAGCAGGCCCTTGACCGCACTGTGGTGGCCGAGGAAGAGTTGCGGCGCATGGCGGCTGACACGGCCGCTATAGCCGTAGCGGGAGAGCCCCGCCAAGATCCGCAGCAGGCTTGTCTTGCCGGCGCCGTTGGCGCCCTCGATTTGCACCAGCTCGCCCGGCCCCACTTGCAGGTCAATGCCGCTGAACAGCTGGCGCCCACCCCGCTCGAGGCTCAGGCCCTCCGCCTCCAGCAGTGCCCCGCCGGGGGCCGCGTACGCCCTCACCTAGAGGTTGACTGCGCGAATGGCGGGTAAATGGAGGTCCCGGTCAACTTCGGCGCGCAGGCTGCTGAAGTCGAACAGTGCGGTGTCCGCCAATTGCGAGGGAGCGACATTGCAAATACTGCGAAAAATGGTCTCCGTGCGCCCCGGATACTGCCGCTCCCAATCCTTCAGCATCTGCTTGATCTGCACCCGTTGCAGGTTCTCCTGGGAGCCGCAGAGATTGCAGGGAATGATGGGGAAGGCCTTGTAGTCGGCATAGGCTACCAGGTCCTTTTCCTTGCAATACGCCATGGGCCGGATCACGACATTGCGGCCATCGTCGGACAGCAGCTTGGGCGGCATGGCCTTGAGGCTGCCGCCGAAGAACATGTTCAGAAACAGGGTTTCGACAATATCGTCGCGATGGTGGCCCAGCGCGATTTTGCTGGCGCCGATATCCCGGGCGAAGCCGTACAGACTGCCCCGGCGCAGGCGCGAGCACAGACCACAGGTGGTCTTGCCCTCGGGGATGACCTCGCGGACGATGCTGTAGGTATCCTTTTCCAGGATGTAGTAGGGAATGTCCAGCTGCGCCAGCCAGGCCGGCAGTACTTCCTCCGGAAAACCGGGCTGCTTCTGATCCAGGTTCACCGCCACCAGCTCGAAGTCGATGGGCGCGCTCACCCGCAGCGCCAGCAGCACGTCCAGCATGGCGTAGGAATCCTTGCCCCCGGACAGGCAGACCATAACCCTGTCGCCGGCTTCGATCATGTTGTAGTCGGCGATGGCATTGCCCACATTGCGCCGCAAACGCTTCTGCAACTTGTTGAATTCCAGCCGTTCTTTTCGGGAAAGTTCGCGCACTACCTGCCTGCTTCGGGTCCATGTGTGGCTGCGCATTTTACAGGCAGCGGGTTGTTTTTTCACCCGTTTCACTCGACAATGTCGCCCCCGAAATGCCTATTCTCCCGAACTTTGAGGAAACTCCGCCGATGAAAGCACCCGTTCGAGTAACCGTTACCGGCGCCGCTGGCCAGATTGGCTACGCGCTGCTGTTCCGCATTGCCGCAGGCAACATGCTGGGCGACGACCAGCCCGTGATCCTGCAGCTGCTGGACATCGCCCCGGCAATGGAAGCCCTGAACGGTGTCAAGATGGAGCTGGACGACTGTGCCTTCCCGCTGCTGGTGGAGACCATCTGCAGTGACGACCCGAACGTCGCCTTCAGGGACGCCGACTACGCCCTGCTGGTCGGGGCGCGCCCGCGCGGTCCCGGCATGGAGCGCAAGGACCTGCTGGAAGCCAACGCCGCAATCTTCTCGGTCCAGGGTAAAGCCATCGATGCCCACGCCAGCCGCAATATCAAGGTGCTGGTGGTGGGCAACCCCGCCAACACCAATGCCCTGATCACCCAGCGCAACGCGCCGGACATCAACCCCCGCAACTTCACTGCCATGACGCGCCTGGATCACAACCGCGCCATGAGCCAGATTGCCCAGAAAACCGGCAAGACCGTCAACGATGTCACCAAGATGACCATCTGGGGCAACCATTCCGCCACCCAGTACCCGGATCTGTTCAACGCCGAGGTCAGCGGCGAGAAAGCGATTTCCCTGATTGAGCAGAGCTGGTACGAGAACGATTTCATCCCCACTGTGCAGCAGCGCGGCGCGGCAATCATCAAGGCCCGCGGCGCCTCCTCCGCCGCCTCTGCGGCGAATGCCGCCATCGACCACATGCGCTCCTGGGCGCTGGGCACCGAGGGCGATGACTGGGTCTCCATGGGCGTCTACTCCGACGGTTCCTACGACATTACCGAAGGCCTGATCTACTCCTTCCCCTGCCGCTGCAAGGACGGCAACTGGGAGATCGTCCAGGGCGTCGAGGTCGGTGACTTCAGCCGCCTGAAGATGCAGGCCACGGAACGGGAACTGACCGAGGAGCGGGACGGCGTTCAGCACCTGCTGCCCTAGTGCTCAAACTACCTGATACTTTGAGCACTACGTGAGGCAAGAGGCCGGACAAAAAAGCTATCACCACGGCAACCTGCGCGCGGAACTGCTGGACACAGCGGTCGAGGAGCTGGAAACCCAGGGCGTGGAAGCTCTCAGCCTGCGGGCGCTGGCCCGCGGCATCGGCGTGTCCCAGACCGCGCCCTACCGCCACTTCAGCGACAAGGGCGACCTGCTGGCCGCCATGGCCACCGTTGGTTACCGGCGTCTCCTGTCCAGCCTGCGTGACGCAGCCGCGGCCACCGAAGACTGCCCTCGTGAACAGCTACAGGCCCTGGCCCATGCCTATGTGGCCTATGCGGGCCAGTATCCGCAAATGTTCAAGCTGATGTTCGGCCCCTCCGTGCACCCGGACTCCCATCCGGAACTGCGCGAGGCGAGCCGGGACACATTCCAGCAGGTCCAGTCCATCCTGCGCCGCGGTATCGAACAGGGAATTTTCCGCCAGCAGGACCTGGCCTATCTCACCAACGCTGCCTGGGCCGGCATCCACGGCCTGGCTACCCTGCTGGTGGATGCGCCGGAACTGTTCCAGCGCCACATCGATCTCCCCCGCCAGGTCGAGCTCGGGGTGCAAACCTTTATCGCAGGTATCAGCAGCAGCCACGCGGCCACTCCCTGAGGGCAGACCACCCGGTCACTGAACACCATCGCGCACAGAGTGCGCTCCTACTGGTAGGAGCCCGCTCCGCGGGCGATCACAGGTAGGAGCCCGCTGGCCCAGGCCACCTTCTCTGTCCGCTACGCGGCCATTCACCTTGTCCGCGGGCGATCACAGGTAGGAGCCCGCTGGCCCAGGCCACCTTCTCTGTCCGCTACGCGGCCATTCACCTTGTCCGCGGGCGATCACAGGTAGGAGCCCGCTGGCCCAGGCCACCTTCTCTGTCCGCTACGCGGCCATTCACCTTGTCCGCGGGCGATCACAGGTAGGAGCCCGCTGGCCCAGGCCACCTTCTCTGTCCGCTACGCGGCCATTCACCTTGTCCGCGGGCGATCGCGCACGGAGTGCGCTCCTACAGGTGGGCGGGTCAGAGATCCCGCAACACCGCCAGCGGCGGGCTGGAAACCACCTTGCGACAGCTGAATACGCCGAGACCGGCAATCAGCACCGTACCCACCACAATCCCCACCGGCCACACCCAGGGCGAGGGCGCGTACTGCATGCCCATCACCTGCGCCTGCAGGATATAGACCGACAGCTCCGCCGCGACCGTGGCCAGCAGGCCGGCGAACAGCCCCATGGCGGCAAACTCGATCAGCAGGCCTCCCAGTACCAGCCGCCGGCACGCACCCAGGGCGCGGAGAATCGAACTCTCGTGCATGCGGGCATCGACGCTGGCCTGGACCCCGGCCACCAGCACCAGGGCCCCGGCGGCCATGATCACCGCCAGCACCAGCTCCACCGCTGCCGACACCTGGCTGATGATGCCGCGGACCTGTGCCACCACCACATCCATCTCGACCACTGTCACCGTCGGAAAGCGACGAATGAACTGGTTGAGGAAGGGCTTTTGCTCCGGCTCCAGGTAGAAACTGGTCATGAAGGTCGCCGGGTAGGAAGCCAGCAGCCTTGGCGGAAACACCAGCCAGAAGTTGGGATTGAAGGATTGCCAGTCCAGTTCGCGGATACTGGTCACGGTGGCCTCGAAGGGCTCGGAGCCCACCTGGAAACCGATGCGATCGCCGAGCGCGACACCAAACCGCTCGGCAAACTCACGCTCCAATGACACTTCCCTGGCATCGCTCTGGGGGCCCCACCACTCTCCCTGTACCAGGGTGTTGTCCGCTGGCAGTTCATCGGACCAGGTAAAATTGGCCTCGCGCTGGCGCGGCCCCCCTTGCTCTGCCTCCTCCCGCGGCGGCAGATCCTCACCATTGACGGTCAGGATACGGCCGCGAATCATCGGTGACAGCGCGGCCCCGGGAACCTCCCGGGCGCGCAGGATCTGCTCCACGCCCTGTACTTCCTCCGGCGCGATATTGAGCGCGAAGTGGTTGGGGGTGTTTTCGGGAAGCTGGGTCTGCCAGGTGTCGATCAGCGAGGTGCGCACCAGCAGCAGCACCAGCAGCAGCATGATGGCCATGGCGAAAATCACGACCTGCAGCGCGTTGGCGGTGCCGCGCCGCTGCAGGCCGGCGAAGGCCAGGCGCCAGACGCTGCCCGCGCTCATGCCCACCAGACGGCCGCCACGCAGCAGGGTCAGGGCCAGCACCAGCCCCAGCACCACCGTCGCCGCCAGCCCCGCCAGCACTGCAGCAGTAAGCTTCCAGTCGCCGCTGTACCACCACATCAGGCCGCTCACCGCGGCCAGGCCGATCGCGTAGTCGGTGAGGGTTCGGCGCTGCTCCAGCGGCATGTCCCGGCGCAACACCCGCAGCGGGCTGGCCAGGCTGAGGCGCCGTAACGGTGGCCAGGCAAAGCACAGCAGGCACACCAGGGCAGTCGCCGCACCGATGCCGTAGGGACGCAAGCCGGCAGGGCCGGGCTGCACCGGCAATTGCCCCCCGAACAGGGTGAAAAAGCTTTGCTGCAGAGCCCAGCCCAGGCCGCAGCCCAGCAGGGTGGCGATGAGACCGAGCAGGAACAGGCTGCTACCGTAGAGGCGGGTGATGTTGGTGGCAGTCGCGCCCAGGCTTTTCATGATCGCAACGTAGTCGTTGTGGCGTTCACTGAAGCGCCGTGCGGCCAGGGCAATAGCCACCCCCGCCAGCACGACGCCGAGGCTGCCGGCCAACAGCAGGAAGCTCTCTGCCCGCTGCAGCGCATCGCCGAGGCCCGGCTGGCCGTCGCTGACGTCCAGCAGGCGCTGACCGGGCACCAGCTGCGGCCGCAGCCAGCCCACAAAGTCCGTCAGCGCGGCGCTGTCGCCGGCATAGAGCTGGCGATACTCCACCCGGCTGCCGGGCTGGACCACGCCGGTGGCGGCAATATCGTCGTAGTGCATCAACACCCGGGGGCCGAAACCGAGAAAGGATCCGCCCTGATCCGGCTCAGTGCGGGCCGACGCCAGCACCGTGAATTCCGCCTCGCCCACCGAGATTCGGTCGCCAATGGCGACGTCCAATAATGGAAACAGGCGTGAATCCAGCCACACAGTCCCCGGCTCCGGGCCGCTGGTCGCGGTCAACACGGCACCGAAGGCTTCTTCGCTAAAGCGCAGCTCGCCGCGCAGGGGATAGGCAGAGCTGACTGCCTTGACCGAGGCCAACACCATCGCGTCGTCGCCGGCGTAGACCATGGAGGGAAAGGTCAGTATCCGGGCAGTCTGCAGGCCCAATCCCTCCGCCTCTGCCAGCCACTCGGCCGGCAGATCACTGCCACTGCGCACTACCCGGTCTGCTGCCAGAAACCGATGGCTCTCCTGCTCCAGCGCGGTCTGGAGCCGGGTGGTAAAGGCGCTGATCCCGGACACTACGGCGACCGCCAGCACCAGGGCCGCCAGCAGCACGCCCAGCTCGCCGCCGCGCCAGTCCCGGGCCAGCATCCGTGTCGCGGTCATGGACACAGGCTAATCCCCCTCTACCAGAGCGCCTGCATCGAGCCGGAACCGGTGCTGGCAGCGGGCCGCCAGCGCGTGGTCGTGGGTGACCAGCACCAGGGTAGTGCCCTGCTCACGGTTGAGTTCAAACAGCAGGTCGACAATGTGGCTGCCGGTGGTGGTGTCGAGGTTGCCGGTAGGCTCGTCGGCGAAGAGGATGGCCGGACTGTTGGCAAAGGCGCGGGCAATCGCCACCCGTTGCTGCTCGCCGCCAGACATCTGCCGCGGGTAATGCTGAACCCGGGACCCCAGGCCGACCCGTTCGAGGAAGTGCCGGGCCTGCTTGCGCACATCGCCCTGCCCCTGCAACTCCAGCGGCAACATCACATTTTCCAGGGCGGTCAATGCCGGTAGCAACTGGAAGGACTGGAACACAAAACCCACCTCCCGGCCGCGAAACAGGGCGCGCTGATCCTCGTCGAGGGCACTGATGTCAGTATCGTTGATCACCACCCGGCCCCCGCTGGCCTCATCCAGGCCCGCCAGCAGGCCGAGCAGGGTGGATTTGCCCGAGCCCGAGGCGCCGATGATCGCCACCGATTCCCCCGACTTGATTTCCAGAGTGATCCCTTTCAGTATCTCCAGCTCACCCCCTGCCATGGGGACACGTTTCTGGAGATTTTCAGCCTTGATCATGCAGCAATTCCTCTTTGCGGTAATACGGGGAGCCCGCTCTTTCAGATTGTTGGCCCTGCTGGCCCTGGCGGCGAGCACAGCCGCTGCCGCCACCCCGCCCGAACGCAGCCTGCTGCTGAGTGCGGATGCCATGGTCGATGTCACCAGTGGCGAACTGGTGCAGGATGCCGCCGTCCTGATCGTGGACGGGAAGATCGTTGCCAGCGGGCCGCGCGCCAGCATAACAGCCCCGGAGGACAGTGAAACCCTGCATCTGGCGGGCCACACCCTGCTGCCGGGCCTGATCGACATGCACGTTCACCTGACCAGTCGCGCCGATCAGCACGGCTATCGCCAGCTGGCGCTGTCAGACGAGCGCAAGACCATCAACGGGGTAGTGAATGCCCGACGCACCCTGCTGGCGGGCTTCACCAGCGTCCGCAACCTGGGCGCCGACGCCTATGCCGACGTGGCTCTGCGTGACGCCATCGCCGACGGCGACATTCCGGGCCCGCGGCTATTCGTATCCGGGCCACCGATTGGCATTACCGGTGGCCACTGCAGTGACGAGAACCTGCTGCCGGCGCAGTTTCAGCACACCGGCGAGGGCGTTGCCGACGGCCCCTGGGCGGCGCGGGCGAAAGTGCGGCAAAACATCAAGTACGGCGCCGACCTGATCAAGACCTGCTCTACGGGCGGCGTCCTCTCCCGCGGTACCAAGGTCGGCGCACCACAATACACCCTGGAAGAGCTCCAGGCGCTGGTGGAAGAGGCTCACAGTCACGGCCTGCGGGTTGCCTCTCATGCCCACGGCGCCGAGGGCATCAACAACGCCCTGCGCGCCGGGGTCGACACCATCGAACACGCCAGCTTCATCGATGAAGAGGGCATCCGCCTGGCCCGGAAACAGGGCGCGGCACTGGCCATGGACATCTACGTTACCGAGTACATTCTCGGTGAAGGCGAGGCCGCCGGCATCCTGCCGGAATCGCTGGACAAGGAACGCGCCACCGGCACCGTGCAACGGGAGAATTTCCGCAATGCACACCGGGCCGGCGTCACCATGATTTACGGCACTGACGCCGGGGTCTACCCCCACGGCGAAAATGCGCGCCAACTGTCGCGGATGACGCAGTTTGGAATGAGCCCGGCGGAAGCCCTGCGTAGCGCCACCGTGAATGCCGCCCGCGCCCTCGGCCGGGAGGAGCAACTGGGGCAGCTGGCGCCGGGCTTTCTGGCCGATATCATCGCCGTGGCCGGCAACCCGCTGGAAGATATCGCGACCCTGGAAAACGTACGCTTCGTAATGCAAGGTGGCGTGATCCACAAGGAGCCGCAAGCATGAATTTTGCGGCCCTGCGGCGCGGTTTCCGCCAGCATTCTCAGCGGAGCTTCGCCACCGCACTGTCGGCGCTGCTGCTGGCCCTGACCCTGGCGGTGCCGGGGAAGGTGTACGCCGCCGACAGCAAAACCCTGCTGGTTCTGGGGGACAGTATCAGTGCCGCCTACGGCATGTCCCTGGAACAGGGCTGGGTGGCATTGCTGGAGGAGCACCTGCAGGAGAGCCACCCGCACTACCGGGTGGTGAACGCCAGCATCAGCGGCGAGACTACCGGTGGCGGCCTGCGCCGCCTGCCTGACCTGCTCGCGCGCTACGAGCCAACGATTGTGCTGCTGGAGCTTGGCGGCAATGACGGCCTGCGTGGCTATCCGCCGGCCAGCATCCGCGACAACCTCAGGGATATGACCCGGCTGGCCGAGGATGCCGGCGCCGAGGTCCTGCTGCTGGCGATGGAAATCCCGCCGAATTACGGTGCCCGTTATACCGCGGCCTTTCGCGACACCTTTACCCTGGTGGCCGAGGAAACCGGGGCCACGGCACTGCCCTTTATCCTCGACGGTATCGCCACGGACGCAAGTTTGATGCAGGAGGACGGCATCCACCCCACCGTGGAGGCGCAGCCGCTGCTGCTCGACAGGCTGTTGCCCAGCCTGCTGGAACTGCTGTGAGCACACGCAAGCCCGGCTGGGCGCAGTTGCAGGCGGGCGATGCTGCGAGTATCTGGCACCCCTATGCCTCGGCGACGGATACCCCGGAAGTCTACCCGGTAAGCAGCGCCCACGGCGTACGCCTCACGCTCGCCGACGGCCGCGAGCTGATCGATGGCATGGCCTCCTGGTGGTGCGCCATCCACGGCTACAACCACCCGGTGCTGAACCGGGCCGTGCAGAAACAGCTGCAGGCCATGTCCCACGTCATGTTCGGTGGCCTTACTCACGCTCCGGCGGTACGTTTGGCACAGCTCCTGACCGAGATCACTCCGCCCAGCCTGGAACGGGTGTTCTTCAGCGACTCGGGCTCAGTGGCTGTGGAAGTGGCGATGAAAATGGCCATCCAGTACTGGTATTCCGAGGGCCAGCCACGCAAGCAAAAACTGGTGGCCCTGCGCAACGGCTACCACGGCGACACCTTCGGCGCCATGTCCCTGTGCGATCCGGTCACCGGCATGCACCACCTGTTCGGGGACGCGTTGGCCCGGCAGTATTTCGCGCCGGCACCGGATGTGCCCTTCGGCCAGCCCTGCGACGAACAGTCCCTGGCCGCCATGGAGGAATTGCTGGTCAGCCACCACAGGGAGCTGGCCGCGGTGATCGTGGAGCCGGTGGTGCAGGGCGCCGGCGGCATGCGCTTTTACTCGGCGGACTACCTGGTGCAGTTGCGCGGCCTCTGCGACGCCTTTGATGTACTGCTGATCTTCGACGAAATCGCCACCGGCTTCGGCCGTACCGGCAAGCTGTTCGCACTGGAGCACGCCGGGGTGGAGCCCGACATTCTCTGCCTGGGCAAGGCCCTGACCGGAGGCTATATGACCCTGGCGGCCACGCTCTGCAACCGCCGCGTCAGCCACGGCATCAGTGAGGGCGAGGCCGGCGCCTTCATGCACGGCCCCACCTTCATGGGCAATCCCCTGGCCTGCGCCACCGCGGTGGCGAGCATTGAGCTGCTGCTGTCGCAGCCCTGGCTGCGCTGCGTACAGCGTATCAATCGGGGCCTCGAAGCGGGTCTGGCGCCAGCCCGGGAGCTGCCTGGAGTGGCAGATGTGCGCACCCTCGGCGCCATCGGTGTAATCGAGCTGGAACAGCCCGTGGATATGCAGCAGATCCAGCCCCTGTTCGTGGAGCGCGGGGTCTGGGTCCGCCCCTTCGGCAAACTGGTTTACTGCATGCCGCCCTTCATCATGAGCGATGCCGACCTCGAAGTTCTCACCACCGCCATGGTCGAGACGGTAGCCGCTGTCGGGGCGCACTAAGCGGCACAGCAGACGGGACGGGAATCGCGTATAATGTCGCCCTCATTCAAAACCCCGCAGCCGTTGTAATGTCCAGCACCGCCCAGCCACGCCACCTCTTCTCCTACCGCAAGTACTGGGCGGAGTGCTTTGGTCCGGCCCCCGAGCTGCCCATGTCGCGCGCGGAGATGGACGCCCTGGGCTGGGACAGCTGCGACGTGATCATTGTCACCGGCGACGCCTACGTGGACCACCCCAGCTTCGGCATGGCGGTGGTGGGCCGGACCCTGGAAGCACAGGGCTTCCGGGTCGGCATCATCGCCCAGCCCGACTGGACCAGTGCCGACGCCTTCAAGGTGCTGGGCAAGCCCAACCTGTTCTTTGGCGTCGCCGCCGGCAACATGGACTCGATGATCAACCGCTACACCGCGGACAAGAAACGCCGCAGCGACGATGCCTATACCCCCGGCAATGTCGGCGGCAAGCGCCCGGACCGGGCGGTGATCGTCTACAGCCAGCGGGTGCGGGAGGCCTACAAGGACGTGCCGCTGATCATCGGCAGCATCGAGGCCAGCCTGCGCCGCATCGCCCACTACGACTACTGGAGCGACAAGGTGCGCCGCTCGGTCCTGCTGGATGCCTGCGCCGACCTGCTGCTCTACGGCAACGCCGAGCGCGCCCTGGTCGACGTCGCCCATCGCCTCGCCGCCGGGGAGCCGGTGCAGCAGATCCGCGACCTGCGCGGCACCGCCTACGTTTGCAAGCGGCTGCCGGAGCATTACCGGGTCATCGACTCCAGCCACCTGGACGTCATCGGCCCGGTGGAAGCACCGATCAACCCCTACATCGACACCCGCACCGAGGCCTGCGCCAGCAGCAGCGAAGAGGGTGCCGCCGAGGCCGAGGTGGCCACCGTGCGCCTGCTGGACCGACCCGCGGAGGATGGCCCGGCGGTCATCCGCCTGCCGGCCTACGAACAGGTGCGGGACGACCCGGCCCTGTACGCCCACGCCTCGCGCATCCTGCACAAGGAAACCAACCCGCACAATGCGCGGCCACTGGTGCAGGCCCACGGCGATCGGGACGTGTGGCTGAACCCGCCGCCCATCCCGCTGGAGACCGATGAGCTGGACCTGGTATTCGAGCAGCCCTACACCCGCCTGCCCCACTCCAGCTACGGCGATGCCAGCATCCCCGCCTACGAGATGATCCGCCACTCGGTCAATATCATGCGCGGCTGCTTTGGCGGCTGCACCTTCTGCTCCATCACCGAACATGAAGGCCGCATCATCCAGAACCGTTCCGAGGACTCCATCATCCGCGAGGTGGAACGTATCCGCGACACCTCCCCCGCCTTTACCGGGGTGATCTCGGACCTGGGCGGCCCCACCGCCAACATGTGGCGGGTCGCCTGCAAGAGCAAGACCATTGAGGCGGCCTGTCGCAAGCTGAGCTGCGTCTATCCCGGCATATGCAAAAATTTGAATACCGACCAGACCCCCCTGATTGGACTCTACCGCCGCGCCCGCGAGGTGAACGGGGTCAAGAAGGTGCTGATCGCCTCCGGCCTGCGCTACGACCTGGCAGTGGAAACCCCGGAATATGTGGAGGAACTGGTCAAGCACCACGTCGGCGGCTACCTGAAGATCGCCCCGGAACATACCGAGGACGGCCCGCTGTCGAAGATGATGAAGCCGGGTATGGGCAGTTACGACCGCTTCAAGGCCATGTTCGAAAAGTACTCGAAGGAGGCCGGCAAAAAACAGTACCTGATCCCCTACTTCATCGCCGCCCACCCCGGCACCCGGGACGAGGACATGATGAACCTGGCGCTGTGGCTCAAGCGCAACAAGTTCCGCGCCGACCAGGTGCAGACGTTCTATCCCTCCCCCATGGCCACGGCTACCGCGATGTACCACACCGGCAAGAACCCGCTCAAGCGCGTAACCCGCGGCAGCGAGACCATGCCCACCGTGCACAAACTGTCCCAGCGCCGCCTGCACAAGGCGTTCCTGCGCTACCACGACCCGGACAACTGGCCCGAGCTGCGCACCGCGCTGAAGAAAATGGGCCGTTCGGACCTGATCGGCAACGGCAAGCTGCACCTGGTGCCGCCGCGGCAGCCCGCCAAGCGCCACGAACGGGTGCCACCGGGTACCGCCAGCTTCGCCACCCAGCACAATGGGCTGCCGCGCAACCCGGCACCGCGTAAATCCCGGGCACGGCGCTAGAGCCGTCCTCACAGCTGAGTGACGGCGTGCCCACAGCGTCCGCACCGTCTATACTGTCACCATTCCAGTCTGCGCCAGCAATGCCGTGCAGGAGGGTACAACAGTGAATCAGATGGCGACCGCAACCACCCGCGAGACACCCGGCGCAGCGCAGGTTCAAGCCCTGCTGGCCGCAGCTGGCATCCGGGTCAACGGCTCCGCGCCCCACGATATCCGCATCCACGATCCGGCCGTATACCAGCGCCTGCTCTCGGGCTGGTCGCTGGGGCTGGGCGAATCCTATATGGACGGCCAGTGGGACTGCCCGCGCCCGGACGAATTCTGTCACCGCCTGCTGCGGGCGGACCTCGAAAGCCAGGCGCGGGGCCGCGCCCGCTGGTCCCTGGCGCTCGCCATTCTCAAAGCCCGGTTGGTCAACCTGCAAGCACCGCAGCGTGCCTTTCAGGTCGCGGAACAGCACTACGATATCGGCAACGATGTGTTTGCCGCGATGCTGGACTCACAGATGGCCTACTCCTGTGGCTACTGGGAGCAGGCCGCTGATCTGGAGCAAGCCCAGGCCCACAAGCTCGACATGATCTGTCGCAAGCTGGAGCTGGCGCCGGGCGAGCGCTTGCTGGATGTCGGCTGTGGCTGGGGCAGTCTGGCGGCCTGGGCCGCGCGCCACTACGGCGCCGAAGTCGTCGGCATCACCGTATCCCGGGAGCAGCAGGCGCTGGCGCAGACCCGCTGCCGGGACCTGCCGGTGGAGATCCGGCTGGCGGATTACCGCGAACTCGAGGGCAGCTTCCACAAGATCGCCTCCGTAGGCATGTTCGAGCACGTGGGTCCGCGCAATTACCGCACCTACTTCGAGATCCTGCACCCGCTGCTGCGGGATCAGGGGCTGATCCTGCTGCACACCATCGGTAGCCATGTCACCGCTGCGCGCACCGAGCCCTGGATCCAGAAATACATTTTCCCCAACGGCAAACTGCCGTCTGCGGAGGAAATCACCGCGGCAACGCAGGATCTGTTTCTGCTGGAAGACTGGCACAATTTCGGGCCAGACTACGACCGCACCCTGATGGCCTGGCTGCACAACTTCGATGCGGCCTGGCCACAGCTTGCCCCCCGCTACGAGGAGCGATTCCGCCGTATGTGGCGCTACTACCTGTGCTGCTGCGCGGGGTATTTCCGCAGCCGCAAGGGACAGCTGTGGCAGCTGGTGCTGAGCAAGCGCGGGCGGACGCGCCCCTATCGCTCCTGGCGCCCCACTCCGACCTAGACAACGCACGGGCGTGGTATGCTGCGCGCCCCCGCCAACAGGGCGATAGGCCCGGAGCACTGCGTGACCACAGCTTTCAACGATCTCGCCCTCGACAGCGCCCTGCTGGCCAACCTGGCCACGCTGGACTACCACAGCATGACCCCGATCCAGGCGCGCAGCCTGCCGCCCATTCTGGCCGGGCGCGATGTGATCGGCCAGGGCAAGACCGGCTCCGGCAAGACCGCCGCCTTCGGCCTGGGGCTGCTGCAGAAGCTGGATGTAAAGCGCTTTGCCATTCAGGCACTGGTGCTGTGCCCGACCCGGGAGCTGGCGGACCAGGTGGCGAAGGAGATTCGTCGCCTCGGGCGTGGCATTCACAATATCAAGGTGCTGACCCTGTGCGGCGGCATGCCTCTGGGGCCACAGATTGGCTCCCTCGAGCACGGCGCGCACATCATCGTGGGCACACCGGGGCGCATCGAGGAGCACCTGGGCAAGGGATCGCTCAAGCTGGACACGGTAACCACCCTGGTGCTGGACGAGGCCGACCGCATGCTGGACATGGGCTTCCAGCCTTCGCTGGACGCCATCCTCGAGTACCTGCCAGCGGAGCGGCAGACCCTGCTGTTCAGCGCCACCTTCCCGCCCGGCATCAAGGCGATCGCGCAGCGCGTAATGCAGGCCCCTGAGCGGGTGCAGGTGGAATCCACCCACGACAGCAGCACCATCGCGCAGGTGTTTCACCAGGTGGAAGACAGCGAGCGCACCACGGCCCTGCGCCTGTTGCTGTTGCAGCAGCGGCCGGATTCCGCGGTCGTGTTCTGCAACACCAGGGTCGAATGCGCCGAGGTCGCCAGAGACCTGGCCCGCCACGGCTTCAGCGTGCAGGCTCTACACGGCGACCTGGAGCAGCGCGACCGCGACCGCACCCTGGTGCGGTTCGCCAATAAAAGCATCTCCGTACTGGTAGCCACCGACGTCGCCGCCCGGGGCCTCGACATCGACGCCCTGGACGCGGTCATCAACTACCACATTCCGCGCGACCTGGATGTCTACGTGCACCGCATCGGCCGCACCGGCCGCGCCGGCAGCAGCGGCCTGGCCTGCACCCTGTTCAGCGACAAGGAGCGCCACAAACTGGCGCAACTGGCAGCCCTGCTGGATCAGCCGATTGTGCCCGCACCCCTGCCCCCCCACAGTCTGCTGAAGACCCCCGGCTACAAACCGCCGATGGTCAGCCTGGAGATCGGCGCCGGCAAGAAACAGAAGCTGCGCCCCGGAGACATCCTCGGCGCTCTCACCGGCGACAACGGCATCGACGGCAAGCAGGTCGGCAAGATCACCCTGTACGACAACTGGTCCTGCGTCGCGGTGCGGCGCAGCGAGGTTGATACCGCGCTGGAAAAGCTGGGACGGGGGAAGATGAAGGGGCGGAGCTTTCGGGTGCGGGTGCTGGAGTAGTCCCACCTGTACTTACCTGGCCTCGACAATCTTTTGCCAGAGCTCCGCTTCCGTGCAGGCAAAATTCCTTGAAACCCTTGCGATCATGCTCTTGCGACCCCCAGTAGCTAGTGGGCAGACTGCCTTACTCAGACCATACCGCGTATTCATTTCCGCTCGGGTCAGTAAAGTGGAATCTGCGGCCGCCAGGAAAACTGTAAATCTGTTTCACTACTTCGCCGCCAGCTTGCACAACTTTTTGCAGGGATGCTTCAAGGTCGAAGCTGCGAAGGACAACCAGTGCACTGCCGCTATCTGTTCGCGAAACCTGATCCGAACGGAAAAATCCACCATCAATCCCTGCGTCGAGAATGGCCGCGTAATCCGGGCCGTAGTCTTCAAACATCCACCCAAAAGCATCAGTAAAGAGTGTCTTGGTGCCTTCCAGATCGCTTGCAGGCATTTCGATGTAGTTTATTTTCTCGGATGTCATGGTTCACCTCGTAACCATACAAGGGCGCCAGCAACAGGAACTTTAGCGGTCGCCATGCCTGGCTTTGTTAACGGGCAAAGACAAGCGGACGGTGCCGTTGTCCCTGCCAAGCTCCTCAAAGCCCATTTTTAGATACATTATCAGAGCAGGGTTCGAATCGTATACACAGCAACTTAACTCAGAATAGCCATGTTGTTTTGCCAACGCCAGGTACCACCGGAACAACTTGCCTCCCAGAATTCCATTCTGACGAACGGGTGCAACCTGAAAGGTATGAATGTGGATACTTTCTGGCGAGCACTCGTAGAACGTAAACGCACATATCTCCCCTTCATGTTCCACCACGGCACTGTTCATGCCGAGAAAGTAACGCCGGATACTGTCTTTGTTCCACTCTTCGCCTCGGGCTGCGTAGTACGGCTGCATGTTCGACTTCATTATCGTGAAGATACTTTCCACGTCGCTGGTGGTGATGGACCGGATCAACATTTGGACGACTCCGCGGAGATTTTTTGGGCAAAAAGGGCACCCGAAACTCATCGCAGGCTGGAAATCACACTCCGTACCTGAGCTTTCGCAGGTTTAGTGCTGTTACCCAATAGATCCAGAATCTCCTTTTCCAGACGCACCAGATAATTCTGGTCTATTTCGCTGCCGGCGGCATACATCATCGCGCAACACAGAAGCGACAATGCCTTCAAGGTAGGTACACCCAACGCTGCGAGCTTATGCAATGTCGGCTCCGACAAGGTACCTATGTTATTGGTTACCGCCATCTTGATGATATTCATTCCCAGCGTATTTTTCCAGAATGGATCTGCCCCATGGGCGAGCAACAAACCGGCAACCACACGCTGTCCTCTACACACCGCCAGCGCCAAGGGCGAGAATGATGCCTCAGTAGGTTGAATGACGTTGACGTCAGCTCCGGACTCCACCAAGGCCTTCACGTGTTCCTGACTGCTCTTCTGCGCCACTATCATCAGGGGCGTGACTGGGGATTCCCCGACCACCTCGAGTTTCATTAACCAGGCTATTCGTCAATTCCATTTCGGTGAGCAATTGATAGTCCCCTGCATCGAGTGCACGCAGGCATCGAGCATCCGGCCTAGCGCACCAGCCCATCCTCTGCGGCGCGCCGCTTGGTCAGGTGCGTCGGCGCCGCCGCCAGCGGGTCATCCGGCCAGGGGTGTTTCGGGTAGCGCCCCTTCATTTCTTTTTTCACTTCCGGATACACGTTGTGCCAGAAGGTCGCCAGGTCCTGGGTCACCTGCAGCGGGCGCTGCGCCGGCGACAGCAGGTGGATCTGCAGGGGCTGGCGGCCGTCGGCGATGCGCGGTGTCTCGGCACAGCCGAACATTTCCTGCAGCTTGACCGCCAGCACCGGGGTTGCGGGGCTGTAGTCGATGGCAACGCTGGAGCCCGAGGGCACCACCAGGCGCTCCGGCGCCAGCCGCTCCAGTTCCAGCGGCAGCGGCCAGGGCAAAAGCCCCTGCAGGATCTGCTTCAGGTCCAGGCGGGCAAAGTCCTGCAGCCGCCGCGCCTGTCCCAGATACGGCAGCAGCCACTGCTCCAGACTGGCGAGGAGGGCCGCGTCGTCCAGGTCCGGCCAGGGGTTGTCCGGCTCACCCCGCCGCAGCCGGTGCAGTAACTGCACCCGCGCGCGCCACTGCTGCAGGGCCGGCGTCCAGGGCAGCAACTGCAGGCCGCGGCGGCGTACCAGCCCGGCGAGGGCGGCGGCCAGCGCCTCTGCCGGTACCTGTTCCAGGGGCCGGCTCTCCAGCACCAGACGCCCCACCCGGCGCTGGCGCTGGGCGATGAACTGTTCGCCGCGTTCATCCCATTCGGCGCGCTCTTCCAGCGTTACCAGCGGCGCCAGCACATCGTCAAAACGGGCCGGGTTGAGCGCGCTGGCGCTGTAGATGCGATCGCCGGTATCGCCGTGCGCGCCGCCGATTTCCGCGGTAGCCAGCCAGCGGGCGGTGCCCAGGCTGTCACCGGCGGGTACGCTGGCGCTGCGGCCATTGGCGAGCTGGAATTCGCCGCCGCGGCCACCCTCGCGGGCGCGCGCAATACGATCGGGCCAGGCACTGGCCAGCAGCACACCCAGCACATCCGCTGCCGGCACCGGCAGGGGACCGCGCCGGGGCTGGTAAATCTCCGACACAATCTGCGCGTAGCGGCGGGCCTGCTGCCAGCTGCGGCGGTACCAGCCCTGAAGCTTCGCCGGGCAGGGCCGCTCGCCCAGCAGCACGGCCAGCGTCGCCCCCAGTTCCGCACCTTCGTCGGCCAGCGGGTTGCGCTCGGCCAGCACCGCCGCCAGCAGGGCCGCGGTTTCGCGCGCGTCGATGTCACAGCCCACCAGCAGCATGTGACCCAGGCGCGGGTGCAGCGGCATCTGCGACAGGCGCACGCCGTGGGGGGTCAGCTGCCATTGACTGTCGCCGCGAGCGAAGGCGGCACCGCACAGCACCAGCACATCCAGACCCTGCTGGTAGTTGGCGGTGGGCGGCGGGTCCAGCCAGGCCAATTCGGCGGGGTCGTGCACGCCCCAGGCGAGCAACTGCAGCGCCAGCGGTGCCAGGTCGGACTGGAGAATTTCCGGGGTACGCTGTTCCTGCAGGCGCTGGAACTGTTCCTCGCTGAACAGGCGCTGGCAGAACCCCGGGCCGAGCCGCCCCGCCCGGCCCGCACGCTGGGCGGCGGAGGCGCGGGAGATGCGGCGGGTGGCCAGGCGGGAGGTACCGGTCGTGGTGTCGAACAGGGCCTGCCGCTCGAGCCCGCTGTCGATCACCGTGGTCACGCCCTCAATGGTCAAGCTGGTCTCGGCGATGTTGGTGGCCAGAACCACCTTGCGCCGCCCCTGCGGGCAGGGCGCGATAGCCTGTTGCTGGCGTTCCAGCGGCAGGCCCCCGTAGAGCGGTGCCAACGTCACATCCGCCGGAAGCAGAGGCGCAAGCTCCCTTGCGACGCGGCGGATCTCCGTCTGCCCCGGCAGGAATACCAGCACGCTGCCGGCGCGTTCCGCGAGCGCCACGCGAATCGCCGCCAGTGCCGGTGCCACTGCGGACGCGCCCGCAGCCAGGCCCGAGCCGTGCACCACTTTGACCGGGTACTGGCGGCCCTCGGAGTGCAGCAGCGCGGGATCGGCCAGCAACCCCGCCACCGGCACACCCTGCAATGTGGCCGACATCACCAGCAGCCGCAGCGGCAGCCCCTCCCGAAACAGCGCCCGCCCCTGCAACGCCAGCGCCAGGCCCAGTTCCGAGTCCAGGTTGCGTTCGTGGAATTCGTCGAAGATGACCAGGCCGACGCCGCCCAGGGCAGGGTCCCGCTGCAGGCGGCGGGTAAGGATGCCCTCGGTGATCACCTCGATGCGGGTGGTGGGGCCGACCCGGTTCTCCAACCGGATCCGGTACCCGACCTGGCCACCGGGCTGCTCGCCCAGCAGCTCCGCCATGCGCGCGGCGGCGGCCCGGGCTGCCACCCGGCGCGGCTGGACCAGCAGGATTGTCTGCCCGGCCAGCCAGTCTTCCGCCAACAGCGCCAGCGGCACCAGGGTGGTCTTGCCGGCACCCGGCGGCGCCTCCAACACCGCGTCGCGGCCTGCCGCCAACGCCGTGCGCAGTGCGGGCAGCACATCGGTGACGGGGAGACGGGGCAGGTCGGCGAGCAGCATCGCGCCATGGTAGCCGAGGCCGGGGGCGGCGCCAATGGCGGTGCAGCGATTGGTTCTTCCGCACCACTCCGGTGCGCCGAGGGCACGACAACCGCCGCAGACGCAGCCCAGACTCCAGTTTCACACTGCTGTCACAGGCCGGATGCAGCATAAGGTGAATTGGCAGGGATCTTGCTGCTGGTAGCAGTAGCAAGCACGGCCTTTCCGCCACCGTCCGCAGGGCACATAGCCCGCCAGGAGACACAGCATGAGCGACCGGGTTCTGGAACAGCACTTGAGCACCATCACCAAAGCTGGTGAATCGGGGGCAGTGGCATTTTTCGACCTGGACGGCACCCTGATCGCCGGCTACTCCATCCTCGCGCTGGCGCTGGAGACGGCTCGCGCCGGCCTGGGTCGCGGTGAGCTGCGCCAGTCAGTGAAAATGATCCGGGATACCCTGGGCCAACGGCGGCGCGAGAGCGGCGGCAACTACCACAGGCTGGTGCGGTGCCTGAGCCGGGCGCTGGCGGGGATCTCCGAGGACAGCCTGCGACGGCTGGGTGAACAGGCCTGCCAGCGCCACCTCGCCAGGAGCCTGTACCGGGAAGCGATCAGCCTGGTGGAAGCGCACCGGGCCGCGGGCCACAAACTGGTTATCGTCACCGCGGCCAGCCACTACCAGGTCGAACCCATTGCCCGCCTGTTGGGCATCGAGGAGATCTGCTGCACCCGGCTGGAAGTACTTGAGGGGCGCTTTACCGGCAAGGTTATCAGCCCCATGTGCTACGGCGAGGGCAAGGCCCTGGCGGCGCGGCGGGTGGCTCGGCGCGAGCACACGGGGCTGGAACAGTGCTGGTTCTACACCGATTCCAGTGCCGACCTGCCGCTGTTGAAAGTGGTCGGCCACCCGGTGGCGGTGAACCCCTCAGACAGTCTCGGGGCTCACGCCCGCAGCCAGCGCTGGCCCCAGCTCCACTTCGCCAGCCGCGGCCTGCCGGACATAGAGTCTCTGCTGCGCACGACCCTGACCGGGCAGGCAGTGACGGCGACGGCGCTGGTCGGTGCGATCGGCAAGCGGCTGGGGCTGCCGCGCTTTGCCAACGCCAATCGCGTGACCCAGTTGCTGGGCGATCTGGGCAGCGGTTTTGCCGGGCTGGAGTTTGATATTGAGGGCGCCGAGCACCTGCAACAGCGGCGCCCGGCGATATTCGTGTTCAATCACCAGAGCATGCTGGACGCCATGGTGCTGGCACATCTGCTGCGGCGGGACGTGGTGCCTTTCTGCAAACAGGAAATGTCCGGGGTTCCAGTTCTCGGACCGCTGCTGCAACAGGTGGGGACCATTTTTGTCGACCGCCAGGCACAGAACCAGTCCGCGGTCCTGCAGGAGGCGCAGGCGGTCCTGGCAAGCGGCCGCTCCCTGGTAATCGCCCCGGAGGGCACCCGCAGCACCCTGGGGCATATCCAACCCTTCAAGCACGGCGCGTTTTTCCTGGCGCGCAAGGCCGGCGTGCCCATCGTGCCGATCGTGCTGCACAACGTCAAAGACGCACTGCCCAAAGGCGGCTTCCTGATTCGCCCGGCGACCATTCGCGTCAGCGTCCTGCCGCCGCTGGAACCCTCCGCCATGGGCAGCGTGCGGGATGTCTGCAGCAGCCTGGAGGCGCGCTACAGCAGTCTGCTGGGAGTGTCCCGGGTCGCCGCCCTGCCCCACCAGACCCCCGCGGTGGCGTGATCAGCCGCGCTGGGCGCCGATCCAGGCGTCCATGCGCTGCTCCAGGGCATCCAGGGGAATGGCGCCGGCGCTGAGCAGGTGGTCGTGGAAGGCGCGAATATCGAAGCGCTCGCCCAGGGTCTGTTCCGCGCGCTCGCGCAGCTCCAGCATCTTCAGCTGACCAATCTTGTAGGCCAGTGCCTGACCCGGCCAGCCGATGTAGCGGTCGATCTCGTTGACAATATCCGCCTCGGTCTTGGCGGCGTTGGCCTTGAAATAATCAATCGCCTGCTCGCGGCTCCAGCCGAAATAGTGCATCCCGGTATCCACCACCAGCCGCACCGCCCGCCACATGTCGTAGGTGAGCTGGCCGTAGCGTGAATAGGGGTCCGTATACAGGCCCATGTCGTAGCCCAGACGTTCGGAGTACAGACCCCAGCCCTCGACGAATGCGGTTTCGCCGCCGCTGCTGCGGAACATCGGCAGGCCCTCCAGCTCCTGCGCCAGGGCGATCTGCAGGTGGTGCCCCGGCACCGCCTCATGCACGCTGAGGACTTCCATCTCGTATTTCGGCCGCACCTCGGGCCGATACAGGTTGACGTAGTAGTAGCCGGCGCGGGTGCCGTTGGCGGCCGGGCGATTGTAATAGGCGGTGGTGGTATCCGGCGCGATGGTATCGGCAATCGGGCGCACGCCGTAGGGCATGCGCGGCAGCTTGCCGAACAGCTTGACCAGCTCCGGGTCCAGCCGCTTGGCCACCGCCAGGTAGCCTTCAAACAGCGCTTCCGGGCTGTCGTAGTAGAACTGCGGATCGGTGCGCAGGAACTCGTTGAACGCCTGCAGGTCACCATCAAAACCAACGCTGGTTTTGACCTCTTCCATCTCTTCCAGAATGCGCGCCACTTCGGCCTTGCCGACCTCGTGGATCGCCTCGGGAGTCATGTCGGTGGTGGTAAAATGGCGGGTGAGAAAGCGATACAGCTCGTCGCCCCCGGGCAGACTGCCGATACCCGGCTCATCGCGGCAGGCGGGCAGGTAGGCCGCGCTGAGAAAATCGCGGAACTCCGCCAGCGCCGGGTTGACCTCGGTGCGAATCATTTGGGCTGCGCTGCGCCGGAGTTCCTTGACCTGGGCGGCGGACAGCTCGGGTGGAGCGTTGCGGAACGGCTTGTAGAAGGGGCTGTCTTCGGGCGCGCCTGCGAGCAAGCGATCGATCTGCGCCGGGACGCGCTCCATGACCACACGGGCCTGGGTACGCTGCTGCAGTATCCCCTCCTCCAGCAGTTCGCGGTACTGCAGCAGCAGGTCCGGCAGCCGCTGCAGGCGCACCAGCCAGGCGCGGTAGTCCTGTTCACTGCGGAAATCGATCTGCTCTGGCAGGGTATGCAGGTGCTGTGGGCCGGAGCGCATATTGACCGGCATCAGGTGCAGGCCCAGCTTGTGGGCCTCGCGCTCGCCCTGCAAGCGACCCACCAGCATGGCGTGGCTGAGCTGATCCTGTTCCGACAGCTCCCGCGCGTCGATGGCGGCCAGCTCGGTCAAAAATTCGCCGCGACGGGCATCGCGCTCCACATGTGCGGCAAGGCTCATGTCCCCCCAGCGGTCGTTGCCACTGCGTTCGCCGAGGTGGGTGCGAAGCTCGGGGTTCTGTTGCAGGTGCCACTGCCAGTGGGCGTCGACGATACGCTGGAAGTCGTCTGCCGGCGCGGCGCTCGCAAACGCGGCGCCCCACAGCAGCAGGGCGAGGATGAGTCGGCTCATGATGGCCTCCCGTAACTGAAAGACCACCATGATACCCCGATTGGGCGGGTTTTGCCGACCCTCAGTCCTGGGGCAGCACCAGGTACTTCTCGCCGGTGGCGCGACGGTTGTAGGCGGCGATGGTCTCCGGGTTCAGGGCCTCGGCGAGGGACACTTTGCTGGTGTAGTGGCTGGCGAAGGTGGTCTTGATCTCCGCCGCGACCCGGGTGCGCATCTCGCCGGCTTTCTGCATCCCCACCTTCTGCAGGAACATTGGCAGCAGCCAGCCGCCGATGTTCCAGGCGAAGCCGAAGTTGCGGGTCAGCACGGTCGGCCCCAGGTCCAGCGCGCCGTAGATGTAGAGTTGCTTGAAAGTCGTGGAGCCGTAGCGGTTGTACTCGGTCATCTTGCGCGCGGCGACGGCTTCCATGCTGTTGAGAATGGCACTGCCCAGCTTGCCGCCGCCGATGGCGTCAAAGGCCAGGGTGGCATCGGTGGCGTCCAGCGCCGCCAGCAACTGCTGCTGGAAGTCCCCGGCCTCGGAGTTGACCACATACTTTGCATCCTGTGCCTGCAACAGCGCTGCCTGTTCGTCCTTGCGCACAATATTCACCAGCGGGATGCCGTCGGCAATGCACAGGCGGTTCAGCATCTGCCCGAGGTTGGAAGCCGCGGCGGTGTGCACCAGCGCGCTGTGGTTTTCCAGCTGCAGGGTTTCCACCATGCCCAGCGCGGTCATCGGGTTGACGAAGCAGGAAGCACCCTCCTCCGCCGTGGTGTTGTCGTTGAGCACCAGGCAGGCCTGGGCGCTGACGCAGCGATACTGGCCGAACATTTCACCGCCGAATACGCCCACGGTCTTGCCCAGCAGGGCCTGGGCTGCCGCCGAACTACCGGCGGCGATCACCTCGCCGGCGCCTTCGTTGCCGGCGGGCAGGGCCTGGCCCACCCGTGCCTGAACAATGCGCATGGCTTGCGGCGGGATATCCGCCGTGATGACCGGGCGCTCCGGGGTGCCGCTGCTGCGCGCAGTGCTCATGTCGGCCGGCCCGAACAGCAGCGCCAGATCGGAGGGGTTGATCGGGGCTGCATCGACCCGTATCAGTACCTGGTCCGGCCCCGGCTGCGGAACGGGTGTATCTTCCAGCCACAGGGTAAGGGTGTTGTCGTCATTGACGCGGGTGCGCAACTGTAATCCGGTGTCCGCCATGGCATTGTCCTCTGTTGGTGTACTGGCAAGAGCCTGCCACTATAGCGGATACTGGGACCTTCCGCCGCCCCCACACCACCACGCCAGCACAGGAACGGACCGCGTCGATGAACACACTGCAGGAACTGACCCGCATCGTGCAGGCTGCCGCCCAGGCAGAGCAGACCGAGGACCAGGTCAAGTTGATCGTGGAGGCGATCCACCGTGCCATCAACGTCGACGTGTGCAGCCTGTATATCGCCGCCATCGACGGCGCCATGGTGCTGGTAGCGAGCCACGGGCTGGACCCGCAGGCGGTCGGCTACAGCCGCCTGGCAGCGGGCCGCGGCCTGGTGGGCCGGGTCGCCCAGAGCCGGCACCCGATCAACGTCGCCGATGCCGCCTCGCACCCGGATTTCTGCTACCTGGCGGAAACCCGTGAAGACGAGTTCCGCAGTTTCTGCGGTGTCCCGGTGGTGCGCGCCGGGGCCGTCATCGGCGTGCTGGTAGTGCAGTCGCGGGAAGGAAGGGTGATGTCCGCGGACGAACAGGCCTTCCTCGTTACCCTCTCCACCCAGCTCGCCCTGGTACTGCCGCCGGAGCCACTCGCGGTACACGCACCGGCCACTGCCCTGCGCCGCGTGCGCGGGGTCAAGGGTGCGCCGGGTACCGGTATCGGCAGCGCCTGGCTGTGCGAAACCGCAGACCTGTATGCGGTGCCGGACCGGCCCTGTGAGGACCCGGCAGCCAGCATCCGCGAGTGGCACCAGTTGCTGGCCACGGTCAGCGCCGCTGTCGACAACGAGCGCAAGGCCCTGGGCGAACAGCTCTCCGACGGCGTTGGCGCCGTGTTTACCGCCTACCAGATGCTGCTCAATGACCCCGGCCTGCGCGTGGGCGTAGAGCAGGCTATCGCCCAGGGCCAATGGCTGCCGGGCGCCCTGCGCCAGGTGGTGCACCACTACGCCGAAGTCTTTCTGGCGATGGAAGATCCCTATCTGCGCGCGCGCAACGAGGACCTGCACCACCTCGGCAACAAGCTCTACCAGAGCTGGAGCGGCGCCCCGGAGAACACTCCCGCCGACGACCACGGCCCGCTGGTGCTGACCGGCGCCAAGGTCAGCGTGTCCGATATCGCCGCCTGCGACCCGCAGCGGCTGGTGGGCATCGTCTGCTACGAGGGCTCCAGCCTGTCCCATACCGCGGTACTGGCCAACGCCCTCGGTATTCCCGCGGTGATGGGGACCGGCAAGCTGAAAGGCATCGACAACGGCAGCCCGCTGATCGTTGACGGCAACACCGGCCAGGTGATTCTGTTCCCCAGCCCCTCGGTGCGGCTGGAGTTCGAGCGGCTGCAGCGGGCGGAACAGGCCCTCAAGGGCGAGCTCGCGGGGCTGCGCGACCAGCCGGCGACCACCACCGACGGCGCACGCGTGCGCCTGCTGGCCAACACCGGGCTGCTGGCCGACATCTCGCCGGGGCTGGCCAACGGCGCCGAGGGCATCGGCCTGTACCGCACCGAAATGCCATTCATGGTCAGCGAAACCTTTCCTTCGGAGGAGGAGCAGCTGCACATCTACAGCCAGGTGCTGGCAGCCTATCGCGGACGTCCGGTGTACATGCGCATACTCGACATCGGCGGCGACAAGCCCCTGCCCTACTTTCCCATTCACGAGGCAAACCCGGCCCTGGGCTGGCGCGGCATCCGCTTCTGCCTGGACAACAGCTCGCTGCTGATGACCCAGGTCCGGGCCATGCTGCGGGCCGCAGCCGGCGGCGAGGAACTGCACATCCTGCTGCCGATGGTCAGCAACACCGGCGAGATCAACGCCTTCCATGAAGTCCTCCTGGATGCCCTGCAGCAGCTGCGCGACGAAGGCGTCGCCGTGCGGCGGCCCCAGGTGGGCATCATGGTGGAAGTTCCCGCGGCCATCTCCCTGTTGCCGGCCTGGGCGCCAAAACTGGACTTTGTCTCCATCGGCTCCAACGACCTCAGCCAGTACCTGCTGGCCCTGGATCGCAACAATCCGCGGGTGGCCGGCGCCTACGACCACATACACCCGGCGGTGCTGCAGGAAATCGCCCGCGTCACCGCCACTGCCCGCAACGCCGGGCTGCCACTGAGCCTGTGCGGCGAAATGGCCTCGGACCCGGCGGCGGTGGTGTTCCTGCTAGGCATCGGCATTCGCAAGCTCAGCATGAGCGCGTCCAAGCTGCCGCGGATCAAGTGGCTGCTGCGCTCGATGGCGGCCGCCGACGCTGCCGAACTGGCCCGGCAGGCGCTGACGCTGGACAACAGCGCAGACATCCGCCAGCTGCTCGAGGGCGCCCTGCAGCAGCGCGGGCTCGGCCGCCTGCTCGGCAGCGAGTGATATACTGGCGCCGAAACATTTGCCAACGGACTTCAGCATGACCGCACTGGACCAGGACAACCAGCCCCTGCAGGGGGAGCGCCTGCAGCGCCATATTGAACGCGCACTCGCAGTCAAGACCATCCCCCACAACCGCGATGTGCAGATCGCCTGGCAGATGGTGCAGCGGCTGTTCCGGCCGGTGGTGCGCGGGGTCGACAACATCCCCCCGCAGCCCTGCCTGTTTGTCGGCAACCACAGCCTGTTTGCCCTCGACGGCCTGGTAGTTGCGACGGTCATGCAGCAGCAGTACGGCCGCTTCCTGCGCCCGCTGGGGGACAAGTTCCTGTTCACCCATCCGGCCTTGGAAAAGCTCCTGCTGGAGCGGGGCGCGGCCATGGGTCATCCCGCTGTCTGCAGCGCCCTGATGGCCCATGGCCACGACCTGCTGGTGTTTCCGGGGGGCGCCCATGAGGCGGTCAAACCCAGTCGCCAGCGCTACCAGTTGCAGTGGAAGGAACGCTACGGCTTTATCCGCATGGCCGCAGAACACGGCTATACCATCATGCCCTTCGGCATTGTCGGCCCGGACGAATTCTACAGCCACCTGATCGAGAGCGAGGACTTGCCGGAGTCCCTGCCGGGGCGTGTGCTGCGCCGGCTTGGCCTGCTGACCGACGACACCCGCGCCGACGCCCTGCCGCCGCTGCCGCTGGGGGCCCTGGGCACACTGCTGCCCAAGCCCCAGCGCTGCTACCTGGGTTTTGGCCAGCCGGTGAACCTGGCCCGTTTCAGCAAGCGCAAGCCGGGCAAGGTGCAGCAGCAGAAGATTCGCGACCAGGTGGCGGGGGAAATTGAAGACCAACTGCGGCAGCTGCTGCTGTTGCGGGAGCAGCAGCGCCGCGAGGACAGTTTGCTGCGCCGCATCCTGACGTTCTGACGGGATTGGCCGCGCGCTACTCTGCCAGCACCCGGGCCAGGCGTGACGGCCTGCGCCAGGTCTGCCCCAGCAGACGCCGCAGGTACACGACGGCCAGGATCAGCAGCATCGCGACAAAGCCCCACCAGCTCGCCAGCGGCCCCACTCCCAGCGGCTTGATCATGATGTACTGGCTCACCAGCATCAGTACATGCAGGCTCATGGAGGTATTCATCAGCCAACGGGTATCGCCCGCTCCCCGCAGCACACCGCTGGAGACAAGAATAATCGCGTCCGCCAGCACGTAGGTGGCCATGCCCAGCATCATGCGGCCGCCCAGTTCGGCGATCTCGCTGAAGTCCTGCTCGGGGGTCGCAAACACCATTATCAGTTCCAGACGGAACAGGATAAAGAACACCGCCAGCACCGCGGAATAGCCCAGCGCAATCACGAAGCCCGCGGCAATCACCTGGTTGGTGCGGCTCATGTCGCCGGCGCCGACATAGCGCCCGATCAGGCTGGTGACCGCGATATTGAGGCCGATCAGGGGGACGTAGTTGAGCATGTCCCAGTTGAAGACGATGGCCATGGCCGCGCCTTCCGCCACGCCGTAGGACTGGAACAGCAGCAGGAAAAAGTTGAAGGTTGCCGCACCGACAAAGGTCTCGAAACCGGACGGCAGGCCCAGGCGCACGTAGCGGCGCAGGATGCCGCTGTCGTAGTGAAAGGAGCTCCGCACCTTGAACATCTCGCGATGAATGCGGTTGAAGTAGAACAGCGCGTAAATGCCAATGCTGAACGCGGTGGCGATAACCGTGCCCAGCGCCGCACCGCGAATGCCCATCTCCGGAAAGCCGAACTCGCCAAAAATCAGCACCCAGCTGAGGGGAATATTCAGCAACACCCCCAGGGTGTCGGTGATCATCACCACCCGGGTGCGGCCGATACCGCAGAAATAGGCCGCCGCACAGGCCTTCACCAGGGTGAAGATGGCGCCGGCCATCATCACGTAGTAATACTGCTGTTCCAGCACCACCTGCTCGGGGGGATGGTCCATAACTGCAAACAGTCCGCCCATGAGCCAGGCAATCACCAGCAACAGGGGCTGGCAGGCCAGCGCCATCAGCACGCCCTGGGTCAGTACCCGGGGGCACTTCTCCAGCTGGCCCGAACCATAATACTGCGCCACCAGGGCGGTGGCGTAGGACATGACGCCAAGAAACAGGGACACACTGACAAAGAAGGTGACCCCGCCACCCAGGGCCGAAGCGATATGCAGGGCATCGATCCGCGACAGGAACAGGCGGTCGGTGAAAACCATCAGGGCAAACGCGCTCTGTGACACCACCATCGGCAGTGCCAGACGAAACAGCTCGCGCGTTTGCCCGGTGCTGAGCATTACCCTCTCCACAAATAGGCGCCAATAAACAAACTCGCCCCCACCAGGAGTGGGGGCGAGAGTGCCGGGTCAAAATTTTCAGGCGGGAATTATAAACCGGAGACGCGAAAACGCTAGCTCGGTCGGGTCAGGATGAGACAAATTGCACGAGAACCGGGACGAATGACTCCCGTGCAGTCCCCGCAGTTCAGCGCTTGGCGACGCCCAATTCGCCCAGGGCGGCTGCCATGTCCTGGGCGGCTGTGGCGGGCTGAACCGAGGTATCTATTTTCAGGATGGTGCCATCAACGCCGATATAGAAGGTATGCCGCTTGGCATACCCCGCGCCCGCCAGCACCCCGTAGGCTTCGGCAGCGCCCTTGTCGGGATCGCTCAGCAGTGGGAAATCGGCGCCGGTTTCCTCGGCAAAGCGCTGGTTTTCCGCCAGCGGATCCACGCTCGCCATGAAGTAGCTGACATCGTACTCCCGAATCAGGTGGCCGTTCTCCGCCAGGGACTTGCACTCAACGGTACAGCCGGAGGTGAAGGCACGGGGATACCAGGCCAGCACCACCGCCTGCTTGTCTTTGAAATCTGCCAGCGAGTAGGTGTTGCCGTCGCTGGCGGCGAGGGTGAAGTCGGGGGCCGGATCGCCGACCTCGAGTTCCTCCGCCAGAACCGGCAGGGCGAAAGTCAGGGTCAGTAACAGGGTCAGGGATCGAATCAGTGCCATGGTTTCTCCGGGGATCATCTGGGGCTCGGTTCACTACCGGGCGGATACATAGTATGGTACGTCGTTTTTGCCGGCCGGATCACTTTCCCGCCACGCAGCTGCGACCCATGACAGCAGTATAACCGATGGATGCCAACATGAATCGAACCCTGCGCTCTTGCCTCTTGCTGCTGTGCGGCAGCCAACTGCTGGTACCCGCCCTGTCGGCGGCGGCCGACACCGATGAACCGGGCTGGGACGTCAACCGTCCGGCCTTTTCGGCAGCACCTGTCAGCGCCGAAATCGAGGTCAGCGAAGGCACCTGGATGAGCCTGGACGTCGCCCCGGACGGGCGCCACCTGGTATTCGACCTGCTCGGCGACATCTACGAACTGCCTATCGCCGGGGGCGAGGCGCGCGCCCTGACCTCCGGCCACGCCTGGGACATGCAGCCGCGCTACAGCCCCGATGGCAGCCACGTCGCCTTCACCTCGGATCGTACGGGCGGCGACAATATCTGGACCCTGGAACGCCCCAGTGGCGACCTGAAGCAGATCACTTTCGAGACCTTCCGCCTGCTCAACAACCCGAGCTGGAGCCCGGACGGGCAGTACCTGGCGGCGCGCAAACACTTCACGACCTCGCGCTCCCTGGGCACAGGAGAAATCTGGCTTTACCACGCCGCCGGCGGCGAGGACAACGGCGGCCAGCTGGTGGTACCCCGTCCCAGCCCGACCTTCCAGAAGGAGCAGGGTGAGCCAGCCTTCAGCCCCGATGGCAAGAGCCTCTACTTCTCCCTGAATACAACCCCCGGCGATACCTTTATCTACCACCAGGACAGCAATACCGAGCTGTTCCAGATCCGCCGCGTCGACCTCGCCAGCGGCGAGGTCAGCACCGTAGCGGGAGGACCCGGCGGCGCCGTGCGCGCCACCCCCTCCCCCGACGGCAAGCAGCTGGCCTACGTCAAGCGGGTGCGGGCGACCTCGCGCCTGTTCGTGATGGACCTCGACTCCGGTGCCGAGCGCATGCTGTTCGACGCTCTTGATCTCGACATGCAGGAAACCTGGGCGGTGCACGGGCTCTATCCCAACATGGCCTGGACCCCGGACAGCCGCAACATCGTATTCTGGGCCCAGGGCAAGATCTGGCGCCTGGCAGTCGCCTCCGGTGAAGTAACGGAAATCCCGTTCCGCGTGCAGGACAAGCGCGACATCTACCCCGCGGTGCGCTTCCCGGTCGAGGTGGCACCGGCACAGTTCCGCACCCGCATGGTCCGTTTCGCCCAGCCCTCCCCCGACGGCAGCGCGGTGGTATTCGAGTCCCTGGGCGAGCTCTACGTCAAGCGCGGGGACAGCGCCCCCCAACGCCTCACCGGCGATGCCAATACCGGCTTCGATTATGCGCCGGTGTGGACCCCGGACGGCCGCGACATCCTGTTCCTGCGCTGGAGCGACCAGGACCTCACCCGGGTGCATAGCGTCTCTGCCCGCGGCGGCAAGTCCCGCGCCCTGGACCACCCCAAGGGGCAGTATACGGAGCTGGCGATTTCTGCCGACGGCACTACCCTCGCCCTGCGCAAGCTGGCCGGCAGCAGCCTGCTCAACCCGGAGTGGGCGGTAAAGCCCGGGCTCTACCTTGTGGACCGCACGAGTGGGGACATGAGCTTTGTCAGCGAACGCGGCCGCAACCCGCACTTCGGCCCCGATGGCCGCATCTATGCCGAGGAGCGCGCCGACAGCGCCAGCGGCCGCGGCAGCAGCACCGCCAGCACCACCCTGATCTCCATGAACCGCAGTGGCCACGATGTGCGCGAGGTAGCCAGCGCCGAGTTGGCAACCGCGATTCGGCTGGCTCCCGACGGCCGCCACATCGTCTTCGAGGACGGCCAGCAAATTTACCTGACTGCCGCCACGCCAACGGGCAAGCCGCTGGCGCTGGATGCGGCCCAGCCGGCCTTCCCCACCGTGCGTCTGAGCAAGGTGGGCGGCGCCTATCTGTACTGGAATGCCGACGGCAGCGCGGTGAGCTGGAGCACCGGGCCCGAGCTGAAAACGGCCGCCGTGGACGCAGCCATGGCGCAGGAGTTCGAACCCGGCAGCGCGGGCATCGACCTCTCCATGAACGTGGACGCCGCCAGTCCGGATACGCGCCTGGCCCTGACCAACGCCCGCATCGTGACCATGAACGCGGCCCGCGACGTAATCGAGGGCGGCACCCTGTTGCTGGAAAACAATCGCATCCGTGCGCTGGGTGACAGTAGCCTCTCCATCCCGGATGACTTCCGCACGGTCGACATGGCGGGCAAGACCCTGGTACCGGGCTTTGTCGACATCCATGCCCACGGCCCCTACGGCCGCAGCGACATCATCCCACAGCAGAACTGGAACCTGCTCGCGCACCTGGCGCTGGGCGTGACCACCGTGCACAACCCGTCCAGCAGCGCCAACCTGGTTTTTGCGGCGGCAGAGTACGCCCAGGCCGGCAAGATCCTGGGACCGCGCATCTTCTCCACCGCGGAGATCATCTACGGCGCCAAGGCCACCGCCTGGTCCCCGGTCGACTCCCTGGAAGACGCCCTCGCCCACGTCCGCCGGCTCAAGGCCCAGGGCGCAGTGAGCGTGAAAAACTACAACCAGCCGCGCCGGGACCAGCGCCAGATGGTGATCGAGGCGGCGCGCCAGGAGGGCCTGATGCCGGTGGCGGAAGGCGGCTCGCTGTACCACATGGACATGAACCTGATCGGCGACGGCATCACCGGTATCGAGCACAACGTGCCGGTACTGACCCTGTACGATGACGTCATCCAGTACTGGCGCCAGAGCCAGGCCGGCTACACGCCGACCCTGGTAGTGACCTTCGGCGGGCTGACCTCCGAGGACTATTACTACCAGGACACGGAAGTCTGGAAGCACCCGCTGCTCGCCAACTTCGTCCCGCCGACCGTGTTGCAGCCGCGCTCCGTGCGCCGCCCCATGGCGCCGGAAGCGGACTACCGCGACGACGATGCCGCAGCCGCCGCCAAGGCCCTGCTGGACGAGGGCATTCTGGTCAACACCGGTGGCCACGGCCAGCGCGAGGGCCTGGCCACCCACTGGGAGATGTGGAGCTTCGCCCGCGGCGGCTTCAGCCCGATGCAGGCGCTGGCCGCGGCGACCATCAACCCGGCCACCTACCTGGGCATGGACAAGGATCTCGGCTCGCTGGAGCCCGGCAAGCTGGCCGACCTGGTAGTCCTGGATGGCAACCCGCTGGAGGATATCCGCAACTCGGACCACATCAGCCATGTAGTGCTGAATGGTCGTATCTATGAAGCGGGTTCACTCACCGAGGTGCATACCGGCGACAGCGCCCTGCAGCCATTCTGGTGGCAGGGTCGGCCTGAATCCGAGATTCGCTGAGGCTGTAGGAGCCGACTCTGTCGGCGATCAAATCGCCCGCAGACAAGGTGAATGACCGCGCAGCGGACAGAGAAGGTGGCCTGGGCCAGCGGGCTCCTACAAATGTGCTTCCCTGTAGGAGCGCGGTCCCCGCGCGATCGCCCGCGGAGCGGGCTCCCACAGGGAGGAGCGGCCCAGCAGTTACAGGGAGGAGCGGCGCGGCAGTGACAGGGTGGTGCGCCCCAGCAGGCCGGTGAGGCGACGCACCAGCCACTTCGGGGTCGCCCGTGCGGCCAGGGTGGTGGCGAGATTGAGAGTCCCCGGCACGACAATGGCCTGCCCCTTCAGGCAGGCCCGCCAGGCTTCCTCCGCCACCTCCTGCACGTCCGAGATCACCATAGCCGGCAGGTTCCGCAGCGCGCTGGACCCCGCCTGGGCTCTGGCCACCATATCGGTAGCGGTGATGCCCGGGCACAGGGTGGTCAGGGTTACACCGCTGCCGCGCAGTTCCTCCCCCAGCGCTTCGGACAGCGACAGCACATAGGCCTTGGTGGCGGCATAGGTCGCCAGGCTGGGAATGGGCTGGAACGCGGCGATCGACGCCACGTTGAGCACCCGGCCAGAGCCGCGGTCTACCATAGGGGGCACGAAATGGGCCAGCAGGTCGGTGAATCCGGCCACATTGAGTTGAACCATGGCCTGATGCTCCGCCGGCGTCATTGCGGTAAACGCCCCATGCTGTAACACGCCCGCGTTGTTGACCAGCACATCCACTGCCAGCTTCTGTCGCTGCACCGCCAGCCACAGCTTGCGGGCACTGCCGCTGGCTGCCATGTCCAACGGCACTAAGGTGACGGCAATGGCGTGGCTTTCGCGCAGGGCCTGCGCCAGGGCCTCCAGTTTGTCCTTGCTGCGGGCGACCAGAATCAGGTCGTAATCCTCCGCGGCGATCAGCCAGGCCAGGGTCTCGCCTATCCCTGCGGACGCACCGGTAATCAGCGCCGTTCGGCGCGCGCGGGAACTGGCGGTACTTTCGGGTGCCGGGGAGCGGCGGGCGCGGCGGGGTTTCTTAGTCGGGCTCATGGCACAAACCTCTCAATGGTGGTTCAGCGATCGCGCTGCAGGCACTGCTGTTCGATCAGCGCCGCCAGCTGCTCCCGGCGCTCCGTCATTTTTCTGCCCCGGCGCAGGTCGGCGAACAGGCGCCCGAACTGGCGCCGCAGGCCGTCATCCAGGTTGGCCAGTAGCTCGCCGCGCAGGTTCAAGGGACTGCGGTCGGCATGGGTGCGGCTGCACAGCAGCTGATGGTGCAGCAATGCGCGGCCCAGCACCACGAAGGGGAAATTGAGATTGCGGGCGGGGCCGTAGTGCAGTTCCTTGCCGCCAGTGGGGATGCCCCGGACCCGGATCTCGCCGATGTCGTTGGCATAGCGCATCGCCGCAATACCGCTGCCGGCAGCGCCCAGTGCGCCGGACACCAGAGTGCCCAGGCCGCCCAGCAGGCCACCAGTGGCGCCGTCGATTACCAGGCCGGTGCCACCGCCTACCATCGCCCCCACCGAACCCGCGACCGTCAGCAGGGAGCGCCGATCCAGACCCCACAGATACCAGTCCTCGACATTGAACAGCTCCGACTCCTCCAGCGCCAACCCCTCCTCGGTACGGTTAAGATTCGTCCAGGAGAATTCCTCCTCCACCCGACGCCGACACTGCCGCTCACGCTCTGCCAGATGGTGCTGGTAACGCTTGAACAACAGCGCCTGGACCGGCTCCTGGGGCAAGCCCCGAGGCACCTTCTGCGAAGTCTCGAAGGTAATCGCCTCGACAATCAGATCCGCAATCAGCAGGCTGGCAGCGCGGTGCTGACCCGCTCTCTCATCGCGCAACACCGCCACGGCCCGCGCCAGCGAGTCGCGCCAGTCCGGGTCCAGATGCCCGAACAGCTCCAACAGTTCCAGCTGTTTGGTCAGCTCTGCGCGCTGGGCGTTGAACTCGCGCACGGTGCGAAAGTACTGGCCCAGGCCCGCGGTCCACTCCGCGGCGAAATCGTCGCTGTCGATGGGGTTGATCAGCGCCAGGCTGGGGCGCCCGGTCCAGCGCAGGATCTCCATCTCCGCTTCATAGTCCGCACTGAAGGGGACCGAGCCATCCACCACATAGATGATACCGGCGCCGTTGACGATCGGCCGCAACAGCTCACATTCATCGTGGAAGCGTGGGTCTGCGCGATGTTCCTCCACGAACTGGCGGACCGCGGCGGGACGCGAGGAGGCATCCGCGCTGTTGGCCTGGAGCCAGTCCAGCACCGCTCTGGCACGCTGGATCCCCGGAGTATCCACCAGCACATACAGGATTTCCTGGTCCACCCGCATGGGAAACTCGCGGGCGTCGCGGGTGGAACCGGCCCGGGCATCAATGAACACCGAGTCGTCCCGGGCCAGGGTGGCGACAATACTGGACTTGCCCTTGTTGGGGCGTCCGACCACGGCGAAGAGTGGGGCGGCCATCAGCGGGGCTGCCATCAGCGTTGCACCCGATTCAGGAGCTGCACATCGACGCTGGCAAAAGGCAGCGAACGGGCGAAGCTGCGCCAGTCTTCCACCTTGCGGTGGGGAATCGCCCTGCCCGGCAGCGGCGCCAGCAAAACCGTGCAGCGCGGTACAGCGGCGAGTGGCTTGAGCAGGTCACGCAGCTCGCCCAGGGGTGGCTCCCAGGCCTTCACCACCAGCAATAGCCGCTCGCTGGCCGCCACCGGCAATTCCGCCAGCCGGGCAAGATCATCCTGCAGCGCGGCGGCACCAACCACCAGAACCTGCCCGGGGGGCACCGTCATCAGTTCCTCGAAATCCGCAGGACCGCCCGGGCCCAGGGCGCCGCCGTAATCCAGCAGCAGCAGGCTGGCGTCGGTGGCCGCTATTCCCAGCGGTGCCGGTTCCAGCTCCAGGGCAGCCGGTGCACCCGTGGCCTCAGTGGCGCGCGTGCGGACCAGCGGCGCCTGCATCCGCGCCAGCACCTGTTCGGCGCCGGGGTAATGCAGAAAACTGCGCGCCAACAGGCGCCGGGAGAACAACCGTGACAGAACCCACAGCAGCAGGCGGGGCAGCAGCGCATACACCAGCAGGCAGGCCCACAGGAAAGGCCACCAGCCGCGCATACTCTCGATGTCACTGCGGTTGAGGGCAACCGTGGCCGGGTGAAAACGACTGTTCGCCACCACCTCTGACGGCACGGTGGCCAGAGGCAACCAGGCTGACCAGGGCAGCGCCAGGGTTTCGGTCAGGCGCTGCACCAGGCCGGCTCCGGGATTGAAGGTGGAGCCCCAGACAAAGCTGAATTCGCCGAGAGCCGGCACCAGCAGAAAGGCCAGCGCCGCACCCAGGGTGAACAGGGCGCCCAACTCCTGGCCGTAGCGCAGGAACAGCATCCGCAGTACCGGCTGGGCTTCCCGCAGGGTACGCCGGTCCGGCAGGCTGCGCTGCACGATCCAGCGCCCCGGATGCAGCGGCAGCGCCATCGGCACATGGCCGCGGACCGTGCGCCACATCATCACCGCGGCCAGCAGGCTGAGCAGAAATTGCAGCAGCACAAACAGCGCCAGGAACAGGAACACGTTCACCAGGGCGCGTTCACTCCCCAGCAGGAAGCCGGCCATGGCAGCGAAGCCGGCGAGCAGCGCCAGCAAGCGCGCCAGCAATGCAGCCGATGCCTCCGACAGAGGCTGCAGGACCGTAGTCGCAACTGCCGGAGAAACCGTATCCAGCCAGTGCAGCAGACGCGGCAGCGCTGCCGCGTCTGCCTGCTCGGCCGCCACGGCTCGATCCCGCTCCCGCAGTGCCGCCACGGGCTGTTCCCGGTCCTGTTCCAACTGTGCTGCCAACCGGTAGAGGTCCCCCAGGTTGGGCCTGCTCTGTGTCATTGCGGTTTGCTCTATATTCGCGGGCGACATGTCCGTGTACGATACAGGCATTCTGCCGGCATGGGGAGTTGCTACCGCGTGATCACCGCCAGCCACGGCAAGTGGCCCATCCGCTGGGACCTGCTGGTCCGTTACCGCTTCATCGAAACCATTGTCCTCTGGGAGGGGCGCCTCACCACCCGCCATCTCTGCGAAACCTTCGGCATTGGCCGGCAGCAGGCCAGCAAGGACATCAACCGCTACATTCGCCAGATCGGCCCGGGCAATCTGCGTTACGACAAATCCCTCAAGGGCTACACACCCGCGGCGGAGTTTACGCCCCAAGTAACCCAGGGTGTGGCGGATGAGTACCTGCATCTGATGGCGCGCAACAACGAGCTGTCCAACGTCTTCGAATCCCTGGCCCTGAACGTGGCCAATGTCGAGGTGCTGTCGGTGCCGGTGCGGGATGTCAGACCGGAAGTGTTGCGGCCGATCATGCAGGCCGCCAGGCAACAGAAGCGGCTGGAGGTGGATTATGTCTCGATCCAGCACCCGGACCGGGAAGGCCGCATCATTGTCCCTCACACCCTGGTCTACACCGGCCTGCGCTGGCACGTCCGGGCCTGGTGCGAGAAGAACCAGGAATACCGCGACTTTGTCCTCAGCCGCTTTCGGGACGTTCCCGAGATCCTCGAGGACTCGGAGCGGGGCCTGGAAGGCGATAGCGAGTGGAATAGCCGGGTGACCATCCGCATCATCGCCGACCCGCGCCTGCGCGAGGATCAGCGCCAGGTTGTGGAAACCGATTACGGCATGCAGGACGGTGCGCTGACAATCACCGTACGCGGCAAGCTGGTGCCCTATGCGCTCAAGTTGTTGCATATTGACCCGGATGCGGCGCAGGATGATCCCATGGCGCAGCAAATCGTGGTGGCAAACCGCGCGGAACTGGTGCCGTGGCTATTTAGCTGAACTACAACAACAACTCTACGGGAGCACAGGTCATGGGCAAGTTCTTCACGCTGATTGCATGGGTCATACTGATTCCGGTGCTGCTGGTCAGCAATTTCCTGACGCTGACCTCGAGCAGCGCCAACGCCGCCCTCTCCGGCCGGCTGGAGGATGCCGGCATCATTACCGTCCACAGCCAGATGCAGGAGCGTTACCGGGAACAGGGCGAGCAGCTGGCAATAGCGCAGGCCCGCAACGAGGAAGTGGGCGAACGGATACAGGCGACCGGAACCGCCATTCGCCAGCGCACCGTGCAGAGCGCCGCGGCCAACGTCGGCTCCCTGCCCGCCGGCGCCGTTCCTTACCTGGGCTGGGCAGTAGTGGTCGGGGTAACGGGCTACGAGCTGATGCTGGCCTGCGAAAACCTGCGGGACCTCAACACCCTGTATACCGATTTCGGTATTGAAGGCGGTACCAGCGACGAGTCCATGGCGTTTATCTGCAACCCGGACCTGCGCAGCTTCGCCGATGCCTACGAGCGGATCCCGGATTCCCTGGCGTCGGAGTATGCAGAATTCCAGGCCTGGGCCAAGGCCACCGAAACCGGGCTGCCGCCGGCTAGCGAACCTGTAGAATAATCTTGCCGATATGGCGGCTGCTTTCCATCAGCTCGTGGGCAGCACTCGCCTCCGCCAGGGGGAAGGTGGCCGCAATAACCGGCTTGAACCTGCCCTGCTGCAGCAGCGGCCAGACCCGTTCGCGCAGGCTCGTCGCAATCGCCGCCTTGGCCTCGGCTGACTGTGGCCGCAGGGTGGACGCCGTCAGGGTCAGGCGTTTCTGCAACACCGGCACAAAATTGACCGTGGTCTCGAAGCCGCCCTGAAAGGCGATATTGACAATCCGACCATCGACCGCGGCGAGCTGGATATTGCGGTTGATGTAGTCGCCGCCCACCATGTCCAGAATCACGTCCACGCCCGCACCTTCCGTAACCGTATCAAGCACCTCGCGGAAATCCTCCTCCCGATAATTCACCGCCCGGGATGCGCCCAATTCCACGCAGGCCGTGCACTTTTCCTCGCTGCCCGCTGTGGCATAGACCGTAGCCCCCAGCGCACAGGCTATCTGGATCGCGGTGGTACCAATGCCGGAGCTGCCGCCATGCACCAGCAGGCTCTCCCCGGGCTGCAAGCGGCCGCGGTCGAAGACATTGGTCCACACGGTAAAGCAGGTTTCCGGCAGGCCCGCCGCCGCCACCAGGTCGAGACTCTCCGGCACCGGCAGGCACTGCCCGGCGGGCGCGGTAACGTACTCCGCGTAGCCGCCACCGTTGGTGAGGGCGCAGACCCGGTCGCCGACTTGCCAGCCGGAGACGCCTGCACCCAGCGCCGCCACGGTACCCGCCACCTCCAGCCCCGGCAGGTCCGAGGCACCGGGGGGCGCCGGATACAGGCCGCGGCGCTGCATGACGTCGGGGCGGTTGACCCCGGCGGCCACAACCTCGATCAGGAGTTCACCGGTATCGGCCCGGGGGGCCTCGCGCTCGGCCGGGAGCAGAACCTCGGGCCCGCCGGGCTGGCTGATTTCAATACACTGCATACAGTCTCTCGTCGGTTTCAGGTAAACTTTTT
Source organism: Haliea sp. E1-2-M8 (assembly GCF_030649675.1). Lineage (GTDB taxonomy): Bacteria > Pseudomonadota > Gammaproteobacteria > Pseudomonadales > Halieaceae > Haliea. Next base: position 192,540 of record NZ_JAUTDR010000003.1, on the reverse strand, counting down.
CATGATATCCACCGGCAGGGGGAAGACAATGGTGGAACTCTTGTCGCCGGCAATTTCCACCAGCGTCTGCAAATAACGCAACTGGATGGCGGACTCCTCGGTGGCCAGCATCTTCGCCGCCTCGGCAAGTTTCTCCGCCGCCTCTGCTTCACCGATGGCGTGGATGACCTTGGCACGCCGTTCCCGCTCGGCCTCAGCCTGCTTGGCAATGGCCCGGACCATGGACTCGTTCAGGTCCACATGCTTGATCTCCACATTGGCGACCTTCACACCCCAGGCCTCGGTCTGCTTGTCGAGGATTTTCTGGATATCATCGTTGAGACGGTCGCGTTCCGCCAGCATGTCATCGAGTTCATGCTGGCCCAACACCGAGCGCAGGGTGGTCTGGGATAGCTGGCTGGTGGCCTCCAGATAATTTTCGACCTGGATGATCGCCCGCTCGGGATCGACCACGCGGAAGTAGATAACGGCGTTGACCTGCACCGAGACATTGTCTCTGGAAATGACATCCTGGGTCGGGACATCCATCACCAGGGTGCGCAGGTCCACCCGCACCATCTGCTGCAGAATGGGGATAATGATGATCAGACCCGGCCCCTTGACCTTGTAGAATCGCCCGAGCGTGAAAATCACGCCGCGCTCGTACTCGCGCAGTACCCTGAACATGGATAGCAGTAGCGCAATAACCAGCACCACCAGGACACCGCCAAACGTTTGTAGCTCGAACATTATCGCTTACTCCTCTGCGGCTGCGACCGCCTGTTTGCGCACGATGGCGGTAAGGCCGTCGATCGCGGTTACTGTGACTCTGTCATTGGGCGCCAACGGCGTATCGCTACGGGCGTGCCAGCTTTCGCCATCCAGCCAGATCCACGCATCGCCGCCCTCCACCCGGATTACGGGTACGGTGGCACCCAGCAAATGCTCGACGCCGGCTACGACCGCGCGCTTGCGCGACCGCAAGATCATGCCCAGAGCAAAGACCAGCAGCCCCGCGCTGAATACGGTCACGGCGACAATCATGGGCAGCGCCAGCTGGAAGGCCGGCAGCGTGGTATCCATGAGCATGACCGAGCCGGTGACGAAGGCCGCCACGCCGCCCAGCCCGAGGACCCCGAAACTCGGGGCAAGGGCCTCTGCCGCCATCAGGGCGATGCCAAGCAGGATAAGGCCCATGCCGGCATAGCTGATGGGCAGCATTTGCAAGGCATACAGGGCGATCAGCAGACTTATGGCACCGACAATGCCGGGCAGGCCAATCCCGGGATTGTAGAACTCAATCACCAGGCCGTAGATCCCGACCATCAGCAGGATATAGGCGATATTGGGGTTGGTGATCACCGAGAGAAATTCGCTGCGCCTGTCCAGCGGCTGGTGGAATACGGGGGCGTCCGCCGTACGCAGGGTTACCGCGGTCTCGCCTACAGTGACCTGCCGCCCATCCAGCTGCGCCAGCAGTTCCGCCATGTTGTTCGCCACCAGGTCGATCACCCCGGCTTCCAGGGCGTCAGCGGCCGCAAGGCTTACACCCTCGCGTACCGCCTGTTCGGCCCAGTCAGCGTTGCGCCCGCGGAGCTGGGCAAGACTGCGAATATAGGCCACCGCGTCATTGACGATTTTGCGCTCCATGGCACTGCCCTTTGCCGGCGCAGATTGGCCGTCACCATCCGGCGACTCGTCCGGCCTCTCCTCCGAACCGGGCATACCCGGCAGAGCGGGTGTACCGCCGATCTGCACCGGGGTGGCGGCACCGAGGTTGGTGCCGGGCGCCATGGCGGCGATGTGGCTCGCATAAAGCAGATAGGTGCCGGCGCTGGCGGCGCGAGCGCCGCTGGGAGCAACGTACGCGATGACCGGGACCGTTGACCCAAGTATGGCCTTGATCATGTCGCGCATCGCGGTATCCAGGCCGCCGGGGGTGTCGATCCGCAACACCAGCGCGATGGCGCCGGCGTCGACGGCCTTGTCCAGTGAGCGCCGCATATGATCGGCGCTGGCGGGACCTATTGCGCCCTCGATATCGACCACCCACACCTCTGACCGTGCCGGCCATGCCAACACCAGCAACAACAGCAGTAAGCCGCAACGGGTTGACGTCATTACACTGTCCATCCTGCCCACCATGCCCGCAGTATAGTGCACTTGATCGGCGGCTGCGGAGAAAGACCTGCGCCATGTTGATGGGCGATCCTGCTGACCAGTGTCTCGGGGCTGATGGCGTACGACACCGAACAGACGAACACGCAGGTATAGTCGGAAGCTTGCGCCGCAACTTCGACGAGGAAAAACCCCATGTACTACAGCAGCGGCAACTACGAAGCGTTCGCCCGCCCGCGCAAGCCCGATGGCGTTGATAACAAGACGGCCTGGTTTGTCGGCTCAGGCCTGGCGGCACTGGCGGGTGCGGCCTTCCTGATCCGCGACGGCCAGATGCCGGGCAACCGGATCACCATCCTGGAGCAGCAACAGTTGCCCGGCGGTGCGCTGGACGGCATCAAGGACTCGACCAAGGGCTTTGTGATCCGCGGCGGGCGCGAGATGGAAGAGCACTTCGAATGCCTGTGGGACCTGTACCGATCGATCCCGTCGTTGGAGATCGAAGGTGCCAGCGTGATCGACGAGTTCTATTGGCTCGACAAGGACGATCCGAACTCATCCTTACAGCGCGCCACTATGAATTGCGGCGAAGACGCGCATACCGACGGCCTGTTCACGCTCAGCGAGCAGGCGCAGAAGGAGATCATCAAGTTCTTTCTCGCCACTCGCGAGGAGATGGAGAACACGCGCATCAACGAGGTGTTCGGGGTGGAATTCCTGAGCAGCAATTTCTGGTTGTACTGGCGCACGATGTTTGCTTTCCAGGAGTGGCACTCGGCGCTGGAGATGAAGCGGTACCTGCACCGTTTCATCCACCAGATCCGCGGTATGCCGGACTTCTCCACGCTGAAGTTCACCAAGTACAACCAGTACGAGTCGCTGGTGCTGCCGCTGGTCAAGTGGCTGCTGGATCATGGCGTGGAGTTCCATTACGGGACCGAGGTGACCGATGTCGATTTCAACATCGCACCCGGCCGCAAACAGGCTACCCGCATACACTGGCGCAGGAACGCCGTTGCAGGCGGCGTCGATCTTGGCCCCGACGATCTGGTGTTCATGACCATCGGCTCGCTCACCGAGAACTCCGACAACGGTGACCACCACACACCGGCGAAACTCAATGTGGGTCCTGCACCAGCCTGGGATCTGTGGCGACGCATCGCCGCAAAGGATACGGCGTTCGGCCGCCCGGATGTGTTCGGCATGCATATACCCGAGACCAAGTGGGAGTCGGCAACCGTCACCACGCTCGACGAACGCATCCCGAAGTACATCGGGAAAATCGCCAGGCGCGATCCGTTCAGTGGCAAGGTCGTCACTGGCGGCATCGTGACCGCAAAGGACTCATCCTGGCTGCTCAGTTGGACGGTGAACCGGCAGCCGCACTTCAAGCAGCAACCCAAGGACCAGATCGTGGTCTGGGTGTACGCGCTGTTCGTAGAGAAACCCGGCGATTACGTGAAGAAGCCGATGCAGGACTGCAGCGGCGAAGAGATCACCCGGGAATGGCTCTACCACCTGGGGGTGCCGGTCGAGGACATCCCCGAACTGGCCGCAACTGGTGCGATAACCATGCCGGTGATGATGCCGTACGTGACCGCCTTCTTCATGCCACGCCAGGCCGGTGATCGCCCGGATGTGGTGCCTGAGGGCGCCGTCAACTTCGCCTTTATCGGCCAGTTCGCGGAATCCAGGGAGCGGGACTGCATCTTCACCACCGAGTACTCCGTACGAACGCCGATGGAGGCGGTCTACACACTGCTCAACGTCGAGCGCGGTGTGCCGGAAGTATTCAACTCCACCTACGACATTCGCATGCTTCTGTCCGCAACCGGCCGCCTGCGGGACGGCGAGGAGATCGACATCCCGGGGCCTGCTTTCCTGCGCAATCTGCTGATGAAAAGGCTCGACAAAACCCAGATCGGCGCACTGTTACGCGAGTTCGGTATAGTCGCGGGCGATTGACCACTCTCCTTCGGTGTCAGTCTTGTGATCATTACCGAGAAGCTTGAAAGAAGGGAGAGGTTCACCTAAATGGCAAAGAAAGAAGATTCTTCTGTTAACGTTTATCTTAATGGTCTTGGCTTGGGTTCCATTGCTGCTGTGATGTATATGATCCAGAAGGCGGACTTTAATCCATCCAATATCCATATATTTGAGCAAAACCGCAGCAAGGATCTTGTTGGAGGAAGCTGTGATGCCTCAGAGATGATGGTGAACGACCAGCCGGCGTACTTCATGCAAGGCAGCCGCATGTTTGAAGACAAGGTATATCCCTGCACCAAAGAACTGTGGTCAATTATACCGTACAACGATAATGAATCCTGTCTACAAGACCACCAGCGGAACCTGGAAGAATGCAGAGTGCACACGGTCGTTCGCCTTCTGCATGCGAACGGCAAGAAGGACACCGGATATCAACTGGGTCTGAACACGGCTGAAAAACTGAAGATGGCAAGACTTCTAGCCACACCCGAGTTCCTGATTCCAGACGGTGCAAGGATCACGGATATTTTTGGCGAGGCTTTTTTCACCAGCAATTACTGGTACATGTGGCGAGCACTTTTTGCCTTTCAGCCGTGGCATTCAGCGGTGGAAATGAAGCGCTACATGCACCTCTTCTTTCACGAAATGCCGAACATGAACACAATGGTCGCCCTGGAACGTACTCGCTATACCAACTTCCATTCTTTTATACTGCCCGCCCTGGGCTTCATGCAGAAGAAGGGCGTGAACTTCCACTACAACTGTAGAATCTCGAACGTAGACTTCAAGGTTGACTCCGGCGGCAAGGAGAGGTGGATTGAGAGGATCCACCTCGAGACCGGGAGTGGAAGGTCCAAGCCTTCCATCCCGGTGCGCAACACCGACCTCGTCTTCCTGACCATCGGCTCCATAGTCAGCAATGCCTCGTTCGGCACCCACGACCGCCCGGTGGACCAGCCCGCGCTCAACGCCCAGAACCTCGGCGGGGCCTGGACGCTGTGGAAGAAGATCGCCGCCAAGCAACCCGACTTCGGCCGCCCCGAGCAGTTCCTCCGCGACATCTCGCAGTCCACGATGATGACCTTTACCGTCACCTTCCGCGGCGGATTGTTCCAGCGCAAGTTCGAGTGGTTGGTGGAGCGCCAGATGGGTCGTCAGAGCCCGCTGCCGATCACAGCGTCACCGTGGATCCTGCACCTCCACACGTACCGCCAGCCCCTGTTCCCCGACCAACCCCGCGATACCTGCGTCATCTGGGTGACGGCGCTGGGGTCCAACAACATCGGCACGTTCGTGAAGAAGACCATGCCTGAGTGCACAGGTCGCGAGATCCTGGAGGAGCTGTTGGGTCACCTGCAGTTCGACCAGGACAAGGGGGAGAAGAACGAGATCCTCGATACTTCCACCTGCATCCCCTGCATGCTGCCCTACAGCACCAGCCAGTTCCTCAGCAGAGCCAGGGGCGACCGGCCTGCGGTGGTGCCGGCGGGTTCAAAGAACTTCGCGCTCCTTGGGCAGTTTGTAGAGATTCCCGACGGAATCGTTTTCACCACAGAGTACAGCGTGTTGGGCGCGATCCATGCGGTGAAAAAATTCGTCAAGCCGTCGCTGGTGGTTCCTCCCATGTATTTCGGGCAGCACCACCCGCTCACGTCCATTGCAGTTGTACGTGCTTTGGCCCGCTAAGTGTATTCAGCCATTCTAATAATACCGCCCTGCCAAATTCTGATTTGGGTGGTTGGCGTATGTGCTATAAAACCGGACAGATTATGTGTCACTGACAGGAACAACCTGCGCCAGACCATGAGCAGAATCGACTGGCGGACTATACTAACCACGGTGAGTCCGCAGAGGATGACATCATGCATAGAATCTGGATAACGGCCATCGCGGCGACAACCACCCTGGCCTGCGCCGAGCCCCGCGGCACAGCTGGCGATGCCGCAGCGGTGGAGGCTGCGGCGAAAGCGGTGGTGCAGCAGTTTGTGGGGCAACTGAAGCCACAGCTGCAGCAGGCCATTGCCGAGGGCGGCCCCGGCCGCGCCACCGCCGTGTGCGCCAACATTGCGCCCGCCCTGATGGATGAGTTGAGCGCCAGCTCCGGCTGGAGTGTGCGCCGGGTGAGCCTGCAACCGCGCAACAGGGAGCGGGCAGTGCCGGATGCCTGGGAACAGGAAGTGCTTGAGCGTTTCAGCGCGGAGCAGGCCGCAGGCACTCCGGCCCAGGCGCTGAACTACGGGCGCAAGGTCGACGGCCAGTATCGCTACATGCAGGCCCAGGGTGTTGAGCCCGTGTGCCTGATGTGCCATGGCACTGACTTGGCGGAACCGGTAAAGAAAGCCCTTGCCGCGTATTATCCGGAGGATAGTGCCACCGGCTACAGTCTCGGCGAGGTGCGCGGGGCAATCAGTCTGATTGACCTGCGCTGACTGCCTCTTCCCGCACAAGGCGCAACTGCCCGCCCAGATGGACATCCCGCTGCGGGAACGCGATTACGATCCCCTGCTCCCGAAACAGTTCGTCAATGCGGAAGCGCAGATCGCTGCGGATCATTCTTAGCCCGCGCTCGGCGGTCGAGTGGATCCACACATTGAGCTCAAATTCCAGGGCACTGTCGCCAAAATTGTCGAACAGGACCAGTTTGACGGGTTCCTCCAGAACATCCGGGTGTTCGTTCGCTGCCTGGTACAACAGTGACTCAGTCAGCCGGACATCCGAGCCATAGGCGACACCGACCCGAATGGACGTGCGCACCAGGTCATCTTCCAGAGTCCAGTTGGTCACCGTGGTTTCCAGCAGCTGACTGTTGGGAATCAGCAGGTGCACGCCGTCCACCCGGCGGATGCGGGTAGAGCGGGTGTTGATCGACTCGACGGTTCCTCGTGCCTCCCCCAGCTCCAGAAAATCCCCGATCTTGATCGGCCGCTCCCACATCAGGATCCAGCCGCTGATGAAGTTATTGATGATGTTCTGGGCCCCGAAACCAAAGCCGATGGCAACCGCGCCCGAGACAAAGGCAAACGCCGCCAGTGGCACACTCAGCAGGTCCAGGGTGGAGATGGCAACGATCACCATGCCCAGGATCAGCCAGGCGCGCGATACCAGCTGGACGACATTGACATCGACACCGCGCTTGCTCATCCGGCTGCGCAGGAAGCCGCCGGACCACAGCACCAGCATCACCCCGATCACGACAAAAGCCAGCACCGTGAAAATCTGCACCAGGCTGATGCTGATGTCGCCGAAAACGATTAGAGGCGTCTGCAGGATTCGGTTAAGCTCTTCCATGTATGAATTCCCCGGGGAGATTGCAGCGAATGATAAAAACCAAATTGCTCTCAGCGCAGGGCCAGTACCAGCACGGTGACGTGGGCCTGATCGATCAGTGGCGAGAGCAAAGCGGCAGCATACTATGGCTGGACATCGAGGGGGAACTCAGCGCCGAAATCCAGGGTCTGCTGCTGTCCCTGAAGTGTGACCGGCTGGCCATCGCCGATTGCTCCCGGGTGCGCCACCCGCCCAAGGTCGAGGAATTTGATCACGATACCTTCATCCTGTTCCGCGGCATGAGCGGCATGGACGAGGAGCTGAACCTGCAACCCATGGCGGTCGGAATGTGGGTCAGCGAAAGGCTGTTGATCACGGCCCACCCCGGGCATGCGGTGAGCGTGCGCCATTTCTGGGACAGCGAGCAGGAACAGAAACTGCTGAAAACGCCCAATATTCTTGCCATGCGCATCCTGCACTACGTCGGCGGCCGTTACCTCGAAAAACTGATGGAGTTCGAGGACACCCTCGCCGGCCTCGAAGACGCACTGCTGGCCGACGAAACAGACACGGTGATGAAGGAATTGGTCGTCTACCGTTCACGCCTGCGCAAGCTGCACCGGATCTTCAACTACCACCGGGCGCTCGCCGAGCAGATCCTGCACGGGGGCACCGCCCACCTTGGCACGGGCAAGGACCACACTCACCACGTCCGCAGGGACCTGTACGACCGCTGCGAGCGGCTGTATACCCTGTGCCACATGTACTATGAAATCTGTGGCGACCTGGTGGAAAGCCACATCTCCATCACCTCCCACAACCTGAACAACACGATCAAGATCCTGACCATCATCACCGCGGTGTTCATCCCGATAACGTTCATCGCCGGCCTGTATGGCATGAATTTCCAGCATATTCCGGAATTGCAGTGGCGCTATGGCTACTTTGCGGTACTCGGAGTCATGCTCGCGCTGGTAGTCGGCATGCTGGCGCTGTTCCGGAAAATCCGCTGGCTTTAGGAGGGCAAGCCGGGGCTTCCCCCGCGGGGTTTTACAGTCTATCGTTGATCCGAACTTACAATAACAGGGGTTAAAAGCAATGCGCGCAGTCAACCTCGCCGACGCCGGCTTCCTGATGATGGAAAAGCGCGAGACCCCCATGCATGTGGGCGGATTACACCTGTTCAACTTCCCCAAGGGGGTGAACCAGCGGCAGTTCCTGCAGGAGGTGCTGGCAGTGCTGCGCGTGCAGGAAGAATACCGGCGGCCCTTCGGCGAATATGTGACTACGGGCCGCGCCGGGCCACTGCGGCTGTACTGGGAGTACGACAGTCACCTGGAAATCGACTACCACGTCCGCCACTCCGCCCTGCCCCAGCCCGGCCGCTACCGGGAGCTGTTCATGCTGGTGTCGCGCCTGCACAGCACCCTGCTCGACCGCAACCGGCCGCTGTGGGAGATTCACCTGATCGAGGGGCTGCAGAACAACCAGTTTGCACTCTACAGCAAGATGCACCACGCAGCGGTTGATGGCGCCTCGGCGATGCACATGGTCAACGCCATGTACTCCAGAAACGCGCGCACCAGGGCAAAACACTCTCCCCTGTCTTTCGCCGCCTACGAGGCCTACAAAAAACAGCAGCTGGCGCGGAGGGCGCCGCGGGTGGAGCCCCGGGGCAAGGAACTCAAGAATGTAATGGAGGTGCTGCGCCAGCAATACGACACCACCGCCAACCTGGTCAGTGCCTTCCGCCAGTTCGGGGGCGCATTCTTTGGCCGCAGCGGCAATCTTTCGGTCCCCTGGCATGAGGTACCGCACACCTCGATCAACACCAATGTCACCGGAGCACGCCGCTTCGTTGCCCAGTCCTTCGAGTTCGAGCGGGTACGGGGCGTGTGCAAGGCGACCAATGCCACGGTGAATGATATTGTCCTGGCGATGTGCTCGGGCGCGCTGCGGCGCTACCTTGCCAGTCAGAATGAACGCCCACCCCACTCCCTGAAGGCCATGGCGCCGGTTTCCCTGCGCGAGGAAACGGATCTCGATTCGTCCAACGCAGTGGCGTACATCACCGCCGACCTGGCGACGGACATCTTCGATCCGGAACAGCGGTTGCGCAAAATCCAGGCTTCCATGGCTGCGGGCAAGGGCCTGCTCAGGAGCATGACCAGCCGCGAGGCCACCCTGTTCATGCAGGTGACCCAGGTACCCGCCCTGTTGGGCTCGGCACTGGGGCTGGCGGGCAGGTTCCCCGCCTTCAGCACCGTAATCTCCAATGTGCCCGGCCCACGGGAACAGCTGTATTGGAACGGCGCCAGCCTGGAAGGCATGTATCCGGCATCGATAGTCTTCGATGGCTTCGCGATGAACATCACCCTGGTCAGTTACCGCAAGCAGCTGGATTTCGGGATTGTCGCCTGCCGCCGCTCCGTACCCCAGGTGCAGCGCATCATCGACTACCTGGAGAGCTCCCTGCAGGAACTCGAGGAACTCGCGGGGACGCGCAACGTGGCTCCAGCCGGAAAGGCCCGCGCGCGCCGCAAGACACCTGCCGCAGCCGCCGGGAAGAAAACCGCCGCGACCAAAACCCAAGCAAAAACCAAAGCAAAAACCAAAGCAAAAGCTCCCAGGGCGCGCACCAAAGCCAGGGCTTCTGTAAAACCCAAGCTGGCCAGCAAAGACAAGAAAAAGGGATAGCATCAGCGCAATGACAGACAATATTCTCATCGGCGGCAACGCCGCCGGCCAGGTTTCGCTGCTACCCCGCTATGCCAACCGTCACGGCCTGATTGCCGGAGCCACCGGTACCGGCAAGACAGTCACCCTGCAGTGTCTGGCGGAGGGTTTTTCCGACCTCGGGGTGCCGGTGTTCATGGCCGATGTGAAGGGCGACCTGTCCGGCATCAGCCAAGCCGGCACACCGCACCCGAAAGTGGCTGAGCGGGTCCAATTCATCGGCATGGAGAACTACCGGCAGCGCGGCTTTCCGGTCGCCTTCTGGGACCTCTTCGGCAAACTGGGGACGCCGATACGCACCACCGTCACCGAAATGGGGCCGCAGCTGCTGTCGCGCCTGCTGGATCTGAATGATACTCAGGAAGGGGTGATGACCGTGGTGTTCGAGTTTGCCGACAGCGAGGGTTTGCTGCTGGTGGACCTGGCGGACTTGCGCACCACACTGGAATATGTCGGCGAACACAGCGACGAGCTGGGCCCGGGCTTTGGCGTCGCCAGGGCGTCGGTCAACGCCATTCTGCGGCGCCTGCTGATGCTGGAACGCGAGGGCGGCCGGGTCTTTTTCGGCGAGCCATCGCTGGAATTGAAAGACTTCATGCAGACCACCCGCGACGGCCGCGGCGTGATCAATCTGCTGGCAGCCGACACCCTGATCCAGAATCCCCGGGTATATTCCACTTTTCTGCTCTGGCTGCTGTCGGAGCTGTTCGAGGAACTGCCGGAGCTCGGCGACCCGGAGCAGCCGATCCTGGTGTTTTTCTTCGACGAGGCCCACCTGCTGTTCCGCGACGTGCCCAGGGCGTTGCTGGAAAAGATCGAGCAGGTCGTGCGCCTGATCCGGTCCAAGGGCGTAGGCGTCTATTTCATCAGCCAGAGCCCCGGCGATATCCCCGACGCGGTGCTGGCCCAGCTCGGCAACCGGGTCCAGCACGCCCTCCGGGCCTATACCCCGAAAGAGCAGAAGGCGGTGCGGATCGCCGCCCAATCCTTCCGCGAAAACCCTGAGTTGGACACCGTAACCGCGATCACGGAAATGGGCGTCGGCGAAGCGCTGGTCTCCACCCTGCAGGCCAAGGGCATACCTGCGCCGGTGCAGCGGGTGCTGGTGCGACCTCCCAGTTCCCGGATGGGGCCCGCCACCGCGGAGGAGCGCAGCGCCATTCTCGCTCACGACCCCAACCAGCGGCTGTACAGGGACGCGGTGGACCCAAGGTCAGCCCACGAGATCCTGCTGGAGCGCACCGCCGCCCGCCAGTCCGCCAAAGACCAGGAGGCGCTGGGGAAGCGCGCCGGGGCCGGCAGCAAGCGCAGCAGCAACCGCCAGAGCACCAGTGAAGCCTTCATCAAAAGCATGGCGCGCAGCCTGGGCTCCGCCGCCGGCAGCAATCTGGGCAGGAAACTGTTTCGCGGCCTGCTGGGGTCGCTGCTGAAATAGCCCTTACACCACTAGCACCGCGGCACCGGTAAACCTGCCCTGGCGCAAATCCTCCAGGGCCTGGTTGGCATCCTCCAGCGCGTAGGTGGTGACCTCGGTATGTACCGGAATGGCGGCCGCCAGCGCCAGGAACTCTTCGCCGTCTGCCCGGGTCAGGTTGGCCACGGAAGTCAGGGTGCGTTCCTGCCACAACAGGTGATAGGGGAAGGATGGGATATCGCTCATGTGAATGCCGCCGCTGACCACCGTGCCACCGCGGTCAACATGCTCCAGTGCCGTCACCATCAGCTCACCCGCGGGCGCGAACACCATGGCCGCATCCAGCACCTCAGGCGGCTCGGTGTTGCTGCCGCCGGCCCACACCGCCCCGAGCCTGCGGGCGAATGCCTGGGCTTCGCTATCACCCTCGCGGGTAAACGCGTAGATGGCCTGGCCGTGATATACCGCGACCTGGGTGATGATGTGGGCGGCGGCACCAAAGCCGTAAATGCCGAGCCGTTGCGGGCGAGTGCCGCCTGCCAGGCGCCAGGTGCGGTAGCCGATCAAGCCGGCGCATAGCAGGGGCGCCAGGGCCAGGTCCTGCGCCGCCTCCGGCAGCGGAAAACAATAGCGGGCATCTGCCAGGGCATATTCCGCATAGCCGCCATCCAGCGTATAACCGGTGAAACGTGCCTCCGGACACAGATTTTCCTGGCCGCGCAGGCAGAAGCGGCAGCTGCCGTCGGTAAAACCGAGCCAAGGCACGCCAACCCGGTCGCCCCGCCGGAACCGGCTCACCCCTGCACCCGTCGCCACCACCTCCCCCACGATCTGATGGCCGGGAATCACTGGCAGCAGCGGATCGGGCAGTTCACCGTCGACCAGATGCAGGTCGGTGCGGCAGACGCCGCAGGCCCGCACCCGCAGCAGGACCTGACCCTTGTCCTGCAGCACAGGTACTGGCCGCTCGCGCAGAACCAGCGCTTCGCCCGGGCGCTCCAGCACCATGGCTCGCATGGTGTCAGGCAGCTTGTGCGCAGATACTGTCATGGTTCACCCCTCTTGTTGCACCGGCCCTCTACATGGTACGACCGAACTCTCGGTCTCTGCCACTGTCGGACAATCTGAGCCTGCGACTTCGACGTCTACACGGCACATCTTCAGGAGAAAGCAATGATGGCAAAACTGACGACGGCGGGCATGCTCGCCGCTCTGGCACTGGCAGCCCTGCTGGTTGCCGTGGGGGGAACTGCGCAGGCCGGCTCCCGCTACGCGCCGGAGACATCCGGACTGGCGGTGGCAACCTTTGCCGGAGGCTGCTTCTGGTGTGTGGAGCAGGGCTTCGAGAAGATTCCCGGGGTGGTCGAGGCGGTATCCGGCTACAGCGGCGGCAGCGAAAAAAATCCCACCTACAAGCAAGTTTCGGGTGGGCGAACCGGCCACACCGAGGCCGTTCAGGTGTACTACGACCCGCGGCAAATCACCTACGAGGGACTGCTGGAGGGATTCTGGCGCTTTATGGACCCGACCGACGCGGATGGCCAGTTCGTCGATCGCGGCCGCCAGTACCGCCCGGAGATCTTCTATCACGATGACGAACAAAGGCAGCTCGCCGAGGCATCCAAAGCCGCCCTCGACGCTTCCGGACGCTATGACAAGCCCGTGGTGATCGCAATCAGCCCGCTGACCGCCTTCTACGAGGCGGAGGATTACCACCAGGACTACTACAAGGAAAATCCGCTGCGGTACAAGTTCTACACCTTCAACTCGGGACGCTACCAGTTTATCGACGAAGTCTGGGGCAATGAGCAGACTCTTGATTTCACCCGCTTCAACCCGGAGCCCGCCGCCATGGAAAAGACCAGCAGCACTACCCCCGCCGACGGCGCTGGTTTTGACCCCGCCACTTTCAGCCGCCCTGATGATGCCACGCTGAAGCAGCAGCTTACCCGGGAACAGTTTGAAGTGGCGCGCAAAGACGGCACCGAGCGGCCGTTCAACAATCCCTACTGGGACGAAAAGCGGGCGGGCATCTACGTCGACATCGTATCCGGGGAGCCATTGTTTTCTTCCCGGGACAAGTATGTCTCCGGTACCGGCTGGCCCAGCTTTACCCGGCCCATTGACAGCAGCATGGTTGTGGAAAAAAGCGAGCGCAGGTTTTTCATGACCCGCACGGAAGTGCGCAGTCGCCATGCCGATTCCCACCTCGGCCATGTGTTCGACGACGGCCCTGCTCCTACCGGGCTGCGCTACTGCATGAACTCCGCGGCCATGCGCTTTATTCCGCTGGAGGAAATGGAGGCTGCGGGCTACGGGGACTACCTTGACGCGGTTGTCGCCGCGCCCTGATTCGGCCACGCTGAAAACAGGACGTAAATCCTGGCGTGTTTTGCTACAGTGGGTTTTCAGCTTCAGACGCGGCGGTTTCCCGGCATGTGGTTCCACACCAGTTGCGATCTCTCCTTCGAGATTATCGAGCCCACCCCCTTCATGCTGATGCTGCGGCCCCGACGCGGCCCCCAGCAATGGGTCGCGCGCGAGGAATACCGCATCTCCCCCAGTGTGCCGGTTTCGGAGTTCACCGATGGCTACGGCAACTACTGCCAGCGTCTGATTGCTCCGCCGGGCGAGTTCAGCATCCATGCCGCCGCGGAAGTCATGACCCTGGACAAGATTGATGTCGCACCCGGGGCGCCCTGTGTCCCGGTACAGGATCTGCCGGATTCAGTACTCAGCTACATTCTGCCCAGCCGCTACTGCGAGTCCGATCGTTTTTTCAACATGGCCAGGGAGATCACCGCGGGGCATCTGCTGGGCTACGACCAGGTTGCGGCGATCGAGGACTGGCTGCGGCGCAGCATCCGCTATCTTCCCGGCAGCAGCGAATATCCCGAGTCTGCGGTGGAAGTGAACCTGCGCCAGTCCGGGGTCTGTCGCGACCTGTCCCACCTGGGTATCGCCCTGTGTCGCAGCCTCAGCATTCCCGCGCGCATGGTGGTGGGTTACCTGTATAACCTTGAGCCCATGGACATGCACGCCTGGTTTGAAGTTTACGTTGGCGGCCGCTGGTACACCTTCGATGCAACCCAGGTCAAACGCGAGCGCGGCTACATCGTGGTTGGCTATGGGCGCGACGCCGCCGACGTGGCCATTTTCAATCAGTTCGGCGCCCCCGTAACCCAGACCGTGCACGACATTCGCGTTGAACGCAGCAACGGTTTGCTGCAGTGAACGGTATCGACGCCATTCTCGACTACTGGTTTGGCGACAGCGACGATGACGCGGCCGTCGCCAGGGGTCAGCAACAGCTTTGGTGGGCAAAAAATACAGAGACCGACGCCGCCATTCGCGAGCAGTTCGAGCCCGAAGTTATTGCCGCCGGAGCGGGAGAACTGGACCACTGGCGCAGCTCGACACCGGGCTGGCTGGCGCTGATCATTCTCTGCGACCAGTTTCCGCGCAATATCTACCGCGATGCACCCCGGGCCTTCGCCCTGGATCCGGTGGCGAGGGCGCTGTGCCTGGAGGGTCTCGCCCGGGGCATGGACCAGCAGCTGCGGCCCATCCAGCGCGTCTTTTGCTACCTGCCTCTGGAGCACGCCGAAGACCTGGAACACCAGCACCGCGCCGTCGCCCTGTTCCAGCACCTGGCTGCCACTGCAGCAGATACCGAGCGGGATACTTTCGACGGCTTTCTCGACTACGCATTGCGCCACCGGGCGATCATCGAGCGTTTTGGTCGCTTCCCCCACCGCAACGCCATCCTCGGGCGCGAGTCCAGCGCGGAGGAAATCGCGTTCCTGCGTGAACCGGGGTCATCCTTCTAGCAACAGCGGACCCGGCAGGCTCAGAACTCGTATTCCAGCAGGGCGCGAAAGCTGTAGTCCGCCGTGCTGTGATCCAGCCCCCAGATCACGCCCGCTTCCCAGCGCAGGGACTGGCGCTCACCGATGCGGGTCATCCCCAGCAGGACCGGGCCCAGCGCCCGGGTGTCCTCGCCCAGGTACAGTTCGAGCGCCGGCTCCAGCAGGGGCGAATGTCGGTACCGGGCCTGCAGCGCGGCCGTGGTTTCCAGTTCATCGGCAATATCGTCGCCCCATTCGTAGACCAGTCCCAGGTTGGCCGTGGCGCTGAAACGGCCCAACTCGCGCTCCAGCAGGAGCGTGGTTGCGTATTCCCAAATGTCATCGTCGCGGGCTTTTTCCAATTCGAAGAGCAGGCCGTAATCCAGCAGGTACTCCCCCTGCTCCGACATCTGCCACAGCACTTCCGCCTCCCAGGCCCGCACCTGCAGACTGCGATCGGCGCTGGCCTCGCCGATCAGGTAGATTTCCGCAAATACATACTCGGCAACCGCCCGGCCAAGGCCGAGTTTGTGGGTTTGGTAGCGCGCCTCCCCGGTGACCGGGTCATCGCGCTGCTGCACCGCTCGCCACTCCAGTTCCCACTCGAGCTGATTCACGTAAGGGTGATAGATCTTGTCGATGACACTGCCATCGGCCAGGCCCTGCAGCGGCAGCAGCACGCAGCAGAGTGCCACGCCCTGCGCCAGTCTAGGCAATTGCTTCACGAGACATCCTCCATTTCCAACCCGCCGCCACGGCGCCCAAGGCAAGCAGCAGGCTGCCGCCATACAGCGCTACCTGCAGCGCCCCGGGTGTGGCCTCATAGCCCAGCACCGCGTACAACAATTCACCGAGAAACGATTGCTCACTGATAAACCGCGAGCTGTCCCACATTGGCGTCTGGTAAGGGAGCCAGTCGACCTGTTCCAGCAGCATCGTGGCCTGCATCACCATACCGGCGCCAATCAGGCCCAGCGCCACAAGGCAGGCGCGGCGCGATGCAACGGGTGCCAGCGCACGCAGCGCGGCATACACCAGAACCCCGGCACTGAGCCCGATACCCGCGCCCAGCGCGCTGCCCGCCCACACCGCCTGCGCCTGATCCCCAGCCGCAGCAAATGCCTGCACGTAAATCTGGATCTCGGCACACTCACGAACGATGGCGAAGGTTACCGCCAGGGTCATGAGCGCTGCCAGGAGCCGGCGCTGGCCATAGTGTGGAAACGTGGTACACAGAAAAAGAATGGGCAAGATCAGCAGAAACACCATTCCCTGCAGGCTGGCATTGGTGACTTCCTGGCCGGCGCCATCCAGCGCCTCGGTAAGGGCGCCAAGGGAATAGGAATAGGCAAACACGCATACCACCGACAGAGGCAGGGCGTACCAGAGCCAGTGGTTGCGAAGGCGCACGGTGTGCGCCAGGGCGAGCAGCACACTGACCAGCACCGCGGCTTCAAGCACCTCGCGCAACACCAGAATGACCGAATTAAGCAACATGTCGACGCCTCATTCGACCACCACCCTGCCCTGCGCGGTGCGGGGATTGAATTCGCCAAAAAACGGATACACCCCGGGCGCCAGGGGGCCAATGAAGATATTGGCTTTTCTGCCACCCATGATCACCTTTTCCCGGTTCAACTCGTAGCTTTCGAATTCCTCCGGGGTCGGGTCGCGGTTGTACACCACCAGCTTTACCTTGGTGTTGGCGGGAATCCGGATTTCCTCGGGGTGGAACAGGTGATCGCGGATATCCAGCTCGAATATCGGCGTTTTCGCCATCGCCGGCAGCCAGGCCAGGGCCAGCAACAGCATCAGTGAAAGCCGCGCGGGTCTATTCATGGGCACTGGTTCCGGCTCCGAATTCGACGGTCACCGCCAGACCGCTACCGAGCGCACTGTCACCCAGGCTGATGCGTGCGCCATGGAGCTGCACGATATGCTGGACTATCGCCAGCCCGAGGCCGGCTCCCGTCACACCACCCTGCCTCCGTTCACCCACTCGGTAAAAACGCTCAAACACCCGTTCACGCTCGTCCCGGGGTATCCCGGGGCCACTGTCGGCCACTTCCAGGACTACACTGCTCGCGCGCCTGCCGGCGAAGACCGCGACCTCACCTCCGCTGGGCGTGTACTTGCGCGCGTTATCCAACAAGTTGCGCAGCAGAACTTCCAGCATGGCTTCGTCGCCTTGCATGAGTACCGATTCGCCCGTCAGCGACAGTGACTGGCCGCGCACCTCGAATTCCGGCCAGGAGTCCGCCGTCACCCGCTGCGCGAGGAGATGGAGATCCATAGTGTGGAAATTGGCTTTGATCAACTCGGGCTGGGTGCGGGCGAGATCCAGTAATTGTTCCACCAGATGCTGCATGCGCTGGACGCCGGCATTGGCGTGAGTCAGGGCGCTGCTCGGCCCGAGCTCCCCTTCCAGATTGTGCAGGTGTATCTTCAGCGCGCTGATCGGGGTGCGCAGTTCGTGGGCGGCATGGGAGGCAAAGTGTTTCTCCCGCTGCAGGGCGGCAGCCAGGCGCAGCAGCAAACCGTTGGTCGACTCGATTACCTGGCGCAGCTCGGCCGGCGGCTCCGTATACTGTAGCGGAGCAAGATCATCGCTGGCCTTGCGGTTGATCTGCCGGCTCAAGTCGCGCAGCGGCGCCAGACCCCACCCCACCAGCACCCAGATCAACAACGCGGCCACCGGCAGCCATAGCAACAGCGGCGTGACCGATTCCAGGACCACACTTTCCGCCAGCAGATAGCGCACATCGGCGCGCTCCGCGACCATACTCCAGCGCTGCTCCCCGCTGGCAACCGTGAGCGTACGCCAGCGGTAACCGCCGAAATTGACATAGCGATATCCATCCTCGAACGCTGTCAGGGGGCGGGTCGGTGCGCTGGCGGAGCGCAGCAGCAGCGAATCCCCATCCCAGACCTGAAAGACAAAACCTTCGGCGCCGTTGACACTGTCGGCTTCGGTACTGTAGCCGGGTCCGATGCTGGTGAGAATGTCGCTGGCATAGCGCAGCTGGGCGTCGAGCAGGATCTCGGCCTTGTCCATGCTGGCGCGGTAGCCATTGAGTGCCGCGACAAAGGACACCAGCGTAAATGCCGCGACCAGCATGACCACCAGCGAGGTGCGGATTGACTTCATCGTCGCGGCACGGTGTAGCCGATACCTCGCACCGTCTTGATAAAGTCCTCCGGGAGTTTTTTCCGCAGGTGGTGAATGTGCACTTCCAGGGCGTTGCTGCTCACCTCCTCGCCCCAGCTGTAGAGCCTGCTTTCCAGCGCTTCGCGGGTGAGTACCTTGCCGGCACTCTCCATCAGCGCCTTCAACAGCATGTACTCCCTGCGCGGCAACTCCAGCGCTTGCTGCGCCACGGAAACGGTGTGGGCGGCGGTGTCCAGCTCGACGCTACCGACATTGAGGCAACTGGTCGCCGCGGAAGCCGACAGGCGCCGTTCCATCACCCGCAGGCGGGCAGCCAACTCCTTCATGTCAAAGGGTTTGGCCAGGTAATCGTCCGCGCCACGATCAAGCCCTTTCACTTTGTCCTCGGCACCATCGCGAGCAGTCAGCAGCAGCACCGGCAGACCGCGGTTGGTCTCGCGCAGGTTCGCCAGCACCTGGAGCCCGTCCATATCCGGCAAACCCAAATCCAGGACCACCATATCGGGCACCTCGGCCCGCACAGCCGCCAGCGCCTGTCCGCCCGAGTCCACATGGTTTACCGCAAAACCCTCCCGGCCCAGGGCCGCCTGCAGGCCCGCCGCGAGGGAACTGTCATCTTCAACCAGGAGGATACGCATCAGCCGAGTTTACTCTCGCGCAGTGGCGGCTGCCAGCGCATGGCGGCGCACGACGGGTAACTGCCGCAACAGTGCCTTGTCCACCAGACCGGGCAAGACGCTGTTGAGCTTGATGAAGAAGCGCTCCGGCCAGCCGATAAAGCGAACGCCGTTACCCCGGGCCAACAGGGCCATCAGCTCATCCGCCACACGCTCCGGCGGATCCATGGCAGTTCCAAGTTCAGAGTTCATCGCCTGCACGGCAGCGCTGTTCATCGACGTTGCGGTCGCCCTCGGGGCCAGGTACTGCACGTTGACACCGCTGTCCGCCAGTTCCCGCCGCAGTGCCTCGGTGAAGCCGCGCAAGCCGAACTTGCTACCACTGTAGGCGACGTTGCCCGCGAAGCCTATGCTGCCGAAAGCGGAGCCCACGTTCACGATGGTGCCACCGCGGGCCTGCAGGGCGGGAAGAAGATCCCGCACCAGAAGCATCGGCAGCAACAGATTCAGCTCCAGGGTCTGGCGCAACTCCGCTTCGCCCTGCTCTCCCAGCAGCCCAAAAAAACTCACACCGGCGTTGTTGATCAGGCCGTCGACCTCCACTCCCGCCGCCGTCACCAGGGCCGCACGTCCCCCGGCAGTTGCCAGATCGGCTGCCACCAGCTGGTGCCCGCTTCCCGGCAGCCGACCACACAGGGCCTCAAGGGCGTCCTCGCTGCGCGACACCAGCAGCAGCTGCGCACCGGCACCCGCCAGTGCGGCAGCGAAAGCCTGTCCGATTCCGCCTGCCGCGCCGGTCAGAACGAACCGCTTGCCCGCAAGTTGCATGCCCAACGCCTAAGCTGCCAGCTGCAGCGCCTGTTCGGCACTGACGCTGCGGTAGACGTCCGCATACAGGTGATAAAACTGGCGCGCGCAGTGCAGGATCTGGCGCTGGTCCTGCGGGCAGTCGATCCGGTTCATCAGGTTTTCGAAAAACTGTACGTGTTCTATGTCCAGGGCGCCGTGCGAAAGCAGGTAGGTAAACGCCTTGCGGGGCAGCCCGGTTACAGTGGCAATGGCATCGGCCGCACTGTCCGCCACTTTGATGGAGGTTCCCTCCAGAACATGCACCATGCCAAAAAACCCTACCGGATTGACCCGGTCGATAATGTGGTACGCATAGGCCACCATCAGTTCGGTTTCCCGGTTGGGGATGCTCTGGCGCGCCTTGTCAGCGTCGTAGCCACAGGCTGCGATGTCGTTGAGGATCCACTCCTGGTGCCCGAGTTCCTCGCCGATGTATTCCGCCAGCGCGGTACGCAGCCACTCCTTGTCGCCGGGCATACGCGCACCGGCGGCCATCAGCAGCGGCACCGTGTGCCTGACATGGTGATAGGCCTGCACCAGAAACGCCACGTAACGCTCGGTACCGACCCGACCGGCGAGCGCGTCCTGCACCAGGCTGGTATTGAGCAGGGCTTCACGTTCGCCCCGGGTGCTGTCCTGCAACTGCTGGAAAAAACCGGAAGATGGGGTGTTCATCGGGCGAGAGACTCCTTCATGGGGGGATAACACTGCTCAACAGCGGCAGCGAAGTGCACAGCTATCTGCTTGCGACGGGGACGCCCGTTCGCGGTCAACAAATCGGCGGCCGCGGACAGCGGCTGCTGCAGCCGGATCCAGTCGCGCACCTGGGCATAGTCCGGCAGGCGCTCATTGGCAGCAGCAATCGCCGCTGCAATGGCACTGTCGTCGCAGCCGGTATCCGCCGGGTACACCAGCGCGACGCACCATGGCCGGTCATCTCCCAGCACTACGGCCTGGCGCAGGACTCCGCCCGCCAGCAGCTCGCTTTCTACCCACTCGGGAGAGATGTTGCGGCCGAAACTGCTGATCAGCAGGTGCTTGCGCCGGCCCGAGACGGTGAGGAAGCCATCGCTGTCGATACGGCCAAGGTCACCGGTGGCAACCGGTCCGCACTCCCAGCTGGCCGGGTCATCGAGGTAGCCCAGGAAGCGATTTCCTTCGACCCACAACTCCCCCTCGCGTTCCGTCACCCGGACATGGGGCAGGACCTGGCCGCTGCTGCCGGGCCGGTCCAGGCCGGGCGTATTCAGACTGACCACCGACGCACACTCGGAGAGGCCGTAGCCCTCGAATACCGGCAAACCCGCCCTCCGAACCCGCTGTAACAGGGCCGGCGCTACCCGGGCTCCACCGAGCGCAACAAAGCGCAGGCTCTGCGGCGGCTGCCAACCTGTTTGCAGGGCCTGGTCAAATAGCGCGAGAAACTGGGGCGTGAGGATCAGCGTTTGCGGCTGCCACTGCCCGAGGGCCTGCAGCAAGCGCCCCGCATTGACCCCGGAACTACCCGTCAGGCCGACTTCAGCAGGCGGCGGCAGCGCAACTGAACCGCCGGCCAACAACGGCATATAGACGCCGGCAATATTCTCCAACAGGGTGCTCATGGGCAGCAGGGACAGGTGGCGCGGCGCCCGCAAACCAACGGCGCTCACCAGCGCAGAGGCCACCCTCAGACACTGCTCCGTCGACAGGCAGACACCCTTCGGGGTACCTGTGGAACCAGAGGTAAAGGTGATCTTGGCGGTACCCGCCGGAACTTGCCCGTGCCTGGTGACGGGCAGCAGATCGAGCAACAGCTCCGGGCATCGGGCGATGGGCTCCCCGCTGCCAGCTGGCAGTGCCAGCAGCGGTCGCAGGCCGGTCTCGCTGGCGATCGCATCGACCCCGACTGCGTGCAGGACATGGTCACGCTGGGCGGCACTGAAGAAGGTGGGCACCGGTACCAGGCAGATCCCGCGGCTCTGGGCGGCGAGGTCCAGCCGGACCCAGTCCGGGGAATTGTCTGCGAGCAGCGCCAGGCGTTTGACACCCAGCGCGGCCAGTTGCCGGCCAAGCTGGTCAATGTCATCCACCAGCCGGGTGGCGGTCGTCGACGTGTGGCCATCGGTGAGTACGACGTCCTCCGGCTTTACCCGCGCCCGCTGGTGCAGAGCCCGCAGCAAGGGGTTCATGCACAGTGCTCGCGGATTGTGCTGGCCAGCGCGTCGATCGAGGCCTGGTACTGGCGCAGGGTTGCCTCCAGTGCTGGCTGCGCCAGCACCTGCTGTCGGGTCAGCGCCATATCCCCCACCATGACCCTGGGGTCACCATCGTAATATCGGCCCCAGCTTGCGGCGGCGGTGCCAAGGCACTCCGCTCTGGCGGGGCCGATGGTCAGCGGCGTGAACCCACTGCGGCGAATGGAGACCCGCACCGCGCGGTTGGCGGCAAAAATCAGATAGCGTATGCCCGCATCGTGAATGGCGGCGGTGACCAGCAGGTACAGCAGCGATCCCTGCCCCGGGTGAGACGCGGCCAGGTTACCCAGTTCCATGAGATTGCCGGGCAGGCAGCGGGTGCCGTACAGGGCCGCCACCTCCTCCAGCGCCGGACGGGCCAGATACTGCTCGCAGAACAGGGGGCCGTGGTTGGCGCTGCGCAGGCCG
This sequence comes from Haliea sp. E1-2-M8, assembly GCF_030649675.1. Taxonomy (GTDB): domain Bacteria; phylum Pseudomonadota; class Gammaproteobacteria; order Pseudomonadales; family Halieaceae; genus Haliea. The sequence continues at coordinate 169,915 of NZ_JAUTDR010000003.1, read as the reverse complement.
AGGGCAGCGGAGCAATGTCCCTGCTGTTGCAAGCTGCAAAGCAGGGGCAGAAACCCCAGCACCCGCGCGCCCCAGGCCGCCTGAAACACGCCGGCGATATACTGCTCCAGGCGTTCCCGCCGTGGGTGGAGTTCGGGGCACGCCTCCAGCACCGGCAGGTTTCTTCCGGCCAGGGCCGGGCCAGGCGGGCAGTCAGCGCTGGTGCTGCTCTGGATCTCGATCGTCGTGGCTTTCACCATCTTGCCTCACGTGGCTATTGATGGTGGCCACTCTAACGACCCAAGCTTAGTGCAACCTTAAGCGGACCGGCGGCAATCAGCCCCCCTTCGCCCAGCCCTTGCGCAGGCGCCCGACAATGCTGACCAGGGCCAGCACCACGGCCCCCGCAGCCGCACCGAACAACGCCGAGAGCAGGGTCGGGGCCAACAGGGCCACAGCGGGGCCGACCACTGGCAGACTCGCTCCGCTGGCCGTTATGGCCTGGATCGCGGCGTCGACCGGCCCCAGCCCGTGGGCCAGAATCCCCCCGCCTACCATGAACATCGCCAGGGTCCCGACTATCGTCAGGGTCTTCATGAACCGCGGGGCAAACACCAGCAAGCCTCGACCGAGCACGCGGCTGGCGGCCGCCGCCATACCGCTACCTTCACGACCCGCCAGATGGACACCCGCGTCGTCCAGTTTGACGATGACCGCCACCAGGCCATAAACGCCCACCGTGATCAGCACTGCAATGCCGGCGACGACCGCAATCTTGGTGCCAAGGGCGGCATCAGCCGCGGTGCCCAGGGTGATGACGATAATTTCCGCCGACAGGATAAAGTCCGTGCGAATTGCACCACGAATTTTCTGCTGTTCCAATTTGACCAGATCCGCCTTTGGATCAGCCAGCTTGGCGCGTAATTCGCGCCGGTGCGCGGCCTTGTCCTCGGGCGAATCAAACAGGCTGTGGGCGACTTTTTCGAACCCTTCGTAACACAGGTATAAACCACCGAGCATCAGCACCGGAGGGATCAGGACCGGGGCCACCACGGACACCAGCAGCGCCGCCGGTACCAGGATCAGCTTGTTGCGAAAGGATCCTTTTGCGACCGCCCAAACGACCGCCAGTTCGCGGTCCGCGCGCACCCCGCTCACCTGCTCTGCATTGACTGCCAGGTCATCGCCGAGGACGCCTGCTGTCTTGCGCAATGCGACTTTGCTCATTACCGCCACGTCATCAAGGATGGTGGCGATGTCATCAAGCAGTGCTAACAGGCTGGTACCGGCCATGGTGAGGGGACTCGGATAAAAGGTTAGTGACAGTGTAAGCCAGCCCGGGCCGCGGCAACAACGTCGATGGTCAGCGCCGCTTGCGCCGACGCTGGGGCTTCTTGCCGGTGGCTGGCGTCTTCGGGTAGCGCGGCAGCTTGCCCGTGGCCAGGTACCTGTGAATGGATTCCTGGGAGCGAATCATGGGAGCCTTGCGGGGGCGGGGCACAAACGCGTTCACCTGGTGCTGGTCGATAATCCGCGCCTTCACGTTGTCGTACCACTGCTGGTCGAGAATGTCCTGCAGGGTCTTCTGCGCCGCCGGATCGCGCACCGGGCATAGCACCTCCACCCGGTAGTCCAGGTTGCGCGTCATCAGGTCGGCGGAGCCAATCAGATAGCGTGGATTGCCGCGGTTGTAGAACACGTAGGCGCGCGGGTGCTCGAGATAGCGGTCGACAATACTGATAGCCTCTATGTTCTCCGAGATACCCTTCACCCCGGGCAGCAGCGAACACATGCCGCGGATGATGAGCTTGATCTGCACCCCGGCATCCGACGCCTCGTACAGCTTCATTACCAGCTGATTGTCGACCAGGTTGTTGCATTTGAGCGTAATCTCGGCGTGATACCCCGCCCGGGCATTGGCAATCTCCTGCTCGATCAGGTGCATCAGGCCGGGGCGAGTGCTGTGCGGTGACACCAGCAGGGTGCGGTAGCGCGGGCGCTTGTAGGTGAACTGGAGAAAATCGAAGACATCGTAGATGTCGCGACCGATGTTCTGGTCGTAGGTCAGCAGGCTGAAATCCGTGTAGACCCGCGCAGTCTTCTCGTTGAAATTGCCGGTGCCGATGTGGCTGTAATAGCGGATCTGTCCCTCTTCGCGACGCTCGATCAGCAGCAGCTTGCTGTGTACCTTGAGGCCGGGAATACCGAATATCACCTGAATACCGTTTTCGGTCAGCCGCTGGGCCCAGCTGATGTTGGCGGCCTCGTCAAAGCGGGCCGCCAGTTCCACCACCGTCAGCACGCGCTTGCCGTTTTGCACCGCGTTGACCAGGGCATCAATGACCCGGGACTGTTTAGCCACCCGGTACAGACAGATCTTGATCGCGGTCACGGCGGGGTCCAGAGCCGCGGTCTTCAGCAGGTCGACGATGTAGTCGAAGGGGTGATACGGGTAATAGAGAAACACATCCTGCTCGCGGATGTTGTCCGCCAGGCTGCCCGGATCGTCCAGTCGCGGCAGGCGAATCGGCGGCAGCGGCGGGAATTCCAGGTACTTGGGGCCGACATTGGGGAAGGACATGAAGTCCTTGGAATTATGGTAGCGGCCACCGGGAATCAGGCTGTCATATTTGCCAAACCCGAAGCGCGCACAGAGGTGATCCAGCAGGCGCTGCGGCATGGCTGCGTCGTAGACGAAGCGCACTGCCTCCGCCCGTCGCCGCTGCTTGAGGCTGGTCTCCATCTTGTCGATCAGGCTTTCGCTGATACCGGGGTCGATTTCCAGCTCGGCGTCGCGGGAAAACTTGAAACAGTAGGCCGCCATCTCCTCGATCTGGAATACCCCGCGGAACATCTGCGGCAGGCAGGCGCGGATAACGTTGTCCAGGGCGATAAACACCTTGCCGGCCTTGCCCTTGCGCTTTGGAATCTGCACGAAGCGATCCAGCCGGTCCGTGGGAACCTCGACCACAGCATAGATGTAGTTTTCGCCAGTGCGGATGTCCAGCGCCAGGTAGATCGACTCGTCGTTGAGCGGGGGAATGGAATGCCCCTCCCGCAGCAGGATGGGCTCAAGTTCCGGGAGCACGGTACGGGTGAAAAACGCCTGCACGAAGGCGGCCTGGCCCGGGTCGAGCTGGCGCTCGTTGATCATGAATATCTGGCGTGCCTGCAGGTCGCGCAGCACCCCGTTGTAGGTTTTCTCGAACTGTTTCTGCAACTCCACCACCCGCTTCTGGATGGCTGCCAGCAACTCTTTGGCCTGGGGCCTCATGCTGGCGTCGGACACCGTGATCAGGCGCCGCACTTCCGCCACCCGGACGCGGAAGAACTCGTCCATGTTGTTGGAGAAAATACCGAGGTAGCGCAGGCGCTCGATCACCGGCACCGTGTCGTCGGCGGCCTCCTGCAGCACCCGCGCGTTGAAGGAGAGCCAGCTGATCTCCCGGGGGATAAACAGGTTTTCATCCAGGTCGGCCAGGCGTCGCTGCAGGGAGCTGTGGGTATCACTCAAGGCGGGTTCTCTGCCCCAGGGCAGCCTCGTAAACAAAGGACCACGCAGTCTAGCGTGCCCGGGGGCGCCGTTCACCCGGTTTCGACCACCCGCTATATGAAAGTTTTATGACAACGACTCAGGTGTAAAACCAGTAGGCCACGACGATGGCCGCGGTGATGCCGGCTGCATCCGCCACCAGCCCACAGGCCAGGGCGTGGCGCGCGTGGCGTATGCCCACCGCGCCAAAGTAGACCGCCAGGGTGTAGAAGGTGGTCTCCGTAGAGCCCTGCATGGTTGCCGCCAGCCGCCCCTGGAACGAGTCCACGCCATAGGTATTCATGGTGTCGATCATCATCGCCCGCGCGCCCGACCCCGACAGCGGCTTCATCAGCGCCGTCGGCATGGCCTCCACCCAGCGGGTATCAAAACCCAGCCCCCCGACCCCGGCGCGCAGCACCTCCAGCACCAGCTCCAGGGCGCCGCTGGCGCGAAACACGCCGATTGCCACCAGCATGGCAAGCAGGTAGGGAATGATGCCGATGGCCGTCTCGAAGCCCTGCTTCGCGCCCTCGATAAAGGTCTCGTAAACGTTGACCGCACGCCGGTGGGCCACCACCAGAAACAGGATAATGAGGCTGATAATCAGCAGATTGCTGAGCAGGCTGGACTGCCGCTGCAACTCGCTGGCAGTCAGGGTGGAAAACCAGCCCACCAGCGCCAGCAGCAGGGCAAAGCCGCCCCCCAGGCAGGCCAGCACTACTGTGTCACGAAGATTGATGCGTTGCACCCAGGCGGTCACCAGCAAGCCCGCCAGGGTGGAACAACTGGTCGCGATCAGAATGGGGATGAACACCGCCGCCGGATCCGGCGCGCCCATCTGCGCCCGGTACAGCAGCACCGTGACCGGAAACAGGGTCACCGACGAGGTATTCAGCACCAGGAACAGGATCTGGGCGTTACTCGCCACCGTGGGGTTCGGATTCAGTTCCTGCAGGTCTTTCATCGCCTTGATGCCCAGTGGCGTAGCGGCATTGTCCAGGCCGAGTACATTGGCGGACAGATTCAGGGTCATGGAGGAAATCGCCGGGTGCCCTCGCGGCACATCCGGCATCAGGCGCACAAACAGTGGCGACAGCAGGCGCGCCAGTTTGTCCACCAGCCCGGAGGCTTCGCCGATAGCCACCACCCCCAGCCAGAGGGCCATCAGGCCGATCAGGCCGATCGCCAGTTGCACCGCCAGGCCCGCCATATCGAACAGGCTGGCCACCATGCGCTGGAAAACCTCGGCGTCGCCGGCCACCAGCCACTGGAACAAAGCGCTGGCAAAAGCAATGAGGAAGAAACCCAGCCAGATCCGGTGCAGCATCAGTGAGGCTGGCGTCCCAGGAAATCCAGCACCAGTGCCGCGGTCTGGTCCGGCTGTTCCAGCGGGAAAAGGTGGCCGCCGGGTACGCTGTGCAGCTCCGCCTCAGGCTGCAGCCGGGCCCAGCGCCGCAGGGCCGCCGGCGACAAAATGTCAGAACTTTCGCCGCCAATGCCGAGGGTCGGCACCTTCAGGCGCAGCAACCTGGGCCAAACCAGCGGCAGGGAAGAGTACACCGCGGCCTCCCAGCCACCGGAATACGCCAACTCCCAGGCGCCACCCTTGCCCGGCTTCAAGCCCGCGCGTATGTAGTCCCACAGCACCTCGTCATCGAAGGCGTTGAAAGCGCGCTTGCCGCGGTGAAACTCGAACGCAGTCTGGGGGTCGGGAAAACGGTCCGGGCGGTTCAGCGCCCGCCGCACCATGGGAATTTTCGGCAACCGGGAGCGCGGTGTCAGGTTGAGACCCAGAGCCAGCCGGGTTTTGACAAAAACGGGATCCAGCAGGATCAGGCCGCGAAACAGCTGCGGCCGCTTCAGCGCCGCCAGCATGGCAACGACGCCGCCCAGGGAGTGGCCCATCATCCACACCGGTTCGCCGGCGCCGCGCTCCAGGTCTGGATCAGGTCGTTGGCAAACTGGTGCCAGTCGGCGCGCGCGGGCACCGGTTCCCGCGACCACAGGGGGCGGTGCCGATAGCCGGTAACAGCGTACTGTTCGGCCAGGTGCGCGAGCAGGCGCCGGTAGCTACCCGGGGGGTAACCATTGGCATGGGCAAACACCAGCGGCTCACCGCTGCCGCCGAAAGATTCCAGTCGTTCCTGCATCGGGTGTCTCTGCTTCCTGCAAACTGTGATTCACGCCGGCGCCAGCCTAATGCAAAAGCCCGCGCTTGTCCCGCCCGGAACGGGGCCTTACCATGGTTGCCGTTACACCTGTTGCCATTCTGCAAGGAGTTAGCCAATGAAAACTCGTGCCGCCGTCGCCTTCGGGGCCGGCCAACCGCTGGAAGTGGTCGACGTCGACCTGGAAGGACCCCGCGCCGGTGAAGTGCTGGTGGAAGTCATGGCCACCGGTATCTGTCACACGGATGCCTTCACCCTCTCGGGCGACGATCCGGAGGGCGCCTTCCCCGCCATCCTCGGCCACGAGGGCGCGGGCATCGTGCGCGAGGTAGGGGCCGGGGTGAAATCGCTGCAGCCGGGTGACCACGTCATTCCGCTATACACCCCCGAATGCCGGGAGTGCAATTTCTGCCTGAACCCGAAGACCAACCTGTGCCAGGCCATTCGCGAAACCCAGGGCCAGGGTGTGATGCCCGACGGCAGCAGCCGCTTCTCCCTGGACGGCAAGCCCCTGCGGCACTACATGGGTTGCTCCACCTTCTCCAACTTTACCGTGCTGCCGGAAATCGCGCTGGCCAAAGTGCGCGAGGATGCGCCGTTCGACAAGATCTGCTATATCGGCTGCGGCGTGACCACCGGTGTCGGCGCCGTGGTGTACCGGGCTAGGGTCGAGCCCGGCAGCAACGTCGTGGTGTTCGGCCTCGGGGGCATCGGTCTCAACGTCATCCAGGGCGCGCGCCTGGTCGGCGCCGGCAAGATTATCGGTATCGATCTGAACCCGGAGCGGGAGGCCCTGGGTCGCAAGTTCGGCATGACCGATTTCATCAATCCGAAGAATGTGGCCAATGTGGTCGAGGCCATAGTCGAGCTGACCAAGGGTGGCGCCGACTACAGCTTCGAATGCATCGGCAATGTCGAGGTAATGCGCCAGGCACTGGAATGCTGCCACAAGGGTTGGGGGGAGTCCTATATCATCGGGGTGGCGGGTGCAGGCAAGGAGATTGCCACCCGCCCCTTCCAGCTGGTCACCGGCCGCTCCTGGCACGGGGTCGCCTTCGGCGGCGCCCGCGGCCGCACCGATGTGCCGACGATTGTCGACTGGTACATGGACGGCAAGATCAACATCGACGACCTGATTACCCACACCATGCCGCTGGAGGATATCAACAAGGGCTTTGACCTGATGCACGGCGGCGAGAGTATCCGCTCGGTCGTGGTGTACTGAGGCATGAGCGTGGAAATCATTGCTGAAAACCGCTGCTTCGGTGGCCGCCAGCTGCGCTTCAGCCACCGTTCCGGGGCGCTGGACTGCACCATGCAGGTAGCCATCTACCTGCCACCCCAGGCCGAGCAGGGTCCGGTGCCGGTGCTGTACTGGCTGTCCGGCCTCACCTGCACGGAGGAGAACTTTGTGCAGAAGGCGGGCGCCCAGCGCTATGCGGCGGCCCACGGCATCGCCATCGTCTGCCCCGACACCAGCCCCCGCGGCGAGGGCGTGCCCGATGACCCGGAAGGTGCCTGGGACTTCGGCCTCGGCGCCGGGTTCTATGTCAACGCAACCGAGGCGCCCTGGCGCAGCCACTACCGGATGGACGACTACGTCAGCGCGGAATTGCCGGCGCTGGTGGCCGCGGAGTTCCCGCTGCAGGCGGAGCGCTGCAGCATTTTCGGCCACTCCATGGGCGGCCACGGCGCGCTGGTGCTGGCGCTGCGCAACCCGGGGCGCTACGCCTCGGTGTCGGCTTTTTCGCCCATCGTCGCCCCCAGCCAGTGCCCCTGGGGGGAGAAAGCCCTGGGCAATTACCTGGGGCCAGACCGCGACACCTGGCAGGCTTACGACAGCTGCGCCCTGATCCGCGCGGGTGCGCCACATTTGCCGATGCTGGTAGACCAGGGCGAGGCGGACAACTTCCTCAAAGATCAGCTGAAGACAGAGCTACTGGAGCAGGCCTGTGCCGAAACCGGCTTCAAGGCGCACATCCGCCGACAACCGGGCTACGATCACAGTTACTTCTTTATCGCGACGTTTGTTGGCGAGCACCTGGCATTTCACGCCAGGATGCTGGCGGAGAGCTGACTCAGGAAGAGATTGCCGGGTACAGCAGGCTGTTCCAGCTGTGCCGCTCGAAAGGCCGCCAGCCGCCGAGCGGCAGAGCCAGGCGGTCGGCAACCAGGTACCAGATGGTGGGATTGAAGGTCATGCCGCAGTGGCTGCCGCGCACCTCGATGCTCTCGGTATGCTGGTGGCCGTTGCGCTGCAGGGTGGTCTGCCAGTTCACCACGCCATCGCCGCGGGAGTAGATCGCCGTGGTGGGCACCGGCGGTGCCTCGTGCAGGTGATCCTGCTCAATGGGCAACTCCTCTATCGGATTGAGCGCCATGAACAGACGCGAGGGATAGGATGCGGTCAGGCGGCCTTCGCCAAAGGGACTGCCCAGGGAAATCACCTGCCGCACCCGGTCGGGAAATTCCCGCGCCAGTTCGCGGGCGAAGATACCGCCGAGACTGTGCCCGACCAGGGAAATTGGCCCGCCGTAGCGGTCCGAAAGGAACGTGATACGCGCCTGCAGACTCTCCAGCACTCCATCGCGGGGCCCCAGGTTGCGGCCCAGCCCCCAGCCATGGACCGCGTAGCCGAGGCTGGTCAAATAGCGGCGAAAAGACGCATTGTAGCCATCGGCGCCCAGAAACCCCGGCAGCACCATCACCGGGTGACCGTCGCCGTGGGGCGCCCTGTCCAACAGTTTGCGGCTGAGGCGCAGCGACAACATCTCCACTACGACCCGGTGCGCCTCGGTCAGGGCCAGCAAGGCATGGGGCGGCGGAACAGGCGGCTCCAGCCGGACACTGGTTGCGTAGTCGATAACTTCGACGGCCGTCACTGTCCTACCCCGTCTTTGTCCCACCGGGCACTCCCAGCGTCTTGCATAAAGAGATTCATGCAACTGAGCATAGCCCATCCTGCCCGCAGGGGGAAAGCCCCGGCCTTTGTGTCATTGCACTAAAGTCGAGAAATCTCCCGATCCAGTTCGTACTGGCGCGAGGTGACGTAGGATTCCATGGCTTCAACCCTGCGCAAGGCCTCATCCAGCCGCTCCCGGGCGCGGCGCAGGCGAACGCTGCCGGGCTCGCTGTAGCGAAACACCTTGCGCGGGCGGTAGTCGTGGCGACGCTCGTCGTACTCCATTTCGACGTCGGTATCCGGGCCGGGATCGAGGGCGTCCGGCGGCAGATCCGACCGCTCGCCGCGCCGCGGTGAGGGCCGCGGCGCCAGCAGCAGCCAGGCACCCAGGTACGCCCACAGGGCCAGGGTCCCGGTAAACAGGATTGCGGCCACCCAGAGCAGGCGCACCAGCCAGTGGGCGATATCGAAGTAGTCCGCAAGCCCGGCACAGACGCCGCCGATTTTTCCCGCGCGGGTGTTGCGGTAGAGATTCATGCCCCAGCCGGAAACGCGCTGCCGGCGGAAGCGACGCTCGCCGCCGCGCCAGTCCGGGCCTTTATGGCGACGATAGTCGCGCTGATAACGTTTGCTCATGATCTTACTCCTTGGTGCGCCGCTGACGTTCAGTCTGGTCGCGCCAGTTGCTGTGGTCCGAATCCAGGATTGTTTCCAGGACGCCGATGCGCTCGGTCAGCCGGTCCACCGTTGCCAGCAGGTCCTCCAGAGCCTGCCGGTCTTCCTCATTAAGGCTGCGGGAAGAGCGGTTGACGCTGCGGTAGTGCATCGTGATCCAGATCGGCGCCACGATCACTAAAAACGCCATCGTGGGCACAAACATGAATTGCCAGAATTGCATTGTTTCCATCCTCAGGCAGGTCCGCGGTCAGGCTACATGCTGCCACTTCATCGTGGTCGACACTAGCCGTTACCTTCGCGGCTGCTCTCGCGGCTGCCCTGGCGGGCCTCCAGTTCAGCCTTGAGGCGCTGCAATTCGTCGCTGATGCGCTCGTCCTGCTGCAGGGCGTCGATTTCCGCGGCCAGGTCCGGGGGCACTTCCCGGCCCACGTCAAGCAGCTCGAGCTGACTCTCCAGGTTATCCATCCGCCGCTCGAAGTGCTCAAACCGGTGGAAGGCGGTATCCAGGGCCTCGCGATGCATCTGCCGCTTCACCTTGATCCGGGACTCGACCGTCTGGCTGCGCATCAGCAGGGCCTGCTGCCGCGACTTGGCGTCGGACAGCTTCTGCTGCAGCTGGCCGATTTCCGTGCTCAGCTGGGCGATGTGATCGTCAGCAGCGGTGAGCTCGGCCGTCACTACAACCAGCTCGTCTTCAATGGCGTGCTTTTCCTGCAGCGCCGCCCGCGCCAGGTCCTCGCGACCCTTGCTGATGGCGAGCTTCGCTTTCTGCTCCCAACTCTCGGCGTCGGCCTGCACCTGCTGCAGGCGGCGGGCGGCAGCCTTGCGGTCCGCCAAGACCCGGGCCGAGGAACTGCGTACCTCAACCAGCGTGTCCTCCATCTCCTGGATGATCAGGCGGATCATCTTCTGGGGATCCTCCGCCTGATCGAGCAGCGCGTTGAGGTTGGAATTAATGATGTCCGACATCCGCGAAAAAATACCCATGGTTCCTCTCCACTGGGGCCCTGCCCCGGTTAACGACGGCCAGCTGCCGATCTACACGGCATATCTATCAGCATTCGTGCCAGAAACTGCAACCCACTGAATTTATTGCGCTATTCCCTGAGCGACGTGCTTCGGCCCCGCATTGCGGGAAAGTTATAAGGGTATATTTACCTTTTATAGGCTTCATAAACCTTATACATAGGTTATATTTACCTTATGAAGCCACAAGAGAGCATCATCGGCAGCTCAGCCGCCCTCGCCCAAGCTCTGGAGCAGGTGTCGCGGCTGGCGGCGATCAACCGGCCGGTGCTGATCCTGGGGGCCAGGGGCACGGGCAAGGAACTGGCCGCGGAGCGCCTGCACTTCCTCTCCCCGCGCTGGGATGCCCCGTTCATCAAGGTAAACTGCGCCGCCCTGGCAGATTCCCTGCTGGAGTCGGAGCTGTTCGGCCACGAACCCGGCGCCTTTACCGGCGCGACCCGGGTCCGCCAGGGCCGCTTCGAGCGCGCCGATGGCGGCACTCTGTTCCTCGACGAGTTGGGGACAATGTCCCTGCGCCTGCAGGAGAAACTGCTGCGGCTGGTCGAGTACGGCGAATTCGAGCGCCTGGGGGGTCAGCAGACCTTGCAGGTGGACGTGCGGGTGGTCGGCGCCACCAACGCGGACCTGCAGGCCCTGGCCAGTGCCGGGGAGTTCCGCGCCGACCTGCTGGACCGGCTCAGTTTTGATGTGATCCATTTGCCCGCTCTGCAGCAGCGGCCGGAAGACATTCCCGAGTTGGCACACCACTTCGCGATTCAGATGAGTGCAGAACTGGGCTGGGAGCTGTTCCCCGGCTTCAGCGACGGGGCCATGGCGGCCCTGCAGGGTCACCCCTGGCCGGGTAACGTCCGGGAGCTGAAAAACGCGGTGGAACGCTCTCTGCACCGTTGGGCCCACCCCCGCAGGCCGGTGGCCGAGGTGGCGCTGGACCCCTTTGTTTCGCCCTATGCCGAGCCTCCCGCGCCGGGCCCGGAAAGTGCCGCAGCAGCGCAGCAGAGTGAGACCGCGGCGCTTGCCACCCCTGGAATAACCGATTTTGCCGCCCGTATGCTGGCCATTGAACGCCGTCTGGTACATCAGGCTCTGGCGGACCACGGCTATCACCAGCGCCGCACAGCCGACGCCCTCGGGCTCAGCTACGACCAGCTGCGCGGCCTGGTACGCAAGCACCGGCTGGGGCGCCGGCGCCGCCAGCGCAAAGCCTGAGCGAAGCCCCAATCCACCACTTTCGGGGAGCGCGCAAGCCAGCTAAAGCAGCTATAGTGTGATGTCACGGTGGGCCGGGATGCAAAAGGCATGTTACGGTTGCGCCGATAATCGACGGGCACACGGTAAGCCCGCCATCCAGCATGCACAGCAACAAGGATTCTCGCTATGAGCCTGTCACTCACCGACCCCACGCTGCTCCAGACCCGCGCCTACATCAATGGCGAGTGGGTCGATGCCGACGATGGCGCCACCTTCTCCATCAGCAACCCCGCCAACGGTGAGGTCATCGCCGAGGTGGCGAAGACAGGCGCAGCCGAGACCCGGCGCGCGATCGAGGCCGCACAAACAGCCATGGACAAGTGGAAAGTGGTGCCGGCGAAGCAGCGCGCGCAGATCCTGCGCAAGTGGTTCGACCTGATGATGGCCAACCAGGAAGACCTGGCCCGCATCATGACCGCCGAGCAGGGCAAGGTTCTGGCCGAGTCCCGCACCGAAATCGCCTACGGCGCGTCGTTTGTCGAGTGGTTCGGCGAGGAAGCCAAGCGTATCGACGGTGACGTGATCCCGGGCCCGTCCGCGGACCGGCGCATCGTCTGCATCAAGCAGCCGGTGGGCGTGGTCGCCGCCATCACCCCCTGGAACTTCCCCAACGCCATGATCGCGCGCAAGGCGGCACCGGCCCTGGCCGCGGGCTGCAGCATCGTGATCAAACCCGCCAGCGAGACGCCGCTGTCGGCGTTTGCCATGGCAGTACTGGCGGAGCGTGCGGGCGTTCCCGCGGGCGTGCTGAACATCGTCGCCGGCAGCTCCTCTGCCATCGGCGGCGAACTCACCGGCAACCCCATCGTGCGCAAGCTTACCTTCACCGGGTCCACCCCCGTGGGCAAGATGCTGGAGGCCCAGTGTGCCGAGACCATGAAAAAGACCTCGATGGAGCTGGGCGGCAATGCCCCCTTCATTGTCTTCGATGACGCCGACCTCGACGAAGCGGTCAGGGGTGCAGTGATCTCCAAGTACCGCAATTCCGGCCAGACCTGCGTCTGCTCCAACCGGATGCTGGTGCAGGATGGGGTCTACGATGAGTTCGTGGCGAAGCTGGTCAAGGCGACCGCGGAACTGGCGGTGGGCGACGGCTTTGCCGAGGGCATCAGTATTGGCCCGCTGGTCAACGCCGGCGCCGTCAACGATGTCGACAGCCTGGTACAGGACTCCATCGGCGCCGGCGCCAAGGTTGCCCTGGGCGGGGGCCCACACGACCTCGGGGGCTGTTTCTACCAGCCCACGATTCTGACCGAAGTCACATCGGAGATGGCGGTGTTTCGCAACGAGATCTTCGGGCCGGTCGCTCCGGTGGTGCGGTTCAAGGACGAAGCGGAGGCCATCGCCATGGCCAACGACACCGAGTTTGGTCTCGCCTCCTACTTCTACACCCGCGACATCGGCCGGGTCTGGCGCGTCGCAGAGGCGCTGGAGTACGGGATTGTGGGCATCAACGAAGGCATTATCTCCAACGAGATGGCGCCCTTTGGCGGGGTCAAGGAATCCGGCTCAGGCCGGGAAGGCTCCAAGTACGGGATGGACGACTACGTCGAAATCAAATACATGCTGATGGGCGGCCTGGACCGCTAATGTAGGAGCCCGCTCCGCGGGCGATATCTCCAGATTTAGGAGCCCGCTCCGCGGGCGATATCCCCAGATGCGGTCGATAAATTAATCGCCCGCGGAGCGGGCTCCTACAATTCCCACCAGTTTGATCGCCCGCGGAGCGGGCTCCCACAAGTGCCCCAAGTGCCCCAAGTTCCCCAAGTTCCCCAAGTTCCCCAAGGCCCCCAAGGCCCGGAAGCCCGCAACTGGCTCACGCCACCAGCAGCTGTTCCCGGGTCACGTGCGCCAGGGTCTCATCCAGCGCCCGGCCCAGCTTCTCGATCATTTCATCGACCTGGGCTTCCGAGATAATCAGCGGCGGACACAGGGCGATACTGTTGCCGCCCATGGCGCGCACGATCAGGCCGTGCTCCTGGGCCCGCAGGGCGCAGAATCCGCCGATGAGATTGCCATCGAAAGGCTGCCGGGTATGCTTGTTCGCCACCAGCTCCAGCGCCGCAATCAGGCCCATGCCGCGCACCTCGCCCACCAGTGGATGGCTGGCGAAAGCCTGCAGTTTCCGCTGCATGTAGTCGCCCATCACCCGGGCGCGCTCGAACAGATTGTCGCGCTCGTAGATTTCCAGCACTTTCGACGCCACGGCGCAGGCCACCGGATGGCCGCCGTAGGTGTAACCGTGGCCGAAAATACCCACCTTCGCGCTGGGTTCCACCATCGCCTCATAGATGTCACCAGTGACGATGGCGGCACTGACCGGCAGGTAGGCTGAAGACAGGGCCTTGGCCAGGGACATCAGCTGGGGCTGGATGCCGAAGCTGGTGGCACCGAAGTCGGCGCCGGTGCGGCCAAACCCGCAAATCACCTCGTCGTCCCACATGAAAATGTCGTACTTGCGCAGCACTGCCTGCACCTTTTCAAAGTAGCCCGGCGGCGGCACCACGACCCCACCGGCGCCGCTGATGGGCTCGGCAATAAATGCAGCGATGGTCTCGGGGCCTTCCGCCAGAATCAGATCCTCCAGTTCCTGCGCCCGGCGGGAGGCGAACTCCTCTTCCGTCTCGCCGGGCAGGCCGTCCCGGTAGAAGTGCGGTGCGCCGGTGCGCAGTATGCCCAGCGCCTCGAAAGGCAGGCTGAAGTGGGTGTGATTGGGCACCAGGCCGGTCAGGGACGCAGCCGCGACGGTCACCCCGTGGTAGGCGCGTTCGCGGGAGATAATCTTGTACTTTTCGGGCTTGCCGATGGCGTTGAAGTAATAACGCAGCAGCTTGACCTGAGTGTCATTGGCGTCGGAACCCGAGTTGCCGAGGAACACCTGTGCATTGTCCACCGGCACCATCTCCGCCAGCTTGTCCGCCAGGGCCATGGCCGCCGGATGGGTCTTGCCGCCGAACAGATGCGAGTACGCCAGGGTGCGCATCTGCTCAGCCGCGGTGGCCACAATTTCCTCATTGCCATAGCCCAGGGCGGTGCACCAGAGGCCGCTCATACCCTCCAGGTACTGCCGCCCCTGATTGTCGTAAACATAGACTCCCTCGCCGCGTTCAATCACCAGCTGCTCGGTGGCCTTAAGGTTAGTGGTCGGATAGATCATGTGGGTCATGGCTGGTACCTCGCTCTCTCGCTCTGCAGCTTGCAAATCACTCTTCAGGATAGCGCAAACTACCTGGCCTGATAAACCACCTCGCCATCAAACAGCGTCATCTGTACCGTGGTGGTATTGATGTCTTCGGCGGGAATGCGGTACAGGTCCTGACTCAGCAGCACCAGATCAGCCCTCTTGCCCACCTCTATGCTGCCGACACTGTCCTCCTGATGCATCAGCCACGCCGCGTCCCGGGTGTAGGCCGCGAGCATGGTGTCCAGAGTGACGGCCTCCTGCGCATTCAGGGTGCCCTGCACAAGGTCATCGGGGTCCTGCCGGCGCAGCGCGGTCTCAATCGCATCCAGCGGATTCACCGATGAAACCGACCAGTCGCTGCCGCCGACGATGCGTGCGCCGGCGCGCTGCAGGCTGCGTACCGGATACATGCGCTCCACCCGTTCGGCACCGACTGCCGGGAAATTGATCTCGGTAATGTAGCTGTCCGGCCAGGCCCACAGCGCCTGGAAGGTGGTGCTGACATTGAGCTCCGCGAAGCGCGGGATGTCGTCGGGGTGGACCAGCTGCAGGTGTGCAATATGGTGCCGGTTGTCCCGCGCACCGTTGCGCTCACGCGCCGCCTCGAAAGCATCCAGCGCGGTGCGCACGCCGAGATCCCCGATGGCATGGACATGAACCTGCAGGCCCATGGCATCGAAGCGGGTGATGATATCCTTGAGTTCCTCCGGGTCAAAGTTGATTTCGCCGCTGTGCGGATCGTCACCAAGGTAGGGTGTCACCAGCGCCGCTGTCTCACCCTCCAGCACGCCGTCGACAAAGAGCTTCACCGCATCCGTGTTCACGTGCTCGCTGGCATACTCGCCACGCCGCGCCAGCACTGTCTCAAATTCCTCACCGGTATGCTGGCTGAAGGTACCGTGGGTCAGGGAGGTACGCACCCGCGCCTGCAGTTCGCCGGCAGTCTCGAGCGCCCGATAGGCGCGCCAGTGCTGCTCACCAACCGCGGCGTCGATAAACGAGGTTATACCCTTGCTGTGCATAAACTGCAGGGCGGCGCGCAGGGCGGCAACATCATCTTCGGGCGTAGTTTCCGGCAGCAGGTCACTGACCAGCGCCTGGGCTGTCTCCCGCAGGGTACCAGTCGCTTCGCCCGTGGCGGGGTCGCGCTCTATGACCCCTTGCGGCGGGTTGGGCGTGTCCCCGGTAATGCCCGCGAGCGCCAGGGCGCTGGAGTTTACCCAGGCGGAGTGCCCGTCAGCGGCCGCGAGGTATACCGGGCGCTCGGGAAACAGCGCATCCAGCGATGCCTTGTGCGGGTTGCCGTCCGGGAACAGCCCCAGGTTGAAATCGAGGCCGACGAGCCAGCCTTCCCCGTCCTCGGCACAGTCCTGCAGCCGTTGCAGGATTGCTTCTTCGGACACGGCATCACTCAGGGCACAGCCCAGCAGCGCAGCGCCCGACGACAGGGGGTGCACATGGGCATCGTGCAGCCCCGGCAGCAGCATTCCCTGTTCGGCGTCAATCACCTGGGTATCGTCGTCGACCAACCCTGCAGTCGTGGCGTCATCGCCGACCGCCACGATCGCGCCGTCCCGGACAGCGACACTCTCAGCCTCGGGCTGTTGCGGATTCTGGGTGTAGATCCGCGCGTTGCGAATCACCAGATCTGCCGCTGCCGCGGGAGCGGTCTGCTCTGACGTGCTGGCAGCGGCCGCCGGTGCCGAGGCCTGCTGCCGATCACAGGAGGTCAGCGAGCCAACCCCCAGTGCAACAACCGCCGCAGCGGCCAGTAATCCGGACTTTGTTCTTATCATCGATCGCTCTCCTGTCGAAATATTAGTGTGCCTTCACCTTCTGCTGACCGCAGCGCGCACAGCGGTACACCGTCACCAGCTGCCCCTGCTTCACATCAAACTGCTTCGCTTTATCCACCTCCCACTTGTGATGACCGTGGCGGCACAGGGTTTTGCCCTGGTGTTTCTCCTGCAGGGACGGCTTGCGAAATGGGAGGATGTCGGCCACCGGGCAGCGCTCAGAGCAGGGTACGGGCCAGGGCGGCCTGCCAGGATGTCTGCCGCTGGCGCCGCGCGCCGGCGGACATCTGCACCCTGAACTCCTGATCCGCAGACCAGATCTTGCGAATGTCGCCAACCCCGGACCACAGCCCCACGCCCAGCCCCGCCAGATAGCAGGCGCCGGCCACGGTGGTCTCGATAACCTGTGGCCGCATCAGCTTGCGGCCCAATACGTCCGCCTGGATCTGCATTAGCAGATCGTTGGCGGCGGCACCGCCGTCCACCCGCAGCGGCCGCATGCGCTTGCCCAGGTCGCGCTCCATGGCCAGCAGGATGTCTGCGTTCTGCAGCGCCATGGCATCCAGGGTGGCCCGGGCAATATGCCCGCGTTCGGTGCCGCGGGTGAGGCCGCTGAGGTTGCCCCGCGCATCCGGGGCCCAGTGCGGGGCGCCGAGGCCGGTCAGCGCCGGCACAAACTCCACCCCGCCCGCGTCATCCACGGTCCGCGCCAGCGCCTCCACCTCCGCGGAGCGCTTGATCATCTGCAGGCCATCCCGCAGCCACTGCACCGCGGCGCCACAAATAAAGGCACCGCCTTCGAGGGCATAGACCGGCTTGCCCTCACCCAGCTGCCAGGCCGCTGTGGTCAACAACCCCGAGCGCGACTGCAACAGTTCGGAGCCGGTGTTCATGAGGATGAAGGAGCCGGTACCGAAGGTACACTTGGCATCGCCCGCGGTGAAACAGGCCTGGCCAAACAGGGCCGCCTGCTGGTCCCCCGCCACCCCGGCAATGGGAATGCCGTCCGGCACCCCCGGAATACCGCGTGTCTGGGCCAGGGCCCCGCTGGAGGGAACAATGTTCGGCAGGATACCTTCGGGCACCTCGAACAGGTCCATCAGCTCTTTGTCCCAGCTCAGCCGGCGCAGGTTCATCAGCGAGGTGCGCGAGGCGTTGGAGACATCGCTGACGTGGGCCGCGCCGCCGCTGAGTTGCCAGATCAGGTAGCTGTCGATGGTGCCCGCGGCAACCTGTCCGGCCTTCAGCTTGCGCGCGATGCCAGCGGTGTTCTTGAGCAGCCAGCGGAACTTGCTGGCGGAAAAATAGGGGTCCAGCACCAGGCCGGACTTGCGCTGGACCAGTTTCTCGTGACCGGCGGCCTTGAGCGTTTCACAGAACTCCGTGGTGCGCCGGCACTGCCAGACAATAGCCCGGTTCAGCGGTTCGCCACTGCCGCGGTCCCAGAGCAGTGAAGTCTCGCGCTGATTGGTGATACCGATGGCGGCGATATCCCCCGGTTTGCACAGGCGCTTGCGCAGCACTTTGCCAATGCCGCGCTGTACCGAGCTCCAGATATCCCCGGCGTCGTGCTCCACCCAGCCGGGCTTGGGGTAGTGCTGGGGGAATTCGATATTGACGCTGGTCCGGATTTGGCCCTTTGCATCCATCAGGGCAACCGTGGTGCCGGTGGTGCCCTGATCGATGGCGAGGATAAAGGCACCCATATCAGGTGCCGTAGCCCTCAATCGCCTTGATTTCGAGGAAATCGGTGAAGCCGTGGGCGCCCCACTCGCGGCCGTTGCCGGACTGCTTGTAGCCGCCGAAGGGCACGTTGTAGCCGCCACTGGCGCCGTTGATATGGACGTTACCGGCACGGATGCGGGCTGCTACCCGGCGCGCGTGGTCCATGTCGCCACCCTGCACATAACCCGCGAGACCGTAGGGCGTGTCGTTGGCGATGCGGATGGCCTCGTCCTCGCTGTCGTAGGGAATCATCACCAGTACCGGGCCGAAGATCTCCTCCTGGGCGATGGTCATGTCGTTGTTCACTTCAGAGAACACCGTCGGGCGCACGAAATAGCCCTTGTCGATGCCGTCGGGACGACCCGGCCCACCACAGACCACCTTGGCGCCCTCGGCAATACCCTTCTCGATCAGGCTCTGAATCCTGTTGAATTGCAGCTCCGAGACCACTGGACCCATGGTCGTGGCGTCATCCGCCGGGTCGCCAATAACCACTTTGTCCGTCACCTTCGCCGCAATCGCTTCCGCCTCGGCCAGACGCGCCCGGGGCACCAGCATGCGCGAGGGCGCATTGCAGGACTGGCCGGTGTTGTTGTACATGTGCAGCACGCCGCGGGTGACGGCCTTCTCCAGGTCGGCATCGTCGAGAACGATATTGGGCGACTTGCCGCCCAGTTCCTGGGTCACACGCTTCACCGTCGGCGCCGCATTCTGGGCCACCAGCGAACCTGCGCGGGTGGACCCGGTGAAGGACATCATGTCCACCCCCGGGTGCTTGGACAGGGCCGTACCCACCGTCGGGCCGTCGCCGTTGACCAGATTGAACACGCCCGCCGGCACCCCGGCCTCGTGCATGACCTTGGCAAACAGGTAAGCCGACAGGGGCGCTACCTCGGAGGGCTTGAGGATCATGGTGCAGCCCGTTGCCAGGGCCGGCGCCACCTTGCAGCTGACCTGGTTCATCGGCCAGTTCCAGGGCGTGATCAGGCCGCAGACGCCGATCGGCTCCTTGAAGACGCGGTGCTCACCGAGGTCCTCCTCGAAGGGGAAGTCCCGCAGCACCCGCAGCGCCTCCTGCAGATGGCCGAGGCCGGCGTGGGCCTGGGCCGCTACCGCCAGGGATTTGGGCGCACCCATCTCTTCGCGGATCGCGTCAGCGATGTCGTTGTAATACTTCTCGTAGGTAGCGACGCAGGACTCCAGCACCTCGATCCGGTCCTCGCGGCTGCTGTAGCCCCAGGTCTCGAATGCGGTGCGAGCGGCGGCCACGGCCCGGTCGACATCTTCTTCCGAGCCCAGCGAGATATGGGCACAGACTTCCTCGGTGGCCGGGTTGATCACGTCGTGGGGGTTGGGCTGGGCCGGATCGACCCACTCACCGTTGATATAAAACTGCAGGTAATCGCGCATATGTGCTCTCCAGTAACTGATTAGCGATGTGCGTTAGTGTAGCACCGCCTGTGTGGTCGGCTACCACCCCATAGGGTTATCATTGTCCCCACCTGCCCCAGGAGACTCCCGCATGCAATCTGAAGAAATGACCCTGTTCCGCGACATGGCGCGCCGCGCCTTCGAGGCCGAGATCAGCCCCCATTATGAACAGTGGGAAGAGGACCACATGGTACCCCGGGAGCTGTGGCGCACGCTGGGCAGCGCCGGCCTGCTGTGCGCGGACGTCGACGAAGCCTACGGCGGCGCGGGCACCTCGCCCCACGTCACCCTGATGCTGATCGAAGAGCTGTCGCGGATGGGTTTCGGCGGCTTTGCCTCCGGCTTCGGCATTCACTCCAACATCGTCGCGCCCTACCTGTCGCGCCACGGCTCGGAAGAGCAGAAGCAGCAGTGGCTGCCGAGGATGGTCAGCGGCGACGCCGTCGGCGCCCTGGCGATGACCGAGCCCGGCGCCGGCTCCGATGTGCAGTCGATCCGCACCAATGCCGTCCGCGACGGCGATGAGTGGGTGCTGAACGGCTCCAAGATCTTTATCACCAACGGCATGCACGCGGACCTGGTCATCGTCGCCGCCATTACCGACCCGGGCAAGGGAGCCAAGGGCACCTCCCTGTTCCTGGTGGACACCAGCCTGCCCGGCTTCGAGCGGGGCAAGAAGATCGAGAAGATCGGCCAGCACGCCTCCGACACCGCCCTGCTCTTCTTCCAGGACATGCGCCTGCCGGCCAGTGCCCTGCTGGGGCAGGAGAACAAGGGCTTTGTCATCATGATGGAAGAGCTGCCCCGGGAACGGCTGGGCATTGCCGCCCAGGCGGTGGCCGCCGCCGAGGGCGCCCTGGACCTGACGGTCGATTACGTGCTCGAACGCAAGGCCTTTGGCCAGGCCATCGGCAGCTTCCAGAATACCCGCTTCAAGCTCGCCGATGTGCGCACCGAGATCGCGCTGAACCGGGCCCTGTACCAGCAGTGTGCGGACGAATACAGCCGCGGTGAACTGACCGCCGACAAGGCAGCGATGCTGAAGCTGGCCTCCTGCGAGATGCAGTGCGACACCATAGACGACTGCCTGCAGCTGTTCGGCGGCTACGGCTACACGGTGGAATACCCGATCTCGCGCTTCTATACCGACGCCCGGGTCCAGCGCATCTACGGCGGCTCCTCGGAAATCATGCGCGAGCTGGTGGCCCGCTCCATCCTCGGCCGGGCTTGAGCACCGTGCCGGCGAACGCAACACAGCGTCAATTCGACGTCATTATCGTTGGCGCCGGCTTGTCCGGTATCGGTGCCGCGGTACACCTGCAGCAGCAATGCCCGGGCAAGCGCGTGGCGCTGCTGGAAAGCCGCGCGGCGATGGGTGGCACCTGGGACCTGTTCCGCTACCCGGGCATTCGCTCGGACAGTGACATGCACACGCTGGGCTACGATTTCAAACCCTGGCGCAGCCCCAAGGCCATCGCCGACGGGCCGGCGATTCTCGACTATATCGAGGAAACTGCCAGCGAATACGGAATCAGGGAGAAAATCCGCTTCCAGCACCGGGTTGAGCGGGCGCGGTTTAGCAGCGCAGAGGCGTGCTGGGAGCTGGAGGTCGCGGTTGGCGATGGCGAGCAGGAACAGCGCGCAACCTTCGGCTGCCAGTTCCTGCTCATGTGCGCCGGCTACTTCAACTACGACCACGGTCACGATCCCGCATTCCCCGGCGAGGAGCGTTTCCAGGGTCCCATCGTGCGTCCGCAGCACTGGCCCGAGGACCTGGACTACCGCGGCAAGCACGTGGTGATTATCGGCTCCGGCGCCACGGCCATGACCCTGGTGCCGGCGATGGCGGCAACAGCGGCGAAGGTCACCATGCTGCAACGCTCGCCGACCTACGTGATCTCCCGGCCGGCCCGGGACCGGCTGGCGAACCTCCTGCGCAAGCTGCTGCCGGAACGCTGGGCCTATGCCATCACCCGTTGGAAGAACACGCGCCTGCAGCAGTGGTTCTACCGCAAGACCCGGACCCAACCGGCGAAGGTGCGGGAGCATCTGCTGGGCCTGCTGCGCGAGGAGCTGGGGCCCGGCTTCGACGTTGACCGCCACTTCAGCCCCAGCTACCAGCCCTGGGACCAGCGCCTGTGCCTGGTGCCGGATGGCGACCTCTATGCCGCCCTGCGCAGTGGCCGGGCCGAGGTGGTCACCGAGCACATCGCGGAGTTCACCGGGCACGGCATCCGCCTGCAGTCGGGCAAGGAATTGCCGGCGGACATTATCGTCACCGCGACCGGCCTGGAACTGGTGGTGACGGGCGACATTGTCTTCGAGGTGGACGGGGAAGCGGTGGACTTCAGTCAATGCTGGACCTGGCGCGGCATGATGTATTCCGGCGTACCCAACATGGCCAACACCTTCGGCTACATCAACGCCTCCTGGACCCTGCGCGCGGACCTGATCGCGCGCTTTGTCTGCCGCCTGCTGAACCATATGGACCGCAAGGGGCTGGAGCAGGTGACCCCGACCCTGCGCAGCGACGAACTCGATATGCCCGCGCGACCCTGGATCGAAGGCTTCAGCGCCGGCTACCTGCAGCGGGTCATGCATCTTTTGCCCCGGCAGGGGGACCGGGAGCCCTGGCTCAATCCGCAGGATTATGGGAGCGACCGCAAGATCCTGCCCGCGGTGTCGCTGGAAGATGGGAGCCTGGTGTTCAGTAATCCCGGGGCGATGGCGGTTGATGATGCTCAGGGACAGGGGGATCAAGCGGTGGCTGCCCGCCGCGCCGGCGCAGCCAGTTGAGCGCAGTCAGCACACCGCGGTGCCGGACCAGCCAGCGCTCGAACCGGTATTTACCGGGAAAGTTTATCAGCAGCAGGCCCACCAGGAGCGTCAGCAGCCCCTGCCCCGGGGTTACCAGCATGATCAAACCGAGCAACATCAGCAGCGCCCCGACAATGTTCTTGAGTACGCCCAGAATCAGCACAAGTCGGGGGACATTCCCGTAACTGCGCCAGACTGAGCGCCGGGGCTTATTGAAGTAATCCCTGGGCAGGCGGCTCACTACCCACGGTACGCCAACGGCAGTTGCAACCAGGCACAGCAGAGACAGGCCCGAACCCCACCAGAGCAGCGCTTCCAGTCGTGGATCCATCAGGCCGGGTCCCCCGCCGGGCCGATAACCCCCTGCGCCGCCAGCTGTTCCAGCTCTTCCTCATCCAGTCCCAATAGCCCCTGCAGCACTTCCCGGTTGTGGCTGCCCAGAGCCCCGCCGGGCCAGTCCGTGCGCCCGGGGGTGTCCGCCAGCCGCGGCAGGATGGCGGGAATCTTCAGTGGCTTGCCGTCGATCTCCACCTGCTCGAACATGCCGCGGGCCTGGTACTGGGGATCCTGCAGCATGTCGGCGACGCTGTAGATGGGCCCCACCGGCACTCCGGCCTGCTCCAGCACGAAGATAACGTGCCGGGAGGAGTGCTGGCCGCACCAGAGTGACAGGGCCTTGTCGATCTCGTGCTCGTGGCGCACGCGGCCAGCGTTGTTCGCCAACTCCGGGTCCGCGGCCATGTCCGAGCGCCCCGCCGCCGTCATCAGGCGCTTGAAAATGGAGTCGCCGTTGCCGCCGATGACCACGTACCTGCCGTCGTCACAGTGGTAGGTGTTGGTCGGCACAATGCCGGTCACCGTGGTGCCCGAGGGCTCGCGGATCACCCCGGCGCCGTCGTACTCGGGGACGATACCTTCCAGCAGGTTGAAGATGGACTCGTACAAGGCAACGTCCACTACCTGCCCTTCCCCGCCGTCCGGCTTGCCGCGTTGCAACAG
Source organism: Haliea sp. E1-2-M8 (assembly GCF_030649675.1). Lineage (GTDB taxonomy): Bacteria > Pseudomonadota > Gammaproteobacteria > Pseudomonadales > Halieaceae > Haliea. The sequence continues at coordinate 146,424 of NZ_JAUTDR010000003.1, read as the reverse complement.
CGCCAGGGTAATGCCCAACGCGGCGTGCAGGGCCGCGACCGTGTCTCCCAGGCTGATATTGGGCCGCACCGGGGCGTGGCCGGGCTCGCCGTTGATATAGCGAAAGCCGCCAAAACCTTCCGTGACCGAGGCATAGCCGGGCTTGTTGGCATTGGGGCCAGTCTGGCCGTAGCCGGAAATCCGCGCGTATACCAGCCGCGGGTTGCGGGCCTTGACCACTTCGGGACCCAGGCCCCACTCTTCCATGGCCCCGGGGCGGAAGTTCTCCACCAGCACATCGGCGCTGTCCAGCAGCTGCAATACCAGTTCGCGGCCGCGCTCACTCTTGAGGTCCAGGGTGACGCTCTTCTTGTTGCGCCCCAGGCTGCGGTACCAGAGCGAGGTGCCGTCCTGGACGACGCGCCAACCCCGGATCGGGTCGCCGCCGGGGGGTTCCACCTTGATCACTTCGGCGCCGAAGTACGCCAGGATAGTGCCGGTAAACGGCCCGGCCAGTAGCTGGCCCAGCTCGATCACGCGCAAGCCCTCAAGCGGTCTGGTTGCTGTTGTCACCCGCTGACCTCCCCCGAAAATCACGATTGTACCCGATAAGCTGCCGCCGTCAGACCGGCGCTGCCGCCAGACCGGCAACAATCAGCACGGTGAAACCGAGTGTCACCGTGACGATGGACATCAGCGTGGTAAGAACGACGATATTCGCCGCCATGGTGCCATCCCCCCGGGCCGCTACCACCATGACAAAACTGGCCGCAGCCACCGGTGCGCTGAGCAGCAAAAACATTACCCCGAGCTGCATGGGTTCTACCCCCATGATTACGGCCACCAGCACTCCCAGCAGGGGACCGACCAGCAGGCGCCAGAGCGTGGCCTCCCAGGTCACACTGCCCGCAGTGCGCAGCACGCTGATCCGCAGGGCCCCACCGATACAGACCAGCATCAGGGGCAGGAAGAAAAGGGACAGGCCCTGACTGATCAGCGGCGTGAAAGACGGCAACGGCCAACCCGTTAGCGCAACAATAACACCCGCCGCAATACCCAACAGCAGCGGATTGACCGCCATCCCCCGCAGCAGGCCCAGCATCGAGCGGCTGCCGCCGTGGGTCACCTGCAGCACCCACACCGCCAGCACATTGTAGAGCGCGGTCAGCAGCGCCACCGGCAGCGCGGCAAGGCTCAGGCCAGCTTCACCATAAGCGGCGTGACAGAGGGCGAAGCCGACAATCGCGAGATTCGAGCGAAAGGTGGCCTGCACGAAAATACCCAGGGTCGGCCGGGGAAAGCCGCGCCAGCGCGCATAAACCCAGCCGCAGGCGAGGGTCAGCACCGTGGCAATTACGCCAGCCAGCAGATAGGTCGCGCCACCCAATGCGGCAAAGTCGACGCCGGCGGCGCTGATAAACAGCAACAGTGGCAGCGCCGCATTGAACGCAAACCGGGAAACGGCATCGATATGGCGCTGCTGCAGCAGCCCGACACGGCGCAGCAGCATGCCCAGCACCACCCAGCCAAAGGTGGGTATGCTGACCGAGAGTGCTGTAAATATCAGTAGTGGAAGGTCAAAAGCCGGCAAGAGTCAGGGGCTACCGCTGGGAAACCCCCATTATGCCAGCTCCCGCAGGGATTCTCCGAGTGCTGTCAGCAGACTGTCGATTTCCGCTTTCTCGATCACGAAAGGCAGGCCCAGCTGGATCGTGTCACCGCCGTAGCGGACATAGAAACCCTTTTCCCACATGCGCATGGCGACCTCGAAGGGGCGCCGCGCGGGCTCGCCCTCATGGGGCCGCAGTTGCAGTGCACCGGCAAAACCGAAGTTGCGGATATCCACCACATGCGGCGCGCCTTGCAACTGGTGCAGCGCATCCTCGAAATACGGCGCCAGCGTGGAGACCCGGGCCGGCAACTGCTCCTGCTGCAGGATATCCAGGGCGGCGATGCCCGCGGCACAGGCGACCGGGTGGGCGGAGTAGGTGTAGCCGTGGGGAAATTCCAGCATATAGTCCGGCCCGCCCTGGGCCATGAAGGTCTGGTAGATCTCGGCCTTGGCGATCACCGCGCCCATGGGCACGGCGCCGTTGGTGAGCTGCTTGGCCACATTCATGATGTCTGGCACCACGCCGAAAGCATCGGCGCCGGTCAAGGCGCCGCAGCGGCCAAAGCCGGTGATGACCTCGTCGAAAATCAGCAGGATATCGTGGGCGGTGCAGATATCCCGCAGCCGCTGCAGGTAGCCCGCCGGCGGCGGAATTACCCCGGCGGAACCGGCCATCGGCTCGACGATGACGGCGGCGATGTTGCTGGCGTCGTGCAGGGCGATCAGTTCCAGCAGCTCATCGGCACGCTGCCAGCCCTGGCGCGGCATGCCGCGGGTGAAGGCGTTTTCCGGCAGCAGGGTGTGCGCCAGGTGGTCGGCCTCCACCGCCTGCCCGAACAGCTTCCGGTTGGGGCCGATGCCGCCAACAGAGATGCCGCCGAAGTTGACCCCGTGGTAGCCCTTGGCGCGGCCGATCAGCCGTGTCTTGGTGGGCTTGCCCTTGAGGCGCCAGTAGGCCCGCGCCATTTTCAGAGACGTATCCGCGCATTCGGAACCGGAGTTGGTGAAGAAGACGTAGTCGAGCCCCTCCGGCGTCAGTGCCTTGATCCGGTTGGCCAGCTCAAAGGACTTCGGGTGGCCGTACTGGAAGGCGGGAGCATAGTCCAGGGTGGTCAACTGGCGCTGTACCGCCTCGGCAATCTCCGGGCGGTTATGGCCGGCACCACAGCACCAGAGCCCCGAGAGACCATCCAGAATCCGGCGGCCGTCATCGTCGATAAAATACACGCCGTCGGCAGCCACGATCATGCGCGGGTCGCGCTTGAACTGGCGATTGCCGGTGTAGGGCATCCAGTGGGATTCCAGCTGTTCCCGGGTCAGTTTCTGGTTGGCAGGCATACGGGTCATGACACTCTTCCTGAAGGCTAATAGGCGCATTCTAGACCTGGCGCAAGGGTGCATAAATCATTATCTATCGCTACTGACTTTCATTATTATGAAACTAACGACCAGACTGTACCGGAGGCGCTGCCATGTCCCGCAAAGCCCTGTTGGGCACCGTCACCGACAACGACCTGCGCCTGCTGCGGGTATTCCGCGCGGTGGTCGCCTGCGGCGGGTTCGCGGCCGCGGAACTGGAGCTGAACATCAACCGCTCCACCATCTCGCGCCACATCAAGGACCTGGAGACCCGCCTCGGCTTCACCCTCTGTCGCCGGGGCCGGGGTGGGTTCGCCCTTACCGATGAAGGTGCGCAGATCTACAGTGCCGCGCAGAAAATGATGGCGGCGCTGGAGGACTACCAGCACGACGTCAACGACATCAACCAGCGTCTGACCGGCTCGCTGGCAGTCGCCATCTTCGACAAGACCGCCTCCAATCCCGCCTGCCATATCGACCGCGCGCTGGCGCTGTTTGATCAACAGGCTCCGGGGGTCCACCTGCAGATCCACGTCGAGCCGATCAACGCTATCGAGCGCGGCGTAATGGAGGGACGATTCAACCTCGGCATCATTCCCGATCACCGCCCCTCCAGCAGCCTGCGCTACCATCCCCTGTTTGACGAGCAGATGTACCTGTACTGCGGCGCCGGCCACCCCCTGTTCAAACGCGCCGGAAAAGCGCTGGAGGACGGCGAGATACTCGCCAGCAAATACGTCGGCATTGGCTACCACTCACCCAACATGGAAGTGACCCGCCAGCGCGGCCAGCACCGCGATGCCACCGCCTGGGACCAGGAAGCGGTCGCTCATCTGGTATTGTCCGGGTGCTACCTGGGTTACCTGCCACAGCACTACGCCGAGGCCTTCGTCAGCGCCCGGCGCATGCTCCCTGTGGCCAGCGACCGCTTCCAGTATACATGCCAGTTCAGCGCGATCGTACGCCAGTCATCGCCGCCCAGCCGGGTGGTGGCGACGTTGCTGAAGGCTTTGGTGGAAGTACACTAATCCCTTGAGCGGAATAGCTTCAGGAGCAAGCTGATGTTGGAACTGTGTTTTCGACAGGGTCCAGGCCATCCTCGGCGAGGCTCTTTCCCGCTGCCAGCAATCCTTCCTCGAACACATCCGCCGGTATTGGTTTACTGAACAGAAAGCCCTGCACCTCATTGCAGCTCAACAGTCTGAGAGCTTCGGATTGCCCCTCGGTTTCGACGCCCTCCGCCACCACGTTTATCTTCAGCAGATGCGCCAGACTGATGATCGCATGTACCAGAACATGGCCTTCGGGAGATAGCGTCATATCCTGCACGAACGTGCGGTCCACCTTCAGGGTGTCCACCGGCAGCCTGGCGAGGTGGCTGAGCGAGGAGTAGCCAGTCCCAAAGTCATCGATGGCGATCCGGACTCCAAGCTCACGGATGGCGTTCAGGCTCTCGACATTTTGCTCGACGTCCAACATCATCAAACTCTCGGTTATCTCCAGTTCCAGTCCCGTCGCGGCGCGTGCGTCGACAGCAAGCAGTTCCCGTATCTCGGTGACAAACTCCGGGTCGCGCAATTGCAGTTGGGATAAATTCACCGCGACCCGCATGTTGGGCAGGCCCTGGTCACACCAGCGCAGGTAGTCGTCAATTGCCTGTCGCAGAACCCAGCGCCCGACGTCACGGATCATGCCGGTCTCTTCCAGGATAGGGATGAAGTCGACGGGGGCCAGCAACCCGGCCTCAGGGTGGTTCCAACGAATCAGTGCCTCGGCACCGCTGATTTCACCGCTGGAAAGGTCGATTATGGGTTGGTAATGGAGCACAAACTGCTCTTCCTCAAGCGCCTTTCGCAACTGATTTTCCAGGGAAAGCCGGGACGCGACCATGTCCGTCATCTTCCGGGTGTAGAACAGATACCGGTCACCGTCCTCCTTGGCCCGCTTGAGGGCAGCCTCGGCCTTCTTGAACAATTGATCGGCAGTGTCCGCATCTTCCGGGAACAAGGCCACCCCGACCTTGGCGGCAACTCTCAGATCCACGTCGTGCAGGTGAAACAGGCTCTCCGTGAACTCCGCCATCGACTTCTTGACCAGGCGCGCCACATCGCCGGCATTTCCTACCATCGGCAATACCACGGCAAAACAATCCGAGCTAATCCGGGCCACCAGGTTGGGATCACCGACCTGGCCGGTCAACCACTCGGCCACCTGTTGCAGCAAAGTATCACCGGCCGTCTGGCCGAGGCTGTCATTGATGTTCTTGAACCCTTCAAGGTCGAAGAGATACAGGGCCAATTCATGACCACCATAGCTGGCGCTGAGGATCTGCGTGGAAACGCGTTCAAGAAACAGTTTTTGATTGGCCAGGCCGGTCAGTGCGTCGTAATAGGCGAGATAACTGAGTTGATCCTGCTGGTCGATATTGGCTATCGCGTAGGAAATATCCCCCGCCAACTCCGCCAGAAGATTCAATTCGACCTCATCAAAGAAATCCGTTTCCGTGGAGTACAGCGCGAAAACGCCCACCACGCTATCGGCCACGATCAGCGGCAGAACCGCGGTGGAGTGAATTTCAGTGGCGGCGTATTCACCGCCGAACAGCAGGGGGGTATCGGCCTGCACGCTGTTGGAAAACAGGACTTTCTTTTCTCTGACCGCCCGCACGGCCAGGGAACTGCCCAGGGGCCCGCACTCTGCCAAGACACAACTGTCATCAAGGATGCCGGTCAGGTTCGGATCCATATCCGCCGAAGCGGTCAGGTCCAGATTTTTGCCCGTCGCATCAACAAGGCCAATCCAGACCTTGCAGAACCCACCCGCCTCCACCGCCAGGCGACAGGCTTCCCGGAACAGTTCATCCCGGTTACGCGCCCGGACAATCAACGTATTGATACCGCTCAGCGTGGCATAGATCCGGTTCAGGTAGATGATCTTGTTTTCAGCCAGGCGGCGCAGACTGATGTCACGTATTGCCGCCGTCACCAGGAGACCCTCGGGGGTTTCCAGCGGACTCAACATGATTTCAATGGGAAACTCAGTGCCGTCCCTGCGCCGGCCGATGAGCTCAATGCCGGTACCGATCTGTTGACTGAGCGCCTCGGCGGCGGTGCGAAGACTGTCGGCAACCAGGCGCTCCGCAAACCCGTTGGGTATGATGGTTGTTACCGGGTGACCGAGCAGCTCGTCACGGGGATAACCGAACTGACTCTCTGCCCGCAGATTCAGCAAAACGATCAGTCCATCCTGATCCACAACCGCCATTGCGTCCGGCGCGGCCTCCAGCAAGCCGAAGTACCGCTGTTCCATTTGCGCCAGACGCCTGTCCGCTTGCCTGGTACGGTGGCTGCCGTAGTGGTCAACTGTCATCCGACATCCTGGTAAAGGTGATCCGAATTCGATTCGACAGCCTACACTTACTCGCGCCCACGGCGCCATGGTTTCAAGTACAATTCTCGCGTTTTTGCCCTCACATTCGAGGGCGAAGAGTTTGAACTTACCGCAAAGTCGGAATCACACTGCCGCCCCCGGATTTTCGCGAGGGGGAGTGCAATATCAGCGCCACCGGGCTATGTTATCCCTATGAATGAACCCGCGACAGATCTGGCCCAACCCTCTCCCGGTAGCGCGACCCTTACCGGCCAGGAGCCTTTTTTCCTGGTCATGAATACCGGCTCTGGCAGCGGTGACAGCGATACAATCCAGGACACGATTGCCACTGCAATGGCGGCTGCCAATCGGCGCTATGAACTGCTGGTGGTGACGGATGGCAGCGGGCCGATCGATACGGCACGGCAGGCGCTGCGCCTGGCTCAACAGCAAAGCGGGATCGTGGTAGCGGTCGGGGGCGACGGCACGCTCAACGCGGTGTGCCAGGTCGTATTGGGGTCGGGGGTACCCTTTGGCGCGCTGCCCCAGGGAACCTTCAACTATTTCGGACGCAGCTTTGGCATCCCCCAGGACACCGCGCTTGCCATGCGGGGCCTGCTGGACGCCGTGATCAAACCGGTCAACGTCGGCCTGGTCAATGACAGGGTGTTTCTGGTCAACGCCAGTCTGGGCCTCTACCCGCAGCTGCTGGAGGACCGTGAAGCGTTCAAGCAGCGTTTTGGGCGCAGCCGCCTGGTGGCTCTGGGGTCGGCACTGGTGACCCTGCTCAAAGCCCACCGGCAGTTGCGGGTTCAGATCGAGAGTGATGGTGAAACCCGGCAACTGCGCACCCCCACCATCGTGGTCGACAACAATGCGCTGCAGCTGGAACACATGGGGCTGCAGGAACCCGCCGAGCTGGCCCGCCATCATCTCGTGGCGATTACCTCTAAACCCACGGGTAGACTGGCGCTGTATGGCCTGCTGGTGCGCGGCCTGCTGAGCAGGCTGGGTGAAGATGAGCATGTGATCAGCTTCGGGTTCGACACCATGACGGTGCGCCTGGGTCCCGGGCGGCGCCGTACCAAGGTGGCGATGGACGGAGAAATCTCATGGCTGCGCTCGCCACTGGTTTTCAGCGTGGCGCAACACCAGCTACCACTGCTGGTGCCGCGGGACCCCACGCTGTTGCAACGCGCATGATCAGGGTGCTGCAGGTTTCGGACCCGCATTTTGGTACCGAGCGACCGCAGGTCATGGAGGCGGTGCTGGAACTTGGGCGCCAACAGGTTCCCGACCTGGTGATTTTCAGCGGCGATATAACGCAGCGCGCCCGACGCGGCCAGTTTGCCCGGGCGCGCCGCTTTGCCGACCGGTTCCAGGCGCCCCTGTTGGCCGTACCCGGCAACCATGACCTGCCCCTGTTCAATGTGTTTGCCCGGCTGTTGAATCCCTATGGCAATTATCGCCGAGCCTTTGGCCAGGAACTGGAGCCGGAGTTTGAAACCGAACAACTGCTGGTGATCGGCGTCAACAGTACCCGACCGGGCCGCCACAAGGACGGCGAGGTCTCTTCGCGTCAGGTCGAGCGGGTCGCCCGCAGACTGAGCCGGGCCCGGCCCCAGCAGCTGCGGATGGTGGTGCAGCATCACCCGGTGCGCGCAGCCGAAGCCAGCGATACTGGCAATCTGCTTTGGGGCCGGGAACTGGCGCTGCCTGCCTGGGTGGATGCGGGCCTGGACCTTCTGCTGGGCGGCCACATCCACCTGCCCTACGTGTTGCCCCTGCCGGGCGGTGACGGCAAGCCCGGTCGCCGTGGCTGGACGGTGCAGGCCGGCACGGCGGTCTCCAGCCGGGTGCGAGGCAAGACCCCCAATTCGGTCAACCTGATCAGCTACCAGCCGGACCCGCAACAGCCGCACTGCCTGCTTGAGCGCTGGGACTACGACGCGGGTGACGGAGGCGGTTTCCAGATCTGCGAGCGCAGTACGCTCGAACTCAGCCGCGATCCCTGAGGCCGCATCCTCCCGGGTTATTCCCCCGGTTTGTCAAAGCTGTCGGCAAACCCGTGGTTGACATCACGATGGCCCGCCTCGTCCTCTCTTACCACAACAATGACGTCGCGTAGTGTCGCGTCGGGCGCCAGCTCCCAATAATCGATTGCAATTGCCGGCGCGGGTACGTCTTCAAGACGCCCGCTTTCCACTTCTCTCAGGTACTCGCTGTAGCTATAGACGGCTTCCTCTTCAAAGTAGCCCACCAGGCGATGGGCCGTGCGCGCAGATATGATATAAAGCAGAAAGAAACCGGTAAAAAAGACACCCTGCGCTGCCAGGATAATCATGCGCTCAAACCAGGTCGGCCGCGCAATTTCAATGAAAGTCATCAAATGCATGCGCTCATTTTCGGCTTCGGACAAGAGTGTGTGTATCCAGCCGTGGTCATCCTCCAGGCGCCGCAGTGAGCGCATGTGACGGACCATCCCAGCGACCATACCAGGCACAGCAGCGACTGTCTCCAGCACCACCGCGCGATGGCCGTAGCGCTTTGCAAAAAAACTGTCAGCGAAAAAACGCAGCATTTTGGTGAGACCAAACGCCACTCGATCAGAGAACCCGGCTGGCGTGTGGCGCTTTTGCAGCGGATCTTCATGGGGGTCCATCGGCTGGTTCATCTGCGCTTCGCTCATCGGGGAAGTGGCAATTTACAGGAGAGCTGCAAGGCGGCACTGCCAGCTGCGAAGCGGCGACGCTTTTCGGTTATAGGCTGGCGCAGTAAACCGTGCAAGGGGATATAACAAGTCCGACCGCCCTGAGATCGAAACCCCTGGCCGAAGTGCGCGCTGGTGCCTGGCCTCGTTATTCCGCATTGTGTATACGCCACGCTCTGAATCAATGTAGATGCCGATAGCACGCCCACATGGAAAGACGCAAAACACGAATTCTACATCAGCTGCCTGATTCAAGTGTAGGCGACGCCGAACATATTTAATTGCGGGAACGCCCCTGACAGTGGCCGGTGGAGCCCCACTGGCTCCCATTGCCAGACTGGATAATTTCCAGTTCCAGACATACCTTTTAATGCCCGCACAAGGTAACGGGTGATTTATGGACCGATCCATATTACTGAAGGTAGCCCTGCTGGCCGGTGTGCTGGCCGTCGCCCGCCTTGATGCCGCGGAACCCAATTACCGCTTCGCTTCAGTGCGTACCATTGATGGCCCGTGTTGTGGAGATTGGGGCTCAAGTATCTCAGTTGACACCGAGGGTGCCGTATTCGTGGCAGGTCGCCGCGGGGGGCTGGATCTCAACGGAAATGGCGTAGTGGACCTGGACACCTACGGCTCGCCCGACTCCATGGTATTCAAGGCGTTCGGCACCAGTGAATGGCTGGACTGGGTCAAGGGACCGGGGGGCGTCGGCGAGGACTTTGCCAGCGGTGTCGCACCTGACGGACAGGGTGGCGCCTATGTGGTTGGCCAGTTCGATGGCCGGATGCAGGTCGGCAAGGAGACCGTCACGGGGAGTGGCAGAAAAGGTGGATTCCTGGCGCGCTTCGACAGGCGTGGCGAGGTCGTTTGGGTTCGCGCGATCGGTGGCGCCGGGGATGATCGCATAGCGCAGGTGGCGGTCGATAGCGAAGGCAGCGTCTTCGTGGTGGGCACCGTCGCAGGTTCCGTTGACGTTGATCGCGACGGCACCGTGGATGTCGATGCCCGCGGTGCGTCAGCCATGTTGTTAGCCTCCTTTGACCCCACGGGTGCCCTGCGCTTTGCGCGCGCCACAGAAGGCACGGCACGCACCATGGGCTGGTTTGTTTCGGTCGGTCGCGAAGGCGAGCTCCATGCAGGTGGCCACTACATGGCCGGCACCCTGGACCTTGATGGCGACGGGCAGGACGACATTGAGTTCAAGAGCATAGCCGGCAGAGTCTGGGAACACGATCTGGACGCCAATGGACTGCTGATGCGTCTCTCCCCTGCTGGCGAGCTGCGCTGGATGCGTCGCTACGCGGCGGCTGTCGCCAGTGTCACTTCGAATGGCTCTCGCATTGTGGTTACCGGAACCTACACCGACGGGAATTTGCGCCACACCTTCACCATCTTCGGCGATGACAGCGACGTCCCCTATGCGGCGCGTCCTCTGCGGATGGTGACCGGCTTTATGCCACCGGCTACACCAAACTGGGGGCGGACTTCAGCGGTGACGGCAAGATCGAGAGCGAGTCGCTATGCCACCAGCTCGGGGACGTATTCCTGGCTGTTTACGACGTCAAGGAATGACGGGGGTGCTCACAGCGGACTCACCGCCATAGACGCCGGGCCCTCCCCGGTGCGGAGCACGTAGGGGCTGCGAATCAGCTTCATCCCATCGAGGGTGTACACATCGATATGGTGCGCATTGGTCGCCTGGACAAACAGCATTGAGCCATCGGGACTGAACTCGATTCCCTGGGGGACGTACGCCATCGGAAGGTAGTAAAGGAGCTGCATCGGTGAAACGGTGAGGTCGACGACCGCGAGCTGCCCGAGGTAAGGCCCGACAATGCAGGCGATCACCGCAAATTTGCCGCTGGGATGGAAGGCTGCGCTCTCGAGCGCTTGTGCGACGTTCGGGATTGCTTCCGTCACACGGGGAGGGTCAATTGTCAGGTCGATATTCAGCACAGCGTCCAGCGATGGCGTTGCTGCTATACCCAGGCCATTCAGGACCAGTGCGCGCGATCCGTCCGGACTGAAGCGGGGCGCGAAAGGCTGATCAATCGCGCCCGCTGCCGGATCGATTCCAATCTGGGTGACGTGACTGATGGTTTCAGCTTCAAGCTCAAAGAGGTGCAGCTCGACCACCGTCGAGTAGGATAGCTCCTGGGCAGCTGTAGCGATGATAGAGCGTCCGTCCGGACTGATCGCAAAAGACGTCAGATATAACGGGAAGCGCTCGCTCTCCGAGACGAGTCGTGGCCGACCGGATTCGACTTGCAAGAGATAGAACCGATGGTCGCTGATAGCAATCGCGCGATCTCCATCTGGATGTGCCAACACCTGCCATGCATGGTCAGGCAGGGGTAGCGTCGCAACCACAGTCAAGTCAGGAGTGTCCAGATCCACCACGGAGACCTGGTTTGGTGACTGCCCCTCCTCGTCATCCGATCCCCAGGGATTGTTGGGCACTACTGCATACTGTCCGCCAGACAAAATGGCCGACGAAGGCGCGCCAGCGAATGTGTTCGGTACCGTCCCGGGTACAGTGCGCGTGACGGGTGGCGTATCTACAGAGAGATCGATCACGGTGATAGAGTCGGGAAAGTCACTGCCAGGCCGACCCAAGGATCTGAGAGCGTCGCCATCGTTGGCGCTAACAATGCGCAGTGGCGAGGACGATGCCAGGAATGGCCGATCAATTGTGGCTGCGCGATCAACAGGCGCGCAGCCAGCACTCAGCGTTGCGATGGCTAAAATCAATATCAGGGGACTCGCTTGCCGCGTGTCAACTCGCTCACCTGAACGGTCCATTGCTTTCAACAAAGAACAAAAATTGACAATCATGCAGACACCTCACTTCGGAGAAGGTTTATAGCATGGAAAATTCGGGCCAGACAGTACTCCATCGTACCGATAGGAATAACCAGGGCTGCCATGTCTTTGATAGCGTCACTGAAAACCTCAAGCAGCGGTACAAAGTGTTTGGCAGCTTTGCAGTGCGAATGCTTTACAATGCGCAGTGAGTGCGCACAATGTGAGCATTGCCGCACGGAGGATGCCCTCATGGAGCCGTTGTTCGATACACATGCCCCAAAGAAAGCCACGAATCTTAGCGTAAACAGCGATCTGTTGACTAAGTCCAGAGCACTAAACATAAACCTCTCAGCCACTTTGGAGCAGGCATTGCAGGCCAAGCTGGCCCAGGCGAGCGCCGAAAAGTGGGCCGACGAAAATCGAAATGCCATTAAGGCATATAACGAATTTGCTGCGGAGCATGGCTGCTTTGGCGATGAATACAGGCAATTCTGATGCGACAATTCGACGTCTACGCAAACCCGAGCAAAACCACTCGCGGGGCATATCCCTATATCGTAGATATTCAAAGCGACACGATCTCGGCAATAACCACTCGAGGCATTTACCGACTCCGGTTGTATTTTTTCATTAGCTCGACCAATCGGTCATGCGGCAATTCATGCACGGTGTTTCCGTTGACTCCCACCATTGTTTCTGCTGCCACGAGCGCATTGACGATTGCTTCTTCCGTTGCTTCTGCTGTTGCTAAAAATAGAGGGCTCATCTCCTCATTTGGCAGCATCTTGGCTGCAAAGGAACGTGTCCGTGTTGCGGCTCCAGGGTTCGCCGTAGAAAACGCTATAAAAATGTCTCCCGACCCGTTGGAACCATAGCCACCAACCCGCGATATACCGATCGGCACGCGCCGCGCCACTCGCTTCAAGTGATGCGGAAGCAGGGGCGCATCGGTCGCGACGACTACAATGATCGAGCCGGTGCTACGATCGTTCGGCCTGAACTCCGGCATCAGGTCGGTTATCTCGGCACCTACTGGTACGCCGGCAATCGTTAAAGCCTCTCTGGTTCCGTGATTGGCTTGCACCAACACACCCAAGGTATATTTCTGGCCAAAGATATCCAGCACGCGGGAGGCAGTACCGATCCCACACTTGAACTGATGACAAATCATCCCGGTACCGCCGCCAACGGCACCTTCCTGCACTGACCCGACGGTGGCCGATTCGAGTGCCTCTATGACGTGTGCTTTGGTAACGTGAAAGCCATTGATGTCGTTCAAGTCACCATCATAGGTCTCTGCGACAACAGGTAACGACCAGAAAACCTCAGGGTCATCAGGCAGAGGATCGAAGAGATTGTTCTCGTATTGCCAGGCAATGGTGGCGTCCCGGGCAACTCCCACGCTATGCGTGTTTGTGATCACCACAGGGCCTTCGAGAAAACCAGATTCTTCAATCCAGGTGGTGCCCGTCATCTCGCCATTGCCGTTCAGTGCGTACCAGCCGGCGAACACGGGATCGTAGACCTTGCCGCGAGGATGTATCACCGTCACGCCAGTCCTGACCGGACCGACCCCTACTTCCAAAGGGCCATTACCAGCAATAAGCGTCTTGTGCCCCACGGTGACGCCGGCGACGTCTGTGATCGAATTTAGTGGTCCCGGTGAGCCGCCAAATGGAATGCCCAGATCTCTGGCGCGTATATCATTTTGCCCGAGCGCGGTCAGCGGTATCAGAGCCAGGCAGGTTACCGCCAGTCGCTGGTAGATCCGTTGTAGTTTCATTCTTCCTCCAGCCCATTTCAAGGCGCTACCGGATTAATCAGGGGCTTTGGAGGCCAATGCGGACTTTCGATACGCCAACTCACGCATGACCTTGCTCATAGCTCCGACCTCAATAGTCTGATCGAAACACCTAATGCTCTTAGTCATGCGTCAGCTTGGCTGATCGCGTGCAATTGATGGTTAGGCGGCGGTCGATCATGGGTCATAGTTTAGAGTGGTGCGCAACAGCGTCAAGGCGGCTAAATTGAGTGGTGGCACTCCAAGATGCGAAGAGACATCTCCGCAGAAACGCTTTCCGGTTATATATGGCACCAAAAGCGAGGGCACTGAAATATAAGACGTCCTGCCTGGTCAGGCGATAGCCGAAACCGGTGCCCCCATCCTGTCTGTATGAACAATCCCCCACTCCGGGTGGTCTTCAGCATGCACCGTGATATTCTGGAAACCCGCCTGCTCCAGATGAGCCAGCAAATCCGGCAGGGAGAATAGCCGCAATTCCAGCGTAGCCCCATCTCCTCCGTGGAAACACAAATCGGTATAAATTTTCTCGCGACCATCCTGGGTTCGGTTGATTAATTGGCGATCACTTTTTTTGCCAATGATCTCGAAATCATGGAGTTCAGGGAAGTGCTCAACGGTTTGCCCCTGCAAGGCGTAGGGGACCGTAAATACCAATACCCCTCCAGGCCGTAGCAGTGCGTGTAAATTGGCAAATACACTATCCAGCGGCGCGCTTACATGTTCGAGAACGTCGGAACTGATCACAAAGTCATTTCGTGCCAGGTATTGCGTTCCCGGCTTTCGAATATCGAGATAGGGACGGGTATGAAAGAACGTATTGGTGTATGAGAACTTCTGTTCCAACCAATAGGAGTAAACAGACGCATCACTCATCCCCAGGCCGACAACCCCCTTGTCTGGTGCCACACGAGCCAGGGCCTGTTCAAGCCCACCATACAGCCGCAATTGCAGGGCAGCCATCAGCGAGCGGAATCGCAACGTGGACTTGCATACGCTGCAACTTGCCAATTCACGTTGCGACCACAGCGTCTGATCTCTACGCAGTTTGCAGCCACAAATGTTGCAAGCGGGCTCGCCCCGGGGCGGACGTATGCGAGTATCAATACTCGCATACGTCCGCAAGGCGATATGGCGGAAACGGCCTAACCGACCCATACTACCGGCATGTCCGCGCTCATCGAAAGGTAAGAAAAAGCACCTGTTAAAGACGCTACGGGTTCAATTGTATGACACTCATAAATTACTTGCCATTCCACCGCGGCCCACTTTGTGTCATAAGTCACGGAGGCGCTTCCGCCCTGGCGGGGCACCTCACACACTCCAACGTTTGGGAGCGCACAATTTCATGCAGGATTCAATGCAACAACTCAATGACCAGATTCAGAAGCTGGTGCAGGCCGGTGTATTCAGTAGTGAGCAGCAAGCGATCGACGGCATCATCGCCTGGTTACAACACATGGAGGATGATTTCATTCGCCAACAGATGCAGCAGGAAGACGCCTGAATCCACGAGCTGGCGGCCTGAGTGCTACTGCTCGCGGTAGCCGGTAATGGCCTTGGCGGCCTGATAGGCGAAGGTCATGGCCGGGCCCAGGGTCGAGCCGGGGCCCGGGTAGCAGGGCAGTGTCGGCGCGCTGCAATTGCCGATGGCGTACAGGCCCGGAATCACGGAGCCGTCCTCCCGCAGGACCTGGGCATCGGCATTGCAGACCATGCCGCCCTGGGTACCGAAATCACCCGGGTCGATCTTCATCGCGTAGTAAGGCGGCTTGTCGAGGGGCGCCAGGCAGGGGTTGGGGGTGACCCGCGGGTCGCCGTAGTAGCGGTCGTAGGCGGAGTCGCCGCGGTGGCAGTCCGGGTCGACGCCGGTGCGGGCGTACTCGTTCATCTTCGCTACCGTGTCCGCAAGCCCATCCGGATTGACGCCGATCTTGCGGGCAAGCTCCGGAATGGTATCCGCCTTGGCGAAAAAGCCTTCCTCCTCGTAGCGCTTGGGCAGGGCCCAGTCCGGGCGGAAAGTGCTATTGTACAGGGGCCCTACAAAGTAGCGGGCGCGGAAGTTGGCATCAAATACCTGCCAGCTCGGGTTGCAGGGGTTCTCTTCGCTGTGTTTCTCGAAGGTCTCATGCTGGAACGCCATGTAGTTCTGGGATTCGTTGCTGAAACGCTCCCCGGCGGGGTTCACCACGATGGAGCCCGGGTAGGACTTTTCCATGATGCTGAGGCGGGGGATCTCCTCCCCTGGCACGGAAATCGTGTTGCACCACCAGGCTTCGTTGAGCCGGTGCATCTTCGCCCCCAGGCGCTGGCCTTCGAGGATGGCATCGCCGGTATTGTCCTTGGTACCGGCGCTCCAGCGGTGATCGGTAGGCTGGGGCAGGTACTGTTCGCGCATGGCCTGGTTGTGTTCGAAGCCGCCGGCTGCCAGCACTACGCCCTTGCGCGCCTGGATGCGCACGGTCTCGCCGTTGCGCTTGACCTCAATACCCAACACGGCCCCGTCCTCATCGACGACCCGGGTCATGGCAGTGTTGAGCCACAGGGGAATGTCCCGGTCTTGCAGGGAGGCGCGCAGGCGGGCGACCCCGGCGCAGCCTGTGGCCAGACGCCGGTGGTACTTGTCTCGCAGGCGCCAGGGGATATCCGTGAGATAGCTGCCCACCAGCTTGAGTGCGGTTTTCCACCAGCCCGGCTGCTGGCCCACCAGCAAGGCAGCCTCCACCTGGGTGATACCAATCAGGCCTCCCAAATGCATCATCGGGTGGGTCCGGCGCAGGCGTCGCCACTCTTCACCCAGTTCGCTGGCGGCAAAGGTTTCCGGTTCCATGGAGCGGTGGCCGACCATGGCCCCGTCCAGGTTGGTGTAGTAGTCCGGGTAGTGCGCCAGGGTAACGTAGCGCATGCGGGTGCGCTCATGCAGGAAATCGACCATCTTCGGGCCGTTCTCGAGAAAGGCCTGCAGCTGGTACTCGGGCACTTCCTCTTCGGTGATCAGTTGGCGCAGATAGGTGCGCGCCTTTTCGATGGAGTCCTCGGCGCCGACCGCGCGGGCGTAGCGATTGCAGGGGATCCAGACTCCGCCGCCAGAGATGGAGCTGGTGCCGCCATAAAGATTGGATTTCTCCACCACCAGTACGTCGCGTGTGCCCATTTCATAGCTGCACAGCGCCGCGGTCAGACCCCCGTTACCGGATCCGACCACCACCACGTCAAAACTGTAATCCCACTGCTGTGCGCTCATGTGCTACCTCGTTGCATCAAGGGGGCAATGGTAGCCCACCCGGGATCAATTCCCCACGCCGCCTCGGCGTAACCCGAGGCAGGTTCAAAAAATTGGTCGCAAACCGCATCCCTGTCGTATAGTTGGAGAGCACCCACACCATTGCAAGGAGATTTCCATGTCGAACCCGTTCCGTAAGCGTGCAGCCATCCTGGCATCGGCCGCCGCCCTGGCCATGTCGCCCCTGGCCCTGTCCCACCTGGACGAGGACGAGTTCCACCAGTCCTACCGCCAGTCCTACTTTGCCCTGCTGGGCTCCAACTTTGGACCCATCGGCGCCATGGTGAAAGGGGAAATGCCCTGGAATCAGGAGCAGCTGCAGGGCTTTACCGATGACCTGGTCGCGGTGACCTCGCTGAATATCCTCCGCGGCTTCCCCGAAGGTTCCGAGCGCGGCACCACCCGGGCCCAGCCGGAGATCTGGGAAAACAAGGACGACTTCGCCAGCAAGCTTGACGACCTGAAGGCGGAAGCCGCCACCCTCAAGACCACGGTTGCCGGTGGCGATCGCGGCGCAATCGCGCAACAGGTCGGCGCCGTCGGCGAGGCTTGCAAGGCCTGCCACGACGACTACAAGTCGAAAGACTACCTCTACTGAGTGGGCAGCGGGGCGTTGCCAGTAACGGCCCGCCCTACCACATCCGGGGTGGCGGCGGCGCCTGCTGCAATAACCACCAGCCTGCCGCAATCACCACAACCAGCAACAGCGGCGCCAGCCACCAGGGCGCCGGCGCTGCCACCCCCTGTTTGCCTTCCGCCGTGCCCTTGAGCATGGCCTGTACCAGCTTTTCCCGGCGCCGGAACTGGTGCCACGCAATTGCCAGCAGGTGCAACACCACCATCGCCAGCAGGGCGTCAAATGCCCACTCGTGCACCACCCCGAGAAAGTCCCGGGTATCGCTGCTGACCGCGTAGTAGAAGGGTCCGTCGAACAAAATCTGGTCACTGTTGAAAAGCCCGCTGCCCGCCTGCACCAGCAGCAGGGTGAGCAGCACGATCACCGACCAGCCGCCCAGCGGGTTGTGACCGGGGCCTGGCGCAACGCGGCCACGGACATAGCCCAGCACGGTGCCGGGGCCCCGCAGGAAATCGCGAAAACGGGAGTGCGGGCTGCCGACAAAGCCCCAGCAAATGCGAAACACCACCAGCACGATGACCGTGTAGCCCACCCACTGGTGGCGCTCCATCTGCCCCTCCTCCGCGGTCCACCAGGCCAGCGGCAGCAAAACCACCAGGGCCCAGTGGAATAATCGGGTAGGCCAGTCCCAAAGCGGATGGGGTGCATTCCGGGACACAGCGTCAGTACCTTGGGGCATTGCTGTTTATCTCGCTGGACGTCTCAGGAGCCAATCAGGCAGGGGAATTCAGGCGCCACATTTTCGTACTCATAGTGCCAGCGCCCGTCTCTCAGAGTCGCCCGGTGGCGAGCGCCATGCACTGAGCCGTCGCCGCTGTCGTAACCCGCATCGCCACGAAACATCACGAATACTGTGCCATCGCCGTGGCAGAACCGTGGCAGCACTTCCCCGGGCGGGCGCACCAACTCTCGCGCCAGCAGCTCGGCGACATTCCGGTATTGGGCGACATGGCACAGGGTGACATAGGTGGGAGGCAGTACGCCCAGTTCGCCGGCATGGTGTTCCGCGACTGCAGCCGCCACGTTCACCCAGCGTGAGTCGTGGATTTCGCTGCCGTCAATCACCACCTCGGTTTCACTGTCCACCGGTGCCGCGTAGATCCAGGTAGAAAAGCGCTTGGCTTCGTTGACCGGCGTGGTCCAGTGGCTGATCAGCACCATTTCGTCCGGGCAGGGGCGCAGGCCCGATTCTTCCCCGGCCTCGCGGGCCGCCGCCAGCCGGGTGGCGCGGTCTTCGTCGCCAGCGGCCTGCTCCCAGTCCTGCGGCTCCAGCGCGCCGCCGGGAAATACCCAGTAGCCGCCGGCGAACAACAGCGCCTTGTTACGCCGCAGCAACAGGGTTTCCAGACCGTCCGCGCCATCCCGCAGCAGCACCACAGTGCTCGCGGGGCGAGCCTGGACCTCCTCCGGGGACTGGTTGTCCGGCCGGGGGAAAAAGCTTTCTCGAGTCACGGCGCGGGTGCCTGCAGCAACTTCTGCAGGGCCACTACCGTCGCCTCGACACCCAGGGTGATGGCGGGCTCCGACTCCACCCTGAACTGCGGTGAATGGTGCGAGGGGACAGGGTCACCACCGGCGGCGGCGCGGGTAAAGTCTTCCAGCGGCGTGCCACCAACGGCAAAATAGGTGCTGGGGATGTAGGGATCGGTAGTGAAAAATCCGAAGTCCTCAGCGCCCATGCCTTTGCGCTTGCCTTCCCTGAAGATCTGCTCGCCAAAGTGACCGGTCCAGACTTCCCGCAGTTCGCGGGTCAATGGGGTGTCGTTGATGGTCGGCGGTACCGACTCGCTCTCGGAAACAAGCACCTCCGGCAGCTTGTCATCCGGCAGCCCCACCACCCGCCCCATGTTCTCCGCCACCCGGCGGATACCATCCAGCAGCAGCTCGCGGTTCTCCGGGTCGTCATGCCGCACCGTGAGCTGCAGGTGGGCGCGGTCGGAAATGATGTTGTGCTTGCTGCCGGCGTGGAATGCACCCACAGTAATCACCCCGGCATCCCGCGGCGCCAGTTCTCGCGATACAACGGTTTGCAGCGCCAATACGATCTGGCTGCCCAGCACCACCGGGTCGATACCCTCGTGGGGGCTGGCGCCGTGGGCGCCGATGCCGTGGACAATGATGTCGACGGTGTCCGCGCCGGAGTACGGTGAGTCTTCAGTCAACGCGAGCTGGCCTGCGGGCAACTGCGCGGCGACGTGGAAGGCCAGGGCGTAGTCGGGCTGGCCGAACCGCTTCCAGAGGTCGTCTTCCATCATGTTCCGGGCGCCGACGATTCGCTCCTCCGCGGGCTGGCCGATCAGCATGAGGGTGCCGGACCACTGTTCCCGCTGCGCCGCCATCAGCCGCGCCGTGCCCACCAGGCTGGTGATGTGGACATCGTGGCCGCAGGCGTGCATCACAAACGTCTCCTGGCCGGACTCATCCACCTGCTTTGCCCGGGAGGCATAGGGCAGGCCGGACTTTTCCTCCAGCGGCAGGCCATCCATGTCCGCGCGCATCATCACCAGCGGACCCGGCCCGTTCTCCATCAGCGCCACCACCCCGGTACCGCCGACCCCCTCGGTGACCTCGAACCCCGCTTCGCGCAATTCAGCCGCCAACCGCGCAGCGGTCTTGGCCTCCATGCCGGAGAGTTCGGGATTCTGGTGGAAATGAGTAAACAGTGCGCCGAGATGACGCTTGTAATCGGCGGCCACCAGGTCGGCGAGTTCACTCGCCGGTACCGGGTTGGCGAGGACAGCAAGGCTCAGCAGAAGGGAGCCGACTGTCAATCGAGGGGAACAGTGCATGGGAAATTCCGTTCAGAGGGTCAGCCGGATAGGCTACCCAGCGCGGCCGCGAATGGCAACCTCAGCGCTGGCCCACCATGGAGAGGTCATAGCCGAGGCTGCGGGCCCGCTGCAGGGCTTCGGGCCACTCCTGGGCGGAGCGGGTCGCGAGCCACAGGTTGATGGAGCGGGTGCCGCTGCGACAAAAAGCCAGCGCGGGCCCTTTGGCAGCGGCAAATGCAGCCGAGAGTTGCTCGAGATCCGAACCCGGGAAGTCCAGCCCGGTAACGGGATAGTAGACGTAGCTGACGCCGTGCTGCGCAGCCGCGGCGGCAAAGGCCGCAGAGGACGGCTGCCCCGGAGCCTCGCCGTCGGGCCGGTTATTGATCAGCACCTTGTATCCCGCCGCCGCTATGGCCGCCACGTCCTCGGGCAATATCTGCTCCGACACGGCGATGTCCGGGGTAATCTTGACTATGTTCACTGCCAGTTTCTCCTTAGGCGCCGCGTACGCGGTCGACGCTGTCCCTGAGCAAATCCGCCCACCGCCGCAGTATACGCCTGAATTCGGCCCGGTTGGTCACGCTGCTGGTCCACTGCAGCTGGCTATGCTCCACACCGCGCCTGCGGTCCACAACCCGCCCCTGGACCTGGCCGGTCAGCGCGTCTACCAATTCCAGATTCAGCGTCATCTCGCCGGCGGAGGTGGTATAGGAGCGGGTTCGCACGGCACCCTGCACGTCGGGCGCATGGATATCCAGGTTGACAATGGACGGGCGCAATACCAGCACGTCTTCGCCGTTGGGTGCTGCCTCGACCAGGTCATAGGCCGGTGCGCGCTCCAGCGCGGCGCGGAAATGCTCGTCGCAGGCTGCAGCAATGCGCTGGCGGATCCGGTCCGCATCCTCCTGCCGCACACGGGAGGTCAGGTTTCTGCTGTCGCGCTGCTGGTCGCGCAGCCAGTTCTTGCGGAAGGCAACTTCACACCCGCCCAGGGACAGGTGCTGGTAATGCCCCAGGTCGGCGCCCGGGCGCAGATACACTTCGGCAAACTCCTGGCCCTCGACGCGCTCCAGGCCGTCGTGGGTAAGAGCGGATTCCCGCGAGGAACCGCTACCGGCGCAGGCAGCGAGGACAAGACTGGTAATGACAACAAGGCTGGCAGCAAGATTGCGGTACATGGCGTCACCTCCACGGATTGACCTTTAGACCACACTATAGGCAAAGCCGGGCCGCGGCACCACTTCAGGCGAGGGATGCCGCGCAACACTAGGAGATAAGGCCGAACTCAGTGCCGAGGATGTCGATGATCTCCTGTCGGGGATCGTCCGGCAGGGCCAGCGGCTGGCCGGTAATTTTCTCCGCGATGCCGACGTAGGTGGCGGAGACCGCCAGCAGCACCGACGCCGGCAGCTCGTTGTCCCGGGCCAGGGCTACCCGCTCGGGCATCCGGTCCTTGTTGAGCAGGATATCGGGGTCCGGGAAGTGATTCAGCAGCAGCTGGCGGAAGCTCTCCTTGGAGTTCTCCACCACCTGCCCCTCGCGCCAGGCCGGGCCATCCCAGATACGCGAGGAGTCGGGGGTTCCCACTTCATCCATGTAGATCAGCTGCTCTTCACCCGCGGCGTTGGTCACGTAGCCGAATTCAAACTTGGTGTCGACGAAGATCTGGTCCAGCCGGGCCAGTTCCCGGCTGATCACTTCAAAGCCCTCCCGCAACAGGGTCTCGTAGCGGTCCACATCCGCAGGCGAGCGGAACTGGAAAGCGGCATAGTGGTTGAGGATGTCGTCGCGGGTAATGTTGACATCATCCTGGGCCGGCACGCCGGGGATACCCTCGAGAATCCCTTTGGTGGAAGGGGTAATCAGTAGTTCGGGCAATTTCTGGTCCTTCTGCAGGCCATCGGGAATGCGGATGCCGCAGAATTCGCGCTCGCCGCGGGCATAGGAGCGCCACATGGAGCCGGTAATGTACTGACGGGCGATGGCCTCGATCATTACCGGGCGGGCTTTCTGGACGATCCACACCAGGGGATGCGGAATCTCCAGAATGTGGCTGTCCGCCAGCCCCTGCTCCCGGAACAGCCGGAACCAGTGGTTGGAGATCGCGTTCAGCGCGGCGCCCTTGCCGGGCACGCCGGCCATGCCACCCTCGCCGCGCCAGATGCACTCGAAGGCGGAGATGCGGTCGCTGATCACCATGATCGCCAGCGGGGCATCGGCAGCCACAGGGTAGCCGCGCTCCCTGATCAGGCGCGCGCTGTCAGCGGCATCCAGCCAGTACACGGACCTCACCTTGCCGGAGTGGACAGGAGCACCGGTGCGAATCGGCAGGTCGTTGTTGACCGCCAAAACCTTGTTTGCAAGACTCATTTCAGATTCCTGTTGACGCAAATAAAGGCGCAATTCTAGCAGACAGCGGGCCGTCAGGGCACCCGCTACCGTCCATACCAAACCCGCAAGCCGGACCGCGCCGCTGTTCCCCGGGCGCCTGCTCAGTTAAACTTGGACTTCATTTTTCCCCGGACACGGCCAGCGTCATGAAGGCACGATTTCTTGCATCGGCCCTGCTGTGGTCAGCCCTGGGCAACGCCCTTCATGCCCAGGCCGACACCCTCGCCACTTGCGCGGCCATAGCCGACAACGCGCTGCGTCTTGACTGCTACGACGCCCTCGCGGCCTCTGCCGACAGCGCTGCGGAACCGCCGCCCCCGGGCATCACAGCCCCGGGCGGCCTGGCGGACTCGCCGCTTACCGAGGAAACCGTTGAACCCCTGGATCTCGCTGAGGAAGAGCTGCTCATGGGCATGCGCCTGGCGGAGGAGACAACGCTCTCCGGCAACGCCTGGGTCATTACCCCCCACCACCGCAACTATCTGCTGCCGGTAACCTACAATGACACGCTCAACCGGGAAGACTGGGCAGCGCTGCAGCCGAAAGACGCCATGGACTGGGTGGAAGCGAAGTTCCAGATCAGCCTGAAAACGATCGCCTGGGAAAATATCCTCGGCGCGGGCAGCAACCTCTGGGTTGCCTACACCCAGCGCAACTGGTGGCAGCTCTACAACGACTCCTCGCCCTTCCGGGAAACCAACTACCAGCCGGAGGTGTTCCTGACCTTCACCAACAACTGGCGCTTCTGGGGCTTCACCAACACCGTGGTCGGCGCCGGCTTCAAGCACGAATCCAACGGCCAGGGCGGCGATCTCTCCCGCAGCTGGAACCGGGTCATGGCCATGGCGGCCTTCGAGCGGCGGCGCATGGCGCTTAACGTCCGCACCTGGTACCGCCTTCCCGAGAGCAGCGGCGATGACGACAACCCCGATATGGAGCGCTACATGGGCTACGGCGATATCGCCGGCATCTGGAAGTGGCGAGAGCACGAATTCGGCGTGCGGTTGCGCAACAATCTGCGCAGCCAGAATCGCGGCGCGGTAGAGCTGGAATGGACCTTTCCCATCAACCGCCGCTTCAAGGGCTACATCCAGTACTTCAACGGCTATGGCGAGAGCCTGATCGACTATGATCAGAGCAACAACCGCATCGGCTTTGGGGTGTCCATGACCGATGTCCTCTAGCAGCAACCCGCCCCGTCCGGTTCAGTGGGTCAACCCGACAGAGAGGAAATCACCGGCAAAGGCGGTTAAACTGTCGCCCCTCCAAAAGCAGCCGCCACCGATACCATGACTACAGCAAACACCCCCTTCGAAATTCTTGGTGAAGACGGTATCCGCCAGCTCTGCGCGGATTTCTACCGCATCATGGATACCCGGCCGGAAGCGCGCGAACTACGCGCCATGCACGCCGAAGACCTGGGCCCGATCACCGAGAAGCTGGCCGAGTACCTGACCGGCTGGATGGGCGGGCCGCCCCGCTATGCGGAAAAATACGGCACCGTCTGCCTCACTGACTCGCACGCGGCCTACCATATCGGCCCCGAGGAACGGGACCAGTGGCTGTGGTGCATGGAACAGGCGCTCACCGAGAGTAACGCCCCCGAGGAACTGCACGAGATGTTGCGCATTCCACTCCAGCGCATCGCCGATGCGGTGCGCAATCGGGACCAGCCAAGTGCCACCAAGAGGGACCCCAATGTCATCGCCGCAAGTTAAATCAGGCATGCGCCTGCTCGCTATCGCCATTGCTGTCACCGCCACCGCGACAGCAACCGCGGCCGAGCAGCGCCTGGAGCAGATTCTGGTCAGTGCCAAACGGATCAGCGAGGACGCCAGGCGCCTGCCGCTGGCCTGGTCCACGGTTGATGAGGACGACCTCGCCCTCATCGGCCACACCCACCCCAATGAAATCATGCAACAGATTCCCGGCTCCTGGATCAGCCGCGGCAACGGCCAGGAAAGCCTGACCGCCCTGCGCTCCCCGGTCCTTACCGGCGCCGGTGGCTGCGGTTCATTCTTCATGGCCGCCGACGGCATCAGCCTGCGGGCTCCCGGGTTCTGCAACGTCAACCAGCTGTTCGATGCCAACATTGCACAGGCCGGCCGGATCGAGGTTATCAAGGGCCCCGCGGGCGCCACCTACGGCTCCAACGCCATGCACGGGGTCATCAACGTCCTCAGTGCCGAGCCGAAACAGGGCGCCGGCCAGCAGTTCGCCATTGAGGCCGGACCCGACGACTACTACCGCGGCAAATACCGCCTGGACCACGTCGAGGGCCGCCATGGCATCAGCCTGCGGCTGAACGGCACCACGGACGGCGGTTACCAGGACGAATCCGGTTTCGACCAGCAGAAACTCACCCTGCGCCACGACTACGACGGCGACGTCTGGGCGTTCCAGAGTGTGGTCGACGCCGCCAACCTGAACCAGGAAACCGCGGGCTTTGTCCAGGGTTTCGAGGCCTACGCAGACGACGCCCTGCGGCGCAGCAACCCCAACCCCGAAGCCTATCGCGACGCCTGGTCCCTGCGCATGTACAGCGAGGCCAGCCGCGAATTGTCCAATGGCCAGCGCCTGAGCATCACCCCCTACCTGCGGCGCAACCGCATGGTATTCCTGCAGCATTTCCTGCCCTGGCAGTCGGTGGAAACCAATGGCCACGAATCCCTCGGGCTGCGCACTACCCTGCACGGCGAGGCTGACCGCCTGAGCTGGGTAGCCGGCACCGACCTCGAGTACACCGATGGCTGGCTCCGGGAAGACCAGGAAAATGACTTCAGCCCGAACCAGCCCGCTGGCATTCACTATGACTACGAGGTCAAGGCCAGCATGGCTGCGGCCTACACCCAGCTGCGCTACGACCTGAGCGAGCGCTGGACCCTGGACGGCGGGGTGCGGTTGGAATATACCCACTATGACTACGACAACCTGGCGGCGGACGGCCCGGCCTGCGCCCCCACCGCCAGTGCCTGCCGCTTCTTCCGGGTTGCCGACCGCAGCGACAGTTTCACCGACTGGTCGGTCAATGCCGGCGCCAGCCTGCAGTTGCGCCCCGACCACTACGCCTACCTGCGCCTGGCCAACGGCTTCCGGGCGCCGGATACCAGCGAGCTGTACCGCCTGCAGTCCGGCCAATCCGTGGCCGAGCTGGACTCGGAGGTGATCGACAATATCGAACTGGGCCTGCGCGGCGATACCGGTGCCGGCCTGAGCTACGACCTGTCGGTCTACCACATGAACAAGGACGAAGTGATCTTCCAGGACGCCGACCGGCGCAACGTCAGCGGCGCCAAGACCGAGCACTACGGCCTGGAAGTGAGCCTCGACTACCGCTCACCGGGGCCCTGGTATACGCGCCTGGATGTCACCGCCGCGCGCCATCGCTACGCCAACAACGCCCTTCCCCGAGGTGTCAACGAGTCCATCGATGGTAACGACATCGACACCGCACCGCGCCTGTTCGGCAGTGCCCGGTTTGGCTGGGAGTTCGCCTCCCGCCACGGTACGGCACCGGTGGCCGAGCTGGAGTGGGTGTACATGGATGAGTACTACCTGGAGCCGGAAAACCGCTTCGAGTACGAGGGCCACTCCCTCCTCAACCTGCGCATCAGCAGCCCCCTGACCCCGCGCCTGGCCGCCACGGTCCGCATCACCAACCTGCTGGACGAGGACTACGCGGAGCGGGCCGATATCGGCTTTGGTGAGTACCGGTACTTTGTGGGGCGACCGCGCAGTGCGTTCGTTGAACTGCGGTACTCCTGGGGCGAAGGTTAGCGAAGCTTTGCGCTATTGGCACGGACTTTGGCGCGGCCGGCCTCGGGAACTGGAAGGGCTTTGCCGGACACGCTGCAAGTCCATCCATGGACGCTCGTACTCGACTTCCTGTCTCGAACGGTCCGGCAAAGCCCTTCCAGCCCCCGAGACCTCTGGCGGACATGGCACGTAATTCTCCGGGAGGCGCGAAGAATTACGTGCCGTAGCGCGACCAGCAACCAGCGTACCCTCACCGCATCGGCGCGATACCCACGGCGTCTCTGACTTGAGCGAGTAACGGCGTGCTGAAAGAGCGTGCGCGCTCGGCGCCGCGCTGGAGGACTTGCTCGATGTGTGTGGGGTCGTCCATCAGCTGGAGGTAGCGCTCGCGGGCAGCTGCGAGAGTATCGTTGACCAGCTCGAACAGCTCTTTCTTGGCTTCGCCCCAGGCGATGCCCTGCTCGAACTCGCGGCGCATGCGCGCGGTTTCTTCTGCTGAAGCGAAGGCCGACCAGATCTGGAATACAGTGGAATCGTCTGCATCCTTGGGTTCGCCGGGTTCCAGCAGATTGGTCTTGATCTTGTTGATGGCCTTGCGCAGCTGCTTCTCCGGCAGGAACAGGGGGACGGTGTTGTTGTAGCTCTTGCTCATCTTGCGCCCGTCCAGGCCCTGCAGCACCGCGACGTGATCTTCCACTACCGCCTCGGGCAGGGTGAACAGCGGGGCGAAGTTGTGGTTGAAGCGCTGGGCGATGTCGCGGGCCATTTCCACATGCTGGATCTGGTCGCGGCCCACGGGCACTTTGTGGGCGCCGAACATGAGGATGTCTGCGGCCATCAGCACCGGATAGCTGAACAGCCCCATGGTCACGCCGAAGTCGGGGTCCTCCCCCGCCTCTTCGTTGGCCTGTACCGCCGCCTTGTAGGCGTGGGCGCGGTTCATCAGGCCCTTGGCGGCGTTGCAGCAAAGGATCCAGGTCAGCTCGGTGATTTCCGGGATATCCGACTGGCGGTAGAACACCGCGCGCTCGGTATCGAGCCCCAGCGCCAGCCAGGTGGCGGCGATCTCCTTGCTGGATTGGCGCACAACGGTGGGGTCCTGGCATTTGATCAAGGCGTGGTAGTCCGCCAGGAACAGGAACGACTCGGTGCCGGAATCGGTGGAAGCGGCAATCGCGGGACGTATTGCACCCACGTAGTTGCCGAGGTGAGGCGTGCCGGTGGTGGTAATGCCGGTGAGAACGCGTTGTTTGCTCATGAGTGTCCCGCTCGGGTAAAAGCCCGAGATTCTAGCGCCTCAAGGGGCGGCTGGCTATTTCAGGCGGGCGTCAGAGAGCCCGGATGGTTGTAGAACCGGCGCAGCACCCGGCCCAGGTTGCAGGCATCCTCGCTGCCGGCGAGTTCGCGAATGGAGTGCATGGCAAAAGTCGGCACGCCGATGTCCAGAGTGCGGATACCGGTGCCGCCGGCGGTAATCGGACCGATAGTACTGCCGCAACCCATGTCGCTACGGACCACAAAGGTCTGTACCGGCACCTCCTCCTGTGCCGCCAGCAGGCGGTAGAGGCCGGCAGTTTCCGCGTTGGTGGCATAGCGCTGGTTGGCGTTGACCTTGATGACCGGGCCCGCATTGAGCCGGGGACCGTGATTGTCATCGTGCTTGTCGGCATAGTTCGGATGGATACCGTGGGCATTGTCGGCAGAAATCATCATTGAGTTCTGCACCAGCTGGCCCAGGCGCTCCTCGGTACCGGCAATGCGGCGCAGGGTCGACAGCAGCAGCGGGCCCTGGGCGCCGGAGGTGGACTGGCTGCCCACCTCCTCGTGGTCATTGCAGACCAGCATGCAGCTTTGCCTGCCATCGGCCTGCAGCAAGGCCTGCAGCCCGGTAAAGCAGCTCAGCAGATTGTCCAGCCGGGCCGAGGCGATAAACTCCTGCCGTAGCCCCACCAGGGCGGCTGGCTGGCTGTCGTAAAAGCACAGCTCATAGTCCAGCACCCGCTCGGCAGCGCAGTCCGGGTGCTCTTCCAGCAGGCGCTGGCGCAACAGGCTGCGGAAGTCGGGCACCGCACTGTCAGCCTGCAGCGCCAGGATCGGCAGGATATCAGTCTGCGGGTTGACGCTGCGGGACTGGTTGGCCTCCCGGTCCAGGTGAATGGCCAGGCTGGGGATGACTGCCAGCGGGCGGCGGAAGTCCACCAGCGCGGTGTGCAGCCTGCTGGCCCCAGCGGCGAAGCTGACCCGGCCCGCCAGCGACAGGTCGCGGTCAAACCAGGGATTCAGCAAGACGCCGCCATACACCTCCACTCCCAGCTGGAAATAGCCCGAGCGCTGCTTCTCTGGAGAGGGCTTGACCATCAGGCAGGGGCTGTCCGTGTGGGCGCCGACCATGCGCATGCCAGTCTCGGGAGCGGACTCCGAGCCCACCGTAAACGCCAGCAGGGAGCTGTCGTTGCGAGTCAGGTAGCAGCGCTGCCCCGGTTGCAGGTTCCAGTCCCCCTCCGGCGGCAAGCGGGCGAAACCAGCAGCCTCCAGCCTCCCCACCAGCGCGACCACGGCGTGAAACGGCGTGGTCGCTGCCGTGAGAAATGCCAGGAGATCAGTATTGAACTGTTGCGGTGTCATGGGCGAACAAACCTCGATCCGGGAAAACAACGGGTAACCGCGCTACGGCGTCAAAACAGCCAGAGCGCGTAGAGCAGACCAGCGAGCGCGATACGGTAATACACAAACGGCATCAGGCCCAGGCGCTCAAGCAGGCGCAGGAACAGGCTGATACAGGCGTAGGCCGTGACTGCGGCCACCAGTGCTGACACGCCCAGCACCAGCCAGTCCACGGGTGCGCTTTGCTGTGCGAGCTGCAGGCCTTTTAGCAGCCCCGCTCCGGCGATCACCGGAATCGACAGCAGGAAAGCGAAGCGCGCCGCCGTGGCGCGGTCCAGACCCAGCAACAGGCCGGCGCTAATGGTGATGCCGGAACGGGATACACCGGGCACGGGCGCCAGCGCCTGCGCCAGGCCAATCAGCAGGGCCACCCCGGCGGCCAGCGGTCGCGCCGGCGCCCCGCTGCGCGCGCGCCGATCCGCCAGCCCCAGCAGCAGCCCGAACAGCAGCGTGGTGGTCGCGATCACCGGCAGATTGCGCAGCCGGGTCTCGATAAATTCATCGGCGAGAAATCCAACTACAACGACCGGCACGGTGGCCAGAGCCAGGTACAGTACCAGTCGGACATCTTCATTCACCGGCTGCCCTCGCAGGAGGCCGGCGCAGCTCATGCTCATTTGCAGCAGTTCACGACGATAGTACAGCACCACCGCCAGCAAGGTTCCCACGTGTACCGCGACATCGAAGGCGAGACCCTGGTCCTCCCAACCCAACAGCAGTGCCGGCAGGACCAAATGTGCCGAACTGGAGATCGGCAGAAATTCGGTGACGCCCTGCAACAGGGCCAGGACTAGCGCCTGCAGCCATTCCATCACGCCTGCGGCCCCTGTTGGTCCAGCTTTTTCCAGCTTATCTCGTCGCGCACGTATACCGGGCACACCTGCTCCGCACTCTGCACACGACGCTCTTGCAGGGCCCTGAGCGCCTCAGGCAGCACGTCCAGCGCGTCAGGCAGCAAGTCAGGATGTGCGGCATTGAAGCGAGCCGTGACGGCGGGGGGCATGGCATCCCGATACTTGAGCCCGCCGCCGATCGCGATCAGCGCATCACTGCCGGACGGAGCCAGCAACCCCGGCTTGACCGCCTGCGCCGCAGCGATCTCCACGGCGCGGCCCTTGTCTATACGGTATAGCGCCCAGTACAGCTCCCCGATGTGAGCGTCCACGGTACTGAGTACATAATCGCCCTCCCCCGCCTGCCCCAAACGTATGGCACCATATACCTGGCAGCACAAGGTGGAGACAGGCAATGCCGGCAGGCCGGTGGCGAAACACAAGCCCTGCACCGCGCTGGCGGCGATACGCAACCCGGTGAACGAGCCCGGGCCGCTGCCATAAGCGACCGCATCCAGAGCATCCGGCCCCGCGGGCATAAGCTCGCGCAGCATGGCCAGCAACAACTGGTTGTGCCGGCGCGGCGCGATTTCCTGCAGTGCAGTCACTTCACCGTCGCGGTAAAGTGCCACTGAGCAGGCTTCTGTCGAGGTATCAACTGCAAGGATGCTTGTCATAACATGATTATCCCACAGGCCGCCGCTGGCAAGAACTGCAACAGAGGACAAAACAGGTGGGTCGCGCGCAAACTCCTGCACATTTTGACGGCCTGATCCTCGCGGGTGGTGCCGGTCGCCGTGCCGGTGGACGGGACAAGGGTCTGCTGGACTGGGAAGGCAGACCGTTGGTGGCCTGGGTCAGTGAACGCCTGCGACCCCAGACCAGCCACCTGCAGATCAGCTGCAATCGCAACCTGGATGTTTACGCAGGCTTTGGCGATTCGGTATTCGCGGACCGCCAATCCGGATTCCAGGGTCCACTGGCGGGGTTGGAGGCGTTCCCAACGGATCCGACCCGGGAGTTCCTGCTGGTGGTTCCCTGTGACACTCCGCGCCTGCCGCTCGACCTCGCCGCTCGCCTGTACCAGGCGCTGACCAAGCAGCCGGAGTCATGTGATCTGGCTTACGCCACCGCCGGCGGGCAGCACCACTACCTGCACATGCTGCTGCGGCGGCGCTGCCTGGGCAGCCTGCCGGCCTATCTGGCCAGCGGCGGCCGCTCCGTGCGCGGCTGGCAGGCACAACTGCGCTGTATCAGCGTGGATTTCGCGGCTGCCGGTGACGCCTTCGACAATCACAACCAGATGCAGGCCCGGACCTGACCTCCGCCAATAAAAAAACCCGCGCCAGTTTCCCGGCGCGGGTTCCTCGGTTCCTGCAAGCAGTCAGCCGCTGGCGGCGGTGGCGTTAACCTGCCGTGGCGCAGCTTTTGCTTTTTTGGGAGCAGCCTTCGCTTTTCTGGGCGCGGCCTTTGCCTTTTTAGGTGCGGCCTTTTTAGGTGCAGCCTTTTTCTTTGCTGCAGCCTTCTTCTTCGGTGCCGCTTTTTTCTTGGGTGCCGCCTTCTTGGCCTTTGTCCTGGCTTTGGATGCAGCAGGTGCGACCGAGTCGGCGAGGGATTCTGCAGTTTTCGCCAGCGACTTGCGGCCGGCGCGCGCTTTCTTCAGCGCCCCCTTGGCAGCGGCCTCAGCTTTCTTTTCCGCCGCTCGCAGCTGCGCGAGTACTTTCTTCTCCAACGCGTTTATCTTGGCAGCATCGGATTTGGCGCGCTGCGCGGTCCATTTCTTGGCGTGCTTCGCCAGCGCTCTGGACTTGTCGATTTCAGCCTTGGCCGCCAGTTCCGCTTTCTTCTCCAGAACCCGCTCCTGGGCCGCCATCTGTTTGGCTACCAGCTTCGCATCGGCAACTATTTCCTTCACTCGCTGACGCGTTTCCCTGAGCTTGCCCTGCGCTGTTTCCAGACGGGCTTTGGAACGCGCCACTGCATTGGTAGCCGCTTTTTTGCCACGTTCGTCCGCCTTTGCCCGAGCAGCTTTCAACCGCGCCCGAGCGTCGGCCAATGCTTTTTTCTCGGATTCGACTGTCGCCTGCAACTTGGCAAGTGTTTCGCGCGACTTTTTCTCCGCCGATGACACTACCGGAACCTTCCTGGCTGCGCTGGACGCAGGCTGCTTGCGCGGCGCCTTTTTTGCTGGCGACTTGCGCGCAGCTGTTTTTGTTTTCGCCTTGCTCTTGGCTGTTGCCATAATTTCACTCTCCAAATGTTATTTTCTAAAACCACCGGGAGGAAAATAGCAATATTCTCAAAGGCTTACAACAGCGTTTTCACAACGTTGACGAAAGTCGCGCGCGGCGGAAAAAATTGCGCTGCGGAAAAGTTGGAAATATGCGGGGACAGCGGGCGAGTCCATTCGCCCCGGGGGGATAAAAACCCCTTGATTTACAGTCTATACACCGAGTGCGGCGAATACTTTTCTACGAATGTCTTCAACAGTGCCAACACCCTCAATGCGATGACAGGCAGGCGCACGGGGCCCAGACATGGAGCGATAAAAATTTACCAGAGGGCGTGTTTGCTGTTGATAAACATCAAGACGCTTGCGAACAGTATCTTCCTGGTCATCATCGCGCTGCACCAACGCCTCGCCTGTTTCGTCATCAAGGCCCTCCCGCTGGGGTGGATTGTGCAGCACGTGGTAAACACGTCCGGAGGCAGGGTGAATGCGACGACCACTCAGGCGTTCGACAATTTCTTCATCGTCCACGGCAATTTCCACCACGTGATCAATATCGACGCCAGCGGCAACCATGGATTCAGCCTGCGGAATGGTGCGCGGAAAACCGTCAAACAAAAATCCGCCAGCGCAATCGGGCTGCTTGATGCGCTCCTTGACCAGACCAATGATGATGTCGTCGGAAACGAGGCCACCGGCATCCATGACTTCCTTTGCGGCGAGGCCCATTTCAGTTTTCGCCTTCACCGCCGCACGCAACATATCGCCGGTAGAGATCTGCGGAATACCGAATTTCTCGATGATGAACTGGGCCTGTGTGCCTTTGCCTGCGCCGGGAGCGCCAAGGAGTATCAATCGCATTCAGGTGGATCCTCAATGTCTGTAGAGCGGCTATCGCAAGCGTATTTGCAGGTAGTTTGCGCTGCCGGATTGTCGGGGGGAGCTAACCATACACAGGGGCAGGACATTGCACAAGCCCCGCCCGGAGCTACGACGAGCAGGTATCAGCGCGCCACTTTCGCGGCCCGCCACAGGGCATCAAGTTCCGTATCGGTGAGCGCACGCAGATCCGCTGAGCCCGCGGCGGCGGATTTTTCCATGGCTCGAAACCGTTGCTCGAACTTGGCGGACGCCTGTCTCAGCACGGCTTCCGCATCCAGCCCCAACTGGCGCGCGAGATTGACGCAGGTAAACAGCAGGTCGCCCATCTCATCGGCGATGGCAGCCTCCGAACCGGCTGCCATCGCCTCCTGCAGTTCACGTTGCTCTTCATCCAGCTTGTCGAGCACCGCCGCGGCGTCTGGCCAGTCAAAACCAACCAGAGCCGCGCGCTTTTGCAGTTTCTGTGCTCGCGGCAATGCCGGCAGCGCCACCGGCACGTCATCCAGCACGCCGCCCTGAGCCCGCGCCGCGCGCTCGTCGCGCTTGATCGCCTCCCAGGACCGCTTCACCTCCGCCACATCCAGCGTGGCGGCCACAACGCCCTCGATCTCACCGTCCGCAAACACATGCGGATGGCGCCGCAGCAGCTTGTCCACCAGGGTGTGAACGATGTCCGGAAAAGAAAACAGGCCCTGCTCTTCGCCGAGGCGAGCATAGAACACCACCTGAAAAAGCACGTCGCCCAGTTCCTCGGCAACATGGGGGTAGTCCCCGTGCTCTATCGCCTCCGCCAGTTCATAGCACTCCTCCAGAGTGGAGGGCACGATACTGCGAAAATCCTGCTTCAGATCCCAGGGACAGCCATCCTCGGGGTTGCGCAAGCGCTGCATCACGCGCAACAGATCGTTTACCGTGTATTGCCCGGTAGTCACGTCATGGCTCCTATTTGGACACCCGGGCAACGGAAATCACGTTGCTCAGGCGATCGATTCGTTCCAGCAGTTTTGACAGGGCGCCCAAATCAGGCACCTCGACTGTAAGGCGCATGGTGGCTGTGTGTCTTTTCTTGTTGGTCTGCGTATTGATGGACAGCACATTGATCCGCGCATTGGCGAACAGTCCGGTGATATCGCGCAGCAGGCCCTGGCGGTCATAGGCTTCAATGGCGACATCCACCTCGTAGTTTTCCCGCGGCGATTCACCCCAGGCGACCTCGATTACTCGCTCCGGCGATGTTTCCTGGAGTTTGAGCAGACGCCCGCAGTCGCTGCGGTGGATGCTGACGCCGCGGATCTGGGTGATGAACCCGACAATCTCATCACCTGGCAACGGCTTGCAGCAGCCGGCCATGTGGGTCAGCAGATTACCCACCCCCTGCACCTTGATCTGGCTGCGGGAAAGCGGGCCGCTGCCGGGTTTGGCTACCTGTAGCTGCGGCTCGGGGCGCTTCTCCACCAGGGACTGGGCCGCGTTGAGTACCGTGGCAGAACTCAGGTCACCCGCACCCACCGCCGCGTACATGTCTTCCACCGTGGCCATATTCACCTTGGCAGCCACCCGCCGATAGTCGACGCTGGTCAGGGCGAGACGGCGGAAGTCCCGTTCCAGCAGGTGTCGGCCGGCATCGATATTGTCTTCGCGGGCCTGGGCCTTGAACCAGTGCTGCACTTTGGCCCGGGCGCGCGAAGTCCGCAGGAAGCCGAGCCCGGACTGCAGCCAGTCGCGCTTCGGGCTGCCCTGCTTGCTGGTCAGGATTTCCACTCGCTCACCGGTCTTGAGGCTGTAGGTGAGGGGAACGATCGCGCCGTTCACCTTGGCGCCGCGACAGCGGTGGCCCACTTCCGTATGGACATGGTAGGCAAAGTCGAGCGGCGTGGCACCCTGGGCAAGATTCACCACATCCCCGTTGGGAGTGAACACGTAGACCCGGTCCTGTGCCAGGTGGAAGCTGAACTGTTCGGCCACATCCCCGGTGTCACCCGTCTCTTCGTGCCAGTCCAGCACCTGCCGCAACCAGGCAATCTTTTCCTCATAACTGCTGGCCATGCCACCGCCAGAATCCGACCCTTTATAGCGCCAGTGTGCGCACACCCCGAGTTCGGCTTCCTCATGCATCTGGCTGGTGCGGATCTGCACCTCGAGAATCTTGCCCTCCGGACCTATCACCGCGGTGTGCAGGGAGCGGTAGCCGTTTTCCTTGGGATTGGCGATATAGTCGTCGAACTCGTTGGGAATGTTGCGCCACAAACCGTGCACCAGACCGAGAGTCGCGTAACAGTCCTTCGCCTCCGGCACCAGAATGCGCACGGCCCGGATATCGTAAACCTGGGAGAAGCCGATACCCTTGCGCTGCATTTTGCGCCAGATACTGTAGATATGTTTCGCCCGGCCGCTGATGTTGAACTGCAGCCCCGCCTGCTCCAGCACCCGGGTCAGCTCCTCGGTTACACGCGCGATGAAACGGTCCCGCTCCAGACGCTTGCCGTCCAGCAAGCGCGCAATCTTGCGATACGCGTCGCTATAAATATACCGAAACGAGAGATCCTCCAGCTCCCATTTCAGGTGGCCGATGCCGAGCCGGTGGGCAAGCGGGGCGTAGACATCAAACACCTCGCGCGCAATGGGCCAGCGCCGCTCCTCATCATTTTTGGCCGCGCGAATCGCGCAGGTACGCTCCGCCAGCTTGATCAGCGCTACCCGCACGTCGTCCACCAGAGCGACCAGCATTTTGCGGATGTTGTCCGTCTGGCCGTGCGCCTGCCCCAGCACCGGGGAGTCTATCTGGGTTTTGAGATCGCTGATCGCCGCCATACGCAGCACGCCGCCGACAAGGCTGCGCACGCCCGGCCCGAAGTGGTCTCCCACCGTGTCCAGCGTCAGGCGCTCCTCGCGCACCGCACGATAGAGAATGCCGGCAACCAGACAGTCCGTGCCCACGTGCAGCTCAGACAGGATCTGGGCTATATCCAGCCCGGTAGCAAAACAGTCGGATTCACGGGCCCAGTCCTGCAGATCGCGGCCCGGCATGGAGCGCGCCTCCCGGGCCAGCGTGCAGGCACTGAGCAACACCTCCCGATCGTCCGGCCGCTGCAGGATCGGCAGCTGTTGCAGCCAGCGTTCGAAGTCTATCTCGCCGGAAGCGGTGAGATGCGATTGTTCCCGTACTCGGACCATTATCCGGCTCCGCTCAGGGGTTGGCGAATACGCCCGTGGATAAATAGCGATCGCCACGGTCACAGACTATGGCGACGATCACCGCGTTGCTGACTTCCGCCGACAGCTGCAGCGAGGCTGCAATCGCTCCGCCCGAGGACACCCCGCAGAAGATTCCCTCCTCCCGGGCCATGAGGCGCATGTGGTGCTCTGATTCGGCCTGGGAAATATCGATGACCCGATCCACGCGGGCGGCATCAAAAATCGCCGGCAGATAGGCGGGAGGCCAGCGTCGGATACCCGGGATACTGGAACCCTCCACCGGTTGCAAACCGACAATCTGGATAGCCGGATTTTGCTGCTTGAGGTACGCCGATACCCCCATGATGGTTCCGGTGGTACCCATGGAAGCTACAAAATGCGTGATATTGCCTTTGGTTTGGTCCCAGATTTCAGGACCTGTACCGCGAAAGTGCGCCAATGGATTGTCCGGGTTGCCAAACTGGTCCAGCACCCGGCCCTTGCCCTCGCTTTGCATCTGTAGCGCCAGATCCCGGGCGCCCTCCATCCCCTCGGCCTGAGTCACCGCGACCAGTTCTGCACCATAGGCGGACATCGCCTGCTTGCGCTCGGCACTCATATGCGCGGGCATGATCAGGATCAGGCGGTAGCCGCGAATGGCGGCCACCATGGCCAGGGCGATGCCGGTGTTGCCGCTGGTGGCCTCGATCAGGGTATCGCCCGGGCGGATGTCGCCGCGTAGCTCGGCCTCGGCAATCATGCTCAGCGCTGGCCGGTCCTTCACCGAGCCGGCGGGGTTATTGCCCTCCAGCTTGGCAAGCAGCGTGTTGGAGGTATCGCCTGGCAGACGCTGCAGGCGCACCAGGGGGGTATTGCCAATGCAGGCTTCGATCGTTGGATATTCGGACATAGTTCACCGTTACCCGCCGGGCGGGGCAGTATATCGACTTTCACCGGCGCAGGCATGCACCGGTCACTTCAGGGCCGCAAAAGCGACCACATAGGCTTGCTCGTCAGCCAGGGACAACAGGATCGCGGTGCCGCCGCGACGTTTCACGACCTCTGCCGCACCGCCGGACAGATGCACCACGGGAGCCCCGTCGGCATCGTGGCGAACCTCAATATCCTGCCAGCTGACACCGCGCCCGATTCCCGTGCCCAGAGCCTTGGCGATCGCCTCCTTGGCGGCGAAGCGCTTGGCGAGTAGCCGCACTGGCTGCTGGCTGGCGGCATACTCGCCCTGCTCCGCCTGGGTCAGGATACGCCGCACGAACTTGTCTCCCAACCGGACCACCACGGCTTCGACCCGGGCAACTTCCAGAATATCCGTACCCAGGGCGATCACTGTTGCTGGGGCCGGTCGCGAAATTGGCGAAACAGTTCCCGGCTGGCCAGCGGCCGCTCACCGAGGTGCCCGGCCAGAGCCTGGCGCAACAGACGTTTGGCCGCGCTGGCCTGCTCGCCGTCGTAGTGGCCGGCGGCAATCGCCAGCAGATCGCGCCCGGAAAACAGAACCGCGGGGGACCCCGCATGCCGCGCACAGGCCACCAGCCCGAAGTCGGACTGGTATTGATACCAGCTTTCAGGCACTACCGGTTCACCGCTGTAACCATCCACCGCCGGATCGAAATGGTAGCCCAGCGCTTCCAGCAGGCTGAACTCGAACCGGCGCAAGCAGGCGTCGCCCGCGCCGCCAGCGGCCAGCTGCAGGAGTGTGTCGCCGTACAGGGCAAAGAGCTGCGGCTGGGGATCCTGACGCTGCAGCAGACGCACCAGCAATTCATTGAGGTAAAGACCGGTGAACAGGCGCTCCGCATGTAGCTGGGGGGCGCTGCCCGCCGCTTCCACAGCTGCCAGTTGCTTCATTTCCGCGCGCCCGGCGAAGCTGAGCAACAGGGGCCGGAATGGTTGCAACAGGGCCGCCTGAGTGCCGCCGCGACTGCGCCGGCGGGCGCCCTTGCCCACCAGGCTCAGGCGGCCGTGCTCAGCAGTGAACACTTCCAGCAGCAGGCTGGTATCGCGATAGGGGCGACTGTGCAGCAGGTAGGCGGGCTGGAGATTTACGCGCATGGGCAGCAACTCGCGGGCATTCAGCGATCGTCGTAACCGAGGCTGCGCAGGGCCCGCTCGTCGTCAGACCAGCCCGACTTCACCTTGACCCAGAGTCGCAGCATGACCTTGCTCTCGAACAGCTTTTCCATGTCGCGGCGGGCTTCCGTGCCGATGGAGCGCAGGCGGCTGCCCCCCTCCCCGATCAGGATTCGCTTCTGGCCCTCGCGCTCGACCAGGATCAGGGCGGAAATGTTGAGTATGGCGTCCTCCTGGCTGAACTCCTCGATTTCCACCGTCACCGCATAGGGCAGCTCGTCGCCGAGCTGGCGCATGATCTTTTCGCGCACGATCTCTGCCGCCATAAAGCGCTGGCTGCGGTCGGTGATCTGGTCCTCGGGGAAAAAGTGCCCGGACTCCGGCAGGTGCTGGCGAATTTCCTTTTCCAGTGCGTCCAGGTTCTGGCCGCGCAGGGCCGAGAGCGGAATAATGGTGGCAAAGGGCGCGCGCTCGGCCAGCTGCTGCAGCTGCGGCAGCAGGACGGTCTTGTCTTCCAGCAGGTCGACCTTGTTCACCACCAGCAGAGTGGGCACCCCGGCCTGGGCCACACGCTGCAGGACCATATCGTCTTCATCGGTCCAGGCGGTGCGATCCACCACCATGACAATGACGTCGACGTCGCGTATGGCGCTGCTGGCGGCCCGGTTCATGTAGCGGTTTATCGCCCGCGGCTCGGCGCGATGCAGGCCGGGCGTGTCGACAAAGATAAACTGGCAGTCGGCCTCGGTCTTGATGCCGAGCACCTGATGGCGCGTAGTCTGCGGTTTGCGCGAGGTAATGCTGATCTTCTGGCCCAGCAGATGGTTCAGCAGGGTCGACTTGCCGACGTTGGGTCGGCCGACGATGGCAACATAACCGCAGCGCTGCGCGGGATTGGGCTCATTGGCCATTGGCAAATGCCTCCAGGGCCGCTTCGGCGGAGGCCTGTTCCGCTTTCTGCCGGCTGCCACCGCTACCTTCGAATGTCCGCTCGGGCTGCGCGACACGACACAGGATGCGGAACAGTTGTTGGTGGTCTTCGCCTTCAACGGCGAGCAATTCGTAGGCCGGCAGGGGCCGGCCGCGGCCCTGCAGGTGCTCCTGCAGCCTGGTCTTGGCATCCTTGCCCGCAGCGCCCATCTCAAGCCCCGCGAGCCGGCCGTGAAACCAGCGCAGCAGGCACAGCCGGCAACTGTCGACTCCGCTGTCGAGCAGGATCGCTCCGGCGATTGCCTCCAGGACGTCTGCCAGGATAGAGGCTCGGCGGTGGCCGCCGCTCTTGCGCTCGCCCTGCCCCAGGCGGAGAAACTCGCCAAGGCCCAGTTCGCGCCCGATCTCCGCCAGCGTGTCGCCCTTGACCAGGGTGGCGCGCATGCGGCTGAGGTCGCCCTCACGGGCTTTGGGAAACTGCCGGTACAGGGCCTCGGCTATCACGTGATTGACAATGGAATCGCCGAGAAACTCAAGCCGTTCGTTGTTGTTGCCGGACGCACTGCGGTGCGTCAGGGCCAGCTGCAGCAGGTCGGGATCACTGAACTCATGGCCCAGCAACTGCTGCAGGCGGCGAAGCTTATCCATGCGGCATCAGGGAGCTCGGCGGACGCCAGCTTCCCTCTCCAGGTCGTCAAACCGGATCACCACATCGATTCTGCCGAACAACGGAATTCGCGCCTCGTAGCTGGCATCAATGTAGGTTTTGCCGTCCTTGCGGAACACCTCGACCTCACTGGGCTTGAGCCCGTAGATCTGGTTGGTGTTGAAGAGATTGGCAAGCTTGCGCCGAATATCGGAGATGGTATCAGTG
Source organism: Haliea sp. E1-2-M8 (assembly GCF_030649675.1). Lineage (GTDB taxonomy): Bacteria > Pseudomonadota > Gammaproteobacteria > Pseudomonadales > Halieaceae > Haliea. The sequence goes on along the minus strand of NZ_JAUTDR010000003.1, from coordinate 106,276 downwards.
TCGGGATCGTGCTCGGCGGCGACCCGGGTCACGACATCGCGTATGGTGAAGTACTCGAAATAGCTGGGGCCCATCTTGAGGCCACACATTACGAAAAAACCCACCATGATCGCAATGGCGAGCATTCCCGGGAGGGACATGCCAGATTGCTGTTGCCGCAATTTCATACTGCTTACCCCGCGCGCTGTCTGTGGAATCAATTGATGGCGCCCGCGCGACTGAAGCTGGGGATACTGAACAGCGAATCCCAGTGCATCCAGATTGCGAACGCCTTGCCTACTATATCCCTTTCCGGTACCTGGCCCCATACCCTGCTGTCACTGCTGTTATCCCGGTTGTCGCCCATCATGAAATAGTGGCCCGGCTCGACGATCAGGGTAAAGTCCCGGCTCGGGCGCATCAGGTCGTCCTGCACCAGATATGGCTCCTCACCCAGGCTCTCCAGCCTCACCTCCATTTGCGCCTGCCCTTGCGGCACCACGGCCAGCGGCTCGGTGGGCACCGGGTCACCGTTCACGAACAGGCGTTTGTCCCGGAAGCTGACCGAGTCTCCGGGCAATCCAATCACGCGCTTGATGTAATAGGTATCGTTCATATGCGGCGGGAAAAACACCATGACGTCGCCGCGCTTGGGCTCGTTGATGTGCAGGACCTTGGTCCGCACCACCGGCAAGCGAATCCCATAGGTAAACTTGTTAACGAGGATATAGTCGCCGACTTCCAGGGTGGGGACCATGGAGGATGACGGAATCTGAAACGGCTCCACCAGGAAGGAGCGCAACACGAAGACTACGAACAGCACCGGGAAAAACGACCGCGAGTACTCCACCAGTGTGGGCTCGGATGCCGTGGTGCGCGCCCTGGCAGCGTACGCCACCGCATCTTTGCTGCCTTCAAGGGACCACTCGGGGTACTCGTCCTGCAGGGCCTGCCGGGCCCGTTGCCTGCGCGGGGCCATGAACAGGGCATCGAACAGCCAGATACTACCGCTGCCAAACACCAGCACCACCAGAATAAGAGGGAAATCTATCGTCATATCGGGCTATCCATCTACCTTCAGCACCGCGAGGAAGGCCGACTGGGGAATCTCCACATTACCGACCTGTTTCATGCGTCTCTTGCCTGCCTTCTGTTTCTCCAGCAGCTTCTTTTTGCGTGTGGCGTCACCGCCATAGCACTTCGCCGTGACGTTCTTGCGCAATGCCTTCACGGTCTGGCGGGCCACGACCTTGCCTCCTACCGCGGCCTGAATCGCGACATCGAACATCTGCCGCGGGATCAGTTCTTTCATTTTCTCGGTGAGCACCCGACCCCGGTGCATGGTGTGGTCGCGGTGCACGATCACCGCCAGCGCATCCACCCGCTCGCCGTTGATCAACACATCGAGGCGTGCCAGGCTGGCGGGCTCGAAGCGGTCAAAGCTGTAGTCCAGGGATGCGTAACCACGACTGACCGACTTCAGCCGGTCGAAGAAATCCAACACTACTTCCGCCAGAGGGATGTCGTAGACCACGGATACCTGGGTGCCCAGAAACAGCATGTCCTTTTGCAGGCCGCGCTTCTCGACACAGAGCGTAATCACATTGCCCAAGTGCTCCTGGGGCACCAGGATATTGCAGCGTGCGATGGGCTCGCGCATCTCCTCGATTTCGCCTGGATCGGGCAGTTTCGAGGGGCTGTCGACGTGGATAATCTCGCCGTTCTTCTTTACCACCTCGTAGATTACCGTGGGTGCCGTGGTAATCAGGTCCAGATCGTATTCCCGCTCCAGCCGCTCCTGGATAATCTCCATGTGCAGCATGCCGAGGAAGCCGCAACGGAAGCCAAAGCCCAGGGCGTCGGAGGTCTCGGGCTCGTAGAACAGGGAGGCGTCGTTGAGCGTCAGCTTGGACAGGGCGTCGCGGAAATCCTCGTAATCGTCTGTGGAGATGGTAAAAATACCCGCATAAACCTGCGGCTTGACCTGCTTGAACCCGGGCAGGGATGGCACCTCCGGGTGCTGGGCGTTGACCAGGGTATCGCCTACCGGCGCACCGTGAATGTCCTTGATGCCGGCCACCACAAAGCCCACTTCGCCTGCCTTGAGCTCACCCGTCTCAACCCGCTTGGGGGTAAATATGCCGACCGCGTCGATCTGGTGTACCCGGCCGGTGGACTTGGTAATCATTTTCTCACGCTTGCGCAGCACTCCCTGCTTGACCCGCACCAGCGACACCACGCCGAGGTAGTTGTCGAACCAGGAGTCGATAATCAGGGCCTGCAGGGGCGCGTTGATGTCGCCCTCCGGCGGCGGAATATTCTCGACCAGATACTCCAGCGCATCCTCGATGCCCATCCCCGACTTGGCGCTGACCAGGCAGGCTTCGGTGGCATCAATGCCAATGATTTCCTCGATTTCCTGCTTGACCTTGTCCGGGTCTGCCTGCGGCAGATCCATCTTGTTGAGGATGGGCAGGACTTCCAGGCCCTGTTCGATTGCCGTATAGCAGTTGGCGACCGACTGGGCTTCAACACCCTGGCCGGCATCTACCACCAGGAGGGCGCCTTCGCAGGCGGACAGGGACCGGGACACTTCATAGGAAAAGTCGACGTGGCCGGGGGTATCGATAAAGTTGAGCTGGTACACCTTGCCGTCACGGGCAGTGTAGTTGAGGGTGACGCTCTGGGCCTTGATGGTGATGCCACGCTCGCGCTCGATATCCATGGAATCGAGCACCTGCTCGGCCATCTCCCGCTGGCTCAGGCCACCGCAGTGCTGGATAAAGCGGTCCGCGAGGGTCGATTTGCCGTGGTCGATGTGCGCGATAATCGAAAAATTGCGGATGTGGCTTAGATCACTCACTCAACTGGGCTCGGTTGGGGTCACGGGGTGCTGGCGAAAAGACGCGCGATTGTACCCCAATGACCCCGCCGCCGCCATGCCGCTGCGGCAGGGTCAGTCAGTTTGCGAGCGGAGTCAATCCCGCAGTTTGAGGCCGATAAACAGCGGCGCGCCGCGACGAATCAGGCGCAGCGGGATCGAATCGCCGGCAGACAGGCGCGACACCGCGCGTTCGAACGCCGCCACATCCTTGACCGGGCTGGAGCCCAGCATGGTGATGACGTCACCCGGCAGTACGCCGGCCTCGGCGGCCACGGAACCCGGAGCCACCTGCCGCACCAGCACACCGCCGGCGACGCCGAAGCGTTCCAGTGCTTCGGCACCGGCGTCCTCTACCAGTATTCCGAGGCGGCCGCCGCGATCCTGAGCGGTATTTTCGTTGTTCAGGGCATAGCTGTCATCGGCATCGAGGCCGCCGACCTTGACCCGCAGGGTCTTGCGCTTGCGGTCACGCATGATTTCAACCGGCACCGTGGTATCCGGCGCGGTCAAGCCGACCACGTGAGGCAGTTCCGCCGAGGTGGGGATATCCTTGCCGGCGAACCGCAGGATTACGTCCCCTGGCTGCAGGCCCCCTTTGGCAGCTGGGCCGCCCTCGGCCAGTTGCGCTACCAATGCCCCCTGGGGCCGGTCGAGGCCGAAGGATTCCGCCAGGGTCTTGTCGACATCCTGGATCGTCACCCCCAGCCAGCCGCGGGTGACGCGACCGCTATCCTTGAGCTGGGCCACAACGTTGCGTACCACGCTGGCGGGAATCGCAAAAGAGAGGCCAATAGAGCCACCGCTACGGGTAAAGATCTGGGAGTTGACTCCCACCACTTCGCCCTTGAGATTGAACAGCGGGCCGCCTGAATTGCCCGGATTGATGGCGACGTCGGTCTGCACGAAGGGCACATAGTTCTCCCCTTCCTCCGTAGGCAGGCTGCGCCCCATCGCACTGACGATGCCGGCGGTCACCGAATAGTCGAGTCCAAACGGGGAGCCAATGGCCAGCACCCACTCCCCGACCTCCAGCTTGTCACTGCTTTCAATACGCAGGGACGGGAGGCCGCTGGCGTCGACCCGGAGCAGGGCCAGGTCCGAGCGCGGGTCGGTACCCACCACTTCCGCTTCGAACTCGCGGCGGTCGATCATCCTTACCAGTACATTGTCGGCGCCTTCGACGACGTGATTGTTGGTTACGATATAGCCGTCGTCAGAGATGATAAAACCGGAGCCCATGGACATGCGCTGCCGTTGCTGCGGCATCGGCGGCTGTTCGCCGCGAAACTCGAAAAAGCGACGCAGGTACTCGGGAATCTCCTCCATCTCGTGGGGATTGCGGGCGCTGCGACCAGGCGGGTACTGGACGATGATCTTGACCACCGCGGGTGAGCCCGATTTAACAATATCGCGGAATTCCGGCGGCGACTGTGCCGCCAATCCGGGAGCCACCAGAGTCAGGCAAAGGATGAAAAGTGTCGGCAAAGTTCTGCGGGAAATCATGTAATCAATCCATGTCAAAAGTGAAAAATGAAAATGTGGTCAGAGCGGTTGCAGGGTCTGCAATTCCCTCGCCTGCCCACGGGCCACAGCCGCCAGCACCGGCTGCAAACGGGCGTCATCCCGGTGGTGCCAGGCGTGCCAGCGCACCAGCGCGACGCCGCCGGCAAAGCCCGCGACTGCGCCCGCCACCGCGGCCAGATCCGCTGACCAGGGCAGCCAGTGACCGCCGGCAGAAGCCCCGGCGAGCATCGTCACCAGTGGCAGCATATAGACGATCAGGGAACCGCGCAGTATCACCTCGTCGGGCAGGCTGATACTGACTTCGTCATTAACCCGACAGTCCGCCAGGGGAAATGTCCCCGGCAGGACCCGGACCAGGCCGCGCTGGCCGTCGCGGATCCGGTTGAGCAGACCATGGCCGCAACCTTTCTGCGCCGAACAGGTGCCACAGGTACTCTTGCGGATGGTTTCAACCCACAGGCTGTCAGCGTCTATGGCAACGATGCGCCCCGTTTCCGTCGGCATCAGCGCACCAACCTGATCGAATCAGCCACCATGCGGGCGGTGTTCAAGGGCACCTCGCCGACCACCGTGACCAGCATTGGCTGCCCCGCAAGGCTCATGCCACGGGTATACGAGGTGGTGCTGCCCTCACGGACCACGCCCTCGCCGGGACGCAACTCCCGGGACAACTGTTCGAGGAATACGGAGAACACGGCCAGGCCGTCGGTGTAGGTGCGACGGGGACTGACTGCCTCAGCGGAGTCGGTCGGGGTAAAGCCGCGGGGCAGCCAGCTCACCGACCAGGAGGCTGTGAGGGCAGGCCCCTCGTCAGCCACGTCCGGGTGCGGATGGCGAGCGGGATGAACAGTCTCCACAACCCGCTGCGGTGACTCCGGCTCGCCGTAGTGAAGGTCTGCAAACTGGAAGCGCTCAAGCAATTGATCGCCGCGACCGAGAGTGCTGATACCCAACAACAAACCGGTTTCACGGTCCAGTTCCAGCACATAGCCATACCGGTACATATCGCGGGGCTGGATCCCCACCCTCACTGCCTGGCGGCCGGCGATGCGATCGCCCTCACCCACCTGGAACCGGTAGTATTCTGCCATACCACAGCCCGAGGCAGGCAATTGGTCGCCCAGCTGTAACAACTGCTGGCCGGGATGCGTGCAATCGAGAGGATGTGCAGCGCGCACGACCTGGGCTCCCTGTCCGGTCAGCCGGGTGAGAAGCTCTGAGCTCTCGCCTACTTCCACCGAACGCGCGATCTGCATGACCTGGAGGTCACCACCGCGCTGGAACGTGACCACTCCCTGATAGGCCACCTCGCGGTAGCTCCGGGACATTTTGGCGAGCCAGCCCAGCGCCTCTGCATCGGTTTCCGAGCAGGTCGCGGCAGGCGCCGGAGTGGCGATGAAGATGCAGGCAAGCAGGGCGGTATTGACAGCCAGGGCGTGGAACAGCGATCGCGTAGTGATCACCACTGTGGGTTCACTCCTCGATATGGGGTACGCGCGCGAATGGGATCAAGCCCTGAGGGGAATTGAGTGCTGCGTGCTCTGCATGCTCCTGCATATAAAGGTACATGCGCTGCCGCGCGAGTTCGCGGTAGGCGGTACGAGCCGCAGGTTCCAGTTCGGGCATGGCCTGGTTGCCGTAGCTGGCGCGCAGGGGCACGGCACCGAGACTGTTGACGAAGCCGACCGCTGAGACGCCCGTGGCCGCGACCGGGGCCGCGATTCCGGCGTCGGGGTCACCCGCCTGGTACAATTGCTGCCCACCGAGAACGACCACGGCCGTTACCGATGCCGCCACCGCAAGACTCGCTACCGGGCGGGTCAGGCGCTGCCAGACGCCGGCTGAAAGCTTGGCATCAGCGGCAATTGCGGCACTGACCTGCTGGGAGATATCGAGATTGACGCGGCCTACGGGCTGCCCGGAAATAACTGACCGGGCCAGGTTGTAGCGAACCCAGGTCTGGCGCAGCGCCTCGTCTTCACCAAGCTGGCCCAGCAGCCGCTGCACTTCAAGTTCATTGGCCTCATCATCCATGAGGGCAGAGAGTGATTCTCGCAGTTGCTCCGTCATAATGCCGGCCCTCCGCTTTGCTTCACGTATATCGAATGATTGCTGCTGCGAACTATTGCCATGGCCGGTTCCACTCTGCTGATATTGTTGCCGCTGAAGTCGCTGACACTACACACCGTCGATCTGCTCCCGCACTTTCTTGTCGATGGCCTCGCGGGCGCGAAAGATCCGCGACCGGACGGTACCGACAGGACAATCCATGATCTCGGCAATGTCCTCATAAGTGAGACCATCAAACTCGCGCAAAGTTACCGCTGTACGCAAATCATCAGGCAAATCCTTGATCGCCCGCTCTACCACCTGCTTGAGCTCGGCACCAAACAGGGCTGTCTCCGGAGTTTCGATCTCCCGCAGCGCGCCCCCGCCTTCGAAATATTCGGCATCGCCGATCTCCACATCCGAGCCAGGCGGACGCCGGGATCTCGCGACGAGGTGATTCTTGGCGGTGTTGATCGCAATCCGATAAAGCCAGGTATAGAAGGCGCTATCACCTCGAAATCGCGGCAGCGCGCGATAGGCCTTGATAAAGGCCTCCTGGGCGACATCCTGAACCTCGTCGGAATCGTGTACATAGCGGCTGATCAAACCCAGTATCTTGTGCTGGTACTTCAGCACCAGCATGTCGAAAGCACGGGAATCGCCTTTCTGCACCCTGGCGACGAGCTGCTGGTCCGTTGGTGGTGCCGCTGTCATGTCCTGACTCCTTCCCTGATTCATGACAGTTTGGTCCACAGCCCATCCTGGCCGCTAGCTCCGCCGCCGGCCACAGATGCTTCTACACCCATACCGTGCTGCCTGTATGAGGTTCTGACACCACAAAAGTTCCGCAATCCTGCATTTCCTTAATCCGGGGCACCTCGTTTATACTCGCTGTGCCGGTGACCTGCCGTATTTTACGCTACGTAAGTTATTGAGACACATAATATATTTCAGCACCCAGAGGCAGCAAGCACCATTCTCATGTCCAGCAACTCATTCCAGCACGACGTTCTCATCGTTGGCAGCGGTGCCGCAGGCCTCAGTGCCGCCCTGCGCCTGCCCTCCCATCTGCGTATCGCCCTGCTTTCCAAGGGCGATCTCAACCAGGGCTCCACCTACTGGGCCCAGGGCGGAATGGCAGCCGTGCTGGACTCAGAGGACACCGTGGAGTCACACGTCGCCGACACGCTGGTGGCGGGAGCCGGCCTCTGCGACGAGGAGGCGGTGCGCTTTACCGTCAGCAACAGCCGCAGCTGTGTCGAGTGGCTGGTGGACCAGGGGGTGGACTTCGACCACCTGCCGGATGCCGCCAAGGAATTCCACCTCGCCATGGAAGGTGGCCACAGCCACCGCCGCATCATCCACGCTGCGGACCGGACCGGCCGGGCAATTTCCGAGGTGCTCACTGAGCGGGTACTGGCGGCGGACAACATCGAGGTGTTCCCGCACCGGGTCGCGGTGGATCTGGTCCAGCACGAGGGGCGCTGCGAAGGTGCCTATATCTTCGATCGGCGCAGCGACCGGGTGGAACTGTTCCAGGCCAGGGCGGTGGTGCTCGCCACCGGCGGCGCCAGCAAGGCCTATCTTTATACCAGCAACCCCGACGGCGCCAGCGGCGACGGCATCGCCATCGCCTGGCGCGCGGGTTGCCGGGTCGCCAACCTGGAATTCAACCAGTTTCACCCCACCTGCCTGTACCACCCGAAGGCGAAGTCCTTCCTCATCACCGAGGCCATCCGCGGCGAGGGCGGCAAACTGCTGTTGCCCGATGGCAGCCGCTTCATGGACCGGTTTGACTCACGGGGCGAACTGGCGCCGCGGGATATCGTCGCCCGCGCCATCGACCACGAGATGAAGCGCCTGGGTATCGACTGTGTCTACCTGGACATCTCCCACAAGTCGCGAGACTTCCTGGAGGAGCACTTTCCCACCATCAGCGCCCGCTGCCTCGAGCTGGGTATAGACATCGGGCGCGAGCCCATCCCCGTGGTTCCCGCAGCCCACTACACCTGCGGCGGCGTGGTGGTGGATACTGCCGGGCGCAGTGATGTGGAGGGTCTCTATGTCATCGGCGAGGCCTCCAGCACCGGCCTGCACGGGGCCAACCGCATGGCCAGCAACTCTCTGCTGGAGTGCATTGTCTACGCTGAATCCGCCGCCGCCGATATCGCCGCCACCATCGACCGCGCGCCGCAGCCTCATCCCGCTGCAGCCTGGGACGAAAGTCAGGTTACCGACTCCGACGAGGACGTGGTGATCTCGCACAACTGGGACGAGCTGCGCCGCTTCATGTGGGACTACGTCGGGATCGTGCGTACCAACAAGCGCCTGGCCCGGGCAGAGCACCGGATTGCCCTGCTGCAGGCTGAAATAAACGAGTACTACAGTAACTACAAGGTCAGCAACGACCTGCTGGAATTGCGCAACCTGGCCATGGTAGCGGAGCTGATGATCCGCTGCGCCCAGGCCCGCAAGGAGAGCCGTGGCTTGCACTTCACGCTCGACTATCCCGACTTGCTGCCGGAGGCGGCGGATACGGTGCTGGTACCCTAGCACGCCGCTCCTTGTATCCAGCGCGCACCGCGCTATGCTGTTGTGACACCCCTGAACCGGAGCGATAGCCATGAGTGAACAAATCCCAGACTCCCTGCCTGACTGGATCAAAGAGCACATTGAACTCTATCGCCGCGACCCCGAGGCCGGCCATTACTGGGATGCCTCACTGGGCGGTGGCGAAGGCATGCTGACCACCCTGCTGCTCACCACTACCGGGCGCAAATCCGGCAAGGAGCTGACCCTGCCCCTGATCTACCGCCCCACCGGCGACGGTGGCTACTGCGTGATCGCCTCCAAGGGTGGCTCTCCGGCCCATCCCGCCTGGTATTTTAACCTGGAGGCCAATCCAGAGGTGGAGGTCCAGGTCGCCAGCGACAGCTTCAAGGCACGGGCGCGCGACGCGGAGGGTGAGGAGCGCGAGCGGCTGTGGCAGCTGATGGTGGACTACTATGCGCCCTATACCGACTATCAGGCGAAGACCGATCGGCAGATTCCGGTGGTGGTACTGGAGCGAATCTGACCCAGGCACCAATCCCGGGCGGGACAGCCGCCAGCGAGCCTGGTCTGACCCAGCCGGTATCACGGCACCACGGCGGGGGGTTCTCTGATGTCGAAACCGGATCCCGTTCTGTTCAGCCTGCGTAGCGGCGCAGACTTCGCCGGCCGGGTTGCGGACCTACTCGGAATCCCCCTGGGGACGCACGAGGAACGCGATTTCGAAGACGGAGAACACAAGATCCGCCCCCTGGAAAGCGTTCGCCAGCGGGATGTCTATGTGGTGCAGTCCCTCTATGGCGACAAACAGCTCAGCCTCAACGACCGGCTGGTGCGACTGCTGTTCATGCTCGGCTGTTTCCGGGAAAACGGGGCTGCAAGTGTCACTGCGGTGATTCCCTACCTCTGCTATGCGCGCAAGGAGCGGAAAACCAAGCCCCGTGACCCGGTCACCTCCCGCTACCTGGCCCAGCTGCTGGAGGCGATGGGCGTGGATCAGGTGGTGACCATGGACGTGCATAGCCGCGCTGCTTTTGACAATGCCTTTCGCTGCCGCACCGTCCACCTGTCAGCGCACGATGCTTTCATCAAGTACTGCCTTGCCGGGCTGGGTGAAGAGCAGATTACCGTGGCCTCCCCGGATATCGGCGGCGTCAAGCGGGCTGAGCTGTTTCGCCAGGCCCTGGAGCGGCGCCTGGGCAGGCCCGTGGCCAGCGCTTTCATGGAAAAACACCGCAGCAGCGGCAAACTCAGCGGTGCCACAGTAGTGGGCGCAGTGTCCGGGCGCCGGGTACTGATCGTGGACGACCTTGTCGCCAGCGGGAGCACCCTGCAGCGGGCCGCCGAGGCGTTTCGTGCACAGGGGGCGAGTCAGGTCGACGCCATCGCCAGCCACGGTGTATTTGGTCCCGGCGCCGAGAGCGCTCTGGCGACCCCACCCCTGAACCACTTGCTGGTAAGCGACAGCCTGCCAGCCGCACTGCAACCGCAATCACTGCGGCAAAACAAAATAGTCACGGTGACGGTAGCTCCGCTGATAGGCGAAGCCATACGCCGCCTGCACCAGGGGGGCTCGCTGGCGGCTTTGGACCTGGCCGAGGACTAGCCGCGGGTGTACTCCACGGCCAGGCCGAGATACTCCCGCGCCCGCCGCAACCAGTGTTCAGCCTGTACCTCCGGCACATCGCCCAGATGCCCGGCGCAGAGCCTGGCGCGAATACAGGCCCGGTAGCGCCGGTAGAGGTCCAGCAAGGGCGCCTGCGGCCAGTCGCCCGTAATCTCGCCATAGACTCTGAACACTGTCTCCCCCACCTCGGGCGCGCCCAGTTTGTCGCACTCCATGGCCAGGAATACCAGTTCGTCCGCCCGATCCTGCAGGCGCAGGTCGCGACTGAATTCCAGGCAGTCGATGATCACCGGTGGATGACTCAGGCACAGGTGCTCGGGGCGCAGGTCGCCGTGGGCTTCCAGGATCATCCCCTGCCGGGCACGGGCGGCAAAGAGTTCACCGTGGGTCTCCAGCAGGGTGAGCTGACCCTGGCGCAGGGAACGCAGTGCATCCGCCGGCAGGGGAAAGGACTCCAGCTCCGCGAACAGCTGTGTCACATTGTCGACAAGCCGCTGCCGGTACTGCTCGCCAGTCATTGCAACCGGCTCTTCGGCCTGATAAAAGCGCGCCAGTAGCGCCGCCGCCTGCGCCAGGGCCTCACCATCCAGCCGGCCTGCCCGGATCTGGTTGTCCAGCATGGCCTGCTCGGGGAGGCGCCGCATCACCACCAGCCAGTCCACCGGCACACCGCCGCGGCCCAGGTGCAGCCGGCCACCCGGCAACAGGCACAGGGGTTCGATGCCGATATAGGTGTCCCCACCCAGGCGCCGGTTGAGCCGCAGTTCTTCCAGGCAATTACGGTAGCGGGCGTCGATGCCGGTGAAATCAATCAGCGCACGGCGCACGGGCTTTTTCAGCTTGTAAGCCCGTTCCCGGGTCATGAATATCAGGGACAGATGCGTCTCCACCACGGCGACCTCTCCACGGTAACCGGGGTAGCTACTGGCAGCGGCAAGGAAGGCGATCTTGTCCTCGAGCCGGGGCTGGGCCGGGGCCGTCATCGCCAGGGGGGCTGCCCGGGGGTTGCCAGATGACGCAGAAACCAGTCCGCAGCCAGCTGCTGGACCCGATCCAGGGTCCCCGCTTCGGCGAACAGGTGCGTGGCACCGGGAACAATTTCCACTGCGTGTTCGCAGCGCAGGCCGGCAGCGGCCGCCCGGTTGAGTTCTATCACCTCCCTGTCCAGGCCACCCACAATCAGCAGCGTGGGCGCTTGCACCATGGGCAGCAACCCGGCGGCCAGATCGGGCCGCCCGCCCCGGGACACCACCGCCTGCACCTGGCCGGGGTTTTCCGCCGCCGCCACCAGCGCGGCCGCCGCTCCCGTGCTGGCACCGAATAACCCCAGCCGCAAGCTCATTGTCTGCGGCTGCCGCGCAAGCCACTGGACCGCCTCGCTCATGCGCCTGCCGATCAGGGGGATGTCAAAACGGAATTCCCGGGTGACCTCGTCTACCTGGTTTTCCTCCCGGCTCAGCAGGTCGAACAACAGTGTGCCCAGACCGGCCTCGTTCAGATAGCGGGCCACGGCCTGGTTGCGGGAGCTGAACCGGCTGCTGCCGCTGCCATGGGCGAAGGCGACCACCCCCACCGACCCGGCCGGCAGCACCAGCGCCCCCTCCAGAACAGCATCGGACAAGGCCAGACTGACGGTCTCGGAGCTGCCACCATTCTCACTTGTCATGCCAGTACCTCATTGTGTCCAGCAGCGCTGCAGGATGCGGCGCACCTCCGCGTCCGCGACCTGGGTGAAATCGCCGTACCACAGGCCGATCGCGCGGAACGGTTCCGGGGTTTCCAGGCACACGACGGCATCCGCCTGCCCACGCAGTACCCGGATGGTGTCCGGCGGCGCCACCGGTACCGCGACCACGACCTCCCGCGGCTGGAACTCGCGGACTGCGGACACCGCCGCACGCATGCTGGCGCCGGTGGCCAGGCCGTCATCCACAAGAATCACCGTAGCACCGTGCAGTTCTGGCCACGGGCGCTCGCCGCGGAACACCCGCTCGCGCCTGGCGAGCTCCAGTCTTTCCCGCGCGGTTACCGCCTGCAACGCAGCCTCGCTGATCGCCGCCTGTGCAATCAGCTCCTGATTGAGGATGCGAATACCGCCGCTGGCAATGGCGCCCATGGCAAGTTCATCCTGGCCGGGCAAGCCCAGCTTGCGGACTATCATGACATCCAGGCTGCCGCCGATGTGAGCCACAACCTCTGCCGCCACCGGCACCCCGCCACGAGGCAGGGCGAGGACGATGAGAGGGTCTCGCCCGCGATAGGATTCCAGCGCTGCAGCCAGCCTGCGGCCGGCGCTGGCGCGGTCAGGAAACGGCAGGTTCATGGCCCGGATTCTCCCCGTCAGTCGGTACAAACAAACTCGTTTGATGATAGCTCATCCGGGCACTTCTGCGGGACAGCAAGCGAATCGCCCTCCCGCTCCGATGGCGACAGCGTCAACACAAGATTCCTGTCATGTCATCTTCAGATACAAATACCGCAACCGACGCACAAACAGGCTCGGCACATGTTCGGGCGAACGGGCGGCATCCAGCGCGATACGGCGGCTGCGCGCCAGCAGCTCCTCCAGCGCCACGCGCGCTTCGAGGCGAGCCAGCGGCGCGCCGATACAGAAGTGTATGCCGTAGCCGAACCCGAGATGGCGCGCACCCGCGGGCCGTTCCAAAAGCAGTATTTCCGGATCGGGCCACTGCTCCGGGTCCCGGTTGGCAGCGGCCCAGCTCACCACTAACAAATCATCGGGCTTCAGCACAGTTCCACAGAGCCGGGTTTCACGGCGCACCACGCGGTAGTGAAACTTGAAAGGGGTCTCCAACCGAACTACCTCTTCCAGAAATCCGGGGATCAGACCGGGATCGACTCGCAGGCGCTGCTGCAACTCCGCATCTTCGGCGAACAGGCGCACGGCCGAACCCAGGAGACTGGCCGTGGACTCCCCGGCGGCGCCGAACAGAATCACCAGCATGCCCACCGCCTGTTGCTTGGTGATCAGCCCACTCTCGACCGCGCCGGCCAGCACGGCCGTCAGCGAATCATCGTGTGACCCCGCTACCGCATCAAGATGTGCCTCAAGGTAGGCGTGCTGATGCCCGGTCTCGGTCAGCACCGTCGCCAGGCGGTCGGCATCCAGCGTACCTGCAAGAAAGTCTCCGCCCATCATCGCCCAGCGCTGAACCGCCTCCAGCGCATGGTCGCCCAGGCCCAGCAACCTGCTCACAACCCAGGCGGGCAAGGGCTCGGCCAGGGCGGCACAGAAGTCCCCACCGCCCGCCGCCACCAGCGAATCTACGCGCTCCGCGGCGAGTGCACGCATGGCCGGCTCCAGGGCGGCGATAGCAGCGGCCTTCAGGGGCTGCACCAGCATGCGCCGGTGCACCGCGTGTTCGGGTTCATCCGCGGTGGCGAGTACATTGCTGGCATGACCGGCGCCGGCCAGATCGAATACCCGCGGCTTGCCGTCATCGCCACGCACCAGCATCCGCTCCAGGTTGGCAGAAAAGTCCTCGTGTCGCATGACCACTTCTGTCACCGCGGCGTGGGTTCCCACGAAGAAGGCACGGGTGCTGCCAAGTTGGCACACCGGCCCCAGGGAACGCATGGTCGTGTATAGAGGGTAGGGATTTTCCAGCGCTTCCGCGCTGAACAGGGCTCTGGCATTAGTCAGTACGGAAGCCATTAGTTTCGCCTCCCCGCGAATACTATCGCTTAAAGGAGACGCGCGTGCATGCGTCGCCTTGTCTCTTTCTGTTGGATGCGATGTCCTTTTGTCATCAGTCATGAGTCTACACAGCCAGTGCATTCATGGACATCTGGCGCCCTCAGTGAAATCAGCGTCAGCTGCGGCGTCCCTCGACGAGGCATTGAGCTCCCAGCCCCCCAACGCCGGGTTGCCACGCACCTGCACCCCAAGGTCACGCAGCCAGCTCGCGGTGACCTGGTTGGAATTGTGCAGCAAAGTGTAGGCCCGCGGGTGTCTGACGAAGTGCAGGTTGCGAGTGGCATTGAATTGAGGTGGCACTTCTCCGGCGCGATACTGGGCATCCAGCTCCGCAAGTAACCGGTCGACCAGCTCCGCCTCCAGCCGCAAACAGTGGGCGCGATCAATGCCGACGCCGATCACATGCTCAAGCAGTTCTCCATCTTGCCCCGGCGGTAACGACAAGCGCCCCAACGCCGCCCGGCTCGGCCACAGCAGGGCTCGGGCACCACTGTACAAACCTTCCCGTCCCTCGACATACCAGGCCCAGTCGCCGTAGGCGTAGCGCATCCGACTGCTATCGGCGGCGGTCAGCAGCAGCGAGCTGTGGCGGGCATGCTGGAGAAAATAGACGGCGCGTGGCTGTTCCACTGAAGTCGGCGGCAGGATCGTCGCGCCGCAGCCGCTCAGCAGCCCGGCCAGCAGGGGCAGCAGCAAGAGCAACTTCGTCGAGGTAAAGGTGTTCATACACTGCCATCCTCGGGAACAGATGTTTTTATCTGCGGCAGGCTGCGTGGGCTTACCACCACCCCAGGCCGAGGACTGCGGCCGCAAGTGCCAGGTAACGCCCCGCCTTGGCCAGGATTACAAGCAGCAGAAAGCTCCAGAACGGCTCCTTCATCACGCCCGCGACCAGGGTCAGCGGATCGCCGATAATTGGCGCCCAGGACAACAGCAGGGACCAGCGACCGTAACGATGATATCTCACCTGCGCCCGGTCAAGTGTAGACCCGCTGACAGGAAACCAGCGCCTCTCCCGCCAGTGTTCGATATAGCGACCCAGCCACCAGTTGACGATGGCGCCCAGCACATTGCCCGCAGTAGCCACGGCCAGGAGGAGGGAGACCGGATGCTCACCCTGAAGCAGCAAGCCAACGAGAACGGCCTCGGACTGCAGGGGAAGCAGCGTTGCCGCGCCAAAGGCTGTGACAAACAGCGCTGTCAGTGCCGCCAGGCTCAAGAGTCGGCCCTTTTCATCGGCCCTTCTGGCCAAATACCAGCCACCAGCGCCGCAGATCGCGAAAGCTGTCGTCGCCGAGGTCGCGGGCCCACAACCACAGGAAGCGTCGGCCGCGGCCAGCGGCCGGGCGCCAGTGCAGGACCACCACCCACGGCAACAATACTGTACCCGGCAGCAGATCTATCGCCATGGGGCTGGCGTCGGCCGCCTGCCGCAACGCGCAAGCCTGAGGTTCCAGCAGCAAGGATTGGAGGGCCGGCCGGGGTGGCAATCCGAACCATGCGAGCGGGCACCAGAGCACCAGCCCAGCCAATGCCCACAGGCTGTGACCTCGCCAGGCAATCTCGGCAAGCGCGATCAGCAACAGCAGACACGCCGCGCACCAGGCCGGGCGCGGCCGGTGGTCAGTCCAGGTCAGGACGAGTGAAGGTGAGTATGATGCGGACAATGGCGGCCAGCTCCGGGTCCTCGGGGACCTCCCGGCGCAGAAACCAGCCGAACAGTTCCTGATCTTCGGAGAGCATCAGCTGCCGATAGCGGTCCCGGTCCGCCGCGTCCAGCTGCGGGAAGCGCTGATTGACGAAAGGCTCCAGAACCAGGTCCAGCTCCAGCATGCCGCGCCGACTGGCCCAGCGCATGCGATTGTGTTCTTCAGTGCCCAGCATGGCAGCTCCGCCCCCGTACGGGAACATCAAAAGCGGCTATTATAGCGGCTCGGACGGCCATAAAGCGAAATAGCCGCACAGCGCAGAATCAACGGAGGAGTATTCGTCACCGTGTCAGCAAGCAGCGCCCAGAGCCTCAGCCAAACCACTCCCACCCTCTCTCGTTTGCAGGGAGACGCCCTGCTCGAGGTCACTGGCCGCGACGCCATGACCTTTCTGCACAACCAGGCCAGCTGCGATCTGAAACAGTTGCATCCCGGCACTGCCAGCTACGGCACCTTCTGTAATCCCCAGGGCCGGGTACTGGCGGACTTCATCGCCCTGGCGTTGGGTCCCGAACGCATCCTGCTGCGCCTGCGGCGAGACATCATGGACAGCACCCTTGCCGCGCTCGGGCGGTTTGCGATGTTCTCCAAGGTAACCCTGCGAGCCGCAGCTGACGAGTGGGAGCTGCTCGGCTGCCGGGGCGGGGGCACTGCCGAGACGCTGCGGCCGCTGTTCCCGGCGTTGCCCGAGACAGACCTGGCCTGGAGCGGGGAAGCCGGCGCCCTGGTACTGCAACTCGACGGCAAGAGTGAATGCTTCGAGGTTTGGCTAAGCCGCAGCGAGCAGCCCGCGCTGCAGGAACAGCTTGAAGAAGCTCTCCCGGCGGCCAGCGAGGCGGACTGGGAGGCCGCGAACCTGCGCCGCGGTATCGCCCGCATCACCGCGGCGACCACCGGCGAGTTGCTCCCGCAACAGCTCAATTACGACCTCAGCGGCCATATCAACTTTCGCAAGGGCTGTTATCCCGGCCAGGAAGTCATCGCGCGGATGCACTACAAGGGAAAAGCGAAGCGCCGCATGCTGTTGGTGCAGTTGCCCGCGGGTACCGCAGCCAGTGCCGGGGAACCACTGTATCTGCAAGGAAAGGAACGCCCCGCGGCCCAGATCGTGAATGCCGCAATCGCAGACGACGGCACGGCGCTGGCATTGATCACCACCACACGGCTTGCCGCGGAGGAAGGCCTGCGCCTGGCGCCCGCCGGCGAGCAGACCGTGGAGGTGTTGGAACTCCCCTACCCCGTACCGTTCGGCTAAAGGTTCAGGCTGGCGGCAGGGCCCAGTCAACAGGCGCCTGCCCCTGCGCCTGCAAATACGCATTCGCCGCACTGAAATGCCCGCAGCCAATAAACCCGCGGTGGGCACTCAGGGGTGAGGGATGCGGCGCCTGCAACACACAGTGACGCCGGCTGTCGATTACCGCACCCTTGCGCTGGGCATAGCTGCCCCACAGCATGAACACCACATTCTCACGTTCGCGGTTGACCAGCTCCACCACCCGATCGGTAAAGGTTTCCCAGCCCTTGCCCCGATGGGAAGCGGCGCGGTTGGCCGCCACCGTCAGCACGCTGTTCAGCAGCAGCACACCCCGGTCGGCCCAGGCGGTCAGGTTGCCGTGGCCGGGGGGCGTAATACCGAGGTCGCGCTGGATCTCCTTGTAGATATTCTGCAGAGAGGGCGGAATGGCGACACCCGGGCGCACCGAGAAACAGAGGCCGTGAGCCTGGCCTGGGCCGTGATAGGGATCCTGGCCGAGGATAACCACCTTCACCTTGTGCAGAGGCGTATGCGCAAAGGCGTTGAATATCTCGGGGCCGGGGGGAAACACGCTGACCCCGCTGTGCTTTTCCTGCTGCAGGAAGTCCCTGAGCGCGTGCATGTAGGGCTGCTGAAATTCGTCGGCCAGCGGCGCCAGCCAGCTCGCTTCCAGCTGTATCGTGGACATCCTCAGTTACAGGCCGCCATCAGCACCACCTGCTCTGGCGGCACCGGGCGCGGCGCATCCGTAGCCAGTAGCAGGCGTTTGTCGCGGGCGCGTTTGCCGGCGTCGGCGTTGTCCACCGGCAGCAGCTCGGCCGCAGAACCTGCAGCCTCGCGGCGTTCAGCCGGGGCGTCGGCATACAGAGTATTGCGCAGACGCGGCTGGCGACCCAGGCTGCGGATGCGCTGCTCCATTACGGCCGGCGCCCATTCCTGGCCGTGGGCTGCACCGGCGGCGCGGGTAATGCTCTCGTTCATCAGAGTGCCGCCGAGGTCGTTGGCCCCGGCGTTGAGGCACACATCCACCCCGGCACCGCCCATCTTCACCCAGCTGGTCTGGATGTTGTCGATATGGCCGTGCAGGACCAGCCGCGACACCGCGTGCATCAGCACCGCCTCGCGGAAGGTGGGGCCGCGGCGGGCGCGCCCGCGCAGGAACATCGGCGCCTCCATGTGCACGAAGGGCAGCGGCACCAGCTCGGTAAAGCCGCCGGTGCGGGCCTGCAACTCGCGCACCGCCAGCAGGTGCCGGGCCCAGTGCCGGGGCTGCTCGATATGGCCATACATGATGGTGGCGGTAGTGCGGAAGCCCACCCGGTGCGCGGTTTCCATTACCTGCAGCCACTCGGCGCTGTTGAGCTTGTCCGGGCACAGGGTGGCACGAACCTCGTCATCAAGGATTTCCGCCGCCGTACCCGGCAGGGTGTCCAGCCCCGCCGCCTGCAGCTGGCGCAGGAAATCCTCGAGGGACACACCCAGGGTCGCCGCACCCTGCCACACTTCCAGCGGCGAAAAGGCATGGATGTGCATCTCCGGCGTGGCGGCACGCACGGTGGCGAGAATGTCCAGGTAAGTCTGCCCGGTGTAGTCCGGGTGAATGCCGCCCTGCATGCAGACTTCGGTGGCTCCGCGCTGCCAGGCCTCGCGGCAGCGGCGGGCGATCTCGGTGGCGCTGATGTCGTAGGGGCGCCCCCGCAGCTCCTCGCTGTGCTTGCCCTTGGAGAAGGCGCAGAACTGGCACTTGAAATAGCAGACGTTGGTATAGTTGATATTGCGATTGATGGCGTAGCTGACCGTGTCGCCACAGCGCTGGCGGCGCAGCCGGTCCGCGGCGTCCACCACGAAGCGGAATTCGGGGCCGCGGGCGGTAAACAGGCGCTCCAGGTCTGCTTCCGCAAGCGCGGTGCCGCTCTCGCAGCGTTCCACGATCTCGCGCAGATCAGCGCCCACGGCGAAGGCATTGACCGGCTCGCTGAGCAGGCCCGCCTCCACGTTTGGCACCGGCGCCTCCTCACCCGGCATCCAGCTGTCGCGGCGGGCAAAGCCCGCGGCGTCCTGCTGGCGCAGCACCGGGGATTGCACCGCGGGATCCAGCCAGGTCTGCGGTGCGTTGGCATAGGTCGGGTAAATTGTCAGCCGCTGTTCCAGGAATTTACCGGCGGCGGCGGTCTCACGGGCCAGCTGGTCCAGATGCGGCCACGGCGCTTCCGGGTTGACGTGGTCGGGCGTCAGGGGCGACACGCCGCCCCAGTCATTGATCCCCGCAGCCAGAAGCTGCGGCAGTACGCCGGGGCTGAGATTGGGTGGTGCCTGGATGCTCATGGCCGGGCCAAAGATGATGCGCGCCACCGCCAGGGTCCAGAGCAGCTCTTGCAGATCAGGTTCCGGCGCCCGGGCCATCAGGGTGCCTGGCTTGGCGCGGAAGTTCTGCACGATGATTTCCTGCAGGTGGCCGTATTCCTGGTGCACCGCACGCAGGGCCAGCAGGGACTCAATGCGCTCGCGGCGGGTTTCCCCAATGCCGATCAGAATCCCGGAGGTGAACGGCACGTTTGCCGCGCCGGCCAGGGCCAGGGTGCGCAGCCTTTCCGCCGGCACCTTGTCCGGGGAACCGTGGTGGGGCATGCCCTTCTCGCACAGCCGCGCGGACGCGGACTCCAGCATGATGCCCATGGAAGCACTGACCGGGCGCAGTAAAGCGATCTCTTCCGTGGTCATGCAACCCGCATTGATATGGGGCAGCAGGCCCGTCTCTTCGATAATTCGCCCTGCCACGTGTGCCACGTACTCCAGGGTGCTGGCAAAGCCCAGCGCCGCCAGTGCCTCGCGGGCTGCACGGTAACGCAGCTCGGGCTTCTCGCCCAGGGTCAGCAGGGCTTCCTGGCAGCCGAGTTCTGCGCCCTGGCGGCACAGCTCCAGCACCTCGTCGACGCTCATGAAGGGCGCCTCCACCTTCTTCGGCGTGGTGGCGAAGGTGCAGTAATGGCAGACATCGCGGCACAGCCGGGTCAGGGGAATAAACACCTTGCGCGAATACGTCACCACATTGCCGTGGCCCAGATCCCGCAGCTGGCCAGCCAGGGCCACCAGGGCGGAGGTATCATCGCAGTCCGCCAGGGCCAGGGCGCGGGCGCTGTCCGGCGGCTCGGCCAGGGACTGCAACCAGCTCCTGGTGTGCCCGGGGGGCATAGTTGCAGCCTGGTGGTGCAGCTGCAGGAGATCTGTCGGGGTATCTATATCGCGGGCAATACCGGGCCGCTGCAGGTTGCGGCCGGGCAAGCCCTGCGCCCGGGCCCACGCAAGGTGGGCACTGCTGCTGTCCGGGCCAAAGGCGAAACGGGGTAGCGTGCTCGCGGGAAACAGCAACAGGTTGGTGCCGGTACCTGTGGCATCCACCCCCACGACCAGCCCGCTGCGGGCTTCGGCACAGGCCAGGGCGGCGTCGATATCCGCGCTCGTCAACAGGGGAAGGTCCGCATGCAGCACCAGCAGCAGGGACTCAGTGTCGGCGTCCTCACGGCGCAGACGCGCGCAAGCGGCCGTCAGCACCCCGTTCAGTGCCGGTAGCGGGCCCGTCATTGACGGGGATTCACCCTCTGCCAGCAGACCCTGTTCAGACCACAGGCGCACGGCCGTCACAGCCGCCAGATCGCGCGCATCGGTATCGTCCGAAACCAGGGTGATGCTGCTGATGGCCGGGTGGGCGCAAAGCGCCGCCAGTACATCCCGGGCCATCGCCAGTGCCAGGGTCCGGCGCTGCTCGCTGTCGAGCAGGCCCGCCAGACGGGTCTTGGCCCCGTCCAGCTGTTTCAGCGGCAACACCGCATGTACAGCAGGGCGGCAATTCAGCGGCACAACAGCTCCAGACAGACCGTTGCCAGGGCCTGTTTGTCAGCGCGTTCGCGCATAATGGTTGCCGTCACTTCCACCTCCATGCCGAGCTTCTGTATTGCCGGTGCCAGTGTAGCGTCACTGTGGTCTACCACAAACGTTTCGATCAAGCCCGGATAGCGTCGAGCATAGTGTGCCGCGACCCCGGTGGCGGTGACCGGCAGGTTCAGCTCCGCCATCATCTTGGCCGCAGGTCCTTTAAGCGCCTGGCCGGCGACAATAGGCGCCACTGCCAGCACGGGAACCTGCGACTCTCGCAGGGTCTGCCAGAAACTGTCCAGCTGCAGCATGGGATCTATGCTCACAAAGGGGTTGGAAGGACAAATAATTACCCCGCCCAGGGCCCCCGACGCACACAGGGCCGCAAGGGCCGGTTGCAGGGCTGCGCTGCCGACACCGGAAAAGCTGAACCCGTGTACCGGGGGACGGCACTGTTCCCGCACGAAGTAATGCTGGAACGGCAGGTCACCCGCGGCGGTTTGCACTACCGTCCGCACCGGGTCATCGCTCATGGGATAAACCGCTGCTGTTACCCCGAGACGCTTGCCCAGGTCAGCCGTAACCGCGGACAGGGTTGTACCCCGCGCCAATTCGCCCGCGCGCCAGAGGTGGGTGGCGAGATCGCGATCGCCGAGGCGAAACCAGCTATCCGCACCCAGCTGCTCCAGTGCGGCCAGCACCTGCCAGGTTTCCCCGTCCAGGCCCCAGCCCTGCTGCGGGTTGCTGATGCCCCCCAGGGTATAAAGCACGGTGTCGATGTCGGGGCAGATGGTGAGACCCAGGTGCTCGAAGTCGTCACCGGTATTGCAGGCGATGTGCAGCTGTCCGGCAGGCAGCTGATCATCCAGGCCCAGGCACAGTTTGGCGCCACCGACACCCCCGGACAGTGCCAGCACCGGCCCCGTGGGCAGCGTCACCGAAACATGTCCTGCTCGCGGGGCCGCAGCAGCGCCCGGGCGTTGCGGCTGGACGGCCGCAGCCGGGCGCCGCGAGCCAGCACCACCGGCAGGCCCTCGGCGGCCTGGCCCATCACCAGCGACGCGGCACTGGCGAGTTCGTCCGCCACGGCGGGCTCGGTGACTTCCAGGCGGTTGCCGAAACGATCCTGCTCCCCGATCTGGTTGAACAGTGGATCCAGGCCCGCGGTACCCAGCGCCAGGCCCACCGTGCCCATGCGCCAGGCGCGGCCGGCGCTGTCGTTGATGATGATCTGGGGCGCCGTGCCGCAGCGGACTGCGAGCGCCTCGCGCAGCGCCGCAGCAGAGGCGTCGCAATCCTCCGGCAGCAGCAGCACCTGGGGATCAGCGGGATCATTGCGTATGTTGGAGCGATCGATCCCGGCGTTGGCGTGCACATATCCGAGCCGATGTTCGACGATAATCACTCCCGGCCGCACCCGCAGAACCTCCCGCGACTCGCGCAGGATAAGCTCCACCAGGCGCGGATCCTTGTCCGTGTCGCGGGCCAGTTCCAGAGCCCTGGGGCCGGGTTCCACCTCTGCCAGGCGGCGGTAGCGCCCCTCGGCCTTGGACACGATCTTCTGCGCCAGCACCAGGACATCGCCGTCCTGCAGGGTCAGCGCACTGGCCTCCAGACTGGCGGCAATCAGCGCCGCCAGATCATCCCCCGGAACAACCTCGGGAAAATTCTCCAGCGGAATCAGCTCGAGGCGTGCGCTCATTCATGGCTTTCCAGGCCGGAAATGCGGATTCCGGCGTGGCAGTTGTACTGCTTGTTGATGGTAATCAGTACCGAGGTCAGCGCCTCGGCGGCGGCGGCATTGGCAATCATGCCGGCGTGGAAGCCACGCAGACCGGCGGCTTCAACCAGCTTGATCACTTCCGCCCGGGCCTCTTTCTTGTCGCCACAGACCAGCACGTCGCAATCCACGGCTCCGGTGTCCTGCAGATGCGCCGCAGCCACATTCTGGAAGGCGGAAACAACAGCCACGCCTTCGCCCAGCAGGTCCTGGGCAATCTGGCCCGCGCTGCCTTCCGGCGGCAACTGCACCCGCGCAACCCGCGGCGGCACCAGCGGCACCGTTACATCGATAAGGATCTTGCCTTGCAGGGCCGGCGCAACCAGCTCCAGCGTGGCTTTCTGGTGACTGAAAGGCACGGTGATGACCACAATCTCGGCCGCCTCGGCCGCCGCCAGGTTTTCCATGGCCTCGACATTCACCGCGGCCGCACCGCGTTCTGCCATGACCGCGCGCAGATCAGTGGCAGCGGCCTCGGCCTTGTCCGGGGTACGCGAGCCGATGATGACGCGGTAGCCAGCCTTGGCCCAGCGCCGGGCCAGCCCCGTTCCCAGGTCGCCGGTACCGCCGAGGATGGCGAGCACGGGCAGTGATTCAGTTGCCATAGGTATGATTCCTGCTTGCTTGGTGAAGGGCCTGATGGTTCAGCTAAGTCTACCGAGACCGCCTCTCTCCGCCCGGAAAATGGTCGCCGCCCCGTCGGCATTTCCCGATCCCGGGGGAAGGGGGTAGGATGCGCGGAGCCGAGGCATCTTAGGCAATTCATCTGCCGATCACAAGTTGCCACAAGACAGCAGCAAGGAGCAGGGTGACATGCACAGTCCCATGGATTTCAGCGGACGCACGGTATTGGTAACCGGGGGCGGCAAGGGTGTCGGCAGAGGCATCAGCGAACGCTTCCTGGCCGCGGGGGCCGAGGTGGCGATCTGCGGGCGCAACCCGCCCGATTCGCTGCCGGCGGCGGGTGGGCGCGAAGCGTTCTTTGTGGCCTGCGACGTTCGCCGCTACGAGCAACTGGAAGCACTGGTCGATGCCGTTGTCGAACGCTTTGGGCACCTGAATGTGCTGGTCAACAACGCCGGTGGCGCACCTCACGCCGAGGCTGCGACCGTTTCCCCCCGCTTCCACGAATCCATCATTGCCCTCAACCTGACCTCGGCCCTGCACGCCGCCCAGCTGGCGAACCGGGTCATGCAGCAGCAGGAGGACGGTGGCAGCATCATCAATATTGCCAGCGTCAGCACCCTCCGGCCCTCCCCTGGCACCGCCGCCTACGGCGCCGCCAAGGCCGGCCTGGTCAACCTGGGGCACTCGCTGGCGGTGGAGTGGGGCCCGAAGGTCCGCATCAACGCCATCATCGCCGGGCTGGTGGAGACCGAGCAATCGCATCTGCACTACGGTGACGCCGAGGGCGTGGCCGCAGTGGGCCGCACCATCCCGCTGGGGCGCATGGCGGTACCGGAGGATATCGGCGACGCTTGCCTGTTCCTGGCCTCACCCATGGCGTCCTATATCAGCGGCACCAGCATTGCCGTCCACGGTGGCGGCGAGAAACCCGCCTTCCTGCAGGCTGCCAATGCGGGTACCGGCGCATGAGCCGCCAACGCAGCGTGGCTGCGTTCGTCCTGGCGCTGGGTCTGGGTCTGGGCCTGGCCGCTGGCTGTCACGCAGCGCAGGAGCCGGAGCCCGGCGCCAGCGCTCGCGCAGCCGTCACCGCCGGCTGGCCCAACTACGGGGGCGAGGACGCCAGCCAGCACAGCCCGCTGGTGGACATTACCCCGGCCAACGTGGCGCAGCTGGAACTGGCCTGGGAGCACCGCTCCGGTGACTTCAGCGACGGCAGCGGGGACTGGGGCCTGACCTCGTTTCAGGTCACCCCCGTGGTCGACGGCGACACCCTGTATTACTGCACGCCCTTCGGCCGCGTATTCGCGCTGGACGCGGAAACCGGCGCCGAGCGCTGGCAGTTCGACCCCAAAGCGCAGAACCGCCGCAGCGGAATCTACCCGGTGGTCTGTCGCGGGGTGGCGCTGTGGCAGGCCAGCGACCCGGAGGAAGCCGCTGGCAGCTGCGGGCAGCGGGTGCTTTACGGCACCCGCGACGCGGAGCTGATCGCCCTGGATGCGAACACCGGCCTGCCCTGTGCAGACTTCGGCACCGATGGCCGGGTGTCCCTGCGCGAAGACATCAGCGGCGGCGAACCGCTGGTGTACTACCCGACCTCGCCGCCCTGGGTGCAGAACGATGTCGCCGTGATCGGCGCCATGGTCCCGGACAACGAGCGCAAGGATGTGCCCTCCGGCGTGGTGCGCGCATTCGATGTACGCAGCGGCAAACTGGTCTGGGCCTGGGAGCCGGTGACCGAAGAATACCGGGAACGGCACCGCGACAGCCTGGGCAATGCCCGCTATCACACGGGCAGCCCCAACGTGTGGGCGCCCATCGCCGGTGATCCCGCTCAGGGTCTGGTGTACGTACCCACGGGCAACCCGGCACCGGACCTGTTTGCCGGGGAACGCGACGGTATCGACGCCTATGGCTCTTCGGTGGTGGCACTGGATGACCGCAGCGGTGAGCTGCGCTGGCACTTCCAGACCGTGCACCACGATGTCTGGGACTACGATGTGGCGTCCCAGCCCACCCTGTTCCGGATCCCGGGGGTGGGCGCCGGGCGCCCCGGCCTCGCTCAGGCCACCAAGATGGGCCATGTATTCCTGCTCGACCGCAACACCGGGGAGCCGCTTTACCCGGTAGAGGAGCGCCCGGTGCCGGGGGATGGCGTGCCCGGCGAAATCCTTTCACCCACGCAGCCTTTTCCGACCCACCCGGCGCCACTGCACCTGCCGCAGCGGCTGGGCCCCGAGCACATGGACGGCTTTGTCTGGCTGGACAAGCTGGCCTGCCAGCGGGAGTTGGCCAAGTACCGCAATGAGGGCATCTTTACCCCGCCCAGCCTGCAGGGCAGTGTCCTCTACCCCAGCACCACCGGCGGCATCAACTGGGGCGGCATCAGCATCGACCCGGAGCGCGGCCTGCTCATCGTCAACCAGATGCACCTGGCGTCGGTGGTCCAGCTGATTCCGCGAGCTGAGTACGATGCGCTGAACCCGACCCAGGGTTATCCGATAGAGCATTACCCGATGACCGGCAGCCCCTATGGCGTACGCCGGTTTCCCCTGATGTCGCCCCTGGGCGCCCCCTGCAATCCGCGCCCCTGGGGCAGCCTGACTGCGGTGGATTTGCGCACGGGGGAAACCGTATGGAGGCGCAGCCTGGGCAACACCCGGGGCCAGGCCCCATGGCCGTTCTGGTTTGACGCCGGCAGCCCCAACGCCGGCGGCCCCCTGACCACAGCGTCCGGCCTGATATTCATCGCTGCGACGACCGACTCGAGCTTCCGCGCCTTTGCCAGCGCCAGCGGCGAGCTGTTGTGGGAGTACGACCTGCCCTTTACCGGCAACGCGACTCCACTCAGCTACCGTACGCAGCCGCGGGGACGCCAGTTTGTGGTGTTGGCTGCCGGTGGACACGGTTGGTCAGAGGCCGGCGATGCGCTGCTCGCCTTCAGCCTGCCAGCACCCGGGGACAAACCGCCCCCACCCTGAATGCGGTATTCCACTGCGCCGGCGCACGGGCCTGTTTGTGCCCGGCGTCCATGACGGTATACTGATTTTTTTTGTTCACCGGAGGAAGGCGCTTGAGCCTGCTGGACAGTTACCGGGCACTCAGCGAGCGCGAGCTTCACGGCCTGTTCACGGCATTTCTGGAGGAGCTCAGCGATCACCTGTTGAGCATATCCCCAGGGACGCAACCCGGGCAGGTTGGGCGGGGAACAGTTGCGGAAGCAGTCGCCATTCTCCAGCTGCAGCGCCAGGCCATGGTGGCCGCCTATCTGGAACACATCCGGGACTTTCATGCCAAGCTCACCCCGCCGTCCTCGGAATTGCACCAGTGGTGGGATCTGATTGAAGAGGGCGGCACGCTCGACCTGGTTGATCTGAACGACTTCGAGGACTTTCTTGCGGTCGAGCGGATGGTCAACATCGGCGAGGACCTGTACCGGATACCGCTGGAGGCACTGCAGATTCGGGTAGCGGAGCTCGCGAGCGCCGATCCCATGCTGCTGCGACTGCCGGAACACGTGGCGCAGCTTTGTCGGGCCCTGCAGCAGGTGCTGGAGGCATATAAAATCCCGCCGAAGCTGGCGCCCAGGATCTACGATTTTTTCGTGACCCATTTTGTCCGCCGGCTGGACGATTTCTTTGCAACGCTCAACGAGTATCTCGCGGCAGGGGGCATCAGGCCGGAGCTGGAATCCGAGATCCGCACCCGCGGTTCCCTGCTGAAAAAACTGGACAGGCCCGAGCGCCGGCCACCAGCGTCCCCGGGCACCGAACCGCAGGAACAGCCTGTCGCACCGCACCTGCCAGACCCCGGTACGCCCCGGGCGGAGGCCAACGCACCAGAGTCTCGCCCGCAGAAGCTCTACAGCTCTGTGATCAACGCCCTGAATTTCAAGCGCGAGGCCGAGGGCGGCGCGGTGGCAGCCGGCAGCGGGCCGGTGGCGGATGCCCAGGCCGTGGTCGACGCGCTGGCGCGGTTGCAGCAGAACAGCGAGGCACTGCAGCAAATCCAGAGCGCCGGATCCATCGCCGACTTTCTGGTCGCCCACGCGGGAGAGGCACAGGGCCTGGGTAGTGGCAGCGGTATCAGCGTCGAGAATCGCAACCAGCTGGAGATGGTTGACAGCCTGTTCGGGACCATCCAGTCAAAGCTGGATGTCAGCACAGAGCTAAAGCCCGCCCTCGGCAACCTGCAGATTCCGCTGGCGCGCCTGGCCCTGCTGGAGCCCCATTTCTTTCTCGACGCCGAGCACCCTGCCCGCAGCCTGGTGGACAAACTGGCCGTGCTGGCAAGCTCGGCCAACTTCCCCAACCGGATGCTTGAGGCCAGGGTCGAAGCCATCATCGACACCATCGTCAGCAATTACGATCGCGACACTGAAGTGTTCGACCAGGCCCTCGCCGGGGTCGAAAAGCTGGTCCAGCAGCAGGCCCACGCCCACGCACGCAATGTCGAGCGGGTGGTCAAGGCGCAGGAGGGCAAGGAGAAGCTGAGCAGCGCCCGCAACGCCGTGGACGCCGTTGTTCGCGATACCCTGCCCGAGTCGGGCGCGCCCCAGGTTCTGTTGGACCTGATCGACAATGGCTGGCGCGACCTTATGGTGCTTACCCACATCAAGCAGGGCGCCGACAGCCGCGAGTGGCAGGAGCACTTGCGCACCCTGGACCTGCTGGCGGCCTGGCTGGTCCAGCAGCAACAGGGCGACGCCGATGAAGATCTGGTCGTCGAGCGCAGCATGGAGGCCGAGCCCTTCATCGACCTGCTTGAACAGCAGGTCAGTGCTGCGCTGCCCGGCAACGTGTCGATCCAGACGGTACTGGACGAGCTGCGCGCCATCCTCGCCGGGGAAGCGCCGGTTGTGGTCGCAGCGGCAACCCCGTCCGAGGCCGCGAGTGGCGAAGCTGTCATCGATGCCCGACGCAAGCGAATCGACAAAACCCTGCGCTTGCGGCGCTGGGTGCGGCGGGTGGAGGAGCTGGAAACCGGCAACTGGCTGAACTACCGCGACAAGGCGGGGCAGCGGCACCGGATGCAGCTGGCCTGGATCAGCGACGACCGGGAGCGCTTCCTGTTTGTCAACGATCGCGGGCAAAAGGTGGCTGAACTCGACAAGGTACAGCTGGCCCGCCAGCTCAGCCGCGGGGCACAACCGCCAGCACCCGCAGACAAACTGTCGGTGGTCGACCAGAGTATGTACGGCACGCTGGAACATGTGCAGCGCACCCTGAGCTTTGCCCGCAATCATGACTCCCTGACTCGCCTGATCAACCGTGAGACATTCCTCGAGCAACTGGACCGAACCCTGCGTCACGCCCAGCAGCACCGCTCCCAGCATGCCATGCTGTGGCTCAATGTCGACCGCTTCAATCTGGTCAACGAGGTCTACGACCGTATCAGTGGCGACCAGGTTTTGCTGGAGTTCTCGCGCCTGCTGGCGCAGCTCCACGGTAAAAAAACTTCCTCTGCGCGGTTGGGCGAGGATGAGTTTGCGGTGCTGCTGGTCGACCGGGACCTGGAGCAGGCACAGGCGATTGCCGAAAAGATCCGCAGCGAAATCGCCGCTGGCAGCGTAGAGATCGAGGGCGAGAAGGTCAGTTTCACCGTCTCTATCGGGATTGCCCCGATTCTCGACTACAGCCCCGGTGTCGACCAGGTCATGGCCAATGCCCGCGAGGCCATGCAGCAGGCCAAGGAGCAGGGCCGCAACCGGGTCGAGCAATATGGCGACAGCGAGGACACGGTAAAAAGCTATCGGCAGGAGCAGCGCCGCTCGCGACGGGCGCTGGAAGAAGCGCTGGAGAGCGAGCGGTTCGTACTGCGGGCGCAGCCAATCGCGAAGACGGCCGTGGCCGGCCACATGCGCACCACCCGCCACTATGAACTGCTGCTGGCTGTGCGTGACAAGGATGGCAACCTCAGTTCTCCCCAGGCTTTCATCGACTCCGCCGAACGCTATGGTTTCATGACCCTGGTGGATCGCTGGGTAGTGCGCGAGGCCTTTCGCTGGATAAGCTCCCTGATGGACGCCCAGAAAGTGGTGCCCAACCTCGCCATCAACCTGTCCGGCGCCAGCGTCACCGACGATGCGTTCCTCGATTACCTGTTCGAGCAGATCTCCGAATTCGGTGTTGGCACCAACCGCCTCTGTTTCGAAATCACCGAGACCGGCACCATAGCCAACCTGGTCAAGGCGGCGGATTTCGTCCGCGCCTTCCGCAATATTGGCTGCAAGTTCTCTATCGACGACTTCGGCACCGGTTTGGCCAGCCACAATTACCTGCGGGAGCTGCCGGTCGACTACGTCAAGATCGACGGCAGCTTCATCACCAATATTCACCAGAACCGCAACGATTATGCGATGGCGCGTTCCATCAACGACCTGGCCCACTTCCTGGGCCAGGAAACCATCGCCGAGTCGGTTGAAAATGAGGCCATCATCGAAAAGCTGCAGGAGATCGGGGTTGATTACCTGCAGGGCTGGGGCATCGGGCGGCCCAAGCCCCTGGCAGAAGTGGCGCTCGACCTCTTGAGTATCGAGAAGTGAAGGGATCCGGGTCCAGCCTGACACCCGCCATGCTGGCCGCGATTCCCGCCGACTACGATGAGCTGGTCGCGGCACTCTACCGCGGGCCGCTGGAAAGCCCGCCCTGGGCTTCGGCCCTGCCCGCACTGCGTAAACTGATCGATTGCCACGTCGTATCCCTGGTGTTGCGACCACCGGCGGAGGACGACCGCGGGGTTATTCTCAACAGCGTGCGCCCCCCCAGCGAGGATATAAATCCGGAGGGGCTGTCGGATCCCGCCGACTGGGAGGTGACCGCCTACCGCGAACAGTTCTTCTCCCTGGATCCTTTTGTCAATCTGCCGCCGGACCGGGTGGTGGCGCTCGAGGATATTCTCAGCGACGAGGAACTGGTGGCCTCGGACTACTACGAACACTACCTGAAATCCGCCGGCCTGTTCCGCATTCTCGGCCTCGACACTGTCGAGCCCGGCGGCATGCTGGCCCGCCTGCGCTTCTCCCGGCGCCGCAATGAGCCCCATTTCAGCACCGACGAGCGCAATTTGCTCACCCGAATCGCGCCCCACTTGCGCTTGTCCATACAGGTGTATGCCACCCTCAGCCGTACCGTGTCCGAGCGCAATCTGTACGCCGGTGCCGTGGAGCAGCTGGCGGTGGCCACCATTGTACTGGATGAACAGGGCCGCATCCTCAGCACCAATACCATCGCCCGGGCGCTGCTGGACGAGGGCAACGGGCTCAGCGTACGTGGACAACAGCTGGTCATTGAGGGCCGCGACAAGAACCGGGAACTGCAGGCGGCGCTGGAGACCATCATCAAGGCCCAGCAGCGGGGCGAGACTTCGGTCGTCCGGGCCCTGCGCATTCTCCGCAGCGGCGGCCATTCCCAGCTCGGCCTGGTGCTGCGGCCGGTGCCCGTCCCGGAGTGGGGGGAAGGCCAGTCGAGCCCCTGCGTGGCGGTATTCATCTCTGACCCGGAGCTCAACGAAACTGCTTCCCAGGGTACCCTGGGGCAGCTCTTTGACCTCACTCCGGCCGAGGCCAACCTGGCCTTGTTGCTGTCCCGGGGCCTCAGCCTGACCGAGGTGTCCGAGGCCCAGAATATTTCCCCGCATACCGCCCGCGCCCAGCTGAAATCCATTTTTGCCAAGACCGGGGTTTCCCGCCAGGCGGAACTGGTGCGGTTGATACTGAAAAGCGTCGCCTCACTGGGTTGAAAGCCCGCCCCTGATCTGATACCCGCGGGGTGCAGGGGGGCAGGCAAATGCTCTATACTTTGCAGCGTATATATGTCCAAGGGGAAACCATGTCCGGGCACCTGCAGAACCTCAGCGAAACCGCGCCATTCCGATCATGTAACCACGAGTTCAAAGTCAGCTGCGAAACCTGCAGGCTGAGTCGGATCTGTCTGCCGCTGGCGCTCAACAGCACTGACCTGGAACAGTTGGAGAACATCATCCAGCGCAGCAAACCGCTGCAGAAGAACGAGCTCCTGTGTCACGAGGGAGCTCCTTTCCAGTCTATCTACGCCGTGCGCTCGGGTGCCATGAAAGCTTACCGGACCACCAGCGATGGGCGCGAGCAGGTGACCGGCTTCTACTTCCCCGGGGAAATCCTCGGCATGGACGGTATCAGCGAAAGCGCCCATGCCTCATCGGCGCGGGCCCTGGAGACCTCGGCCATCTGCGCGATCCCCTTCGACTCTCTGGAAAAGCTCAGCGCACTCATGCCGGGCCTGCAACGGCACCTGTTCCAGTTGTTGAGCCGGGAGATTACCGAAGACCAGCTGCTTATCACCCTGTTGAGCAAGAACTCGGCCGATGAACGGGTAGCCACCCTGCTGTTGAGCATCTCCAGGCGCAATGCCCGCCGCCAACTGAGCGCGAGCCAGTTCCGGCTGCCCATGTCCCGGGTGGATATCGGCAACTATCTCGGATTAACCGTGGAAACCATTAGCCGAGCATTCAGCCGGATGCAGAAAAGCGGCATTCTGCGTGTCGACAACAAGGAAATCGAAATTCTGAATCACGAGGCCCTGCAGCTGGCGGCAAACATCCCCGCATGAGCGCTGACGGGAGACCTCTGTTGATCTGCATCATGGCGCCGACAGCGCAGGCAGTTAGAATGCGCCCGTACCAGGCACAACGACTTTTCGGGGAGAGTAAAACAACATGATCCAGCACACTCTAGGCCTACTGGTAAAACCCGATGCACAGTGGCGCAGCGTCGCCGCTCTGCCCACGAGCTCGCTCAATATCCTGGTACTTTATCCCTGCGTGCTGGCACTATTGCCAGCAGTGGCCTGGTATTTCGGCACCAGCCGCGTGGGCTGGACGGTCGGCGACGGGCCCGCCATCCGGCTGACCCTGGACAGCGCACTGCAGCTGTGCATCCTGTTTTACTTTGCCATGGTTGGCTGTGTGGTGGCGGTGGGCTATTTCATTCACTGGATGGCGGACACCTACGGTGCTGAAACCAGTTTTGTCAGAGGCATCGTGATCGCTGGACTGTCGGTAACGCCCCTGTTTGTGTTCGGTCTGGCCGGGTTTTATCCCCTGCTTTGGGTGGACATGCTGGTGGGCGTAGTCGCGGT
Organism: Haliea sp. E1-2-M8; assembly: GCF_030649675.1. Classification (GTDB taxonomy): domain Bacteria; phylum Pseudomonadota; class Gammaproteobacteria; order Pseudomonadales; family Halieaceae; genus Haliea. The sequence continues at coordinate 73,588 of NZ_JAUTDR010000003.1, read as the reverse complement.
CAGCTGGTCGGTGTACCTGCTGTATCTTGGCATTCCCATTATGGTGAATATTCCCGAGGAGCGCGGCTTCCTGTTCTCAACCGCAGTAGTCGCGGTGGCGCTGGTCATACTCGTGTCCCTGATGGTAACCACCGTTATCCTCTGGGATCTTGGAGCGGGCCCCGCCTTCACCGACGTCTGAACAACCCTGGTCCGGGCACTTGCCCCACCTTCAATGACAGTGGAACCAAACCATGAGTGAACTCAACGCTGCGCTGGAGCATCCGACCTATAACTACAAGGTCGTGCGCCAATTTGCCATCATGACGGTGGTATGGGGAATCGTGGGCATGCTGGTCGGCGTGCTGATCGCCGCCCAGCTGGCCTGGCCGGTCCTGAACTTCGACCTGCCCTGGACCAGCTTCGGCCGGCTGCGGCCGCTGCACACCAATTCGGTGATTTTCGCCTTCGGCGGCAGCGCCCTCTTCGCCACCTCCTACTACGTCGTCCAGCGCACCACCCAGGCCCGCCTGATCTCCGACAAGCTGGCCGCCTTCACCTTCTGGGGCTGGCAGGCGGTGATAGTGGCGGCAGCGGTAACCCTGCCGCTGGGGCTGACTTCCTCCAAGGAGTACGCAGAGCTCGAGTGGCCCATAGACATCCTTATCGCGGTGGTCTGGGTTTCCTACGCCATCGTGTTTTTCGGCACCATCGTCAAGCGCAAGGTCAGCCACATTTACGTGGCGAACTGGTTCTTCGGTGGCTTCATTGTCACGGTGGCCGTACTGCACATCATCAACAGTGCGGCGATGCCGGTAGACATGACCAAGTCCTACTCGGCCTACGCCGGCACCGTCGACGCCATGGTGCAGTGGTGGTACGGGCACAATGCGGTGGGCTTTTTCCTTACCGCGGGCTTCCTTGGCATGATGTACTACTTCGTGCCCAAGCAGGCGGAACGGCCGGTGTACTCCTATCGCCTTAGCATTGTGCACTTCTGGACCCTGATCGCGGTCTATATCTGGGCCGGCCCCCACCACCTGCACTACACTGCCCTGCCCGACTGGGCCCAGAGCCTGGGCATGGTGATGTCCATCATTCTGCTGGCACCCTCCTGGGGCGGCATGATCAACGGCATGATGACCCTGTCCGGCGCCTGGCACAAATTGCGTACCGACCCGATCCTGCGCTTCATGGTGGTGAGCCTGTCCTTCTACGGCATGTCCACCTTTGAAGGCCCGATGATGTCCATCAAGACGGTGAACGCGCTGTCCCACTACACCGACTGGACCATCGGTCACGTCCACTCCGGCGCTCTGGGCTGGGTGGCCATGATCTCCATCGGCTCTCTCTACCATCTGATCCCGGTGGTATTCGGCAAGAACCGCATGTACAGCATCGAGCTCATCAACGTCCACTTCTGGATGTCGACCATCGGCACCGTGATGTACATCGCCTCCATGTGGGTCAACGGCATCCTGCAGGGCCTGATGTGGCGCGCCTACAATGAGGACGGCACCCTCACCTACACCTTTGTCGAATCCCTGGTGGCGAGTCATCCGGGCTATCTGGTGCGGCTGGCCGGTGGCGCCATCTTCTTCTCCGGCATGCTGGTAATGGCCTACAACGTCTACATGACCACACGCAAGGATGTAGCCGAGCAGGCACTGCCCGCGGGCGCGGCACAGGGGAGTCACGCATGAAGCACGAAGTCGTAGAGAAAAACGTTGGCCTGATGATTGTCTTGATGATCGTCGCCATCAGTTTCGGCACCCTGGTGGAACTGGTTCCGCTGATACTCGGCAAGCAGGTCAGCCAGCCCATTGCCGGCCTCAAGCCGCTGCCCGCCCTGGAACTGGAGGGCCGGGACATCTACGTCCGCGAGGGTTGCAACAACTGCCACTCGCAGATGATCCGCCCGCTGCGCGCCGAGACCGAGCGCTACGGCCACTATTCCGTTGCCGGCGAATTCGTCTATGACCACCCCTTCCTGTGGGGCTCCAAGCGCACCGGTCCGGACCTGGCCCGGGTCGGGCAGCGCTACAGCGATGACTGGCACCGGGCGCATATGTACAACCCGCGGGATGTGGTACCGGAATCCAACATGCCCGCCTATCCCTGGTTGTTCGACAACGAGATCAACGGTGAGCGCACGGGCAAAAAAATGGCCGCGCTGCGCCGCGTCGGCGTCCCCTACTCGGATGAGGACATCGCCGGTGCCGCCAGCGCGGTGGAAGGCAAAATGGAGATCGACGCCGTGGTTGCTTATCTGCAGCAGCTCGGCACCCTCCTGCAGACGAGGCGCTGATCAGCATGGATATCAATGATCTCAGAGGAATCAGCACCGCTCTGCTGTTCTTTGCCTTCATCGGCCTGTGCATCTGGGCCTGGAGCAGCAAGCGCAAGAAATCTTTTGACGAGGCCGCCAACCTGCCCTTTGCAGATGAGGAACTGAGTCAACGCACCACGCAGGAGGAAGCAAAGAATGACTAGTTTCTGGAGCTGGTGGGTCATTGTCCTGACCGTCATCACCTTTGTCGGGATCACCTGGATCCTGCTGGGCAACCGCAAACGCGGCGAGGGCGAGACCGACAAGACCACCGGTCACGCCCACGACGGTATTGAGGAGTACGACAATCCCCTGCCGGCCTGGTGGTTCTACATGTTCGTAATCACCATCGTCTGGGCTATCGGCTACCTGATTATCTACCCCGGCATGGGTAACTACCCTGGGCTGATCGGCTGGACCCAGATCGGCCAGCACGAGGCGGAAGTCGAGGCAGCGGAAGCGCGCTACAGCGAAATGCGCAGCCGCTACCTGGCAACGCCGGTCGAGGAAATCGCCCAGGATCCGGCGGTGCGCAGGATGGGCATGCGCCTGTTTGGCAACAACTGCGCCCAGTGCCATGGCGCTGACGGCAAGGGCCGCTACGGCTTCCCCAACCTGACGGACGACGACTGGCTTTACGGCGGTAGCCCGGAGGCGCTCAAGGCAACCCTGGTCAACGGCCGTCGCGCCGCCATGCCGGCCTGGGCGGGGGTGCTGGGCGACCAGGGCATCGCAGAAGCCACAGAGTACGTGCTGTCCCTGAACGGGCGCTCGACCGATGCGGACATGACCGCTGCCGGCGAGGGGCACTACCAGATGTACTGCGCAGCCTGTCACGGCGCGGACGCCAAGGGTAACTACCTGTTCGGCGCGCCCAACCTGACCAACGGCATCTGGCTCTACGGTGGCAGCCGCGAGCAGATCGCACACAGCCTGCGTGCCGGCCGCAACGGCGTCATGCCAGCCTTCGGCGAAAGCCTGACCGAAGACAAGATCCACATCCTCGCGGCCTACATCTACAGTCTCAGCAACTGATCTACCCGCCGGCCCCTTCGAGGGGCCGGTCGCTCCACCCTCCCCGCACTCGACAGTGGTAACGCGGCATGAATGACAAGAACCTGATTGATGTCCACGAGTTCGCTCCGGCGGAGGTCAGTGAAATCGATCTTTATCAGCATCGGGAAAAAATCTACACCCGCAAGATCGAGGGTTTCTACCAGCGTATCCGCCTGTACACCGGCTGGCCGCTGTTGATCGGCTATTTCCTGTTGCCCTGGCTGTCCTGGGATGGTCGCCAGGCGGTCTGGTTCGATCTGCCCGAGCGCAAGTTCCACATTCTGGGACTGGTGTTCTGGCCCCAGGATTTCCCCCTGTTGGCATTCCTGCTGATTATCTCCGCCTTTGCCCTGTTCGCAGTCACGGTATTCGCCGGCCGGGTCTGGTGTGGCTACACCTGTCCCCAGACCGTCTGGACCAGTATTTTCATGTGGATCGAGCAGAAATTTGAAGGCAGCCGCAATCAGCGCATGCGCCTGGACAAGGCCCCCTGGAGCGCCGAGAAGGTGCTGCGCAAGAGCCTGAAACACGGTGGCTGGTTATTCGTTGCCTTTCTCACCGGCATGACCTTCGTCGGCTACTTCTACCCCGTGCGGGAATTGCTGCCCGACCTGCTGACTTTGTCCGCGGGCCAGTGGGGCGTGCTCTGGACCATCTTCTTCACCCTCGCCACCTACATCAATGCTGGCTGGTTGCGGGAACAGGTCTGCATGTACATGTGCCCCTATGCGCGCTTCCAGTCGGTGATGTTCGACCAGGATACCCTTATCGTCTCCTATGACCCGGCGCGGGGCGAGCCGCGCGGATCGCGCAAGCGCGACGCGGACCACAAGGCACTGGGGCTGGGGGACTGCATCGACTGCGAGCTGTGCGTACAGGTGTGTCCGACCGGCATCGACATCCGCAACGGCTTGCAGTACGAATGTATCGGCTGCGCCCTGTGCATTGACGCCTGCAACTCCGTGATGGACAAGATGTCCTACCCACGTGGCCTGATCAGCTACACCAGTGAGCACCAGCTGCAGGGCGGGACGACCCACTGGCTGCGTCCCCGTATCATCGGCTACCTGCTGGTACTGTGCGTGATGGTGGGCCTGTTCAGCTACCGGATCCTCACGCGGGTACCGCTTGAGCTTACCGTGATCCGGGATCGCAACGAGCTGTACATGACCACCATGGACGGCAAGATAGAGAATATCTACACGCTAAGCCTGGTCAACATGGAGCAGTCCATGCACGAGTTCGAGATTCTGGTCAGCGGCATAGACGGAGCCGAGATCATCGGCGATTCCGTCTACACACTGGACGGCGGCGAAGTGCGCAGCATCAGCTTGCGGGTTCGAGCCGCGCCGGAACAACTGCCACGCCCCAGCAGCGAGATCGTGTTTACGGCCAGGGCCACCGACCAGGAGTCCCTGGAAATTCGTTCTGAATCGCGTTTCATGAGGCCACTGTGATGAAGCCTGTATACCCCGATCAGGACACAACACCATGGTATCGGCAGTTCTGGCCCTGGTTTCTCATCGCCCTGCCGGGAACTGTGGTCGTGGTCAGCTTTCACCTCATGTACACCGCCTACAAGCACTCGGATGATCTGGTAGTGGATGAGTATTACAAGGTGGGTCTGGCGATCAACCGCCAGCTGGAGCGCAAGGAGCGTGCCGGGGAACTCGCACTGGCAGCACAGTTCACCATTACCGAGCATCAGGTCACAGCCAGGCTGGAGGGGCCAGTGACGGCAGACACCCTGGAGCTTACTTTCTCGCACCCCATGGAAGCAGACCGCGACTTCAGCGTTGCGCTGCAGCGGGTGGGACCGGGTATCTACAACGGCCAGTTGCAGACCGCCGTTGCCGAACGCTGGCACTGGATCCTCAGTGACGCCGCGGGCAACGAATGGCGCCTGGACGGCGTCGTTCGCGCCGAAGACCTGCTCGCAGACGACTCCTGAGGGGGCGAGGCACGGCGATGAGCGGCCCCCAGCCCTGTTTCCACTGCGGCGAAGCCGTACCCTCCGGCACCCGCCTCAGCGTTGACATCGACGGCATTGCCCAGCCCATGTGCTGCCCCGGCTGTCGCGCCGTTGCCAGCCTCATTGCGGGCAGCGGGATGGCGAGCTTCTACCGACAGCGCACGGCTTTCAGCGAAACACCAGCCAGCGACGCCGCGCCGACGCTGGACGAATACCGGCTCTACGATGACACGGCCCTGCGCCGCCAGTTCTGCAATCCCAGCGAAGATGGCACGGAGAGTGCGCGCCTGCTGCTTGGCGGCGTCACCTGTGCAGCCTGTACCTGGCTGATTGAGCAGACTCTGCTGCGTGAGACCGGAATTCTGGATGCGCAGGTCAATCTGCAACAACAGCGCCTGATGGTGCGCTTCGACAATACGCGGGTCCAGCCCAGCCGCATCTTCGCGCTGGTCGAAGCGCTGGGCTATAGCGCCAGACCATTCCACAACAGCAGCCAGCGCGAGCAGATCGAGCTGGAATACCGCACCGACCTGCGCCGGGTGGCAGTGGCCGGTGTCGGCATGATGCAGGTTGGCATGTTCGGCATCGCCCTGCATGCCGGCGATCTGCAGGGTATCGCGCTTGAGCACCAGACCCTGCTGCGCAGTGTCAGCCTGCTGGTCGCAAGCTTTGTCATGCTCTACTCCGCACGCCCCTTTTTCACCACTGCCTGGCGCCATCTTCGCCACGGCTCGCTGGTGATGGATCTGCCGGTGGCTCTGGCCATCGGCCTGGCCTTCAGTGCCAGCGTCTGGGCGACCGCCACAGGCGGCGGTGAGGTCTATTTTGATTCGGTCGTCATGTTTACTTTCTTCCTGCTCCTGGGCCGGTTCTTCGAGAAGCGCGTGCGGCGCAGGCACATGCTCGCCTGCCATGATGCCGAAGACAGTCTGCCACTGGCGGTAACCGTGCGTCGTGGCGAAGCGTGGGAACGGGTGTCGCGCCGCGTGCTGCAGCCCGGCGACACAGTGCGGGTGGTGGCCGGCGAAACCATTGCCCTGGATGGCACAGTGCACAGCGGTACCAGCGCCGTGCGCGAGGACACCTTCAACGGTGAGTATGTGCCGCGCACGGTGGCACCGGGTGATGCCGTCTTTGCCGGCACCATCAACCTGGAAGGCAGCCTGGAACTGGAGGTGCAGCAGCTTTACGAGAGCAGCCGCCTGGCGGCGCTGCAGCAGAGCGTGGAACGGGCCCAGCGCGCCAAACCGAATCTGGCGCGGATGGCTGACCGTTTGTCGGCCTGGTTCGTGGCTGGCATCCTCCTGATTACCGCTGTGACCGGACTGGTCTGGAGCCAGATCGCGCCGGACCAGGTGCTGTGGATCTGCCTGTCGGTACTGGTGATCAGCTGCCCCTGCGCCCTCGCCCTGGCCACGCCAGCCGCTCTCACCACGGCTGCCAGCGCCCTGCGCGATAAAGGGGTGGTGGTACACGGGGAAAACGCCATTGAAGCCCTGTCCCGGGCACGGCTTCTGGTGTTCGACAAGACCGGTACCCTGACCGAGGGCAAGCTGCAGCTTGAGTACGTCGCACCTTGCGGCCCGCTGCGGGCAGAGGCGCTGACCGCACTCGGCAGCGCCCTGCAGCAACACTCCAACCACCCGGTTGCACATGCCTTCCGCGACATCGCGCCGGTGACCTCGCTCAGCGATCCGACCTACGTGGCCGGCGCCGGCGTTGAGGCAAGCTGGGAGGGCCAACGCTACCGCATGGGCAGCGAGCGCTTCTGTCGCGAGATGGCGCCCAGCTTGACGACGCCGCCGGATGCCAGCCTGTACTGGGTCGCTCTGTGCACGCAGGACCAGCCGCTGGCCTGGTTCGGGTTCTCTGACCGGTTGCGCCCTGAAACCTCAGAGGTGGTGACAGCCGCCCGCAGAGCGGGCATGACGCTGGCTCTGCTGACTGGAGACAGCTCCTCCGCCGGCAACCGGCTGGCGGAGGAGCTCGGCTTTGAGCATGTCGGCACCGGTCTGTCGCCGGAGGACAAGATGCAGCAGGTGCGCCGCTGGCAGGAGCAGGGACAGGTGGTCATGGCGGTCGGCGACGGGCTCAATGATGCGCCTCTGCTGAGCCTGGCCAACGCCTCCTTCGCCGTCGCCAGCGCGACCGACCTGGCCCGGGCACAGGCCGATTTCGTGGTCGACAGCGACAACCTTGGGGCTCTCATTACCAGCTTGCACAAGGCCCGCCAGTGCACCCGCGTCATCAAACAGAATTTCGCCTGGGCCCTGGGCTACAACTGCTGCGGGATACCGCTGGCCGCCATGGGCTTTATTCCACCCTGGGCGGCCGCTCTGGGAATGTCGCTCAGCTCGCTGATCGTAGTGATGAATTCACTGCGCCTCAATAAATCCCGCGGCTGAGGCGGCGCCTGCCATGGAAAGTCTGTACCTGTTGATTCCAATCGCCCTGGTCTTCTGCGTTATTGCTATTCGCCTGCTGATCTGGGCCATAGACAACGGCCAGTACGAGGATCTGGACAAGGAGGCCTCCCGCATCCTCATGGAAGAGGAAGCTGGCAAGCAGAAACCCCCGCCGCAAGAAGGGAACGATAATGTTGACTGAACTCGGCAGCGCTTTCGCTCTCGGGCTGGCAGGTGCAGGCCACTGCCTGGGCATGTGCGGGGGTATTGCCGCCGCGCTGCAACTGGGCGGCGCCAAGGGTACCGGCATGACCCTTGCGTATCACGGCGGTCGCATCACCAGCTATACCCTGCTCGGCGCTGCCCTGGGCTTTGCCGCCGGCAGCATCGACATCGCGGCCTGGACCATGACGCTGCGCTATCTCGCCGGCATTCTGTTGGTCGCAATGGGGCTGTACATAGCCGACTGGTGGCGGGCGCTGCAGTGGCTGGAGCGGGGCGGCGCCCTGCTCTGGCGTCCGGTACAGCGCTGGTCCGGCAAGCTGCTACCGCTGCGCCACTGGTATCAAGGTGCGGCACTCGGGCTGTGCTGGGGGCTGATGCCCTGTGGGCTGATCTACAGCAGCCTCGCCTGGGCGGCTACGGCCCAGGACGCCAGATTGTCGGCATTGATGATGCTGTTTTTTGGTCTGGGCACGCTGCCGGCCATGCTGGCGACCAGCTTCGGTGCCGGCGCAGTGCAGTCACTGCTGCGGCGCAGGGGGCTGAAAATCGTTCTGGGTATCCTGCTGATACTGTCGGGACTGTGGACACTGTACCTGACGATCAGTCACAGCGGTCACGGCCAGCCCAACAACGGGCAGCAGGAACAGATGGCGCCCCAGCATCATCATTGATGGCTGGAGAGCCCGGAGCAGGCAAGGGGAGCTGGCGGGAGAATCCTAGCGAGCCGCACAGCGCAGCTCTCCCGGGCACTGCGGTCAGAAGCGGTAGGCAATACCGACGTTGTAAACCCAGGGGTCAATCTCAACGTCAAATTCAACGGTGCCAACATCGGTGCGGATTTTCGCCGTGGAGTCGATGTCGATGTACCAGACCGCCAGGTTAACGGCCCAGTTATCGGACAGGGGGATATCCACACCAGCCTGGGCCGCAAGGCCGAAAGAATCATCCAGAGACAGTTCTGCCTCGCTGGCACCCAGCAGGGCCTCCAGCGCGCCCGCCAACTGCGGATCCACGTCTTCATCGTAAATGAAGGTATAGTTCACCCCGAGCCCCACATAGGGCTGCCAACCGCGCTGCCCACCGTAGGGATACCACTGCATGCTCAGGGTCGGCGGCAGGTGGGTGACGGAACCGGCGTTGATGCCCACTCCCTCTACCTTGACGTCATGCTCAAACGGAGTCGCCGCCAGCAGTTCCACACCCCAGTTATCCGTCAGCATATACATCGGGATGATACCGAGCTGGGTATCATTATCTATCGAGACCCCGGGAAGAACCGTCGCCGGCGCCGTAGGCAGCACAACCCTGTCGCTGTCTTCATCCGGTGCCACCGTCGTTGCACCGAGGCGCAGCACCCAATCCCCTGCCTGATAGGCGTTGGCGTTGACAGCGATACCGGCCAGCAAGGCCGCCAGGGCCAGGCTTGTTACCTGTTTCATGTTTTACTCCTCACTATGGACCCGGGTGAACAGCTCACCCTGAATACATGGTAAGGAAGCGGCCGGTTGCCAGCATTGATGTCAGTCAAGCCGACGGCAATACCGCCTCGTCTCTCTCCGGCTCAGGATGCCAGACAGATGGCCCTGCCGTGATCGAGGGGCTCGACCAGGGTTTCGTGCAGGCTTCTGATAGCCAGTTCGTAGTCCTCATCATGGACAATAAACTGGATATCAACCTGGCGCATGGACTGGTGGATCGCCAGCACACTGACATCGCGTTTTGACAGGGCCGCCACGGTGCGGGCCAGCAGGCCGGGGACCTGCATGTCGCTGCCGATGGCAGAGACAATTGCGACCTTCTGCTCACGGATCTCTGCTTCCGGAAACATTTCCTGCAACACGGTCTTGATCCGCTTGACCGTTTTCATATTCGTATCGAGATAGTGGGTCACCGTATTGGCATTGATATCCTTGCCCACAATATGCGCCTTGAAACGCTGCACATTGCGCAGGATCTCCGTGTCGTAGTAACCCACAATGCCAGCCATGTCCTGATCAAACAGCTCCAGTGCGTAGACACCGCGACAACCCGCGATGATCTCGACACAGGCGGTGTCGCTGACGTAGTCGCGGGTAATCAAGGTGCCGGCATGCTCCGGCTCAAAGGTATTCTTCACTCGCAGCGGAATGTCGTTCTGGCGCAGGCCCTTGGCGGCCTTGGGATGAATTGCCTCCATGCCCAGATTGGCCAATTGGTCGGCCACATCGTAATTGGTCCGGCCGATGGGGACGGCGTTGTCCTCGCCCACCAGGCGCGGATCGGCGCTGCTCAGGTGAAACTCCTTGTGGATGATGGCTTCACGCGCACCGGTAAGCACCGCAATACGACTAAAAGTCATCTCACTGTAGCCACGGTCGAACTGGTTGATCAGACCCTCGCTGCAATAGGCGTAGCCGGTCACGATGGGAAGTTCATTCTCCAGGTCGATATTGGCGAAAGCCTGCTGTATGCAAGCGTCCAGCGGCATACTACCTGTAGCCTGCCAGCCAGACAGGTCGACGAAGGTGGCGTTGAGACCGTCACGCTGCAGCAGCTTTGCCATGTTCCAGGCGCTGTGCGCCTCGCCGACGCTGGACAGCATTTCCCGCACCGTGACCAGGTGGTCCTGTACCGAAAAATGACCGTGGCCACAGAGGCTGTGCAGGTCTTCCAGACACTTGCGCGCATTTTCAAGGCGCTCGCCGATAAAGGCATTGGCTTCCGCCAGGGACTCCGCATCGGCGAACAGCTCCGCGTTGATCGCGAACATGTCCCCGCGCACGGTATCCAGCGCCTCTTCCCAGCTGCGATCCTTGAAGCTGCTCGCAAACAGCCCATACACCCCGGGCTTCCCGTCCTTCTTGTGTTCCAGCAGCTTGTCGGTAATGCCGCCGTAGGCGGACACCACAAACACCCGCTGGTAGGGCGTGTCACCGTTGCGCTGGCCAAGCACGATGCTGTCACGCACAGCGGCGTAATTACTCATCGATGTGCCACCGATTTTTTCCACGGTATGCCTGTTCACAAATCCCCCTGTGCCATCACGGTCGGCTTGCTCCGACCTGGGTCCAGTTCCAATATCCATCACCTTCGCCCCGGCCACTACGATTTCACTGGATCAGCATCCAGTTCGTAGGCGCCCTCCGCGTTATGTACCTCGGTACCGTGCAGCGGCGGGTTGAAGACGCAAGCCATTTTCATTTCCTTGCTGGCGCGCAGGATGTGCTCGTCGTGCTTGTCAAGGATGTAGATCGTGCCCGGCTTGATCGGATACTTCTTGCCGTCGGCCAGGGTTTCCACTTCGCCTTCGCCGGACATGCAGTACACCGACTCGAGGTGGTTCTGGTAATGCATGCGGAAGTCAGCGCCTTCATAGATCGTGGTGATGTGGAAGGAAAACCCCATGTTGTCGTCTTTCAGCAACAGGCGAGTGCTGTCCCAGTTGCCGCCGGGGTCCTTGATCATCCGTCCTTCGTTAGCTGCGGTTTTCATGTCTCGTACAATCATTGTGTATACCTTTGTTGGTGTTAAAAAGTGTCAAATAGAGGGTTTCGCCAGCTCACGCCGGCGACAACTCAGCCCGCCTTGCGGAACCGGTCCTCGGCAGACACGCTGTAGTCGTCCTCGAAGAAATCCACGGTTTCGGGGATCTCACCCTGGGCCGCACACACTTCGGCGATGGCCTGCTCGACGATGTCGATACCGCGCTTCAGGTTTTCCTCGGAGATCGTCAGCGGACAGAGAAACTTGACCACCTGATCATCGGCACCGCTGGTTTCGATCATCAGTCCCTTCGCAAATGCCTTGCGGGTAATGCGACCGGCGATATCGCCGTTCACACAGTTGATGCCCTGGAACATGCCGCGGCCGCGAGTCGTGAAATTGCCCTCGCCATAGCGGTCGACGATAGTCTGCAAACGCTCTGACACGTAGCGACCCTTGGCCTGCACCTCCTGCGAGAACTTGTCATCTGACCAGTAGTGGTCGATGGCTGCCTTGGCAGTTACGAAGGCCAGGTTGTTGCCGCGGAAGGTACCGTTGTGCTCACCGGGCTTCCACTGGTCCAGTTCCGGGCGAATCAGCACTACCGCAAAGGGCAGGCCGTAGCCGCTGAGAGACTTGGACATGGTGACGATATCCGGTGAAATGCCGGCTTCCTCGAAGCTGAACCAGGTGCCGGTACGTCCGCAGCCAGCCTGGATGTCGTCCACGATCAGCAGCACGCCATGCTTGCGACAGACCGCTTCGAGGTTGCGCAGCCACTCAAACCGCGCGGCATTGATACCACCTTCGCCCTGCACGGTCTCAACCAGAACTGCGGCGGGCTTGTCGATACCACTGCTGGAATCCGACAAGACCTTGTCGAGATAGGCGGTAGTATCAACATCGTCGCCCAGGTAGCCGTCAAAGGGCATGCGACTGCTGCCGTTCAGGCTGACGCCCGCGGCACCCCGGTGATGCGAGTTACCGGTCGTGGCGAGCGAACCCAGGCTTACCCCGTGAAAGCCGTTGGTAAAGGAAATCACGTTTTCACGCCCGGTCACGTTGCGGGCCAACTTCAACGCCGCCTCTACGGCATTGGTGCCGGTGGGGCCGGTAAACTGCACCACAAACTCCAGCTTCCGCGGCTTGAGGATCTTCTCATTGAAGGCTTCGAGGAACTCCGCTTTCGCCCGGGTATGCAGATCGAGACCGTGGCTGATGCCGTCTGCCTCGATGTATTCCAGCAACTTTTCCTTGAACACCGGGTTGTTGTGCCCGTAGTTGAGGGTCCCGGCGCCGGCGAGGAAATCGAGATATTCCTTGCCTTCGTCGTCATAAAGGAACTCGCCTTTGGCGCGGTTGAACACGCGCGGGAAGGAGCGGGCGTAACTTTGCACTTCTGATTCAATCTCTTCAAAAATTTTCATGTACTAATCCTTGTTTCGTGAGCTATTAACGTCGCGATTGGGTAAATTTTCAGTGCGCTACCGAGCGCAGGGTCCGCTGCTCGAATGGGCCTATCCTCGCGAGCATCTCGGTGTCGTGGGTCCCTGCGAAGTGCTGCTCGCGATCAAACATCACGCTACGCTCCAGGCCTGTATCCCGCTTGCGGGCAAAACTTTCGAACAGCGCCCAGGACGCCTCGTTATCTGCAGTCACTGTGGTCTCCAGGTAGCGAATGTCCTCGCTGCCCGGGCGGTCGAGAATGTCCGCGAGCATGCGCCCCGCCAGCCCCTGGCCGCGGCCTTGGGCGCTGACCGCTACCTGCCAGACAAAAAGAGTGTCCGGGCGCGCGGGGATCCGGTGACCGGAAATAAACCCCACGGCCTCACCCGCTGCTTCTGCAATAACGGAAGTGTCTGCGAAATGCGCGCACTGGATGAGGTTACAATAGGCAGAGTTGGTATCCAGCGGCGGGCACTCAGCGATGAGCTTGTGCACCGCCATGCCATCGCTGTCGGATGGTGGGCGCAGCGTCAGGTTCAGACTCATGTTTTTGCCTCTCGATTCTTTAGGACGCTAAACATTATACCAGCCTGGGTGTCAGATATTAACCCGCTATTTACTGTTTATTCGCTGCATATTGGCTCTTTTGTCCAACAATCAAGGGAATTTTTGTTTTTTAATCGCTGAGAATTTACACTGTGCCGGATTGAGCGGGCATATGATGTGCCGAGCGCGACGCAAGTCCGCCCTCGCTACTAACGCCGAGAGATGGCCCGGAGGTACACTATGCTGGTTTCCGCCACCAAGGGAGAAATACTGTTGGGCAGGATAGATGAAGTGCTCGTCGCCTTGCGGCGGGTCATACGGGCTACAGACCTGCACTCCCGCCACCTGGCCAAGACCACCGGCCTGACTGCGCCACAGATCCTGCTACTGCAGACCATCCGCGACCGGGGCCAGGTCACTATCGGGGAACTGGCAACGGATATCAGCCTGAGCCAGGCAACCGTTACCACCATTCTCGACCGACTGGAAAAGCGCTGTCTGGTTTACCGCAAGCGCTCCAGTACGGACAAGCGGAAAGTGCATGCCCACCTCACGCCGGATGCGCAGGAAGTCCTGAAAAGCGCACCCATCCCGCTGCAGGAACAATTCACCAGGCAATTCGGGGAGCTTCAGGAATGGGAGCAGACCATGATTATCTCATCCCTGCAGCGCATCGCAAAGATGATGGACGCGGAGCACATCGACGCCTCGCCGGTACTGGATCTGGGACTGCTTGACCGGTTCGGAACCGGTACTGATGGGTAGAACGGGCACCTGGTCGGCCGCACCTGGCCGGCCGCACCTAGCCGGCCGCACCTAGCCGGCCGCACCTAGCCGGCCGCACCTAGCCGGCCGCAGCGTCCCGCTCCCGCGCCATATCCAGAGCGAGGTCCTCGATCATGTCTTCCTGGCCGCCCACCGTGCGCCGGCGGCCCAGTTCCACCAGGATATCCCGCGACGACAGGCCGTACTTGGCCGCGCTACGCTTGGCAAATAGCAGGAAGCTGGAGTAGACACCCGCCCAGCCCAGGGTCAGTGAGTCCCGGTCCACCCGCACCAGGTGATCCATCAACGGCACAATCAGGTCCTCGGCGATGTCCATGGCCTTGAACAGGTCGACCCCGGTTTCCACGTCCATGCGATCGCAGACCGCCAGGAACACTTCCAAAGGCGTGTTACCGGCGCCGGCACCCAGTCCCGCCAGCGAACCGTCGATACGATTGGCGCCCGCCTCCACCGCCGCCAGCGAGTTGGCAATACCCATGCCCAGGTTGTGGTGGCCGTGGAAACCCAGCTCCGTCTCCGGCTTCAGTTCCTGGCGAGCCAGCTTGACGCGCGCTGCCACGTCGTCCGGCAGCATGTAGCCGGCGGAGTCGGTGATGTACACGCAATTGGCGCCGTAGGATTCCATCAGCTTGAGCTGCACCAGCAGTTCTTCCGGCTCGATCATGTGCGCCATCATCAGGAAGCCCACGGTGTCCAGATTCTTGATCTGCGCCGCCATGCTGATGTGCTGCTCGGAGACATCCGCTTCGGTACAGTGGGTCGCCACCCGGATGGTGCCGATGCCGCAGTCCACCGCCATCTTCAGGTGGTCCACCGTGCCGATGCCGGGCAACAACAGCGCCGACACCTTGGTTTTCTTCACCACCTTGCACACTGCGGTCAGGTACTCTTCGTCACTGGCTGCCGGGAAGCCGTAGTTCACCGAGGCGCCGCCCAGGCCGTCGCCGTGGGTCACCTCGATCAGGGGAATACCGGCCTCGTCCATGGCCACGGCGATGTCCACCATCTCGCTGACGGTGATCTTGTGCTGCTTGGGGTGCATGCCGTCGCGCAGGCACATGTCGTGGACGGTGATCTTCTTGCCTTGCAGGTTCATCATCTTTTCTCCCGAAATAGTATCTGGCGCTGGTGTTCTGGGCCGCTATGGATTGAACGGTGCTTCGGTTCGGCTCCGGGCGCGCCGACCGGTGTGGGGCTTGCTGGACACGCCGTGAACCCACACCCGATAAAGCGGGGTGGGCTCTCCATGGGGGCTTGTGCTCGACATCCATGTCTCACACAGTCCAGCAAGCCCCACACCGCCCGGCACACCCTCTGTGCGTGTATCAAGTGTCGTGGCTCGAACTGCCTGTGACTCCGGGCAGAAACTCGAGAGCTCCGCACAATTCAATGCTCGTTAATCCAATACTTCTGTTTCATAACTCGGATAGAAAACGTTGGTCGATACCCGCTCTGTAAGAGGCGGCGGCGCTGGGGTGAGCCTGGCGGGACTGTATGAAACATGGATGTTTCATACAAGCCTACATGGACGTATTCACGGCGTGTCCCGGCAGGCTCACCCCAGTGCTGGCGCCGCATTCAAAGCTCCGTCATTACGCAACTTAACCTGTGCGCGACACTGGTTCATGCCGCCTGCGGCACAAACTTGCCGGCGAGGATCTGCTCGGCGTACATCTCCGCCGTGCGCAGTCCCGCCGCGGTCATGATGTCCAGGTTGCCCGCGTAGCGCGGCAGGAAATCCCCCAGCCCGGCGACCTCCATGTAAATGCTGACCTTGTTGCCGTCGAACACCGGGCCGTTCTTCAGGGTGTAGCCCGGTACGTATTTCTGCACCTCCGCCACCATGTCGTGCACGGACTGGGTGATCGCTGCCTGGTCGGGCTCTTCCAGGGTCAGGCAGTGGATGGTGTCGCGCATGATCAGGGGCGGCTCGGCCGGGTTGATGACGATAATCGCCTTGCCTTTCTGGGCACCGCCGATCATCTCCACGCCCCTGGCGGTGGTGCGGGTGAATTCGTCGATGTTCTTGCGGGTGCCGGGGCCCACGGACTTGGAGCTCACGGTGGCGACGATCTCGCCATAGATGACAGTCTGCACCCGGCTCACGGCGGCGACCATGGGGATGGTGGCCTGGCCGCCACAGGTGACCATGTTGACGTTCATGGCCCTGGCGGCCACCGCGTCGTGCAGGTTCACCGGGGGAATGCAGAAGGGGCCGATGGCGGCGGGCGTAAGGTCGATCATCACCGCGCCCTGCTCGTTGACCTTGCGGCTGTTGTCCGCGTGCACGTAGGCCGAGGTGGCGTCGAAGCAGATCTGGATGTTGTCGTCTTGCATGTGCGGGACCAGGCCGTCCACGCCGTCACAGGTGGTCTTGACCCCCATCTCCTTGGCCCGGGCCAGACCGGGGGAGTCGGGGTCGACACCGACCATCCACACGGGCTCCACCAGCTCGCTGCGCATGGCTTTCATCAACAGGTCGGTGCCGATGTTGCCGGGGCCGATGATGGCCGCCCTGATCTTTTTACTCATGATTGCGTTTCCGTTGTCTCGAATAGGTTGCCGTTGCGGGAGTTATACAAAACGGCAGCTGCAGCCGCCGATCCCGTCGATTTCCAGGCGCATCTCGTCACCCGCCACCACGGGAATCAGCGGCGCCAGCGAGCCGGAGAGAATCACCTCGCCGGCCTTGAACGGAATACCGAACTCCCCCAAGGTGTTGGCCAGCCAGGCCACTGCGGTCAGCGGGTTGCCCTGCACCGCGCTGCCGAGACCCTCGGAGTGGTATTCGCCGTTTTTCCAGATAGTCATTTTCAGGTTCGGCAGGTCATGGTCCCGCGGGTCGACTTCGTTCTTGCCAAGGACATAGACACCGCAGGAGGCGTTGTCCGCCACCGTGTCCTGGATCTTGATCTCCCAGTTGCGGATCCGCGAATCGACGATCTCGAAGCAGGGCATGATGCTCTCGGTGGCATCGAGCACATCCTGTTCGGTTACCCCGGGGCCCTGCAGGTCCTTTTTCAGGCGGAAGGCGATTTCGCCCTCGGCGCGGGGCTGGATCAGATTGCCGGCGATGGGGATGTCAGCACCGTCGGGACATGCCATGGCGTCGGTAAGGAAACCGAAGTCGGGCTGGAATACGCCCAGCATGTCCTGCACCGGCTTGCTGGTGACGCCGATTTTTTTGCCCACCACCTGCTCGCCGTCGCGCTCCAGACGCTGCTGCAGCATCTGCAAACTGATGTGATAGGCATCATCGATGCTGATCTCGGGGGCGCGCTCGGTCAGTGGGGCCAGGGTGCGGAACTCGCGCAGGGCGCGGTAGAGCTCTTCACCGTAAAGCGCTATTTGCTGTTTATCCATGCTGCAGGAAATCCAGGCACTGGCGGTTGAACAGGTCCCGATGCTCCACCATGACCCAGTGGCCACACTCGGACAGGAGAATCAGCTGCAGGTGCTTGACGTTTTTCGCCAGCGCCATGATACCGCTTTCGGGCATCATGCGTTCGTTCATGCCCCAGAATCCGAGCACCGGGCAGCTGATTTCGTGCATGCGGTCGGTCAGGACGGGGATCTTCATGCTGGATATCACGTGCCCGTTCATGATGCCCATGATCTGCATGCGCTCGCTCACCAACTCGTCGGTGGCGTGACGCGGATCGTACATGAGACCGGTGGCAAACAGGTCTTTCATCACTTCGTGGGTCACCGGCTCGCCCGAGCCAAACACCTGGAACATCTTCTGCATACCGGGCATATGCTGGTACTCGTGCATCTCGCTGAGTCCGCCGGGAGCCATGAGAATGAGTTTCTCAACCAGTTCCGGATGCGCCAGCGCCAGGCCTATCGCGACCACGCCGCCCAGGGAATTGCCCACCAGGCTGCAGCGGCTGACGCCGATTTCGTCCAGGGTCTGCTTCACGCACTGGACAAAGAAATCCAGGGTGTGGTCGACATCATCGGGCTTGTCGGAAAAGCCATAGCCGATATGGTCGATAACAATGCAGCGGTGGCCAGCGTCTGCCAGCACCGGAAAATTGCCCTTGAAGTTGCTGTAGCCGCTGGCACCGGGGCCGGAGCCATGCAGGAACACGACGACCTTGTCACCCGCGCCCTCATCCAGGTAATGAATCCGGTAGCCGTTGGCGCAATCGGCGTACTTGCCTTCCGGCAGCAGGCCTTTCATTGCCATGGGAGTCTCCTGTTTCAAATTCGTCAGATCGCCATGTCGGCGTTTTCAGCGCCGAACAATACACCGCCCATATTGGCGGCGAAGGGCAGCGAATGGTTGGCGACGTGGGCCTGGCTGGCCAGAATGTCCAGGTGCCGGTGGAGCAGCGGACTGCCAGTGCGGATACCACCGGAACCGGCCGCCTTGAGCATTCTGCTGGACAGCTCCAGGCAACGGTCGGCTACCACCGCCGAATCATAGCGGTAGCGAACCCGGTCTTCCACCGGAATCGGCTGGCCGGCTCGCGCCAGCGCCATCATCGCATCAAAGTTGCTGATCATGGTGCGTCGCATTTCTTCGATGGAGGTTTTTACTTCCGCCGCCAGGCGACGTGCCACTGGATCGTCCTTCATAAGGGTGGGCCCCACCCGGCGGGTTTGGGCGACCTCGATGTAGTCCTCCAGGGAGCCCTCCAGGCATCCCAACGTCGCATTGCACACCGCGCGCACGAACACCTGCATGAAGGGCAGCTTGAAGAGCGGTGCGTCATTGACCTTGTTGCCGGGGTTTTCACAGAAGAATGCATCTATGACCCTGTGGGTGCGATGCTCAGGTACGAAGACATCTTCCACCACGATGTCGTGACTGCCGGTACCCTGCAACCCCACCACGTCCCAATTGTCGACGATCTTGTAATCGCTGATCGGTACCAGGAAGGTACGATAGTTGGCCATGTCGAAAGGCGC
Source organism: Haliea sp. E1-2-M8 (assembly GCF_030649675.1). Classification (GTDB taxonomy): domain Bacteria; phylum Pseudomonadota; class Gammaproteobacteria; order Pseudomonadales; family Halieaceae; genus Haliea. The sequence goes on along the minus strand of NZ_JAUTDR010000003.1, from coordinate 54,465 downwards.
TTCCGGGGTAGGCACCACGGCACCCAGGAACGCCCACTGGCAGTGCTCAGAGCCTGAAGAGAAGCTCCAGCGACCGCTCAAGCGGAAGCCGCCTTCCACCAGCGTCAATTTGCCCACCGGGGCGTAGGATGAAGAAATCAGCACGGTGGGATCGTCACCCCAGACATCCTGTGCCGCCTGATCATCAAACAGCGCCAGCTGCCAGTTGTGCACGGCGACCACACCGAGCACCCAGGCACTGGAAGTACAGTGTTTGGCAACTTCCAACCCCACGGTATAGAAAACCTGGGGATCCATCGCATAACCGCCCCACTGCTCCGGCTGCAATATCTTGAAAAAGCCCGCCGCCTGAAAGTCGGCAATCGTCTCCGCCGGCACTTTGCGCTCGGCGCGGCACTGCGCTGCACGCTCTCGCAACACCGGGCCCATGGCCCGGGCCGCAGCCAGCAGAGCTTCGGCCCGAGGGGACCCAAGACTGTGAGAATCATCGTTTACCGTGGATGGCATTGCCTGTTGCACTGTCATGAAAAACTCCTGCTGTGTTATTGCTGTTCTCTAGACGACAGTATTAAACGTTGTCGGGCGCGGAGATTCATCCTCCATATGAGGTATGGGTCTACTCAACCACTGCGTCGCCAAAGCTGGTGGGCGGGCCGAAGAAAGCCCGGTGCGACGGCGGTTGGCCACCGGTGATGTCGGTAACACCGTAGGCCTCGCCGAGCTCCGCGCCAATACACACGGTACCGCTATGGGCCATGCGCCCGGGATCCGCCCACAGCGCCGCGATCACCCGGCCACTGAACTCCGGATGTTCCGCGGTGGCGACAAGGTCAGCGTATTTGTCGGGTTCGGCGTCGAACACCTGCCGGGTGCGCTCGGTGAGCAGGAGACCCATCCACAGCGAAATCACTGCGACGTTGTGGGGCCGGAAGTCGACCGCCATGTCATGCGCCATCTTGTCGACTGCAGCCTTGCCGGCACCGTAGGCCGGACCATGCATGTATATCCGCCCGCCAAAGGACGAGGTGTTCACCACCAGCCCCTCGCCGTTGGCCAGCAGCAGCGGCGCCGCGTACCAGCTGGCCGTGTAGTGGGAGCGCATGCCGACATCCCAGATTGTGGTCAGGTCCAGCGGTTTCTCCCAGAACGGCCCGGTGGCGGTGAGCGCATCGTGCAGGCTGGTGGCATTGTTGACCAGGATGTCGAGCCGGCCGTGATCTGCCCGTACCCGTGCGAACAGCGCCTCGACTTCCTCGTCGCGACCGTGGTCGCAGCGGACCGGCACTGCCACCCCGCCGGCAGCGGCAATTTCTTCCGCGGTTTCGGTAAGAGACCCGGGGAGCGCTGCCTCCCCCGCGCGCCAGCTGCGACCGGTGATATAAACTGTCGCCCCCGCGGCCGCCAGCGCCTTGGCGATGCCCTTGCCGGCACCCCGACTGGCGCCCGTGACTACCGCCACACAATCCCTGCCCTGACCCATCCGGTTCTCCCGCTTGCTACTTTGCCTGCTATACCCGACCATGCTACTGACAGCCGGAGCGGGCGCCAAGCCCGGCCCGGAAGCCGTTGACCAATATGTTAGGCCACTCTGGAGAAATTGCCCTGCGCACCAACCTGCCCCAGGCGCTGCTGTTGCTGCTGCTGACCACCACCGCTGGAGCCAGCGAGGATTCGCGGCTGCGCTTTTCGCAGACATCGCCCGACTGGCTGCGCGCGGTCGGTCAGCTCACGGTGCCGGGTATCAGGCTGGAAAACGGCTACGCGCGGCACCACACTGAACGCTGCAGCGCCACCCTGGTTGCGGCGCCGGGCGCCACCCATGCCACGGTCATTGTCTCGGCCTGGCACTGTCTGGAGTTTTACCGGGATTTGACTCAGCGAATCACCTTCACCCTGCTGCCGGCCAGCGCAGAACCACTGGCAATAGAAGCTGTGCGCTACGCCGATGGTGGCAGCATGGAGGCAGACTGGGCAGTACTGCGACTGCGCCAGCCGGTAGCCCTTGCCCAGGTGCCGGCACTGCAACTGCACCCACAACAGGCCAATCCGGCGCTGCCGGTGGTGATGGCGGGATATTCCAGGGATGCGGGAACAGGTGCGCACGGCGAGGAGCTCAGCTATGACCCGGCCTGCCGTATTATCGCTGCCGACCGCCGCAGTGGCGGCAGTGACTGCCGCGCGTTCAAGGGTGCCTCGGGCGGCGCGGTGGTACAGCTCACTGAGGCCGGCGCGCCCCTGCTCAGTGGGGTGATTTCAGAGGGCAACAGCGTTGATTACAGCCGCTACGTGCCGGTCTCGGTTTTCCGCCAGGCACTGCCGCCGGAACTGGCACCCGGCATCACCGCCGTCGCACGAGCGACGCGGCGCTAAGCGTCGCCCCTGCCGGCACGGAGTTGGCGCGCAGGCGGCGGCGCCCCGACGTGCTGCTCGCCTCGCTGTCGCGCCAACTCAATCTGCTTCTGGCGCTCGGCAAAACGGGCCTTCTGCTGGTCAGTCAGGCTGTGGTAGCAGTGCGGACAACACACACCCTGCTGGTAGCGATCCGAGGCCTTGTCCTCTGCGGTGATCGGGTGGCGGCAACCGTGGCACTGGTCATAGCGGCCTTTCTCCAGGCGGTGATTGACCGCGACCCGGTTGTCGAACACAAAACATTCGCCTTCCCAGGTGCTTTCTTCTTCGGGAACCTCCTCCAGATACTTCAAGATCCCTCCCTGCAGGTGGTAGACCTCCTCGAAGCCCTCCTGCAGCATGAAGGCCGAAGCCTTTTCACAGCGGATGCCTCCAGTGCAGAACATGGCCACCTTCTTGTGCCGGGCCGGATCCAGTTTTTCGCGCACGTAGCGCGGGAATTCACGAAATGACGTGGTCGCCGGATCAATCGCCCCGTGGAAGGTGCCGATTCCGTACTCATACCGGTTGCGGGTATCGATCAGCACCACCTCGGGATCATTGACCAGGGCGTTCCAGTCCCGCGGCGCAACATAGGTGCCGACCACGCGATTGGGATCGATACCCGCAACCCCCAGGGTGACGATTTCGCGCTTCAATTTGACCTTCATGCGGTAGAACGGCATCTCATCGTCCAGGGACTCCTTGTGCTCCAGCGCTGCCAGACGCGGGTCGCTGCGCAGCCAGGCGAGAACCCGGTCAATGCCATCGCGGCTGCCGGCAATGGTGCCATTGATACCCTCTGCCGCCAGCAGCAGCGTACCCTTGACCCCGGCGGCCACGCACTCGTCCAGCAACGGTTCGCGCAGCTCGCGGTAATCGTCCAGGGTTACAAAGCGGTAGAGCGCCGCAACCACGAACGCCATCAGCTGCCCCCTCCCGCGTCTGCCTTGCCGCCCCCCAGGCAGTCGGGCGATACCGGGGCAACAGATGCGCGTGCTTCCCACTCCCCGGGCGCATAGGTGTGCAGGGCAAGTGCATGCACAGGGCCTTCCAGCTGCGCCGCGAGCAGGCTGTAGATCTTCTGGTGCCGCGCCACCTGACGCAGGCCACTGAAGGCCTCGCTCACCACAACCACCCGGAAATGGGTCTCTGAGTTCGGCGGCACGCTGTGCATGTGGCTTTCATTGGCCACCTCCAGGTGTATGGGCGCCAGGGCGACTGCGAGTTGTTCGGTAATCTGTTGCTGAGCTGACATGGGACCTCCGTCTTGGGGCAGGAATTATACCCCGGGAGCCGCTGCCCCGGGTACCGCCGCTCAGCCCTCCCGGCGTCGGCGCCGCCGGCTGGCCCGGTACTGCCCCGGCGTCTGCCCGGACCACTTGCGAAACGCGCGATGGAAGGCGCTGGGGTCGGTGAAACCGAGTTGCAGCGCCACATCATGAATAGACAGCTCGGGGCGGTCCAGGGCCAGGCAGGCGGCCTCGGACCGGGCCTCATCCTTCAATGCCTGAAAGGTCGTGCCCTCGCGCCTGAGTTTGCGGCGCAGGGTCGGCGCCGACATGTTCAGGGCCTGGCTGATGGCCTCAAAGCCCGGGACCCCCTGCTGAAAGTCATGCCCCAGCATGGCGCGCACCTGGGCCGAGAGCCGGTCCTTGGCGGACCGCGCGTCCATCAGCAACAACTGATAGGGTGCCGTGCGCAGGAATTCGTCCAGTGAGTGCTCGGTATGCACTATGGGCCAGGCGAGACAGGCAGCATCGAAATAGAGCAGATCGCGGGGCTGGTTGAAGTACAGCGGGGCCTGGAACAGGTCCCGGTACTTGTCTGCGCTGGTCGTTTCACTGCCCTGGAAATCCACCCGCTGCAGGGGCAGAGGCCGGCCACAGAGCCAGCCGAAAAAGCGGTGCCAGAGGGACAGGCCGTAGACGTCCGCCGCCGCCACCGCTGGCTGTTCCGGTTCACTGCGGTGCAGATAGCCGACGCGGGCAGTATCTTCGGTGAAATTGGCGTAGAGCTGGCTCTGCTCGTCGAAAAACGTCCGATAAAACTCCGCCGCCCGCTGGATGGCATGACCCAGATTGCGACAGGAAATAATGCAGTAGCACATCATGCGGAAGGCGCCCGGCGCCGCCAGATCGCTGCGGGTCACGCCGAAGGTGGCGTCCTGCAGCAGGCGCAATACCTGCTGGTAGACCCTGGAGTACTCCATGGCGCTCACCTGGTCGCGATAGCCAATTGCAGTCTCGTCCCGAGGGTCGAAGTCCAGTCCCGCCGCAGCCAGCACTACCGCCGGATCATGTCCGCGCTCCTCCACCATGCGCACAAGCGTCCGCACGAAGCGGGTGGGCATTTGTTCAGACATCGGCCGGCGGCCACCTCAGCGAAATCAGGGGGTGGCTATGGTAACAGACTAGTACCCTGACTCCTGAACATCGACGCATTCAAGGCCGCGGCAGGCGCTTGGTTGGCCCGGCGCCAGCACCTATACTGAGCCACAGGGACAGGATTTGAGGGTAAGAGCATGAGTGCACGCTTCGATGTGCTGTTTGCGGGGCAGCTGCTTGAGGGCCGCGATGCGGCCACGGTACGCGCCAATCTGGGCCGCCTGTTCAAGGCCGACGAGGCTACCCTGGACAAACTGTTCAGTGGCAAAGCGCAGATTCTGAAACGCGATGCGGATGCAGCGACTGCCCGCAAATACCAGCAGGCGTTGGAGAAAGCCGGCGCTCGCCCCGTGCTGCGGCCCTGCGACGAGGCTACGGCGACACCGGCAGTGGCAGCCACCGCGCCTCATGCCGGGCTGGTACTGGCACCCCCGGGCACTGACGTCCTCGGTCCCGACGAGCGTGCGCCCGCCATTGCGTCCAGTATCAGTGCGCCCACGCTTGATGTCGCTGCGGCCGGGGAGCGTCTTGCGGAGCCCGCGCCTCCGGCACCGCCGGCACCGGATACCAGCCACCTGACGCTGGGCGAAGCCGGTGAGAACATTCCCGGCCTGTCGCGCCCCGCGCCGGTGGCCGTGACCATCAGTGACGGTCTGGCGCTGGAGCCGGAGGGAGGCGATCTCAGCGACTGCGCCATGCCGCCAGCCCCGGCGCCGGCAGTCGACCTGTCGCACCTCGAACTTGCAGCGGCAGGCGCGGATGTGCTGGAGGAACAGTATCGCAAGCGGGAAACTGCGGCAGCGCCGGACACCAGCCGGCTCACTCTTGAGGAGTAGTCTCGATATTCAGGAGGCAGGGTGCTGGGGCAGATTGACCACGACGCGCAGGCCGGGTTCCTTGTCTTCCAGCGCGATGGTGCCGCGATGGTAGTGCACGATGGCCTGCACCAGGCTCAGGCCCAGACCATGACCGGGCTGCTCGCTGCGGCTGGACTCGACCCGGTAGAAGCGGCGGAACACATTCTTGTGCTCCACCGGGTCGATACCCGGCCCTGAATCAGCTACCACGATCTCCACGGTACCGCGCTGCGCCGCCAGTGCCACCTCAATATCGCCGCCGGCAGGCGTGTACTTGATCGCGTTGTCGAGCAGGTTGGCACACATCTGGAACAGGAGATCACTGTCTCCGGTACACTCCACTCCCCCGGCAATTGCCAGGCGCAGGCTGACCTGTTTGTCACCCGCCACCGGCTCGTACAGTTCAGCCAGGTCCTCCAGCAGGCCCGACAGGGCCACGCGGGTCCGGACCGGGGGGCGGCTGCCGGACTCCAGGGCTGAAATCCGCAAAAGTGCATTGAAGGAGGACAGCAGGCTGTCACAGTCTTCAATGATCCGGTCAACCTCGCCCTGGCCGGCCGGGTCGAGGCGCTGGCGCAGCTGGCTGAGCTGGTTGCGGATCCGGGTCAGCGGGGTGCGCAGGTCGTGGGCAATATTGTCCGAGACCAGCTTCACCCCCTGCATCAAGGAGCCTATCTGGTCCAGCATCTGGTTCATGGCCCGGGCCAGCTCGCGCGGGTAACCTTTCTTGCCCTCGACCGACAGTCGCTTGGAGAAATTGCCGCGAACGATATCCGACAGCTCGCTGTTCAGGCGCTCGAAACGGTGCAGCGTGTTCGCGGCGCTGAAGAAGCCACCGGCAATACCCAACAGCAGGGTCGCGATCATCGCCCGGAACAGGGTGACAAAAACCAGCCCGCCACTGGCCACTGCGTCGGCGTAATTGCGCGCCACCAGGGCTGCGTAGCCGTCACCCAGAGGCTCGCGCCGGGCGAGGAAATCCACATCAATGGTTTCACCCCAGTTCAGCAGGGCCAGCTGGAACCCCAGCCAGCCGCCGGAAAATTCGCGGTAACGGGGGGTCTGGGCAAGATCCCCCGCCACTTTGTTACCTTCCGCATCCACCACCAGATAGCTGTAGCGCCCGATGGTCGGCAGGTTGCGCTGATCCGCGAGGTACTGCTCCACCCCCGCCAGCCCCTGGCCATTGTAAACCAGTTGCAGCGCCTCCAACTCGTCGAGGATCGAAGAGCGCAACTCGATGAAGTAGTCGTAGCTGAAGTACACATAGAGCACCGCCAGCAGCAGAAACACCGTGGCGCTGAGCGCGGTGACATACTTGAGGATGTAGCGGAATGTAAGGCTGTTGAGAACATCCAGAATACGCATGGGGTTTCAACCGGTGCCGAGACAGTAGCCGGCGCCGCGCACCGTCGCCAGCAGCGGTGGGGAAAAGTCCCGGTCGATCTTTTGCCGCAGCCGCGATACATGCACGTCGATGACATTGGTCTGGGGATCAAAATGGTAACCCCACACATGCTCCAGCAACATGGCCCGGGTCACCACCTGGCCCGCGTTGCGCATAAGGTACTCCAGCAGTTTGTACTCCCGGGGCTGCAGGCTCACTACCTCGCCCCGTCGCCGCACCTCCTGGCTCAGCAGGTCCATCTCCAGATCGGCAACCTGCAGACGGGTCGGCACCTCGGACCCGGACTGGCTGCTGCGGCGGGAGAGGATCTGCAGCCGCGCCAACAGCTCTGCCATGGCAAAAGGCTTGACCAGATAATCATCGGCTCCACAATGCAGTCCCTGGACCCGGTCATCAACATCCCCCAGCGCGCTGAGGATCAGTACCGGCGTGGCGTCCCCCTCCTGACGCAGGGTGCGCAGCAGTGCCAGGCCATTGAGCCGGGGCAACATACGGTCCACAATCAGCACGTCGTAGTGGTCGGCCCGGGCAGCACCGAGGCCGCTCTCGCCATCTGCGAAATGCGTGCATGCGTGGCCCGCCTGCGCCAGTTCCGAGACAATAAAGTCCGCGACGGCTTGGTCATCTTCCACCAACAGCACTTTCATTGCGCGGAACCCGTTATTATCATGCCCGGCAATTTAGCACTGGCGACGCCCCGGGGACAATTTACAATCCGGTAATGCGCGCTGGCGCCGAACCAGGTTGACAGACTTTCACATACGGGAACATTGATGCAGGACTCCGCCAATCTGGCTCCACCACCGCTACTGCGGCGACTCGCGGCCATGCTCTATGACACTCTGCTGGTCATCCCGTTTATCGGCGTGACGGTCGCCGTTGCCACCGCAGTGGAGATGTGGCTGCTGAACGCCGGCAGCGGCGGTGACTACTACCAGATGCACCCGCAGCTGGTACAGGCACTCAGCATAGCCTGCGTCATCGTGTTTTTCACCGCGTTCTGGCGCAAGGGCGGCCAGACCCTGGGCATGCAGGCCTGGCGGGTGAAACTGGTGGATGATGCCAGGGGAGAGGTTCCCGGTACGGGCCGCTGCATATTGCGCTGCCTGACCGCACTGGTATCACTGGCCCCCGCGGGCCTCGGCTACTGGTGGTGTTTGGTGGACAAGCGCAAACGCTACTGGCACGACTACCTGAGCGGCACCCACCTGGTGCAGCTGCCCAAGCAGCCCAAGCAGCCCAGGACCTGAGCGGTTCCTAACGGGTCCTTGCCAGCAACACCAGGCCAGCGGCAATGGACAGCAGGACGGGTGCCAGGGCGGCGTACAGGGGCGAAAACCCGAACACCAGGCTGGCCGGGCCGAGCAGATCCTGACTGATCTGGAACACCACGCCCACCAGCACGCCGATAAAGATGCGCAAACCCATGGTGCCATCACGCAGTGGACCGAAAATGAAGGCGATGGCCACCAGCACCAGGCCCGCGATGGACACCGGTTGCAGCAGCTTGCGCCACAGGGCGAGTTCATAGTCGTCAGCGTCCAGCCCCTGCTGCTGCAGATAGCGACTGTAACGATAGAGGTCCGCCAGCGGCAGGCGCTCCGGCGCGACCACCTCCATAACCAGTAGCTGCGGTGTGATCCCGGTGTCCCAGCGCAGGGTCTCGTGCCGCGTCTGTGTGGTTTCCCAGCTGCTGAAATCCGTCTTCACTGCCTGCTCCAGCTGCCAATGGTCGCCGGCATGCACGGCGCGCTGGGCCCGCAGCGCGGACTGCATGCGGCGCCGGTCATCGAACTGCAACAGGGTGACGCCGTGTACCACATTCTCGCTTTCCATGGCATTGAAGTGGAGAAAGGAATCCCCCTCCCGGTTCCAGATCCCATAGCGCCCCGCCACGCCTTCGCCGGGATTCTGCGCCATGGCCCGTCGGCTCTGGGCCAGCTGCTCTGCCTGTGGTGCCACGTACTCACCCAGCAGGAACCCCAGCAACGCCACCAGCAGCGCCGACTTCATCACGATCGTCACCAAGCGGGCAATCGAGACACCGGCACTGCGCATGATGATCAACTCGCTGGCACTGGCCAGCTGGCCCAGACCGACCAGACAGCCAATCAGGGCCGCGAAGGGCATGTATTCATAGAGACGGCCGGGGGTGGTCAGGGCGATATACACCACGATTTCCCCAAAGCCGTAGCTTTCGCTGACGTCGCCGGACTCGTCGATGAAGGCGGACACCACATCAATGCCGACGATAACCAGCAGCACCATCAATATTGCCGCGAAGACAGTGCGGCCAATATAGCGGTCAAGCAGTCGCATGCGCGCTCTCCCGCCGGCGTCGGCGCCACAACCGGCGCCGGATACTATCGCCATACAGCAGCCAAAGGGCCAGACCCAGATACAGCAGGTGTACACGCCAGAGCACGAGCGGACCGGCCCCCGCCTCCATGGCTGCCCGGGCATTGGTCAGCAATACCAGGTAAACCAGATAAAGTGCGAAGGCCGGCGCCATCTTGATGTAGCGCCCGCGCCGGTGGTCGGTGCGGCTGAGACAAAGAGCAATGATTGCGACGATCGGCACGGTAATGGGCAGGGACAGACGCCAGTGCAGGGCGGCGACATCCTCCGGCGCGTCCGACGCCAGCAGCGATGCCGTGGGCCTGCCATCTACTCGCGGCACGCTGCGGATCCCGCCTTCCGGCTCTGGAATCCTCTCCCCGAAGGTCTCGAACTGAATCACCTGATAGTCGCGATGCCCGGGGAGACCCTGATAGCGATAGCCATTGCGGAGCTCAAGATAGCGAGCGCCGGTGCGGGTATCGAGGACGATTTCCCCCTCGGCTGCCACCGTCACCGACAGTTGCGGCCTGCCCTCCTCCGGAACCGATTGTTGCGACAAGAATACCGCACGCATGACCCCGGTGTCGGGCGAGATGGTTTCCGCGTAACTCACCAGATTGCTGCCCTTGCGGGTCTGGAAGCGGCCCGCAGCCAGGGTCTGCAGACCCTGGGATTTCTCCGGGTCGTCCAACAGGGCGGAAGAGCGGGCGGCGCCCATGGGCGTCACCAGCAGGCTCAGCCCGGTTACCACGACCATGATCAGCAACGCAGGCACCAGAGTGTAAGCGGCCAGCCGGGAGGGACTCACGCCGCAGGCTGAGAGCACCACCATCTCGCTCTCGACATACAGCCGACCGTAGGCCATCAGGATACCGATAAACAGCCCCAGCGGCAGGATCAGCTCGAGAAAGCCCGGGAGCCGGTATAACATGACCGGCAGCAAAATATCTCCGGCAAGATTCCCAACAGCGGCCTCGGCCAGGTATTTGACGAAGCGACCGCTAAAGATAATGACCAGCAGCGAGAAGCTGACGGCCACCGTGTGCAGCAGAACGTCGCGTGTGAGATATGCCAGGATTTTCATGCGGGCCCGGATTGCAGCGCAAGATGCCACCCGGAGAAGAGCGACACCAGCTGTTCAGTTTCGTCGCTCAGCATCATACACTAGGGTCCTGACACCCGCCCATGAAAACTAACAGGGATCCCCAATGAGCAAATTGACTTTTACCGCACGCACCTTTGCCGATATCAGCAAGGCCAAAACACAGTGCGCCATCGTGGCGGTCTACGAAGGCCAGCTGTCTGCGGCGGCACGGGCTCTGGACAGCGCCGGCAGTGGCAGCCTGGACTCGGCCCTCAAACTCGGCGATTTCAAGGGCAAGGCCGGGCAGACGCAGATGTTGCCGGGTATTGGCGGCGCCGCGCGGGTGCTGCTGTTGGGCTGCGGCGAGCAGGCAAAGTTTGACCAGGCCGCTGCCCGGGAAACCCTGCAGGGGCTGAACAGCGCACTCGGCGCCAGCAGTGCCGGTGACGCCCTGCTCCACGCCGCCGACCTGGTCTCCGACAAGGTCGAGCTGGACTGGTTGCTGGAACTGCTGGCCCGGAGCCTGGTCAGCAGCGCCTACCGCTACTCCGCCACTGTTGCCAAACCCAAGGACCCGCTGGCCCTGAAGAAGCTGGTGGTCAATCCCGGCGAGACCCTCGCGGTAAAAGCGGCGCAGGCTGCGCTGGACACCGGTGCAGCAGTTGGGCGCGGCATCAATTACAGCCGCGAGTTGGGCAATCTTCCCGGCAACATCTGCACGCCGAGCTATCTGGCCGACGAAGCCCGCAAGTTGGCTCGCGGCAATGACAAAGTTCGAACCAAGGTGGTGGAAGAGAAAAAGATGCGTGAGCTGGGCATGGGCGCCCTGCTGTCAGTATCCGCCGGCAGTGACGAGCCGGCCAAACTGATCGTCATCGAATACAAGGGCGGCGAGCCCGACCAGGCGCCCCAGGTGCTGGTCGGCAAGGGCATCACCTTCGACAGCGGCGGCATCTCACTCAAGCCCGGCGCCAAAATGGACGAAATGAAGTACGACATGTGCGGCGCAGCCGGCGTACTCGGCACCCTGCAGGCCGTTATCGACATGGCGCTGCCACTCAATGTCACCGCCATTGTCGCGGCCGCGGAAAACATGCCCAGCGGCCGCGCCACCAAGCCCGGCGACGTCGTCACCAGCATGGCGGGTACGACCATTGAGGTCCTGAATACGGATGCCGAGGGCAGGCTGGTACTGTGCGACGCCCTGAGCTACGCCAAGCGATTCAAGCCCGCGGCTGTGATCGACCTCGCCACCCTGACCGGCGCCTGCGTCATTGCTCTCGGCTCGCACGCCTCCGCGGTTTACGCCAACAACGAAGACCTGGCTGCCAACCTGCTGGCTGCCGGCGAGGTCACCCACGACCGCGGCTGGCGCATGCCCCTGTGGGACGAGTACCGCAAGCAGCTGAAGAGCAACTTTGCCGACCTCGCGAATATCGGCGGACCCGAGGCTGGCAGTGTCACCGCTGCCTGCTTCCTGGCGCAATTCGCCGAGGACTACCACTGGGCCCACCTGGACATCGCCGGTTCAGCCTGGAACAGCACCCCCAAGGGCGCCACCGGGCGGCCGGTCGCCATGCTGGCCAGGTACCTGCAGGACCGGGTTGGAGCGGGAGAACAGGGAAAAAAGAAGAAGGCCGGGCCGCGTAAGGCCGGGCCGGGCCGCGCCAGACCGGGCAAGGCCGGGCCCAAGGCCTCCAGCTGACATGACCCGGGTCGGGTTCTACGTGGTGCAGGCCGCCGACCAGGCCCGGCGCCTGCAGGTGGCGGCGCGTCTCGCCGATAAAGCCTTCCAGCGCGGCCACCGCATTTTCATCAATTCCGACGATGAAGCCCAGGCCCGGGTCCTGGATAACCTGCTGTGGGAGTTCCGCCCCGGCAGTTTCCTGCCCCACGGCCTCCCCGGGGAGCCAGGCTCCGAGCTGGTCGCTATCGGCTGGGGCCAGGAACCCGAGGGTCACGACGACCTGCTGATCAACCTGCAGCGGGAAATCCCCGCATTTTTCAGCCGCTTCCACCGTGTCGCCGAAGTCGTGACTCAGGATCCGGAAAGCCTGGAAGCCTCCCGCGCCTCCTGGCGCTTCTACCAGTCCCGCGGCTACGAGTTGGAAAAGCACGACCTCAGCGGCGTATAATCCCGCCCTTTTTGCAGCCGGACACCAGAAGCGATGGACAAGACCTTCCAACCCGCCAACATCGAAGCCCGCTGGTACGAGTACTGGGAGCAGCGGGGTTATTTCCGGCCCCAGGGCGGGGAACGCAACTACAGCATCATGATCCCCCCGCCCAATGTGACCGGCAGCCTGCACATGGGTCACGCGTTCCAGCACACCATCATGGACAGCCTGGTCCGCTACCACCGGATGCGGGGCGACAACACCCTGTGGCAGGTGGGGTCGGACCACGCCGGAATCGCCACCCAGATGGTGGTGGAGCGGCAGCTGGCCGCCGAGGGCAAGAACCGCCACGACCTGGGCCGCGACGAGTTCATCGCCAAGGTCTGGGAGTGGAAAGCTCGTTCCGGCGGCACCATCACCGACCAGATGCGTCGTCTGGCGGCCTCCGTGGACTGGTCCCGGGAGCGCTTCACCATGGACGAAGGCCTCTCCAACGCAGTGCGGGAGGTATTTGTTCGTCTTTATGACGACGGCCTGATCTATCGCGGCAAACGCCTGGTGAACTGGGATCCGGTGTTCAATACCGCCATCTCCGACCTGGAAGTGCTGAACGACGAGGAGCAGGGCTCCCTCTGGCATCTGCGCTATCCGCTCGAAGGCGAAGACGGCTTCCTGGTAGTCGCCACCACCCGGCCGGAAACCGTGCTCGGCGACACCGCCGTCGCCGTGCACCCGGAGGATGACCGCTATCGCCACCTGGTTGGCAAGCAGGTGCGCCTGCCGATCACCGGGCGTCTGATCCCCATCATCGCCGACGACTATGTGGACCACGAGTTCGGCTCCGGCTGCGTGAAGATCACGCCCGCGCACGACTTCAACGACTACGAGGTGGGCAAGCGCCACAACCTGCCGCTGATCAATGTGCTCGATCGCAATGGCTGCATCCTCGGCGAATTCACCGTGTTGACCTTCGAAGGCTATGCCACGGCGCACGGCGAACGGGGGCCGGAGCGGTACGCCGGCCAGGACCGCTTCGATGCGCGCCAGCAGATCGTCGCCGAATTCGAACAGTTGGGGCTGCTGGACAAGATCGAACCGCACACTCTGAAGGTACCCCGTGGCGACCGCTCGGGGGCAGTGATCGAGCCCTGGCTGACTGACCAGTGGTACGTGAAGGTCGCGGACCTGGCCAAACCCGCCATCGCCGCGGTGGAAGATGGCCGCATCCAGTTTGTCCCGAAACAGTACGAGAACATGTATTTCTCCTGGATGCGCGACCTCCAGGACTGGTGCATCAGCCGCCAGCTGTGGTGGGGACACCGCATTCCCGCCTGGTACGACCGCCACGGCAAGATCTATGTCGGCCGCGACGAAGCGGAAGTGCGCGCCAAGTACAATTTGCCTGCGGACACCGGCCTGCAGCAGGACGACGACGTGCTGGACACCTGGTTCAGCTCCGCGCTGTGGACATTCTCCACCCTCGGCTGGCCGGAAGACACCAAAGAGTTACAACTTTTCCACCCCACCAGCGTGCTGGTGACCGGCTTCGACATCATCTTTTTCTGGGTGGCGCGCATGATCATGATGACCATGCACTTCCTCAAGCACCCGGACGGCAGCGCCCAGGTGCCCTTCCATACCGTATACGTCCACGGTCTGGTGCGCGACTCCCAGGGCCAGAAGATGTCCAAATCCAAGGGCAACGTGCTGGACCCGATTGACCTGATCGACGGCATTGAGCTGGAACCCCTGGTGCAGAAACGCACCGGGGGCATGATGCAGCCGCAGCTGGGTGAAAAGATCGCCAAACACACCCGGGACGAGTTTCCCGAGGGTATCGCCGCCTACGGCACCGATGCCCTGCGTTTTACCTTTTGCTCGCTGGCCTCGACTGGCCGTGACATCAAATTTGATATCGGCCGTATCGACGGCTACCGGAACTTCTGCAACAAAATCTGGAACGCAGCCCGCTATGTAATGATGAACTGCGAGGGCCAGGACTGCGGCAGCGATCCTGCATTGCCTGTCAGCTTAAGCCTTGCTGATCGCTGGATTATTTCCCGCCTGCAGCAGACAGCCCGTGAGGTCGAGCGCGCCATTGACCAGTTCCGTCTCGACCTGGCAAGCCAGGCGCTCTACGAATTCATCTGGAACGAATACTGCGACTGGTACCTGGAGTTGTCCAAGCCTGTGCTGTGGGACGAGGACGCCAGCCCCGAGCTCCAGCGCGGCACCCGCCGCACCCTGATCACGGTACTGGAAGCGTGGCTGCGACTACTGCACCCTTTCATGCCATATATTTCCGAGGAAATCTGGCAGCGAGCGGCACCGCTGGCTGGCATCGAAGGCCCCACCATCATGCTGCAGCCTTATCCGCGCTGCGACGAGTCCGCCGTGGACACTGCCGCAAATGCAGATATAGAATGGCTGAAAAGTGTGATCGTCGGTGTCCGCAACATTCGTGGGGAAATGAATGTGCCACCGGGGCGCAGTTTGACCCTGCTTTGCCGCAACGGCAGTGACAGCGACGCGAGGCGCCTGCAGGAAAATGCCGCCTTCCTGAAGAAAATGGCCCGGCTTGACAGCGTGGAATGGCTGGCAACCGGGGCCGAGGCGCCGATTGCAGCAACGGCCCTGGTGGGGGAACTGGAACTGTTGGTGCCCATGGCCGGGCTCATTGACAAGAACAGCGAACTGGCCAGACTGGGCAAGGAAATCGAAAAACTCGAAAAAGAGCAGTCGCGACTGCAGGGCAAGCTGGGCAACAACAGTTTTGTCGACAGGGCCCCGGCGGAGGTCGTGGCCAAAGAGCGGGAAAAACTTGCCGCGCAGGAGCAGGCGCTGGACAAGCTGCGCAAGCAGGTGGAGTACATCGTCCGGTTGTGACCCGGCAGCCGGGCGCGCGGGTTTCAGTGCCCCGCGGCGGCAACGCCGCAGGGAATAATAAAAAGCAGCAGGCTACACCGAGGAAAGCGGTATGAGTGAACGTATGAACGGCACGGTTAAGTGGTTCAATAACGCCAAGGGGTTTGGCTTTATTATCCGGGAGGAAAGCAGCGACGATGTTTTCGTGCACTTTCGTTCCATTCAGGGCGACGGTTATCGCACCCTGAACGAGGGACAGGCCGTTGAATTCAGCCTCGTCGAAGGCCCCAAGGGGCTGCAGGCTGAGGACGTGCAAAAGATTTAGCGCAGCAACTTGCGACGGCAGCAGGCTGCTCAGCGCCGTCCGTTGTCGCCCATACCCGGCTACTTTATTCGCCGTTTTTTTCCCGGCGTGGGCTTTGCTCGCGCCATAATTTGGCTTTGCGTCTTGCCATCACTTAAGAGGACACCAATGCAGTTCAGTGCCAGGTTTATCATCAGTATCGTGATCGCTGTCGCGGTCTCCACTATCGCCACCTTCCTCCAGGGAGGCCAGTTTCCGGATCTGGCCCTGCTGGCCACCTTCACCATCGCCACTGTCGGCACCGCCCTTGCGGTGGGTCTGCTGCCCTCTGGCAAGAGTGCGCCCGTCCACTCTGGCCGTGCCGTGAAGGCAGCCGCTGCGCAGCCAGGCAGCGCCGCCGGCAGGGAACAGGGTACCGTCAAGTGGTTCAATTCCGCCAAGGGATTCGGTTTCATCACCTGCGATGACGGCGACGAAATTTTCGTGCATTTCCGTGCCATTCGTGGCGAGGGCCGCCGCAGTCTCCAGGACGGCCAGCGGGTTGCCTTCCACACTGCCAGCAGCAACAAGGGGCCACAAGCAGAAGACGTCGAGATCCTGGACAAGGCGAGCTGAGGTGGCCGGCAGCGGGAAAAAACCCGTAATCACCGAGCGCAAGTTTCGCGGCATGATCATGCCGAACACCTCGCACCCGGCTATCCGGCGGGTCCGGCGCCAGGGCAACCAGCCCAGCATTCACGGCAACAAACTGTGGAAGTCCAGCTGCCTGCTGCTGGACTATCTGGGCAAGCGTACCCCCGAGCACCACGGGCGAGTACTGGATGTGGGCTGCGGCTGGGGTATCGCGGGGCTCTGGTGTGCCGCCAGGCTGGGCTCCGAAGTCACCTCCATGGACGCCGACCCGGATGTCTTCCCTTACCTGGACGCCGTCGCTGCACTCAACGGTGTCCAGACACGACACCTGGTGAAGCGCTTCGAGCAGCTCAGTACCCGTGAACTGGCGCAGTACGACCTGCTCATTGCCGCCGACATCTGTTTCTGGGATGAGCTGGTCAAACCGGTCACCAACCTGGTGAACCGCGCGGTCAAGGCCGGTGTGAAGCACATAGTGATTGCCGACCCGGAGCGCTCGACATTTCTGGAAATGGCCCAGACCTGTGTCGATCGCCACTGCGCGGAACTGCTGCCCTGGCGCTGCCGCGGCAGTGTCGAGGCCCGCGGCGCCCTTATGGTGATCGAAAACGCCTGATGGCCTCGGGATCCAGGTAGCGGTAGTTGCGCTCGACCTCCGCAGTCGCCACCGCGGCTCCATTCTCAAACCGCGGTCGGAACCGGGTAGCAAGCAATTTCCGGTAGAGCCGCATGGCGAAGCCCTGCTGGCTCTCGTCCGCCGCAGTTGTTTCGACATCGCGTGGGCGCCCGCCTGCGGTCACGGCGAAGCGCGCCAACACCGGCACACCTCCCACCCCGGTATCGCGGGAAAAAGCGCCGTTGTCCGGTAGTTCCACCGGGCTGCCAAACCATTTCTGCAGTAGTGCATCCTGGCCGGTCGCCTGCAGGTAACTGACGACCTGACGATACTCCTCCCCTGCGCGGCGGCGATCGCCATTCCACTGGTGCCAGTCCGCCAGTGCCAGCAGGGCCTGCGCCAGTAGCTGTTCATCGCGCGAGGCGGCCGAGTCAATAAAGCCGGACAACAGCTCACTGCCACGAGCCACCGCGCTGCGCTGGACATTGACCAGGCGCTGCTCGTGAACATCTATTTCCTGCAAAGGCTCACTGCGGAAAGGTGCCGCCGAGGTGAAGCCGCGGGTGGTGCTGACCATCCTGGGAGTTACCAGCGCCTGTATCAGGTACAGATTGCGCAGTTGGCTGTCCAGCAACTGCCAGTAGCCCGCTGCGTCCAGCGCGGGATCGGCGGCGGCAAGTAGCTGTTCGTTGGCCTCGTACAAACGCAGCAGGCGGCGGTGGTCAGTGCTGTCCAGTTGTCGCCGCAGCGCCTCCCGCTGCCAGCGGAAGTAATCCACCGCGGACTCCACATCCAACTCGCCCAGGGTCGCGGCGAGCCGGAAGTAATAGTCATAGCGCGCGTCCAGCCCCTGCCAGTCTCCAAGACTGCGATGTATCGCAAACAGACTGCGCAGCAGCGGCATCTGGTTGTCGCTGTAGAGGCCTTCATTGATTCGCAATACATGCAGTGCCCGCTGGTATAACTGCCCCGCCTGCTCCGCCTCTCCCGCCTCCTGCAGGTAGCGCCCCATATCCATCAGCGGCTCCGCCAGGGCCGCGGCATAGGGGCCCTCTTCCTGCTCCAGCAGCAGCAGGCGCTCGCGCTGGGCAGCCACCGCTGCGCCTTGCCCCTCCCGTGGCGGTTGCGGCGCCGACGCCAGCGGCGCTTCGTCAGGCCAGTGCCGATCGAGACGTACGAAATCACGCCCATAGGTCGCGGCAGGCGCGGCCATTACCGGATTGGCCAGCAGCACCGCCAGTAGCACCGGGCCGGCCAGCCGCTGGACATTCAGCCATGGTGTCAACAAGATCTCACCTCTTCCTGTCCTTAGCCAATGGAACTGCCTGCTAGAGCGGGCAGCGGGTTAATGATATAACGACATTGGGCAGCTACATACTACTGCCACGACGGCACACACAGGGCGAGACCGCAACAGCATGAAGCAGCTTGGTATCCTCGACTCCGCGTTCATCAACATGGAGCAGCCGAACACGCCCCAGCATGTGGGCTCACTGGGAATCTATGATCCCTCGACCGCGCCCGGCGGCAAAGTCCGTTTCAAGCAGGTGATTGCCACCTTCGAGCGGAGACTCGCCAAGCAGCCACTGTTCCGAACCCGGCTGGTACGGGTACCGGGGGGACTGGACCGACCGTACTGGGTAAAGGATGCCCGTTTCGACGTCGAATTTCACCTGCGCCATATTGCGCTGCCGAAACCGGGAGACTGGCGCCAACTGTGCATCCAGGTGGCCCGCCTGCACTCCCGGCCGCTGGATATGGGCAGGCCGCTGTGGGAAGCCTGGATAATTGAGGGCCTGGACCGGATACCGGGGTTGCCCGCGGGGAGTTTCGCCATCTACACCAAGATCCACCACTCCCTGGTCGACGGCATGGCGGGGAGCAGTATCGTGGCCCTGATACACGACCTGGTAGCTGACCCGCAGGCTGCCGCAGCAGAGGACGAGCCGCCGAAACTGGTGGACCCGCAGCCCAGTATCGCCGAGCTGTTGGCGCGGGCTTCGATCAACGGCATCCGCAATGTCACCGGAGTTGTCAGCGGGGGCATCAGCACCTCGGCCCAGCTTGCACGCTACCTCACCGCAATACTGCGCAAACAGGTCCCGCCCCCGGATATCAGCGCACCCAAGACCCGCTTCAACCGGTCGGTCGGGCCCCACAGGGTGTTCACCGCCGCGGAATTCACCCTGGAACGGGTCCAGGCGGTCAAGGACGCGGCCGGAGTCAAGGTCAACGATGTCGCCCTGGCAATCACTGGCGGGGCGCTGCTGCGCTATCTGGCGGAGCTGGATGAAGTACCGGCGGCGGCGTTGGCAGCTACCATCCCCTTGAACATGCGCACCCGGCGGGACAGCAGTGATGACAACAACCAGGTCGGTTCGGTATTCACTTCATTGCATACGGACATCGCCGACCCGGCGCAGAGATTGCAGGCCATTCACCTGAGCGCCGTTGCAGCACAGCGCTCCGGAGACAACAGCCCCATCGTGGACGTGGTGAAACTGGCGGGGGTTTTCGCGCCTGCCCTCACCCGGCCAGTGTTGGGATTCTGGGCGCGCAATCATCTGTCCAGCTATCTGCCGGTCAATGTTTCCACTGTGGTGTCCAATGTCGCGGGGCCCGACTTTCCCCTGTACTGCGCCGGTGCCAGGCTGGTGGACTACTACGGCCTCGGGGTGCTGACCCCGGGGCTGGGCATCTTCCACATGTTTTTCAGCTATTGCGGCAAGGTGACCATCTCCGTGCTCGCCGACCGCGAGATGCTGCCACAACCAGAGCGCTATCAGGCCTGCCTGGAGAGCGCCTTCGAAGAACTCGAGGCCGCCTTCCTGCCGCGACCCGCCAGACGCCGCAGACAAAAAAAACCCGCCAAGCGGCGGGTTTGAAATTGCAACATATTTGGACCTGGACGGACCCATCCGGCCGTTGCCGAGCGGATGGTCTTTAACCATGTAACAATGATAGGAAAAGCTCTAATATATATCTAATGTATTTTTGTTATGATCTACATGAATTTAAATCATGTGGCGGCAATGGATACCCTCAATCTTAACAAAGTCGATCTCAACCTGCTGGTAGCACTGCAGGCCCTGCTGGAAGAGCGCAGCGTTTCGCGAGCCGCGGAAAGGTTGCACATCACCCAGCCGGCGATGAGCAAAACCCTGGCCCGCTTGCGGGACCTCTTCGAGGATCCACTGTTCACCCGCAGCAATCGCGGTATGCAACCCACACCGCGAGCCGAGGAGTTGGCCACGGAACTCGGGGTTGTCCTCCACGACATCACCCGGCTGGTATCGGGCTCCCGCTTCGACCCCTACACCTACAGCGGTGAGATCACCCTTGCCCTCTCCGAGTATGTGGGTGTCGCTCTGCTGCCGAGCCTGATCCGGCGCCTGCACCAACATGCTCCAAGGCTGTCAATTCGCACCATCACGCGGGTGGAAAATCAGCTGGAACAGCTGGCGACGGGGAGTCTCGACTTCGCCATCCACATCGCCCAGGCCCACTACCCCGAGGAATTCCGGACCCAGGTGCTGGGTACCGCACCAGCGGCGATCCTGGTACGCGAAGACCATCCCCTGACCCACGGTGACATCACCTGGGAGCGGTTGGCGCTGTACCCGGTAATCCGGGTGTATGTGCCGGACCTGGAACAGGTAGAACTGGCCCGCTCTTCCGAGGCCTTCATGCGGGTGCGCCACCCCCAGCAGGGTTCGCTGGAAACCTCTCACCTGATGACCGCGATGGAAGTTCTGCGCAGCACCGACTACTTCCTGCCGGGCCCTGCCTATGTGCTGCAGAATTCCCATGCCACCGACGGCATTGTGGCGCTGCCGACTCCGCCGGGGAGCGACCACACGCTCAAGTACATGCTGGTGGCCCACCGGCGCACCAGCCACTCCGCCATGCACTGCTGGTTGTGGGACCAGGTGCTGGACACCATTCGCACCATGGCCGCGGAAACCACGGCAGCCCAGCGGGTCCGTTATCCTGCTATGCTGTCGCCCCTGGCTCCGCAATGAACTGCAACAACCGGACCGATAATGAGTAAGAGCAAGCGCCGCGACATTCCGCTCTACGACACCCCGCTGATTGAAACCCATTGCCACCTTGATTACCTGGATCAGGAGCAGCTGGCAGAGACCCTGGCCCGCTCACGGGAAGTCGGCATTGAGCGCATTGTGACGATTGCGGTGTCGGCGGCCAACCTCGATCGGGTGTTTGAACTGACCCGGGCCGCGGACGACATCTGGGGTACCCAGGGCGTTCACCCCCACGAGGCGGAGTGTTACGACAGTGCCGTGGCCAACATCATTCGCGAGCGTGGCAGCGACCCCCGCATCGTTGCCGTCGGCGAGATCGGCCTCGACTATTTCTACGACCACGCCGATCGGGCGGTGCAGCGCCGTGTGTTCGCCGCGCAGCTGGCGCTGGCGGTGGAACTGAACCTGCCGGTGGTAGTTCATACCCGGGAGGCGGACGAGGACACCCGCGCCATCCTCGGCGAATTCAGCTCGGACCTTGGCCGCAAGGGCGTTATTCACAGCTTTACCTCCGGCCTCGCCCTGGCCGAGTTCTGCCTGGACGCGGGGTTCATGCTGGGTTTCAACGGTATCACTACGTTCAACCGGGCGGACAATGTCCGGGAAGTGGTGGCGGCTACGCCGCTGGGCCAGCTGGTGCTGGAGACAGACTCGCCCTACCTGACGCCGGTGCCCTACAGGGGCCGTCCCAATGCCCCGTTCTACCTGCCCTTTGTCGCCGAAAAAGTTGCCGAGGTGAAGCAGGTACCGGTGGAGGATCTGCTGCGGGCAGTACGCCGCAACAGCCAGGCGCTGTTCTTCCCGGACGCGCTGGCCTGATCGGCACCTGGTTTGACGCCAAAAGCTGGAAACAAATGTTGGCCCGGAAATTTCCCCGGAAAACCTGAACCCATCGGCAGTCGATGCTAAACTGGGCGCCTTTTTTCGCAGGCTCCTGGCCTGCCACAATGACAGGATGCTATGGATTATATTGTCGGCCAACGCTGGGTCAGCCACGCAGATGCCCAGCTCGGGCTCGGAGTAATCGTTGAAGTAGAGCCGCGGCGGGTTACCCTCAATTTCCCTGCCGTGGGTGAAGAGCGCACCTACGCTGCGGAGAACGCCCCGCTGACCCGCCTCCGGTTCAAGGAGGGTGACCACATCTCCACTTCGAGCAATCTGGAGCTGGTAGTCACCCAAGTGGAAGAGAGTGGCGGCCTGTTGCTGTATACAGGCACCGATCACCATGAGCAGCCAGTGACCGTATCCGAGCTGGACCTCGACGCGTTCGTGCAGATCACCACGCCGCAGCAGCGGCTCCTCAACGGCCACTTCGACAAGACCAGCGACTTCGCGCTGCGGGTTGCCACCCTGAATCAGCTCGACCGCCTGCAGCGCTCCCCGGCCCGCGGCCTGATGGGGTCCCGCACCAGCCTGCTGTCGCACCAGGTCTACATCGCCAACGAAGTCGGCCAGCGCTACGCGCCACGGGTTTTGCTGGCGGACGAAGTCGGCCTGGGCAAGACCATCGAGGCGGGCATGATTCTGCACCAGCAGCTATTGACCGGGCGCGCAGCCCGGGTGCTGATCCTGGTGCCACAGACCCTGCTGCACCAGTGGTTGGTGGAAATGCTGCGGCGCTTCAATCTGCATTTCTCCCTGTTCGACGAGGAGCGGTTGCAGGATCTGTCCGGGGTCGACGAGTTCGGCGACGAGGTGCTGCCGGAGCTCACGGAATACAACCCTTTCGAGAGCGAGCAGCTGGTGCTGTGCAGCCTCGACCTGTTCCGGGAATACCCGCACCGCCAGCTGCAGGCCCTGACCGCCTCCTGGGACCTGGTGGTGGTAGATGAGGCTCACCACCTGCACTGGTCGCCGGAGGCCCCCGGTGAGGACTACCGCTTCATCGCCGCCCTCGCCCGCCAGAACCCGGGCCTGCTGCTGCTGACGGCAACCCCGGAACAGGTTGGCATCGACAGCCATTTCGCGCGCCTGCAGCTGCTGGACCCGGAGCGCTTCCACTCGCTGGAAGCGTTCCGTGCGGAAGAGCAGCAGTACCGCCACTGGAGCGAGATGGCACAGCAACTGGAACAGGGGGAAGTGCCGGCGGACCTGCCGCCCGGACTGGACCCATCCGCCCCCGCTGACACCCTGATTGAGCAGATTCTCGACCGCCACGGCACCGGCCGTGTCATGTTCCGCAATACCCGGGCCGCCATCAGCGGCTTTCCCCAGCGGGTCATGCACCGCTACCCGCTGCCAACGCCGGATGCCTACAGCCACGCCAACAGTGACGTGCTGGAGGCGCTGCACCCGGAATCTCCCTACCACGATGACAGCTGGCTGGCGTTCGACCCGCGGGTCACCTGGCTGGAACAAACCCTGAAGCGCCTGCGCCCGGAGAAGGTGCTGGTGATCTGCGCCCGCGCTGCCACCGCGGTCTCGCTGGAGCACCACCTGCAGATGCGTGCCGGGATCCGTTCAGCGGCCTTTTATGAAGGGTTATCCATCATCGAGCGGGACCGCGCCGCCGCCTACTTCGCCGATGACGTGAACGGGGCCCAGACTCTGGTCTGCTCGGAAATCGGCAGCGAGGGGCGCAACTTCCAGTTTTCGCACCACCTGGTCCTGTTCGACCTGCCCCTGAACCCGGATCTGCTGGAGCAGCGTATCGGGCGCCTCGACCGTATCGGCCAGACCGAGGACGTGCAAATCCATGTACCGTACCTGCAGGCCAGTGCCCAGGAAACCCTGCTCGACTGGTACGACCGTGGCCTCGACCTGTTCCACGAGAGCTGCTCCGCAGGCACCCTGATCTTCGACCGCTTCGAGGAACGCCTGCTGACGCAGCTGCGCGGACGCACCGCGGAATTCGACGACCTGCTCGTGGATACCGCTGCCTTTACCGTCGACACCCGCCGTGAACTACGGGAGGGGCGCGACCGCCTGCTGGAACGCAACTCATGCAAACCGGACGTGGCGGCGGCGGTGATTGCTGAAATCGAGGCCAACGAAGACAGCGACACACTGCAGGCTTACCTGGAGTCCCTGTGTGAAGCCTACGGGGTAGAACACGAACATCACTCCGACCAGGCCCTGGTGTTGCGCCCCACGGACCACATGCTCACCGGCCACTTTCCCTGGTTGCAGGAGGAAGGCACCACCGTCACCTTCTCCCGCGACAAGGCGCTGGCCCGGGAAGACATGGAGTTCCTGACCTGGGAGCACCCCATGCTGGTGGAGGCCATGGATATGGTGCGCTCCACGGAGCTGGGCAACGCTTCCCTGGGCACCATCAAGCTCAAGGGTATCGCCCCGGGCACCATGCTGCTGGAGAGCATCTTTACCATCAACTGCGTGGCGCCCCGGACCCTGCAGCTGGAGCGCTTCCTGCCCCTCTCGCCCCTGCGCCTGCTGGTGGATGCGCGCGGCAAGGACCTGGCCGGGCTGGTGCCCCACGAACGGCTCAACGGGCTGGTGGAAAGGGTGAACAAAAGCACGGCGCTTGCGATCATCAAGCAGGTGCAACAGGAGGTCGACGCCAAAATGGTGCTGGCGACGAAGCTCGCGGAAACGCAGCTGACTCCCACCCTGGCGGATGCGGAGGCGCGGATGCGCGGGGAACTGGGCGCGGAGCGGGAGCGCCTGCAGGCGCTGCGGGCGGTGAACCCTTCCATTCGCCAGGAAGAACTGGACCACCTCGACTACAAAATCGAGGAGTGTGCCATTCACATTCGCCATGCCAGCCTGCAGCTGCAGGCCCTGCGCCTGATCATTACCACTTGAGCACTCAGGACACCGCGACCAGCCCGCCGTCCAGTACCAGCACATGGCCTGTGACCCAGGCCGAGGCCCTGGCGCTCAGGTAGATCGCGGTACCGGCGGCATCTTCCGGCGAGCCCATGCGGCTGATGGGGAAGGCCCTGGTCAACTCTTCCTCGTGCCCCGCCATGTGCGCGGTCATCTTGCTGGGGAACAGGCCGGGCGCGATCGCATTGACGTTTACCCGTTCCCGCGCCAGTTCGGCCCCCAGATGTCGCGTGAGGTGATGCACCGCCGCCTTGCTCGCGGTATAGCTGTAGTTCTGCATGTGGCTGTTGGTAATGCCATTCACTGAACCGATGTTGATTACCCGTGCGGGATCTGCATCCGTGCCCGCCGCCCGCAGCGCCGGCAGCAGTTGCTGGGTGAGAAAGAAGATCGACTTGACGTTCAGGTCCATGACCTTGTCCCAGCCGTTCTCGGGAAACTCATCGACACTCGCGCCCCAGGTGGCTCCGGCATTGTTTACCAGAATATGCAGCGCCGGCTCGCGCTCGCGGATCTCCGCGGCGAAGCGGGTAACACCGTCCGCGGTCGACAGGTCCGCAGCCAGGGCAATGCACTCACCCTGCTGCGAGAGCTCCGCAGCAGTCGCCTGCAGTTCATCCTCCCGGCGGGCGGTAATGTAGGTGCGCACGCCGTTGGCAACAAAGCCCTCGGCTATCATGGCCCCGATACCACGGGAACCACCGGTCACCACGGCGACCTTGCCGCTGATATCAAACAGGTTTTTCATTGTTATCCTCCGGTTGTAACGATTCAAAGGCAGGCCCCGCGGGGCGCATCAGCAGGCAAGAACGCCGGCGGTGCGAAGCGCCTTGAGCACCTCGGCGCGGGTGTCCGCCGGGTCAATCACGGCGTCTATCTCCAGATAGGAGGCCGCTTCAGTGGCTTTGCCGGACTCGTACAGGCGCGCCACCAGCTGCTCGAACAGCGCCTCGCGCTCGGCGGGATCGGCAATCGCCTCCAGCTCCTTGCGGTAACCCAGCTTGACGGCGCCCTCCAGACCCATGCCGCCGAACTCGCCGGTGGGCCAGGAAGCGGCGTAGACCGGTGCCATGAAACTGCCGCCGGTCATGGCCATGGCGCCCAGACCGTAGCCCTTGCGCAGAAAAATGGCCACCACCGGCACCGTGAGACTGGCACCGGCAAGGAACAGGGAGGACATGCGCCGCACGGCGGCCTCCTGTTCGCTGGCGGGACCCACCATGAAACCCGGGGTATCGGTGAGGGACAGCACCGGCAGGCCAAAGGCGTTGCACCGCTGCAGGAAGCGGGCGGCCTTTTCAGCCGATTCCGCGTCCACCGCGCCGCCGAGCTGCTGGCAGTCGTTGGCGATCAGCGCCACCGGTGTACCCTCGAGGCGAATGAAACCGGTGATGATGCCGCGCCCATAGACCCGGCGCAGTTCGAGAAAGCTCCCGCTATCGGCGAGTATTTCGATAACCCTGCGCACCGGATAGGCCCAGCGCCGGTCGGCGGGCACCAGATCGCGTAGCGGAGCCTGGTCGTCACAGGACCAGTCTGCTACCGGGCCCTGGAAGTATCCCAGCAACTGCCGCGCCAGGGCGGTGGCTTGCGCCTCATCCTCCGCGGCGATATCGACCACGCCGTTCTTCAGCTGGACGTCAATAGGGCCGATGGCCCTGGCCTCGACCTTGCCCAGGCCACCACCTTCGATCATGGCCGGGCCCGCCATGCCGATCCAGGAACTGCGGGTAGCGATGGTGAAATCCGCGCAGCCGAACAGGGCCGCATTGCCGGCGAAACAGTAGCCGTTGTTGACGACGATACGCGGCACCTTGCCCGCCAGCCGCGCCCAGTTGCGAAATGAATGCAGGTGCAGGCCGGCGATCTGGGTCAGGACATCGGTGTCGCCGGGGCGCCCACCGCCACCCTCGGTGTACATGACCACCGGCAGACGATGCTGCTCCGCCAGTTCACAGAGACGGTCCAGCTTGCCGTGGTGGAAGAAGCCCTGGGTCCCCGCGAGCACCGCGTAGTCGTTGACAATAACCGCCACTCGCGCCGCCGCGGCGCCGACACTGGCGGCGTTGATGGTGGCGGTGCCGGTGATGATGCCGTCGGCGGCGGTACTGGACTGCAACTCCAGGTAGTCGCGACGGCTGCGCTGGGCGGCAACCGCCAGCTGGCCGTATTCCTGAAAGCTGTCGGGGTCTACCAGGTCCGCAAGGTTCTCCCGCGCCGTCCGGTAGCCGGCGCCGTGGCGCCGGTCCCGGGCTTTCTCCCGGCCCGCATCCAGGGTGCGCAAGAGACGCTCTCGCAGGGCCAGCAATTCGGGGCGCAGTTCATTCATGGCACCGCGCTCCCTGTTGGCCGCCGCTGCAAGGCTCAGCCCTGCTGTTTCTGCTGCTGGCCCCTGCTGGTCACCGCCTGCCTCTGGGCCGCGATATCGTCGCCGGAGACGCGGGCATTGGCATGCGCCATAACCTGTTTCTCCATGGCCAGGCCCGCACCCATGGTCATTTCCAGGCCGTCGTTCACCAGCGCCTTGTAGGCCTTGACCGTCCAGGGCACACAGCCGGCTATATCATCCGCCAGTTGGCGGCAGGCAGCGGCCAGGGCGTCGGGCTCCACGACCCTGCTCACCAGGCCCCAGGCATCTGCCTGCTCGGCGCTGATGAAGTTGCCGCTGAAGTGCGCTTCCCGGGCCCGGCTGTGGCCAATGATGCGCGCCAGTTTCTGCGACAGGCCCCAGCCCGGAGCCAGGCCCACCCGGCAGTGGGTATCACCGAAGCGGGCATTGCTGGAAGCAATGAGGATGTCTCCCATCAGCGCCAGCTCGAAACCACCGGTTGCGGCGACGCCGTTGATGCCCATGATGATCGGGCGGTCGAAGGCGCGCAGCGCGGCGTACACATCGTTGTCGCCGTGGATGGCAAACGCAGCCAGGCCCTGCGGATGGTCGCCCAGCGCCTTCAGATCCAGGCCCGCACAGAATGCGCGCCCCTTGCCAGTCAGGATAACGACACGAACATCCTTGTCTTCCTGTAGCTCGCGAAAGGCATTGCACAGGTCCCGCAGCAGCGAGGGCGACAGGGCATTCATCGCCTCGGGGCGATTGAGCGTCAGCGTGGCTATCGGGCCAGCGCGTTCCACCAACAGTTCAGCTTGCGCCATGTCCCTGCCTCCTATTTGCCTTGCCATACGGGGGCGCGCTTTTCGACAAAGGCCGTTACCCCCTCGCGCGCATCGGCACTGGCGATGCAGATGGCCTGCAGCCGGGCCTCCTCGGAAATGCTGTCGTCGACATTGTGTTCGATGGCAAAGTTGAGTGCCGCCTTGGCGTGGCGCAGGGCCAGCGGCGCCTTGCCCGCCAGCTCTTGCCCCCACTGCAAGGTATCCTCCAGCAACGACTCCGCCGGCACCACGCGATTGCACAGCCCCAGCTCCCGGCAGCGGACCGCGGGCAGCTTTTCGCCGGACACAATCAGCTCGTAGGCGCGCTTGCGGCCGAGGGTGCGCACCAGATGCCAGGTGGCGCCACCGTCGGGCACCAGGCTGATGGCCGCAAAGGCCTGATACATGTAAGCGTTTTCCGCCATTACCGTGAGGTCACAGACCATGGCAAAGGAGCTGCCCACGCCGGCCGCGGCCCCGTTGACCGCACTGATCCAGGGTTTGGGCGCGTCGGTAATTGCCATCAGCACCGGCTTGTACTCGGAGTTCAGCTGCTTTTCGACATCGAAATCGTCGCCCGCCACTTCCGAAAGATCGGCACCGGCGCAGAAAGCCCGGCCCGCCCCGGCCAGAACCACGACACGTACAGTGTCGTCTGCATTGACTTCCCGCACTGCCTGCAACAGATCGTGACGCAGGGCGGCATTGAAGGCGTTGAGACTGTCAGGCCGATTGAGGGTAACCAGGGCGACCTGGTCATGCCGTGCTACCGTCACTGTTTCATAATTGGCCATGGTTGCTCCTCGTTGGTGACGCTTCGGTTATCGGCCCAGGGTGCCGGATTCCAGCAACTGCTTGATTTCGCTTTCCGCGAACCCCATCGCTGCCAGCGTAGCCTCGGTGTCCTGCCCGAGGCTGTGTGGGCCATGGGAAACCGTGGACGGTGTGCGGCTGAAGCGGGGCGCGGGTGCGGGCTGGGTGACCCCGTCCACTTCAATATAGGTGTTGCGGGCGACGTTGGCGGGATGGCTGGGCGCGTCCATGAACGACAGTACCGGCGCAAAGCAGACGTCGGTGCCCTCCATGATCTCGCACCACTGTGCCTGGGTCTTGCGCTTGAAAACCGCGGCCAGCTTGTCCGTGAGTTCCGGCCACAGGGCCGGGTCGTTCTGATTGCCGAACTCTTCCTCCGGCAGTTCCGCGAGCTGCTTCAGCAGGGCGTAGAACTGCGGTTCGATCGAGCCCACCGAGATGAACTGGCCGTCGGCGCACTCATAGGTATCGTAGAAGTGGGCCGCACCATCCAGCAGGTTGGCTCCGCGCTGGCTGGCGTCCCAGCCTCCTATGGCCTGGAAGCCGTGGAACATCCACATCAACTGGGCGGCGCCATCGACCATCGCCACATCAATCGCCTGGCCCTTGCCGGAGCTTGCGGTCTCCAGCAACGCCGCCAGCACACCGTTGACCAGCAGCATGCCGCCACCGCCCATGTCGCCGACCAGGTTGAGGGGCGGCACCGGTTTCTCGCCGCGGCGACCGGTGGCGAACAGCGCCCCGGTAAGGGAAATGTAATTGATATCGTGCCCGGCTGCGTGCGCCAGGGGGCCCTCCTGGCCCCAGCCGGTCATCCGCGCGAAAACCAGGCGCGGGTTGCGCTGCAGGCAGACCTCGGGCCCCAGGCCCAGCTTCTCGCAGACGCCCGGGCGATAGGGGTCGATGAGCACGTCCGCGTTCTCGATCATCCGCAGCAGGGTCTCCACCCCTTCAGGCTGCTTCAGGTTGAGCACCACGGACTTCTTGCCGCGGGCGCTGACGTCGCGCATCTGCTTGGGATCGGTGCCGTTGGCCCGCTCGATGCGGATCACCTCCGCACCCATGTCCGCGAGTATCATGCCGCCCATCGGCGCGGGGCCGATGCCCCCAAGCTCGATCACGGTGAAGCCGTTCAAAGGACCCATGACAGCGGTCCCTCAGCGCGGCTGCATGCGGATGGCACCGTCGAGACGGATGCACTCGCCGTTGACGTAGTCGTTCTCCGCAATGAAAACCGACAGATGCGCGATCTCCGAGGCCTTGCCCAGGCGGCGCGGGTAGCAAACACTGCTCTCCAAAGACTTGTAGGCTTCTTCCGGGATCATCTCAAACAGCGGGGTGTGGATCAGGCCCGGGACGATGGTGTTGACGCGAATGCCGTAGCTGGCCAGGTCGCGGGCCATGGGCAGGGTCATGCCAACTATGCCGCCCTTGCTGGCGCTGTAGGCCAACTGCCCTACCTGGCCTTCCATCGCTGCGATGGAGGCCGTGTTGATGATCACGCCGCGGCCACCGTCGTCGTTGATAGGCTCGTTCTTCGCCATCTGCTCGGCGGCGAAACGCGAGACGTTGAATGTTCCCACCAGATTCACATTGATGATCGGCATGAACTGGTCCAGCGGGAATGGACCATTCTTGCCCAGGGTCTTGCAGGCGCTGCCGATGCCGGCGTAGTTGTTGCAGATGTGCACGGCGCCAAACTTCTCGACCACGCCGGCCACGGCCTCACGGACCACGTTTTCATCGGCCACGTTGACACTCCAGAACGCGACCTTGTCCTCACCCAGCTGGCCAATGACCTCTTTGGCGTTGTCTTCATTGAGGTCAAAAATTGCGACTTTCGCACCCTTGGCGACGTAGGCCTCCACGGTGGCGCGGCCAAGCCCTGAGGCGCCGCCGGTGATGATTGCTACTTTTCCTGCGAGTTCCATGCTGTTCTCCTGCTACGGTTGTTCAGAAATTGCGCGTGTTGAACGCTGTGTATTTGTCCGACAGACAGTCGCGGCTGATGATGATTTTCATGATCTCGGAACTGCCTGCGTAAATGGTCGCGACCTTGGCGTCCGTGCACTGGCGGCTGATCGGATACTCATCCATGTAACCGGCACCGCCGTGCAGCTGCACCCCCAGGTCCGCAGCAGCCACCTGCAGTTCGCTGGTGACCAGCTTGGCCTTGGCTGCATCCACCGCTGTCAGGGCGCCATTATTGAACGCCCGCACACACTGGTCGACATAAATTTGTGCTATATCGAGCTGGGTACGCATCTCGGCCAGCTTGAACTGGGTATTCTGGAAGGCCGCCAGCGGCTTGCCAAAGACTTTGCGCTCGCGCACGAAATCGGCGGTCAGGTCCCAGGAAAGCTGGGCCGCGGACAGATAGCCGCAGGCTCCAATCAGGCGTTCCTCTGCCAGGCCTTCCATCAGGTAAATAAACCCTTTGCCGGGCTCGCCCAGCACATTGGCCTTGGGCACCTTGACGTCGCTGAAGAACAGCTCGGAAGTATCCTGGGCCTTCATCCCCATCTTCTTCAGGTTGCGGCCGCGTTCAAAGCCCTCCATGCCGCGTTCGACAATGAACAGGGTCATGTGGTGCGGGTTGTTCTCGGGGTCGGTCTTGGCCGCCACGATCACCACGTCGGCATTGATGCCATTGGAGATGTAGGTCTTGGAGCCGTTCACAACCCAGTGGTCGTCCGCTTCCACCGCGGTGGAGCGCATGCCGGCCAGGTCGCTGCCGGCGTCCGGTTCGGTCATGGCGATAGCCAGGATGGTCTCGCCGCTGACGCAGCCGGGCAGGAAGCGCTGACACTGCTCCTCGCTGCCGAAGCGGGTAAAGTAGGGGCCAACCAGGCGGCTGTGCAGGGTACTGTACCAGTCCCCTGCCCTGGCGTAGGCCGTCTCCTCGATGATCACCTGCTCAAAGCGGAAATCGGGATCTCCCATGCCGCCGTACTTCTCCTCCGGCCAGACCATAAGGAACCCCTGGTCACCGGCTTTGCGGAAAGCGGAACGATCGACGATTCCGGCCTCTCGCCAGGACTCCATATGTGGCACAATCTCGGCAGCGAGGAATCTGCGATAAGCATCCCGGAACATGTTCTGTTCGTCGGTAAAGTCGCGTTGCAGCATGGCAGTTGCCTCTGACGGATAAAAATCAACATCCACCAGTATGTTCAGCGGAGCCAGCACCAGCAATGACCCGTGCCGACAAATAAATTGACCTAAACTGACAGGGCCAGTACCCAGAGCCGTAACCACCGATGCAGAGCAGTTTTACCGACACTATCCTCTTCGCCCACTACGGCCTGGCCAGCGCCCTGGTATGTGCCCAGTTGATAGTCCTGTATGCCCTGAGCAATGCTGCCCGGCCGCCAGCGGGGCTGGGGTTCTACAGCGTCTATTTCATGACCGCGCTGCTGGCCTGGATCGCTTTCACGGTGGCGGAAGTCGCCAGCCTCTCGGTGGCGGTCAATGTACCCGCGGTGGCGGCCATGATCAGCAGCTATCTGCTGTTGCTGGCGATCATGCAGCGCTCGGACATGCACCGCGGCCGCTATGCCATGGGCCTCGGCTGCACCGGGGCCTGCCTGGCAGTATTCTTTCTCGAACCGGCACCCATGCTGCAGGTCTATGCAGCCACCACGACGCTGTTCTGGATGGCGCTGGCCGCCATTTCCGGTACCCGGGGCTGGCGTTCGCACAACGCAGGTGACGGTATTGTCGCGGTCGGCGGTCTGGCCATGTCCGCAGCCATGCTGGCTTTTGTCCTGACCATGTTCCCCGCCGGGGTTGACTCCGCTACCGCCACCGGGGCTGCCCATGCCCTGCAGAGTGGTGCTCATGCGCTGGTGGGCATTGGCTTCCTGGCCAGCATATTGGTCGACCAGCGCCAGCAACTGCTGCGCCTGACAACCCTGGACCCCCTGACCCGCCTGCTCAATAGACGGGGGCTGGAAAAAGCCCTGCACGTAACACTTGCCAGCGCCGACCGCCACGACCAGCCCACCGCGGCGGTGATGCTCAATGTCGACCACCTGCAGCGGCTTAACGACCACTTCGGCGCAGACACCGGGGACAAGGTGTTGCAGCAGGTCTCCCAGTGCCTGGAAGTCGAGTGCCGTGCCAGCGATGTTCTCTCGCGCTATGACGGCGATACCTTTCTGGTGATCCTGCCCAATTCGGACCTGGCCGCAGCGCGGAAACTGGCGGAACGCATCCGCAACCGTCTTGCGGATGCTTCACTGCAGGTGGACGACCAGCCGCTGACGGTGACGGTCAGTCTGGGTGTTGCCGAGGCGCTGGGTGCGGTGAGTCTCGACCGGTTGTGCAAGGACGCCGGGCTGGCTCTGCAGCTGGCCAAGCGCGGCGGCCGCAACCGGGTGGCAGCAGTGGAGCACCGTCCCATCCAACTCAGCGGCAATACGGCAGGGCGCTGAGTGCGGGAACTCTCGATATCGGTCTACTTTGCCCGCGCGGTACTGCGCAATACCGTAGCCATCGGCCTCGATCCGATGCAGCTGCTGCGCAAGAACCGGATTTCCCCCCGCCTGCTGCTGGAAGAGGGCGCGCGCATTTCCATCGAACGCTTCGCCGACCTGCAGGTCAGCACCATGTTGGCCATGAACGACGAGGCCCTTGGCTATACCAGCCGGCGCCTTCCTATCGGCACCTGGTCGATGATGTGCCACGCGGTCATCGGCTGTGAAACCCTGGGGCAGGCCCTCAATCGCTATTGCCGATTTTTCCAGCTGTTTGAGTCAGCACCCTTCCCCGCGTTGGTCGAGGAAACCGACGAGGTACGGCTGCGATTGCAGCAGGGCGCACAGGCACCGCCAAAGCCGTACCCGGTGGAACTGATGCTATTCAATGCCCACCGCTTTGGCAGTTGGCTGGTACAGGAACACCTGCCGCTGCAGGCAGTCAATCTGGCCTATCCTGCAGCGGCACGGCCGGAGGACTATCGGCACATGTTCCTCGCCAACCCCGTACACTTCGACGCCGGGTACTGCGAACTGGTGTTCTCGGCAGCCCTGATGGACAAGCGTATCACCCAGACCGAACAGAGCCTGCGCCACTATCTGCGGCATCCGGTGCTGATGATGCTGACCCAGGATTTTCAGCGCAACAGCTGGACCGCACGGGTCCGCGACCAGGTACGCCACAGCCTGCATGAGATGCCGGAGCTGGGTGCCGTGGCCGAATCCCTGGAGATCCACCCGCAGACCCTGCGTAGACGCCTGTCCGCCGAAGGCACCACCTTCAAGGATATCAAGAACCAGCTGCGGCGTGACACGGCCCTCCACTTTCTGGGCAAACAGGGGCTTTCGATAGAGGACATCGCCTGCCGTTCGGGGTTCTCCGAATCCAGCGCCTTCATCCGCGCCTTCAAGGGCTGGACCGGCGTCACCCCGTATACCTATCGCAAGGGACTCTGAGCCCGTGCAGGTGCCCGCGGGCGCCCACTTGACTATAGTAAGGAGATAGCCGCCCACTGACGCGCAAGGAGACTGCACCGTGCGAACCGCGATTCGAGGCCTGGTTTACGCCTACGCCGCCTATCTCGCCATTACCTTCCTGATTCTGCTGCCGGCCCTGAATTTCCTGCCGCCCTGGCTGGCAAAAGAGTACTGGGGGCGCGACCTCACCGCGGAGCTGGTTCTGTTCAACCCATTCACCCTGGCGCTGGAAATTCGCAAGGGAGCCCTGGCCGAGCCGGACGGCAGCCGCTTCCTGGATTTCGACCGGGCCGAGGTCAATCTTTCCCTTGCCACCCTGACCCAGCCGGGCCTGGCACTCGATACCTTGGCCCTGGAAGAGCTCTACCTCCACTTGCAGCGCAATGCCGACGGCAGTTTCAATATCAGCGACCTGCTGGCATCGCCCCCTGAGGCAGAAGAGGAGCCCCCAACGGACACCGGCTCCGGTGAGCTACCGGCGCTTGCCATCGGCGCCCTGCGGCTGAGCGCGGAGCGGATCGAAGTCAGCGACCACCAGCATCCGGATGGCTACAATACCCACCTGGACGGCCTGCAACTGGCAGTCACCGACCTCTCCACTGTAGCTGAAGCGGGCCAACCCTATCGCCTCCAGGCCCGTGGCGAGGGTGGCGGGCAGCTGCAGTGGCAGGGGGATCTGTCCATCGCTTCCGCGAGCAGCGCGGGCAGCCTGGAGCTGGACGATATTGACCTGCGTCCGGTCTGGCGCTTCGCCGAGCCCTGGCTCGCGTTCGAACTCGACAGCAGCCGTCTCAACCTGTCCCTGCAGTACAGCGCCTCCTGGCAGGACACTCTGGATTACACAGTGACCGACGGCAACATCGAGCTCATCGATACCCGGATCAGTCCTCGCGACGGCGAGCGGTTGCCGGATACCGGAGTGGCACTGGCGACCCTGAGACTGGCCGACATCAGCGTTGACGGCAGCCAGCAGATGCTCGGTCTTGGGCGCATGACAGCGGATGGCCTGAACCTGCGCGGCTGGAGCGAGGGGGGCCAGGTGAGTCTGGCGGAACTGTTCGCAATGCCAGCAGCGGAAGACGAAAGCGAAACGGCCACGGATTCCCCCTGGCGCTTGCAGCTGGGCCTGTTTGAACTGCGCAACAGTGAAGTGGCCTGGCGTAGCGAGTTTACCGAGCCGGGCCTGCTCACGGTCCGGCCGCTGACCGCGGAGCTGCGCGATCTGCACTGGCCTACCCGGGGCGCCAGCCCCCTGACCCTGTCCCTGCAGATCAACCAGCTCGCCAGCCTGGATGTCGAGGGCAGCGTGGACCCGGGCGCCGGCAACGCGGAACTCGACTTTGCCCTGGAGGGGCTGCCACTGGCCTGGTTTGGCCCCAACCTGCCGTCAATCCTGCGCGCCGAAATCAGCAGCGGCGAGGCGCGCAGCTCGGGTCGCATCACGCTGGCCGAATTTCAGCCCGCGACAGTGGCGGTGGACGGAGCTGTGGCCGACTTTGCCGTGGTCCTGCAGGGCGCCGAGGACGCCCTGACGCGCTGGGATAACCTGCACTGGAAGGGGCTGGCAGTAGCCATGCAGGAACGCAGCATCAACCTGGCAGAACTGCATCTGGAGGGTTACGAGGGTCGCCTGCACATCCAGGAAGATGGCAGCATCAATGTCCAGCGCCTGCTGGAAGAGGAGGCCGGCGCGGCCGAGGAGGATGCACCAGGGGCCGGAGCCGAAGCAGAAGCCGAAGCCGAAGTAACAGCGGAAGCCGAACCTGAAGCCGGTGCCGGGGAACAGGCTCCGTGGCAGTTCAGCGTTCCGGCAATCTTCATTGCCGACAGTGCCCTTGATTTTCAGGACAAATCGCTGCCGATTCAGTTCCGGACCGTCATTGGAGGGCTCGACGGCACCATCACCAATTTGAACAGCGACCCCACTGAAGCACTGGAGGTGGACCTGAAAGGCTCGGTCGACGGTTACGCCCCGGTTACCCTGACGGGCACCGCCAGCCCCCTGCAGTCGCCGCCGGCCCTGGATCTGGATCTGAATTTCCGCGGTCTCGATATGTCTCGCCTCACGCCCTACTCAGCGACTTATGCCGGCTATGCCATTGAGCGCGGCACGCTCAATGCGCAACTGGGTTATGGCCTGGAAAACAACCGTCTGCAGGGCGACAACCGCATCGTAATCGAGCAACTCAAGTTGGGCGAGCAGGTAGCCAGCGACAAGGCCCTCGATCTGCCGCTCCGGCTGGGTATTGCCCTGCTGACCGACAGCAAGGGCGTCATTGACCTCGCAGTTCCGGTCAGCGGCGACGTCAACAACCCGAAATTCAGCCTCGGCAGCGTTATCGCCGGTGCCTTCGTGAACCTGCTAACCAAGGCAATCACCTCCCCCTTCAGTTTGCTCGCCAGCCTGGTTGGCAGCAGCGAGGATCTGCAGACCGTCGATTTCGCCGCCGGCGGCAGTGAACTCGACAGTCACAGCCAGACCAAGCTGCGCGATTTGGCCTCCGCCATGCAACAGCGGCCGGCGCTGAGGCTGGTTATCAGTGGCCGGATAGACCCGGAGACTGACCGGGCGCGCCTGCAGGAGCAGTTGCTGCAGGAGACCCTGCTGGAACAGGGACTGACCACAGAAGACATCAGCCAGCGCAGCGAGGCCTGGAAAAGCGCAATTGCAGAACGTTACGCCGCGCTGGATACGGGCACCGCGCAAGACCCTGAGCAGTCGGCACCCTCGTTGCTGCAGCAGGCTCGAATCCTGCGCGACCAGTGGCCGGTGCCGGACAGTGCGCTGCAGGCGCTGGCCAGCGAACGCGCCGCAAGCAGCGAGCGCTTCCTGGTCAATGAGGGCGCAATAGACCCCGAGCGGGTGGTTGTTGCAGCTGTGGACACCCAGGCCGAAGCCAACACCTTCAGCGGCGTTGAGCTAGCTGTGGATACCTGAAAATCTCGCTTCAGTCGACGGGCAGCAGGGCCGCGTCGCAATAGCGGCACAGATAGCGGGCCCGACCCTCGCGCATGCGCTTGTGGCGCACGGTCGACACCGCGTGGTCGCGGCAGCCGCAGCGGTAGGCATGACGTTGCTGCCGCCGGACCGGGATTCCGCTCAGGTCCAGTTTGAACGTGACCTCCGGGGGGAGACCAAAGCCCCGCATCACGCGCTGCCACTCGGGGCCGTGGGGCCGCACCCGGCGCCGGTGACGCTGGCAGTGAACTGCGTAGTGCGCCA
This sequence comes from Haliea sp. E1-2-M8, assembly GCF_030649675.1. Lineage (GTDB taxonomy): Bacteria > Pseudomonadota > Gammaproteobacteria > Pseudomonadales > Halieaceae > Haliea. The sequence continues at coordinate 16,989 of NZ_JAUTDR010000003.1, read as the reverse complement.
CTTCATGGGGCACCGTAAAGTGCAGGTTGTCCTCGAAGTGTTTGGCGAAGATCCAGGGGTTGAAGCGGATCCAGCAATCTCTGCCCCGGGCCCTGAACATGCCCGCGCTGGTACCGCGGAGATCAAACAGCACCGGCACCGGCGCCAGCGGCAGGGCCAGCATCTGCGCCGCCCGCTCAATCCAGGCTTCGGTGGCGGCTACCACCTCCGCCCGCTGCGGCTGGCCGATGGGCAACACCGCGCTGGTCTGCTCTGTTGGAATGAAGATCGTCATAACCGCTCAGTGTAACCTGATCCGGCCGACGGGTTAATCGGCTCGCTCCCGGCATAGCTGCAGCCAGTGCCTGAGGACTGCGGTATGGTACTTGTGGCGGTGCAGAACGATGTTGAGCTGGCGGGTAAAATCCCGGCCCGGCACCCGCAGGGGGACCAGGGAGCCGCGGGCGAACGCGTCCACCAGACTGATGCGGGACAGGCAGCCCACGCCCATGCCCGCTTCCACGGCGCGCTTGATCGCTTCCGTGTGCTGCAGTTCCAGCACAATTCGCAGATCCGGCAGCAGGCCGTGCATGGCGCGCTCAAACGTCTGGCGGGTACCCGAGCCCGGCTCACGTACAATCCAGTCCAGCTGCAGCAGGTCCCGGTCACTCAGGGCACGGCGCCGGGCCAGCGGGTGACCGGGCGCGGCGAAAACAGCCAGTTCATCCGCCTGCCAGTGCTGGCTCTGCAAATCCTGGTGCACGAACTCGCCTTCCACCAGCCCGATATCGAGCTCGAAATTCGCCACCCCCTCGGCGATCGTCGCCGTATTGGCCACGGTCAGGGCAACGTCGGCGTCCGGATAACGCTGGCGAAAGTCCGCAATCATCGGCACCGCCAGGTAATTGCCGATGGTCAATGTGGCACCGACCTGCAGGCGGCCGCTGACTTCCTCCCCGGACAGGGACTGCTCCAGCGCCCGGGCCCGGGCCAGCAGGTCCTCCGCCGCCGGGCGCAGCTGGCGGCCGAATTCGCTCAGGCGCAGGCGTTTGCCGATACGATCAAACAGTTGCACAGCAAACTGCTGCTCCAGTTCGCGCAGTGCTCCACTGGCTGCGGACTGGGACATTGCCAGGCTGGCGGCCGCGCGGCTGACATTTTCAAAGTGCGCGGTGGCCTGGAACACTTCCAGCTGTCTCAGTGTGTAGCGCAAAGCCAATCCCTATATGTTCTAAATCGATATATTATATTCATAAAAACCATTTTACCAATATAGAACGGGGCCTTAAGATGCACCAACTGATTTCCCACACACCCGAGGTTCACCCCATGGCAACGCTGCTGCGCGAACAGGTGATTGAAGTCCACCATTGGACCGATCATCTGTTCAGCTTCAAGACTACACGCAACCCCGGCTTTCGCTTCGAGAACGGCCACTTCACCATGATCGGGCTGGAACGGGAGGGCAAGCCCCTGCTGCGGGCTTACAGCATGGCCAGCGCGAACTACGAGGACCAGTTGGAGTTCTTCAGCATCAAGGTCGCTGACGGCCCGCTCACTTCGCAGTTGCAGAACATACGTGTCGGCGACGAACTGCTGGTCAACAGCAAGGCTACCGGGACGCTGGTCGTGGACAACCTGCTGCCGGGCAGGAATCTCTATCTACTGGGTACGGGCACCGGGCTGGCTCCCTTTCTCAGTATCATCAAGGACCCCGCGATCTACGAGCGTTTTGATCAGGTGATCCTCGCCCACGGCTGCCGCCACGCCAGCGAGCTGGCCTATCAGGACAGCATCACCCGTGAACTGCCGGAACATGAATACCTCGGCGAGGAAATCAGGCAAAAGCTCCGTTACTACCCCACGGTGACCCGGGAGGCCTACCGCAACACCGGACGCCTGACAGATCTGCTGGCCAGCGGCAAAATGCCCGCGGATCTGGGCCTCGAGGCTATCGACCCGGAGCGGGACCGCTTCATGATTTGCGGCAGCCCCAGCATGCTCAAGGACATGACCCGGCTACTGGATGAGCGCGGCTTTAGCGAATCCCGCCACGGCAACGCGGCCCACTACGTGATCGAGCGGGCCTTCGTCGAGAGCTGATCAGAGCGCGTCGGACACCTGCAGGGACTCCCGCAACTCACGCTTGAGAAACTTGCCGTTGGCATTGCGCGGCAGCGGCTCGGGCAGGAGCCAGAGATGGCGCGGCACCTTGTAGGGGGCCAGCAGGCCGGCGCAGTGGGCCCGCAGGTGGCTGGCGTCGGCTGTCGCGTCGGGGCGCAGATAGACGGCGGCGCCGACCTCCTCCCCCAGGCGTTCATCAGCAACCGCAAACACCACGCACTCAGCCACATCCTCATGGGCAAACAGGGCGTTTTCCACTTCCGCGCAGTAGATGTTTTCACCCCCCCGCAGCACCATGTCCTTGGCGCGATCAACCAGGAAGATAAACCCCTCCTCGTCGATATAGGCGATGTCGCCCGTGTGTAACCAGCCGTCGGTGATTGCTTCGGCGGTGGCATCGGGTCGGTTGAGGTAGCCCTTGATCACCGGCGCGCCGCGCACCCACAGCTCACCGATTGCATTTTCCCCGAGATCCTCCCCGCTGGCACCGACGCACTTGGCTTCAAAGGTAGGCATCGCGGGCCCCACGCTGGCGGGCTTGTCGACAAAGAACTCCGCCGAGACCGCGGCGATGATGCCGCTGGTTTCGGTCATGCCATAACCTGTATTGGGCCGCGCGGACTTCGAGCGCTGGTGGATCTTTTCCACCAGGTCGGGCTGCAGTGCGGCGCCGCCACCGCCGAGCACGGTGAGGGAGGAGGTGTCGCGGCGGGCGAAATCCGGATGCATGAGAATTTCCCGGGCCATCATCGGCACGCCGTTGAAGGTGGTAATACGCTCTTCCTCGATCAGGCGCAGCGCCTCTGCAGCATCCCATTTGTACATGTGCACCAGTTTACCGCCGGCCACGGTGGTGGCGTGGGCAACGCAGTTGTTGGCGGTGACGTGAAACAGCGGCGTTGCCACCAGGGAGTTGGGCGCCGGCGTCGAACCGAGAGCCGGTGGCGTCTCCCCTCGAGCCAGCGCCATGGCCACGGGCTGTACCGTATTGATAAAGCCGACATTGAGGATATTGGCGACACAGCCGCGATGGGTCAGGCGCGCGCCCTTGGGCCGCCCGGTCGTCCCGGAGGTATAAAAAATGCAGGCGTCGTCGTTGGGATCGATACTGACCGCCGGCAAGGCCGGCTCCGCATTGATCAACTCCATCCAGTCGGTAACCCAGGCCGGAGCATCTTCCTGCAGGCGCACCGCCACAACCCTGATGGCCGGAAATCTGTCGCGCACCTCGTCGAAGCGCTGCAGGCGCTCGCGGTCACAGATCAGCACCACCGGTGCCGCGTCTTCCAATGCAAACTCCATTTCGTGAGCGACCCACCAGGCGTTCATGCCCACCACTACCGCGCCCATGGAGGTGACGGCCCAGTAGGCCAGCATCCACTCGGGGTAATTGCGCATGGCAATGGCGACACGATCCCCGGGCTTCACCCCTTCCGTGTGCAGCCAGTGGGCGATACTGGCGGTGAAAGTCTGGGCCTGGGCGTAACTGCAACGCTCGCCGGCAAATACCAGGTAATCCTTGTCACCGTGCCCGACCGTGCTCAGCCAGATCTCGCGCAGAGAGGGTGGGGCGTGTTTGTAGCTGCGGATCGGCACGCCGTCGACATCGATGGTCGTGACCTCAAAGAATTGCCCGGGAGCTGTCAGTTGCTGCCATGCCTGCTTCAAGTGTTCGTACACAACTCGACCTCTGTTAGACTTATGAATTCGCGGAAGCGGCAGCATACCCTGAGCTGCCAGCCCGCTCAACGCCGTCGGCAACCTGGGCCCTGGGGTCAAGTTTTTTGTCGCGGCACGTCATTGTCGCCTCGAGGCCAGGGCGACAAACTAATGCATCCACTTTTTCTGACATACAAGGATCCGCATGAGCGCGCAGCTAATTGATACGGAGCGGCTTGCCGCCTACCTGGCAGATTACATTCCCGGGATCGACAAGGGACTCACGGCGGAGAAGTTTCCCGGCGGCCAGTCCAACCCGACCTTCAAGCTTAGCGCCAATGGCCACTCCTACGTCCTGCGCCGCAAGCCACCGGGCGTACTGCTGCCCTCCGCGCATGCGGTAGACCGTGAATTCCGCGTCATTTCTGCCTTGCAGGGCAGCGACGTACCCGTACCCCGCACCTACGTCCTCTGTGAGGATGAATCAGTCGTAGGCTCCATATTCTACGTCATGGAATACATGGACGGCCGCATTCTCTGGGATCCGGTACTGCCCGACGCCGCTGACAACGCCGAGCGCAGCGCAGTTTACGATTCCATGAACCAGACTCTGGCGGCACTGCACAATGTCAACGTCGAGGCCGTGGGCCTCGCGGACTACGGCAAGCCGGGCAACTACTTCGAACGCCAGCTTGGCCGCTGGACCAAACAGTACCGGGCCTCGGAGACTGAAACCGTAGCCGACATGGAAACCCTGCTCAAGTGGCTGCCTGCCAACATGCCAGAGGACGACGGCACCGTCAGTCTGGTGCACGGCGACTATCGCCTGGACAACATGATGTTTCACGCCACCGAGCCGCGAGTGATTGCCCTGCTGGACTGGGAGCTGTCCACTCTGGGGCACCCACTGGCGGACCTGGCCAACCAGTGCATGGCCTGGATGCTGCCACGGGACAGCAGCATGAAGGGTCTCGCCGGGGTTGACCGCAAATCCCTGGGAATCCCCAGCGACGAGGAATACATCGCCCGCTACTGCGAACGCACCGGCCGCCAGGGGATAGAAAACTGGAACTTCTATCTGGTGTTTTCCCTGTTCCGGCTCGCGGCCATTGTCCAGGGGATCAAGAAGCGAGCCCAGATCGGCACCGCCTCCAGCGAGGAGGCGGACGCCCGCGGCAACCTTGTCGGGCCACTGTCGCAGCTGGCGGTGCAGTTGATCGAGTGAAACCGAACATGCTCTTCACCAGCACGGAAATCTCTGCCCTGGAAGCGCGCTATCGCGCCGCTCTGATCAACTCCCTCAGCGGCTTCAAGCCGGCCAATCTGGTGGGCACGGCGAATCGCGAGGGTCAAACCAACCTCGCTATCATCAGCTCTGTGGTCCATCTCGGCTCGCACCCGCCCTTGTTGGCGCTGATCGTCCGCCCCAGCCCGGTCGAGCGGCACACCCTTGAGAATATCCTCGAAACCGGTTGCTACACGATCAATCATGTCAGCGACCAGTTTATCGAGGCAGCACACCAGACCGCGGCGCGCTACCCCCGGGAGCAGTCGGAATTCGCGGCCACCGGCCTGGGGGAACACTGGATGGAGGGCTTTGCCGCGCCCTTTGTTCGGGAAGCCTCTATCCGCATGGGTCTGGAACTGCGTGAGCATCGGCAACTGGATATCAATGACACCCATTTCCTGATCGGGGAGATTGTGTTGGCGGAGGTGCCGCAAGGTCACCTGGGCGAGGATGGCTCGGTAGATATTTGCGCGGCGGGAACGGTCGCCTTGAGCGGCCTGGACAGCTATTACAGTACCCGGCGCCTGCGCCGCATGGCCTACGCCAAGCCCGACCTGCCCCCTACGCCCCTCGGCTAGGACGCTGCCCCGGCAGCGATTTCAGGCCGCTGCGGCCCGGTCGCCGCTGCTGCCGTCGTCTTTCTTGCTACCGCCCCGTGAGCGCCCCGGCTTGACCTGTTTGCGACTGGACTTGGCGCGGGGGCGGGGTTTGGCAGCCTTGTCGGCAACGCCGAGCATAATATCCCGCTGCGCCTCCCGATCTTCGCGAGTGGGCGGCGGCCGGCGCCGGGACGCCCGCGGACGGCGGTACTCCTCCGGGCCGGGCCTGAGATCCCCGTACTCGAAGCGGTGCAGAAGTTCCTCCATGGTACGGCTGATCTTGGTGCAGATGCGGATGGTCTCGACGTTGGGGAAGCAGGAGTGCTCCCCCCCCTGCATCAGCGCTATCAACTCCTGCTCGGATAGATGGGTCAGGATCTTCGCCGGATTGAACCAGCGAAAACTGGGGACGATATTGATGTCACCGCTGTATTCCTGGTCCAACAGGGAATGGATCCCGTTCATCAACAGGTTGAAGCGCGGCCAGTTGTCGCCCTTTTTCTGCACCATGCCACGATAGAAATTCAGGACCTCGCGGCCGATACCGACACCGAGGCTGCCCAGGGCCGCGGTCAGGCCGCTGGTTCTGCGATTGCCGTGCAGGAACGGGGTGGCGATCGGGTTGACCATACTGACAATGTAATGGTTGGTGCTGTAAAGACGCGACAGGCGCTTGGCCGGCAGGTCATCGGCGATCGAACCATCCACCCATTTGCGGGTCGGCAGGTAGGGCTGGGGCTCGCCGTGAACATTTTTCGCCATCAGCATCACCGGTGGGAAGACGCCGGGGACCGCACAGGAGGCCATTACCGCCGAGCGCACATAGACGTTGGGCGAGGTAATGGCATTCAGCAGCCGGGAGCGCTGGTGCGTCTCCGCCGGCGCCACGGTAACGCTGATCTGGCGCCCGGTCTTTTCGTAGGCTTCCTGGAAGGTCATATCCGGGATCAGGCGGGCGATGATGTTTTCGAGATCGTGCACATCGATCTGCGGGTTGCGGCCAAAAAACATGCGTGAGAATACGCTCGCTTCACGTTCGGCCTCAAAGTGCACGTTGTCCGGGTCGAAGAAGTGCTCCAGCTCGGCGTCGGTATGGGTCCCTACCACGCCCGCCACCAGCGAGCCGGCGCTGGAACCGGAGATCACCCGCGGCAGCAGACTCTGCTCCAGCAGCGTCTTCACCACACCCAGATGATAGAAGCCGAGGACCCCGCCACCACTCAACATCAGGGCGGAGCGGCCGAAGCAGATATTTGCGCGGTAGAAAAAGTCCAGCTTCTGTTGCAGCGTAACGTCATCGCTCTTCAATTCGGCAAGGAATCGGAGCGAGTCGTCCACTTCGTCTATATACTGCTCGATGAGGCGCTTGGTTCCGAACTTGGCACGCTGGTACAGGGTACTGCGACCCATCCCGCCCATGTTGCCGTGAATACCCTCGTTGAGGGTGAACAGCAGACCCTGGTAGTCGTGGCGCGAACGCAGGCTGCGCAGCCGATCCAGGCGCAGCCGGATCTGGCTGTAGTCATACTGGCGGGTCTGGTCGACCTCGCGCCAGCGCCGCATGCCGGACAGTTCATCGTGCTGCAGGGCCGCTTCGCGCCATTCGTCGTAGGAATTGCAGCCGGCCATTTGCCGTTCCAGCTGGGCGAGTTTGCGGGATGTTCTCACGGGCTGACCTCTCTGCCACTTCACCTTGTTCAAGCATACTGGAAACCCAGGCCCGGGCACAGGTTGAATCAGGCCACAGCAAGGCAGGGCTGGCGCGGTTCCGAGTCGGTCATTGTTACAATTTCTGTCGGTGCAAGCGTGGGCCAAAGCCCCTAAACTGCTACCCATCAAAACATCAGCCGTTGGCCTGTTCCCATTCCGTCGCCGGCATCAAAAAAAAAGAAGAGACCCGTTTTGCGCGCTTACCTCATAGCCATCGCCATGTTGTTGCTGATATTCGGCGCGATCGCCGCCTATCTCTATCAACAATTCTCCGGCTTCGCCAATCAGGGTTTCAGCCAGCCGCCGGTCACCGTGGCCGCAGCGGCTGCAGAGGAAAGCCTGTGGCCGGAGACGCTGACCGCGACCGGAAGCATCCGCGCAGCGCGTGGGGTCGAGCTCAGCAGCGAGGAGAGCGGCGAAGTCACGTCGATCGCGGTCCGCTCCGGGGATCGGGTGGCAGCCGGCGAACTGCTGCTGCAGCTGAACGACCGCGCGGAGCAGGCCAGCCGCGAACGCCAGCGGGCGGCCGTCGACCTGGCCCGGCTGCTGTTTGAGCGCGACGCCCGTTTGCTGGAGCAAAAGTCCATTCCCCAGACCCAGTTCGACCGCTCCCGGGCAGACCTGGAAGTGGCCGAGGCGCAACTGGCGGAAACCGAGGCCGTGCTGGCCAACAAGCAGCTGCGGGCGCCCTTTGCCGGCACCGTTGGTATCGTCAATGCCCGGGTTGGCGACTACGTTGAAGCCGGCACCCGGGTTGCGAGCCTGCAGGACCTGACTACGCTGGAGGTGGATTTTGCCGTGCCCGCCCGCTTCGCACCGCTGCTGCGGCCCGGCCTGCGGGTCAGTATTGCCGTACCGGGCTTTGAGCAGCGCCTGTTCGATGCAACCCTCACTGCGCTGGACTCGCTGGTGGATGCGGATACCCGCAGCCTGCTGTTGCGGGCAGAGCTGAAGGAAGGTGCAGGCCTGCTGCCTGGGATGTTCGCGAGAATCAGTATCGACCTGGACCGGACCGAAGCGCGGATCAGCGTGCCGGAGACCGCCATCACCTACTCCACCAGCGGCGACACCGTGTTCGTGATCGAGACGGGCGAAGAAGGCGGGCTGCAGGTACAGCCCCGGGTCGTGCGCATCGGCGCGGCAGCCAACGGCCGGATCGCCATTGTTGAAGGTCTGGCGCCCGGGGAGCGAATTGTGACCGCGGGCCAGAACAAGCTGTACCGCGGCGCCAGCGTACAGATAGACGAGAACGCACCGCTGTGATCGGCCACGACGCAACAGGAGCCTGAGGTGCGCTTCACCGATACCTTTATCCAGCGCCCGGTGCTGGCCCTGGTGGTCAGCGCGCTGATCCTGTTGCTCGGCATCGCGGCGGCCGGCAGAACGCCGATTCGGGAATTTCCCGAACTTGAACGCAGCGTTATCCGGGTGGTCACTGTGTATCCCGGTGCCAGCGCCCGCTCCGTACAGGGCTTTGTCACCACGCCATTGCAGACCACCATTGCCGGCGCCCGCGGGGTCGAGTACATGACCTCGACCAGCAACCCGGGCAACTCGGAAATCAGCGTGCACGTACGCCTGGGCGAGAACAGCAGCGACGTCCTCACCGAAGTGATCGCCAAGGTCAATGAAGCACGTTTCCAGCTGCCCCGGGAGGTATACGACCCGGTGGTGACTACCGGTGGCGGCGGCGACGCCCTGATCTACCTCGCGTTCTACAGCGAGCAGATGACCACGGCGGAAATATCCGATTACCTCGCGCGCAGCGTGCAGCCGGAGCTGGCGACGCTCGAGGGCGTCGGCACCGCCGAGATTCTCGGCGGCAGGTTTCCGGCCATGCGGATCTGGCTGGACCCGCAGCGCATGGCCGCCCACGGCGTGACCGCCGCCGATGTGCATGCGACTATCAGCCGGGACAATTTCATAGCCACGGCAGGCAGCACGGAAAGCGAGCTGGTCCGGGCGACGGTGGATCCGCGCACTGACCTGCAAACGCCGGCAGAATTTGCTGCGCTGACTGTGTTTAGGCAGGGCGACCGCCAGGTGACACTCGGGGATGTCGCCGAGATTGAACTGGCCGAAGAAAACAGCCAGTTCCAGACCCTCTCCAGCGGCCGGGAGGCTACGTTCATCTCCATTACCACTACCCCTGACGCCAACCCGCTGGCGGTGAGCGCAGCGGTGCACGGCGCCTTGCCCGCGATCACCGCGGCATTGCCTGCCGATCTGGAGCTCTACCTGGATTGGGACGGCACCATCGCCATTGATGCGGCGCTCACGGAAGTGCGCAACACTCTGCTGGAAGCGGTGCTGATTGTGATTCTGGTGATCTACCTGTTCCTGGGCTCCCTGCGCGTAGTGCTGATACCGCTGGTGGCCATTCCGCTGTCCCTGATTGGCGTGGTGTTCCTGATCTTCAGCCTCGGCTTTTCACTCAATCTGCTGACCCTGCTGGCCATGGTGATTGCCATCGGCCTGGTGGTCGATGATGCCATTGTCGTAGTGGAAAATGTGCACCGTCACATAGAGCACGGCATGCCGCCGACGGCAGCCGCCATTCAGGGCGCGCGCGAGGTCGCCTGGCCGGTGGTGGCGATGACCCTGACCCTGGCCGCGGTCTATGCGCCCATCGCCTTTATCGGCGGCCTGACCGGTACCCTGTTCAGCGAATTTGCCCTCACCCTGGCCGGTGCCGTGCTGGTCTCGGGTATCATCGCCCTGACCCTGAGCCCGATGATGTGTTCGCGGCTGCTCAAGGACCAGGCCCACCAGGGGCGCTTTGCCAACTGGCTGGATCATCATTTCGAGCGCTTTACCCTGGCCTATCAGCGCCTGCTCGCGCACTGCCTGGACAACCGCGGCGCCGTGCTGATGTTCAGCATGGTGCTCATCGCCAGCCTGCCGGTGCTTTTTTCGCTGGCGCGCGAAGAGCTGGCGCCGGAAGAGGACACCGGCGCTCTCTATGTCGTCGCCAGTACGCCGCGCTACGCCAACCTTGAATATATCAACCGCTTCCTGGATCAGGTGGTGGATATCTGGCGCGAAATCCCAGAGGTCAGCCACTCCTGGCAGGCAGTCGCTCCGGATTTCAACTTCGGCGGCCTCACCCTGACACACTGGAGCGAGCGCGAGCGCACCCAGCAGGAGGTTCAGGCGGAATTTCAGCAGCGGCTGGGCAGCATCGCGGGCCTGGAAGCCTTTTCCTTCGGGACGCCGGCGCTGCCCGGCTCGGATGCCGGGCTGCCCGTCAGCTTCGTGGTGGCATCCACGGCCGATCACAGCGAGGTGCATCAGGTCGGCGTGAATCTGCTGGCAGCGGCACGCGAGTCGGGGCTATTCATCTTCGTCAACCAGACCCTGGCCCTGGACCGGCCCGAGATCGAAGTGCGAATAGACCGGCCGCTGGCCTCGCGCCTGGGAATTTCCATGGAGGAAATCGGCCAGACCCTGGCCGTAATGCTGGGCGAGGCGGAAATCAACCGCTTTGAACTGGACGGCCGCAGCTACAAGGTGATACCCCAGGCTGGCCGCGACTTCCGCCTCACCCGGGAGGCGCTGGAGCAGTATTACCTGCGCACCGCCAGCGACGAACTGGTACCCCTGTCCGCGCTGGTGACGCTTGACTCGCGGGTCGAACCCAACGAGCTGAGCCAGTTCCAGCAGCTCAACAGCACCACCATCCAAGGCATGATGATGCCGCCAAACTCACTGGGCGACGGGCTCGCCTTCCTGCAGGAAGAGCTGCAGGAAATTGCCCCCAGCGGTTTCCGCGCGGGCTACACCGGGGGCTCCCGGCGCTTCGTTGAGGAAAGCGCCTCCTTCCCGCTGCTGTTCACCCTGGCCCTGATCCTGATTTTTCTGGTCCTGTCAGCCCAGTTCAACAGCTTCCGCGACCCGCTGGTGGTGCTGGTAGGCGTGCCGCTGTCCATTTTTGGCGCAACGGTCCCGCTGGCTCTCGGTTTCGCCACCCTCAACATCTATACCCAGATCGGGCTTCTAACCCTGATTGGTCTGATCAGCAAGCACGGAATTCTGATCGTGGAGTTCGCCAACAATCTGCGCCAGGATGGCAGGAGCCACCGGGATGCGGTACTGGAAGCGGCCGCCCTGCGCCTGCGCCCCATCCTGATGACCACCTTCGCCACCGTGCTCGGGGTCTTGCCGCTGGTGATCGCCACCGGCGCCGGCGCCAACAGCCGCTTCAGCATCGGCCTGGTGATCACCGCCGGCATGCTGGTCGGGACCCTGTTTACCCTTTTTATTCTGCCTGCCTACTATCTGCCGCTGCGGCAACAGCGAGCCGTCACCGAACCCCTGGGCGTAACTCCCTCCGCCTGACGCTGTCGGCGGCAGCGTCCCTGCCCTCACGCACTGGCACCACACCCTCGGCGCGCATCCGTGCCAAAACCTCCCGCTGTTCGGCCACCTGAGCCTGCCGCTCCCGGAGCAGCTGCTGCAGCCGGGGTTCCTGCAAAAGCGGAACAAATCCGGGGTGGTTGGCGATGATCCAGTGCCAACCGGCAAAGATGCCGCCATTGACAACTGCGTCCTCCAACACCGCAATTGCTTCATCATTGAGTCCCAGACTCACACCGGCGAGGGCGTGGGCCAGAGCCTGGTAGCCAGGTATGCAACCCCGGGACGCTCGCGGCGTCGCGTTTAATTCTGTCCACAGGCGGCCGATCAACGCGTGGGCCTCAGCGTCGTAGCGCGGCCCGTACCAGACCAGCACCAGGTGCAGCAGGTGATAGCGATCGAAGGGGTCTATAGCTTGCGGCAAGCCACCTTCATAGTTGAAGCGCTCGCCGAGATAGCGGCGGGCGCGGGCGTAATCACCGCTGACCATCGCTGCGGTAAGGACTGAGTTGGTCTGTGCCCAAAGGCTAAAACTACCCTCGATTGTGGCGGGGTCGACCCCATAGATCATCTCTCCGGCCGCGGCGTGATTACCGAGAAAATGCTGTTCCCGCCAGCGGGCTTTGAAGCTGTCGCCGGCCACCTCACGGGCTGCCGCCAGTTCTCCCAGATCCAGGTAAGCGATGTGCAGCCGCTCCCGCACCCAGTCGGCACGGGGATCCAGGGCCAGCGCCTCTTCCCCCAGGCGAACTCCGTCGGCCAATTCCCCCCGCCAGCCGGCGATACCCCCCAGCATGACCAGCCCGGAGCGAAAGCGCGGGTTGACCCGCAGCGCCTCACGGGCAAGCTCCGCCGCCTGCTCGAGGTCACAGCTGTCCAGCATCATCAGCGCCTTGGCGTAGTGGCCACGGGGCCATAGAGGGTCTAGGGAGCGGGCCTGGTCTATCAGCAGCAGAGCCTCATCCCGCCGCCCGGCCTGGAACATCAAATTTGCGAGCAATTCATAGGCCGGGGTATAGCTCGGGCTGAGCGCAATGCTCTGGCGCAGGTCCTGCTCCATCAGCGCCTCCTCCCCATCCGGCCGCGCCCGGGCGCGCAGCGCATACACCTCACCCAGTTGCGGATCCAGTGCCATGGATTTCTCAACCAGGGCCAGCGCTGTGCCGCGGATACACTCCAGTTCTGCACTACCCCGATCATTGGCCTGCATCATCATCGCTTCCGCCAGACGCGTGTAGGCCGGGGCGAAATCCGGCGCCAGGGAAATGGCGTTCTGCAGGTGGCCGATGGCCGCCTGCACATCAGCTGTGCCCCAACTGGCCATCAACTGCCGGGCCTGCAGGTACTCAAGATAGGCTTCGGCCCCGGCGGGCCCGGCACTCTCCAGGGCCCGGCCAAACAATGGCTCTGGCTCCACCAGCACCACCTGCAGCGCCCGCGCCACCTGGGCGGCAATATCTGCCTGCAGCGCAAACAGGCCCGAGACGCTGCGACTGAAGTTCTCCGACCAGAGCTGGAAGCCCGTGCTGGCTTCGACCAGGCGAACATTGATGCGCACCTGGTCTGCCTCGCGGCGAACGCTGCCCTCTACCAGATAGCGCACGCCCAGGGCTTCCCCGACCTCCTGCGGACTGTAGCGTTGATCGCGAAACTGGAACGAAGAACTGGACGCGGGCACCCGAAAAGCGCTGAAACGGCCGAGCAGGGCCAGCAGCTCTTCCGCCAGACCGTCGGCCAGATAGGCGTTGCCCGGCGCCTCACTGAGGTCAACGAAGGGCAGCACCGCCAGGGTGTAGGGCAGCGCGGTGGGGATACCACGCGATCGTGCCATACCACCGCGATCAGCTGGTCGTGGCTGAGGACTTCGCCGGGATTGGCCAGAAAATGTTCCAGCAATGCTGCAACTCTGGGTTCCAGGACAAAAGTCTGTCCACCCCGCTCCAGCACCCGGGTGTCGGGGCAAAAACTCCAGGCACCGAAACGCAATTGCCGGGCCATGTCACCTGTCCTGCTGCACACCTGCAGTAACATTGCTCAGAATAGTCGTGCCTGCAGGCAGGCGCCAGCCCCCAGGCGGCCCCGGTGAGGCCCCCAATTCGCTCTCAAGCCATTGATTTCACTACCCTCACAGTTCCATCACAGAGAAATCACAGCTTCCTCCGAGTTAAATCACAGCACCATCCGGCGCTGCGTCACCGCCTGTGCTGCACTTGGCTCCGGGCTGCACAACCGGGCAAACCGCCCGGCAGAAAGTCCGCTAGCGAAAGCCAAACGAGCGAGGAACACATCATGAACACTGTAAAAAATGAGAACCCCACGAAAGTACCCCTGGGTGCCACCGCGATCCTGTCACTGGCGTTAGCCCTGCCACTGGTCACCAGCCCCACAGTCGTCGCGGACGACTACGGCCGCAGGTTGGAGCAACCCTCCGCCGGGGAAACCAGGGTCAGCTCCCTGCGCTTTCCCGCTGCAGGGCGCTCTGAGCGCTCAGCGACGGTCACCTGGGCGGATCTTGACCTGAACCGGCCCGCGGGCCTGGATCAGCTTTACCTGCGCCTGGCCCAGGCAACCACCACCGTATGTGCACCGCGGGCGGACATCCGCAACGCCGCGATGAACAGGGACCGCAAGGCCTGCCTGGAGACAGCAATGGATAACGCGGTGAGCCGCGTGGGTCATTTGGGTCTTGAGGAAATGCACGCCAGCAGGACGGGCCGCAGCGTTCAGCCCGGGCAGGAAATCGCCGGGCGTTGACGCCGCTGACTGCCTGCACTCGCGGTGACTGCGGCTGCAGGCCGCTACATTACTCTTCCGGGGAGCGCTTGCCGGGGTCGATCGTGTCACCCTTTTCGTCCGTGCGGGTGGCACCCCGGTAGGCGTCCGCCAGATGCCGCTTGTACATTTTACCGTTGTCCATTCGCGGCAGCTCCTGGTGGAAATCCAGCGATCGCGGCAGCTTGATATGGGAGATGCGCTCGCGCAACCACTCCATGATTTCAATGGCGACCTCGTCGGTGGAATCGGCCCAGTTCAGCGGCTGGATCACCGCCTTGACCTCCTCCCCGAACTCTTCGTTGGGGATGCCGAACACGGCCACGTCCGCCACCTTGTCGTGGGTGATCAGCAGGTTCTCGATCTCCTGCGGGTAGATGTTGACGCCGCCACTGATGATCATGAAATGCTTGCGATCGGTCAGGTACAGGAAGCCGTCCCGGTCGAGGTAGCCGACATCGCCGGTGGTCGCCCAGCCGTGTTCGTTAAAGGCTTCGGAGGTCTTGTCGGGTTCGTTGTGATACTTGAACTGGGCCTGTTCGCCACTGAAATACACCGTGCCGATCTCGCCGGGCGGCAGCTCATTGCCGTCGTCATCGAGAATATGGATATCGCCCAGCAGGGAGGGACCCACGGAGCCCTTGTGGGTCAGCCAGTTGGCGGAGTCGATAATGGTGATGCCGATGCCCTCGCTGGCGGCGTAGTACTCGACGATGACCTCACCCCACCACTCGATCATCTTCTCTTTTACCTCGATCGGGCACGGGGCCGCGGCATGGATGGCGAACTGCATGCTGCTGACGTCGTACTTGCTGCGCACCTCTTCCGGCAGCTTGAGCATGCGTACAAACATGATCGGCACCCACTGGCTGTGGGTCGCCCGGTGCTCCTCAATCAGCGCCAGCGCGGCCTCGGGTTCGAATTTCTCCATCACCACGGTAGTGCCGCCCTGGTACAGGGTCATCATATTGTAGTGCAGGGGTGCGGCGTGGTAGAGCGGCGCCGGTGACAGGTAGACCGTTTCCTCGCTGAAGCCAAAGGCGGCCCCCAGACTGCCCGCCAGTGGGTGCGGGGTATTGACGTCATCGTCGGCGGGCGGCAGGAACACGCCCTTGGGCTTGCCGGTGGTGCCGGATGAATACAGCATCGGTACCCCGTTGGCCTCGTCGGCGATGCGCTCGGCGGGCTGCAGGCCGGCGCTGTCATCCCAGGACTCAAAGCCGTCGATTATCCCGTCAACCATGTAGAAGTGGCGGATGGTCCCCTTAGCGGCAGTCAGCACCTCTTCGGCCACGCCGGCCAGGCCATGGGAGGCGATAAACAGCTTGGCGCCGCAATTTTCGAGAATATAGGCGGTTTCATCGCGCTTCAGGTGGGTGCTGATGGGGGTAAAAATCAGGCCTGCCCGCTGCGCGCCCCAGCAGATCTCCAGGAACTGGCGGCAGTTCAGCAGCATCATGCCAATATGGTCGCCCTTGTTCAGGCCCAGCGAGCGAAACAGCTGCGCCGCCTGGTTGCTGCGCTCGTCGAGTTCAGCATAGGTGACCATCTCGCCGGAGCCACCCATGATAATGGCCGGCTTGTGGGGGTAGGTTTCAGCAGTTATCGCGGGGTGTGGCATGGTGGAATCCTTATGGTGGGCAACGCAATCGAGCAGCTCATCATAAGGTGCCCCACCCGGCGAGGCAACGCGTCACCTCGGGCGTCAGGCAGTTATCTGACCTTGGCGGAATTGAGGCAATGATTGGGGAGAGGAGTGGCTGGGAGGCTTGGGCCGCTTTTGGTTGATATCCCGATCGCAGGGTGGCCGAATTTGATGGAACGCGTTTCTTGGGGTGGCAGTCCGGCTTGGCTAAAATACTGGTTATACATACAGCATTGGAGCCTTCTCATGGGCATACCGGCGATTGTGGAAGATTGGCCCCAGCGGCTGACCGGGGCACAGCTGGGTCAGGCGATCACTCTCCTCTCAGCACAGATCAATGCAGCGAATCACCGCTTGTTGCGGTTGATAGCGGAGTTCGATCGCTGTGGTGGTTGGCGCGAGCAGGGAACAATGCGTTCCTGTGCCCACTGGCTGGTGGCCCATTGCGGGATTACGCTGGGGGCCGCGCGGGAGAAGGTGCGGGTGGCGCGGCAACTGGAAGTGCTGCCCGAGGTCAATGAAGCCTTTTCGGAGGGCGGCATTTCCTATTCCAAGGTGCGTGCGATCACCCGTGCGGCCACGCCGGAGAATGAGGGCTTCATGGTGCACCTGGCACAGCAGAACAGCGCCGGGCATCTGGAAAAGCTGGTGAGCAGGTATGAACCAGTGGCGGAGCCGGGGATGGGGGAACTTCTGGAATGGGGGCCGGAGGAGGTTGCGGCTGCCGGAGTGTCGGGCGAGCAGGCTGACAGTGACGCGCCGCCGCCGGAGCTGGATGCTGAAACCATGCGCGAACTGGCCCGCGAGCTGTACTGGTTTCAGGACGAAGACGGCATGTGGATTATTCATGCCAAATT
>NZ_JAUTDR010000029.1 GCF_030649675.1 Haliea sp. E1-2-M8 | reverse complement strand
TCTCGGCAAGATGCAGATCTCAAAATGTCTCGACATTATGTTTCGTAATTAATGGTTTATGATACTAGTGAAATCTCGTTGCTAGTGCAAAATCTACATATCGGAATCAGGGAGACTGCATCAGCACTGGGTGTCGCAGTAAGCTCAGATTCCGACTCTCTCTCAATACAATTTGAAGAAGGTAGGAGGCAACACAATTTCAGAATACAGTTTCAGACGTCTTGGTATGACGGGATAATTTACCTATATATATATGGGCAAGGAAGTGAGTCGGGTAAAAAATCCCGGGCGATTTGTTGACCTTTTTAGAAAAACGCATCGCTCCAGTCGTCAGTAAGACACCATTTAAAGCCTACTCTGGCAATCGAAATTACCCCGCCGCTAGTGGCCCGAGCCTTTCAGCACGCGAAGATGATGGAAGATACTCAATAGGCAAAGGAACCTGTCCGGTTTGTTCTGGCGATGGCGGAGCAGCGGGGTGGTGCCGTAAATGTAAAGGTTCGGGCTGGGCATGAAGCAGAAGCACCCAGAAAAGTCGCACCTCTTTCTGCGTTCTGAGAGCGAAGTTCAATCCAAGCAGAGATTAGCCCTGCCGCATGTCGGCGGCCTGCCAGCACGCCGCTACACCCAGTCCACGTAATCACTTGCCCCACCAGAGTCCGCTAGGGCGCGAAGGAGTACGTCTCCAGAGCATTGTGGAAGTATCGTTGGCAAGATATGCCTTGGTCTTGATCGTGCAGTGAAGACGTTCTGTAGCGGACCTCCTTGCCTGGGTGGGAGAGGCGGGGGATACCTGAGCTCCCTCAGTGGCCACTCGCTGGCCTGCAGGCTAGACTTGGGTAATGAGGTCGCTCGACAAAGACGAGCCAGCCAGGATACGCAGAAAAGCCGCAGAGCGGGTTGCCAATACAAAGCGCAATTACCTTCGCTCAGTCTATTGGCTGGTCGGAGCGGACATGCTAAAGGGCATCCTGATCGGTTTCGAGGCCGGCTTGGTGGTGGCTGATAGCTGGTCTAGTGGCGGGGAGGTGGTCCTTGTCCCTAAGAGCCAGGGCACCGTAGCTTAGCCGATGTGGCATCGCTGGTGGTCAGCGGGTGCTTGAATATAATTCAGCCATCCAGCCGGAGCAGGTCATGTCTGAACACAACCAAAGTCTGAACCTTCGCTTCAGGCTGGCGCGCCAACCTAGCAAGCCGCTAAAACCTCACAATCAAATTACATTTGAGAAAGTCCAGAAGTGTCTGCAGTCTAGCGGTGGTGTTGCCAGGTACCAGGATCTTGAAGCCGCTGCTCGAGGGCATCAATCTGGTGACGCCGGTAGCCCGCACCCCCACCAGTTCATTGATTATCTGATAAAAATCAAGCTGCTGGCGCCAGTAGACCAAATACTTCACAACGAGATTTGGGAAGCCGGTTTGTCGCTTCGGTTAGGTTTTTTCTCGCGTCCGGTTTAGCCAAAAGCTCGCAACGGACTACTGGCAAAACCGCACATCGGTGCGGCAGCTCGACGCTGGCTGAGTCATCAGTACCGCACCGCGGCGGCTCAGCAACGCCGACCTTTGCCAGGATGGTCGGGCGTGAGGGGCGCGCGGCTCTGATGGTGCTGAGGACCCCGTCAGATATGTTCAGATATGCTGCGCTAGAGGGGAAAATCCAACTACGGCCCTGAGGCTTCGACAAATATTCGAGCGGCACGGGTTATATAGAAAACTCTACCTCCCTTGCTGTTGTAGTCGAGCCGGAGTAACCGCATATCGACCAGCGTCAGCAAATCATCCTCGATAAACTGTGGATCGTCATACGCGATCGAGCCACTATTCAAAGCGAATTCCGGACCACCGTACACGTTCAGTTCGATCATGTTGTTTGAGCCAGAGTCAAGAATCTGCTTCAAGATTGAGCCTGCCTGCGTAGAAACAACAGAGTTTGGGTGAATCACACCCGCCACTTCGCCAAAACCCTCCATTCGACTTGCAACGCTCGCAAGCAGTTCGTCGATCTGCGACAGCCTGCTTCTGAGAATCTCACGATCCTGGTTAAGTATCGACTTGATTCCAGTAACGCCGACCAAGCTTTGCTCAATGAGGTGTTTTGTCTCTGAGTGGTTGTTTTGAACAAGCCACTGCGAGAACTCTTTGTATTCATCGTCACTAACCGACTGCCGTCCAGACTTAAACTGACCAACCAGCCCTATGATCGTCGCGAATGCTGTCGCGGTAGATAACGGTTCCAATGCGCATCCTTGAGGTATAGTTGATTTTCTTAGGTATCCAGACCCTACCTATTCGTCGAAGTAGTCCGAGTCGATCCGCTTAATCTCGTAACTTCCAGCAGTTGCGACCCCGACGTCATGGTCGACCATTAACTTTGCCATTCGGTCGCCGTCGATCAAAATAATTTTCGACTCGATCATGGTCACATAGTCGATAGCTTCTTTGGTAAACGAGGATGTGGTTATAAATATACCCTTTTTGGACCTTTTACCCTGAAGTGCTCCCGCGAATTTCTGGATTTCCGGACGGCCAACAGTGCCCTCCCACCGCTTGGCCTGAATATAGATGACGTCGAGACCGAGCTTATCCTCGTTAATCATCCCATCTATGCCCTCGTCCCCTGACTTGCCCATCGCCCGGGCCGCATCTTGCCGGTTGCCGCCATAGCCCATCCTTACCAACAAATCGACGACGGCTCGCTCAAAGAAACCCGGAGAGTTCGATTTAATTGTCGAAAGCACTTCGTCCTCGATGCTCGCCCGCAATTGCTTGTATGCGGAACTGAGGGCGTCCTCGGGGGTGTAATTTGTGTCAAATTCCAGAGGCTACTTGGATCCTCTGGCTTTGTTTTCTTCAACGCCCTGAACTCCCGGAAAGACTCGTACCTTTCTAGGGACGCACTGCTAATTGACACCGGATTCTCCGCGAGCAGATCGAGACCGACGGGCGTAATCTTGAGGTAGCCGCGTTTGGGGCTCGCAAGCACCCCCGCCTTTTTCAGATAGGTACTTGCCCACCCGATCCGGTTACTCATAACGGCGCTGCCGCCACTAGGGAGCATTTCCGACCGCTCTTCCTCGGTTAGCTGGAACTGGTCAGATAATGCCGTCACCGCGTCTTGTTTCTTGTGTTCGTGGCCATCGGCGGCCAGCTTCAAAAGCGGCAGCATAAGAGTCTGGTAGTCGGGAATTGCCATTCGTGCCTCAGAATTGTTTTGCGGAGACTATACAACAAAATTGAGCGATAGGGCTGTATCTGGCAAAGGCACTGGACCTCATGCTGGGATTTTCGCGGGTAGTTTGGCGGGCGGCCTTGAATCGGTTGATGATCGATTTCAAAGGCCGTTGACGGAATATGTTTAATCCGGGCGGTTACACAGGATTATCTACAGGCTCAGTTTTGCGGCCAGGTTCATCGTCGATCCCTGGCTGCTTGGCGACCAGCGGACGCAAATTCTCCAAATACCAAGGCCGCAACTCCGCCAATTTTTCGATGCGGTGCTCGGCACCTTTGAGGCACACGATATAGCGCGCTTTAAGAAATGAACCCTCCACCTTAAGCTTTCCACCTGCAGCCCTAATTGCGTCCCTATATATCTCCACAGGCGCATAACCGTTTTCAATGATGTCCAAAAGCCGCTCAAGCTCCGTATCGTCCGGGGGTGCATTATCCGGGTCAGAATCTAACACCGGTTCAACATCTGACCCGCAGTAGCGACACTTCGTCGCAGCAGCAAGAATACTCTCAGCACATTTCGGACAAATTCGGGTTACCTCAGTAACGTTTGTTCTAGCACTGGCACCAAACCCAAACAGTATTACGCCCGCTAACGTAGCGACGCCGGCAAGTGTCAAATGCGTGCGCCGCTCCTCAACCAAACCCACATTGTGAACTCTGGTACCCCCTGATCGCACTGTGGTATCCATCGCAAGGGCCATCAATGCCCAAAGTATTCCAATGACTACAAGAATTGCCCCAAATGTTTTCATTACTCCCCCTGCTTCCTGCCATTGCATCCGAATTTTTTAAAGCAATGTACTTATACATCACCTATACAATTTCTGCTGGCCGGACCGGCTGACTTTCTTACCCTAGACGGCCCATTATCTCCATGACTCCCGCTTCTGGAACTACTTTTCCGATAAGCCCACTGCTGCCTCAGCAAGGTATCCACTTTGCCAGCAACTACAAAATCAACAACGCGAACTGCCGCTCAATCTCGCCCCCCCCCGAGTATAGCTAAAGACTGAGTCTCGTGGTCCTTTAGTGCTCGAGCAGGCTGTACGTGCAGTCTAGTTATCGACGTCAGTAGTAGGTAAATATAGCCGCTCCTGGAACCCGATGAATACTTCCCTAATATTCTGGACACTGCCCAGCACCTCAACAGCGTCCTGGATGCCATGGTATTTTAGTTCTATCAGATCAGGCAGCTTGCTAATGGCTAACTCGCCAACGCCCTCACCGACGTACTGAGCCAGCACGAAGTCAATGAACTCTCGCTGCTTGTCGTTGTACTGGCTGTTGATGATCGGCTTCTGGCGTCGAGCCCGTTCGTCTCTGGTCAGGGTGCTGGTGGCGAACGCAATGTAGGCGAGGACGTCGTATATGTCGCTGTCCTCGGCGGCAATGATGTGAGTGATTTCCGCCAGCTGCTCTTTGCCGAAACCTCTTTCGGACAGTTCCTGTAGCAGAGCCTCCCTAGTATCGGGCTTGCTCCAAATTTCGCGTAGTTGATCTTCGTCATTGAAGAACGTGGGCAGTTCACCGTATAGCCGCTCTACGAACTGTGCCGCCGACATTGGGGTGCCATCAGGACTCCAGAACGTCGTGGCCACCATGTGCTGGATAAGACGTTCCTTGCCGTCAGCGAGTTTGATTACGACCTTCTGAACTCGTGGAGGCGGATCAACGATAATTGGTGGCTCGCCGAGGGGTGGCTCGGTGTCTGGCCTCGGGGGCCTCGGGGTGCTTGGTTCTGGCTCTATCGGCTCACCGTCCCACTCCGGATCGCTGAAATGCTCGTAGGCCCTGACGAAGTCATATACCGTGAAATAGTCCTTGCCATCGTATAGCCGAGTTCCCCTGCCAATGATCTGCTTAAACTCAATCATGGAGTTCACAGGACGCATCAGGATGATATTGCGGACGTTGCGGGCATCGACCCCCGTTGACAGCTTCTGGGAAGTGGTGAGGATGGTCGGGATGGTCTTCTCATTGTCCTGAAAAACGCGAAGCTGCCGTTCTCCTTCTTTACCATCGTTGGCAGTGACCCGAACGCAGTAATCCGGGTGGGTGCTGGTCTTGTTCTGGTTGATCAGGTCGCGCACCGTGAGGGCATGGGCCTGGTTGGCACAGAACACCAGGGTCTTTTGACGTTGATCCATATCGCCCATAAATATCTTGACCCGCCTCTGCTCCCGGGCCTTGATCTCAATGATGCGATTGAAGTCGGATTCCGTGTACCGCTTACCGGTCTCAACCTCGCCCGCGATCACGTCGTCGTCGGGGGTATAGATATAATCATCCAGGGTCGTCGCAATCTGCTTGACCTTGAACGGGGTCAAGAAGCCGTCGTTGATGCCCTCCTTCAATGAGTAGATGTAAACCGGCTCACCGAAGTAGGCATAGGTGTCGGCATTGGCGTCACGTTTAGGCGTTGCTGTCAGCCCGAGTTGGACGGCAGGTGCAAAATACTCAAGGATGCCTCGCCAGGTGCCCTCGTCATGGGCGCCGCCCCGGTGGCACTCATCAATGACGATGAAATCAAAGAAGTCGGGTGGGTAGTCGCCGAAACTTGGCTTGGGATTGCCCTGTTCATCCCTGCCGGCCATAAAGGTCTGGAAGATGGTGAAGAAAACGCTGCCATTCTTGGGAACCCGGCCCTTCTTGCGGATCACATCGGGTTCAATGCGGACCAGAGCGTCTTCCTGGAACGCTCCGAAGGCGTTGTAGGCCTGGTCTGCTAGGATGTTCCTGTCCGCCAAAAAGAGTATGCGGGGCCTTTTGCCGGGTTCCCCCTCAGGAATGCCCTTGCGCCAATCAGCGATATTCCAGCGGCTTTGGTAAAGCTTCCAGGCGATCTGGAAGGCAATGGCGGTCTTGCCGGTGCCGGTGGCAAGGGTCAGCAGGATTCGATCCCGGCCCTCGGTGATCGCATCCAGAGCCTTGTTGATCGCATTGTGCTGGTAGTAGCGGGGCTGCCACTGACCGCCACTGTCCTCAAACGGGACGGAGGAAATACGGTCGCGCCAGTACCGCTCTGTGGCTTGCTGCTCGGCGTAGGTGGCCTCCCACAGCTCCTGGGGAGAGGGGTAACCGTCGACAGGGCCCTCGGCACCGGTGTGCATGTCCACGCAGTAGATGCCCACCCCATTGGTTGAGTAGGCGAAACGGGATTGAAGCTTCTCCGCATATCGCTTTGCCTGGGCTAGACCCTCGGTGACTGCGGCATCGGCCCGCTTGGCTTCTATAACGGCCAGTTTTTGGTTCTTGTATTCAAGGACATAGTCAGCAATGTCCTGCTTTGCCCTGGAGCCCGCACCCTGCAGGCGGCCAAGGGTGATAGCCTCCCGGCGCACTCGGCTGGCCTCAACCACGCCCCAACCAGCCATTTTTATGGCAGGGTCGATTAGGTCGGCTCGGGTTTCGGCTTCGTTCATGTAAGGCCAGTCATATCGTCAACGAATTCACCTTCAGATTTCATATTGCCGTAATCACTGGCTTTCCAAAAGTGAATAACGGCTCGCGGCACAGGGCCGCCTTTACCTTTTCCGCGGATTCACTGGCCGTCTTGTCCAGGCCCTGGATAGCCTCAAACGCCGCTGTAGGTTCGAGAGGCATCTCCACCACACTGAATTTCAATCCTGCGGGATTGCCCAATAATTTATGTAGGTGCCGCAGGTCAGAAATGTATTGGTCCGTCGTGGCAGAATTACGCAAGCTGGACGGATGGAAGTGGAGATATACCAGTTCAGGCAGGACGTGACGGGCAGTCGCAACCGCACAGGCAGATGCGGCTCGATGCAATACCTGGTACACCACGTCCATAAAATCATCAAGACAAAGATCCTGTTTTGCAAAAGGCCGAAAATATTGTAACCACCCGCTCACTGTGGTTCGGGGATCAGCGCCGTCTGACTCCGGATTTCGGATTCGCTTTGTCACAGTGTCATACCGAGGCTCTCTCCATTTGGCTTCAATGGCCCAAACCCTCGAGTCAGATATTAGCAGGGCGTCGGTCTGGGACGGATTGCCACCTGGCTTTGGTGAGGCGACGCAGTACTCAAAGTAAACCGTGCTGTCAGTCGGTGCGCCCATGGATGTCAAAAGCGAACGCCAATCAGGCTGGCTGTGCTCAACCAGGCTCAATAACGGCACCGTGGAACGATATGGAGACCGCAAGGCCTTTCCTGTCATTCGTTCACATAGTCCTTCAATTCCATCTACCGGCTTGATGTCGAAGCAATAATTGTTCCTCTTCATTATAGTTCTCCGGTGAAGGCTTGGTGAAGAAGTGACTTCTTCAATGCCTGTAGCGCGGCGAGCTTGTGGGAGTAAATGGCGGCGAGGCGTTGGGTTTCTTGGCGGAGGCTGTCGAGGTTAGCGGCAAGTTGTTCTTGCTTTTTCACGTCGGGGAGCCAGACGCGAAACGCGAATAGGTGCTCGCGATTGACCTTCGGCATTCCCGCTCGAGCCGAACCTTGGATTGCGTAATCCGTGAACTCCTTGCTCAACAACAAGTGAAAGAGGTAATTGCGAGTGACCACGTTCGGGGTTGGGGCGAGCGGATACATATCGGCGCTGCAGAGCCCCACGAAGTCGGGACGAGCAACTTTCATCAGGTAGGGACGAATCTTGCTGTAGAGCACCATAGATTGGTCGAACAGGAACTTGCCGGAAATCAGTCCTTCTTCTCCTGCCGTCTTGAGGTCAATGAAGCCGCCAGTTTTTGATTCGATGTTCCCCGCCCCGACGTGTGTCAAACCAAGGAGCTCAGTTTTCCGGGGGTCAACGAGCGTTGAAGTGATCGTGCAGACTTCACCAAGGGTCGTCTCCAGCCACCCCTCACCGCGCTGGCTGAAAACGGAGTGCAAGTGGCTCTCAAACAGTGCGCGGGCGTTTTGGAGGTTCTTTTTGGCGTTGGCTTTGGCGGTGGCGATGCCCTCAAAGGCTTCGTCCAGCAGGACGACGATTCGATGCTGTTCGGGGAGTGGGGGCAATGCGATCTGAAAATCTCGAACCTGTGCCAAAGAGAGATTCTGCTGAGCTACACCGCCTTTGAAGCTTTCGATTTGTGCTAATACGACGCCCGTTTCCAGTGCCTTCAATACGAACTTCGGCGACAAGCCAACGTCACGCTTCAAACGGATTATTGCCAGAGCTTGATTTGTGTTTGCAGGAAGAATGTCGTCTGTCACGAACCCCGTTCGTCCGAGAGCGCCAGCGATGGAAAATAGAATATCACCAGATTGAAGTTGAGAGCGCGCCAAAACCGAATGGCAAGCTGGGGTAATATGTGCAAACTTTTCTTTGATGAACTGACCGGCCGTATTGATTGATTCAACTTTTACGAAGTTGATGCCTTCTTCGACAAACGCGTGTCCGAGTGATGTTGGTGTTGTTCCCTTCGTCACCAAATCGGTCAAGTCACCAAGCCTTGCTACTGGCCACCCTCGCTTCATAGCAGCGCCTTGATTTTGCTCAGTACTTCCGCGCTCTCGGCATCCAGCGCGGCAATTTCTTCCATGATTTCCCGCGGGCTGCGGTGCGTGATTTCCTCGCCACAATCGGGGTTCTTCACCGAAAGGTCAAAGGTCTTCTGATCAATGGCATCGACGTCTGCGCTCCAGCTTTTAGGTGAATCAGCGAAGGTTTTCTGGAGTTCGATGAATTCGGCCAGGTCCGTATCGTTGAGCGGGTTCGTCTTGCCCATGTTGCGGCCGGGATCAAGCTGGTAGTACCAGACCCTTTGAGTCGATGAGCCTTTCTCAAAGAACAGGACCACGGTCTTCACCCCAGCCCCGATGAAGGTACCGCCGGGGCAGTCCAGTATTGTATGCAGGTTGCAGCTTTCCAGCAGTTCCTGTCTCAGGGCTTTGGAGGCATTATCGGAATTGGACAGGAAGGTGTTCTTGATCACAATCGCGCCCCTGCCGCCGGCTTTGAGGCTCTTGATGAAGTGTTGCAGGAACAGGAACGCTGTCTCGCCGGTCTTGATGGGGAAATTTTGCTGAATCTCTTTCCGCTCCTTGCCTCCGAAGGGGGGATTGGCCAGGATCACGTCGAACCGATCCTTGTCCTGAATATCAGCAAGGTTCTCGGCCAGGGTGTTGGCATGGATGATATGCGGCGCGTCAATGCCATGAAGAATCATGTTCATGATGCCAATGATGTAGGCGAGTGACTTCTTTTCCTTGCCGTAGAAGGTGCGGGTCTGGAGGATGTCCAGTTGCTCGGTCGTCAGGTCATTGGCCCGCATATAGTCGTGGGCCTCGCAGAGGAAGCCCGCGGAACCACAGGCACCGTCGTAGATACGTTCCCCTATATTTGGGTCCACAACCCGGATCATCGCCCGGATCAGCGGCCGGGGCGTGTAGTACTCACCACCATTGCGCCCGGCATTGCCCATGTTCTTGATCTTGGCTTCGTACAGATGACTCAGTTCGTGCTTTTCCTTTTGGGATCGAAAGCGCAGTTGATCCATCAGTTCCAGGGCATCACGAAGGGAATAGCCGCTCTGAAACCGATTCTTGATTTCGCCGAAGATTTCTCCGACCTTGTACTCGATGGTTTCCGGCGATGTGGCCCGCTGCTTGAAGCCCTGGAGGTAGGGAAATAGCTCCTGATTGACATAGAGGATCAGGTCGTCGCCGGTCAGGGCGTTGTCGTGATCGAATGAACCATCGGCATTCTTGGGGGCCGCCCACTTAGCCCACCGATGATCCTCATCGAGCAGATACTCATAGGGCTTTCCGACAAGCTCGGCTTCCATGGCCCGCTCTTGCTCCAGGTCATCGAGGTATTTGAGGAATAGCATCCATGACGTCTGCTCGGTGTAATCCAGTTCGGTGGTGCAGCCGGCCTCTTTCCAGAGGACATCGTCAATGTTCTTGAAGGTTTTCTGAAACATCCATATTCGCCATATTGGTCATTTTTTAGCCAGCCACAACATAACCGGAGCTAATCGCGTTAGATGATACCAAGTCTCTGCCATGGGAGAGTCGTTTTTGCAGGTGCAAAGTACACATAAAGACCAGACGGCTGCTACTGCTCCTACTCCCCTTCATATCTCAGCTCTTACTAGATTTCCCAGCCGTCTCGCAGAGAACACAGCTACGCTGGCGTCAACAAACTCACGCACTTTGTCAGCATCCCAAGCGACCAAAGGGCCAGGGACTACGAAGTGGTGATCGGCGAATTCGATGGCGCCCTCTGGCTCGAACAGGGGCAGGGTAGTGGGCGTATTGAAGCCTCTTTCGCCGGAGCGTAACTCGGCGCCTTGATCTGTCACAGCCTAGAAGTTGACTCGGATCGTCACCCCAGTGATCTCTATCAGCAGTTCCAGCAGATCTGCTTCTTCGGCTGCAGAGAGGGATCCTTCCTCGAAGATCTTGTCCAGTGTGACGTAGAGCGTCAGCAGGCTAGGTTCGGGCCACAGATCAATGATCCTCAATCCATTGCAGGACAAAATGCGCCTCTTGGGCGTTAACCACCCCAACAGATGGCACTCCCTTGCAGACCGCATGGCTCTCGACGTCAGCCTGGCTGCGCCCAGCCCTTCGTAAACACTTGTTATCTCCACTCCCATATACTATCCCTGCGACTATTACTGAAGCTTACCCCCGGCCCATACCGCGCGACCAATGATGCCTTGTTCTTGGCACTTGCTGCTGCGGACCTCACAAGCCTGCGTTTAGCCTTGATTCAGTTCCTAGCAATGACGTGATCATAGTCGCCGCGCAATGCACAAGGGTGGCTGTACTCCCTCGACACGTCCACGTGGCTGCAGCCACTAGCAAACGTAACCTGAATTGCACCTTGGCACGGTTGATCCGTGCCGACAGAAGGATCTGCGTAAAAATTCACAAATCTACGTAAATCGACAGGCAGACTAGGTATTGATCGCATTCGTGCAACTTGACCACCACACATGGTTGAGAGGTTTGTACAATAGGGCTTAATGCCTCGCTGCTTTAGGCTTAGCAGCACTTCCTTATCTGGGTGATGTGGGTTTCCGTTTGCAGATATGAGGGCAATTCTTTCTTGCTCCGCGTCTCCACTGAAAAGGTACTCCAGCACGCTGTCGTTACAATCCGCCTTTGCGCCGTGATGTGGCAGCTTTACCACTCCTCCTTCTAATTTTTCCTCAACTCTTAAAAGCTGCCTTCTGTGGTCAAACCAGCTTTGGAACGTCCCGTCGGCGCCCAAGATAATTTTGTGGTGACCGTAGGTGATTTGAAGCGCGACACTGAGATTATTCCAATGAGGATTCGCGACGACACTATCAGTACCTTTTCGAATCGCGTCAAAATAGGCACCCTTTTGCTTGCGAAATGGCAGGATGGCATCAATTTCAAGGCCCTTAGCTCCGTCCACATAAAGACGGTTCTTAGGCCCGGCGCACTCCCCCCATAGGATTCCTGAGGTATGAACCTTTTGCAGTAGACGCACAAATTCAACGCTCTGGGCTCTTACTGTTTCGCTAGGATTCGTTGTATATCTCAGGTATTTCTCAGCTAACTTTTTGAGGTTTCCTCCAGCACTCTCTAGACCTATCGGATAAGAATAGAACTGTTCTACCTCAAACTCACAAAGGACTCTATACAGTCCCATGTAGTGATCGGCATGAGGGTGTGTCAACAAAACAAATGCTAGCTTTTCAGCGCCTAACATTTTCAAGTGGGGCAGTGCTGGGGGTTCAGATTTTCCCGTAGGCACATTTGAATCAATCAGGGCATAAACGGGGGAACGGGAAGGAGGGCAATAGCGAAGGACTATCGAATCGCCTTTGCCGGCATTCAAAATCCAAACGTCTAACATTCAGAAGATTTCTAATTCAGAGGTCGTTTACCAACGCCAATGCCTCCAGATACTCTTCGGTTTCAGACCACAAATCTTCCTCTCGAACGACTTCAATTACTGGCGCCTTGAAGCCATCATTTTGATCAACACTAATTTTCAATCTAGATCCGTATTCGACATGCTCCAAAAACAGACTACGAGGGAGCTGCAGCTGCTCAAGCCCACCTTCCATCTCCACCTCGCACCTGACCGACCAATCATCAACGTCAATCACGGAACCCATTACGTGAGGCTGAATCCCGACTTGTGCCGCGACTGGAATGATACCTTTCCTGGTGCTGGGGTTTTCAACAATCCTTATAGTCTCAAATTCGTCCACGCATTCTGTTGTGGATCCCATGTTGGTCTCGTTGTAATTGATCTTCTTAGATAGGGTGTTGCTGCTCTCGGTTTTGTAAATTGAGTCAGAACGAAAAGCTCGCACGCTGTCCGAGGCCGAGGCGGTGGTGTCTGTTTGTGAGGCCATCATTTCTCAATCCCCCTCTTTTAAGCTACTTTCCAATGCACGAAAAGACGAAAGCATCAATTGTGCAGCATCTCTAGCCCACTTTCGTGGCGGCGCGTAAGTGGTAGTTATTCCTGTCTCATACACATCTATGTCGCACACCGCGGTAAAATCCTCCTTCTGCATCAGCTCACTACCAAGTCGTTGTAACTGCCGCGTAGCCTCTTCGGGCCTAGCGGGCCCTGCTCTATGATGATACTGAAGACTCTCATTCTGTCCGTCCAGCGCGATCCCGAAATCTTTTATTTCGCCCAATGTGGACTCTATTAATTTGCTATACCCAGATCCTATGAACGAAGCAAACGATCTAGTGACTTGTTCATATGGGGCGGGAGCAAAAAAACTGAAGCATCTCATGCCCACCCTACGGACATTCTTAATACTGAACTCGGTCAATAGCCCTTCCATTAGGCGTGTGAGCTTGTCGAAGTCTTCCTCCAAGTGGAGCTTGGCGACGGACACCCCTGACACGTATTCAATATCCATGATTAAAGTAGTAGGTTCAAAAATAAGGACACAAGATTTCCCATTCCCTTCATCATGACGATTCCCAGAAATTCGACCATTGTTTCTGTCCTGACCAACAGACTTCCAATAGTCTTTCCCCAATGATTCCAAATGTCGCACCACAGATCCTGGTCTGTCTAGGAATTCGTAACAGACTTCAAAGTCGAATCTCAAAATAACACGACGAACGCTCACACAGTCACCTAAGACTATCGCCAAGCTAAAGGGGAAACCATTCTCAGGTGCCGCGCAACTCTTGTCAAACGAGAATATCCTTACCAGCGTTTCAATTTGTTGACCGCTGCCTTACCCGGCCTGTGACTGCCAGCTAAGCTCAGCCCGAAGGGCTCAGACGCTCGAATGTATATTATATTAATAATTAGTTGACACATCAAAACCGGCCCAATACTCTGTACATTAAATCAGCCATTTATATTTATTGACACATTACTGTCAAGTATTCGATTTAGTGTACACATGGGAGCCGGAATATGGTCAAGCTCGGATATGCCAGGGTATCAACCAATCAGCAGGACCTCACCACGCAACTCGACAAGCTGAAGGCTGCCGGGGTGAGGGATCACAAGGACTTCCTGTTCACCGATAAGGCCAGCGGCAAGAACGACAAGCGACAGGGCCTTNCCACGCAACTCGACAAGCTGAAGGCTGCCGGGGTGAGGGATCACAAGGACTTCCTGTTCACCGATAAGGCCAGCGGCAAGAACGACAAGCGACAGGGCCTTGAACTGATGATGACCAAGGCCCGCCAGGGCGACCATATCGTCATTACCAAGCTCGACCGTCTCGGTCGCAATACCGCTGACATGATTCGCATCATTGAAGACCTTCATGAGCGCGGCATCACCGTCCAGTTTTTGGACGACGGAATCAGCACCGAGGGCTCCATGGGCAAGATGGTCACCACCATCCTGGCCGCGGTGGCCCAGGCCGAGCGGGAGCGCATCCTGGAGCGCACCAATGAGGGCAGGCGGGCCGCAATGGCGCGAGGGGTGAAGATGGGTAGGAAGCCATCAATCTCCCAGGCTGAACGTGAGCGGGCTGTGAAGATGGTATCCGAGGGCATACCGAAGGCTGCGGTGGCCAAGCAGTTGGGGTTCAGCCGGCAGAAGCTTTACGACATCCTTGATGAGCTTGGGTGACTGGGATTATCTTCCGTCAGATGTCGGCTGTGCGCGGTCATATTCCCAAGGGCGGTCCCATTCGCAAGACAATTTCAGCATCTCTCGACATCAACTTCTCCTGATACTTCTAACGCTTGCAGCGTGCGCGCCCATGGAATGGAGCCGAAGGCGTAATGTAATGGGCGTCGCCGTGCCTGCATTGGTTAGATTCGCCACTCACTGACGTTTCTTTGCTTTCTTGAGATTATCTTCTGCGTCTCCGGCCCCAACACCCGTTGTTTCCTCAAACCTTACCCTTTCAACTTCCAGTTCGGTTTTTATTTCATTATCTTCGCAACGCCGCGCGACAATCTCGGCAGCCGCGGCTACCTTATATGCGTAATTCGCGAGACATTCGGTGAATTGAGGTATACGCGGAGTTCCCGACATTCCAGAAGTAAAAAATCTACACCGGTCAAGGGTAGGCCCACTGTACATCTCCATGATGTGGACGTAGGCACCATGTACATATCCGGAAAATGTCCGACCGAGAACTCGGTATAACTGATTCGCATCAGATGGGTTTATAGGCATTCCTTGAATCCGGGCGATCCCCGCCCGAACTTTATCTCGAGGTACTCGGGCTCTGGGTTGAGACTGCATGAGAGGACCGGGATTTCCCGGAAACTCTTCTTGAAAAAATTCCTCCACCAATCGACTCTGTTCAACGGAGTAACTTCCATCTGTACCAAGCGGCGTAGCGAGGAAAAAGACGTCCTCACAAAACTCATCGATGCATCGGCATTGAGCACCTACCTCTTGGACGAATCCGTTACGCAATAGCACAACTGAGGCATTCAATGCGCTTACAGCCCGAATACATTTCAGGAACGACAGAAGCAGATCATTCCGATGGGCGTGCCGAAATTGCGGGAAACCGTTAACATCCACAAACCGTGGCGGCTCGAAATGGCGAGCAAGCCGATGGACCGAGCCCTCCAGCTGTGATGTAAATTCCGCAATCTGTTCTAGAGAAATTGTCATAGATAATCGAACAGCGAATTAACCAGACCGGGCCGACTAACACATTCCGGTTAATTCGAACATAGAAGCCAATGGTAAAATCATCTCCAGCCTACAATCAGCATCTTATCGAAACTTACCCAAAATTCAACGAAGATAACCGGACGCTGCCACTCCGCGCAATCGCTCTGGGCCCACCGGCTCGGCGAGCGGTAAAGATGGTCTCCGAGGGAATAGTGAAGGCGGCGGTGGCGAAAGAACTGGGGTTCAGTCGGCAGAAGCTGTACGACATTCTTAATGAGTTTACGTGAGCAGGATTGGTATCTGCCGGATTCCTGCTTTCACCTCATAGCGGCCGGTCGTATTGAGTGGGGCCTGGATCGGCTTCCGGCCAACAGCAGCCGGTGGATGCCCTGCCGTAGAGAGGCAGCTACCACCTCATCGCGGACATATAGTGAATTACTATTTGAACGGCCCGGCGACTTACCACATTCAGAGACTAAAGAGACTCGGGGTAGATATAGGTCAGGCGATGTTGTTCAGCGGGTCGACGAGGAACTTGCATTCGATCTCCTGTCCAACATCGACCTGACCTTAAACTCTACTGATTGGAGGCTGTGTACACCTTGATCAGCCGTGCAGTGGGATCCTGCTGCTGCTTTTGCATGAAGGCCTCGAACTCCGGGTGGTCCGCGTCTTGGAATTTGGCCCAGGCATCCCAGCTCGCGAAGTTCATGACGTAGTGCATTCGGTTCATCTGATCGGAATTGATCGAAACCGCAGCTCCGTCCTTTTCGTGCAGAGCCTTAGCCTGCACACCAGCTTGGAACATGTCGGGGCCTCGTCCCAGCTCAGCCTCCCAGATGAATACCTGATAAACATCACCTTCGCCACCGGCAACCGGCGTATTAAGCAGGTAGTTCTCAATCAGTTCCGCAGAAGGGTCGGCACTCCACTTGGCAATAAAGGAGGTCCAGGCCTCATTCTTCTCAAGCTTCGCGTTCTGTTCTGCCCACTCCGCCCAGTTCTCGTGATAGGTGACGAAATGCAGTGTGCCGTCAAGGTCGACGGCGATGCTCACGTTACCTTCAGCTTTGGTGATTATGGCCTGAGCCTCCTTGGCCGCCGCAAGGGTTTCCGCCGCACCGCCCATCTGAGGTTTCCAGATATTAACTTCCAGAACCTGCGCGCCAGCCAGCGATGTGAACAGCGTTAAAGCAATTGCTAGTAATACTCTCATGATATTAATCCCGTTTGTTTTGGAGAAGTTATCGGTTTGCCATTCAGGTACGACAACTCACACCCAGGCCGTTAACTATGACGGCCCTTGATGAGAGCGATGAGTACAAGCGTAGACTATATGCTCCAGTTCGCTAGTTGGCGGGAAATTGACCGAGGTCCGCTGCTAGGACAAAGCGGCCATCCCGAAGGTTGATGGAGCGGTCTCCATGTCGCACGGTCTATACTCAGCCCATGCTCTCAGTGACAATCATATTCAACGGAATCGAGTGGGTGGCTAAGACCCATTGTTCCAGTATCACCGTACGCGGATTTGGCCATACGCAGACACACGCCTGTACGGATTTGCTGCGTGCTTATAGGTGTATCTCGGGCGGCGCCAGGTCAGACTTGCCGAAGGACATTGACGATCTTTCGGGAGCATGAGCGAGGAAACGCATGTCTGGTGAACCGCATCGTATTGCCACTCCAGTATTGCAATTGGTCTCTGAGACACAGGTGTATGAAATCTACGCAGACGGCTCCAGGTATATCAGTAGCGATGCGGGTGGTATCACGCTGGTCAGCCCGTGCGGCTGGTATCAAATAGCGCCGGCCGGGCCTGCGGAGATTGTCGACATCGGCCGTGGTCGATGCCAGGCTCCGAAACGGCGAGCACTGAATTAGAAACGGCGTTTATACTCGCTATCGTGAAGGCGCGCAACGTGAGCGAAATTCACGCGGCGCTGGAGCCACTTCAAATGCCGCCCAGTGGAACACGGGTTGTATGGCCCGTATACAGAACCATCGAACTACATATCGGTTCTAGATATATGCTGAACTTTAACCATAGTACCTTCGGCATCGAACACGATAGCAACGTGTGCTCCCGAACCGCCCACCAAAGTTCCTTGAGCATACTGCCATTGATAGAGCATATCGCCTTCTGGAAGCGCAGATTGAGCCATTGGTGGGCCAAGTAAGGCTGTTGCGTCTTCGATAGTTGAGACTTGGGGCTGCAATTGGTTTATCTTCGCCGGATCGAATTTATTCCCAACAGTGGTGCAAGACACCAAGCAAACCATCAGCAATAACGTAGCAAACGTCTTTAACATCGCCAATCCTCAAAAAATTCAAATGTTACTCACCTCGATGCGAAGGGTTCATGGGCCGCCCTTACCAACAATCAAGTTCTATGGCTGGACGACGTAGCAGGTGTTTTCCACACACTTCACTTTCATAGACCCCTCGTCCCCACAACCCAGCAGCCAGGTCTCGGTGTCGTCAACTACTCCGAGCAATGAAGCCGATTCTTCGCAAGTCATCGCTTCAGCTATCTCCTTGACCTGCTTAGTGTGCTGAGGCTGGTAGATATTCTCACCAGCATCAGCACGATAAGTGCCGGATTCAGCATCTTTCATGATTTCTTCCGGCGACCTAGATGAGATACCGCATTTCTTTTCGACCGAGTTCAGTCGAAGAGCCTCGTGATCGCCCTGGAGTTGAGCGTACTCAGCTGCCTCTGGTCCATCACCGCCTTCCAGAAAGAACAATGATGGCCAGAAAAGAACGAGGCCAATACCCATCTGCCAGTTATCTGCCTTCCTTTCTGACTTCAGCCGCTGGTATAGGTCATTAGTTCGCCTTTCAACATGCTGCATTTCTGTCGCTATCTGGTCACAGTCGTGATTCTTATACTTGGTAGGTGACACATAAGCGGCATCAATTTTATCTGGGTTGGACGCGCAACCAGCAATCACGCTAATCAATGCCCCAATGAGAAAAGTCCTTTTCATTATAATTATTCCTAAAAATGGTATTTTTTAGTCGATATGATGTGCAGCGTACAGACTCCTCATGTTTGACACTGAGCTGGTCGGCGTGGTTACGAGTAAAGCGACGGATGAGCCGTCGCGTCCCCGCGATTCACCCTTACTCAATGAGCGTCGATTTCCTCGGCGCTGTCACCCTGATTTGACGCCAGCGCGCTTGAGGGCCGCATTAAGCTTCTCGACCAAATCGCTTTCAACAACCTCCACCTTGTGGTTGTCCTTCCAGGCCTCGACGTCGACGTGACGACCGACAAGCTCCTGGAGGCGGGTTCTGTCTGCTAGCCTTATCTTGATCACCTCACCAAAAGCGCCATCCCCGTTGCCGATTCGCTGGACATCAACGCCTAGGACAAGACCCTGGCGCCAGATCAGCGGCCACTCGTGGATGGGCTTAAGGGTGCCCGTATCGGCATGATAAATATCGGCAAGGTCTGCCACGACCTGATCGGCCAGATGCTGTAGGAGCCAGTCGGCGGTGATCTGCGTACGGATTGACCTCTCCGCCTTGGCTTCAGCAATGGCTGCGGCGACATTAGTATTCTTTCGTAGCTTGTCTGCATTGGTTCCGGCGTACTTTGGGCTATACCCGGCCCGGATCGCCGCCTGTGTGGCGTTCAGATCAGTCAAATATTCCATCACGAAGACTTCCTGTCGCGGCGTCAGCTTTTTCGTATCGTTTGGCATGTGCTACTCCTTGCAATCATGCATTTAACTTTCCTAGTGCTGGGCCTCGGTCGAACCATCAACTACCTTGATCCAATTCGGGAAGAGGAAGCCAGGGTGATTATCATCCTGGTTGTCCCTGAATCTGGATCAGTGTTTGCTCGGCTTCGTCAAAGACCACCAGTTGCTGCATGGGCTGTTCACCGGAAATGAAAAGCTGTTGGAGGCTAGGGCGATAACGCTGCATCACAAACCCTCCATTTCAGCTGCAGCCAGCTCCTCAGGCGGCTCCCCAAGGCACATCATCCTCAATTTCTATACTAGCAGCAGTTTCAACACTACGAAGTAGCTCGCGTAGTAGTCGCTCACACTCGACCACAGTTATATCCTGGTGGACGAGAACTCGAATACCCTTGCCGTGACCTTCTTTTGTGAGTCCCGTCTCAGGCCCGTAGACTCGCGGTGGGCTATTTTTATAGCGCGCCGTTGGGTCATCCTCTGGCGAGAGTACGTCGTAGTAGTTAACTACTTGTAGGCGCTCATCCCGGGTCAATTCAGAATGTTCCAGTCGGGTGGTGTAGGGCTGTGCCATGGTGTGGTCCTCTTAGTCGCAAGCCGGATTGCTGGTTTGGTGCTTCATGGTGATGTATTCCCGCAGATCATAGTCTGCGAGCCATTCCTCATGTGTTTGGTCTTCAGGGGGTATAGATGGATAAGGGGAGGGTCCCCGTGTACCGCACTCCCTTATGACCGTATTACCGTAGTTTGCTGTGCCCGTAGTTGGATTCGGCTGCAAGTCAGCAGGGGCAAGGGTTTCGGCTGATTCCTTCCCGGAACCACTTCCCGGAACCTTCCCGGAATCTTCCCGGAACCTTCCCGGAGATTCCCCGGAAACAAATGCGCGGCGTATGGTGTCGGCAGTCATGGTCACTGGCTGCAATGTGTCCTTTGCGATTCGCTCATTTGATCGGCTGCCCTGGAACGCGAGTCCCTGAAGCTGATTCATTTGCTCGTGCAGATCAGACCTATACCGTAGCGGCAGGCCGCACCGCTTCCAGAACTTCAAGAAGGCGCTGCGCTGACCTACCCGGAATTGTTTGCCGGGGTAACGCTTACCCTTCTTCGAGCCGCGGTCATACTTCAGGGATGCATTGAACACGGCGTATGCGTCCGACTGGTAGATGGTACTGAACTGCAATGTCACGCCTGGCGCTGAGCATTTGCCATAGCAGCCAGTGCTGAAATTCTCATAGAAGAAGCCGTCCTGGCCGGTTCGCTGCAATATTTCCGTCAAGATTTCGCGGGAATGCGCCTTCAGCCAATCAGGCGGGACGGGTGCGCCGCTCGCTGGTTCAACGCATAGCCGTCCCCCTACAATCGAAACGCTGTCGCCCCGTTTCAGTATTTGGTGCAGCAATATGGTACTTGCTGACATCTCAGACCGGCTTCCTTCTGGAGGGCCACAGTTCTGATTCTGGCGCCACCTCGAGTCCACTACGAATGCCAGTTGCAACTGTCGCCAGCCGGAAACGGACCTGTCTCCTCGTTAGCCGCGAGTCATCGCGAAGACACTTGAAGAACGATCCGTTCATACCTCGGCCTTCAACCATGCTGTTATGGCAGGAATGTCGTAAAGAACAACGGCGCCACGTTTCATCGGTTGCGGGAATCCGGTCTGGTGGCGCCAACGATGCAAAGTCATGATGCTGATTTGAAAGTGATCAGCTGTTTGCTTCGGGCGGGTCAGGGCGGCTGGTGGTGCTGCGTGGGGGTTGGTAGCCATGTTCTGCGCCTCCTTCGTGGCGGTTGATAACAATGGCTACAGATTTAACAGATCAAATGGCGATGAAACCATGCCGAGCTTTCTGGTCTAAGTTTTTCCGGAAAGACTCAGGACTCCTATTCTTCCGGGTTCCCCTCGATTGCTGCTAGCGCCTCCAAGTTGCTGAGGTCTGCCATCAGGCGTTTGGCCAGGGGCGGAACCGTCTTTCGGAAGCTGTCACCTCCTTTACGATACCCTACAGCTTCCGCCATCACGTGATGCGGAATTGAATGTCCGGTTTCCTTCGACCAGATTCGTAGATCCAAATATGGGAGCAGGCCATACCTGGCCCAATACTTGTAGGCCGGACGCTCCCGCTTGCTGTCAATGGCAATTTCCGAACGAGCATCTCGGAGCCATGTTGCGAAGGCATCAATTAGTATTGAGTCAGAGGCGCGCAGGTCTACCAAAATAGGGTATGTATCGAGGCAGTCACTACCAATCGGGGTGCCCAGTTCACTGCTAGGAAAGAAGTTTCCAGTAGTCATATGTTCTATTATCTTGGCCCACAGCCCATTGTTTTTTGAGAGAAAGGGGTCCAGTAAGATGTCGAACGAGGCGCGAGTCGCTAGATCGGCGTAACGTAGCGACCTTACTGGGTTAGCCGGGCCGCCACCGAAGCAGTATAAGAGGTTGTCAATTGGATCGTCGCGAAGGTACTCCGCCCGCTTAGTCGCCTCGCCATCCCCGAGAGCAATCAGTTCGAAAATAGACCTCCGAGTCTCCAGATTGCTCAGCCAGTCAACTGCCGCGAATGATTTACAAAGTTGGTATTTATCCAAATCGAACCAATCCGGCAGGTCTTCTACCCGATCAATTTTCGCCATCGACCACCCTCCCCAGGTTTTCCCGTTGAATAGAGTGGCTGGCCAGGCGGGTGGGAATCCCGCTTTTCGCTCCGTCGAGCTAGGCCAGCCGAAAATCGTTATACGTTTTGCTTGAAACTCACCAGGTTGGATGCAGTGGGTATGGTCACATACCTAGCCCAGGCCTCCATGAGTTCTCGGCGCCGCTCAAGCAGGTCACCCCGCCGGTATGCGGCTTCGGCTTGGTTTGCGATGGTATGTGCCAGCGCCTGTTCAACAACAATGTTCTCAAAAGCGGTATTCTCAGCCGCCCAGTCCCGAAAAGTCGAACGAAAGCCGTGAGGGGTGATAATGTTACCCTGATTGTCGCGCCAGCCACCGGCCTGAGTCTCATCCATGCCGCGCACCAGCATTAGCATGGCCATGTTGCTGATCGGCCTGCCTACTTTGAGCCCCTCGAATAGAAGTCCGCTGCTGGAGCGAGGAATGGTTTCTAGCAAATTCAATGCGGCGCCGCTCAAGGGCACCCGATGATCCTTGGTTTTGATCTTCATTCGACGGGCGGGAACCGTCCAGATGCGGCGCTCTAGATCGAATTCAGACCAGTACGCGCCTAATATCTCGCCAGTGCGAAGCCCTGTTAGAATGGCCAGTTGTAGGGCTTGGGCGCTTGCGGAGGTCTTCTTACTCAGCTCAGACCAGAAAGCACTCATCCGATCCCAGGGCAAGGCAGGATGGTGCTTGCGGTCTGTGGTTGTACGCTTGGCTAGCAGAAGCTCCAGGTGACCACGCCATGCCGCCACGTTTTCGCCGGTGCGCAGCTTGCGAGCCTTGGCCGCATTCAAGACCTTTTCAATACGATTACGCACGCGGTCGGCCGTCTCGTTCTTGGTATTCCATATCGGTTGCAGGATCTCCAGAACTTGCTCGGTTGTTACATCGGCCGGCGCCAGATTGCCAATGATTGGGCTGGCGTAGGTAGCGAGGGTATTCTCCCATTGCTGAGCGTGCTTGGCGTTTTTCCAGCTTGAGCGTTGGGCTGCGATGT
The DNA here is from genome assembly GCF_030649675.1 of Haliea sp. E1-2-M8. Lineage (GTDB taxonomy): Bacteria > Pseudomonadota > Gammaproteobacteria > Pseudomonadales > Halieaceae > Haliea. Next base: position 30,829 of record NZ_JAUTDR010000029.1, on the reverse strand, counting down.
AATCGGCCGCCACCATATCAAAGGTCACGCCCTGTGCCTCTGCTTGCTTCTCTACTGCTTCACGATGCGCTTTGGGGTCTACCCCTTTGGCTGTCAGTTTGCGCTGCTCAGCGGCTAGCAGGGCCGCCTCGGCAAGACCAACCGTATCGCTCGAGCCAAGGCCGATTTTTCCCGTTTTGCCGTTTATCTTGTATCGAAAGATCCATGACCCAGAATTGATGCCGTTCACCTTCAGGTAAAGGCCCTTCCCGGACGAGTAGAGGCCAGGCGCCCCGGTCTTCAGCAGGCTAGAAACTCCTCGGGCAGTGGTTGCTTTGATTTGCTTACTCATTTCGGCCAGTCCTATCATTAGGGTACATTTCAGGGTACACCTTTGCGCTGATAATAGGCCGTATTAGTTGTTATGGCTAGTTAACGTTTTGTTGCTATTGTGGCGGTTTCGTTGGCTTAATAGCAGAACTTTGAGCGATTTGTAGTGGCTGGCAGTTACCTAGAATTGGCGGACTCTCTCTCCGCCAAATAGCCCTAAAAATCAAAAGCTTACAACGAAAGTCACACTTACCCCCCAACCTGCCCGGCAAAGAATAAACGCTAGGTAGATCCGATCACGACCCCCGCCATCCCCGATTCAACATCACGCAGCTCGCACTACAATCCCAGAATCCGCCCGATCCCGCTCAACATGCGCGCGGCACTCAGCGTCCCCGATCAACTGTGATTGGTCGCTGGACGGCTGGCGAAGCGTCAGCAACTGAACACCTCAAATAGATGCATCTAGCGGATATTCGTTACAAACCGATGTTTATGGTCTTGATATTCCTGTTGTCTCTATGAAAATGTTCAGACTGTGTAACAAACGCCGCGTTTCGGAATCAATGTCGCGTAAGTGATAACGAACCAGAAAAACCTCTTACGCTGACGCCACGGGAATCTCATAAGATAGGTGATTATGGAACAACGCATTGCCAATGCCCTGCTGCTACTGCGTCTTGGGGTTTTCATCGTGATGATCATGTGGACTTTGGACAAGTTCATAAATCCGCAGCACAGCGGCGCCGTGTTCGAGAATTTCTACGGCCTGAGCGGGCTGTCAGGCGCCACTTTCATGATTATTGGCTTCCTGCAGCTGCTGGTAGTGCTGGCGTTTGTGGCAGGCTTTCTGAAGCGGTACAGCTACGGAATCATTCTTGCGCTGCACAGTATTTCTACACTGTCTTCGTGGCAGCAGTATCTTGATGCCTTTAATAACCTGCTTTTCTTTGCCGCCTGGCCGATGCTGGCTGCCTGTATTGCGGTCTACATGTTGAGGGATCTGGATACTCGCTGGACTGTCGACGACCGAGATCGTACTCGATCACCATTCTGACAATACCCGCCGGCGGATCGCAGAGGTTCTGGATGAACTGGTAACGCATTGCCTGGTCAAAAAAGCGGGAATGCAGACGTTCTGCATTCCGATGCAGGAAGGTGGAACCTGATGTCCCAGCAACCCCCAAAACCAGAAACACGTATTGTATTTTTCGATGTCGTGGAAACTGTTTTTTCCCTGTCCCCGCTGGAAGAAAAACTGACGGAGCTCAATCTGCCCCCCGGCACGGACCGGCTGTTCTTCGCCCAGCTGCTTAGAGATGCCTTCGCTCTCTCCGCCAGCGGTGTGTTTCACACCTTTCCGGAAATCGCCAAAGGCACGCTGAAGGTCCTGCTTCACAGCCGTGGCCACGAGGCCGATGAAGGAACGCTGAAGGATATCCTGTCCGCCTTCTCCCAGCTCCCTGCTCACGGGGATGTCAAACCCGCACTTGAAAAACTCAAGCCTTCGGCTTGCCAGGCCGTTCTGCTTACCAATGGATCCAGGGTCAATACAGAGAAGCTGGTTCGGGACAACGGCATCGAACACCTGGTTGACGATATCGTATCGGTGGAGGACTTCAGAGTCTGGAAACCGCAAGCAGCTCTTTACCAGCAAGCGGCAATGAAATACTCCTGTGCCCCGGAAAATGCACTGCTGGTGGCGGCTCATGCCTGGGATATCCACGGCGCTATCCGCGCCGGATTTCATGGCATCTGGATTCAACGCCAGGAGTCGCTCTACCATCCCCTGATGGATAGCCCTGACCACCAGGTTGCCAACCTAGTCGATGCGGTGGATCTGGCAGTTCAACGGCTAAAGGTTTAAAGCCGCTGATCTGCTCAGCTTCGGTGTTCGGGATTTTCGTAATCGAACCGGCAACCAGCTGACCACGCCTTGCGGTCGTTGCCGTGATTGGGAAGGCCGCCGGCGTCTTTAAGCATCCGCGCCACATGCAGCAGATTCCAGCTCATGATTGTCGTGTTGCGCTGGGTGAATTCATTGTCGAGGCCCGCTCCATCGTCGCCATAGCTCGGGCCCGGTCCGGCTTCGCCAAGCCAGCCGCAGTCTGCTTGCGGTGGAATCAGGTAGCCCAGATGCGAGAGTGAATAGAGTACATTCATTGCCACATGCTTTGCTCCGTCCTCGTTACCGGTGACCACGACACCCCCGGTCTTGCCATAAAAGATGGACTGTCCTTTGACATTCAGACGTCCCGACATGGCGTACAGGCGTTCAATCAGCAGTCGGCAGACCGAGGATTGCTCGCCCAGCCAGATCGGCGTGCCAAGCACCAGAATGTCGGCGGCCTCGATCCGCTGCCACAGGTCTGGCCAGTCGTCGTATTCCCAGCCGTGCTCGCGCATGTCGGGCTGGACACCGAAGGCGATGCGGTGGGCGGTGCCGCGCATGTCGTCAACGATAACACCGTTCCGGCGCATGATCTCGGCAGATGCGCCCATCAGCAGCGCGGTATGCGATTCCTGATCGGGAAGCTTCAGGGTACAATTGAAAAAAACGGCCCTGAGATCTGAAAAATCGTTGTCGTTTTGGTCGCAAAGTGCGGTTTGTCGTTCATTCAATTCCATCGGTTTGCCTCGCGTTCGCGCGCCGGCGTTACACGCCATACCGAGTTGCCGACGTCATCGGCTACCAGCAGACCTCCACGTCCATCCAATGCCACCCCTACGGGCCGCCCACGGGCATTGCCGTCCGTGTCCACGAAGCCGGACAGCACCACCTGTATCGAACCAGTCGGCCGGCCGCCGGTGAACGGTACAAAGACGACTTCATAGCCATTCAAGGGTTGCCGGTTCCAGGAACCATGGAGGCCGACGAACGCGCCCTCGCCAAGGCCGGCCACGCCGCTGTTGTTGAAGGCCAGACCCAGGGGTGCTACGTGCGCGCCTAGGGCGAAATCAGGTGAAACTGCGCTAGCCACCAGTTCGGGCCGTTGCGGGCTCACGCGCTCATCGACGTGCTGGCCGTAATAGCTGTAGGGCCAGCCGTAGAAAGCGTCCCGGCGGACCGAGGTCAGGTAATCGGGCACCAGATCGCTGCCGAGTTCGTCGCGTTCGTTGACAACCGCCCACAGCGCGCCTGTGTGCGGTTCCCAGTCCAGGCCGACCGGGTTGCGCAGGCCTGAAGCGAAGATCCGCGTAGTGCCGGTGGCAGGATCAACCTCAAGTATCGCCGCGCGCATGTGCTCGACCTGCATGCCGTTCTCACCGATATTGCTGTTGGAGCCGACGCCCACATACAGGCGGGCGCCATCGGCGCTGGCGAGCAGGCTCTTGGTCCAGTGATGGTTCAACTCGTCGCCCATGCCGGGCAGATCCGTAACCTTGGCAGGGGCTCCGGTGATGCTTGTGTCGCCGGTCTGATAGGGCACTTTCAGCAATGCATTGGCGTTGGCCACGTATAAGGTGTTTCCGACCAGCGCCATGCCGAAAGGCGAATGCAGGCCCTGGAGAAACACGCTGCGGAATTCGGCCTTGCCGTCGCCATCGGTATCGCGCAGGAGGGTGATGCGATTGGCGCTCGGTACCGCGGCGCCGGCGCGTTTCATCACCCGTTTCATTACCCAGCCCTTGATGCCGTCGATTCCGCTTTTTCCCGGTGGCGCGTTGGTCTCGGCGACCAGCACGTCGCCATTGGGCAGGACGTACAGCCAGCGCGGGTGGTCCAGGCCCGTGGCAAAGGCAGTCACCTCCAGGTCCGCGGCCGGGGTCGGAGTAGCACCGTCTGTCCATCCGACCGCCGGCGCGATCTCGATGGTGGGAATCAGGGTGGGGTTGGGCTGCAGCAATACAGGATCAGCGCCGGTCCCGGCTTCCGCAGGCAACCGTGCATGGTCTCCGCAGGCTGTGAGCAAGACAAGCATGGCTGGCAATGCCACTACGGACCGGAGTGCGGCTTTGGCGGTGTTTTGCGGTGCGATCTGGTCTGGCATGCTCATCTCCTGACTGCATCCATTGTTCACTCATCAAGCCAGGCGATCCGTGCGTTTGCCAACATATTCGTCAGCGCACAGAGTAAGAGAGTTTCATCATGCCACCTCTTGAACTCATGCCCGATGCTATGTTCGGAAACCCACCGACGACATACCCCTACCAGAGCTTTAATGGTTCTCCTGCTTCATATACACCTACCAGAACCTCAGGAGAAAGAACTATGACCAAGCTGAAACCAGCTATTGGCGCGCTTGTGGCCCCTTCAAGCGTATCCTGCTGACTCGCGAGGAGCTGCCGCACCACTTCCCGATCGTTCACATGGACTACCTCCAGCACACGATCAGCTACGATGTGCCGCCCGACAAGGCGGACGAAGTGCTCGCATTCGACCGCACCACCACGATCTATCGCGTAGGCGGTGAGTTGTCCGCACGGTGCGATCTCGAGAGCAACAACGTCCTGACGCTACACCTCGCGCATGAGGTGATCGAGGGCAAGAAGAATGTCCAGCAAGCGCGCAAGGAGTTTGGCGAAGCGGTGATGGCGCGCACCACGGCCGAGAGTCCTGCCATCACTTCGGGACTGCAGTGTGAGCCGCCCGCCCTCAAGGTGGCAGCCGACACCGACACCGTCTCGATTCCTGGCGCACCCAGGCCAGAGGACGCAAATGGCGAGTCAGCGGACCCGGACTCCGAAACGCTCGCCCTGTTGATCGCCGGCGATATGGACAAGGTCCACGCCGCCATGATTGCCAAGAACAAGAAGGTCGACGAGGCTATTCTGGCCTATGCCCGCATGATGCCCGAGTCGCATGGCAAGCACGTCAAAGCGACCGTCGAAGTCGGCATGAAAAACAATGTGACGCCGGTCGTGACCGGGCGCGTCCGCGCGGCGAAAGACAAGCTCGCCGCTGCGCTCGCCGAAATCGTGTTGCTTGATGGCGATGCGTTCGGACGTGCGTACATTGATTTCGCGGTCAAGGCGCACTCCAACGGCCAGAACATGATCGATGAGCGCCTCGCGATGACCGACAACGAGGAAGTCCGAAACCACCTGAACAAGACTCGCAAGATGGTCACGATGCACCTGCAGCAGGCCAGGGAGCTGCAGCAGAAAACCGCAACGGCGGCTCGCTGAAGGCTGTGGCGCGCGGCCTGGCCTGCGGCCCGGTCGGCTGGCGACGCGACCTGCCAGCCACCCGAAGCCTACCCGATTAAAGGAGAAATCAATGACCGAGCAAGACGATATTCTGTTCAAACCCTTTGTCCTCGGGGACCTGACACTCCCCAACCGGGTTTTGATGGCGCCGCTGACGCGCTCGCGGGCCACACAGCCCGGAGATATTCCGAACGACATGAATGTGGAATACTACCGTCAGCGTGCCGGTGCCGGGCTGATCATCTCCGAGGCGACTCAGGTCTCGCCCCAGGGCAAGGGTTACGCCTTTACCCCGGGCATCTACTCCGAGGCGCAGATCGATGGCTGGCGTCGCGTGACCGACGCAGTGCACGAGGAGGGCGGCCGCATCATCCTGCAGCTTTGGCACGTTGGGCGCATCTCGCACCCGGACCTGCAGCCCGACGGCAATGCGCCTGTGGCGCCCTCTGCCATCAAACCGGAAGGCGCCGAGACTTACGTCAGCGCCGACTCCGGCATGGTCCAGATTCCGACGCCACGGGCGTTGACGCTCGAGGAGATGCCCGACATAGTCGAGCAGTTCCGCCAGGGAGCCAAGAACGCCAAGCGCGCCGGCTTCGACGGGGTCGAGGTTCACGCCGCCAACGGTTACCTGCTGGACCAGTTCCTGCGAAGCTGCAGCAACCATCGCGACGACGCCTATGGCGGCTCGCTGGACAATCGCCTCCGTCTGCCATTGGCGGTGGTCGAGGCGGTAGTGGAGGTCTGGGGCGCGGATCGCGTCGGCGTACGGGTCAGTCCCACCGGGAGTTTCAACGCCATGGAAGATGCCGATCCGGTAGCAACTTTCGGCGCCTTCGCCAGAAGACTTGACGCTTTCGGGATCGCCTTTATTGAGGTAGTTGAGGATTCCTTCCAGGGCAATCACGTCTCTGGCCGTCCCGACGCAGTGATTGAGGCCATCCAGAAAGGATTCTCGCGTGCCTATATCGCCAACGGTGACTACACTGCCGACGAGGCTCGTGAACGCATGGCCGCCGGCAAAACCGATCTGGTGACCTTCGGCCGTCCCTTCATTGCCAACCCCGACCTTCCGGAACGCCTCCGCGTCGGCGCGCAGCTCAACGAATGGGACGAAAGCACCTTTTATGGGGGCGATGAGCGTGGCTATACCGACTATTCAACTCTCGCCGGGGCGCCGGATTAGGGCTGGTCAGCCAGTGCCACGAGCCGGATAATCCTTTCCCTGGATAACATCCACCCCCATCTTGATCATTTCCAGATCCGGCCGGCAGAAAGGCGCACTGGCAACCTCAGCGAAATGTAGCCCGCCATCCGGGCGGATAAGAAACATTCCTGGCTCAGCAAAAGGCTGGTCAGTCTCCGTACTATCAATGCGGGTAGAAATATACAGCCCGAGTTCCCGCGCCTGGTCGATACTCAGACCATAGGCCACCTCGAAGTTCAGACCCGATTCAGCTGCAAACTTTCTGGCTTTGTCCTCGGGGTCGGTGGATGCCGCGACAATCTGTACGTCGAGTTGGTCGAAGTCCGCCTTCATATCTTTGAGCTGCTAGAGGGCTACATCGAAAAACTGGATGAGCTGGACCTGGCACCGGGCAGCTTCGACGTGATCGTCTCCAACTGTGTAGTCAACTCGGCCACCTACCGGCTGTTCAAGCTGGAAGGGCTGGAGACCGACTGCGAGGACTACGGCCAGGCGGTGGTCTACCGGGGTACCATGCCGAATTGCCCCCACGGCTTTAGCCTCGACAGCCACCATTTCATCGAGACGGGCCGCGTATTCCCGGTCTGCGGCTGCAACCAGATCTCTCCCACTAGCAGTATCGGTAAACTGAACAAAGTTGTCCCTGAACATGGAAGCCAGTTTGTGAGCTTATCGATCCCACCCATCTGGATTCTGGTAGGTTTTTTGAGGATCGAGAATGCCACTATCCACTCCAGTTAGTGATCGGGGAATGGACAGCTGGAAGGCGGGCATGCGCCTTCCGCATACGCTGATTCAATACTTCAGCATACTGAGTGGGATGCAGGGTCAGAAACGCAGTGTCAAAACAGGCTGAAAACGTCGGCACAGGCTCAGTGACATCGCGCTCCGTTCCCGCCAATTTTGCTGTGTAACCGGAGAGGAAGTAGTATTCCATCTGCACTATTGCTGGGAATGGGGTTTGTTTATTTGAGTATGGCGGCGTCCATGGTTCCGCGGGTCAAGAAAACATTGCGTTCATTCTCTCGGCGTAGGGCCTCAGAATTATTCGAGCTGGCTCTCGAGTTGCCCGACGGTGCGGCAGTGCGTACGATGCTTAACAGGGTTTGCGAGGAGGAGGGGATTGGCGGTCTGGTTCCCGCAGGCCGTTAGACCGACGCTTGAGACTGGCAGGCCTATAGCGATTTCTGCAGGCAATGTTGTCGTTACCACTTTATATCTCTGATACTTTTGACGTGGGAATTTTTGGTTTGGTGGGGTAGTCAACGCTATATAGCTCCAAATAGTCCCGAATCAATTGACGGACAACTTGCGATGGCGTGATATCTTGAGAGGCACATAATTTTTCAAAAGCTTTCTTTTTCTTCGGGTCGATCAGTACCGTCAGCCTTGCTGTTTTAGTCTCCATGAAATTAATCCTTTCTGCATAAACGTAAAATTATAATACGGTTATAATGCCATGTTTTCAAGGGTCCCCAAAGCGATACGCTTTCGCACTCGGTGATCGGTAGAAATCCGGAGGCTCAGGGGTAATGTGGAGGCTAAGGGAGGCGCGCTACACCTGATTCAATGGCAGCGCTTGCCACGGCGGCAGGAACCAGAGAAAGCAATCTTTGATCCGTGATTTTGGGCATAATATACTCAGATCCAAAATTTCACGAACCGGCTCCGCCACGCCTGGGCTTTATGCCAAAGACAAATCCCACTCCGTTTCAGCGGGTTTGCTCAGGGCAGTGCAGATCTTTCCGGGCCGTGGTTCGGCATGGTACTGCAGTGCCGCCTGTTTGCAATCAGTGTTCACAGTCGATTCTTTCAGTATGGAGATTAACACGAAGTTATAATAAAATTATGATCATATAGTATCCATGCCCGCGGTAACTGTAGCTGAAGGCTCCAATGAAGTATCTCATTCGAATTCTTGTCTGTTGGCTCTTCTCAGCTCTCGTGTTTGCTGAAGCGGGCATGATTTCCGGTCCTGATCTGACTGATTATTGGGTTGGTCGCCGGTCTTCTGCTGGTTGATTTTGCGAGGTGTTATGTTTGCAACCCTCGACGTTTTCGTGATTCATATTAAGGATACCAATGATGAGTAGTTTTCCTCCATGTCCGAAATGCCATTCGCCGTTCACCTATGAAGATCTTGATTTACTGGTTTGCCCGGAATGTGCACATGAGTGGCGACAAGCTGCCGACCAAAGTCAGACCGATGAGCCCGTTAAGGTGAAGGATGCCAACGGTAACGACCTCTTCGAGGGCGATAACGCCACCCTGATCAAGGACCTGAAAGTGAAGGGCAGCTCGAATGTTCTAAAAATCGGCACCAAAATCAAAATCACTCGCATCGTCGACGGCGATCACAATATCGATTGTCGTGTCGACAAAATCGGCGAAATGATGCTGAAATCGGAATTCGTCAAAAAGGCCACTGCGTGATCGTTAGACACATAGCGCGCGAAGCCGTGATATTGGTCTGCTCTATACATGCAACCACAAAGAAATGTCTATGAAGCAGTGGTCTTATCTATTGAAAAACCTCGGTGATATCTACCCATTGCCTTTCCCGCTAAAAGGCAAAATTATCCATTTTTCCCAAGACACGTATGGTCGTATGCTGGTCATTGAAGATGGCGCGTACAGAATTCTGAATTTCGACTCGCCGTTTGAGCAGAGTTGTATGCGAATGGACCATCCCTATCGACTGGTTCATCAGCACACACAGCGTATGATAATTGTGCTAGCGTTTATCAATCCGCAAATTATATCGCTATTCGGTCTCGGTGGTGGAAGTTTATTGCGAACACTTCACCATGTGCTGCCCAACTGCATTTTCAATGTTGTCGAACTAAGGCAAAAAGTCGTTGACATCGCAAAAGAATATTTTGCTGTGCCCAGCGATCATCGCGTCCGAATCACCGTTAATGATGCCCTGGCAGAGATTTCAAATGTGGAGGACCATACGAGCGATGTTATCTTCTCGGACATGTACAACGCTTATCAGATAGTCCCGGCACAAACGCAAAATGCATTTTTGCTCAATTGTTCAAGGGTCCTGACGGATCGCGGGTGGTTGGTAATCAACCTGTTTGATCTTCCCGGCAACAGGGTGGCGTTCTTTGAGCAGCTGGCGGCAGTATTTCCGACGATAATCCTCTGCGCTAGTGAGGGTAATACGATTTTGCTGGTTTCCAACGCCGAACCTGAAACGGTTTACCCCCGCATCCAGCACATTGAGGCCATTGAGAACGTTCTGCTGCAGCGATTTTCACAGCTTCTGTCGAGACTGGAGCCCATCAATTTCCGGTTCAGCCAATGCACGTCAAAAATTGTAAAACGTTCTGGTCGGTGATAGATCTCAATTTGGTTTATGAACTTGATTATACCGCCTGGTGGTGTGACTTCTGAAACAACTACAGCGCGAGTAAATGTCGTTATCGCTGACAAACAAGTCATCGAAGCATGGCACGCGCACTTCCCAGGCCAACTCTGCCGCCGTCACCAGAAGATGATCTGCTGTGCCAGTCAACTCGAACAGCCGTCGATGTGGCCACTGCATGAAACGATGAAAATGCAGTCTCCGCGCGGGTACTTTCCAGCCGTGGTGAAAATTATTCATTAGCCAGGTTTTACCCCTGCCGACGGGGCCCCACAGATAGACACCAATCCCGGGGGGATTGGAGGCAGTGTGTAATGTGCGAAAACAGGTTTCGAGCACCTGGACTGCACGCTGCTGCGAAGAATCGGTAACAAAGCCGAATCGGATTTTAGCGGGTTGATAAGCCTGCTGGGGAGAGAGTGAATCCATGGCGGAGAGATCGTGAGCAGGTCCTTAACGGCTGGTAATGATGTTGACCAATACAATCAGGGCGCCAACAATGAGTACGAAATAGACAACAGCGGCAATAAACACATGCAAGCCGTTGGCGCGTCGGAAGTCTTCCTCGCGGTTGGCACGGGAGCGTACGCCGATATGGCTGGAGATCAGAATCACCATCATACGCAGGAAACCGATTGGCTTTTCGCCCGGGTCAGGGCGGGGAATATATCCGGGATGATTGACAGGGCGGGGGGAGTCAGGCGCTGGCATGTTCAATGATGGCTTGGCATTGCCATTGCCATTGCTATTGTTGGTCTCGGGCGGTGATGGTGGACTGGCACGTTCTTTAGGCATGATAATGAAATCTCACAGGGAAACTGACAAATCGCGTCGCTGAAGCGGAGGTTGGAAGTCTAGAGTCGCTCAATGATGGTAACGTTGGCCGGTCCCCCGCCTTCGCACATCGTTTGTAACCCATAGCGACTGCCAGTGCGCTCCAGTTCGTGTAACAAGGTAGTCATCAGTTTGGTTCCGGTTGCGCCCAGCGGATGCCCCAGAGCAATGGCGCCGCCGTTTACATTGGTTTTTTCTGGCGGATAGCCGGTTTCTACCAGCCATGCCATCACGACAGACGCAAAGGCTTCGTTGATTTCTACGAGATCAATATCCTGCCATGTTATACCGGCTTTTTTCAGAGCGGCCTGTGTGGCAGTTATGGGCGCCGTATGCATCGAGATCGGACCATCCGCGCGAACACTGATGTGGTGGACACGTGCACGTGGTGTCAGGTTGTAACGTTTCAAGGCGGCTTCCGATACGATCAACATTGCACTTGCGGCATCACAGGTCTGACTCGACTGCTGCAGCAGTGACCTTGTCGAGACCAAACAAGTACTCCAGTGATGCCATTTCTTCCAGGCTGGTATGTCGCGGTGTTTCGTCACAGTCGATGCCGTCCAGCGCAATGATCTCGCGCTTGAACCGGCCCTCGGCAATGGCACCCAGTGCCCGGTTGTGCGACTCCAGTGAATAGACCTCGAGATTTCGGTGAGAGAAGCCCCATTTGTCGGCAATCATCTGTGCCGACTTGTATTGCGTCGGCGGTTCGGTGCCGTACCGTTCTAACCAGCCTGTTGAGCCAGAATATGGATCGGTGAATCCCATCGCCTCTGCACAGATAACTGCCGATGAGATTGGAATCTGTGACATTGTCTGTACTCCCCCGGCAATCAGCACATCCATCGTTCCGGACATCACTGCCTGTGTCGCGAAATGCACGGCCTGTTGCGAGGAGCCGCACTGACGGTCGATGGTGGTACCCGGAACAGTCTGCGACAGTCCCGCAGCAAGCCAGGAAGTACGCGGTATATCACTGGCGAGCGGCCCGATGGTGTCCAGGCAACCGCAGATCACATCATCGTATTCATCACCAGGGATGCCACTGCGCTTGACGATGGCTTTCAAGACGTCAGCGCCGAGGTGGGCGGGATGCTTCGCCGCCAACGAACCGTTTTTCCTCCCGTTGCGGATTCTCAGTGCATCGACAATGAAGGCGTCAGCCATGTGCTTGCTCCAACGGTGGATTGAGAGACCGACCTTACTGTGGCAGCGTCAGTGATAGCTTCATTGAAAGCCTCGTACACCGCACCTACTCACAACGTGCCTGTTCATGATGTGGGTGGGCGGTAACCTCATGCTTAATGTGAATAGTATACAATGATAATAATATAATATACTATTATAATAAGTTGTTGGTTCTGTAGTGTTTCGGCATCAGCTTGCCCTAGGAGAGATAGGCTCTTCTTTATTCGTGTGGAGACTAGGGCGATCTTGAGGAGGAGCACGATGCGGTTAGACATACGATCTGTGGAGGGAATCCCGATGAAGAAACTGCACTTGTATCCCACGCTAGATATTGATGAGCTGGAGTACCCAAAGGAGAGAGTCAGCTTGTCACTCACCTCCTCGGCGCTAGAATTTTTTACGGATTTTCACGACATAACACCCCTGATTATTCCTGACTCCATGACCGCGGTTGAGGCGCTTAAATTGATGCGGCAAACCCATGTGCGTATGAAATTTGTCGTAGATAATCTCGGACAATTCGTCGGTGTGGTTTCTGCGGATGACCTGGTCGAGAGCAAAATCGTCATGAAGGTTGCTGAAGGCTACGCAAGAGAGGCCCTACAAGTTCGCGATTTCATGACGCACAAGAAAACAATGAAAGCACTTGATTTTGAAGAGATCGTGTCAGCTCAGATTTCCGATGTGATTGCCGTGCTGAAGCAGAGCGGGCAGCAGCATTGTCTGGTAGTGGACCAGAGGAATCATCGAGTGCGCGGGATTTTTTCAGCCAGTGATATTTCGCGAAAGCTTCATCTTCCGATTGATATCCAGGAAAAATCGAGCTTTTATAAGGTGTTTTCGGCTACTGCATAGCTGGCATGTTGATTTGCACCCAAAACTAACCGTTAATGCTGGTTAGTTAATCGAGGAGGTGGAGATTTCGGTTGATGCGCTACTGGTTGAGGAAAGCGTCGGAAAGACTAAAACGTCGTTGTAACATTCTGATGTTGAATTTTTATTCATAGGTTTTAAGGGCGATCCCCTGTCTCTGGAAAATTACCGCGCGCTGGGTGGATTCCGCGGCCTTGAGACGGCGCTTTCCATGACCCCGCAGTCCATTATCGATGAAGTGAAACAGTCCGGCCTGCGCGGTCGCGGCGGCGCTGCGTTCCCCACAGGCATCAAGTGGCAGACGGTGCTGGATACGCCGTCAGAGCAGAAGTACATCGTTTGCAACGCCGATGAAGGGGATTCCGGCACTTTTGCCGACCGACTGTTAATGGAGGCCGATCCTTTCCAATTGATCGAGGGCATGCTGATCGCCGGCCTGGCCGTGGGGGCGACGCAGGGGTTTATCTATCTGCGGTCCGGGTATCCGAAAGCTCATGCGATGCTTCACAAGGCGATCGATACTGCACGGGAAGCCGGCTATCCCGGCACGTCGGTGCTGGGCGATGACCGCAGCTTCGAATTGGAGGTGCGCCTGGGGGCTGGTGCCTATATCTGTGGTGAGGAGACCTCCCTGCTCAACAGCTTGGAGGGCAAGCGGGGCATGGTGCGCGTCAAGCCACCTTTGCCTGCGATTGAGGGCCTGTTCGGCAAGCCCACGGTGGTCAACAACGTACTGACCCTGGCGGCGGTCACCACCATCCTCGCGGAGGGTGCGGATTTCTAGCAAGATTACGGCATGGGCCGTTCCCGTGGCACCTTGCCGTTCCAGCTTGCCGGCAACATCCGTCGCGGCGGCCTGGTGGAGATTGAGGGCCGCCGGGGCTTTCCCGCCTCCTGCACCACCCCGGTGGACGAGGGCATGACTGTGCGCTCCCAAACTGACACTGTGGCTGGTCTGCGCCGCAATGTGATGGAGCTGTATATCTCCGATCACCCGTTGGATTGCCTGACCTGCCCGACGAACGGCGATTGCGAACTGCAGGATACCGCGGGCGAGGTGGGGCTGCGGGCGGTACGCTACGGTTTCGAGGGTAAAAACCACCTGGCGGCAGAAAAGGATGTCTCCAATCCCTATTTCACCTTTGATCCATCCAAATGCATCGTCTGCTCCCGCTGTGTACGCGCCTGCGACGAGATCCAGGGCACCCTCGCCGCTCAGCGTCTCAGGGCGATTCAGGCGAGCCACGGCAGAACCAGTATTGGCGCCATATCCTCCTCCCGCTGCACCAACGAGGAAGTGTGGCTGGTGCAGAAAATGGTACGCACCGGCTTTCTTCCTCCACCGAGGTCTTGTGTTAAAGCGCCTAGCGCGATCAGGTCTTTGATGTCGCGTAGCGCGGTGTCCTGAGAGCTCTTTGTCAGCCTGGCAAGCGTGCTTTTTGCAGCACGCCGTCAACAACCTCGTCGGCGCTGTCGATGGAACGTTTCAGGCACCGCAGGAACCATTCCTGCCACGCGGTGATGTCACAGTCAGCTTTCTGAGTCATCTCCAGCATCTTGTAGTAAACGCTGCGCTCTCTGCGGATTTGTTTGGACACACTATAGTAGCGACGTGATGAATTCTCGGCGCGAGCAAGAGCCATGTCTGCAATCGCGCGCGATGCGTCCGTTGCCATCATCAAAAGGGTGGATGGTTACGAACCATAAATGAGCGAGCCCGGCGGCGAGAATCGGGTTCATATCTCCCGTGTCTTCAAACCAATCCAAAAACACCGCCATCTCCCGCGATAGACTATCCGCCGGCGGAGCTTGAAAATGGACCTTTTCCTTTCCTACGGGGCCCGACACAACGTGCATCGGGCCATCCCGATACCGTCCGGTCGCGATAGAGGCAAGACCGCTTTTCCCAGTAGGGAAGAGCGAGCTGTGCCATTTGAATAGTCGCTTGCGGGTGAGTGGGCGGTTATAGCCGGTGGTAGCATCGGTCATCATCTCAACGACGCCATCCACGTCACACGACGAGGGCACCAGATCCTTAACGTGCTTCATGCCGAGATGGCGGGCCATCGAGGAGCGGACTTCGGCCTGGGACAGATGCTCGCCCTCAATCTCACTGGACTGCACTACATCATCAGTCAGGGCGTGCAGGTGGGCTTCGTCCCTGAGTTCATCAAACCCGAGCCCGTCCATCTTGCCCTGCAACCGGCCCTGCTCATAGGTCACCAAATGCGACAGATCAGGCATTGCCGCAGTGCTTGAGCCAGGAGTTTACTGACACGCCGACCGATAGGCCGTATCATCAAATTTGTCGCTGCTTTATTCCAACTTGCAGGGCGACGTAAAACTATCTGCTAAACAGGAGTTCGCCCAGCGGCTCCAGGCATTCGCCATCAGAACGGAGCCATCTACCATGAACACGACATTACAAACTTGCTTGCAACAACGAGTCGCCAGCGAAAGCGTAGACAATATTTTACGCGCTATGGGTTACAGTGAGCGAGCTCTGGTGCGCGCAGGAAAACGCCTGCAGGCCGTGCTGGCTGATCCCGACCTGGGATTGGGCGCGGGCCGGTACGATTTCCGGTTCAGTAGCCGGGAATTTTTGCGCGCGCTGGCTGGCGCTGTCTCCGTAGATGCAAAGGAGACCGACCGCCGAATTGACGACATTGAGAGGGAGCTGCGGCGTTTGCGCCAGCTCTTCAAGCCCTGGATATTCGTCGATACGCAATTCAAGCGTTCAGGCGAGCCGATCTTTCTGCTGGCCTGGACAGAATACATGCGCCGCTTGCCACTACCAGAGAAAGCCTGCCTATTGTCGAGGGACGAGCTAACCAGGTTCGCAGCAAAACGTATCCGTGAACACTACCGGAAGACGGAGGGTCACTTGCTCCTGTGGGGAGCCATCAGCGAGTACAAACTGGTGGTCTCGGATGCCGAGCAGGTCGCGATGGATAGGGAAGGCAATGTGCTGCACGGAGAGCCACTGCGCCTTGGCGGGTCTGCAGTAATGACATTACGCTGATTGTTGGCGGTGCCAGAAAAATTCGAGGGATATCAGATGAAAGAAGCTAGAACAATATCTCGATTACCTCGCAGTACATGGGGGCGTAAAGTGCTCCATCAAGGAAGCAAAAACCCAGGCGGTCGTAGAGACCGGACAGTCCGGTAAATTGTAGCGGTGAGCGAAACCACACGGTGGAAAATTCCAGGTCGCTTTCGGCGACATGGTCCTGGTGTTCATCCGGGTCTTCGTCCAGATCCGCTTCCTCCTCTACACAGGCCAGCTCCTCACAGGTGGGGTGGTTGAACAGAATATGATCGTTCACCAGATAGTGAAGGTAGCCTGCAAACCCAGGGCTGAGGACTGATGCTTCATGCAGGGAATAGGTGTCGTCCCAGGAGACCTGATTCGGAAATTCCAGTACGACCAGTCCAGTTGCCGGATTCAGCAGTTGTCCGCGGCACGCTTCGGGGTCGAACAGAAATAGTGGGCAACTGTACCCGCGCAGGCAATCGTTACGCATCGGCTTGCCACTCCAATACGCGATAGCGGAACTTCTTGATGCCCTTGTCGATGATCGTGGCTGACCGTGCAGGACCTTGTGGGAGCTGCCACAGGAGGTGAAGCTGATGGAGGAAGTCGCTGTCATAGGCCTCGTCGAATTCGGCGATTTTGACGGCTTCTCCCGGGGCGACATCTTCGTAGTGAAGAATGTCATCCTCGATTGGCGCGATGGCCAGAGTGGGGATGAAAAGCAGCGGTTGCGGACTGGCAACGAAAGCCAGTGTCTGGCCGGTATTGTTGACCAGGTAAATCTCGACGTGATGCGCATCTGCTGAGTTGCGGAGGCTGTCGAGGTATAGGGAGGGCAGTTTATTACTGAAACGTGGTTTGGCCTGGAAACGGCCTTGAAGGCGGAAGTTGCTCATATAGTTCTCCTGAGGAAATGGCAGATGTGCGGTAAGCACACCCCAATCGCCAGGAAAACGCGGTAATTACATGAACAGGTATCCGTAAGAAGACATGGCCACAGATTACCCGCTGGGTACCGCCAACACAAGCGCGCCGCCAAGAACCTGTCGCGATTTCAGGCAGGTCTCTGCTGCTCCAATACTTCGGCGCCCTATGCAGAAAATTGCATAATAAAAATTCAGGGAGGTTTCCCGGGATCTGTCTTTGAGGGATGGTGGAACTGGCTATGCAAATCGCATCAACTTCAGACTCGACGGCTCTGGAATACTTGCCTATGCTCCCTGTCGCGCTCGGGTTGATCCACGACGTGATTTGAACCGCGCCTGACTGCCAGTCAGCCAACCCTCGAAGTCGGCGTACCTCCGGGGCGCTCTCATTTCAGCGAGCAGAAAGGTGAAAATCCGCAAGTAAAAGCCCGGTCGCTCATCCTAAAATGCTATACTTGTTCGCCTTTAGTGAACTCTCCTTGCATGATCTGCCATCCTTGGAGTCTATGGTGCCAAAGCCTTGAACACAGGCCGTGTCCTGATACTTGATGACGATCCCCCAGTTGCCCAGTTGATCGCATCCGTGGTTTCCAGTTGTGGGCTTGATTCGACCATTACCCACACCCCGGCTGCGTTCTTCGCCAGCCTGGAAGCGTCCGAGCCCGATATCATCGCTCTGGACATGCTGCTGCCGGAAATGGACGGAGTGGAAGTGATGAGGCGCCTTGCCAAGCAAGGATGTGCTTCAAAAATCATAGTGATAAGTGGCCTGGGCGGACGGGTACTGGACGCTGCAGGGCGCTCCGCGGTGGAACATGGACTGGACATCATTGGAGTCCTGAACAAACCCTTTTCTGCTGTCCAGTTGCGAGCGATGATTGCCGAGGCTGAATCAGATACCCCTGCACTTCCCCTGAAGCAGCGCCAGAGTGACTGGAGCGTGACTGAGTCATCGATTTGCGAAGCAGTTGAGAATGAGCAGTTCGTACTGGCCTATCAACCCAAAGTAAGCTGCCAGTCAGGTGAAATCTGCGGTATCGAGGCCCTGGTTCGTTGGCAACACCCCACCGAAGGACTGATTTTTCCAGACCAGTTCATTCCGCAGGCCGAGAGCTGGGGATTGATGGATATGGTCACACGCGCGATCCTGATTAGCGGTCTCAACTGGTTTCAACACGCTGCGGTCGGTGAAGGCTCACCGCTCTCGGGGTTGCCGCTGAGCATATCGTTCAATCTGTCTGCGAAGAATTTGCGCGACATCCACTTCGCTGACCACCTGCAAGGGCTGTGTCAGGACTTCGCAATTGCACCTGACAGGCTGATTCTTGAGTTGACCGAAACCAGCGCGATGGATGACCCCATGACTTCCCTTGATCTGGTGACCCGGCTGAGAATGAAAGGTTTTCATCTCTCCCTGGATGATTTTGGTATTGGGTATTCATCCATGGCGCAACTTGTTCGTTTGCCCTTCTCCGAAATCAAGGTAGACAAGAGTTTCGTGATGGCGGTTGGGCGCTCCGCGGAAGCCCGTACCGCAGTGCGATCGATCATAGACCTGGGCCACAATCTCGGCCTGAAGGCGACAGCGGAGGGGGTGGAGGACGCAGAGACTTTGAACTTTCTCCGGGAAGTGAATTGTGATCTGGCGCAAGGCTACTACATTAGTAAACCTTTATTTGGTCAGGAGCTCCTTTCATGGTTTACGCGGTATTTAACCAAAAATTGAAAGGTACGCTCCTGTGAACACATTTATTCAAGATCCAACTGCTGCGGTTGACTGGGCAGGGTATTCCTTGACCGCTCCCGGGGAAATCCAGCCTTACGGCTGCCTGCTGTGTTTCACTCGCGATTTCAAACATCTTCTGGTGGCCAGTAGCAATTGCCCGGACCTTTTGGGTCTGAATATCCATGAAGCGCTGGTTGAACCTTCGAGGAGCTTGCGCAATGTTGGCTTGGAGCAATTGCTGGAGGCATTGAGCCGTTGGGGCTGTGAGACGCAGCGGTTGGTCCAGGAGATGAACTGGAACTGCAGTGGGGACGTGCGTCCCTTCCAGATAACGGCATGGGCGATCGACGACCGGGTTGTCGTGGAATGTGAGCCACTCCCCTTGCTGTCCCAGCCTCGGGTTCTGGCTCAAACAAACACTTGGCTGCGTGAGCTGGCCGCGGCAGAAGATTCGGCGTCCTTGTTCAAGTTGCTGTCTCAAGGAGTGAGAGAGCTGACCGGGTTTGACCGAGTGTTGGTTTTCGAAATGCAGGAGGAGGGCTGTGCCACTGTCGCCGCAGAGCACATGGCAGCAGGCGTCACCTCTGTGTTGGGTAACTGGGTCCCATCCTATGAGTTCCCTCCCAGGATTCGGGAGGCTTTCGAACAAAATCCGACTCGGCTGATTGCCGACGCCGGTGCCGCATCTGTGGCCCTGGTGACATCAGGCCATCCGCTGTCGCAGATGCCTCTGGATCTTGGCCACGGCAATTTAAGGGCGATTGCTCCCGTGCACCGGCGTTCACTTATTCGTCGAGGAGTTCGGGCAGGGCTGTATCTGACGATTACCGATACGCAGGGGCTTCGTGGTCTCGTTGTATGCCATGCCAAAGACGCGACTCCGGTTTCGCCCCTGATTCGGGATGCCTGTTCGACTCTGGCGCAGATGGCATCCCAGCGTCTGGCATTTATCGAATTGCGAGCTCATACGCGTTTTGAAAGACGATTGCTGGAAAGTCGCACCTTGACAGGTGATCGTCTCAGCGGGATCAAGGAGCCAGAGCAAATTGTGGAGAGTCACGGGGCTCAGTGGCTGGATTTGCTGGGTAGTACCGGTGTGGCGTTGGTGGCGGATCGCCAGGCCACAGTGGTAGGTGCCGCGCCTGCAGCCGAAGCCCTGTTCGCCGTCAGGCGGCAGTTGATAGCCCGACATCACCGGGATGAAGCGTGGTTTACCGACAGGCTGCAGCAGTCGGTGCTGGCGGACATAGAGGGTCTGGTTCCTTTTGGCGGCTTGCTGGCTGCGCGGTTGCCCTCCACATCTCCCCCGGGGTGGCTCCTGTTTTTCCGGGAGGAAACGCCCCGTCAGTTGCATTGGGTTTCGGATCCACTGGATTCGAAGTCCTCGTACAGCGCTCTTGCGCTCAGTGATTTATCCAGTCTACCGACACCAGCGGTTGTCAGTGTTGATGGAGGTACCAGTCCCTGGTTGCCAGCGGAAATCAAGGCGGCCGCTGATTTGGCAGAGGATTTGGCGGTGGCATTGAATGCACGGCGGATATCAGGCCTGGCTGATCAGCTGGAAGAACAGCGTAGCAGGTTCGCTGCCCTGGCGAGAGTTGATGGTCTGACTGCAATTTGGAATCGTTACTACACTGACGAAGTTATTGAGAAGGAAATAGCGGCTGCGGTCCGTTATGGGCGCCCCTGCAGCGTGATCCTTTTCGATGTCGACCACTTCAAATTATTCAATGACCGCTGGGGACATGCTGTCGGTGACAAGGTGTTAAAAGCGATTGCCGACACTGTTGGCCTGACAGTCAGGGATTCCGATCATCTTGGTCGATGGGGCGGGGAAGAGTTTTTGATTATCGCTGGAAACTCGACCTTTCAAGACGCTTTTCTCCTGGCCGAAAGAGTAAGGCTAAGCGTGGCTGGCGTGCAGCTGGATAATCTGGATCCAGTGACCGTCAGCTTGGGGGTAGCTGAGTGGGCTCCCGATGATGATCGCCGAACATTGGTCGCGAAAGCCGACAGTGCCCTGTACCGCGCCAAGGCGGCTGGTCGCAATTGTGTTGCTGCATAAGCTGCTGGATACCGACATCATTTGCGTAGTGCTTTCTTGGCTCCAGTCTCATGCAAGGATATGCCGGCGATGAACACAGTCCTGAATGAATCTCTTTTCTTTGCAAAACACCCCGATGCCATGTGGATCTATGATTTGGAGTCACTGGCCTTTCTCGAGGTGAATGACGCTGCCATTGCCCGTTATGGATACACCAGGCCCGAGTTCCTCTCCATGTCAATTCGCGACATTCGCCCTGAGGAGGATATACCTGCACTTGATGCCAGGGTCAGACAGCACATGGAAGGCCTCGATCAGGCAGGCACATGGCGCCACAGAACCAAATCGGGCAGAGTGATTCACGTAGATGTATCTTCTCATGCACTTGTCTACCAGGACGTTAAGGCAAAGCTTGTATCGGTTCGAGATGTCACCAGGCTGGTAGAGATGGAGAGGGATCGGGCCCTTTCGGTCGCTCGCGAGCAGGAACTGCGGCAACAGGCAGAAGCCTCCGCTGTCCGCTTCCGCTCGCTGTTTGAGAGCTCACCGGAAAAAATGCTGGTATTGAACCCCGATGACCTCAGTATTATCGCCGCGAGTAACAACTATCTGGAGGCAACGCTCACAGCACGGGACGACATCCAGGGGAAATATATCTTCGATGTATTTCCAGACGACCCGAGCGAGCCGCTGGCGAACAGCACCAGCCACCTGCGATCTTCCCTGGATCGAGTTATGGCCACATTAGCGGTTGATGTCATGCCGCTACACCTTTATCCAATACCGCTCCCCGCTGAGCTTGGCGGGGGATTTCAGGAGCGCTACTGGAGCGTTGTCAATACGCCGGTTGCGGGTCCGGACGGCCAAGTCGTCTACATTATTCATCGAGTGGAAGATGTCACCCAAATCGTCTCCGGCACGTCTGGCAGCACGGAGGTGCCGGGTATACAGCAAAATATTGGTGATCACCGCTTTCTCGATGTTTTGCTTCGCTCCCGGGAATTGCACGCCATCAATGTCAGGCTGCGCGAGCAAGAGGCCCACCTGAACACTGCGAAACGGCTTGCGGGCCTGGGTATCTGGAAGCTGAATATCGATACGGGGTGCCTGGAAGGGTCTGAGAATCTCATTACTTTGTACGGGGTCGACCTGTCCAAACTCGAAAATAGTCTGGAGGGGTACCTGTCGGTCGTTCATCCGGATGATCGATCTGATATTCTGGTAAACATTCAGAATTATGTAGAGAAACCGTCTTCGCATTTTACCTTCGGGCATCGGATTTTTCGGCCGAGTGGCGAGATCATTTATGTTCGCGGCATAGGTGAGCTCACTTTCGTTGACGGTAATCGAATTCTTACCGGAGTGGTGCAGGACATCACAGCCGAACTGGAATCTGCAAGTCGTCTGGTAGCCGCAACCAATCTTGAAAAGATTGCGGGACAGTATGCGCATCTGGGAGGCTGGCGGGCCGACTTTGCGAGTGGAATGTTGGAGTGGTCTGACGAAACCGCAGCTATTCATGAAGTGGAGCAGAACAATCCGATTCCCGTGAGTGAGGGGATCAATTTCTACTCTGTTGAACATCGTGATCGTATAGGCGCTCTGTTCACGGCGTGCGTTGAGGAGGGCGAACCTTACGACGAAGTTTCCCAGATAATAACAGCAAAAGGCAGACGCGTATGGGTGAGAGCCATCGGGCAGCCGGAATATGATGACGCTGGCGCTATCATTGCTGTTCGAGGTGCATTTCAGGATATCACTGATCTTGTGGAAGTCCGGGAGCAGTCAGAGCAGTTGTCGCGGCAATTGCGCCAGACGCTGGAACAGACAAGTGACGCAGTATTGATGTTGAACAGGGAATTTGAGATCACCTACTTGAATCCCCAGACAGAGCGACTATTACAAAAAGCCTCTGTAGAAGCCGAAAACAGGCATATATCGGATGTCTTTGAGGAGACAGCCAGCGCACCCTTCATGGTGCACTATGAGTCTGCAGTATCCAGGCGCCAAAGCGTGCATTTCACGGAGTTTTTCGCGCCACTTGATATGTGGATTGAGGTAGATGCTTACCCTGTACCTGAAGGTTTGGCACTCTATTTTCGCGATGTCACTTCGAGGCGGAAACGGGATGAGCAACTACGTCTATTGGAGTCTGCGGTATCACACCAGAATGACATCCTGCTCATTACTGAAGCGGAATCCATTGATGAGCCATACGGTCCAAAAATTGTGTATGCGAACGATGCACTAACCAGGATCACGGGATTCACACCAGGGGAAGTCGTTGGCAAGACGCCGCGTATATTCCAGGGGCCAGGCACGCAGCGCTCAGAGCTCGCACGTATTCGATCTGCGCTGGAGAATGGTGAAGGCGTACGTGCCGAGTTGATCAACTACAGCAAATCAGGTGACGAACTGTGGCTTGAAGTGGACATTATCCCGTTAACCGATGAGCAGGGCACTACTCGCCATTTCGTTGCTGTGGAGCGTGATATCACACAGCGCAAGCTAATGGAGCAGGCCGCTCTCGTCAGCGACGAGCGTTTCAGGCTGGTGGCCAAGGCTGCCAATGACGTAATCTGGGACTGGGATCTGGTCAAGGACACACTATGGTGGAGTGAAGGTCTGGAAGAGCAGTTCGGCTACCTTCGTAGCGAAATTGAACCGGGCGGGGAGTCCTGGAGTAACCGTATTCAGGCGGAAGACAGCAGCGCGGTCTTGTCCAGCATTCATGCTGTCATTGAAGGTCAAGACACCATTTGGCAGCAAGAATACCGGTTTCTGCACGCCAATGGCAAAGCGCTGACCGTCATCGACCGCGGCTTCGTGATTCGCGACCTTTTTGGCACGGCCGTACGTATGGTGGGCAGCATGCGTGATATCACGGAATCGCGTAAAGTCGCTGGCCAGCTGCGACAGGCCCAGAAACTGGAGGCCGTCGGCCAGCTCACGGGTGGTGTTGCGCACGACTTCAATAATCTCCTTACCGTAATTCTGGGCAATGCCGAACTGCTGCAAGAGCAACTCACGGATCAGGAACAACTCCGGCTTCTCGCCGAGATGACTGTCAGCGCCGCCCAGCGAGGTGCGGAGCTGACCAATCGCCTGCTGGCATTCGCCCGACGTCAGGCGCTTGAACCTCGGCGCATCAATGTCGACAGTCTCATGGCGGGGATGGAGACATTGCTGCGCCGGACGTTAAGTGCGGATATTGATTTTCAACTGAATCACTCGGCCGAACTGTGGGCTGCAGAGATCGATCCAGGGCAACTGGAGACGGCGTTGCTTAACCTGGTGATTAATTCGCGCGATGCGATGCCCGATGGAGGACGCCTTACTCTTGAAGCCGTCAATATTGCTGTTGACGGTAGATCTGTGACAAGCCATCACGAACTGGTTCCGGGGCACTATGTACTTCTTTCGGTTTCAGACACGGGTCTTGGCATGACAGAAAAAGTTTCGACCCGGGCGTTCGAACCGTTTTTTACTACCAAGCCTCCGGGGAAAGGTAGTGGTCTCGGTTTGAGCATGGTTTATGGCTTTGTCAAACAGTCGGGCGGGCACCTACAAGTCTTTTCCGAACAGGGGGAGGGAACTACGATCAAGCTCTATTTCCCCAGGGCTGTAGCGGATGAGGGCGAGGTCTACCCGTCGGTCACGCAATCAATGACCCAGGGAGGACAAGAACACATATTGGTCGTTGAAGACGACCACCTTGTTCGCAACCATGTCATCACCCTCCTGGCAGGGTTGGGTTATCAAGTCTCAATAGCGCGCTCCGGCCAGGAGGCTATCGACATCCTTGCTTCCGCAACAGGTATCGACCTGCTGTTTACCGATGTGGTGATGTCCGGCGGTATGAACGGTCGCCAGCTGGCAGAGGCTGCGTCTGTGTTGAATCCGCGGTTAAAGGTTCTGTTCACTTCAGGCTACAACGAGGATGCCATCATTCATCATGGCCGACTGGATCCAGGGATTGATTTACTGAGCAAGCCCTATCGTCGCCAGGAGCTGGCTGCGAAAGTGCGCAAGGTATTGGAAGATCCTGGCCATATTTGAAAGAGTGGCCCTGGCGACTATGCTTGGGGGGTGAGCGAACAGAAATCCAGAATCGTAATCGAGCAATAAGCCGGGAGAAGTCATCATGAAGAAAAATATTTTGGTAGCAATTGTGCTGGCCGCCACTTTCCCCACCGCGACACTGGTTCCCGCCGCGTCCGCCCTGGCCGAGGACAAGCGGGTAATAGAGGAGATCCTGGTGGTGGCGCCGCGCATCACCAGGGAACGGGAGGAGCGCGTTGGCGCCACACAGGTACTTACGGTCGAGAGGGATGAAGCGGTTAACCTGGAGGACCTGGACCTGAGCCGCACCGTCGATGTGAGAAAGCTGGAGCAGCGTATCGCCGAAGCTGCCAGGCGGATATGTGAGGAACTGGCCAATGAGTATCCTTTTGGCGAGCCGAGCACTCCTGTCTGCATTCGCCGCGCCATAGAAGACGCCATGGCGCAAGTGGATGAGGCGGTGGATGAGGCAATCCGCCGCTAAAGCCGTGGGTAAACCGGCAACCGGCACCGTTGCCCGGACATTGCCTTGGATCTGTATTCTGCTGCACTGCAGACACTGCGCGGTATCACGGGAGGCATCATGCAGAACATCTTCATCGTTGGCCTCGACGACTTCAACCGGCGTGAGCTGGAGTCGATTCGTCAGGCAGGCGAGTGCAGCTTCATCGACCTCCTGGGCTATGATGCCGTAGTTCGGCCCCGGGAGGGCCGAATCGACTTTGACGCGCTTCTGCGCCAGGCCAGAGTTGAGCTCGACGATTTCTCGGGGACCATCGATGCCATCGCCACCTTCTGGGACTTCCCGTCGAGCTCGTTGGCGCCGGTGCTGCGCAACGAGCGCGGTCTGCCCGGACCGTCCAACGAGGCGGTGGCCCGATGCGAGCACAAATACTGGTCGCGACTCGAGCAGCAGAGCGTGGTGCCGGCGCTGGTTCCGGAGTTTTGCGCCGTGGATCCGTTCGACGACGCTTCTGTCACTGCCATCACGCTCGACTACCCGTTCTGGATCAAGCCAATCAAGGCGCACTCCTCTTATCTCGGCTTCAAAATCCACAATGCGGACGAGCTGCGCCGCCACATACAGAGGATTCGCGACGGCATCGCCCTGTTCGGCGTCCCGTTCGATCAATATCTTCGGCACTTGACGGTGCCGGCCGTCCTCGCCGGCATCGGCGGCCACTGGTGCATCGCCGAGGCCATGATCTCCACCGGCCAGCAGTGCACGCTGGAGGGCTATGTGCACCGGGGGGAGGTTGCGGTCTACGGTGTCGTCGACTCCATCCGTTCCGGCAAGCATCGATCCAGCTTCGCGCGTTATCAGTATCCCTCCCGGCTACCCAGGCGCACGCAGAGCAGCATGATCGAAGCGGCCGCCCGGGTGATGACCCATATCGGCTATGACAACGCGCCGTTCAACATGGAGTTCTACTGGAACCACCGCACCGGGGACATCCGCCTGCTGGAGATCAACGCCAGAATCTCGAAGTCCCACTGCCCGTTGTTCCGCCTGGTGGACGGCGCTTCTCACCAGGAGGTCATGGTCGACCTGGCGCTCGGTCAACGTCCGGAGTTTCCCCACCGTCAGGGTGATTTCAGGGTTGCCGGCAAGTTCATGGTCCGCGTACACGAGGATGGTATCGTCCGTGGCATGCCGACGGCGGTTGAGATCGCCCGGGTTCAGGAACGGTTCCCCGAGGCCCGGATCCATCCACTGGCCACGGAGGGCACTGCCCTCAAACACCTGCCCTACCAGGACAGCTACAGCTTCGAGCTGGCCGAGATCTTCCTGGGGGCCGACAGCCAGAAGCAGCTCCTGGAAAAGTACAATACCTGCCTGGAGCTGCTGACTTTCGATGTGGAACCCCGGCCGGACGCCGCGTGAAGACCGTTACCGAACTACCGTTCGCAGTCGAGGAGCTCGAGAATATCTGGATCCCGATGGCGGACGGGGCCCGTCTGGCGGCGCGGATCTGGATGCCGGAAAACGCCCGCTCCACGCCGGTCCCGGGGATCATCGAATACATTCCATACCGTAAACGCTTCGGCACCGCCGGCCGGGATACTATCAGCCATCCTTTCATGGCCGGCCACGGCTATGCCTGTGTGCGGGTAGATCTGCGCGGCAGCGGCGAATCCGATGGGGTGCTCACTGACGAGTATCTCCCCCAGGAACTCGACGACGGCTGCGAAGTGATCCGCTGGCTCGTCGAGCAACCCTGGTGCGACGGCAACGTGGGCATGATGGGCATCTCCTGGGGCGGTTTCAACGGCCTGCAAATCGCCGCCATGCGGCCGCCCGCACTGAAGGCCGTGATCAGCCTGTGCTCCACCGACGACCGCTACGCCGATGACGTGCACCACATGGGCGGCTGCATGCTGGGGGACAACCTCTCCTGGTCCTCTGTCATGTTCGACTACAACGCGCTGCCCCCGGACCCGGCGCTGGTCGGGGAGCGCTGGCGCGACATGTGGCTCGCGCGTCTCGAAGGCAGCGGGCTGTGGCTGGCGCAATGGCTGCATCATCAGCGCCGTGATGCTTACTGGAAGCATGGTTCCATCTGCGAGGACTTCGATGCTGTGCGCTGTCCGGTGTATGCGATCAGTGGGTGGGCTGACGGTTATTCCAATGCCGTGTTCCGCCTGTTGGCGAACCTCCCTGGTCCCTGCAAAGGGCTGATCGGCCCCTGGAGCCACGCTTATCCGCACATCGCCCAGCCGGGTCCGGCCATCGATTTTCTCGGCGAGGCTCTCCGCTGGTGGGATTACTGGCTCAAGGACATCGACACCGGCATCATGGCAGAGCCCGCACTGCGAGTGTGGATGCAGGACAGCGTACCGCCGACTACCAGCTACGTAGAACGTCCCGGTCGCTGGGTCGCCGAGCCCGCCTGGCCGTCGCCGACCATCGAACCACGCCGCTATGCGCTTTCTCATCACCATCTGGTGCCGGAGGGGACCAAAGTGCCGGCTCATGAGCTCAAGCTGCAATCGCCGCTCACGGTGGGATTGTTTGCCGGCAAGTGGTGCTCTTATGCCGCCGGGCCGGACCTGGCCCACGACCAGCGCCGCGAGGACGGCGGTGCGCTGGTGTTTCAGACGTCTCCACTGTACGAAGACGTGGAAATCATGGGCCCGGTGGTCGCCGAGCTCACGGTGTCTGCCGACAAACCCGTCGCCCTGCTGGCCCTGCGACTTTCAGACGTGCAGCCCGATGACAAAGTGACGCGGGTTACCTACGGCCTGCTGAACCTCACGCATCGCGTGGGCAGCGCCGAGCCAGAGCCCCTGGAACCGGGTAAACGCTATTGCGTACGCGTCACGCTCAACGACGTGGCGCATCGGTTTCCACGCGGACATCGACTGCGCCTGTCGGTATCCACATCCTACTGGCCGCTGGCCTGGCCGTCGCCCGAACCCGTGCAGATCACGCTCTACAACGCTGAATCCGGCATCCTGGTGCCGGTGCGTCCACCCCGGGCGGAAGACCAGACGCTACGACCATTTGGCGAACCCAGGGGCACGCCACCTCCAGCCATGCGAACGGTGCAGGCGCCACGACGCAATTGGCTGGTGCACATGGATCTAGCCGAGGACACTGCGCTGCTCGAGGTGATCGACGATGCGGGCACCTACGTGCTGGAAGATATCGGCCTGGAAGTAAGCCAGAGTGCCCGGGAGTGGTACAGCAGCGTAGCCGACGACGTGAACACCGTGCGCGGCGAGACACTACGCAAGCGCAGCCTGGGCCGCGGCGACTGGCAGATCCATATCGAGACACGAACGGTAGTCACTTCCACTCCGACACACTTCCACATTGTCGCCGCCCTGGATGCCTATGAGGGTGACAAACGGATTTTCAGCCAAAACTGGGACGAGCGCATAGCGCGCGATCTCGTCTGAAACTTCCGAAGGTCGGGCCGAAGAGCGCTGTCGACCGGCCTGGCGGAGCTCATTGGTAAGCTGGATAAATCAGGCAAACCGGGATTCCCATCGCCCCGGCCATCATTTAACCTGTGACGTAATGTTTGAAAATCCGAAATTACAGCAGTTGGCCAGCCGCATCCTGAATTGGTTTGCGGAGGAAGTCTGGGCGCCCAGCACTTTCTACCAGGCGATCATGATCATGTTCGCCCTTGCTTTCGGCATGCTCGTTTACAGTGCCGTACGCGACCGTTTAAGCGGTTCGATTGATAGGTCCGACATGCCTGTCCGGGTGAAACTCGCCCTTAACAATTTGCAAAGTCTTGTCGTACCCCTGGTGATGCTGGGCGCGTTGTTCTTCATCACCTTATTCGCTTCTTCCGAATACCTGTTGTTGCGTGTCTCATTGGCCACCGGAGTAATGAAACTACTGCTGGCCTTTATGGCCATTCGTATTGCAATGCAGTTTATCTCCAATGTTGTGGCGCGTGATTTCTTTGCGCTTACGATGTTATCGATCGCAGCACTCAGCATCTTTGGCATTCTGGATGAGGCTGCAGTTGCACTTGATACGGTGGCGTTCAGCATGGGCAGTTTTCATGTTTCCGCCCTGGCAGTGATCAAAAGTATTTTATCCCTTGTTGTGTTGCTTTACCTGGCAACTTTTATTTCCACTTTTGCCGAGCGCCGAGTTCTAAAAAGCAAGAGCCTTACCCGCTCTTCACAGGTACTGTTTGCGAAGATAGTCCGCATTGTCCTTGTAACCTTTGCCCTGCTGATTGGGGTGACGAGCGCCGGTATTGATTTATCCGTCTTTGCTGTCTTTTCCGGTGCGGTAGGCCTGGGCATTGGTTTTGGTCTGCAGAAGGTTATCTCCAACCTGTTTAGCGGCCTTTTGCTGCTGATGGATAAATCGATCAAGCCCGGGGATGTGATCGAGCTGGAAGAGAGCGCGACCTTTGGCTCGGTCGAGCATATGGGGGCGCGCTATACGGAGATTATTACGCGTAGTAATAAATCCTTTCTGATTCCCAACGAGGATTTCATTACCCAAAGGGTTATTAACTGGTCGCACGGCAATCGCCTGATCCGTATCCAGGTGGAGTTCGGAGTGCACTATGATTCCGATCCCCATGAGGTCATCGAGGTCGCGGTCGCAGCTGCCAAACGCCCGCCGCGTGTGGTGGCAACCCCGGAGCCCTTGTGCCTGCTCATGGAGTTTGGCGATAGCTCGCTCGATTTTGTCCTTCGCTTTTGGATTACAGACGCCGAAAAAGGCGTCAGCAATGTTCAGGGGCAAGTCATGCTGTTCCTGTGGGATGCGTTCAAGGAGAACGGAATCAAAATCCCCTATCCACATCGGGAGGTTTATATGCATCCTGCTCCCACCCGTTCCGGATCAGGGGGAAAAAACCCCGGAGAAAATTCCGGCGTTGCGGATTGATGTAAAGCCGATAGTGGCCACTACGGCAGCACATTAATAACCACCTTGCCGCGCGTGCGCCCCTGTTCCTGATAGCGAATGGCGTCGGCCACTTCAGCCAGCGGAAACCGGCGGTCGATAGCGGAAGTGAGCTGGCCGGCCTCGGCGTAGCGGCTTAACTCGGCCAGGTCGTCGGCAGTGACGCTCGCCAGCATCGGTTCCAATCGCTGCGATACGAAGGGCGAGCGGAGAATTGCGTGCAGCGGTCGAGCCAGCGGACCCCACCAGGGGTTGATCTCCATGGAACCCACCAGCACCAGGACCCCGTCGGGCTCGGTTACCTCAAGCATGGCCGACAGCGGGTGGTTGCCGACCATGTCGATGATCGCATGGTAGCGGGTGTCACCTTCAGTGTAGTCTTCCTGCGTGTAGTCAATCACGTGGTCGGCACCGAGGGTGCGCACCAGTTCCGCGTTGCGGCCGCTACATACCGCGGTGACCGTCGCGCCCATCGCCTTGGCGAGTTGCACTGCATAGCTGCCGACGCCGCCGGAAGCGCCGTTGATCAGCACGTGCTGACCAGGCTGTAGCCGGGCCTTGTCGCGCAGTGCCTGCAGGGCAGTGATCGCCGCCACCGGCATCGCGGCTGCCTCCTCGAAGCTGAGGCTTGCCGGCTTCAATGCGGTGTCTGTCAACATAGTTGCCCGGTCATTCATGCAAAATGTTTCGCGGCTATTTCATGATCCGCAGCT
>NZ_JAUTDR010000028.1 GCF_030649675.1 Haliea sp. E1-2-M8 | reverse complement strand
CTTCGACATAAACACTCCTTTTGCCCATTATGGGCTTCTTTGAAGTGTCCGTGGAAGTGGGGTAGAACCCGAACCCCTCGACAGGGTTTAGGCTGTGCAATGCTTTGAGAAGATTTGATTTTCCGCTTTCATTTCGCCCAAGTAGTGACGTTATTCGGGAGACTTGGATTTCACCACTATCGTTGATTGAGCGAAAGTTTCTTGCCCTGAATGATTTTAGCTGCACTAGTATTCTCCTTTTTTCTTATTTCAGCAATGCCGAAAACAACCACGAGCAAACTCGAACTCTTGAATCAGCTGGAGCCATAAGAGTTAATTAACCAGAACGGGCCGTATAACGCCATTCCGGTTAGTTCGAAAATTTGATCTGAAAGCACCGCTATTTCTTGCTTTTAATCAACACGTTAGCGATTCCCACGCCAAATACAACCAAGATAACCGGACGCTCCCTGCAAACCCGGTGCGTCATTTTCTCCAATCAGGTCCCGACCTTTTATATCAATTTCAATAAGTTGCATCAGTGCTTCAATCCCGAGTGTGACACGGCCGGTGAAAAAGCTAAAACAATAACCAGAACTCGCCACCCCTTTGAGCCTTGAGAGGCTCCCAACAGGCCCTTTGCCGAGTGGCTGCTTTGGGTCGAAGCTGATATTTGACTTTGCTGCGTCCATCGCCGAAGGCGCGAAGTTGATTGACTTGTTATGTTCATAGGATTTTCTTCTTTAGCTCGGCTGCCTTTGTGTTGAATTCATCTTGTGTTAATACACCTTCATCAAGTAAATTTTTGTACTCGAGCAATTCTTCGCGCGCTTTCCTTTGAGAGAAGTCTTTACCTACTTTCCCAATAAATGAAGATCCAGAGCGATTACCTATTTGTGGAGGCAGATTTACTCCTAGCAGTATCAAGAGTGTAGTAACACCTGCATATACCATTCCTCCGTAGGCAAGAAAATTACCTAGGCCTCTGATATCGGCAAAATCATGCAAACCAGCTCCAACAATAAAAATTGCGCCGCCCACGAGAGCGTGAAAAAGTATTTTTTTAAACATATATCACTCGACCTTGCTGAACATGACGCCGCTGCAAAGGCGCAAAGTAAAGCTGTCACACCCCTTTCGTCAGCAAGGGGTGTGACAGCTTAATTTTGTCGCTCCTAAGTGCTTTATTATGCATTGAACCACTCACTGAAGCGACTCGAAATTTCACTAGGAATATGGTTCGGAAAATTCGTGAAGTCGACATACGGTAAATTGCATTCCTTACACTCGCTCTTATACCACTCGCTTCCATCTGCCTGCTTTTGAAGGAAGCTCAGCGCATTCTCTTTGGATTCATCTTTTAGCCAGTGCTCGTTCTTACTGAGGATGCGGTCATATCTTTTCCCGAGATCCTTGTCCTCATAACCACAGTAGATTGCGGCGCTAGGGCCAAACAGCGCTACAGCTACTTCCGGGTCAATCCATCCCCCGTCCAAGATGCATTTTCGACCGATTGCGAGGATATGAGTAGCCGCAACCTGGCAAATGGACTTAGTAGCGACTTCTAGATCGGAATCTGATTTAAAGGCCGGTCGCAAGGTATTGTAAAACGCATCCAGATGGATCAATGAGAGGCTATTTGTGGTCGCCAATTTCAGTGCGACAGTAGTCTTTCCAGATGCACTTGCACCACCTATGAAGAACACGCAGCTCATGGTCAGGCCTCAAGATGCATAAAACGAATTAACCAGACCTGGTCGTATAACACTATTCCGGCTAATTCGAAAATTGGATATGAAGACACCACTATTTATTCTCTGTAACCAACACGTTAGAAATCCCCACTCCAAATCCAACCGAGATAGCCAGACGTCATTAGCAACCACGACTCACCATCATCAATAAACGGCGGCTTCGGGTCGAAAGCAGCCTCAATATTTTACATACACTCCCACTAGTGATCGAGAAAGGACATGTGCTGCAGTTCGTATTCCGCAATATCCAGAAACAAATCCCTGCCATCGATTTCTTTAGCGGTGCTCTCCACCTCGTCGCCGCGGGCCCTCCCCGATAGATTCTCCAGACATTCATAGATTATTTTCATTATGGCGGTAGCCCCGTTGTAGAGATTCATGCAAGGGCGGGCGCCAGCAGCTCTGGCTGCGCACTGGGAAGGCCACAACAGTGGTATAGGGTTGCGGCTCCCACTCAACATACTTCTGGGGAAACCGGAACTCCCGGGCAGCTTGCAGCAGCCATTCCAGCGCGGCTTGGTCAGCTGATGACTCTTGCACCAGCACAGATTCCACCCGCCCCTCCCTGCCCACTTCGAACTCCAGCAGTACCTGAAGCGGCTTCAGGTTAATCAGGCAGACCCCTTTGGTTTCGCGATGATAAGGCACATAAAACTCGGTCGGTACGGGTTGTAAATACCGTGGCGGCAGCCCGGTGGCCGGCCCTTGACTGGAATAGGCTGGTACTGTGCCGAGCAGCAGACAAACCGCTAGTAGCAGTGGAATAAGCTTCAAGGGGCCGCTCTCCCGGCAAGCAAGCCAGCATTGGCTGGTAGTCGACGCTGTTCGGCGATCATTTGCGGGGTACTGCCTTCGTCATCCCGTAAAGCGGGATCGGCTCCCGCCGCCAGCAAGGCCTTCACACTTTGTTCTCCCAGCCAAACCGCGGCTGCGCGGTGCAGCGGCGTCGCGCCGCGCTCATCCCGAGCATTGGGGTTCGCACCGGCTTCCAGCAGCAATTTCACTACCTCCGGTGTATGCACTGCCAGGTGCAGGGCGGTCTCGCCATCGATAGTGCGGGCATTG
This sequence comes from Haliea sp. E1-2-M8, assembly GCF_030649675.1. Lineage (GTDB taxonomy): Bacteria > Pseudomonadota > Gammaproteobacteria > Pseudomonadales > Halieaceae > Haliea. Next base: position 50,785 of record NZ_JAUTDR010000028.1, on the reverse strand, counting down.
ATGTCACGCTGTGCCCGCACCAGGGGCTCAAGCAATGGTGCAGGGAAGCGCGGTGAAAATACTGCCCGGTGCAGCGGTGTCGCGCCATCGTAGGCAGTTGCATTGGCCAGTGCTTCGTCTGCGGAGAGTTCGGGCAGCGCTGTTCTGGCCCCCTGCAACGCCGCTCTGTGTAGGGCACTGTTGCCGTAACTATCGCGGGCAGCGGGGTTTTCACCATCATCGGCCGGGAGCTCTGGCCCGCCTGAGATGGCTCGCGCAGCGTCATGCATCAGGCTCTTCAACTCCTCGGTGCCCAGGTTGGCAACGAATACAGAGGCTCCAAGCAGCTGCTCCCTGTGATTCACCGGGGACACCGCAACATCATCCAACTCCAGCAACAGCGGAGCCGACTCCCCAAACTCAGGAAAGGCCGAATAGGGTATGGCGCGTATCACCTCCAGCACCCGCCGCAGATTCGATGCCAGTTTGTCGAGATCGGCAGCTTCGCCCTCTCTCGAATATGCCAGATTGAGTTCCGCGCCGGTGTGCACGCGGAAGTCATCGAGCAGGCGATAGACGGTGCGCGAGTGGGGCTCCAGCGTGTCCTGGAGATAGGCCGCCAGCCTGGCCGCGTCGCTGAAATGCACGCGCAATTTTGGGCTTTGCTGTCCGCGCCTAACACCACCATGGCCTGCGCCGCCTCCGCGGAGTCGCAAACCCCTCTGCCCGGGCTCCACCGTTAGGTGAACAAAGAAGCCCGGAGCCCGGTAGCCGCGCTCGGTCAAGTCGTCGTGGAGCGTCTGCAGGAAGTCGCGGTAGTGCGCCCGATGACTATCGATGCAGTCCAGGTTCGGGCGATAATCCAGCAAGGTCGGGTCGGGAAATACGTGGAAATCTCGCCACAGGGCCTGCTCCAGAATGCGAAGCGTTTCGTGGGATACCATCGGGCAGTTTGCTGAGCGCCCCTGCTTTCCTACGGTCGCCATGTCCAGCTGGAGTATGGCCCTGCGATCTGGTGTGACCGACGAGTTACGTTGGTAGTCCAGTTGCGCGAGCAGAGCGAGCTTGCCATTGGCTGGAACAGCTGCTTGGGTGAGGTACTGTGCTTGAACGCCGAAGCCGAAGTGACGCCGCCAGGGACCATTCTCACCGATCTCGCCCAGCAGGGCCCAGCCGCCTTCACCACCCAAGTGCAGAAGCTTGCCACCTGGCAGCCATTTCAGGGCTCGATTGTCAGGAACCAGGTGCCGCTGCAGCAGGCCCCCGTCAGCAATCGAGTAGACCAGCATCTCACTCAGACCGCGATGATCGTCCCCCGCTGACTGGGTCAATAAGAATGCGCGACCTCCGTCCAGACCTAGCAGGCTGGCGTCAAACCGCTCCGCCGAGGCAATTTCGGCCCGCAGTAGCAGCTGGCCGTTATGATCAATATGACGCACTTCGTAACGCCTGGAATCATTGCTGGCTGCGCGGGAGAGGACGGCCAGCCCGCCTTCTTTAACACGCGTCAAGCCATCTTCCGACACACCACCTGGCAGATCAACGCGCCACAGTATTGTGCCATCCCGGTCCTGGGCCCAGATCTGCCACCGGGGCCCGATCTCGCGAACCGTATAAAGCCGCAGCCCGGTCTCGTCAGGCAGTGTACCGCGATAAGGAGGCACCTCGAACTCGCGCTCGGGGCCAAGCGGTGTGCCGTCAGTCATTGACACCTTGACCGACACAGCGCGTCTGTTGCCGTCTGGATCATGTTCCCGTTGCCACAACAGGAGGTCATCGCCTGTCGGGACTATGGCCTCGACCGCACGGGATGCGGCGAGCCGATATCGCCACCGAAGTTGCCCCGCGGCATCGAAAGCCAGCAGGTAATTTCCTGGCTCATAGTCATACCCACTCGGGTCCGTCCAGGGGCGCTGGACTGAGCCTGACAGCAAGTAACCACTTCCGCCAGCCACCGCGAAGGCTCTATCCTCGAAGTACGGCGGCAAGCCATCAAGGTGGACAACGCTCTCACCTTCAGCGATGCCATGGTGCGGGCGCTCCGGCCAACCGTACTGGCACCCATACCGCGCGTCCAGCGTGATGGCGTTTACGACGGTCTCACCGCAGCCAGCATGTTTGGCAATGAGGGTTGGGGCTCCCCCCCGGTACACTCGTTCGATGGACTCAACTTTCTGCCCGGGTCCAGCAAGATTGCGCAATTCGGCAAGGTAGGCCGCTTCCGCGACGCGAATCACTTCCTCTTCGTCGGGCCAATCCTCCGCGGGCAATGCGGCGTTGGCCTGCGCCAGCAACCGGCAGTGCAGGTTAAGCAGTTCGCCTTTCCGATTAAAGTGCATGTTGCAGCTCTGGTTTTCCGCCCGCACCCCGTCGATGAGTTGGCGGGCCCACAAGGTCAACCAGGCCGCACCGGTGCCGCCGTGATGGGACTGCAGGTAAGTAGACCAGTCCAGCGTATAGCCCTCGGGCCGGGGGCGACACAGATTCTGGTCCAGCTTCTCCATCAGCCGTGCACCCACAGTGTCGGGGTCGGCGGCCAGCTGGTCGAGATCCTCCTTTGGGAACAGTCCGGGGGAGGCAGCACCATCTTTCAGTGCAGGCGATGGATAGACCACTTGCCACTGGTTTAGTCGCCACTCCTCGCGCAAGTAAGCCGAATCATAGTGGTACGCAACATGAACTTCATCGTGACTGAACGCGCCATGAACTTCACTCCGTTCGCAGCCTGGTGGCAACGCAGCGGCATGCAATGCCAGGCTCTGTAGCGCCAAGCAAATAAGGACTGTCCCTGGAAAATTCCGGAGTCCGCGCATGTGCTGGAACATCTTGTTATTAATTTTCAGCACCCTGGAGCCAACGGCAGTGGTTCTGTGATACCACACTAGCTGAACCCCGGCAAACACGGAATGTCTGGACGTCTGCTGCTCTCAGGAGAGACGTATCCGTCGTGAAGAATCCATACTGAATACCGGCTTCACTCAATTGTTCAGCCATGTTCGGGTTGACGTAATCTGTGATTAAAAGGTCCGCGCTTGTGGGAGATTGGCGGGACTTACTCTGATCCGTCCTGCAATACGAGGCGCCGTAAATTAGGTTGGCAAAACTCTTTTGTACTCCAGGGAGTAGCTGGTACTTCGCCCACCGCCGGGGTCTTTCCTGAGTGCGCCGCGCTTCATTAGATCGAGAATATCCCGGTAGGCAGTATCCTGGGAGCATTTTGCGAGCTTAGCCCACTTGGACGTTGTCAGTTTTCCTTCAAAGCCGTCCAGGACCCGGTTCAGCACTTTAATCTGGCGCTCATTCAGGGGCTCCCTGGCAAACTGTTCCCAGAACCGCGCCTTGTTCTTAACAGCGGCAAGTTTTTCCTGTGCGCCCTCAATTGCCCGGTAGAGGCACTGCAGAAACCAGGTGAGCCAGGGCGTTACGTCGAGTCCACCTTTTTGGGTGCGCTCCAGCAGGGTGTAGTAATCGTTGCGTTCGATACGGATTTGCGCCGACATGCTGTAAAAACGCTGCGCCGATCCGTCCGCGCGGGCCAGAGCCATATCCGCAATGGCGCGCGCGATACGGCCATTGCCATCGTCAAAGGGGTGGACAGTCACAAAATGCAGATGTGCCAGACAGGCGACCACCAGCGGATCGAGGCCGCAGGGGGCCTCGAACCACGCCAGGAAACCCGCCATTTCCAGCGGCAGACGATCCGCTGGAGGGGCTTCATAATGGACCTTTTGTCGTCCTGTAGCGCCCGAGACGGCTTGCATGGGACCACCGCTGTCATTGCGCCACTGGCCTACCAGAATTTTGTGCATGCCGTTGCGCCCTGTCGGGAAAAGGGCAGCATGCCAGCCAAAAAGTCGGTCTTCGGTGAGGGGGGCCATGTAGTTGCCGGTCGCGTCCAGCATCATTTCGACAATACCATCGATATTTCGATCTGATGGAACAAGGCCGGCAACATCCATGCCGAGTTGCCTGGCAATGGAAGAGCGGACCTGTTCTCTTGCCAGTTTCTCGCCTTCGATCTCGCTGGAATTGACGACCTCTTCCGTCAGTGTTTGCAGATGGGCTGCATCGCGCAAATCGAACCCCAGCCCCTCCATTCTCCCCAGCAGGCGGCCCTGCTCGCGCGATACCTGGGCCAGAAGGCCGGCCAGGGCATCGTTATCCCAGGTGAATGTGGGCCAGCCTTTTCTGCTCCAGATATACATTTTATCTCCGCACGATGTGCGGATAATATCGACGCTATTCCCGCAGAGTCAAGAGTAATATCCGCTTGGATTGCGGAGAATAGTCTCGCTGATCTCCGCATCATTGCTGATAGGGTCCTTTCCGGTCACATAGGTGACAGTTCATTCCGATCTTTATCACTCTGCCGCGCAGCGGGACCTGAACGACGCCGGGTCCTGATTGTAGCGACGTACACAGGCCTGACAAATGCAGGCCTTGCCCTTTGCCGGAGGAGGGACCAGCTCAACAAGTCCCACGGGTATAGTGGCGGCAATGCACCAGCAGAGCTGCGTGCTCTTCGCCATGCAGGTATTCACTTCGCCACAGAATGGGCACGTGTCTTCACCGTCGACTGCCGTCATGGACAAACCTCTCGATGTCACGTTCCGGAAACCTGCCGCGACATTTCCGCCAGCTCGCTTGCGTCCACCGGCCTGGTGGCGCCCGGTTCCAGACCACCCAGGCACACGGGCCCTACCGAAACGCGGTGCAGCGCGAGCACCTTGTTCCGGAACGAACCGAACATGCGCTTCACCTGGTGATACTTGCCCTCGACCAGCGACAGCCTGGCCCGGTACGCGGAGAGTATCTCCAGCCGTGCCGGCAGTGTGGTAATGCCTTCATAGGCAAAGTAGATGCCCGCCTGAAACGCAGCCACGTATTCCCCGCTCAAGGGCTCGGATACACTCACCTCATAGGTCTTGGGGAGTTTCGTCTGCGGCGAGCTGATCCGGCTTGACCACGCCCCGTCATTCGTCAGCAGCACCAGGCCCGTGGTATTGAAGTCCAGCCGCCCGGCAATATGCAGCTCATCCTTGCGGGGGTGCTGAACCAGATCCATTACCGTCGGGTGCTTGCTGCCCTTTGTCGCACTGACTACACCCGCGGGCTTGTTCAAGGCGAGATAGACCGGCTGCTCGCTCTGCAGGCAGACACCATCCAGCTCAACGCGGGTGAACTTCGTCACCGCCTGCTGAACCGAATCCGCCACAACGCCATCCAGCATTATCCGCCGTTGTGCCAGCAACAGGCGAGTGTCTGCCATCGAGCAATCGCTGTTCTGGCTGATAAAACGATCGAGTCTGGTGGTATAGGTCTTCATGGCAGGCTGGCGAACCGGGTGAGTGTTGACGGCATTATTTCACGTCAAACGCATGTCATCAGTACCTCTGCCAGACCGCTATCGCCTGGATGCAGAGGTCATACAAGAGAGACGCCAGTTTTTATTGCTGTGGCGCCTCAGTCGTCTTCCCGAAGTGTCAGCTTGCCCAGCCGCTCCCCCACCAGAAGATGCTGGTAGGCTTCGTCATTCGTGTCCCTTGGCGCCTCGAGGGTGAAATCTACCGTATCCTGAAACACCATGACAAAGTCGGAACCCCCGAACGCAAAGTGCCCCAGCATGTCGCCCTTCTTCACCTGCGCCCCCGGCTTGACATTGTCCTCCAGGTTTACTGAACTGACCGCTGACATGCCTATGGGCAACAGCGCCACCAGGCCATACCTGTCAGTTTCCAGAATCACACAACCCCTGGTCTCAATGCTTTGCCATCCCAATCTTTCCGAGGGGTCAAACGCATAGCGGTTATTAGCCGCATCCCACCAAATGGAGCCGCCAGTTGTGCTAACGCCCGGAATGATGTGCACCTCCCGGATGGTTCCGCCCAGTGGGAAATGGTAGCGATGGTAGTCGTTGACGTTGAGGAATGAATGGGTAAAAGTGCCGTTTGCAAAGGCATTTCGATACTCGCTGTCCTCACCGATAAGACGCGCTATGGACCGGAGACTCGAGGCTTTTACCGGCACGGGATCCCGCGCGACGAGATTGGAGTCTCCATCAATCGCCCAGACGCCCTGGGGCACCGAATCAGCAAAGGAAGCCACAACACTGTCATCCAGCGGTGCCGCAATGGGACGCATCGCGGGTGATTTGAGATAGCGGGCAAAAAATTCGTTGAAGGTGCTCCAGTTGCCGGAATCCTCGTACCAGTCATTTTGCAGCCCGAAGGCAGGGTCGTTCAGGGCCATTCCGTAATAGGTTTCGTTCCAGGACTCCGGCGTGTCGAGAAAACTGCCCCAGGATTGACTGAATACATTCAACCAGGATGCAAAGGGCTCGGCGTACTGCAGGGTGTTATTGACCAATCCCTTGCCCTCCAATTCAGGCAACGGCTGCTCAACCAGAAAATGGAAATACACCAGACTCTGGTAAATGTTGTCATATATTTCCGGATATTCGGGCTTCTTCAGCAGCGCCCAGGGCATCGCTGTTTCAGCCCAGGATACAAAATCGAAGTACTCTTCCAGGCTTTGCGCAGGATTGGTATTTCGATCCGGATTGATCTGCCTGGCCTGTTCGATGGAAGCGGCCAGCATTGATTTCAGGTCCGGGTTTGCCTCGACCAGTGCCATCAACTCGCTCGCCGCCGGCCCGTATTTAACCGCGCCACCAGAATCCCCTTTGGCACCAGCGGTAAGCAGTGCTGCAAGCGCCAATACCGCCATTATGGCAAACTGATTCAGCCGGGTGCGGCACCTGACATCCTTCGTATTCATAAATGTTCCTGCTTGTAGATATAGTAATTAATACACCGCAAGCATAGTCGGAATTTTGCAAAGGCGCAGTAACCGGGCAGCAGCAAGGTGGTAGCGGACACCTCCAGAAGCCTCATCTGTCGCACAACCCAGGGTTCATGATGTGTGAAATCAGGCCAGTTGTGGTGTCAAAAGTGCCTAAGTCCTGATATGTGATACTACACCCAGACCTCTCCATGACCGTGGGAAGCCCATGTTCCAGAGTGATGTTATGCTACCCCGCGCGCCGCAGCGGCCCTGTCCAGGTCATAGGTAGCCTGGAGATTCATCCACAGCTTTGGCGAAGTCCCCAGGGTGTCAGCGAGATCTAATGCAGCCTCTGCAGTGATTCCCCGCTTCCCGCGGATGAGTTCATTGAGCCGCGCCTTCGTCCAGCCTATTCTCCGTGCGAACTCAGCCTGACTCATGCCCTGGGGTTCGAGGAATTCCTCGAGCAGCATCTCGCCGGGATGGAACGGATGTTTGGGTTGCCTGTCCACAGCCTTCACCTCTATCTGTGATAATCCACTATCTGTACATCGTGTGATTGCCCGCCACTCCAGCGGAAAACCAGTCGCCATTGATCGTTGATTCGTATCGAGTGAAATCCTCTCAAATCACTTTTTAAAGCTTCCAACCTGTTACCAGGTGGAACTCGAAGATCCTGTAAGTCTGTTGCATCATGCAAGTAGAGTAGTTTTCGCCTGGCGATTCTCCGAAGTTCATTTGGAAATGATCTGGTTGCCTTACTCTTCCTGTCATAGAAGAGGTCTTCCGCCACAGCGTTTCCAAAGGATTCGATCATGTTCCTATGTTATCGGAATTTGATAACTCTAACAATGACTGTATTCCCAGCAGAAACCTGCGGGAGATTTGCGGAACTGACCCTGATTTATTGTGCTTCGTGGTGCTAATTGCGCTGTGGGTGTTCGAATTTAAGTTAACAAAATCAACCAGTTAAAAATCTACAGCCAAATCCATAAGGCTGGGGTCACTGGCCGGACCGTCAAGTCCAGCCGTATCTACCACTGGCGCAGGTAAACACAAGCCAGGTCAAACCGGACTGATCCCGCCACAAGCGGGCGGCCAGAGTCAGAATCCGCCGCACCACCGCCAGCATCAGGCCGTAGGCTTCGAAGACTGTCCGGAATGGTGGCAAACCGCTCCACCCAGGCCACATAGCCGGGCACCATGGCGCAGGTCACCCCGCGCCTGAAGCTCATCAGCTCGTAGGCCCGCAACAGCTGGTCGATCATGTCCGGCGGATACATGATGTCGTCGTCCACGGTGAGGATGAGGCTGTCCGGGAATTGCTGCAACGCGTAGTGGATTTTCTTGTAGGAACCGCGGTTGCCTTCACAGAAGCGGATTTCCAGCCCCCGCTCACACTACCGCCGCAACAGCTCCTGGCGGAGCCTGACGAGACTTTTGTCCGGTGCGATGCGCTCGGTCACCTGCTTGCCGGGGCTGTGCAGGAGGCCGGGGGCGATCCGCGACAGTACTGTGGCAGCGTCGCGGCACCGCCACCCCAGGTCTCCATGATGAGGATAGCTCACGGGTACATGAAAAAGTTCTGGTCATAATGATAGGTGCTTGATGCGATACTCGCGCGATGCAACCTTCACGATATTTTCCACGTTACCTGACACCATGCCCGTGAGAGCTGATGAGTAAGCCACTAGACCGAATCAATTTCACGATCACTACCCTGGTACTGATCGCCGTTTCCTTGCCCCTGCTGCTGTTTCCCGGCGCGAGTTCGGCGATACTGTTGACCACCTACGACTGGATTGCGGTGCACTTTGGCTGGCTTTACCTCCTGAGTGGAGCCGCCGCGCTGGTGTTTCTCGCCTGGATCGCGTTCGGACGGTTTGGCGATGTTCGGCTCGGTGAGGGCGAGCCCGAGTTCTCCACGCCAAGCTGGGCAGCCATGCTTTTCAGCGCAGGCGTCGGCGCGGGCCTAATGTACTGGGCAGCCATTGAATGGGCATCATATCTCGCCGCGCCGCCCTTTGGCGCTGAACCTTATTCGTCCGAGGCGGCGACCTGGGCATCCTCCTATGGTGTGCACCACTGGGGGTTTGTCGCCTGGGCGCTCTATTGCGTGCCGACCCTGGCGATCGCCTATTCCTTTTACGTGCGCAAGGTACCCCACCTCAAATACAGCATCGCCTGCGATTACTGGCTGGCCGGCAAGGAAACGGGGCCCCTGGCGCGGGTACTGGATTCGCTGTTCATGATCGCCCTTATCGGTGGCGCCGGTTCTTCACTGGGATTCTCGACGCCCCTGATCGCGGCGCTGGTGGGACGTCTCGTGGGTGTTGAGCCGGGCTTCGGGCTGGAAATGGCCGTGGTCGCCGTCTGCGTCGTGCTGTTTGCCGGCAGTGTGTATCTCGGGCTGAATCGAGGCATCAGACGTCTGTCCGACCTCAACATGATACTCGCCTTCATACTGCTCGCGCTCGTGCTGGTGCTCGGCGATACCCTGTTCCTGGTAAATACCGCCGTCAACGCCATCGGCCACAGCCTGCAGAACCTGATTCGGATGTCCCTCTGGACGGAACCGTTCAATGACACGGGCTTTGTTCGTGAATGGACAGTTTTCTATTGGGCCTGGTGGGTCGCCTACGGTCCTTTCGTCGGTCTTTTTGTGACGCGTATTTCCCGCGGGCGCAGCCTGCGGAGCGTGATTCTGGGTATGCTTAGCTTCGGCCCCGCCGGCTGCTGGCTGTTTTACCTGATACTGGGTAACCACGGCCTCGGCCTGCAGCTGGCAGGCACGGTGGATTTGCTGGGCATCATGGCCGCAAGTGATGGCAACCAGGCGATTATCGCTGGCCTTGACGCACTGCCAGCATCCACGCTGCTGGTGGGGCTGCTGTGCCTCGTCAGCACCATTTTCTGTGCCACTACCTACGACTCTGCCTCCTATACCCTGGCCGCCGGTGCAACCACGGCGATGCACCCCAGTGAGGACCCGGCCCGCTGGCACCGGCTGTTCTGGGCATTCGCGATTGCCATCCTGCCTGTTTCGCTCATGTATGTAGGTGGTATCCGGGAGGCGCAGACCGCGGTACTGGTTGTATCACTGCCCCTGTTATTCACCTTGTGGCTGGGCGGGCTGGCACTGAGCAAGTCCTTGAAACGAGACGAGGGGACACTTGAAAAAACCTAAACAGAACTGCAGTATTCGTTGCTTGATGTGGACGCGCTGTTAGGACAGCATTCCGAGACAACGAAAAGCAAGATAGGTTCCCGTTCTATGGATCAAGCGACCCATCGTCAGCTGCCCTCCACTTCCAGCTTCCGACCCAGCCCCCTGGTGATTGCGCTGCGCCGCTCATTAACGCTGCCTCTGGTGGCCTCCTCCCTGGCGATCCCGCCGGCCTTCGGACAGGAATCCGGCCAGGCCGGACTGCGGCTTGAGGAGGTTGTGGTAACAGCGCAGAAGCGCACCGAGAGCCTTCAGGACGTACCCATCAGCGTGCAGGCCCTTGGTTCCGCAGAACTCGACCGGCTCAACATCAGCGGATTCTCGGATTATGTACAACAGTTGCCGTCGGTGTCATTTACCCAGCGCCGCCCCGGCCAGGCGAGCCTGTTTATGCGAGGTGTTTCCGAGGGTGGCAACGGCAACCAGTCCCTCCAGGGACCGTCGGTGGCAATCTACCTCGACAATCAGCCCGTTACGGCGATTGGCTTCAACCTCGACCCCCATATCTATGACGTGGAGCGCATCGAAGTACTGATGGGCCCCCAGGGTACCCTCTACGGTGCGGCTTCCCAAGCGGGAACGCTGCGCATCGTCACTAAAAAACCGTCAAGGGATGCCTTCGAGGCAGGCGTGGACTTCACTGCCGAGACCATCAGCGGCGGCGGCAACAGTTACCTGGCTGAGGGGTATGCGAATATACCTCTTAACGACCGCATGGCACTGCGAGTCGCGGCCTGGTGGGACGATGACGGCGGCTATATAGACGCTGTCGAAGACACGATCACCTACCCTTTGTCCGGCATCACCCGCGGCAACGCTGGCTTTGTTGAGGACGACTTTAACGAGGTCGAAAAGCGCGGGCTGCGCGCAGCGCTCGGAGTAGACCTCTCCGATCGCTGGAGCGCCGTGGCATCAGTCTCGCACCAGCGGCTGGAGACGAACGGCATCTGGGACCATGACCCGGAAGGCCTCGGGGATTTCAAAGTCGGCAGGTTTTTCGAGGACTCCCAGGAGGACGAGTGGACGCAGTTCGCCCTGACCGTGGAGGGAGACCTCGGCTTCGCGGATCTGACCTACGCCGGCTCCTACCTCGACCGGGAGTTCGAGACCTACAGCGATTATTCCCACTATTCGATCGATGGCTTCGTCGAGCCTTACTACACTTGTTATGTCTCCTATTTCGGTCCCTGTGTAGACCCCAGTATCCAGTACTCCAACTTGAGCGACCTTAGCTACGAGAGCCACGAACTCCGCCTGGCGAGCTCCGGCGATAACCGCCTCAACTGGGTCGCGGGCGTTTTCTACAGTGAAGTGGAAACGGCTTTTGAAAGCCGCTGGTCCGTCCCGCCGATCAACCCCGGCGCGGCAGTGGAAGACGACTTGTACTTCCAGACGGACCAGGTTCGTGTAGACAAGGAAAAGGCCATCTTCGGCGAGCTCTACTATGACCTCACCGAGGAACTGGTTCTCACGCTCGGGTATCGGCGCTTCAAAAACGAAACCACACTGGACGGCTTTGTCGGCACCATTTTCTGGCCTGACTGCTGCTATGGCTACAGCTCGCAGCGTCCGCCCGATAATGTCGCCAGCGAGTTCGACGGCAGCGACGGCACTGGCAAGGTGAGCCTGGCCTACAATTTCTCGGACGACATCATGGTGTACGGAACAGTCTCGGAGGGGTATCGCCCTGGCGGGGTCAACCGTGCTCCCGGTGTAGGTGAGACCTACCAGCCCGACTTCCTGACCAGCTATGAGCTGGGCTGGAAGACCGAGCTGCAGGATGGCCGCCTGCGTATTAACGGGGCTGTCTATCACATGGAGTGGGACGATGTGCAGATCGGCTTTTTCAACCCCGACATCTCCCTGCTCGGTTTGGTGGACAATGTCGGTGCCGCGGAAAGTACGGGCCTTGAACTGGACGCGACCTGGCTGCTCACCGACTCCCTGGACCTCATGCTGACCTATTCCCGCAACAACGCGGAGCTCACGGAAGATTACTTTGCGCGCTCCGACGCCACCGCCCCAGACGCTACCGACGGCCAGGACCTGCCGTTCACGCCGGACACAAAGTACACGATCACGGGGCGCTACCACTTCCCGGTTCAGGGCTTTGACAGCACCCTGCAGCTCAACTGGACGTACACTGACGAACAGTGGAACGATATCTTCGCGAGCACCCGTGAGAAGATGGACTCGTATGGCCTGCTGAATGCAAGCTGGCGCATCGAGGCCGGCAGATGGCACGCCTCCCTGTTCGGCAGCAACCTCACCGACGAAGTGGCGGAGCTGTACATCAACTCTGTAGACATTCAGCGACTGGTTACCGTGAACCAGCCGCGTACTTTTGGTGTAAGCTTCGGCATGAACTTCAATTAGGGCATGCATTCGCGGTGGTAAAAGCTCCTGCGCAGCGGCCACTCCCGGCTCCCCTGGAGCGCGCTTCAGCATTCATTCGGCAGGGGATGCTGGGCAAGGCGGAGGGCGTGCTGCGCGACTATGTCTACGACTATCCGGACGACGTCAACGGCATACGCCTACTGGGGGAGGTCGGTCTCGCTCTCGGTGCCCTGCGCGATGCGGAGACGCTACTGGCGCGGGCCGTTGCCCTCGCGCCGGACTATGCTGCAGCGCGCTTCGCCTACGCCAACGCCCTCTATCGCCGCCACCGCTACACGGAATCTCTCGCCGAACTCGATCAACTGCTGACAGGAGATCCCGGAAATCCGGCCTGGCTGACCTTAAAAGCGGCCAACCTCGTCGATCTCAATGAGCATACCCGGGCGCTACCGGTGCTCGAGACGGTCATTAAACAACACCCGCACTACCGCCAGGCCTGGCTCAGCTACGGTCACGCGCAACGGGCGCTGGGTACTACCGAGGACGCAATCAAGGCCTACGAGCGCTGCCTTGAACTGGATACCGGTGTGGGCGAGGCCTACTGGTCGCTGGCCAACCTTAAAACCTATCGTTTCAGCGAACAACAACTCGCTGCCATGGAGGCGTTGCTCAAGCGCAAGGACTGCGATTTTCGCGACTACTACCATGCGCTGTTCGCGCTCGGTAAGGCGCGCGAAGATGCCGGGGATTACCAGAAGGCGATGGCGGCCTACCTGAAAGGCAATCAGGTACGGGGCCGTCAAGTACCCTGGGATATGGCCGGTTTCGAGCGCGACAGTCAAGAAATTATGAATTTCTTTGACGAGGCTTTTTTTGCGACCCGCAGTCACTGGGGTGACCCGGACCCGTCGCCGATCTTCGTGGTCGGCCTGCCGCGTTCTGGCTCCACACTGGTCGAGCAAATCCTGGCCAGCCACTCACAGGTGGAAGGCACAGCCGAACTTGCGGACATTATCGCTATTGCGCGAGATCTGTCGGGCAAGTGCCGACGCACTGACGTATCGCGCTACCCGCGAGGTTTAAAGGATCTTGACCGGGAAACGGTTGCGGCCCTGGGCGAGCGCTATATTGCCGGAACACGTGTGCAGCGGCTTACCGATGCACCTTTCTTCGTCGACAAGATGCCCAACAACTTTTCGCATGTCGGGCTGATTCACCTCATTCTACCCAACGCGAAAATTATTGACGCCCGACGCCATCCGCTGGATTGCTGTTTCAGCGCCTTCAAGCAGCTGTTCGCCGCCGGGCAGGGATTCAGTTACGGTTTGCAGCGTATCGGCCACTACTACCGGTGGTATTGCGAAACCATGGCGCACTGGGATCGCGTGTTGCCGGGACGGGTGCATCGCATCCATCACGAGCAACTACTGGACGACCTGGAAGGGGAAGTGAGGCGCCTGCTAGACTACTGCGATCTCCCCTTTGAGCAACAATGCCTACAGTTTCACGAGACCGAGCGACGTGTGCGCACGGCGAGCTCCGAACAGGTTCGACAGCCAATCAACCGGGCGGGACAGGGCCGCTGGGAGCCGTTTTCTCAATGGCTTGACCCACTGCGGGATGCGCTGGGGCCCGCGCTGGATACCTATCCCTTTAACTGAGACACGATCGGCGCCAGGTTCTCATCGTCGGCAATCTGCTCCTTGAGCCACCGACGGAGCGTGCGCATTTTGGCGCTTTCCCAGCGCTCCGGTCGAGACACGAGATACCAGCGGTTCGGGTTTTCCACCGTACAACCCGGCAACGGTTCAATCAGCGTGCCCGCGCTCAGGCTCTTGGCAACGTAGGGCTCCTGGCCAAGCATGATCCCCATGCCGCTCTCGGCGCTGTTGACCGCCACTTCGTAGCTCTCCAGTTGCAGACTGCCGACGAGCGCTCGGGAGCCCAGGCCCATACCCGCGAACCAGTTGGGCCAATCTTCGGGTGAGGGATAGACCTGTAGCAGAGGCTTGCCTACGAGGTCTTCGGGCTCCGTTAACGGGCCTTCACGGGCGAGAAACCCCGGACTGCACACCGGACGCATATTGGCCCGGAAAAGCTCTTCCGCCACCAGCTCCTGTGGCGGCTCCCCGATCATGATCGCAGCATCAATATCATTGTGCTGCAGATCCGCATCCCGCTGGTCTGTGTGCAGGCGCACCTGAAAATCCGGCTGAAGCTCCTGAAAGCGGGAGAGGCGCGGCAGCAGCCAGCGGATGGCAAAGGTTGCGTAGACCTGCAAGGTGATGATGTTTCTACTCTCCCGCTGCTGGATAAGCGCAGTGGCTTCGGCGATCGAGTTAAAAGCCGTATGCAGCGCGGGGTAGTAAAGCTCCCCTCTGCTGGTCAGCTCCACACCGCGAGCCTGCCGCAGGAAAAGCGCGACCCCCAGATGGGCTTCCAGGGCCTTGATCTGGTGACTGATCGCTGACTGGGACACGCAGAGTTCTGCCGCAGCCTTCTTCAGACTCATGTGTCGAGCCGCGGCTTCAAAAGCACGCAAGGCGTTCAGGGAGGGCAGGCGCGCCCGCGTTAGAAGGTTTTCCATCGAGCCGTCACTCCGGCATAAGCGTGGGAAATCGAGCAGATAAGATTAGCAAATCTCATCTATTCAGTAAAAAAAAATGCTTGCTCACGGCGACGCCGGGTTGCCACCATGTGCCCGTTATGAGATTGAGCAAAGGCGTCTCCTGTGAGCAGTGATCAACCTGTCGCGTTCATTTCTGCCGGCGCTGCCGGTATCGGTCTAGCTATCGCCCGACGCTTGGGCAACGAGGGCTTCGCGTGTTTCGTCAACGATGTCGACGCCGATGCCGTAGCGGCCTTTAACCGCGAGTTCGGGGCGGGCACAGCGCAGGTCTGTGATGTGAGTGATCCGGAACAGGTAGATGCCTGCCTCGATACTTTCATCGCCAGTTCTGGACGCATCGACCTGCTCGTCAACAACGTGGGCATCGCGGGGCCGACAGCGGCTGTTGAAGATATCCGTGTTGAGGACTGGCAGCAAACCATCGACGTCGATCTGAGCGCCCACTTTCTCGCAACGCGACGCCTCGTTCCCCTCATGAAAGAGGCCGGAGCGGGTTGCATTGTAAACATGTCCTCCAACGCGGGGCTCCACGGCTTTCCGTTGCGCTCTCCCTACGTTGCGGCAAAATGGGCGCTCA
Organism: Haliea sp. E1-2-M8; assembly: GCF_030649675.1. Lineage (GTDB taxonomy): Bacteria > Pseudomonadota > Gammaproteobacteria > Pseudomonadales > Halieaceae > Haliea. The sequence goes on along the minus strand of NZ_JAUTDR010000028.1, from coordinate 35,254 downwards.
TCGGGCTTACCAAAACCTGGGCCATGGAGCTCGGGCGCTGGAAGATCCGCGTCAATGCAGTCTGCCCTGGCAGCGTGAGTGGTCCGCGCATCGACCGGGTAATCGACCGCGATGCGAGCCAGCGGAGACTCACGCCCGACCACATTCGGCAGGTCTATCAACGGCAAAGCTCCCTCCGGAGCTTTGTGGATGCCGAGGACATTGCAGCAATGGTCCACTTCCTGGCCAGCGACGCTGGAGCGCGTATCTCTGGACAGGCGATTGCCGTCGATGGAAACACAGAGGGGCTGACCAACTGGTTGGATGAATGATCCGGGGCCGTTATGCCCGACGCTTACGAATGGAGGTGCCAAGAGATGAAAGCGGCATGGTTTGACAGCTTTGGCCCCGCCGGGGACGTACTACAGCTCGGCGAGCAGCCCACGCCGGGGCCTGGAGACGGCGAAGTGCTGGTCCGCCTCGAAACCTCGGGCGTCAACCCTTCGGACGTTAAAAAGCGGGCGGGGGCGTTTCCCGACCTTCTCGACAACGGACTGGTGATTCCCCACAGCGATGGAGCGGGAGTGATCGAAGCAGTGGGGGCGGGGGTTCCTCCCTCCCGGGTCGGCGAGCGGGTGTTCGTTTACCAGGCCCAGCATGGTCGACGGTTCGGTACCGCTGCCGAATATGTGGCGCTGGAAAGCCGTCGCGCGCCCGTGCTGCCCGATGCGGCGTCTTTTGCCGTGGGCGCGTGCGTGGGCATTCCCATGATGACGGCCCACCGCTGTGTGCTCGCTGATGGTGACGTGGCGGGTCAGCGAATACTGGTAACAGGTGGTGCCGGTCGCGTGGGCTACTACGCAATCCAGTGGGCACTGCGAAACGGGGCGAAGGTGCTGGCTACCGCGAGCAATGAGCAGGACGCGGCGCTGTGCCGCGACCTGGGGGTCGAGGGCGTGGTGAACCATCGCGAGGCCGGATGGGGTAAACAGGTGCTCGAGCTCACTGGCGGCGAACGACTCGACCGGGTGGTGGACGTGGAATTCGGTGTCAATCTGGAGGAAGTGCTCGGCTGTATCCGCACTGGCGGCACCATCGCGACCTATTCCTCGACAGTGGTCCCCGAGCCGGCGCTACCCTTCCGGACGATGATGTTCATGGACCTGACCGTGCGCATGGTTATTGTGTACGCGATGCCAGAGGGGGCCAAAGCAGCCGCGGTCGCACACACACAGGCGGCCCTCGCCGCGGGCGAACTGCGGCACCGAGTGGCGCAAGAGCTGCCTTTTGCGGACATGGCGCGATCACATGAGCGTATTGAGGAGGGCGGTTGTGGCGGCTGTATCGTTGTCCAGATCAATGATTGATCAATGGACGGCTGAGCTTATGATGCGCCCTACTCTGCTGCTACTGGTGGTGTTGGCGACAGCATCCTGCACGCCAGTACAGTCCGCTTCGGTGAGTGTCGGCGCGACAAGCTATCAAGGTGTGGAGCTGGATTCTGGTATCGAGGCGTTTCGGGGAATCCCCTTTGCGCTACCGCCGACCGGAGAGCGCCGCTGGCGGAAGCCCGAGCCGCTGGAGCCGCCCCGGGGCAGCGTGGATGCAACACGTTTTGCGCCGGCGTGTATGCAAACGAGCTCCGGTGTCGACTGGTATCACAACCTGATGAAGAAAGTGGGAGCCGACCCGGCGCAGTTTCCGGCGCCCGCGTACTCCGAGGACTGCCTCTACCTGAATGTATGGACTGACCTGAGCGCAGCCCCGGAGCGTCCGGTGGTCGTCTATATACACGGCGGCAGTAACACGGGTGGCTGGAGTTACGAGCCCAACTACCGTGGTGCGGCGCTCGCGGAACAGGGTGTCGTGGTGGTCTCCGTGGCCTATCGGCTGGGCGCTTTCGGCTTCCTGAGCCACCCGGAGCTGCCCGACCGCAATTTCGCCCTGCACGATCTCGCGCTGGCGCTGCACTGGGTCAAGGACCACATCGCCGCTTTCGGCGGTGACCCCGGGCGGATCACGCTGATGGGAGAATCGGCCGGAGCCGCAAATGCGAGCCACCTGATGGTATCGCCGCTTTCAGCTGGCCTGGCGAACCGCCTGATTCACCAGAGTGGCGGCTGGCAGTTTGACGGGCTTGCCGACCCCGCGGAAGCTGAATCGCGCGGGCTGGCACTGGAGCGCACACTGGTCACTGCAGAAGGCGGGCTGGACGCGATGCGACAGCGCAGCGCCAAGTCGGTGCTCGAGGCGGCCACAGAAGTCTACGAGGATTATTATTTTTCGCCCGTACCTGACTCATCATCCCTTCCCGCGCCGCTTGGGGAACTCGCGGACCGGGAAGCGCTGCCGCCCTTTGATCTTCTGCTCGGCACCAACGCGGATGAGGCACTCATGTACCTGGAATCAGACGATACTGTCCGCAGGTGGCTCGCGGAAAACCTCGAACCAAGACAGCGCGCTGCCGTAACCGACGAGCTCGATCCCACAAAGACAGACCGCGAACAGCTCAACAGGCTCGATACGGCCGCGCGATTCGCCTGCCCCAGTATGCGGCTGGCGAACGCAGTCGCCCGGGCGGGCGGGCGCAGCTTTGTCTATCAGTTCACCCGTGTGCGCGATGGTTTTAAGGCGGTTGGTGCCTATCACGGTGCCGAATTGCCCTACGTATTCGACACCCACGATGAGTGGCTGCCGACGCACGCGCATGATCGCGAGCTGACGGCGAAGATGGTCGACTACTGGTTGTCCTTCGCCGCAAACGGCACGCCCGGCAAGGCAGGGGCAGCCTCGTGGCCGCGCTGGCGGGCGGACTCTCAGCGGGTACTGGTGCTTGGCGATACGCTATCGGTACAGGCGTTTCCCGACGATGCGCTTTGCCGCGCACTCGTGGGGCTTAGCCGCTAACTCTGGCGCTCCACCACCCCACCACCGCACCATCGTAGCCAGAGCCTGGGTGCGATGGTGGCGGCGCGCATTGACGCTCACGCAGCCTTGGCCGCGGGTCCGTCATACCCCGCACATTTATGACCATGTGCGATTTTCTGATAATTCTTTATAATACAAAGCTTTCAAGCTTCGCACAAAGCTGCCCTGAGTACTTCTAGGAGCAGTTATTTCTGACACATAGCCCGAACGGGCTCGCAACCAGTACACATCAGTAGGGAGAAATTGTTTGGATACTAATGATCAAGGCCTTAACCGAAACGTCATCCTGACCTGTGCTGTCACGGGATCTGGTGAGACTGCCGGAAAAACCCCGCACCTGCCGGTGACCCCGGCCGAAATTGCGGACGCTGCCATAAGCGCCGCGAAGGCGGGAGCGGCGATTGCCCACATTCACGTGCGCGACCCGGACACCGGTGCGCCGGGGCGCGACCCCGCTATGTTCAAGGAGGTCGTCGAGCGCATTCGCGAGAAAGATACCGACGTGGTGATTAATCTGACAACGGGAATGGGCGGAGACCTCTACCTCGGTCCCGATGACGACCCCACGGCCTTCACTGAAGAGACCGACTGCGTTGGACAGATCGAGCGTATGGAGCACGTCGAGCTGCTGCTGCCAGAGATCTGCTCACTGGACTGTGGCTCGTTCAATTATGACGTGCCCAACTACGTTTATGTATCGAGCACTGGCATGCTGCGCACCGGCGCCGAACGCCTGCAGAAAATCGGCGTCAAACCCGAGCTCGAGGTTTTCGACCTGGGCCATATCTGGTTCGCGAAGCAGATGCTTGAAGAGGGGCTGCTGGAACAGCCGCCGCTTTTCCAGATCTGTATGGGCGTTCGATGGGGTGCACAAGGCAGTACCCGCAACATGCAGACCATGGTCGATAACCTTCCCACCGGCGCAAACTGGGCCGGATTCGGCCTTGGCGCCAATGAGATGCCCATGGTCGCCCAGGCAGCACTGCTTGGCGGACATACCCGTGTCGGCCTAGAGGACAACCTCTATCTGGAAAAAGGTGTCTTTGCGAGCAACGCCCAACTGGTTGAACGTGCAGTCGTGCTACTTGAATCGATGGGGGCGAAGCTGCAAACACCCGAGGAAACCCGGAAAACCCTCGGTCTATCCAAGCTTGAGGAATTGAAGAAGCTTCGGAAGGCGGCATGAACCCACCTGTATTCCGTGCGGTCGCTCATCCCTGGCACTGTGATGTCATGGGTCATGTCACGACGCGTCATTACGTCGCGATGTTCGATGACGCCTCTTACCATGCCCTCCACGCCATATTCGGCTGGTCGGGTGCTGACGCGGGCGATAATGGAATCGGCATGGTCGACGTGCGGCAGGAAATCGACTTCGACGCCGAGGTTAAAGCCGGCGACCTTCTGGAAATTCATGCCCGCCTCGAGAAGCTGGGAGGAAAGTCAGCGAGCATCGGCTACGAAATGGTCAACCTGACGCGCGACGAACCCGCCGCCCGTCTCCTGCAGGTTATTGTCTGCTTCGACATGAATGCGCGCAAAGCCATGCCCTGGCCCGATGACATGCGCGAGAATGCGGAGCCCTTCCTGGCGACAGGCTGATGGCCCTTTTATCACACCCGGAAAGACAAAGACTAAAGAAGGAGAGGGATAAAAGCGATCTTAATCGCACTATCGTCGTTTTTCGGCCACCGGCGACAGCTCACCCTCCTCGCCGATGTGTAGCAACCTGCAGCGGCGCAGTTCGGGCCAGTGCGCGCGACCGATGGTGACAACGGGCGTGACCCGGTCATAGAGCTCCCGGGCGATAGTAACCGCGGCGAGAATGAGCGCGTCCGGAGCGGGCAAGATGAAGGCCGCAGGCCCATTGCCCTGGCGCAGCGCTTCACACAAGGTCCCCGCGGCACTGGTGCTGCCGCGGATCCCCGGCATCAGCAGGATACGCCCCGCTAGCGACGCGCCCTGCTGCGGATGCCGCGCATCGATGATAACCCCGGTTTCGGGGTCAAGCCCGCCCCAGAAACTGAGCGGCTCGTCGAGCATCAGCACGGGGGCGGTACAATCGCCGGCAAAAACAACCGCTTCGGCCCTCATTGCCTCAAAACCACGATACCCGCGAGGCTTCACCGGCAACTGCCGATGCGACACAATCCTCGAGACCCGCGAAAGTAACGGCGGAGCCCAGCGTGCCCGGGGCGTAATAGGCCCACTTCGCGGAATTTGTCATCACCCTCCCCTTGCAGCCCTCGATCACTGGCGGATAGTAGGTACAGCGATCCGTAATCAGCTCGATACCCGCAGCTTGCAGCGTATGTAGCCAGCCCCGCTCCTTCAGCTCGCCTAGAACATGCCGGCTGGTCGTGATGTAAAAGTGTACCTTCGGGTGTACGGTTTTGCCCTCGATAATGGGCAGCAGTCGACCAAATTCGGCGACGGAAAAGTGGGGGGCGCCGACACAAACGGCGGTGAGGGGCAAATCGTTGGATGTATCCAGGATTTTCACCGCGTTGCGGATTGCTTCCCGGTCGATGCGCAACGTTTCCTGCGGTGCCTTATCGTGAAAGGCTTCACTCCGTGTTGCGGCCTCCGGCGTGACCCCTATGGCGTGAAACATATCCACCGCGCCTGAGGCGTTGGCCGCCGTGCCGATCGCGCGCAGTTGTTCCGTCGTCACGGACAAGGGCAGGCCTTCAATGGCGGCTATCCGGTTGCCGACGCTACGCCCCAAGAGGAAACCGAGGATGTGATAAAAGCGGTCGTCCTCCAGCCAGCGAGGGGGCAAATCGGCCAAACTGACCAGAGTAGTCGCCGCGCGGTTGCGGGGTTCATGCAAACCGGTATACGGAACCCGTCCGGTGATAGCGGCACAAATGTCAAAGAATTCATAATAACGGTTGCTGCGCGCGCCAAGCACCGAATTAGCATAGACCACCGCGCTCGACTCAGTCCACGCGAGGTGCTCACCAAAAGCGGGCTCCCTGCGTGTGTGATAGGGCGCACACGTCATTACACTATCGCAACCCATGTCGCGATACAGCTCAATCAGTCGCAGCGCTGACCGTACCGAGGGCGCAGCACACTCCCGCCCGGCCTGTCGACCATCCAGCGAACAGGCCGTAAGCGTGGTGGGCACGCTGACTCGTGCTCCCAGACTTGCGAGCCGCTCCGCCAGGTCCAGGTTCGCCTGGCCGTTGTAATAAGCGCTGGTTACATGTGCCCAGCTGACGTCGATGAGCGTTTCCGCGCCGGTGATTTCAGCGGTGCGAACGAGCAATTGCATCGCGAACTCAGGCGCCGGTCCACACTCGCCGGCCAGCATTGACCGGTCCGAGTCGCTAATGTGTAAAGTGGATTCACTCATGAGGCAATGACGGGGTCTGTTGTAGTACCTATGATATACCTTACAGCAAATACCGGACACATGGTTTACACATTCAGGCATTTGACCCCATTTGATAAGCATCTTACTGAGGTAGCTTTTCTTATAAAAAAGCCACTGTAAAAATATCCAGAAGCTCAGCAGCGTCTGACAGGCTGTTGCGGCCTGATCTCTGCATCTGCCGCACGAACTGTTCTACTTTCTGCGGCTGGTTGAACAATTGATCCTTCAAAAGGTTTTTGGTTGGCGGGAGGGCAATTACACTTGCGTCTCTACCGAGCTTCATGGCACTGGCCTTTGTTTCATCCCAGTCCTGAGCTTCCATGCAGCCTTCTTCATAAATTGCCGCAAAAATTTCCAGGATTTTAGTATAGCTTTCGATCAGATAGCCCATGTACATGGCATCCTTGGGTTTGACCTCTACCTCGCGTTCAACCCAGGCCACCAACTTGAGAATGGCTACGCCGGCCGGGGATGCGACAGGAATAGTCATATCGGGGTTATCACTGATCTGTATGGAAAATGAACTTTCCATGACTTCAGAAAATCCGAGCCATCGCGCCAACCACCAGGAAGTCGATATACAGACTCTTCGCCACGTCGCCTATATCGCCATACAGCGCTACCAGGCCCCGTGGCAGCTTGCCCGCGACATTAACGAAGGTATTTTTCACGAAGCCGCTTAGCCGTGTCGAGATTGCGCGGGTCGCCCGTTGCCACCAGGTCTGCATACACGATGAGAGGGTGCACAAGTCCTCGGTGTACGGCCTCGCTCCCCTCTTTCCAGAAGGGTATGGAAGCCCTCAGTGATCTGGGCCGGACCCTGCGGGAGATGGGCGGGAATTCACCCCGCTTGATTCTGCATCTATGCGCTATCCAACAGACAGTCCGATTGAGACCGCTCTAGTATGAATTCCTTCCCCAATTAGGAACTCGAAATGACACTACATATTGGTGACACAGCCCCCGATTTCACCGTGGACACCCAGAACGTCGAGATTAGCTTGCACGCCTGGGCAGGGAGTAACTGGGTTTTCTTCTTCAGTCACCCGGCTGATTTCACGCCGGTCTGTACAACGGAAATGGGGCGCACCGCACAGCTCGCGCCAGAATTTGAGAAGCGCAACACCAAGCCGCTCGGGCTTTCGACCGACACGGCCGAAGAACACCGCAAGTGGATCGAAGACGTCAACGACACGCAGCACACCAAGCTGGAATTTCCTATCGTGGCTGACGCAGACCTATCCATTGCCAAGCTCTACGACATGATTCATCCCAACGAAAGTGAGACGGCGGCGGTACGAACGGTCTTCATTATCGATCCCCATAAGAAGGTTCGCCTGACGATGACTTATCCGATGAATGTTGGACGCAACTTTGATGAGATCCTGCGTGTGATTGATGCGCTTCAACTGAGTGACGCGAAGCGGATAGCAACCCCGGCCGACTGGCAGATCGGCAAGGACGTGATCATCCCGCCGTCGATCACAAATGATGAGGCCAAGGTGCTATTTCCACAGGGCTGGACCGAACACCGGCCCTATCTTCGGACCACCAAGGTGGATTGATCGATTTGGACTTGTCCATGTGCGCCAGCCCGGTCGAATTAAGTTAATGGGCGAAGATCAAAAGGACGCCATTTCCAGATCCATTTCCACGGCGGCAACGCCTGCCATGGCACATTCTTCATCGGTCTCACCGGAAGGTGCGCCACTTACACCAACACCACCAATGGTTTCACCACTTGCCTGAATGGGAACTCCCCCGGCCGCGAGCAATACCTTCTCGAGCTTGCCGACTGAAAATGGGCCGCTAAAGCGGCCTTCCAGGGACGAGGTCGGGCTGGTGAATGTCATGGCGGTATATGCCTTTCGGTAGCTGACCTCCAGGGACAGATCCATAGCGAGTACATCCCGCAACACCACCTGGGGATGCCCGCCCCGATCCACCACCGTGACTGCGACCTGGACGCCCTGCTCCCGGCAGGTATCGATTGCGGTTTTCGCAATGGTCAGTGCGGTGTCCATGGAGAGTTTCCTGATCTCCACCATCACCGGCTGATTACTGTCCTGGGCGGCAGCAATACCAGTGGCCGCAAGGGCTGAGACGAACATCAGGGATTTTGACAGTTTGCACTTCACGGTGCGCTTCCTTTTCAAGGCCAGACGATCATGGGCGGACGAGAACATAGCCTTTCTCGACCTCGTCCAGAATATGGGCGACCCCAACATCGACCGGGATGCTTTCAGGGTGGAGCTCCGGGCGGTTTCCGCTTGCTCTTTCGATGCTGCTGATGGTGTTCATACACACGGTGAAACGGACGCCCTGGGCCATAAGGCTGGTGATCCTTTCCCGCCGGCTGTTGTCCGCATACATCAGGCGCACGCCTGGCCCGAACGTGATTATCTCGATATCTATCGAGTCCGTTCCATAGTGTTCCAGCAGGTTGCCAGCAACACTGAGCACCTTGCTCTGCTTCTCCTCCTCACCGTCACTCAGTTGAAGAAGCACAAATTTTTCGGCGAATGGCTTGCTCTCGCTCATCGGTTCCGCGTGAAGGGTGCCCGCCGCGACCAGAAGCGCCAGGCCCAGCATCGTTACCATTAATTCACTAACGAGATTCCTGCTCATGATTTATCCTGCGTAGTCTTCGATGCCGGGATTGTCCGCTACATTCCTGAGGGTCGGCGTATTGAACTTGTCAATCTTGACCGTCTTCTCCGACCTCAGGTAGTCAGCAACCACGTCCCAGATTGGCCGGCCGGGTGCCCGCGAGTTCACGGTTGCCCAACCAGCGACCTTGTACATTTTGTTGGCTTCGATCTGTTCGCCGGTATCCAGGCGCATGTCCGAGATCCGGCTGTTCATAGCAGCTGTTGGATCACAGGTGTAATCCATGCCGCCGACACGCACCATGTCACCGCCCTGCTGGTAATACGGATCTTTGTTGAACAGGTTGTCGGCCACATCCTCCATGATCAGCATCAGGTCGGCGCCCGACATTTCCCGGACATAAGTCTCCGGATAGGTGATGGCCGTGGCGTTCATAATGTCGTCCATGGTGATGGACTCACCCGGCAATACAGTCGTGCCCCACCGGAATCCCGGTGACAGAGAAATCTGGGCATCGAGCACCTTTCTCTGGGCGTCGCAGATTACCTGGTCCATGGTGCCGTTGAAGTTGCCCCGACGATAGAGCAGGTCGTCGGTGATGGCCAGTTTTTCACCCAGTTTGTCCATGTACGGTGCCCGGACTTCTTCAATGAAGCTGGTCATGGCCGGATCGGGCTTGATCAGGTTGGAAAAGACCGGCAGCAGCGTGTATTCGTAGCCCCGGACACCGTTATTTCCGATATCCAGATCCAGTATCGCGACAAATTTACCGTTAGTACCGGCGTTGCCGACCAGGGTCGTACCGCCCGGGTTTTTCACTTCGGTGGGTTGTGGCACTGCATCATGGGTGTGGCCGCCCAGGATGGCATCGATGCCGGTTACACGGCTTGCCATTTTGAGGTCCACATCCATTCCATTATGGGAAAGGACCACGACCGCATTGACCTTTTCCTTCTCCCGGATTTCGTTGACCAGCGCCTGCATCTCGGATTCCCGAATTCCGAAACGCCAGTCAGGAATGAAATAGGACGGATTGGCAATGGGTGTATAAGGGAATGCCTGGCCGATAATCGCCACCCGCTTTCCGCCCAGCTCCCGGATGGTATACGGCTTGAAGACGCGACCACTGACTTCGTCGTAGGATTCTGCTCCCATGAACATGGCTTCGTCGGACAGGAAAACATTCTGGGCCAGGAACTCGCCTTTGAAGGAGCTGATGTTCTTGCGAATCTGCTCTTCCGGATACGTGAATTCCCAGTGCCCTGTCAGAATATCGATGCCAAGGCGGTTACTGGCTTCAACCATGTCCTCGCCCTGGGTCCAGAACGCTGTCCCGGAGCCCTGCCAGAGATCGCCGCCATCGAGCAGCAGCGAGTTACCGGCCCCAGCCTGCTCCCGCAGTTGATCCACCAGAGTCTTGAGATGGGCGAACCCGCCCAATCTGCCGTACTTCTGCGCGGCTTCGGTGTAATCGAGATAGGTAAACGCGTGGCTGCGTCGGGTATCTGACGGAAGGCCGAAATGCTTCAGGAAGTGACTCCCGACCAGGTGCGGAACCCTGCCCTTGTTGGGGCCAATTCCCAGGTTGACGTTGGGTTCCCGGAAATGCACCGGTAACAACTGGGCATGGATATCAGTGAGATGAAGCAATCGGACATTGCCGAACTTTGCTGCGTCGTACAGTCCCTCGCCACCTTGTGCCAAAGCAAGTTTCGAAGCGAGCCCGGCAACGGCTGCCGCTTGCATGGCCATAAGGAAATCTCTGCGGGAAATGGTCACTGAACTCTCCTTTCCTTTCTGGTAATTGGAGTTACCAGCTTTCCCGGTTCCGTGCCGGGCAGGCTGGTCAGGTTCGGCGTACGGGGTCAGTTTCCTATGGCAACGTTGCGCCAGGCTTCCTGTTGCTGTTTACGCTGTGCGACGGATTCTTCGGCGAGCCTCAGGGCTTCATTGGCCATGGCCGCGGCTTTCTCAAAGTTGCCGTTGTCAGCGGCGGACTTTGCCGCCTTCAACCGGTCCGAGGTCACAGTCCACTGGAAGGTGCCGGCATCCTGGTGAGTGCTTTGGGCCTTTGAGTAAACGTCATTGAAGTCCTCTTTGGAGCCAGCCTGTGCGGCCAGCGGTAGACACAGCGCAAGCGAGATACCGATTGTCAGCAAAGGTCTGTTCATTGCGATTCTCCCTCTCCATTCCTGACTATGGCCGGGTTGCCGGTCCGACAACTGGCAGGCCATTGCTCATGTAGGTCAGGAAATACTCGAGATTGCGGTACCCCTCACTCTGGGCCGGCAACGGTTCTGCCCGAACATTGGTATTGCAGCCAGCAAAGCGGCGATGCAGCGTCCCCATCTCACCCCAATCCGAACGGTGCACCGGGAAATTTGCCGGTTGCCCCACAGTCGGCGACAGAAAGTCTCCCCGAATCCATTTTCCGGGATTCTGGACATGACAGCTGGCGCAAGAAAAGTTCAGTTGACCACGTCGGCTGTAATAGAACTCCTTGCCGTCCTGGTAGGCAGCCAGTGCATCGGGATCGTCCGGGACTTTGATATTGATCGGCTTACCCTGGGAGGTGGATGCCATGTAACCGGAAATTGACGCTATGGCCCCTTTCTTCCATTTCAGGGGCTCCTCACCGTTGGCTTCGCGGCAGCGATTGATAGCGAGTTCAAGCGTGATGACTTCATTCTTCTCCGTGTCGAAGTACGGATAGTTCTGCCGAATACCGATGCCGTCATTTTCGAAACAGCTGGCGTAGGTCTTGCCATTGGCAAACGGCGTCTCGAACATCTCCTGGCCGTCGGCGACCGCAAATTCATAGGGCGGAAAATCCTGCATGGATTCCCACTGGCGGCGGCGGTCTTCGTTCAGCGCGTACTGGCCATTGACGAAGCCCTCGAAAGGCACGTCCGGGAACATCTGCATGAAGTATTCAACCATTGCTTTCCGGTCTTCTTCCGGTGTCGAGCCCGCCAATACCTGAGGCACTGCGAGCGCCGCACCGAGAACGACCAGAATGATTTTCGCTTTAACCATGTCCAATCCTCCTCATCGGCGATTCAGGATGGTCCTGCCCGCCGACAATCGTCAGGCGATGGTTGCCGTGGTTGAATCGCTTTCACCCGTGTTATCGATCCAGCTGATGGTGACCTCGTCACCCTTCTGGGCCCCCTTGAAGCGAAACTCCAGGAACGGATCTTTGGATACCGCCGGGCCCCAGTGGGCAACAAATACGTCTTTCCCCTTGTGGGAAACGGTCAGAGCCTTGATGAAATTGGCGGGGATGACGTTCCCCGCAGAGTCCTTTACAAAGCCTGAATCCATGGGATGTCGAACCAGGGCTTTCAGCGATGTTACACCGCCACTCTCTACTGCACGAACTCTGATACTAGATGCCATTGTTCTTCTCCTGTCCGGTTAGCTGTCAGCCGCCGCAGCCGCCAACGGTCACTTTCACGTTCTGAGTCGCCTTGTAGGCTTTGCCGTCAGAAATCACGACTGCGACAACATCCGTCGTCTCTGCCATTTTCAGGCGATTCGACACGAACGGCAGAGTGCCTTGCGGAATATCGAAATAGGCAGCCAGGGCATTGGGATTCCTGTCGACCAGTAACGCGATGCTCGTCACGTTCGGCAGTGTGGTTTCGACAGACACGGGCACCACCGCGCCGTTCTGCGCAATGGTCGGCAAATCCATGGTGATCTGGTCCGATTCAGTCGCCTCCATCTCGTACAGTTCAGCAATGGTTTCATCCACGCCCGGGGTATTGAACGCCTTCTTCGGCCAGTCGGACGCGTCCGGGGTGGCTGCCGCCTGAACTCTCAGTGACATGATGCCGGAACCCAGCGCAAAGCCGGCTACTCCTGCACCCAGCATCCCCTTCAAAAAGCCTCTTCGCCTTTGGTCAGTCACGGTAACTCCTCCTCCGCCCTTAGAGCGTATACAGGTAATCGATGACCCGGTTGATTTCTTGTTTGCTCAGGATCATGTGTCTTCCGAATGGCGGCATCACCGTCATCTCGTTGAACTGGGTCTCGTCCCAGATACGTCTGTAAAGAATCTCACGGTCGGGATAGCGGGATTTCATGTCCGCGAGTTCCGGACCGATGTTGCCGGCCAGCTTGCCGTCATCCATCTGGTGGCAGGCCAGGCAATTACCATCAGTCCGGCTGAAAGCGAGTTCCTTCCCCCGGTCAATGTCACCCTGGCTCGGTTCGGCAAACACCGGCGCGGTGACACTCAGTACGAGTGTGGTCAGATACACGGAAATTAACCCTTGTCGCATCACGCAGTCCTCCCGGGCAAGCGTTGTAGAGCCTGGTGCTCCTGATCCGCCTTCATTCCATTATCCCCTCGTCGAGAGGACCGGTCGTGCTCGGTGTCAGATCCTTGCCCGCCGCCGAGTCGGCTACGTTCACCTCGTCTTTACAGTCCTTCATGCAGCGCTCGTTGCTCACGACCGGCCGCGGGTCTTCCCAGGTAAAGCCATCCTGATTAGGCATCACCACCTTCGGCAATGTTTCCCTGTTGGCCACAAAATCGCCGTCCACGATGTAATTGAGATTCAGGACATAGGCGGTCAGCGCATATACCTGGTCATCCGACAACGATTGCGGTGCAAAGAACGGCATGGTTCGGTGGATGTAGTCCCAGAGTGTCGAGGCATAGGGCCAGTAGCTTCCCACTGTCTTTTCGGGACGGTCCTCTGCGAGGCTGTCGTCACCTCCTGCCAGTTTGGGATAGCGCTCCATGCCTTCTCCAAAGGCACCGTGGCAGGACGCACACTGGGCCTCGTAAACGGACATTCCTTCATCGACAGTACCGCTGCCCTCTGGCAGCCCCATGCCGTCAGGACGAATATCGATATCCCAGGCGGCAATCTGTTCATCCGTTGCGGATTCACCATACCCGTAGTGCCCGGCCTGCTCTGCAGCACCGACAAGGGGTATTGAAGCCAGAAGGATGCCGCACCAGGTTCCGGCGAACAGGCGTGGTGTCTTATGCAAGTTGAACATTGACCACACTCCCGTCTGCGTTGACCTGCCAGGTCTGGATCGAATTCTTGTGATAGATCGAATTGCTGCCACGAACCTGCCTGAGCTGAGCCAGCGTCGGTTGCACATACCCCGTTTCATCAATGACCCGGGATTGCAGCAGGGCGGGATTGCCCTCCCACTTCCACTCGAGGGCAAACCGGGTCAGCGATTTGGACATAACCGGCTCCCGCAGTTGCGCCTGCTGCCAGTTCCGACCGCCATCAACCGAAACGTCCACCGTTTTTACCTTGCCGCGGCCGCTCCACGCCAGGCCTTCAATCTGGTGAATACCCTTGTCCTGTAACGGCATTTCGGGGCACGGCGAAGTGATAACCGACTTGGCGTCCATAACCCAGGTGAAGCCATGGGCTGTACCGTCCGGCATCAGGTCCGTGTACTTGGACGTTTCCTCACGCTGCATCCACGGCTTGTCGCCCACTTCCAGCCGGCGCAGCCACTTCACGTGGGTATTGCCCTCCCAGCCCGGCACCACCAGGCGAACCGGGTAGCCCTGCTCGCGACGCAGTGCCTCACCGTTCTGGGCATAAGCCACGATGACATCGTCAAGGGCTTTCTCGAGCGGAATACTGCGGGTCATGGCGGCACCGTCTGCACCCTCTGCCAGCAGCCACTTGCCTTCCGTCTTGATGCCTACTTCCTGCAGCAACGTGGACAGCCGGACACCGGTCCATTCGGCACAGCTCACCATGCCGTGCAGGAACTGGAGGGAATTGAGCTGGGCACCACGCCATTCCATGCCGCCGTTGGCGGGGCACTCGATAAAGTTGATCTGGGAAACGCTGGGGAATCGCTGCAGATCCTCCATGGAGAGAATGATCGGGCGTTCCACAAGGCCATGGATCATCAGGCGGTGTTGCTGAGGATCGATCTCCGGACGGCCAGCGTGATGGCGCTCAAAGAAAAGGCCGTTCGGAGTAATGATGCCTTTCAGGTGTTGAAGTGGAGTAAAACTGATTGACGAGATTTTATCGGCGGTCAGCCAGGGTACGTTCCTGCGAATGACCTCCTTTTCGAACGGCGATGGGAGACCGTATGGATCGGTCACTACACCCGGCCCGAGAGACCGGGTCCACGGGGGAATCCCGGGCGGATACTGTGTCGCTGCAAGGGCCTTTGGGGCAACGCCTGCGAGAGCACCCCCAACCATGGCACCACCAGCGGTGAACAGGCCGCTTCTGAGAAAACGTCTGCGCTCTGCTGCAGGTAAGCGATCTGACTCTGCCAGGGCGATTTTGGTCAGGTCCCGGTGGAGTTGGCGGAGCTTGCCGAACATATTGGTTTCCTCCTCCTTCGAAGCCCTCTCGGGACAGTCGGCCGACACGCAGTGTGGCACTGGCGACAACCTTGTTGTTTCTCTGGTAAGGATATACTTTATATATAGACCCCTCAGTGCGGGGTGACAAGTGGTTTCGAAACCGGCCTCATACCACCTTCGTGGATAAAACCGGCTTTGGAATACGGCTGATCCGAGGTGAAACATGACCAATACAGGCACTTACATGGCGCAATAAAACAGAAGAGGTATCCAAAATGCATGCAAAAACAATCAAGATCTCCATCAGGTCCACCGCTGCGGCTGCCGCAATGCTGATCGGATCGGGAGCGCTGGCTGCCGATTCCGCGCCGGACTATCCGCCGCTCACAATTCCGTTTGAGGCAGAACAAGTGAGCGTGGACAACGTTTACTATTTTTTGGGCCATTCCGGGGTACCGGGAGAGCAGAACGAAGGTTTGACAGCCAATGCCGGATTCGTCATCACCGGCGAAGGTGTGGTGATATTCGATGCCCTCGGAACACCCAGCCTCGGTGCAGCAATGGTCGATAAAATACGCGAACTGACGGAATTACCCATCACTCATGTTGTGATCAGCCATTATCATGCAGACCATGTTTATGGGCTGCAGGCCATCAAAGAGCTGACGGAAGCGGAGGTCATCGCCCAGGATTCATCCCATGTCTATATCAGCAGCCCGGATGCGGACCAACGCCTGGAACAGCGTAAACAGGTTCTCTCACCCTGGGTAGATGACCACACCAGAGTAGTCGCCCCTGATGTTACCTTTGCGGAGGAAATAATGCTGAAGTCCGGCGATTACCGGTTCAGGATCGTGCATGCGGGTCCCGCCCATGCGCCGGATGACAGTCTGATGATGGTAGAGCCCGCCGGTGTTCTGTTTTCCGGCGATATTATCCAGAATGACCGGGTTCCGTATCTCAACAGCGCCGAAGTGGATACCCGTAACTGGATGAAGGCCATCGAGAAAGTCAGGGAACTGAACCCCCGTATACTGATACCCGGCCACGGCAAGCCATCGGAAGATGTCACGGCGGCCCTGAGTTTCACCTATGACTATCTTGCGTATGTCCGGGACCGCATGGGCGCTGCGGTTGAGGAGTGGGTTGAGTTCGAAGATGCCTATGAACAGACGGACTGGTCCCGCTATGAGAACCTGCCGGCATTCGATGCGTCCAACAAGGCCAATGCCTATCGTGTTTACGTTGAAATGGAAAAAGCTGCACTGGGAGGCAGCTAGCAAAGATGCGTATTCCAGGCCAAGCCTGCCACCCATTCCACGCGAATGCTACCACTGATTCCACGGCAAAGCTGCCATCCCGGCTGCGTGCCAGGGAGTCTCATCAGGAGCCAATCGACGCGGGATAACTAACCGGTATTCTGGCCCTTTTCAAGCAAAGGGGATCAGATGTCCGCGATGAGGTTATCCATGCGTAGAATCAAGGAAGTTCTGCGCCTCAAATGGGGCAAGGGCATGAGCAATCGCCAGATAGCGACCAGTTGCGGTATAGGCCTTAATAATGAAGAGCCGATTCGGAAAGTTTTTCGGAGGCTTTATGGAGAGATTGAATGGCCGATCACGATAAAGAAGTAGCACCTGCTCAGTCGCGAGCAGAGAGTCGGCACGAATTACATCAGGAGCTTCCAATTGATTTCCCTGATCCTTTTTTCCGTAGCCTGCACCGGATCATTCGCTTTGCGATTCGGGTGCTTGCGGTACTGATGGTCGCTGTTATTCTCTGGGGGGTTGGCGATGTTGTTTATATCATTTACGACAGACTGATCGCCCCTCCTTTTCTGCTGTTGAATATTAACGACATTTTCTTCACCTTCGGCGCCTTCATGGCGGTGCTGATTGCGGTGGAAATTTTTATTAATATACGGCTCTATCTGGGTACCAACGTCTTTCCCGTTCAGTTGGTTGTCGCCACGGCGCTTATGGCCATTGCACGGAAGGTCATCGTGTTGGATTTCGATACGCTGACGCCCATGTACCTAATCGGTATTGCAGCAACCACATTGGCGCTTGGTATCACTTACTGGCTGTTACAACAGGGCAATCAGTATCACGGTTGAGATGCCTGATCGCCCTCTGCTCAGCGCCGGGGCTCGCAAGCACCTGGCGGCGGAGTAGAATTCCCTCTCCCGCTGCGGCATGCTGCTCGAGAGTTGCTGTTGATCAGGAAAAGTGGCCGTGGTAATCGCATTCGTTAAGGAGCTCTGGCGCTATCCGGTAAAAAGCCTTGGAGGCGAAAGTCTGAGCACCGCAATCATCGGCGCGGGTGGCGTCTGCGGTGATCGCCACTGGACAGTGTACGACCCCCTCGCTCCGATCATTCGCAGCGCCAAGCAATGGCCTCGACTGCTGGAGCTGCGCGCGCAGTACCTGTCCAGCCCTTCCCCGGAGGATTACGGCGATGCCATTGCTCCAGTGAGATTACTGGCGCCCGATGGCAACTCCTGCGAGAGCAGCGATTTGAAGGCGTGCGAAGATTGGTTGACCCGCTGGCTGGACGCCCCCGCCCAGCTGAAACCACGAGCGCCCCGCTCTGATAGGGCTTTTTACGCGTTGCCAGGTGAGCGTACCGAGCAGCAGATCGCCGGGGAGATCGGTCTCAACGCAGGTGAGCCCCTTCCCGAGTTCGGCGCCATGGATGTGGACGTGGCCACAGTACTGCAGTTCCATGCCACACCGCCGGGATTTCTTTACGATGCCTTTCCAGTGCATCTACTGACCACGGACTCGCTGCAGTTCTTGGCCGACGCGTCCGGGCTGGACGTGGACGTTCGTCGTTTTCGGCCGAACCTCCTGCTGGAAATGACCTCACCCGCTGCCGCGATGACAGAACAGGGGTGGGTCGGCGCGACGCTGAAAATCGGTGAAGCCGTCTTGCTAGTCGATTCGCCGACGGCGCGCTGCTCGATGCCGGGCCGTCCGCAGCCGGGCTTCGACCTGCGTGAGGAGAAGGGGCTTTCCAGGGCCATGGCGAAGCATGCAGATCGCAACCTGGGTGTAAACGCCAGGATCATCCAGCCCGGCACGGTCAGAACCGGAGATCGGGTGCAACTGCTACCAGGAAGACGGGGTACAGGACGCCGGTGACAGCGCCAACGCCGAAGAAAACTCCGCGAGCAATAATGTCAGTTGATATCCAGCCGCTGCAGCTGGCGCACGAAGTTGCCGCGGTCGATACCGAATGAGCGCGCTGTGGCCGCCTTGTTACCCTGGAAATGTTTCAGGCGAGCCAGGATCAGCCGTCGTTTGTAGTCGTCGACGGCCTCGTTTAGCGGCACATCAACGAGAGGCTCGACAGGTTTGGCGAGTCGCAGAGTGGCGCCGTCTGGCACTGCTTCCGCACCAAAGTGCGACACGTCCAGCTCGATTACCTGAGTGGAGTCCTGCCCTTCGCTCAGGGCGCGAATCACCGCGCGGGAGAGCGTGTGCTCCAGCTCCCGCACATTACCCGGCCAGGAGAAGCCACTCAGCCAGTGCTTGGCGACGTGCGTCAGGCGCACACCGCGCACCCCCATGCGACGATGGTCCCGCTCCAGAAAAAAACCGGCCAGGGGGAGGATATCCGCGGGGCGATCCCGTAGCGGCGGTACCACCAGGGGATAGACACTCAACCGATGATACAGGTCCGGACGAAAGCGCCCTTCTGCGACTTCCTTTTTCAGTTCCCGATTCGTCGCGGCGATGAGGCGGACATCCACCCGGTGCTGCCGGTCACTGCCAACTCGCTGGATTTCCCCATTCTGCAGAGCACGCAGTAGCTTGGACTGCACGATGATCGGTAGCTCACCGACTTCGTCCAGAAACAGCGTACCTTCGTGGGCCAACTCGAACTTCCCCGTGCGATTCTCGGTTGCGCCAGAGAACGCCCCTTTCACGTGACCGAACAGTTCACTTTCGGCCAGTGACTCCGGCAGCGCAGCACAGTTGACGTAGACCATCGGCTCACTGGCCCGGATGGATTGGTGGTGCAGGTAGTTGGCAATCAGCTCCTTGCCGACACCGGTCTCACCCGTAATCAGCACGGTCAGATCTGATGCCGCCACGGTTTGTGTCTCATTGATTAGCTGAGTCATTTCCTGGCTCTCAGCGATGATGTCCGTGGTGGCCCGATGCACGGATTGGCTGAGCAGGATTTTCTGGCGCCGCTCCAGCTGCTCCTCAAGGCGCTGAATCCAGCTCGCCGCCCTCACTGTCGCAGCGGCCACGCCGAGAAAGGCCTGAAAGACATCAAGATCGAAATGATCGAACGCATGGGGGTCCAGCGCATCCAGGGTCACCACACCCCAGGGGGTGTCGTCGATATAGAGTGCGGCACCCATGCAGTCGTGCACGTAGAGATGATCTTCACTGTTATCGATCAATCCGTCATAGGGGTCAGGCAGTTGCGAATCGGCAACAAAACGAACCGGCTTGCGGCTATCCAGTATCTGGGCCAGGCGTGGGTGGTTCTGGATGACAAAGCGACGCCCGAGCGCATCCGGGCTCAGCCCCTGGGCTGCCCGTGGAATCAACTGCCCCCCTTCCCGCTCCAGCAGACAGATGGCGTCGCAGGGAAAGTTGCGCCGAACCACCTCCAGCAAACGCTGGAAACGGGTCTCCCGAGGCATGGATTGCGATAGATCGGCAACAATTTCAGCCAGGTCTGCAAAAGCGGGGTGTGATGTCATAACGTCATAACCGTGTTATTTAAACACGTATTTTGTGTTGTGTTATTGACATTTTATAATTCTATCTCTCTGAATAGCAACGCATTTTTTTATGGCACGATTCTCGCTGGGTATTAACCGCTGATCATCAATCAGAAGCGGCAACCAAGGAGATCATCGTGAAATCATTACTGACCAACCTCACTCTCGCCACTGCAATCTGCACCTCCCCAGTCCTGTGGGCGGAAACCATCAAGGTGGACATGACTGTCAAGGAAGTCGATGTGGTGGTCGACAATGCCGGCACCACCCAGGCCATGTGGACCTACAACGGCACCATCCCCGGCCCCCTGGTCCGGGTGAAGCAGGGAGATGTGGTGGACTTCACCCTGCTGAACCACGCGGATAACGAGCAGAGTCACTCCATGGACTTCCACGCAGCGCGGGTTGATGTACTCGATGAGTTCGAGTCCATCAAGCCGGGCCAGACCAAGCAGTTCACCTTCAAGGCGGAATACCCGGGTGTCTTTATCTACCACTGCGGCTCCGACTCCATGGCCGAGCACATTGCTCGCGGCATGTACGGCGTAATCATCGTCGACCCTGCGGAAGGCTACAGCGAGAACTTCCCCAAGGCAGATCGCGAGTATGTGTTG
The DNA here is from genome assembly GCF_030649675.1 of Haliea sp. E1-2-M8. Classification (GTDB taxonomy): domain Bacteria; phylum Pseudomonadota; class Gammaproteobacteria; order Pseudomonadales; family Halieaceae; genus Haliea. The sequence goes on along the minus strand of NZ_JAUTDR010000028.1, from coordinate 14,684 downwards.
GTGCAGGGTGACCTGTTCGCGCCGGGCACCTCCGCCGATGACATGAAAATGGGCAACGGCTGGAAAGGCGCACTGGTGAACGGCAGGCAGTTCCACTACGACCCGGTACACGATCCGAACGCCAGCCAGACCCTTGAAAGCCGGCCCGGCGAGCGTGTGCGCATCCACTTCGTCAACGCCATGATCAATGAGGCCGCTGCCTTCCACCCGATCGCCGGTATCTGGGAGCAAGTCTGGGACAACGGCAACCCGAAAAACGTTGCCTGGGGACTGCAGACGGTGGAAGTGCCGCCGGCTCACGGTCTGACTCTGGACATCGTCAGTCCTGCGGACCGGCCCACCAACAACGCCCTGGTTGATCACCGCATGAAGCACGCCCTGAATGGCGCCATCTCGGTACTGATGAACCATGCGGCTGCCGACCCGAAGAAGGGCCGCGGCGATCAGCAGCTGTTGCGCTGAAAGGAGGCGGAAGATGCGACTAAAACTTCTCGCCGGACTGCTGCTGACGGGCGGGCTGTTACAGCCCTCTCCCGGCGCTCTGGCAGACACCGGGCAGTGGCTGCAGTCCGAATGTGGCAGCTGCCACGCACTGGAAAAACCTGACTACCCGGCACTGGGACACGTGGAGCGCGTCACTCGCAAAGGGCCACCGCTACATTTCGCTGGCAACAAATTCCAGGCCGGCTGGCTGGAAAGCTGGCTCCAGGATCCGGTACGCATCCGACCGGCCGGGGTGTTCCCCCCGGGGGCAGTCGTGCCCAGTGACGAGGGTGACGTTATTGATCCAGCCACCCTGGAGGAACATCCGGCACTGGACGCCAAGCAGGCGAAAAGGGCTGCTGACTACCTGATGGTGCTGCGCCCCCACGACGAGCTGATTGCCGCCACCATCTATGAACCCGGTTCCATCGCCCGCCGCATGGGCGAGCTGAATTTCACCAAGTTCAACGGCTGCGATGCCTGTCACAGTGACGGCCCCGGTTATGGCGGCCTGTCCGGCCCCGAGCTGTATACCGCGTGGCAGCGGCTACAGCCCGGGTTCATTGCCTCCTTCATCGCCGACCCTGCAGCATGGGACCCCCACACCCTGATGCCCAAGGCGGGACTCAACGACAGCGCCGTGGGACGGCTGGCCAACTATCTGAAACTGATCGGGGAGGAAGCGCCATGAACTATTCAGCAACTCTGCTGGCCAGCCTGTTGCTGGCGGGCAGCCTGCCCGCCCTGGCCGAGGACCTCGAACACGGCGAAAACCTGTACACCATCTACTGCACCCAGTGCCACGGCGTGACCGGCAACGGCGATGGCGTGAACGTCCCCGCCATGTCGGTGCAACCCCGCAACCATCGAGACCAGGGAGAAATGTCGGCACGTACCGACGCCGAACTGTTCAAGGCGGTGAAAGAAGGCGGCAAGAGTATCAACAAGTCGGTGCTGATGCCGCCCTGGAGCGGGAATCTGAGCGACGACGACATCCACGCGCTGGTGCGCTATATGCGGCACCTGTGCTGCGAATCCGGAGGTTGAAGAACAATGACCAGATACACGATCGCATTGCTAACGGCACTGCTGCTGGGGGCGACGACCAGCTTCGCCGAGTCGCGCCAGTTCGAATTGACTATTGAGGAAGTGGAACTGGACGTCGCGCCTGGCTTCAGTGCCAAGGTCTGGGGCTTTAACGGCCAGGTTCCAGGGCCGTTGCTCCACGTGAAGGAGGGGGACGAACTGGAGGTCACTGTGCAGAACAACTCCACACTCAACCACACCGTTCACTGGCACGGCGTCTACCAGACCAACACCTGGCCCCAGGATGGGGTGCCCGATCTCACCCAGCGCGGTATCGAGCCCGGCGACAGCTTTACCTACAAGTTCGTGGTCGACAAGCCCGGTACCCTTTGGTATCACTGCCACGTCAACGTCTCGGAACACGTCGGCCTGCGCGGCATGTGGGGGCCGCTGATCGTCGACCCCAAAGACCCCATTCCGGTGGAGAAGACAGTCACCAAGGACGCCATTCTGATGTTCTCTGGCTGGAACTCCGAAGTGGCTGACGAATACGGCACCGGAGGTAAACCCGGGGAAGTCATCAATTACTTCTCCATCAATGGCAAGTCCTTCCCCATGACCCACCCACTGCAGGTGCAAGAAGGCGACGTGGTCCGGTTGCGCCTGATTGGCGCCAGCATTCCCACCTCCTTCCACACGCACGGCCACGACATGCTGATCACCCACAAGGATGGCCTGCCTCTCAAACAACCCATAGAGGCCGACGTGGTCGCCCTGCAACCGGGTGAGCGCTACGACGTAATCATGAAGATGGACAACCCCGGATTGTGGATGACGCACGATCACATCGAGCATCACACCACCAACAATGGCAAGGACCACGGTGGCTCCATGCTGGTCATTGAGTACCAGGATGTGGAGCGACCTGAGTGGTATATGTGGAAGGATTACGAGGTGGAACGGGATTTCTATATGATTGAGTCCATGGCCAAGCCGCATGGCCTCCACGACATTGAAGCTTTCAAGGGACATGCCCCGGATGCCGGACGTCGCCCGAGGCGCCCCGTGCATGGCCGTTGAAGACCTCGCCGCACCCCTCTGTGTTCCCATGCGGTACTGTGTCGCATGGCTCTGTCGAAAAGACGCCGCCAAACGGCTGCAAAGAGAACATGAACCTATTGGCTCAATTCTGCGCAGTTCCATTCCGCATTTGGAGTGAGAAATTACCTCAACTGCTGTCGGTCAGGAGACGACGGCGAATACCGCTGATCGCCTTCATCGGGTTGAGCCCCTTGGGACAGACCTGGGCACAGTTCTCGATATCGCGGCAGCGAAACACACTGTAGTGATCCTCCAGGGCCGTCAGCCGCTCGACTCCAGCGGAGTCACGACTGTCCTCCAGAAAGCGCTGAGCCTGCAGCAAGACCGCCGGGCCCAGGTACTTATCAGGATTCCACCACCAGGACGGACAGCCGGAGGTGCAGCACCCGCAGAGGATGCATTCGTAGAGCCCGTCGAGGCGGGCACGGTCCTCGGGAGATTGAAGCCGCTCTATCGCCGGCGGCGGCTCATCATTAATAAGCCAGGGCTTGATCTGGCGATACTGATCGAAGAAGTGAGTTTGATCCACCACAAGATCCCTTATTACCGGCATGCCAGTTAGCGGTCGGATCACCAGAGGAGCATCCGGTGCCTTCCTGACCGACGCCACCCCGCTTCCGTAATTGCTTTTCTGAGCGACCCAGGTACCCGCCAGTATATCCGACACCTGAGATACACAGGCCAGGGCATTCTGGCCATTGATGTTCATACCATCGGAGCCGCAAACACCTTCACGGCAGGATCGGCGATAGGTCAGGCTTGGATCGCGCTCCTTCAGGTGCTCGAGCACATCCAGCACCATGCGCTGGCGGAAGCTCTCTTCCACCTGGTAGTTTTCCATCCGGGGTTCGTTATCTAAATCCGGGTTGTAGCGGTAGATCTGAACCTGAATCATGGACTCGCTCCCGTTATGGCGGCAACTCGACATATGCTTTTACATATCCCCTGCCTTGCTCGAGCGACCGCGCGGCTGCCTGAGCTTACTGTAGGCGTCCGCCAAGCGCTCAGGAATCCCCGCCCGTACGGCGGCTGGATTGGACTCCAATGCCGCCAGTATTAGTGAAGACAATAGCACAGTTGTACGAATGAGGACCTGATGTGGAGTCACATGGATCTCGTACACCGCCGGCGGACGCCCTGCTCAGATCGCCGCAATGCTCCGCGAACGATGCCTTACCGTGGATTTGTTGGATATCGAACATACCCGCACAGTTTATGTGGTCATGATTGGCAACAAACGTCGAGGGAGACGAATATGAGCATTGTCGGGAAAGTTGCACTGATAACGGGCGCGGGACAAGGAATCGGACGCGGCATCGCGCTACGTCTGGCAAGCGACGGCGCGGAAATTGGGATTGTTGATATCAACGATGAGAAGACAAAGGCGGTCGCTGATGAAGTGCGCGCTCTCGGCCGCAAAGCGACTACTTTCAAAGCCGACGTGACGAAGCGGGATGAGGTTTATGCCGCCATCGACCATGTCGAGCAAGAACTCGGCGGCTTTGACATTATGGTGAACAACGCGGGTGTCGCCAGTATTCAATCCATCGCCGAGATCACCCTTGAACAAGTTGAAAAGACTTTCAAGGTTAATGTCCATGGCGTTTTGTGGGGCATTCAGGCCGCTGCCGCAAAGTTCAAGGAGCGTGGCCACAAAGGCAAAATAATCAGCGCGTCATCCATCGCGGGCCATGAAGGATTTCCTTTGTTGGGCGTGTATTCGGCGACCAAATTTTCCGTACGCGCGCTGACGCAGGCAGCGGCTAAAGAGTTTGCGAGCGACGGCATCACCGTCAACGCCTACTGCCCCGGCGTTGTCGGCACCGACATGTGGGTAGAGATTGACCGGCGCATGGCCGATATTACCGGCGCCAAGATCGGAGAAAGCTACGAGAAATTCGTCGGCGGCATTGCACTGGGCCGCGCGCAAACGCCCGAAGATGTGGCGGCTTTCGTTTCTTATTTGGCTGGCCCCGATTCCGACTACATGACAGGCCAAGCGCCATTGATTGATGGCGGACTTGTTTATCGTTGAGCTTGGATGCTGCGTTCGAAAAGACTGTCAAGGGCACTTCTCATGCACGATCTTATGAAGCGATTACGCCGGGACCACCGGAACCTGAACAGGCTCTTCGATATGCTTGAAGAGCAGGTGGCACGCTACGACAGGGATTCGACGTTCGAACCTGACCTCCTGCTGATCCTGGATATCGTCGCCTATCTGAACGACTATCCAAGGATCTATCATCACCCGCTGGAGGAAGAGGCGGTCGCGCTGATGGTTGAGCGGAATCTGGGCGACAACTCGGTCAACGAGTTTATCCACGATCAGCATCAGAATCTGGAGCAGGCCACGGAACGCCTTTCCTCTCTATTCAACATGATTGTCAATGATCACCCTGTCCCCATAGAGCAGACCCGGGAAGCCCTGGACAGCTACCTCGAAATGTCGCGCAAACATTTGCAGTCAGAGGAGGACAGGCTGTTCCCGGTAATGGAGAAGGTACTCGGCAATGACGAATGGGAAGTGGTGGCTTCGCGTCTACCCGAACGCCTGGATCCCTTGTTCGCCGAGAATCCCGATGATGCCTTCGTCGAGCTGAGAAGGAGAATGTAATTCGCATGGCGCCGCACACGTAAAACCGGAACCCCTTCCTCATTCTCGATTGGGTTGGGGTTCAGGTGCCCTCGCTGAGAGGACGACGGCGACTATCGCCGATCCGACAGATGGCTTGGTGGTGCGCGTCAGGCCCGCGTGTTAGCCGCTCAGGCTCATCGAGCGGCGAAATAGGGCAAGGCTGGCGGCGAAGAAAGCGGCACCCAGCCCGGCCATCAACACGAGTTCCAGCCAGACGGATTCGATGCCTGCACCGCGGAAGGTCACTGCTTTGGCGAAGGCGAGGAAATGGCGTGAGGGCAGAGCCAGGGTCAGGCGCTGGACGATCTCGGGCTGGCTCTCCACCGCGCCCATGCCGCCCGACAGCATGATCACGGGAATGATTACCATAATCACCAGCAACGCAAACTGCGCCATGCTCCGCGCCATGGTGCCCAGAAACATCCCGATCGCAGCGGCCGCCCACAGGTAGACTGCCGCACCGCCGACCAGTAGCGGCACCGACCCGGCCACCGGTACCTGCAGGGCCCCCTGCACCACAAACAGCAGGGATCCGATAAACGCCGCCAGCACCACCGCCATCGTCGCCAGAACCTTGGCCAAGGCCACTTCCACCGGTGTCAGCGGCATCACCATCAGATGCTCGATGGTGCCATGTTCCCGTTCGCGCAGCATCGCCGCGCCGGTCAGCGCGATGGTCAGCACCGACAGTTGGTTGAGCAATGAGGAGACCGCCTTGAACCAGATCGGGTTGCCGTTGGGGTTGAAGGCGCGACGCAGTTCCAGCCGTAGTGGCGGGTCGGGCGGGTCCGGATTACCGGATAGAAAAGCCCGGGTTTCCGACTGTACGATATTACTGATGTAGTCGGTGCCGAGTTGCGCTTGCGATACCGCGGTGGCGTCGATTTGGAGCTGTACCGCGGGCTTCTTGCCGGCAATCACGTCGGCTGCGAAATTGGCTGGAAACGACAGAATGAACATCACACGTCCGGTGTTCATGGCGGCATCCGCCTGCTCGGGGCTCATGGCAACCGGTGTCTGGAACCAGGGTGGCAGGAGTCCCGCGGAAATCTGCCTGCTGAGCACAGACTGGTCCTCATCGACGATGGCGATCGCGGCATTGCGCACAGTGTCACCGGCGCCGCTAGCCTCCAGGAGTACCGCAACGACGAACGACCACAGAATCAGAATTACCATCACGGGATCGCCGATCACGCTCTTCAATTCCTTGCCGAACAGCCAGAAAACATTAATCAGGCCTTGCATGGTTACCGCTCCTGCTTCCGTAGCGCGAGGATAGCCAGGCCGGTGAAGACCGGGCCGAAGGCCGCCAGGCGGACCAGTGACCCGCTCAGATCCGCCAGCCCCAGCCCCTTGGTAAAAGTGCCGACACTGATCGCCATATACCAGGTCGTGGGCCAGAAGGTCCCCATTACCCGGGCCGGGCCTTCGAGCGATGAAACCGGTTCCATCATTCCGGAAAATTGCAGAGTCGGCATCACCGACAGGATGGTACTGGCGAATACCGCCGTGACCTGGGTGGCCGTCAACATCGATACCATGAGGCCGAAGCCGGTCGCCGCCACCGCATAGGCCAGCGCGGCCAGTGCGAGCACGAGAGGGTCGCCGCGCAAGGGCACGCCGAGCACAAGCACCACCAGCGCCGTCAAAATCACGAAATTCAGCAGCGTGATGCCGATGTACACGATCTGCTTGCCGACCAGAAACTCGGCCCGCCCGGTAGGGGTGACGTAGAAGTTGGTAATTGTCCCAATTTCCTTTTCGCGCGCCACGCTGACGGCCATCAGGATCGCGGGGAACAGGAGCAGAAGAAGTGGCGGGATCGAGGGCCCGATCGCGGGCAGGCTCGCCATCGCCGGGTTGTAGCGAAAGCGAGGTTCCAGCACCACAGGAGCTGCGGGGCGGGTCGTCGTCCTGGCGAGCATGTCGAGGGCGGGGGCTGCACCCGCCGTTTCGGCCAGAACGCGTGCGTGAGCGCCCGAGACATAGCTTTCGATCGTACCAGCGCGCGTGGTGTCGGCCCCGTCGATCATCGCCGCGACTTCGGCACCGGTTCCGCGCCGTAGAGCGGAGCCAAAGCCCGCCGGAATCTGCAACACCAGCGCCAGCTCGCCGCTGGCCAACCGGTACTGCAGTTCATCGACGGTAAGAAGCGGCGCATGAGCCAGAAACCAGGCAGAATCCTCGAACGTCGAGAGATAGGCGCGGCTTTCCGGCGTCCGGTCCTGGTCCAGCGCAGCGAAGGGTATGTCGCGGACCTCCTGAGAAATACCGAACGACATAATGAGCAGCAGCAGTGCGCTACCCAAAAAGGCGAAGGCAAGCCGCACCGGGTCACGTCGTACCTGCAGGGCTTCACGTGCGGTAAACGCCAGCAAACGGCGCAGACTGAATCCCGGGACCCCGTGCGCAGTTTCGGTACTTTCAGGAGCTATGGACAAGCCCGTATCTGTCATAGGCTCGGGCACAATCTCCGCGGAGATGTAGTCCACGAACGCGTCTTCCAGTGTTACAGCGTCGCGCGACTGTATGATCCCCGCCGGCGTGTCCGTAACCAGTACGCGGCCCGCGTGCATCAGCGACATGCGGTCGCAGCGCAGTGCCTCGTCCATGAAATGCGTCGAGATGAAGATCGTCACGCCATCGTTGCGCGACAAGTCCAGTAGCAGACGCCAGAACTCATCGCGTGCCTGCGGATCGACCCCCGAGGTCGGCTCGTCGAGGATGAGGATATCCGGCTCGTGTATCACCGCCACCGCCAGCGACAGGCGCTGGCGCAGCCCAAGTGGTAACGCGCCGGCGCGCTGATTGAGGTACGGTTCAAGGCCGAAGCGTGGCACCAGATCGTCCATTCTCTGCGCGGTCAGTGCCCGGCCCAGGTGATAGAGCCGTGCGTGCAGCAGCAGATTTTCACCGACGCTCAACTCGCCATACAGCGAAAAAGCCTGCGACATGAAGCCGACGCGGCGCCGGGTGCCCAGATCCTGCGCATCGACCGGCTGGCCGAAGATCCAGGCCTCCCCCTCGGAGGCCGGCAGCAAGCCGGTCAGCATCTTCATTGTCGTGGTCTTGCCACAACCATTGGAGCCGAGAAAACCGAAGATCTCGCCCCGTGCAATCTCGAAGCTGACAGCGTCCACTGCGGTGAAATCGCCAAAGCGCCGGGTCAGCGCACGCGCGCGGATTGCCGGCTCAGCGTCGGCGGCGGGCACGGCAGCAGCCACTTCGCGGTCCGCTGCCGCATCCGCTTCGACGTCGCCCGACCGCAGTAGCGCGACATAGGCCTCGCCGACAGATTCGGTGCCGGTCTGGCGCATCAGCTCTTCTGGCGAGGCCTCCGCCAGCACACAGCCCGCGTTCATCGCCACCAGATGGTCGAAGCGAGCGGCCTCTTCCATATAGGCAGTGGATACCAGCACGCTCATCCCCGGACGCTCGGCGCGGATCGCGTCGATGAGGTCCCAGAACTGACGACGCGACAGCGGATCAACGCCCGTGGTAGGTTCGTCCAACAACAGGAAATCCGGGTCGTGGATCAGCGCCGAGCACAAACCCAGCTTCTGCTTCATCCCCCCCGACAGCTGCCCCGCGAGCCGGTCCAGGAAGGGATGCAAGCCAGTGGCCCGGGTTAGCCGGTCGATACGCGCGACACGTTCAGACCGGTTCAAGCCAAACAGCTTGCCGAAGAAGTCCAGATTCTCGCGCAGACTGAGATCGTGGTACAGGTTGCTACCCAATCCCTGTGGCATGTAGGCGATACGCCCGCCTATGGCCGTACGATGGCGGGCGCTGGCCATATCACCACCCAAAGTTTGCACCCGCCCTTGCTGCAGGCGCTTGGCTCCGGCTATCAAGCCCATCAGCGTCGATTTGCCCACCCCATCGGGGCCGATCAACCCCACCATGCGTCCCGCCGGGAGTGCCAGCGTCAGATCGCGGAGCGCGGCGACCTTCCCATAGCTGTGGCTTACACTCTCAAGACAGGCGACCTGCGCGGGCTGCATCAGGGTAAGTCGGCGGCAGGGGCAGCGGGCATCACCAGCAGCGGCGGGATCAGCGCCTCCGACCAGTCCGGCAGGCTGCCGTCATCCCCCACCAGCCGTACCCATGCGACGCCGCGCACGCCGGTCTTGATCTGGTCAATCCGCGCCGCGACCAGTTCCGCCGGAATCCGCACACGGATACGGAACATGAGGCTTTCGCGCTCGGTCACGGTCTCTACTTGTTTCGGTGTGAACTGAGCCTGTGGGGAGACAAACGACACCACCGCAGGCACGGAAGTGTTGGTCATGATGTCGGGGACGATCCGCGCTTCGTCGCCGATTCTGACCCGCGGGGCCTGGGTAGCGGAGAGGAAGAACTCCATGTAAACCTCCTCGAGGCTGACAAGCGTCAGCAGCTTGCCGCCACTACCGAGAATTTCGCCCGGCTGCGCCAGACGGTATAGCACCCGTCCCGCGCTCTGTGCGGAGAGTGTGCTATCGGCGATGCGTGCGGCGATCTCTGCGCTCGCAGCAACTTCGGCGTCAACGGCGCGCTCTCTGGCCCGCAGATTCGCGCTGGCGGCAGTGACCGCGGTCTCGGCTACCTGCGTCGCGGTGCGGCTTATGTCGAGATCCTGGCGCGAAAGCATATCGCGCGTGCCCAGCGTCTCGGCGCGGGCCTGTTCACTGCGCGCGAGCGCCAGTTTCGCCTCAGCCTCGGTCACCTGTGCCGCCGCCACTCCAACCGCCGCTTCGGCGCTGGCCACCGCCGCCTCAGCCCGCATCAGCTGCGAATCGAGCTCGGTGGTATCCATGACTGCCAGCACATCGCCGGGCCGTACCCGATCGCCCTCCTGCACTCTGATCTCGGCCACTCGCCCTGCGAGCCGGGGCGAGATGTCGATAAGGTCCGCCTCGATGCGGCCGTTGCCCCGCGCAAACCCCTCGGGTGGCAGCCCCGTGGACTTGAAGAACACCGTCCATACGGCAAAACCCAGAACAGCGAACAGGACGATGAGAACAATGGAAATGGAAAACTTACGCGGCATGGGTGCCTGCTCCTTCCATGAGTGTGTGCAGCATGCTCTGTCCCGGGTGGATTCCAGTCGGATCGGAGTCCTTTCGCGGGCCCGTGGTCAGGTCAATCTACCGCCGCCGGAGCGGGAAGTACGGAAGCAGGCCAGCGACTGGAATTCGGTGGTTGGCAAGGCGCCGGGCGCTGTCTGCGGCCTGCTCGGCATTGTCGGTGATGATCCCTGCGGCGATGCGCAGACTGCCATGCCTGTGAAATCGAACCATGATAAACCCCTTGTATCAGCGTGCCGTGGGCTCATGAAATCCCATCTGAAATCCCTGACATGACGAATTCCGGACCTGAAGGTCGGCCTTCTGCGCAAGGTGCCTCCAAAGCCGGCGCCCTATCTGCTTCATGCCAGACTAACGATGGAGAAAATCCCGTTCTGTGCGTCCAACAACATATGCTTCAGTACATTTCAAGTCGGCCGATATCGCGCACCTGAAGTCTCATCTCGGCATCCTGATTCTTCATAAGTTCGTTAAACAGTTCTGCTTCACTCGGAATCTGCGCCAGTTCAGAACGCAGACGATACATGTCTTTGAGCGTCTGGTTGGCCGCCATTGCATTAGCCGGAATGTCCTGCACATCGCGACAATCGCTGCAATGTGGAATGCGGTCCAGCACACGAGGGTGCACAAATCCCGAGGTGTCGATCAGCCAGATATCAAGCACTCCGCTCTTGTCATCTTCAAGGTATCTTGCAATGTTCTGCTGCATGCGTTGCTCACGGTCGGCCAGAAAACCCAATGCCATTTTCATGCGCTAATCCATGCGTCCGAGGTAATTGCAGTTCACTTCAGCACCATTGCGGCGGCCAATGACTACTGGCGGGACGAATAGAGCCCGACCGATGGCGTCTGCAGGCTAGCTTGGGACATACCGGCCGGCAGCCATCACTGCGTGTTGAACCCGCCGAAACGCTCGCTGACGTGACGGCTGTGGCAGGTTACGCAGGCCTGCGTCAGTTGCCCGAATATCTTCAGTTGATCCGCGGTATCTTTCCTGCCACCGCTCTCGGAGAGCTGAACAGCCAGCTCGTGAAATCCTTGATCCAGCTTCAGAAACTCGTCGGGGACAGCGGCCTTCAGTGCCTTGCGCTCTTCCGGAGTAATGGATTGCTGCAGAATGAAGCTGTCATGGATCGCTTTGCCCTGTTTCTCAACGACTTCGTGGTCTCCACGAATAATGGCACCATGGATGACCTTCATGGCCGCATCCACTTGTACCATTTCCTTTTGCAGTAACCCGCGTATCTCAGGGGTCAACTCGGCAGTGACGTCTTGAGCTGATGCAGCTTGGGCCAGAAAGGCGAGGCACAAAATACAGAGGGCAAGGAATCGCTTGTTGGTGAAAATCATGACCTGTTTCCTTTTACGTTTGTGAGCCTGAATGGTTGTAACACACAGGCGAGGCGTTCTCGGTTGAAGTTTCAGCTTCCTTCCTCTCCCCCAGTAACACTTCCCGTAGCGCCACGGCCTGGTTGTGCTCGCGGTCCCGGGCACCGAATACCAGGGTGACTGGTCCCTGTCGGCAATAATCGAGTAGTTTTGTCAGCGTCTCGGGTACTTGAGCCAGTTCGTCGCGGTAGCTGCGGCGGAATTCGGCCCAGCGGTCAGGATCATGGCCGAACCATTTACGCAGCTCAGTGGACGGTGCCAATTCCCTGGCCCACCAGTCCAGTCGCACGTCCGCCTTGCGTACGCCGCGCGGCCAGACACGATCCACCAGAACGCGAGCGCCGTCTTCGTCTTCCACCGGGTCGTAGATACGCTTGAGCTGAATCGGATCAATCATTATTTTAATCCCTGCAACGAATTCAAACTGAAAATTTGGTTGTTAAACAAGGTGCGTCTTACCGGACCTGGTGGTCTTCATCACCGTAGAGTCCGGCGCATCAAGCAGCAAGTGCGCCGCTAGCCAGACAAGCGACGCCGACCATGCCGCAGCTGCCAGCCAGAGTGCTTCGACTCGAACACCGGGAACGGTGTCTGCTGCCAGCCGTGACAATGTGGCGGTCGCCATCAAGGCCATTGTGCCAAGCATCAGCACAACGGGAGGGGGACGTTTCCATTGACGCTGGTAGTGCTGGCGAGCCATGACAACAGAAGCGAGAGTGCCCAGCCCGCCCACGGTCACCAGGTGCAGTGCCGTCCGTTGCCCCGTCCCCTGCAGCAGGGTTGCGCCCAACACGGCCAACCCCAGGGCCACCCAGCCGTAGCCAAGACCGGCCGCCCAGAGATCAGCGCGCCGGCATCGCCAAAGACGCCAGCGAAGGAGGCGTATCGTGGCCACCCCGCCCGCGACGAGCATCAAGGTACCGGACGCGGCCCGGCTGACCGGAAACAGCAGCGCGACAACTGCCGCAGCGAGAAGCAGCAACAGCAACGACTCGAGTCGCGGCTGCACCCTTGCATCCAGATACATGCCGCGTTCGCGAAAGGCGCCGGCGGCGGCCGGGGCAATCAGGCGCCCGCCCATGAACAGCATCAATGACGCAAACAGCAGCGCGCCCAGCTCCGCCAGCGGCAAGTCGACACCCGAAAGCCATAGCAGCGGCAGCACGATGATCGCACCAAACAGGGGCATAACTGCCTTGTTGCGCCACTTACGGGCGTGTCGGAAACGGGGAATGACCAGTGCACCCAGTACCAGGGCAAAGAGCGTACTCAACAGTTGACCGAGCAGTGAGGGCGGAAGGGTCACAGCGGTAACGCGAGCCGCCAACCAGAGCCCGGCGAGAGCCAGGAGCCAGCGACGGGATAACGGCCCCAACAGATAACCGCCGACCAGTGCCAGGGCAAAGCCGAAGAACATCTCCCGCCCATGGCCGGCGCCCACCAGGCCCGACGGCCAGCCGCTGCCGGTCATGGACAAGGCCGACAGCCCCCCGGCCAGGGCACCATATAACGCGGCCAAGGGGAAAAAGACGCGGCCCGCATCCGTGCGAATCGGAATATGAGATTTGTGCGATGGCCCGTGCATAAGCTGACCATATCAAGAGGCATTTAATATGCATCTTATAGCAAACAGGGTTGGCAATATATGCCAATGGTGTTCAGCGGTTTGGCAAGGACGCTCATTGTTAAATAGATATCTTACGGAACACGCTGCCCGAGTCAGTGTTCGAGGAATGCCCGCGCGCTCTCTACCACTTCCATGGTTTCGCCGACCTGATTTGCCAGCACGACGATGATATCGCCGGTTTTAACCTGAAACCCGAAGAAGTCGACGGTTCCTGGCCCGCCGCCGGTATGTCCGACCCAGTCCCCCCAAAAGAGCTGAGCGCCAAAACCATAAGCCTCCGACCCCAGCTCCGGTTTCGGAGACAACATTAGCTGCACTGTCTCTGGACTCAGAAGCTGCCCCTGCAGCAGAGCGCGTGCGAAGCGTGCCATATCATCGAGCGTTGAGAAACCACCACCCGCCGGAGTACCTTTCACAACCTGCTCGTAACGGTCACTCACAAAGCCATCCGTCGGATCATCAGAGACCGGTGTATAAGTGCTGGCGAGGTTCTGTGGAACCCGGTCAAGTTCGGGCCAACCGGTATCGAGCATCCCTGCCGGCTTCAGGACATGAGTCTGGATATAGGTCTCATATTCCTCACCCGTGACTGCCTCCAGCAGCGCACCCATCACCAGGAAACCCGTGTTCGAATAACCCCACTGAGCTCCGGGTTCGAAAGCAAGCCTGTCATCCGCGAGCATCGGCAAATAATCCGCAATCACGCGGTAGTCNCAGCAGCGCACCCATCACCAGGAAACCCGTGTTCGAATAACCCCACTGAGCTCCGGGTTCGAAAGCAAGCCTGTCATCCGCGAGCATCGGCAAATAATCCGCAATCACGCGGTAGTCAGCCCGGTTCATCCGCTCCATTTCCGGTGTGAACAAAAAGTCACCAAGCCCGGACGTATGCGACAACAAATGTCGTATCTGCACCCGGCGCGCCACGCTGTCCGGGAGGACACCAGGAAGGTGATCGATCACTGTGTCGTCGAGATTCAGCTCGCCTGCTTCCACAAGTTGTAAAACCGCCACTGCAGTGAATATCTTGTTTATCGACCCAAGGATGTAACGAGTATCGGGCGTATTCGGCACCCCGAATTCCCGGCTGGCTTCCCCGTATGCTTCCCGAAGCAGCACCTCACCGTCGCCACGAACAATCAGCACGCCACCGCTAAAAAGATCCGCTGCCGCAAGTTCGCGAGCCCGTTGGTCAAGTGCCTCCATACCATCCGGTACCAGGGCTCCGGCAATGGCTGTTTTTGCTCCCGAGTCTTGCCTCTCAGGCGCAGTCTGTGCGCCTAGTATTTAAACACATAAATATCGAAACATAGTTTATACTGCTTCATATCCACCCCATGACGAGGAGTTG
>NZ_JAUTDR010000027.1 GCF_030649675.1 Haliea sp. E1-2-M8 | reverse complement strand
CTTCTTGATTGGCTGAACTCCCTGTAGCCGATTATGTGGCCAAATGTCCGTGGTCCGCCGGTACAGTTATTACCATTCGGTCGTTATCCGTCACATAACGGGGATGGGCACATAACCCCGACAACTTGCTGGCCGGTGTCACCAATGCCAACCGCTACACTCCGACCATCAACACCACCTATGCCGAGATGGCCGCGCACTACCAGACAGCGGTGCTACCGGCGCGCCGAGAAAGCCCAAGGACAAAGCGAAGGCCGAGGTCGCGGTGCAGATCGTCGAGCGCTGGATACTGGCTCGTCTACGCCACCACACCTTCTTCTCCCTGCCCGAACTAAACCGGGCCATTGCCGATCTGCTGCCTGCGCTCAACGATCGCCCCTTCCAGGGCCGGACCGTCAGTCGGCGGGATCTTTACGAGCAACTGGATGCCCCGGCCCTCAAGCCGCTGCCCGACGCCCCCTACGCGTATGCCGAGTGGTCCAGGGCCAAACCCGGCATCGACTACCACATCAGCGTCCACAAGCGGTTTTACAGCGTACCCCACGCCCTCGTGGGACAGACGCTGGACGTTCGCCTGACCGCCGAGACAGTGGAGGTCCTGCACAAGGGCAAGCGGGTTGCGGTGCATGCCCGCTACGGACCGTTACGCCACAGCACGCTGGTCGAACACATGCCCCGGTCCCACCGGGCTCACCGGGAGTGGTCACCGGGGCGCTTCCTGCACTGGGCCCAGGACATCGGGCCCTGCACGCGGCAGGTGGTGCAGGAGCAGCTGGAGAACCGGCCGCACCCCGAGCATGGTTACCGGGCCTGCCTGGGATTGCTCAATCTTGCCCGGCGCTACAGCAAGGCGCGATTGGAAAAAGCCTGTGAGCGTGCGCTGGCCATCCGCTCTCTGAGCTACCAGAGCATCGCCTCCATCCTCAAACAGGGGCTGGACCAGCAAGTGCTGGAAGGTGATGTCCACCTACAAAGTGACCTGCCGTTACACGACAACGTCCGCGGCGCCGACTACTACCACTGAATGCGAGGAGATAACCATGTTGATGCAACAGACCCGAGAACACCTGACTACATTACGACTCACCGGCATGCTCCAGGCGCTGGAGGAGCAGCTGGGCCAGCCCGCAATGGCGGAGCTGAGTTTTGAGGAGCGCCTGGGTATCCTGGTGGATCGCGAGATCCTGTATCGGGAGAACCGGCGCCTTGGGCGACTGCTCAGTGGCGCCAAGCTGCGGGTAAGCGCCTGTGTGGAGGACATCGATTACCGCCATGCCCGGGGGCTGGAGAAATCCCGCATGGCCTCACTGATCTCGCTGGACTGGATACGGCAGTCCCTGAACCTCTGCCTCACCGGTCCCACCGGCTGCGGCAAGACCTGGCTGGCCTGTGCGATGGGCAACGAGGCTTGCCGGCGAGGCTTCTCCGTCCGCTACCTGCGCCTGCCGAGGCTGTTTGAGATGCTGCGTATTGCCCACGGCGACGGCTCTTACTCGAAGCTGATGAACCAGTTGTTGAAGACTGACCTGCTCATCCTTGATGACTGGGGCATCCAGAAGATCAGCGCTGCCCAGCGCAACGACTTGATGGAGGTGATCGAGGACCGTCACGGTCGACGCTCAACCCTGATCGCCAGCCAGCTGCCGATCGAGCACTGGCACGAATACATCGGCGAGGCGACGATCGCCGACGCGGTACTGGACCGCCTGCTGCACGGTGCTCACCGGCTGAGCCTGACCGGCGACTCGATGCGCAGGAGCCAGGCATAATTGACGGAACGTGACCGCTCAGTGTAAAAGTACTCCCGCCAGCGAGCATTGGTGTGCAAGTCGGTCACGATGCCCGGAACGGGCGGTCACGTTCGCCGGAATACGCAGCTGACTCACCCCGGTCATTCATGCAAAATGTTTCGCGGCCATTTGATGATTCACGGCTCCGCACACGGCATCCCGCTCAGGGTTTAACGTGACACAGTTGGTCCGATCCCAGTTGCGCGTGTCCCGGCCACGCCAGCGGTTGGGATGGCGTGCCTTGGCCAGCTGGTAAACAGCGTGCCGAGCAGCCAGCACTGCAATGTCCTTGCCTGTGTGCCGCTCGTTCGGCGTGACGTAGCTGATCCCGCTATGGCGGTGTTCGTGGTTGTACCAACGCACAAAGTCGGCGGCCCATTGGCGCGCCTCACCGAGGTCATTGAACCCGCGTCTTGGGAATTCGGGCCGGTACTTCACCGTTTTGAACGCGGCTTCGGCAAAGGCGTTGTCGTCACTAACACGAGGGCGCAAATAGGACGGGTTGATACCAAGCCAGTTGAGCATGGCCAGCACCGTTGTCGCCTTCAGGGTGGAGCCGTTGTCGCCATGCAGCACCAGTTTGTTGCGCTGCCTGGCCACGCCTTCGGTCAACGCAGCGCGCTTCACAACGCGTGCTGCATGGTCGGCGTCGTCGGNACCGTTGTCGCCTTCAGGGTGGAGCCGTTGTCGCCATGCAGCACCAGTTTGTTGCGCTGCCTGGCCACGCCTTCGGTCAACGCAGCGCGCTTCACAACGCGTGCTGCATGGTCGGCGTCGTCGGTGTCGTGCACTTCCCAGCCAACGATCTTGCGGCTGAACACGTCGAGGATCAGGTACAGGTAGAACCACTGGCCGATAACACGTGTTGGCAGGAACGTCATATCCCAGCACCAGAGCTCGTTCGGCGCCGTTGCCACATGCGTTGTAGGAGGCCGCAGCTTTGCCGGCTCCTTGGCGCGGCCGCGATGCTTAAGCTGGTCGGCGTCGCGCAGAACACGGTAAAAACTCGATTCGCTGGCGATATATTCGCCGCGATCGGCCAACATGGGAACGATACGCGTCGGCGGCACGTCCGCGTACTCCGGCTGATTCGCGATCTCGAGGATAGCGGCTCGTTCGCCATCGCTCAGCCGCGACGCCGGTATAGGACGCTGGGCTGTCGGTCTGGCATCACCACGCGTCAGTGCTTCCGGGCCAGACCAACGCTGCAACGTCCGCCGATCCACACCGATTACCTCGCAGATGGCCGACAGACGAGCACCTTGCTCGCGCGCCTCTTCAGCCGCGCTCAGAATTACTTTGCGATCTTCCAGGGATGTCATTCGTCCCCGCTCTCGTGGAAGATCGCTTCGAGCTTTTTTGACAGCACCAGCAGCGCCGCTGTCTCGGCCAGCGCTTTGTTCTTGCGATCGAGATCTCGCTGCAGCTTGCGGATATCTTGCCGGGCCTTGCGATCCGCACGGCCTGTGCTCTGTGCACCTGTGATATCCGACAGCGATTCGCTGGCCTGCGCTCGCCACTGCTCGAGCTCTGCGGGATATATGCCGTTCTCACGGCACCAGGTGCTGCGGCCCGCCTCATCCAGGCTGGCAGTATGAATAACGGCCTCCAGGCGCGCTGGACCGGTCCACAGGCGATCATGTGAATCACTCAGCGCCTCAGCACCCCATCGGGATAGCGTATCTGCACGCACACCGATTGCACGGGACACAACGTCTAGCGGTGCACTCTCAGGCGGCAGCAAACGTGCCACCGCTTTGGCCTTGAAGGCCGATGAATATCTTGCCATTGGTCAACTCCTCGCCCTCCATATTGTACCTATGGGTGGGGCAACAATGTTGACACAGAGGGGTGACCTGGCAGCGCACGATCTTCTACCTCAGCAGGACGACGGGAGATCATGACGTCTTCGCTGACGTGCGCCCATGCTTTGGCCTGCGCCCTGGCTCTCGGTACACGCAATGCCCGCCCAGTTCGCAGGCAGCTCACCAGTTCTCGCTTGAGAGCACCGCGCCCCTGAATGTAGAGAGACTGATATATGCTTTCGTGAGAGATGCGCATGGATTCGTCATCCGGGAAGTCAATCTGCAGCCGATGGGAAATCTGTTTAGGCGACCAGCCATTGACCCATTTACGGTCACCGCGATGAGGTTTATTTCGACCCTTGAACGGTGCCTGTCGAGGTCCATCAATCTCACGGCCATCAGCGTCCTGAACCTTACCCTCCAAACGCGCTTGTACGTAATGACGCAGTCGCGGGTTTGTCACCAGTTTCGCAGGCGTGGGTCTCTTGGCAACCAGTTCGGCCTTCCACTGCGCTACTGAAGCGCGATATTCGAGCCGGCCGCCACGAGTTGCTGCGTTACGGGTTAGCTCCCGTGAAATTGTCGATGGACTTCGTCCAAGACGGCGAGCAATCTCACGCACGCTAGCACTTTGCGCCCGGAGTAGCCCGATCTCTTCTCGCTCAGAGAACGACAAGTACCTTCCGGAAATAGGGTTAGACATAAACAATGGCATTCCGCCGCGATGACGAAACCAGCGTGTGCCTACCGCTGACGATACGCCAACATTCTCTGCTGTCTTTTCGCTTGTAAGCCCGGTTGCGATCTATTCCCAAAACAGCCGTTCGGTCTCACAGCGAAGTGACGGCGCACCTGGCGAGCGCATCGTCCCTCGTCCCGTCAACTTCTGCATCCACCGTGCAGGTCGTCCTATAAACAACTCCTTGATCAAAGGTGTTGCGACGACCGGTTGAATCCACGCAGTTTCGCAGCGGCGATTACCAGCGCTTCCTGAAGCTGAACGCTTTGATTTGCTCCATGAGCGCCGTCGGTCACTGCGGCGACAATGCCGCCTGTGAAGGCTTCTTCGGTGTACTCAAGTGTGAGCGTGTAAACCGGAGCAAGTACCGGACAAGGGATATCGCCAAATCGGATTTGTTCGATTACATTGGGCGCTTTCATAATCCGCGGAAGCGACGGAGAGTGGCCAAGCGTGATCTTGAGTATTCAGCCGTTTTAGAACCGTCCGTGGAAGTGGGGTAGAACCCAGGCCATACCCCAGTGGTAGGATGTCACCTTGACCTAGACGGCGGTGATGATCCGTGCCAGATCGCGTATCACCACCCCAGGGGAAGCAGACTCCCCAGCCTGCGCACAATGATTTGGCTCTGGCCTGCCGCCACTTCCAGGCGTATCTTATCCGGAGGATTCGAGCGAGTTGGCGACACGGTGGCATCGCCCCCACAGGGCCTGGTAGTCGCAGGAACGTAGTACTGGCGTTTTCCTGACGCGCACTCGCCACTTGTGAACCAAATAGGCGTTGATAACCGGCCCGGATACCTCCATTCGTCTGACAAGGTGATTCTCTCTGGCCGCGCAAGCCCAATCTTATTGGATACAGGAAACCAATTTGTCTTTGGCAGGAGCTTTCGATTACAGATGACGGATTTATATAAACGAATTGAAATGCATCTTGGGACTCTGGTTGAAATTTCAATCAGAACTGAATCCAGGGCGATCGCACATTTAATCATGGAAGAAGCATTTACAGAAATTGCCACAATACATCGTCTTATGAGTTTTCATCTATCATCCAGTGACGTCTCACGACTCAATCGTTCAGCGGCTCTGTATCCCCTGCGAGTAGATCCAAGAACTATAGAAGTCATACGCAGATCTTGTGAAATGTCTCAAGCATCGGATGGACGCTTTGATATCACGGTTGCACCGATGTTGGTAAATTCTGGCTGCTTACCCGCGCCAGTTGCGGCTTGTGTACCCCACGCAGACGCCAATTGGGAAGATATCGAGTTTGTAGCTGAAGATCAGATCTACTTTCGAAAACCACTTTGGGTTGATCTCGGGGGTATAGGGAAGGGGTATGCCGTCGATGCAGCCTTTGAAAAATGCGAGCGCAACAAGGTCACAGAATGTTCTATAAATGCTGGAGGTGATGTAAGGCTGAACGGTGTAAAGGATACCTCTATTGTATTGAACGTCCCAGGGCATGACCCGACAATGGTTCCGGTATTGGAATTGGCCCGTGGGAGTGTTGCCAGCAGTTGCGGATGGTCTGCTGCGGTCTTGAATGAAGCGTTTGATTCAGGGCCTCATTTTGACGGGGTGAGCCGGTTAAGCATTGACCCCAGACGTTTTACGGCGGTCCTTGCTGAGAGTTGTTTAATGGCAGATGCTTTGACGAAAGTAGTTCTTGCGCTGGGGGAGGACGCTCGGCCGTTATTGTCGCGGTGCAATGCAACGGCACTTTTCTATGACCCTGAAACAGGCTGGAAACAAATCGCCGGTTCCCGTGATGAGAGCCCGGGGCTGTAAACTAAAGAGGATGTCTCTGATCAGCAGGCTTCCGAAGTTCCCGTGCAGCAGATGGCCCGCGACGGCAAGGTCACTTACATTGGCAGGCGTCGTCGCCATGCCGTGGGTCAGGGCAAGAATTTTCAGCAAACGCCGATATATTTTGCTAGCTTACTGGGAGCCTGGTCTGTATGCAATCTCAAAATCGTATGCGGTCGCCGCTGTCACAGTGCCATGCGTAGCGCATCCGTCACCAGCCCGACCCTTATCCGCAAATGAGTGCTCCAACCCACCACCTGCCGGCTAAATTGATCGATAAACACCGCCAGGCACGGCCAGTTTTCCGGATAGATGTATCTGCAACCAACAAAGGCAACCAAATAAGCTTGACGCCCCACGGTGAATTGTATACAACTAGTGCCGTGGGTGAGTGTCGAGGTTGGGATCAGCTGCTTTTGGTCGAAATGCACTCCGGTAGGCCGACACAGCGAAATGTGTTCGATCGCGATACGTGAATATTCAAATAAGTAAAACCATGGGGGAAATTTATGAAGACAGTGCAAAGTCTATCCAAGTCCAAGTTTGCTTTAACGTTATTAGCTTTGGCTCTTTTGCCGGGCCATCTTGTGGCGCAAACGTCCAAGAACAGCGAGCCGGGAGCTTTCGTCCTTGAAGAAACTATAGTAACGGCACGCCGGCGTGATGAGGGTTTGCTTGAGGTGCCGGTTACTATTTCTGCAATGGGCGCAGCTGATATCGAGGCACGGTCTATCAAAACGTTGGATGATTTAGCTTTCGCCACACCAAGTATGTATGCGACCAGTCACGTAGGGGGCGGTTCTGGCCGTAACTCACGAGCTGGTCGTTCAGTTGTATTCCGTGGGTTGTCAGTCGCGCAAGGTCAGGTGTTTATCGATGGTGCGCCGTTGACATCATCTGCGTCACCACTTCTGGGTGATATTGAGCGTATAGAAGTGTTGCGCGGTCCGCAGAGTGTTTACTTCGGCCGCGCAACTTTTTCCGGTGCTATTAACTATGTGAGCAAAGATCCTTCGACTGAAGGTTTCGAGGGCCGTATCAGCGCCGAGGCCTCGCAGTATGACTCCAGCGATTTGATGCTGTCGGTCGAGGGCCCGCTCTGGGATGACATGTTGTCTGGCAGGCTGTCACTCCGCCAATTCAATGAAGGGGGACACTACACAAGCTTTGCAAATACTGGCTCCACGATGGGCGACCGAGGTACGAATGCAGTTTCGGCGCAGGTATTGTTTCGCCCGTCGGGCAGCTTGACAGTGAAGGCATACCTCACTTACTCGGAGGATGATGATGGACCTGGGGCACACGCCGCCATAAAGTACCCAGAGATGAATTGTAATCTGGGGGGTGTCGGGAAAGGGTTTTGGTACTGCGGAGAAGTTCCGAAGGCAAACCAGCTACCCCGACATACGATTTCAGGTAATCACCACATGGGGCTCCAAGAGCGTGAGTCAATTAACGAAAACCGCCCCGGCTTTGTCCAGTTAAACGATCCAACAATGAGGGACTCGTTTGGCTTTTCGCGTGAAGCGTATCAGGGCACGTTGAGAGCGGACTACTCTTTTGATAACGGGTATGAGCTGTCCTATATTGGTGCGGCTTACGATGAAAAAAACATGTCGATTCTCGATCTTACCTTCAGGGGAGTTGATCAGAACGGGAGCCCCTTGCCCAATCCGTTTTTCGGTGTGATTCCGGGTGCTCCAGAAACAGTAATATGGGCTCTGGGTAGTGCGGGGGCTGAGGAGAATTATTTTCACGAGTTACGTGTAACTTCCCCCCAGGATAAGGATTTAAGGTGGGCCGCCGGCATCAGTTATCTCGATTTTGAGCGTAGCGGCGGTGCGGTTGCGGGCTGGACTATGTTTGGTGACCTCAACGTTTCGACCGTTACGAACTCTTCTGCTGAAACTCCGGCTCTATTTGGGGGGATTTACTACAATCTTACGAACGATGTCACGCTCACTGTCGAAGGTCGCTACCAGAGGGATACAATAATCCAGCAACCACTTTCTGACGCAAACGGACGACCGGTAACGGTGCCCGAGTTAAAGGAAACGTGGGAGACGTTTTCTCCGCGACTGTCAGTTGATTGGAGTTTTGGCGAAAATTCCATGGTATACGTGCTCTGGTCTCGAGCATACACACCGGGCGGATTTAACACGGGTTTGCTAAACGTCGATGCGGAGCAACTAAAGCAGTTCGAGGGCGCGAAAATTGCCTACGACGAAGAGCAGCTTGACAATTATGAACTTGGCTTGAAGTCGCGCTTCTTTGGCGGGAGGGCCCAAACCATCATTACTCTGTATAAAATGGATTGGAGTGATGGCAAGGTGACCAATACCCTACCTTTCACGACACCGGAGGGGACACTAAATCTGACTAGCGCGGTACAGAACCTGGGTCAGGTGGATCTGCAGGGGATAGAGTTCGAGGGGCAGTACGCGTTTTCGCCCAACCTGACACTGTCCGCTATGTTTGCCTACAACGATACGGAAATTAATGACTACATTTGTACTGATTGTCGACGTATCAATGGGTCAACAGACGCCAGCGGGAATACGCTCAAGCACGCGCCAAAAGTCAACTATTCACTCTCCGCCGACTACCACCGTGAGCTTGCAAGCGGTAAAGCCCTATTTGGACGCATAGACTACGGGTATCGGGATAGTTACTACGTTACTGACGGTAACGTTGCAGAAATTGGAGACACCCATATTATTAACGGGAAGATCGGTCTTGACCTCAATGACAATTTGACAATCGAAGTATTCGCAAAAAACCTTTTGAATGATCGAACGTTGTCAAGTGCGTCTATGGGAAGTGATGCATTCTTCGGTATCGCTGTGGACTCGGAAATGCGCATAGCTTTGCCGAAGCAAAGGGTCTTTGGTGTTAAAGCAAACTACCAGTTCTAATTTTGGACTGAGGTTACGCAAGGGCCCTGTCGATTTTTGGGGCCCAATTAATAAGAACTGCGGCCAGAGCAAGTGTTGTTTTTAATTGATTGTGTGGAATTTTCGTATAGTTCCCCGGTTTATAAGGCGACGCCTTCGCGACACATGGCCATGCGCACAAGTCGTAAAGGAGATGGGTATAATGAAGATAGCAATTACCAAACGTGATTTGCTTCGAGCGAGTAGCGGTGCTGCATTGCTTGCAGCTACAGGTAAGTCGCTCGCGCGCCGGCCAGGTCAGCGCACGGAAGGCTGGGATCTTATTGTGGTTGGCGGAGGCAACGCCGGCATGCCCGCGGCAATTTTTGCAGCAGAACGTGGTGCGAAAGTATTGGTAATAGAGGCCGCTAGCGCTCTCGGGGGGACTTTGTACCTGTCATCCGGACAGATGAGTGCTGCAGGAACAAAGCTCCAGCAAGCGAAAGGGATCGAAGATAGTCCCGAGCTTCATTACGCAGACATAATGCGCATAAGTAAAAGTACAGCAAATCCAGCCCTGGCAAGATTGGCTACCGATAACGCCGGGAGAACGTTTGACTGGCTGATGGAAAATGGTTTTGAAGTTCATCCACAGCATCCTGTGGAGGGTACAACTCACGAGCCCTATAGCGTCGCCCGCTATGCATGGGGTAAAGAGGGCGGTCGTTCGATTCTTAAAGTGCTTAACCAGGAGCTCGCACCGCATTTGGAGTCGGGGCTAGTTACTACACTATTGGAAACTCGAGCGACTGATTTGATCACGGACGACAAGGACAACGTGCTTGGAGTTAAAACAAGTAGCGCAGATGGTAGTCAGGATCATTATGGCGACAACGTTGTCCTGACCGCTGGGGGCTATGCATCAAACGATCGATTGTTTGAGGAACTCGAGGGCACGTCTCGAGCTTGTGTTTGTTCATATCCCAATAGTCAGGGAGCGGGCATTGGCCTGGGGCTTAGCGTAGGGGGGTACTTGAGGGGTGCAGAAAACCATTTGCCATTGTTTGGTGGCGTTTTTGCCAGTGACGATTATCCAAGCCCCCTAATAGGGACGCATAGACCGCTGCCACCGCATACAATGCCTTGGGGTATCTATGTTAACGCCCAGGGTCGTCGTTTTATGGCCGAAGATGTACCCAGCCATGATGCCCACGAGGTTGCCTTGGGCGAGCAATCGAATGAGCGGTGCTGGTTGGTCTTTGATGATGAGATGATCAACAAGATGGAGTCGTTCATAGGGCGCTGGACTCGA
Source organism: Haliea sp. E1-2-M8 (assembly GCF_030649675.1). Classification (GTDB taxonomy): domain Bacteria; phylum Pseudomonadota; class Gammaproteobacteria; order Pseudomonadales; family Halieaceae; genus Haliea. The sequence continues at coordinate 47,493 of NZ_JAUTDR010000027.1, read as the reverse complement.
GAAGACGCCATGAAGGCGTTCGACTCCGGCCAAGCGTTTTTCTTCAAGGCGGAATCACCTGCTGAACTGGCCAGGAAGGCAAACATTAACATTGATGGGCTTAGCGAGACAATCGAGGAATACAACGCTGGGCGGGAGCACGGAAATGACAGGTATGGGAGAAAGCACATGCCGCTGCCCTTGCAGAAAGCACCTTTCTACGCAATTCAATTGCAGGGATGGTTGCTCACCTCGTTTGCGGGACTTGCAGTGAACGAGGATCTTCAAGTTATTCGCAAGGATGGATCGGGAATCCCTAACCTCTATGCCGCTGGCGAACTGCTTGGCACCGGAAACCTGTCCGGAAAGGCCTATTGCGGTGGAATGCTGGTCACTCCCGCGCTAACGTTTGGACGGCTGTTGGGTCAGAAAATATTAAAGTTCGCCTGACAAATTATTGGTGAATATGGTGCCTATGAAAATCGAGGGTATGCAAGAAACTCCTAGCAAAAAATGTTGCTTTTTCTAACATCGTGATTGAGCTTCGACGACTCAAACACTTTCTTGCTGTAGCGGAGCACGGGCAGGTTCGAAGAGCCTCCAAAGCTTTATTTATGAGTCAGTCCGCATTGACCAGGAGCTTACAAAGTCTCGAAGATGATCTGGGAGCGAAGGTTATCGTTCGCTCACCAACCGGCGTTACACTTACACCACTAGGATGCATGCTCCAAAAGCATGCCAAACAGGTGTTGAGAGCAGCTGTTGTCGCAGAATCGGATCTGCGCAGCTTCGCGGGAATTGGCGATGCTAGCGAAGTAAAGTTGGGTGTCAGCAGCCACTTTGTTGGAAACATTGTTCCCATGGCGCTTGCAGATGCAGTGCACCATAGCTCTGATTTTAGGGCGTATGTATACGAAGCATTTTACTACGATCTTGTCCCTCGGCTGCGAATGGGGGAACTTGATTTACTGATTAGTGTGATCCCGGATGACGCCGATCTTTCCGGGCTGACTACCGAAGTATTGATGCAGGATAAAACCTCTTTGTCTGTGTACATGCGGACGGAACATCAATTGTCCAAAAACGATCGGCCTTTAGGATCTTGGCTGATGAAAGCAGACTGGATTGGTATGGAAAATCCAATGTACTCAACATTCACTAATCAGTATTTTTTGGATCGTGGTCTGACGTCTCCACAGCATAAAATAAAGACTGATTCACAGACACTAGTTCTTGAGCTGCTCTTGAGCAACGATTTTGTTGCCATTCTAACGGACTCCATTGCGGCGCCGCTGGTAAAGGCGGGGCGGCTTAGGCGGGTTTTTGCGTCAACGGCGAATGTTTTCTCCTCCGCAGGGCTTGTAGCTCTCGAGCATGGCGTGGAATCTACGCAGATTTTATTGCTGAAAGAGAAGTGTCGAATGGTTAGCCAGATATTCTACAAAGACTATCCTGCAGGAGGGGTAGATATCGGAGCTAAGCATGAGCGCGATTTGGACGAGCGCTAGACTACCTGGGATTCGCAGTTGGTTCATGTTCGACTGCTAAGCTCGCTCCAAATTCATTTCCCGAAAGGATTTACGCCAGGTCATGCAGTTTAACGTTACGCCCACGAAGCGCGGTCAACTTAAAGATGTCCAAAAATGGTCGGTATACGTCATTTCAACCGGTTTATGGTTGTCCGGCGTAGTTTGGCTTTTCTTTCACTATTTTGTGCGAGTTGTAGATCAGTTTGGATTCGAAACTCCCCATCCACAACAAAGCATCTACATGCTGGTACACGCCTTCTTTGCCCTGCCATCCATTTGGGTGTTTGGATTCCTTTGGCACATACATGTGAAGCCGGGCTGGAGACGAAAAGTAAGGCGTGTAACAGGCGGTATTGTTTTTAGTATATATATATGGTTAGCGGTTACCGGCTATGTACTCTACTACATCGGGAATGCAGCTTTGCGCGACTGGATCTCCCTCGCACATTGGACGGTCGGAGTCATGTCAATATCGTTATTTCTGCTTCATTCGCATTATAAAAGAAGAGCATAAGTGAAATTATGCTCGCAACTTTCGCGGGATGTCCAAAGGGTGCACGTAATGACGGAAATGCTTCGGAGTGTGCAGATTCTGGAGTTTACCCACATGCCAGTCGGGCTGGTATTCCCTTATGAAATCATCAAGATCAGACGGGATATATGCGCTTGAGTATGAAATGTTGAGCAACTTCAAGCACGAGCTACCTCAAAACGGTTGCGGAGGTTCTCTAGATGCACGCCCGAATTGGCGCGATTTATGCCTCGTATTGCAAGCTGTCGTTAAACGGAGAATTTAATGTCGTCCAAAGCTTTAGCGGGTGTTCGTATTCTTGATCTCACCCACATGCTTTCCGGTCCCTACGCCGGCATGATCCTGGCCGACCTCGGTGCGGAGACCATCAAGGTGGAGCCGCTCGCAGGGGAGGGTACTCGCAAGCTACTAGCCAATGATCCCAAAAACTCCTTGGGCGGGATGGGCGCTTACTTCATCACCCTCAACCGGAACAAGAAAAGCGTCGCAATCGATCTCAAGAGCGAGACGGGCCTGCAGCTGTTTTATGAATTGGTGGCGCAGTCCGACGTCGTCCTCAGTAACTTTGGCGCCGGTGTTCCCGAGCGTCTGAAAATCGACTATAACACCCTGAGTGCGATCAATCCGCGCATCATCACCTGCACCGTATCCGGTTTCGGCTCCGACGGCCCAAACTACCAGCGCCCGGCTTTCGACCAGGTTGCCCAAGCCACCGGAGGTGGCATGTCGATCACCGGCCCCGACCGCGAGCACCCGGTGCGGGCAGGCATTCCCATCGGCGATCTTGGCGGTGGCATGTTCGGGGTGATTGGGCTGCTGGCGGCCCTCTACGAACGCGAGCGCAGCGGTCGCGGCCAGCACGTCGATATTTCCATGCTGGACTGCCAGGTATCCATGCTCAATTACATGGCCACCATGTATTTTCTATCGGGGGAAGATCCCTACCCGATCGGTAATTCTCACTTCGTGCACGTGCCCTACGACACATTCACCTGTTCCGATGGCTTTATCGTTATCGCCGTGATTACCGACAATTTCTGGCATAACCTGAAAACCGTGGTCGACATCCCGGAGTTCAGCGATCCGAAATATGACGGTCAGCCGGGCAGGTTTGCTGACCGCGAATTCATCAATGCCCGACTGAACTCGGTATTGGCAACCAACTGCTGCGAGTATTGGATTGCGCAGTTAGAGGCAAAGCGCATACCCTGTGCCCCGGTAAACAGTTTCAGCGCAGCCCTGTCTGACCCGCAGGTATTGCACCGCAAGATGGTGGTGGAGCTCAGGCACCCCGATGGCAGCAGCACCCGCGGTCCCGGCAATCCGGTCAAGCTGTCCCGCACCGGCGAGGAGTCCTACGCCGCGGCTCCGTTATTGGGGCAGCACACCAGTGAGGTGCTCTCCGGGCTGCTGGGAATGGCTGCTAGCGAAATCGAGAGCATGCGCGCACAGGGAGTCATTGCCTGATGGCCGAGATAGTCATTGTCAACGATGTGGGCCCGCGTGATGGTCTGCAGAACCAGCCGCAAGCGCTGGACCCGCAGCAGCGCCTGCAATTGATCACGGCCATCCGCGCCTCGGGGCTGGATCATATCGAGGTCGGCAGCTTCGTGTCGCCGAAAGCCGTGCCGGTGATGGCCGGCGCTGACGCTGTGGTAGCGGGCCTGCAGGGTCTCGCCAGCGGCAACTACAGCGCTCTCATCCCCAACCTGCGCGGCTACGAGCTGGCCCGTGACGCGGGGGTGAAGACCGTGGTAATGGTGCTCTACGGCAGCGACGGCATGGCGCGGAAGAACGTCAACATGAGCCGCGAGGAAGCGGACGCGGTGGCTGCGAGGATTATCGAGCAAGCCACTGCGGACGGCGTTGCGGTCATCGCCACCATCGGCGTGGCCTTCGAGTGCCCCTTCGACGGCCCGGTCGATCCGGGGCTGGTGGCGGATGTGGGGGCCCGGTTCCTGCAGTTGGGGGTGGATCGCTTTGTCCTGGCGGATACGATTGGCGCGGCCAATCCGCAACAGGTGCGCGACCTCACCCGCACCCTGGTGGATCGCCACGGTGCGCAACGCCTGGGCTGCCACTTCCATGACACTCGCGCCCTGGGGCTGGCCAACGTCTACGCCGCGGTTGAGTCGGGAATCCGCTATTTCGATGCTTCCATTGCCGGCCTCGGCGGCTGTCCATTTGCCCCCGGCGCCGGCGGCAACGTCGCCACCGAAGATGTCGTGATGTTGCTGCAGCAGCTGGGTTTCGCCACCGGCATTGATCTCCAGCAACTGCTGGCGGCTTCCGACCTGGCGCAAACCCTGACCGGCACTGCCCCCGGCGGGCGCGCCAAGGCCTGGCTCAAACCCTGGCTAGCCAAACAACACCAATAACCTATTAGGAGAACTCCATGAGTTATCGTCTGGGCGTGGATGTCGGTGGCACCTTCACCGACCTGCTGCTGATCAACGAGGACACGGGCGCAACCCATACCGCCAAAGTGCCCTCGACGCCGGAGGATTCCTCCATTGGGGTGCTGAACGGTATTGCCCGTATCTGCGAGGAGAGCGGCATCGACCCGACCGCGATTCACCGGGTGATGCACGGCACCACTGTGGCCACCAATGCGGTACTCACCGGGCGCGGTGCCACGGTCGGCCTGGTGACGACCGCCGGTTACGAGGATACCCTGCAGGTGGCTCGCTCCTACTGCCCCGGCGGCCTTGGCGGCTGGGTCAGCTATATCAAGACGCCGCTGCTGGCGCCGCTGGAGCTGACCATTGGCGCCCACGAGCGGATTGGCGCCGATGGCAGTATTGTCACGGGTCTGGACGAGGAGCGGCTGCGCGAGGATCTCAAGGCCCTGCACGCCCGCGGCGGCATCCAGGCCCTGACCATCTGTTTTATCAACGCCTACATCAACGGCGAGCACGAGCGCAGGGCCCGGGATATAGCCAGCGAGATTTTCGGCAGCACGCCGGTGTCGATCTCCAGCGAGGTAGTGCCCGAAATGCAGGAGTACGAGCGTACCGAGACCACCGTGGTGAACTCCTATGTGCGCCCGGAAGTGGCCACCTATGTACGCAACCTGCAGGCCGCCCTGGAGGAGCGCATGGGTGGCAACACCCAGCTCGCGATCCTGCGCTCGGACGGCGGCCTGGCCTCGGCGCGGGCCGCCGAGGAATCACCGGTGAATCTGCTGATGTCCGGCCCCGCCGGCGGCGTTGCCGGCGCGATCTACTTCTGCAGCCGCGCCGGCTTCGACAACATCCTCACCTTCGACATGGGTGGCACCTCCACCGACGTCGCCCTGATCCAGAATTCGAAAGCGCGGGTGCGTCGCGAAACCTATGTCGGCGATGTGCGGGTACGAGCGCCCTCGGTGGACGTGCGTACGGTCGGCGCCGGCGGTGGCTCCATCGCCTTTGTGCCGGAGCTGACCAAGGCCCTTCGGGTGGGGCCGGAATCTGCCGGCGCGGTGCCGGGCCCGGCCTGTTACATGAAGGGCGGCACGGAACCGACCGTCTGCGATGCCAACGTGGTTCTCGGTTACCTGCCCTCGGACGTGCAGTTGGGTGGAAAAATGCAGATCAACCGCGAGGCCTCCGAGGCGGCGGTGCAGAAGGTGGCGGATGCCATGGGCATTCCGCTGATGGAGGCGGCGGAAGGGATCGTGCGCATCGTCAACGAATCCATGTTCGGGGCCCTGCGACTGGTGTCGGTGGAGCAGGGCTACGATCCGCGCGACTTCGCTCTGGTGGGTTTTGGCGGTGCCGGCCCGCTACACGCCAATGCCCTGGGCATGCTCACCAACGCCTGGCCGGTGATCATCCCGCCGGGCCCGGGGGTGCTCTGCGCTTACGGTGATGCCACTACCCAGGTGCAAGACGAGGCCGCCCGCACCTACTTGATGATGGCGGGCGACCTCACCAACGAAAAGCTGCTGGCGGATCTGAAGGAACTGCAGGCGCGGGCGGGGGAGTCCCTGGTCGCCGACGGCATTGCCGCGGAAACTCACGAAGTCACTTTCCAGGCGGACCTGCGCTACATGGGCCAGGCCTTCCAGATCACGATAGACTTTACCGAGGCGGAACTGCGGGAGAAGGGCGTGGCCCTGCTGACCGACGCCTTCGACGCCGAACACGAGCAGTTGTTTACCTTCAAGCTCGGCGACGGCCACGAAGTGCTGATGATTCGCGCCGTTGCCAAGGCCCGCTCAGCGGCGATTGCCGAGTTGCAGACTCGCGCTGCCGGCACCACCCTGGAGCAGTGCCGGATCCACGAAACCCGTTTCTTCCACGACGGCGGCTGGCACGACTGCAGCATCTATGATCGCGGGAAATTGCATGAGGGCCTGGTGGTGCCAGGCCCTGCTATTGTCAGCGAGATGGATTCCACCACCGTGATCCTGCCCGGTTACGATGCCCGGGTCGATGCAGTGGGCAACCTGTTGATCAATCCGCTAGCCTGAGGGGGAACGAACATGAGTGCGAGAATTATCCAGAGCAACGACCAGCCCCTGCAGACTATGGAAGTGGATGGCGTCACGGTCGACATTATTGAGAACGCCCTGCGCAACGCTCGCGAAGAGATGGATGCGGTGCTGTTCCGCACCGCCATGTCGCCGGGCATCCGCGAGCAGGGTGACTGCTTCCCGATGATTGCCAACCGCGAAGGCAAAATGGTGGTGGGCCAGTTCGGTTCCTTTATCGGGCCGTTCCTGCAGGCGTACGACGCGGATATCGAGGAAGGGGACATCATCCTCACCAACGACCCGTACATGTGCAACGCCGCAGTGTCGCACCTGCCGGACTGGGTGGTGCTGGTGCCAGTGTTCAAGGACGGCCGCCATATCGCCTGGTCCGCCATGTTCGGGCATATGTCCGACAACGGCGGCATGGTGCCGGGCTCCATACCCATCGAGGCGACCTCCATCTTCCAGGAAGGCATCCGCATTCCGCCGATCAAGCTGTACAAGAAGGGCGTGCTGCAGGAGGATATCCTCGAGTTGATCCTGCACAACGTGCGCACCCCGCAGTGGAACCGCTTTGACCTCAACGCCCTGGTGGCGGCCTGCAATACCGCGGCCCGCCGCTGCGTGGAGCTGGCCCAGCGCTTTGGTGACGATGTGCTGTTTTCCACCATGGATGTGATGCTGCAGCGCAACCATGCCGCGATGAAGCACATCATCGAAATGTTTATCCCGGAAGAGCCGCGGGAATTCGAGGACTACCTCTGCGACGACGGCATGGGCATGGGTCCCTACCGGATCAAGTGCCGCATGTGGCGCGAAGGCTCGACGGCGATATTCGATTTCGAGGGCACCGACCCGCAGGCCCAGAGCTCGGTGAACTTTTTTCTCAACGAGGACATGTTCAAGATGTTCTTCGGCTCCTTCACCATCAACGTGGTGGACCCGCAGATCGTGTTCAACGACGGCTTCTACGATCTGGTGGACGTGCGCATTCCTGCCGGCACCCTGCTGAAGCCGAAGTTCCCCGCGGCCCTGTCCGGCCGCACCCACGCCCTGGGGCGGATCTTCGACCTGCTCGGGGCGCTGCTGGGCATGGGTGCGCCGGAGCAGATGCTCAACGCCGCCGGTTTCTCCGACTCACCGCATCTGTTCTATTCCGGCTACAAGGACGACGGCGAGTGGTTCCAGCTGTTCCAGATCGGCTTCGGTGGTATTCCCGGGCGGCCCGTGGGCGACGGCCCGGACGGGCACTCCCTGTGGCCGGGCTTCACCAACGTGCCCAATGAATTTATCGAGAGCTATTTCCCGCTGCGCATTGAGCAGTATGCCACCATCCCCGACTCCGGCGGTGCCGGCCTGCACCGGGGGGGTAACGGTCTCAGCGTGGCCTACCGCTTCCTGGCCGACGGAGAGGTCGGTATCCACGACGATCGTTGGCTGACCTACCCCTGGGGTGTGCTGGGGGGCGAGACCGGCATGCGCTCCACCAAGCGCATCGTCCGTGTCGATGGCAGCGAGGAGTGGCTCCCGGCCAAGAAAGAGGGTGTGAAGGTCAAGAAGGGTGATCTGCTGTACTTCAACACCTGGGGTGGTGGCGGTTGGGGTGACCCCTACAAGCGTGACCCGGAGCTGGTGCGTCGGGATGTCCAGCGCCGGTTGGTGACCGCGGAGGGTGCGAAGCGCTACGGCGTCGTTTTTGCGGTCGATGGCAGTATCGATACTGCGGCCACGGAGGCCCTGCGCGCGCAGCGCGTCGCCGCCCGCGGCGCCGACATACCCCTGTTCAACCGCGGCGGCAGCATTGAGGAGCTGCGCGCCCGCTGCGAGCAGGAAACAAACCTGCCGGCACCGGTGGCGCCGACCTTCTCCGCCGCACGCTAGCAGATTTCAGCTTACCCTGTGCGGGTATTGTCCCCACAGGGGTGGTCTGCGTCTTCCTGCTGCTGGCGCCCGTCCTGTCGGCCCAGCCCGCTGACCGACTGCTGCACAACGCCCGCATCTACACCCTCAATCCGGAGCAGCCCTGGGCGGACACCATCGCCATTGCTGGCGACACTATCGTCTACGTCGGCGATTACGCCGGTGCCCGGCCCCATCTCGCCGCCGCTACCCGACAGACCGATCTCGATGGCGGGGACTACCTCCTGCGGCAGCACAAACCAGCGCAGATGTTCGTGGGCGGGTGACAGCTTCAGGTTGGCGGCCATTGCCGTGCGATCCTGCCGCATTAATTCCTGCTCCGCCAGTTCAAGCTGTGCCAGCAGTGACAGCGGCGCCTGACTTGTCGCCACCGCTGCCGGACGCTGCAGCCAGCTCTGATCCGCGAGAGGATCCGGACGCGCCGTCGCCTGGCCCTGAAAACGCCAGACACCGTGCGCGGTATCCACCTGATAGCAGGACAGCAATCGCCAACCGTGTTCCGCCACCAGTTCCAGCGCCCGCAGCAGGTATTCGAACTCCTCCTCATCGATGAAGTAATTGAAGTTCAGCCGCACCCAGCCCGGCCGCAGCAGGCTGGCGCCGGAACTGATAGCGGCTTCCAGCTGCTTGCTGTAGGCCATGTCGAGACCGAGCAGGGCGTGGGCGTAGGGCCCTGCGCAGGAACAGCCACCGCGGGCTTGAATGCCAAACAGGTCATTCAGCAGCGCCACCACGAAGCCGTAGTGCAGGTCGCGTTCCCCGTGGCGGAAGCGCAGGGAGAAAATGGGCAGGCGCGGAGCTTCATGACTGCCCAGCACCTCGATATTGGGGCAGGCCCGCAGCCGTTCCATGGCGCGCTCGGCCAGCGCCGACTCGCGGGCCTGGATGGTGTCGGTGCCCACTGCCTGTTGCAGGGAAAATACCAGGCCGGCGCGAATGGATTCCACGATGGCCGGCGTACCCCCTTCCTCGCGTCGCTCAATGTCACGGCTGTAGACGTGGTCTTCCGGCGTCACATAAATCACCGTGCCGCCTCCCACCATGGCCGGCACCCGATTGCCCAACAGCGCGCTCTTCGCCACCAGAATGCCGGGGGTGCCCGGACCACCGACAAATTTGTGCGGGGACAGGAACACGGCGTCCAGCGGATATTCGCCGTTCATGTCGATGGCCACATAGGGGCCCGCCGCGGCGTAGTCCCAGAACGCGAGGGCGCCGTGCGCCCGCAGCAGACGGGTTACGGCCGCCACATCGCTTTTGATCCCGGTGACATTGGAGGCGGCGGAGAAGCTGCCGATCAGCAGGGAGCGGTGCGCGTGCCGCTGCAGGGCGGATGCCAGCGCTTCGAGGTCTATGCAGCCCTGCGCGTCGAGGGGGATAACCTCCAGCTCGGCGATGCTCTCCCGCCAGGGCAGTTCGTTGGAGTGGTGTTCATAGGGGCCGATAAAGACCACCGGCCGTTCCTCTGCAGGCAGATGCGCCGACAGCTGGCAGCGGGCATCCAGCTCCGCCGGCAGGCGCAGGTTCATCGCATCGATCAGCTTGTTGATGGCAGCGGTGGCCCCGGAGCCGCAAAAGATCACCTTGTCCTCGCTGCCGCCATTGACCGCCCTGCGAACCTGGGCACGGGCCGCTTCCCGCAGGTTCGAAGTGTGGGCGCCGGTAAAGGAAGTCTCTGTATGCGTGTTGGCGTAGTAGGGCAGCACCTGCGCGCGGATGTAGTCCTCGACGAAGTCCAGGCTGCGGCCGGAAGCGGTGTAATCCGCATACACCAGCGGCTTGTCACCGAAAGGCGTGGCGATGGGCCGGCGTTGGCCAATGACGGCCTTGCGGATCCGCTCAAGCAATGGGCTCATGGGCAGTGCTCCTGAATTGATTTTCTGGTGAACCATGCAGTGAAGTCTAGCGCGAGGCAGATGAAACATTGTGCCTATTTGTGTTTTAATCGCGAACATTAACGGATTGATATTTCATTTTAATCTTGAATACCGGAACGTCGTCCCTTTGTCTGGCGCTGGAGGCATCCATGCTCGATTCAACCGACAAACATCTTCTGCGCCTGCTGCAGGTGGATGCCGCACTTTCGGTGGCGGATCTCGCGGAGCGGGTGAGCATCTCCAAATCCGCCTGCTGGCGCCGCCTGCAGAAGCTGGAACAGGGCGGGATCATCCGCCAGCGGGTCACTCTGCTCGATGCCGCCAGGATCGGGCTTGGGCTAACAGTGTTCATCACCCTTCGCACCAACCAGCACAACGAGGCCTGGGCCCAGCGTTTCCGCGAGGTGGTGCAGGGCGTGGAGGGCGTGCTCGAGGTATATCGTCTGGGCGGGCAGTTGGACTATCTGCTGAAGGCGGTCGTCGCCGACATGCCGGACTACGACCGGCTCTACCAGCAACTGATCGGCGCCGATCTGTTCGACGTGTCCGCCAGCTTTGTGATGGAAGAGATCAAGGCAACGACGGTGTTGCCGCTGCAGGATTGAACGGGAGGACCGGCGCGGCGGTAACCCGCGCCGGCCGCGGGGGTCAGGCGAAGTTCTGGTTCACGAACTCCCAGTTCACCAGCGCCCAGAACGCCTCCAGGTATTTGGGGCGGGCATTGCGGTAGTCGATGTAGTAGGCGTGCTCCCACACGTCCACGGTCAGCAGCGGTGTCACCGCGCTGTCGGTCAGCGGAGTCTCCGCATTGCTGGTGTTGACGATGGCGACGCTGCCGTCGCCTTTCTTGACCAGCCAGGTCCAGCCGGAGCCAAAGTTGCCGACGGCGGATTCGCTGAATTCCTTTTTGAAGTCGGCAAAAGAGCCGAAGGCCTTGTCAATCGCAGCGGCTACGGCACCGGTGGCTTCACCGCCGCCGTTGGGGCTCAGGCATTCCCAGTAGAAACTGTGGTTCCAGACCTGGGCGGCATTGTTGAACACGCCGCCGGAGGAGGTCTTGATGATGTCCTCCAGCGATTTGCCTTCGAATTCGGTGCCGGGAACCATGCCATTCAGTTTCTCGACGTAGGTGTTGTGGTGCTTGCCGTAGTGATAGTCGATGGTTTCTTCGGAGATATGCGGCGCCAAAGCATCGCGGGGGTAGGGAAGGGCGGGGAGTTCAAAAGTCATTGTAGGCCTCCAGCAATTTCAGGATGGTTGTGTGGGGTATCGTCCAGACTAATGTTTTGCGACAGGGGCCGATTGTTGCGGCGTCCTGCGCTGTTATTAGAGGAGGTCCAGCGAGGACCTGCAGTATAACTCATTGTGCGCGATCACAGTAATGGACTAAGGTTGTGGCTACGGATTGAAACAAGGGCGCGCCACTGCGGCGGCGCCCACAGCGAGGTAAATCTGTCATGTTGGGTTCCATTCTACTCTTTCTGGTCCTGGTAATCGTTGTGCTTTGGTACCGCCCATCGTTGGTGGCCGGCTCTGTAATCGTGGGGGTAGGCACGCTGTTGCTGACCGAGCTGCACGGGGGAATGTGGCTGGTGCTTTTATTGGTGCTGGGGGTGATTGCCGTGCTCAACGTGGAGGAGTGGCGCCGCCGCTACCTGGTTGCGCCGGTCTACGCCATGCTGCGCGAGGCCATGCCACCGATGAGCAGCACCGAGCGCGAAGCGCTGGAAGCGGGCACTACCTGGTGGGAAAAGGATCTGTTCAGCGGTAAGCCGGACTGGCATCGTTTCGCGGCCATTCAGCCGCCGAAGCTGTCAGAGAAGGAGCAGGCGTTCATCGACAACGAGACCAATGAACTGTGCAGCATGATCGACGAATGGGATGTACACCAGCGCCAGGATCTGTCGCCGGAGGTGTGGGATTTCCTGCGCCAGAAGGGGTTCTTCGGCCTGATTATCCCCGAGTCCTTTGGCGGACGGGATTTCAGCCCCTACGCCCAGAGCCGCATCATGAGCAAGCTCGCCAGCCGCTCCATTACTGCGGCAGTCACCGCAATGGTGCCCAACTCGTTGGGCCCCGGTGAACTGTTGGTCAAGTACGGCACCGAGGAGCAGAAGCAGCACTGGCTACCGGGCCTGGCGGACGGCTCGGAACTGCCCTGTTTCGGCCTGACCGGTCCCGAGGTGGGTTCGGATGCGGGGGCTATCCCGGATATCGGGCTGGTGTGCAAGGGCGAATTCGAAGGCGAGGAAGTGGTCGGTCTGCGGCTCAATTTCCACAAGCGCTGGATTACCCTGGCCCCGGTGGCCACGGTCGTGGGGCTGGCATTCCAGTTGCGCGATCCCGAGGGTTTGCTGGGGGACCCGGAGAAGGTGGAATACGGTATCACCTGTGCCCTGCTGCCAGCCGACCACCCCGGGGTGGAAATCGGGCGCCGCCACAACCCCGGCGCGCCGTTCATGAACGGGCCGATCATGGGCGACGACGTGTTTATCCCGGTGAGCTGGATCATCGGCGGGCCGGAGATGGCGGGCAAGGGTTGGCGCATGCTGATTGAATGCCTGGGTGCCGGCCGCGGCGTGTCCCTGCCGGCGCTGTCCACCGCCAGCGGCGAAATGTGCTACCTGATGGTGGGTGCCTACGCGCGCATCCGTCGCCAGTTCAACATGGAAGTGGGCAAATTCGAGGGCGTGCAGGAAGCGACCGCCGAAATCGCCGCGGGCGCCTACACGCTGGAGGCCATGCGCCAGATGGTCACTCGTGGTCTCGAGGATGGTACGCCCTCGGTGATGACCGCCATGGCCAAGTATCACGCCACCGAGATGATGCGGACACTGGTGAACCACGGCATGGACGTGGTCGGCGGCCGCGGCATCCAGCTCGGCCCGCGCAATTTTCTCGGCGCGGCTTATCACGCGGTGCCAGTGGCAATCACCGTCGAGGGCGCCAATATCCTCACTCGTTCGCTGATGATCTTTGGCCAGGGCGCCATGCGCTGCCACCCCTATCTGTTCGACGAGATGCAGACCCTGGAGGCGGAGGAGACCCACCAGGGGGAGCGCGAGTTCGAGCCGCTGTTCATGCAGCACCTCGGCCATATCAGCAGTAACCTGGCACGGCTGGTAGTGTTGGGGATCAGCGGCGCCTACTTCAGCCCGGTACCCTCGGGTGCGGATGACTTCAGCCGCCGCTGGTATCAGCGCATCAATCACCTGAGCGCGGCGTTGGCTACCTGTGCCGATGTCGCCCTGGGCATCCTCGGCGGCGATCTCAAGCGTCGCGAGTTGCTGTCGGCGCGCCTGGGGGATGTCCACAGCCAGCTGTTCATCTCCAGCAGCATCTTGAAATTCCACGCCACCCAGCCCCGCAGCGAGGAGGGAGATGCCCACGCAGCCTACGCCCTGCAGCATTCGCTGCACGCAGCCCAGGAAGCACTGATTGCCTACTGCGCCAATTTCCAGCCGCGCCCCCTGGGGCTGCTCATGCGGGCCCTGTGCCTGCCCCTGGGGCGGGTTTTCCGGGCACCGGATGACCACCAGATCCGCGAACTGGGAGCACTCGTCATGGAGCCCAACGCTGTGCGCGCAATGCTGGCACAGCATGTCTACGTTAGTCAGGATCCGGAGGATGCGGTTGGCCGGGTGGAGACCACGTACCAGATGCTGTTGCAAGTGGATAAACCCTTCCAGGCCCTGCAGCGGGCCTGGAGCAAGGATGAGCTCGGCGCCGAGACCCTGGACGAGGCGCTGCAGGCGGCCGTGGACAAGCAGATCATTCGTGCCGAGGATGTGGAGCCTCTGCGTGAGTACGATGCCCGCCGCCTGGACTGCGTGCTGACCGACCACTTCGAGACCCTGCTGTGACCGAGGTGCGGGTCTGGGCGTGACCGGCAAACATCCCCAGACGATCACGATCGGCGGCGCCTCGGGCTACTGGGGCGACGCCGCCCTGGCGACACCGCAGCTGCTGGCGGTGGAGGGCCTGGACTATCTCGTCTACGACTATCTGGCTGAGGTCACCATGTCCATCCTGGCCCGCGCCAGGGTGGCGGACCCCGACCAGGGCTACGCCACCGACTTTGTCAGCGCCGCCATGGAGCCCCATTTGCAGCGGATCGCGGAGCGCGGGTGATTGCCAACGCCGGCGGGGTCAACCCCCAGGCCTGCGCGGAGGCGCTGCGCAAACTGATTGCCGCCGAGGGCCTGGATCTGGTGGTGGCGACGGTGCTGGGGGATGACCTGACGCCGTGTACGCAGGAATTTGCCGCACGCAACGGTGAGCGCGCGATCCGGGAAATGTTTTCCGGCGAACCCTTTCCGGAGCCTGCCCGGGTGGCGAGCGCCAATGCCTATCTCGGCGCCTTTCCCATCGCCGAGGCGCTCGACCGCGGCGCCGATATCGTTATCACCGGCCGCTGCGTCGACAGTGCTGTCACCCTCGGCGCCTGTATCCACGCCTTTGCGTGGCAGCCGGATGACTTCGACTGCCTGGCCCAGGGCAGCCTGGCCGGACACATCCTGGAGTGCGGCACCCAGGCCACCGGTGGCAATTTCACCGATTGGGAAACGCTGGCAGAAACGCTCGCCAGTGCCGGCTACCCGCTGGCAAGCATCGCCGCCGACGGCACCTTTGAGGTGAGCAAGCCCGCCGCTACCGGTGGCGCGGTGACCGTCGGCACTGTGGCGGAGCAGATGCTGTATGAGATCGGGGATCCCCAGGCTTATCTGTTGCCGGATGTCAGCTGCGACTTTTCGGGGGTGACCCTGGAGCAGGTAGCGGTAGATCGGGTGCGCGTCACGGGCGCGCGCGGGCACGGCGCGCCGGAGAGCTACAAGGTCTGCGTCACCTGGGCCGACGGCTTTCGCGCCGGCCACATCTGGACCATGGTCAGGCGCGATGCCCGGCGCAAGGCGGAGCTGTTTGCCGAGGGCGTGTTCGCCCGCACCCGTGAGCTGCTGCGCGAGCAGGGGCTGCCGGATCTCTCCGAGACCAGCGTCGAGATCAGCGGTACAGAATCGCATTTTGGCGCGGCCGCCGCGGTCAGCGATGCGCGGGAAGTGGATATCAAGATTGCAGTGAAGCACCCCAGTGCCCGCGGCGTCGCTTTGTTCCTCAAGGAAATGACAGGTATTGCCCTGGCAGCGCCGCCGGGGCTGTGCAGTTTTGCCGGCACGCGGGCCAGGCCCTCGCCCGTGGTGCGCCTGTTCTCTTTCCTGTTGCCGAAAGCCGAATTGGCGCTGACGGTGGCAGTGGACGGGGCGTCGGCAACTTTCACTGAAGCGCAGGTCCGCCCACCCGAGCCTCTGGTGCCGCCGCAGTTACCGGCTGCGTCGCAGGATGATGCTGCGCTGGTGGAGGTGCCGCTGGAGCAGCTGGCCTTCGGACGCAGTGGCGACAAGGGGAACCAGGCCAATATCGGCATTATCGCGCGTCGGCCAGAGTATCTGCCCTGGCTTGCCGCGGCGCTGACCGAGACGCGGGTAGCAGATTTTTTTGCCCATTTCCTGCGGCCCGGGCAGCGGCGGCCGGTAGAGCGTTTTTATCTGCCCGGCAGCCACGCCCTGAATTTTCTGCTGCACGATGTGCTGGCTGGTGGTGGTGTCGCCAGCCTGCGCACGGACCCGCAGGGCAAGGGCTATGCACAGCTGCTGCTGACTGTGTTGGTGCCGGTGCCGGCAGTTCTGCTGTAGACCGCACCGTGCGCACATAACACACAAGGGACCATTTTATTCATGACTGATGCTGTGCCCGTTTTTGAATCCAAGATTGTGCCTGGCAGTGAACGCTACGAAAACAATCAGCGCCAGCAGAGTGAACTGATCGAGCGCATGCGCGCCGCACTGGCGCGCACTGCGGAGCGGTCCAACGCGTCCCAACCCCGCTTCGACAAGCGCGGGCAAATACTGCCCAGGGAGCGGCTGGCGCGCCTGCTGGATCCCGGTAGCCCATTTCTGGAGATCGGCAATATGGCCGGTTTCCTGGTAGACAACGACGATCCTGAGCAGTCGGTGCCCGGCGCCGCGTATATCTGCGGCATCGGCTACATCAATGGCACCCGCTGCATGGTCACAGTCGACGACTCCGGTATCAATGCGGGCGCCATGACCACAACCTCCACTCGCAAGGCAACCCGGGTCATGGACATCGCCCTGCAGCAGAAGCTGCCCTTCGTGCACCTGGTGGAAAGCGCCGGCGCCAACCTGCTGGAATACCGGGTGGAGATGTGGATGGAGGGCGGCGGGGTATTCGCCCGGCTGGCGCGGCTCAGCGCCGCGGGTCTGCCGGTGGTGACGGTGCTGCACGGCGCGTCCGCCGCCGGCGGGGCCTACATGCCCGGCCTTAGCGATTACGTGATTGGCGTCAAGGGCAACGGCAAGGCCTACCTGGCGGGTCCGGCGCTGCTGAAGGCGGCCACCGGCGAAGTGGCAGAGGACGAGCCCCTGGGTGGTGCCGGCATGCACGCCACGGTGTCAGGCCTGGTGGAATATTTGGCCGAGGATGATGCCCACGGTCTCGCACTATGCCGCCAGGTGATCGCCAGCCTGGGCTGGAACCGGCACTGCCCGCAGCCGCCTCCCCGGGACTTTGCGGAACCGCTGTACAGTACGGAGGATCTGCCCGGTATCGTGCCCGTGGATTATCGCCAGCCCTACGACGCGCGCGAAGTGGTGGCGCGGCTGGTGGATGGGTCTGCATTTTTGCAGTTCAAGCCCGACTATGGCCCGGCAACGCTCTGCCTGCAGGCGGCTGTTTACGGCATGCCGGTTGGCATTATCGCCAACAACGGTCCTATTGATCCCAACGCTGCCACCAAGGTGGCCCAGTTCATCCAGCTCTGCGACCAGTCCGACACGTCGCTGCTGTTCCTGCAGAACATCACCGGCTACATGGTGGGCACAGACTACGAACAGGCCGGCATGATCAAGCATGGCAGCAAAATGATCCAGGCGGTTACCAACGCGCGGGTGCCGCGCATCACCCTGATGATCGGCGCCAGTTTTGGCGCCGGCAATTACGGCATGTGCGGCCAGGGTTACGACCCCGATTTCCTGTTCAGCTGGCCCAATACCCAGATCGGGGTAATGGGTGGCGAACAGGCGGCCAGAACCATGACCGAGGTGTTTCGGGCCGGCGCCGCGCGCAAGGGCGTGGCCGTGGATGAGGCGCGAATCGCCGCCCAGGAGGCCAGGGTGATTGCCCATTACGATCGCCAGTCCAGTGCCTTCTATACCTCGGGCCGCATGCTGGACGATGGCCTGATTGATCCTCGCGACAGTCGCAAGGTACTGGGCATGGCCCTGCAGACCTGCTGGGAGGCGCGCCAGCGCCGGGTGTTCCCCAATACCTTCGGCGTGGGGGAGGATGTAGCGATGGATACTTCCAGCGTGCTCTATTGGGCACAAGTGCGCAGCTGCAGCGAGGCAGGGGAGTAAGCGCAATGGCACAGTTTGATAGCGTTCTGGTGGCCAACCGGGGCGAGATTGCGGTGCGGGTTATTCGCTCCGCACAGGCCCAAGGTTACCGTACCATCGCCGTGTACTCCGCCGCCGACGCGGGCGCTCCCCATGTGTTGCTGGCGGATGCAGCGGTGCTGATCGGTCCGGCGCCGGCCAAGCAGTCCTACCTCGACCCCGAACGCATTCTGCAGGCTGCTATGGCCACCAGGGCAGGGGCGATTCATCCCGGATATGGCTTCCTCTCCGAGAACGCGGCCTTTGCCCGCGCCTGTGAGGATACCGGCATGGTCTTTATCGGCCCTTCCGCCGGCGCTATTGAACTCATGGGCAACAAGGCCGCGGCCAAGCGCCTGATGCTGGCGGCCGGTGTGCCCTGTATTCCCGGTTACCAGGGTCAGGACCAGTCCGATGAAACGCTGCTTGCCGCGGCCCAGGAGATTGGGGCGCCGTTGATGGTGAAAGCGGCTGCCGGAGGTGGCGGTCGCGGCATGCGCCTGGTGGCAGACCTGGCCAATCTGCCCGCGGCCCTCGCGGCCGCCCGCTCGGAAGCAGAAAATGCCTTTGGCTCTGGCGAGCTGATTCTGGAGTGGGCGCTGCTGCGGCCCAGGCACGTCGAAATTCAGGTTTTCAGCGACAGTCTGGGCAACCATGTTCATCTGGGTGAGCGCGACTGCTCGGTCCAGCGTCGGCACCAGAAAGTGCTGGAGGAATCGCCCTGTCCGGTACTGACCCCCGAACTACGCGGTGCCATGGGTGACGCGGCGGTCAATGCGGCGCGCAGTATCGACTATTGCGGCGCGGGTACCGTGGAGTTTCTGCTGGACAGCGCAGGCGAATTCTATTTTCTGGAGATGAACACCCGCCTGCAGGTGGAGCATCCGGTTACCGAGATGGTCACCGGGCTGGATCTGGTCGCCCTGCAATTGCAGATTGCCCAGGGCTACCCGCTGCCTGTTGCGCAGGCGGACGTCACCCTGACCGGCCATGCCATCGAGGCGCGCCTGTACGCGGAAGATACGGTCAATGACTTCCTGCCCGCAGCGGGCACAATTCAACGCTGGCAGCCTCCGGTGGGAGACGGCATCCGCGTGGATCACGGCCTCGCCGCGGGGCAGGAAGTGTCGCCGTTCTATGACCCCATGCTGGCCAAGATCATCGCCTGGGGGGAGGATCGCGCCGCCGCCTGCCGGCGCCTGCACCGCGCCCTGCAGACTACGGTGCTGTTCGGTCCCGCCAGTAACCGGCAGTTCCTGCTGGATGTCGTTGCCAACCCCCGGTTCCAGGCTGGCGCCGCCACTACTGCCTTTATTGCTGAAGAGTTTGCGCAGGGGGTGCAGGCGCCGGCCCCCGAGTTGGCGCAGCTCTGCTGCGCCGCGGTGTTGCAGTATCGCGATGGGGTGGCCGCATCGGAGAGAGCGCGCGTTTTTCCCGAGATATCGCTGCGCGGTTGGTCCGGCCTGCGCCACATCAGCGTGCATTACCGCTACCAGATTGCAGAGGAAGAGGATGTTGACGTCTACGTGCAGCAGGTCGGTACCGCTGACTATGTCTGCACTGTAGCGGCGAGCGAACACCCGTTGCGCTGGCTGAATGACGACTGCAGGGGCACTGCAAAGGTGTTGATCGACGGCGTGACCCACCGCCTTTGTTACACCTTGACCGGCCGCGGCGTGGTAAGCCTGCAACTCGGTGGCGCCGCCTGTGAACTTGTGAACCAGCTCGCCTTTACCCGCGGCGACGAGGCGGCGGTCGGCAGCGGCATTGTCAAGGCGCCGATGCATGGCAATGTGCTCCAGGTGCTGGTTGCTCCCGGCGACCGCGTCGTCAAGGGGCAGGAACTGCTGGTGATCGAGGCCATGAAAATGGAGCACCGCCTGCTGGCCCAGGTCAGCGGCGAGGTCAGCGCGGTGCATGTGCAGGCGGGGGTACAGGCAGCAGCGGGGGCGACGGTTCTGGAGATCAGCGAATCCTGAGCTGAACCTTGTACTCGTCATCTTCAGCGGCAACAATAACCCCATGTTCGATCTCATCTCACAGCGCCTGTTCGCAATGCCGCCCCGGGAGACCTTGTATCACTACACGACCCTGAGTGGCCTGCTGGGTATCGTCGACAGTGCCGAGCTGCGCTGTAGCGACATCCGCTACATGAACGACTCAACCGAGCTGCGCCATACCCTGGATCTTCTGGGCGAGCAGGTAACCCAGCGCATCGTCGCCGGGGTGGACAACCCGGCCTTGCTCACCACTTTCCTCGACTGGCTCACCTACCGTGTGGTGAGCGGCCCCATGCTGTTCTGCGCCTCTTTCCGCGGCAATGGCAATCTGCTCAGCCAGTGGCGCGGCTACAGCGTTCACGGCAAGGGCGTGAGCCTCGGCTTCGCACCGGAACACATCCTCGATTGCGCCCGGCGCCAGCATTTTGAAGTGGGGCACTGCGTTTACGCGCCCTCGCAGCAGGAAAAGATGATCAATGAAATCATCGATGCGGTGGAAGCACTGGCCGAAGAGAGTGATGAAACCGATGAGACCGCAAGCCAGAACCGGCAGTGGGTGCGTCGCTTTCAGACAATCGAGGGTGACCTGCTGCGTATTGCCGCTGTGCTCAAGCACCCGGCTTTCGAGGAGGAGCAGGAGTGGCGCATTGTGTCACCGATGATCGGTGATACAGCTTCCGGCAAGGTGCAATTTCGTGAGGGTAACTCCATGCTGATTCCCTGGTTCCCTCTCGATCTGCGGGATGAGCAGGGCCGGTTGGCGATTGAGCACGCCTTCCTCGGCCCTACCGGCAATATCGACCTGTCAATGAACTCACTGGCCCTGTACCTGCAGGGCCGCGGCGCGTCGCCCCGCCGCGACATCACTTACTGCGATATCCCCTATCGCAAACGCTGAGTCTCCCCGGATGATGGAGGCGACTATTCAGCGGGACGTTCCCGATACCACTGGCTCATGTCGTCGTACAGTTCGCCTTTGAGCAGATACAGCGGTGCCGGGTGGTAGATCCTGATGTCGTGAATGGGATCGGTAATGATCTTGGTGGCCCACACCAGGCCCGATTGCACCCCCTTCAGGAAAAACAGATGCACGGTGCGAAACACTACCGCGCCGACCCCGGTGAAGAACCAGAGAATCGCGGTGTTATGCAGGAAACCCTTGCTCACCTGGTGGTCTGTGAGCAGGCCCAGAAGACTCGGGCTGATCCAGAGCAGGGCGGGCAGGGCGACCCAGATCGACAGTAGTACCACTTTGCGCTGCAGGTTGTAGCCCACCTTGACGCTCTCCTTGTACTCGTGGCTGGCCTGGTTGATCTCGTCCCAGGTCTTGGGTTCGAAGAAGAAGTGGCCGACCTGGCGCAACACCATGGCCAGCAGCCAGCCAATCATCACCGCCACCACGGGGTCGACCAGAAGCAGCAGATAGCTGGCGATAAAACAGCAGGCACTGAGCAGATGCAGCGACTGGTTGACCCGGTTGTGGTGGTAGTAGCGGTGGTCGTCCCAGCGCTGCTGGTGGAGTTCTTCAGCAAAGGTCATGACAATATCTCCGGTGGTGACGCAGTGTCTTGGGTGGATTGGGAGTGTTCCCCGGCAGTATCCCGTTGCAGCAGGGCCTGCCCCATCTGGACCCGGCTGCCGGTCTCGGTGTCGGGGCAAAACAGGTGGTTGCCGGTGGCAAACAGGATGATGGTGGAGCCATGCTGGAAATAACCCAGTTCATCGCCCTTGCGCACGCTTGCCTTACAGTTGATTCGCTGCGGTCCGCGGTAATGCAAGTCCAGTGCTGTGTCCAGGCAGTGCAGTTTGATGCTCGCGACGAGAATGGCAGCTACGGGTACCAGACAGACAGCGCTGTCCGGGCGCTCTGTCTGCAGCGGCAGTACCGCCCGCTCATTTTTGCAGTAGAGCCTTGCAACGCGTTTCAATGCGATCGGGTTCACATTCCAGGTATCCCCGGCAATGTAGGTGACCTGTTCCAGCGTGCAGTTCACCGGTGCATGGAAGCGGTGATACATGCTGGATTTGAGCCTCAGGGTAACGAAAACCCCGTCCCGATATTGTTCCTGCAGTTCACGGTCCGGGATGAGATCCGCCAGTTCGTAGGGAAAGCCCTTGGCCTGGAACAGGGTCGTGCCCATGATCCTGCCGCGGGCGCCGACAATGGCATCGCAGGGGCTGGTGACAATATCCGGGTGCGTATCCACAGTGCGCGCACCGGGTTTTAGCTCGCGAGTGAAGCAGGCCTGCAGACTGGTGAAGCGCCGCGTCTTCGCCTCTTCGAGGTTGAGGTCATCCGCAAACAGGCGCCACAGGGCTATTGCCACGCGTGTCAGCAGCGGGCTTTCGATACGGCTGAACCAGCCCATGAACTGTGTCGCCAGCCGCCGTGGGATGCGGTTGGTGAGGAGAAAGTTGAGCTGCTCTTGCTGGCTCAGTTGGCGGATCAGCTGGTTCACTGCTCAGGCCACCGAACGCTGCTTGATGGAGCCCGCGCGCAACGGCAGGTCAAGATTGCGCAGGTACTCATCCATGATTGCACCACCTTCGTATTCCGCGGCACGAGCCCTGGCGCCGGTACGCATTGCCGCGTGCCGGTCCGGTTGCTGGAAGTGAGCCACGATACGGGCGGCAAACTCGATCTCGTCCGCAGCCAGGTATCCGCTAACCCCCGGCTGGATAATGTCTGCAGGGCCCTTGGTGGCATAGGCCACCGCGGGCATACCGTGGGCAAACGCCTCCAGCAGCACGTTGCCGAAAGTGTCAAAACGCGAAGGGAACACGAACAGGTCCAGACCCTGGTACAGTTGGGCGAGTCGAGTTTGATCGGTCCAGCCCAGAAACACGGCGTCCGGCAACTGCTGTCGCAGTGCTTCTTCCTCCGGGCCGGAGCCCGCTATTACCAGTCGCAGATCCGGCAGTGCCTGCCGCGCCCTGGCGAGAATCTGCGGCAGATCCCCCAGGCCCTTTTCCTGGCTGAGACGGCAGGCAATAAACAGTACCGGAGTTTCTGCGGTGGCGTCGGGGAACAACTTTCGCTTCTCCACCGGCAGGATGTCCGTAGCGGCCTCGGGCGCCTGATGCGCAGTGAGAAATACCCGTGTCGGCTCCAGTTCCATCTCATGACCTGTCAGCCAGCGTTTGTGCTCTGTGTTCAGCACAAAAACGCCGTCGAACTGCTGGTAGAGCAGTCGCAGCAGGCGCCGTATGCGATCGCGCTCGTGAGGCGTGGCGTCAGTCGTCGCCTTGATGTACTCAAGCCAGTCGGTGTGCATGAAAAAGTAGCAGCGTACATTGAACATGTACTTGAGAAACAACGCGACCAGGACCATGGGGCCTTCGGTAGAGCAGACGACGCGATCATAGCCACCTTCGTAGAACGCACGGCCAATCTGCAGCAGGTCGGGAATTCTTAGCTGCTGGCCACCGGTGTCGGGCAGGGTGTAACTCGCCAGCGGCTTGAACACCAGCAGGTGAGGCTCCGGCGCCCGCTCGGGGTCGCAGACCAGCAGGTCGATCGGCAGGTCTCTCTGCTGAATCTGCCGTAGCTTGCCGGTCAGGGAGCTGGACACGCCATTCCTGTCAAACAGGGTATCGGTGAGGTGCAGGGCCCGACAATTATGGCTGTTGCTGCCAAGGTGCTGGGCAAAATTGTTGAGAAACTGTCGATTCTGGTAGAGCAAACGCGTACTGGCCACGGTAGCGCCCGCCAGAACCGCCGAGATCATCAGCGGAAATGAAATGCTGTCCAGCAGTTCCGTGACCTTGCGCCCGCTGGTATGGCGATGTGGATTGTCGCCACCGAATACCAGAGCGCTCAGTTGAGCTGGAATCTCGAAATTGCGGGTCAGCTCTTCGGTGGAAAAACGCAGGGCCTTGTTGTCGGACGTCACCAGCCCGGACTTCTCAACTTTCGCTATCAGCAGACGATTCAGATCGGTAAAAAGTTCGCCGATAGACTGGTTTACTGTCGCCACGAACTGTTCAGGCGTTCCCTGCTTGCTGGCGGCGATCCGCTGCAGATGGGTGAGGCAGAAGCGGTATTTTTTGGCGACCTTCCACTTCAGCATGCGGTTGGGCTTCTTGCCCTGGAGGGCGTCGTGAACAAACTCGAAAAACTTGCGGGCGTGCTTCTTTTTCTGCAGTTCCAGCATAGTATTGCTGATTGCCAGACAGGCAAGCTTGTCGCGGGTTTCACCGCGGTGTAGAAGAATCCGCAGCAAGCCGGGATCCTGAATGCGTGTGGCTACCTGGGAAAAGTAATCCAGCAGCGCGATATTGAGTTTCTGGTTTTCGCCGACGTGGCCATATGGCGCAATGCGCCCTTTGCGAATGGCTTCCAGCGCCAGCGCAGACGGCTTCTCCCGGAGCAGGCGGTATTGCAGGTCAGGTACTTCCAGAAAGGAGCCACACTGTCCGGCAAAAATTCCCATGTGGTCATCCGATCCACCGGTCAGCACCTTTGGGCGTTGCGGATCCACACCGAAATCGTCGGGGTTCAGCCGGTGCTTGCGGCCCCACGCCTGCATTTTCTCCGGGGTGATGCCACGGGCCCAGTTGAGTGTCAGCGTCGACTGCCAGAGGTCGCGCTGCCCGTTCAGGACCTCGACCCGCTGGAACAGGAGCGCCAGCAGTTCGAACACGGCGGGATCGACCTTTCCGGTGTGGGCATACAAAAACAGTGGGTGCGGCAGAATCACCGGCAGATCATGCTCCGCAGCGTAGCGCAGAAACTGATAGATATCGCGTCGGTGGCGATTGAGAATTTCTTCCTGTGCTGGGCTGAAGCCATAGGTCAGTACATGCACAAACAGGTCACGATCGGGAAAGTGACAGGTGAATTCGGCACCCACCAGCACATCCTCTCCCTTTTCCAGTAGCTGCCAGCAGGATCGCGCATTGTTGTGATTGGTTACGGTAACAACATCACTGCCGTGCTGGCGCAGGCATTGCACCAGCTTTTTGCTCTCCAGCCAGGTCTCGGGCAATCGCAGTATCCGTCCCCAGAGCTCATCCGGTTGGTCGCTGTTGAGGTCGTGGCAGTGCAGGTCGATGCGGAGCCGATTTTCCTCAGCAAAACGTGTCTCCTCCTGCTCCAGAAAGCTGTTGAATCCGCTTGCGAGTGATGGCCGGAAATCAGCCTGGCGGGCGCGATCAAAATGGGTGACAGTCATGGCGTTCTCCCGGTGATGGCGTCGATACTGTCGGTCGCTGCGGATGAGCGACCGGCCGCTGGCTGCAGACCGAATCTGGCGCGCAGCATTTCCATTGCCAACTGGCGCTGGATTGTGTGATGGGTGAGTTGCTCTGTCTGCCACCACCAGCCGTCCATGGCCATTTGCCGGGCCGCGTCAAGAAATCGTTGCATGACCGCCGCAAAGTCGTCGTCTGAATAGTTGAGACTCATGATCAGGCGGCCACTGCCGACCCAGGAAAGCTCCAGGCCCTGATCGCGCAGGTAGAACTGAAACATCCAGTTGTAACGGGAGGGGATTGTATAGAGCACAGTCCAGATGCTATGCATGTTGACTAACCGAACAGGGAGCTGGGCGGCGGCGAGCTGGTCATTCAGCTGCTTTGCTCTCTCGTTCCACAGTGCATCCGCGTCCCGGTAAAGGGACTGGTAATACGACTCATCCAGACGCTGCAGGAAAACGTTCATGGCGGCCATGACATAGGGATGAGAGTTGAAGGTGCCGCGGGCAAAGGCAATATTCGCCGGCTGCTCTTGCTTGAAACGTTTCATCAGCTGCTGGCTGCCGCACAGTACACCCACGGGCAGGCCACCACCCAGGGTCTTGCCGTAGGTCACCATGTCGGCCTGGATGCCGAAGTATTCCTGCGCGCCGCGGTGGGCAAGTCGGAAGCCGGTGAAGACTTCATCGAAGATCAGCACGATCCCACGCCGCGTGCACACCTCGCGCACTTGCTCCAGCCAGCGGGTGTAGCTGGTGCGGTCAAAATGTGCGCTGCGGCTGCTGCTAACCAGGGTGGCATCACCGGCTGCATCCGCGTTGGGATGCAGGGCCTGCAGCGGGTTGATCAGGACGCAGGCGATGTCCCGGCGGGTTTCCAGCACGCTGAGAGTGCGCGCGCTGAGGTCGCGCAATGTGTAGACGTCGCCGGTCTTGCGCTGGTTGCCCACACCCGGTTGCACGCCGTCCCACCAGCCGTGGTAGGCGCCACACAGGCGGACCAGGTGTGAACGTCCGGTGTGATAGCGGGCAAGACGCACCGCCTGCATCACCGCCTCGGTGCCGGACATGTGGAAGGATACTTCATCCAGGCCGGAAATGGTCTGCAGCCGTTTCACGTTGTCCTTGATTACCGGGTGGTAGGGGCCGAGTACCGGTCCCAGCGGCCCGGCAATACGCATGGCCTCTGCAAGGCATTCCTTGTAGAAATCGTAGCCGAAAACGTTTACGCCGTAGGATCCCGACAGGTCGTAGCGCCAGTTGCCGTCGATATCGCGCAGGCGAACCCCGTCGCTGCCGTCGACAATGGAGCCCTGGCGCAGGGCTTTGGCCAGACCATCCCGGTAGGGGAAGGGCACGCGGTAGGCGCTGGTGAAGTCTACATCGGAAATACCGGTGTCCAGCGTTGCACCGAACTCGAGGCTTTTGGGGCAGCGGGTGTGCAGATGTCGCAATAGCCTGGCGAATCCCGTCCGTCGCTGGTCAGCAACATCGTGTGGCGCGCCATCACTGCTGAAGTAGTGCTCCGGTCCAAAACTGTAATAGGGTACCAGGCGGGCTATCCGGCGCGACCATTTGGCGTGGCCGCGCAGGGAGGGATGTTTGGCCAGCGACAGACGCAGCCTGCTCCAGAGCAGGTAGCTGAAAACCAGTGCCGCTGGTACAAGCAGGAGATAGGTTTCGATACTGTTGGGCATGAGCTTCCCGCGCCATGGCAACTGCGCATGACGCAGTTACCGTTGGTTTGGTCCACAATGCGCTGCTTTGATTGCAGTGGTCTTACAGTTTCGGGAAGCTTTTGTTGCAGTGGAAGAGGCCTGCGCAAGGCGCAGGCCCTGGCGATCAGTTCTTGCTGGCAGCCAGCGCCTGTTCAATATCGGCGATGATGTCGTCGATGTGCTCGATGCCCACCGAGATGCGCACCATGTCTTCACTGACACCCGCCGCGGCGAGTTCCTCGGGGTTCAGCTGGCGATGGGTGGTGCTGGCTGGATGGCAGGCCAGGGACTTGGCGTCGCCGATATTGACCAGGCGCAATATCAGTTGCAGCGCATCGATAAAGCGCCCGCCTGCCGCATGACCACCGTCAATACCAAAGCTGAGAATGCCCGAGGCCTTGCCACCGCAAATCTTCTTGCAGGCCTCCCGGAAGGGGCTGTCCTCGAGGCCGGCGTAGTTTACCCAGCGCACCTGCGGGTGTTGCTGCAGGTACTGCGCAACTTTTTCCGCGTTGCTGCAGTGGCGCTCCATGCGCAGGTCCAGGGTTTCCAGGCCTTGCATCAGCAGGAAGGCGCTGTGCGGCGACAGTGCAGCACCGGTGTTGCGCAGGGGTACCACCCGGCAACGGCCGATAAAGGCAGCGGGACCCATGGCTTCGGTATAGACCACGCCGTGGTAGGAGGGGTCCGGTGTGTTCATGATGGCAAAGCGCTCAGGCTGGGCGGCCCAGTCAAACTTGCCGGAGTCAACTATGGCGCCGCCGATGGTGGTGCCGTGACCACCTATGTATTTGGTCAGAGAGTGCACTACGATATCGGCGCCGTGGTCAAACGCCCGGCACAGCAGCGGGGTGGCGACGGTGTTGTCGACAATCAGGGGTACACCGGCGGCATGGGCAATTTCTGCCCAGCGCTCGATATCCACGACGTTACCGGCCGGGTTGCCAATGGATTCACAGAACAGGGCACGGGTGTTCTCGTCTATCAGTGACGCGACGCGCTCGAAGTCGTCCGCCCTGGCGAAGCGGGTCTCGATGCCCTGACGCGGGAAAGTATGGGCGAAGAGGTTATAAGTGCCGCCATACAATTGCGAGGTGCTGACGATGTTGGTGCCCACCTCGGCGATGGCCTCGATGGCATAGCGGATCGCCGCCATGCCCGAGGCTACGGCCAGGGCGCCGATCCCGCCTTCCAGTGCGGTCAGCCGCGCTTCCAGCACCGCATTGGTCGGGTTCATGATGCGGCTGTAGATATTCCCCGGCACCTTGAGGTCGAACAGGTCAGCGCCATGCTGGGTGTCATTGAAGGTATAGGAGGTGGTCTGGTAGATCGGCGTCGTCGCGGCGTTGGTCGCCGGATCGCCATCGTAGCCGGCGTGCAGGGCAAGAGTTGCTGGTTTCATGGTGTTGGTCCATTCTGGTTGTAGTCGTTCAGCGCGGGAGCGTACCAGACCCCGCGGGGATGGCAAGGTGGGGCCGCCAGGGTCGGGTCGGGCGGGGCCGCCCAGGCCGCGTAGGTGGGACGGGCCGCGCGGGTGAGGCCGCCCAGGCCGCGGCCCTGCCACCCACGGTGCGAACGTGTAAACTACAAACGGGTTTTCTAGCCACCAGCTTCCGGGGGACATCGGGTTGGCAACGGACGACAGCGGGCAAGGTGCGCCGCCAGAGCAGCCAGGAAAGATGCGGCCGCAGGCCGGCGGCCGCGGGCTGAGCTCGGAGGAAGCGCGGGAGCGTCTGCAGGCCTGCGGCCGCAACCAGTTGCCGGAGCCCCCGCTGCCCGGCTTGCATGTCATTTTTCTGCGTCAGTTCCGCAGCCCTTTCATCTATATTCTGCTGGTGGCGGCCCTCGTCTCCTGGGCGCTCAGCCAGATGGCCAATGCGGTATTTATCATGGCCGTGCTGCTGTTGAATGCGGTGATCGGCACCGTGCAGGAGTTTTCCGCCCAGCGCTCGGCGGCGGCGTTGCGCAATATGGTGCGCGGTGTCGCCCACGTTATCCGCGACGGCGTTGCGGGACGGATTGATGTCGAGGAACTGGTGCCGGGGGATCTGGTTTTGCTGTCTTCCGGTGACAAGGTGCCCGCGGATGTCCTCCTTGACAGCAGTGACAGCCTGAGCGTGGACGAGTCCATGTTGACCGGAGAATCCCTGGCAACCACGAAGAATGCCCACGCGCAGGTGGCCGACGATGCATCGCTGGCGGAACGTTTCAACCAGTGTTTTGCCGGCAGTACCGTCACCCACGGTCGCGCCCAGGGCGTGGTTACCGCAACCGGGCTGGAGACGGAGCTCGGTCATATTGCGGACCATGTCCTGGGTCGTGAGTCCGCCGATCCGCCGCTGCTGATCCGCATCCGGCTGTTCACTTATCAGATGGCCGGGGCGATCGGCATCGCTATCCTGTTGCTGGTGACGCTGATGCTGTTGCGGGGCGGCTATGGCGCCGAGGGCATTATCCTGATGGCCATTGGCCTGGCGGTGTCGGCGATTCCCGAGGGCTTGCCGGCGGCGCTGACCGTGGCGCTGGCCATCGGCATGCGCCGCATGGCGGCCAACAAAGTGATCATTCGCAAGCTGGTGGCGGTCGAGGCCCTCGGCTCCTGCACCTTCATCTGCTCCGACAAGACCGGCACCCTGACGGTGAACGAGCTGACCGTGCGCCAGGCCGTGCTGCCGGATGGAGCCACTTTTGAGGTTACCGGGGAGGGCGTTGCCCCGGGTGGCGCGGTGTTGGGCGATGATCCAGAGCTGCTGCGAGATCTGTGCATTACCGGCCTGTTGGCCAACGAGAGCCACCTCGATTATTCCGGCGGCGAGTGGGTGTCCAATGGCGATATTGTCGACGTCGCCTTTCTGATCCTGGCTAAGAAGTTGGGTTTTTCGCTGAGCGAGATTCGCTCCGAGCGTGCCCAGCTGGAGTTGATTCCCTATGAGTCCGAACGCGCTCTTAGCGGCAGCCTCAACGTAGGCGACGAGCATCCGCTGGTCCTGCACGTCAAGGGTAGCCCGGAAAAACTCCTTGGCCTCTGCACCCGTATGCGCACCCGCGACGGGGATGTGCCGGTGGACAGGGCCCGGATTGAGGGCCAGATTGAGCAGCTTGCGGGGAAAGGGTACCGCCTGATAGCTCTGGCGCGGCGCCGGGCGGAGGAGCGTGACGCGCTTGATCAGCTGGGGGAAATGACCTTCCTGGGCCTGGTGGCGATGATTGATCCGGTGCGTCCCGAGGCGCGGGAAGCCATTCGCCGCTGCCGCAGGGGCGGGATCGAAGTGGCCATGGTGACCGGCGATCATCCCGCGACCGCCGGGGCGATCGCGCGGGAACTGGAACTGGAGGGCGGCAGCGATGGGGTAGTGACCGGCAGCATGATCAAACAGGCCACGGCTCAGGGAGAGGCCGAACTGGATGCGCTGATCCTGCCCGCAAGGGTGTTTGCGCGGATAGAGCCCACGCAGAAGGAGCAGATCGTCGACAGCCTGATGCGCAATGGCCATTTCGTGGCAGTGACCGGAGATGGTGTCAACGACGCACCCGCCATGCGTCGGGCCAATGCCGGCGTGGCCATGGGTAAACGCGGCACCGACGTTGCCCGGGAAACTGCGGACCTGATCATCGCCGACGACAATTTTGCCTCCATCGTTGCCGGCATCGAGCAGGGGCGTATCGTCTACAACAATATCCGCAAGGTTATTGCCCTGTTGACCGCCACCGGGTTTTCGGCCCTGCTGCTGTTTTTCCTGACCGTCTTTGCCGGCCTGCCCATGCCGCTGATTGCGGTACAGTTGCTGTGGCTCAACCTGGTGGCCAATGGCCTGCAGGATGTCGCCCTGGCTTTTGAGCCGGCAGAGGGGCATGAACTGGAACAGCCACCGCGCAGCCCGCGGGAGCCGGTATTCGAGAAACACATTATCCAGCATGTGCTGGTGAGTGGCACCACGATGGGTGTCCTCGCTTTTGCGACGTTTGCCTGGCTGATGCACGGTGGTAGCGACGTCGCCGACGCCCGCAACGCCACCCTGATGCTGATGGTGCTGTTCGGCAACATCCATGCACTCAGCAGTCGCTCGGAAACGCAGTCATTGTTCAGGATGCGCCTGCTGAGTAACCCCTTCCTGATCCTGGCTGTGCCCTTTGCCCAGGGCGTGCACATTGCCGCCATGTACCTGCCGGGCATCAGCGACGTGCTCGCTCTGAGCCCGGTAACGCTGGGGCAATGGCTGGTGCTGCTGGGGATTGCCCTGGTGTTGCTGTTGGTCGAGGAGGCGCACAAGTGGTATCTGCGGCGGCGCAGGGCTGCTGTCCACGCCACCGCTGGCCGCGCCAGTGCAGGCCGCGCCAGTGCAGGCCGTGCCAGTTGACTTGCTGTCTACGCTGGAGTCTATAGAGTTACAGGTATGAAATTGAGGGGATGCAAGCATGAAGCTGACAATCAACGGCAAGCTGAGGGAACTTGACGCGGAGCCGGATATGCCACTGCTGTGGGCGCTGCGGGATCTGCTGGGTCTTCGGGGCACCAAGTACGGCTGCGGCAAAGGGCTCTGCGGCGCCTGTACCGTGCATCTGGATGGTCAACCGCGGCGCAGCTGCCAGCTCACGGTAGCGGATGTGGCGAGCGGCAAGGTGACAACGATAGAAGGCCTGTCCGCGGATGGCTCCCATCCCCTGCAACAGGCCTGGCGTGAATTCAACGTGCCCCAGTGTGGTTACTGCCAGTCCGGCCAGTTGATGAGCGCCAGCGCCCTGCTGGCGAGCAACTCCAATCCATCGGACGAGGAAATCAGCAGCGCGATGGCGGGTAACCTGTGTCGCTGCGGCACCTATCCCCGGATTCGCAGCGCAATCAAGAGTACATTTACCGATGCTGCCGCCAGCGCGACAGGCGGAACCGGGGAGGGCGCGGCATGAGCACGTTCAGCGTAGTTTCCCGCCGCCGCTTCCTGCAGTTGACCGGTCTCACGGCCAGCGGCCTGGTGCTGGGCGCCGTTGCACCCCGCAATCTGGCTCTGGCCGGCATTCTCGATGAGGCCCAGGGTTCACAACTCAACGTGTTTGTCAGTGTGGCCACTGACGGCACTGTGGAGATAATCGCCCATCGCTCCGAGATGGGCACCGGCATTCGCACCGGCCTGCCGCAGGTGGTTGCTGATGAAATGGAGGCGGACTGGCAGCAGGTGAAGGTCATTCAGGCCCATGCGGATTCACGCTACGGCAGCCAGAACACCGACGGTTCCCGTTCGGTACGCGACTTCTACCACATCATGCGCCAGATGGGTGCCGCAGCCCGCACCCTGCTGGAACAGGCCGCCGCCGCCACCTGGCAGGTGCCGGTGGAAGAATGCACTGCGCGCAATCACGCGGTTCACCACAGCAGCGGCAGGAGTCTCGGCTTCGGCGCGCTGGCGGCAAAGGCCGCGGAGCTGCCGCTGCCGGCGCTGGAGAGCCTGCGCCTCAAGGACACCGCGAATTTCCGCTACATCGGCAAGGATGTGCCGATCGTCGATCTGCGGGATATGACCACCGGCAAAGCCACCTACGGGATCGACGTGCACGTGCCGGAGATGCTCTACGCCAGCATCGAAAGGACGCCCTGGTTGCAGGGTCGCATTGTGTCCTATGACTCCGCGGCGGCGTTGGAGGTGAAGGGCGTGCTGGATGTGGTCGAGCTGAAGGCCGTGGATGGCGCGCCGGGCTTCAACCCCATCGAAGGCGTTGCGGTACTGGCGACCAACAACCACAGTGCGCTCAAGGGGCGTGCGGCCCTCAAGGTGCGCTGGCGCGAGAGCGACCACAGCAGCCACAACGCCGAGGCCTATCTGGATGAGCTGGTAGCACGGGTCGAAGGTGGCGCGGGTGAGGTGGCGCGCCAGCGCGGCGATGTGGATGCCGCATTGGCGAGCGCAGCTTCGGTGGTTGAGGCGACTTACCGGACTCCCTACCTTGCCCACGCCTCCATGGAGCCGCCAGTGGCGACTGCGCGGGTAACCGATGAGCGCTGTGAAATCTGGGCCTGCACCCAGACGCCTCAGGCCACGCAACAGGCTGTTGCGAAAACACTGGAGCTGGATGTCTCCGCCGTTACCGTTCACGTGACTTTGCTGGGCGGCGGCTTCGGGCGCAAAGCCAAGCCCGACTTTTCGGTAGAGGCGGCCAGGCTGGCCGCCCACGTTGGCAAGCCGGTACAGGTGGTCTGGAGCCGCGAGGACGATATCCGTCACGATTATTTCCATGCCTGCAGCGCCCAGCACTTCAAGGGGGCGCTGGATGAAGACGGCAATGTCACTGCCTGGCTGGGACGGCAGGCCGCGCCGCCAATTGAGTCCACCTTTGACCGCAGTGTGCGTATCAATGGCGCCAATTGGCTGTCCCAAAGCTTTGCCAGTGTTCCCTTTGCTGTGCCCAACCTGCGCGTGGAAAGCCACGAGGCTCCCGCCCATGTGCGCATCGGCTGGCTGCGTTCGGTCTACAACATTCCCTACGCGTTTGGCGTGGGCAGTTTTGTGGATGAGCTGGCCCACGCCGCCGGCCGCGATCCTGCCGAGTTCTGGCTGGAACTGATCGGCGAGGACAGGTTGCTGGACTTCAAGGACGAGGGTTTCGAGTACAGCAACTATGGACGCTCGATCACTGAATATCCTTTTGCCACCGCGCGCACCAAGGGTGTGATCCGTGAACTGGTGGCATCGATCCCCTGGGGTGAAAAGTTACCGCAAGGGCAGGGCTGGGGACTCTCGGTGGCCAACAGTTTTCTCAGCAATGTTGCGGTCGCCAGCAAGGTGGACGTCAGGGACGGCCGCTTGCGGGTACTGGAGCTGCATGGCGTGATCGACGCCGGACGTGTGATCAACCCGGATCGGGTCCACGCGCAAATGGAGGGGGGAATGATCTTCGGCCTGAGCCTGGCGC
Source organism: Haliea sp. E1-2-M8 (assembly GCF_030649675.1). Taxonomy (GTDB): domain Bacteria; phylum Pseudomonadota; class Gammaproteobacteria; order Pseudomonadales; family Halieaceae; genus Haliea. The sequence goes on along the minus strand of NZ_JAUTDR010000027.1, from coordinate 13,930 downwards.
TGAACGGTGAAATTACCTTTGCCGGCGGCGAAGCGCAGCAGTCCAACTTCCACGACTATCCCATCGCGCGCATGGACCAGGTCCCCGCCGTCATTCGCAGCCACATCGTCAGCAGCGAGACCGCACCGACCGGGGTCGGCGAACCGCCCACGCCGCCCACCGCACCCGCCATCGCCAATGCGGTATTTGCCGCGACTGGCAAGCGCATTCGGGAGCTTCCGCTGAGTAAGCATTTCGATGTCTGAGCGGCAGGCAATGCGGGGATCAATTTGCCGCCACCAGTAGCACCCCGATCAACATCAGCAGGGTGCCGGCAGCTCTGGACTTCGACAAGGGAACTTTTGGATATCCCAGCCACCCCTTTTGGTCCAGCACCAGGGACGTAACCACCTTGCCTGAAATAATGGCAAGCGCCAGCGTCAACGCCCCCAACCTGGGAGCCAGGAAAAGCGACATGGTGACAATGAATGCTCCGAAAATGCCGCCCAGCCACGCCCACCAGGGGGTGGCGGCAATAGCGCCCGGCCTGAACCAGGCTCGGCCCTGGGTGAGTACGATCCACCCCAGGGTAAGTGTGCCGAGCAGAAATGAAATGAATGCCGCCTGCACTGGCGATCCCAGGGCCGTGCGCAACTCGGCATTGATGCCGGCCTGGGAGGCGAGGGAGCAGCCGACCGCAACGCTGCCCGCCAGCAGAAGATACTTGCCTGGGCTTCTCATCAAGCGGGCTGCTTCCTGGCGACAAGAAGTACCCCTGCCACAATGAGCGCTGCCCCCAGCAGCCGGGACGCGGACAGTTCAATCCTCGGGTAGCCCAGCAAGCCGTTGTGGTCCAGCACCATGGACGCCAGCACCTGGCCGCAGATGATGCTGATGGCCAGCGTCAACGCACCCAATTTGGGTGCCAGATAAACCGACATGGCCACGTTGAAAGCGCCCAGCAGGCCTCCCAGCCATGCCCACCAGGGCAGGGCTGCCAGGGCGTCCGGTGTAAAACAGGGCGCGCCGAGCAGAAGTGCAATCACTCCCAGCAGCAGCGTGCCGGTGAGGAAGGAGATGAACGCGGCCTGAATGGGTGAGTGCAGGGCCAGGCGCAGCTGCGAGTTTATCCCGGCCTGCGAGGCACCGCAGGCGCCGACCGCCAGGCAACAGGTTAGCAGGAAGAGTGTGCTGAAAGTGATCACTATGGGCTACCTGATTGGCCGCAGTGCGCTCAGCTTGGCAAACATCGACGGTGGTGTGTCCGCGAGATACGAGAGTGTATCATCGGGCATGTTATCCGGTACACACGACAGCTCAGCGAGTGAAAAATCATGTCTATACTGAAACTGGGCCTGGTGCCCCAGATACTTATTGGCGTCGGACTGGGTGCCCTGCTGGGGTGGCTGGCACCGGCGCAGGCGGCGCCGCTGGGTCTGTTGGGGGACCTGTTTGTCGGCATGCTGAAGGCGGTGGCGCCGCTGCTGGTGATGCTGCTGGTGATGTCCGCCATCGCCAACAAACATGAGAGCGGCAGCGACGGCCGCAAGTCTCTGTTGACCCTGGCCCTGTACCTGCTGGGCACGGTCAGCGCCGCGGTAGTTGCTGTGGTGATGAGCCAGCTGTTCCCGCAGACGATTGCGCTGAGCGAGGGCGCCACGGGTAGCCCACCGCTGGCGGTGACCGCGGTGCTGGCCGATGTCCTGTTCAAACTCATTGATAACCCGGTAAATGCCCTGCTCACGGGCAACTTCCTCGGCTGCCTGACCTGGGCCATTCTGCTGGGCCTGAGCTTTCGCAAGGCCAACGCCACGTTCAAGGAGCATCTGCAGACCTTGGCCACAGGTGTCGGTGATATTGTCGGCTACGTGATCCGTCTGGCACCGCTCGGTATTTTCGGACTGGTCTGCGCCACCGTGGCGACCACCGGGCTGTCGGCGCTGGCGGGTTACGCCAGCCTTGCCGGGCTGTTGGTTGCCTGCATGCTGGTGATGGCGCTGCTGGTAAACCCGCTGTTGGTGTTCCTGTTAACCCAGCGCAACCCCTACCCCATCGTCTTCAAGTGCCTGGAGGAATCCGGCGTCACCGCGTTTTTCACCCGCAGCTCCGCGGCCAATATTCCGGTCAACCTCAACCTGGCGAAAAAAATCGGCATCAGCGAAGAACTCTATGCGGTGACGATTCCGATCGGTGCCACCGTCAATATGGCCGGCGCCGCCATTACCATCACGGTGCTCAGCCTGGCAGCCGCCAATACCCTGGGCATTGAAGTGTCCTTCGCCACGGCGCTGCTGCTCTGTGTCATCGCTGCGCTGGCCGCCTGCGGCGCCAGCGGGGTGCCCTCCGGCAGCCTGCTGCTGGTGCCGCTGGCGTGTTCCCTGTTCGGCATTCCGCTGGACGTAGCGATGCAGGTCGTCGCGGTAGGCTTTGTGATCAGCGTCATTCAGGACTCGGCGGAAACGGCGCTCAACTCCAGCACCGATGTAATCTACACCTACGCCGTGGACCAGGTGCACCTGCCAGAAAAAGAAAGACAGGAGGCCACCGCATGAAATTGCAGCAGTATCAGGTGGACGCTTTTGCCAGCCGTGTTTTCGAGGGCAATCCGGCCGCGGTGTGCCCGCTGGAATCCTGGCTCGACGACGCGTTGTTACAGGCCATAGCGACAGAGAACAACCTGTCGGAGACCGCGTACCTGGTGCCCGCAGGGGATGGTTTTGAGCTGCGCTGGTTTACCCCAGCAACCGAGGTGGACCTCTGCGGTCACGCTACCCTGGCGGCGGCGCATGTGCTCTATACCGAACTGGGCTACTGCGCCGACTCTGTCAGCTTCGGCACCCGCAGCGGCGAGTTGAGTGTGCGTCGGGAGGGTGAGCTATACGTGCTGGATTTCCCCGCGATTGTCGCGCAGCCCTGCACGTTGCCTGCGGGCCTGGTCGAGGCCCTGGGGCGGCAACCGGCAGAGGTGCTGGCAGCGGACGATCTGGTGGCGGTATTCGCCAGCGAGGCCGAGGTGCTGGCATTGGAGCCGGATCAGGCCCTGCTCGCCAGACTGGACTACCGTGGTGTTATCGTTACCGCACCCGGGGACAAGCACGACTTTGTCAGCCGGTTTTTTGCACCCAGGGTGGGTGTGCCGGAAGATCCCGTGACCGGTTCCGCGCATTGCAAGTTGGCGCCCTACTGGGCACAGCGCCTGGGCAAGAACCGGATGAGCGCACGCCAGGTTTCCAGGCGTGGCGGCGATCTGGAGGTAGAACTGCGCGGCGACCGCGTGCTGATGGCGGGCCGCGCGGTACTGTTCATGGTGGCGGATATTCATGGTCTATAGCCAGCCCCGCGCTATTCGCTGTAGGAGCCCGCTCCGCGGGCGATAGGGAAATCGCGCACAGAGTGCGCTCCCACATTCCTACATTCCCGCACAGCCACCCTGTGGGAGCCCGCTCCGCGGGCGCTCAGAAATTCTTGCGCAGGGTGACGCCCCAGGTTGCCGGTTCATTGAAGTAGGCGATCAGGCGCCCGTCCTGCGCCACGCCGTCGGAGATGGTGTTGGTGTAGTCCTCGTCCAGGACGTTGCGGCCCCAGACGGTGATCTCTGCGTCCCACTGCTCGAGGATCAACCCGGCCCGCAGGTTGAGCAGTTCATAGGAGTCGGCGAGCTTGGCCGGGTCATTGTTGACGTCGGTCATGCGCTCATCGGTAAAGATGTATTCGCCAAAGACATAGCCGGTGAGGCCATCACCCAGCGGGAATTCCTGCCTGCCCGAGGCGACTACCACGTTCTCCGGATTGCCGGACAGCAGGCCGCCGCTGCGGTCGCAGGAGCCGTCACCGTTGGCCCTGGGGTCCGGCAGGTTGGTGTGCCAGGGGGTGCTGATCCAGCAGTCCCCGGCAGCGAAGTCCTCGTACTCACCGTCGTTGTAGGCGTAGGCGAGGGTGAGGCCAAGGCCGTCCAGCGGCTGCCAGATGATGTCAATTTCGCCGCCCTGGGTTTTGGCCACGCCGGCATTTTGCAGGGCGAACCCCGTGCCCTGGAAGGAGATGGTCTGCAGGTCTTCGGTGTCCGTGCGGTGCAGGGCCATATTCACCCGCAGGGCCTGTTCCGGGAATTCCGCCTTCATGCCGACTTCGAAAGATTCAGAGGTCTCGGCGTCAAACGCCACTGGCAGAATCGCCGCGATGCGGTCCGTGTTGACGCCGCCCGCCTTGTAGCCGGTACCATAGGACGCGTACAACATGAGGTCATCACTGGCGAACCAGCTCAGTTTGACCGTGCCGGTGAACTGGTCGTCATCAATGGTCTCGTTGACATCCGCGCGCGGCGCCAGCGGCGGGAACAGCCAGAAACCCCAACCCGGAGAGGCGAAGTCGAGGACTGCGGAGGCGTCCTCGGTGAACACGTTCACCATATCCTTGTCCTCCTTGGTCCAGCGGCCGCCGGCGGTAAGGACGAGATCGTCGCTCAAGTTGTAATCGAACTGGCCGAACAGGGCCCAGGTACTGTGATCCTGGCTGGCGACATTGCGGGAACCGGTGCCGGCGGGAAAGGCTACCGCGGGCACACCTACCAGGCCGCCGGTGTCGGCGCCGACCATGGTGTCGACGACCGCGTCCAGATCCTGCTCGAAATAGTAGGCTCCGACAACCCAGGTGAAGTTCTCCGTCTCGTCGCTGAGGCGAAGTTCCTGCGAGAACTGCTCCTGCTCGGCGTCGTTGCTGCGGATCAGGGCGTCGATGTCATAGAAGTCGACGTCTGCATTGTCGTAGGACTCGAAAGTGCGGAAAGCGGTGATGCTGGTGACCAGGAAATTCTCGGCCCGCCAGTCCACTTGCACGGAAATGCCCTGGTCCTCATTCCGTGATACCGGCAGGAAGCTGGCCGCCACTGCGCCGCGGAAAAAGTCGTCCTGGTCGATCACGGTACCACCGAGGTTCAGCACCCGCTGGTCTGATCCGGTCTTGACCGGCGCGCCTGGCGCCAGACCCTGTGCCACCAGATTGTTCTTGTAGTTGCCGGCGGCGCAGCAAATCTCGTCGACTTCGGAGCGGTCGGCGATAACCAGCACCGAGAGCAGGTCGCTGGGCGTATACATTGCCTGCAGGCGAACACCCCAGCGGTCGCGGTCGTCAATCAGGTCCTCCCCCAGGCCTATGACATCCACATAGCCGTCGCGCTCCTGGTAAAAACCGGTCACGCGGAAGGCCAGTTCGTTGTCAATGGCAGAGAAGGACCTGGCGCCCTGCAGGGCCAGCAGGCCGAGGTCACCGGCCTGGGCTTCCAGATAACCCGTGCCTTCATGATCGGGCTTGACGCTGTTCATCGACACTGCACCGGAGGGTGTGTTGCGTCCGAACAGGGTGCCCTGGGGGCCGCGCAGCACCTCCACCGAGCCCAGGTCCACGAGGTTGTTGATCATGGAACTCTGGCGCGCGCGGTAGACACCGTCCACGTACAGGCCAACGGATGATTCCAGGCCGAAGTTCTGGCCGCTGGTAAACACGCCGCGGATACTGAAGTTGGACGTGGTGGAGGTCTGGGTCTTGCTGACGATCAGGGCCGGATCATTGTTGGCCAGCTCGAACATGTCGCGCACGCCGGTTTTCTGCAGCATTTCATTGGTGAACGCCGTGACCGCAATGGGCACGTCCTGCAGGCTCTGCTCGCGTTTCTGGGCGGTGACGATAACTTCTTCGAGTACCTGAGCCTGGGCCAGCGTGCTGCCAGCGATGGCCGCTGCGACAGCTGCGGCAACAACGGTGGGGCGGAAACGGAGCTTGATCATGGCGTACAACCTTGGGCAATTATTGTCCCGCCAATCTAACATCTCTGGCACTGAGGTGAGCACTTCCGCCGGCACCGGATTCTGTTAAAAAGTGGCATTGACGCGGATCACCTCCAGCGCTTCAGGCCCAGTGCCGGGTCACATAACTAGCCGCCGTAGCACTGTTTGACCGCGTCTGCGCCCTGCTCGCGGATTGCCTGGTACTTGTCCCAGAAGGCGGCATCAATGCCACGCAGGTAGGCATTGGTATCGTCCCGGCGGTAACGGGTCAGGTGGCTCGGGCCGCCGTTGTAGACTGCGTAAGTGGCTCGGGCCAGGTCCTCGATGTCGCCCCGCGCCTCGTGTTCCTTGCGCTTGAGCGCATAGTCGACCAGATAGTGAGCGAGGATCTCGTTGCCGGCGCGGGCGTTGTAGCCGACGTTGTTTTGCAATGCGTCCAGGTCATAAATTTTGCGCCAGACGTGCTGGTTGATCTGCATCAGGCCTACCGAACCGGCAGAGGACTGGATTGGCGAGATCTCGCCCTTGTTCTCAACATACTGGCGCCAGCAGGACTCCTGCCAGGCGGTGGCCCGCACCAGGTTCCCGTAGAGTGCGAAGTAGTCGTCAGCCACCTTGCCACGCTTGCGCTCCGCGGCAATGCTTTCGTCGAGCAACTGCTCCATGGCCCGCAGGTAGCGATCCAGGTCATTCTGCTCTGGAATCCAGCCGGTCAGCAGTTTCACCAGCGACGGGCTCACAGCCGCCGCCTCGGCGGGCGCTATCAGCCAGGCAAAAGGGCCGGCCTCGCCGGTACCCTCCGGGGGTTGCAGTTCCAGCTCCGGTTCCAGCCCCAGCAGTTGCCGCAACTGCGGATCTACCCGGGAGTCGTAGGCCAGTTGTTCCTCGGTGACTGTCGGTACCAGCATGCGCGCCATGCGCCGCAGAGTGTTTTTATCCAGGGACAGGCCCAGGTGCGGGGCCGCGGCGTCCAGTGCCTGCAGGGCATCGGCGGCGCCGATGAAGGTCGCGAGTTCCAGACTGCGGGCTGCGGGCAGGTTCAGGGCGTTGCTTTTCAGCAGCGGCGCCAGACGTGCCCAGGTGGAGAGAAACAGGCCGCGCACAGGATCCTCAGCCCGGGACTCGGCGGCAAGGGCATCCCGCAGTTGGTGTCTCGTCTCCAGCAGGATTTCCGCCAGAGTCGCACGCAGCTCGGGTTCTGCGGGCGTTGCCAGATCCTTGATCAGCCAGGTGGCGAAGGCATCCCAGGATTGCCAGGCCGCGTCCCAGGCGGCCAGCTCGTCCGGCGTCAGCGCCGCCTCTGGCGCGGGGACCCAATCCGGCGGGGGTGTGGGTGCCTCCACGGAAAAGGTCACGGTCAAAGCGTCCGGCCCGGCGTAAGCGGATTGCAGATTCAATGAATCGGCGTTGAGCCCCGGTTCCGTTTGCCCGGCTGGCAGCGCATCCCGTAGCAGGGCGCGCAAGTCGCTAACGGTGGGTCCGAAATCGATGCTGACGGCGCCGAGGCGCGGGTGGACCTGGTTCTTGACCCAGTTCCAGGCTACCCCGGACATCTTCCGCTGCCCATCGTCGCCGCTGAGAATATTCGAGTCGGTAACCCGGAACGTGACCTGGCCACTGCCCGGCGCCACCAGGGCCTCCTTGAACGTCTCAATGCTGCCGTTCCATGCAACTGGCATCAGACAGCGCCCCGCCACCGGGGTGCCCACGCGGGCGCGTACCCGGGTGGTCAACCGCAGCAGACCGTCAGCGGCGCCTGACACCTGTGGATCGCTCAGGGTCAAGTGGTTGCAGTCCAGGTTGTCGCGGAATAGCTCTGCCCGACCTTCCGGACCCTGGAAAACCTGGCGCGACAGGGCGTCGCTGACGACCGCGTAGTCGAGGCTGACGGGCAGTGCAATGGGCGCAGCCAGTACCGGCAGCGGGAGCAGCGCCGTCAGTGCCCAGCACAAGGGCGCGGCGATGCGATAACGACTAATGAAGCGTGGCATGTCAGCTCCCGATGAGCGGACGGAACAGGCAATAATAATACCCAAGAGCGGGTGCGGAGAACAGCGCCATGCCGCGGGTCGACTGCGGGAAAATGCAAGCTTAGGCTTGCTGGCCAACGCTGTCCTAGAACAGCCAGCCGGGCCGGAGCAGCATCACCATGCCCAATCCCAGCATCACCAGCCCGCTCAGCAATTTCAGCTGCCTGCCGCCACGGTCGGACAGCTTGCGGTTGCCGAGGGCAATGACTGCCAGAGTGACCATGAGGGCGTCGTCGGCAATGTAGCCAAGTATGTAGAGGCCGATATACCCATAGTAGGCGCCTGAAGGTAGCTCCTGCTGAGTCAGGATTGCGGTGTAGAGTGCCGGAAACCCGGCGGTGCAGAGGAGTTCGATAAAGTTGACGACCACGGCCAGCAGGGCGACGGCGGGGAGAGAGAGCAGCAGGGTATCGCTGTTGAGCACGCTGCGCATGCGTCGGTACAGGCCGGGCTTGGCAGCCGCCGGAATCGACAGGGACGGGCCCACACCGGGTCTGACAGCGTCCTTGATGTTGACGCTGGCGATCAGCAGAGCGAGCCCGGCCAGTCCGTAGCGCAGCCAGGCGGTCAAACCAATCAGCAGGAACAGATTCAGCCAGGCCGCCATGAACAGGTAGTACACCACACCGCTGGCAAGCACGAAGGTGCCGGCCACCAGAGCCATGCGCCGGCGGGACTGCAGGCGCACGAGCATGGACAGGAGAAACAGCAGAACCCACATCGCACAGGGGTTGAAGCCGTCCAGCAGGCCTATCGCGAGGGTGAACAGCGGCAGACCGAGGCCGGCCACACTGAGGGGGCCGAAGAGCTCACTCTGGACCGTCGGCGCGGGTGCATCCCCCGCCACCAGCGCAGCCAACTGCGGGGCAGAACTCTCGGCATCGGCGAAACCGACGAGAACGCGCCCGTCGAAAACGAAGGTGGGGACACCGGGCGGCCAGCTGCCACTCGCCCGCGCGTGGCGATAGAGATCATCGCGGGCCTGCGGGTCCTCGTCCACCGCGCGATAGCGGATTTCGAGCCATGGATGTCGCGCGGCAAACTCCGGCAGGTAGGCTTTGGCATTGGCGCAGTGAGGGCAGCCGGTGCGGACAAAAACTTCCAGTACCGGCGCCTGGGTGGGGCTGGTAGCGTCAGACTTCGCAGATGCCGCGACCGGTGGCCCGACAAGGACCAGCCATGCCAGCAGTAGAGGGAGCACTCGAAGCATACACCGCGGCACCGACGATATAGCGATATAGGGGGTCAGGTCACCCATTGTAGCAAACCCTGTTTGCTAGAATGCGTGACCTGACCCCCCTCGTGACCCCCCTCGCTCCAGGCCGGCGATGATGGCGTCCACATCAACGCTGTCACCTGCCAGTTTCTGCACGATCTGCTTCAATTGGAAGAGGGACACCCGACCCCTGTCCCGGGCCAGTTCGCGTGCGACCTCGTCCAGGCCCACGGCGCCATCGGAGGCTTCCTGCAGGGCGAGGTGCAGCCGGTGCATGAACACCGCCGCCCGGGCGGTCACCGGCCCGGAGGAGCGCTTTACGAACAGAGTGTCGGCCTTGCGTCCCCAGGTTTCCTTCCAGTCCAGGACCTGCTGGTAGCGCAGGTCACTGACCGCGCCCGAACGCCACAGAATGTTGGCGGCGTAATATTCGGCGAGCCCCTCGACAATCCAGTCCGCGTCCTTGCCGCCATTGATACCGGCCGCCACGTGTATCAGTTCGTGGATCATGCTGCTGGTGCGATTGCCGCTGATCAGCGGGCGGTCGCTGTGCATGAACAGCGAGCGGGTACCCGAGAGGCCGCCCCGCCACATGGGCTTGCCGGCAGTGACTACCAGCAGATGCTCCGGGAAACCGGGGAACACGGCCTTGACGTCAGGAATTGTCCAGGCCAGGAACGCCAGAGTGTCCTGCAGGCGCTCGCCCTGGCCTGCCGGTGCGGCAACCCGCACATCCACCCCGTCGATACTATCCTGCCGGCTGCTGATATTGCCGAGAATAAGCCAGCCTTTCGGTCGCGGCAGGCGCCGCCCGGGGTCGACAATCTGGTAGTGATTGCTGCTTTTGCTGGTGTTGGCGTAGGGCGCGGCAGAGGACCAGTTCTCCGGCAGCTCGAACTGGAGCTCGGCGCTGGCAGTGAGCCCCTTGGCCACGGTGGCGGTGATCGGAGGGATGAGCTTGTCACTGCGCAGGATCGCCCAGTCATCGGTCAGCAGGGAGTCGTAGCGGCCGCTGGATTTTTTCTCGCTGATCACGAACTCGTAGTGCAGGCTGGCGTCCGGGCCCTGCGGTTCCCAGGTGGCGGTGTCGCCCGCCAGAGTCAGGCCGGCGTCGCTGTGCAGGGCCAGGTGCCGGTCCGGGTTCAGATGCAGCATCAGTTTCCGGGGCAGGCGTTCACCGCGCAGGCGGATTTCCACCCTGGCGACCTCGCTGTCGGGGCTGACCGCGGCGTGGTAGAGCAGTTCGTAGTCAGCGGCGCGCGCGGAGGCAGCGGTCACCACCAGCAACAGCGCAAGCAGCAATGGGCTATACAGACGGGTGGCCATGGTTAACCTGAATGATGGGGTTGATGCCAAGGATACCAGTGCCTTGGGGGCAAACCTATACCGGTGGCAATCATGCCCGCTAGCTCGTACTATCTGGAGAGTGGCCTCAGTGCCGCGCACTACAACAAACAGCAGGGGATGGGAACCATGAGCGAGCAAACGACTTTCGATATCAATCAGGTCATTGCCCAGGCGAAGGCAGTGATCACCAATCCTGTGGGCTACTTCCAGACCATGCCCAAGACCGGCGGCTACGGCAACCCGGTGATCTTTGTGGCGGTCATGGGCGCAGTGATGGGGCTCATCACCGCGGTCCTTTCATTTTTTGGTTCGGCCGCCGGGATGCTGGCGGCGGGTCTGGGCGCGATCATCGTGATGCCGATCTTTGCCGTGCTGGGCGCGTTTATCGGTGCCGCCATCCTCTATGTGATCTGGAAGCTGATGGGTTCAACCGAGAGCTATGAAACCGCGTTTCGCTGTCAGGCCTCCGCCGCGGCCATCTATCCCATTTCCGCGCTGCTGGCGATTGTGCCCTATATCGGCAGCATCGTGATGATAGCCTGGGGTGCCTTTTTGATGATCGAGGCGAGCGTGTCGGTGCATGGCCGCGAGCGCAAGACCGCCCAGATCGTCTTTGGCATTCTGGCTGCGCTGTTGATCCTGTCGAACATAGCCAGCGAGCGCGCCGCGCGGGAGATGGAGGACCGCATGGAGCGCATGGGCAGCCAGTTCCAGGGTGTCGAGGACATGTCCCCGGAGGAGGCGGGTCGCAAGATGGGTGAGTTCTTCAAGGGTCTGGAGGAGGGCGCGAACAAAGCGCCCGCCAACCAGGGCGACTAATCGCGCTCGCGCTCGCGCACGCGCTGTAGCTGGGAGCAGAGATCCCGGGCCCCCTCCAGTACCCGCGCCGTGGGCCGCTGGATCAGGTCCGGGTCGACCACCAGCAGGCCTCCGTCCAGTGCCCGCAGGCCAGGGTAGCGGTGCCAGTCATCCAGCCACTCGGGATGCGCGCTACCCATGCCGCCGGCGACTATCACGTCGGGGTTGCGTACCAGCACTGATTCCAGGTTGATCCGCGGCGCCAGGGTGGCGACATCGGCAAAGACGTTGTCACCGCCGCACAGGGCGATGATCTGGCTGATGAGGTGCTCGCCGTTGATCGTCTGCAGCGGTTGGTGCCAGATCTGGTAAAACACCGAAACCCGTTCGGCGTTGCGATAGCGCTGCGCCAGCTCGACAAATCCCTGTTCCAGCCGCACCGCCTCGGCCTCGCTGCTGGCTTCGGTGCCGGCCAGCTCGCCCAGCAAACGGATGCTGGCGGGAATGTCGGCCAGCTCACGCAGCTCGCTCACATATATCGGAATACCCAGCCGCTCCAGCTTTTCCAGGGCTCCGGCGCCGTTGCCCGAGCCCCACATCAGGATCAGATCCGGCCGGGCGGCGACAATCTGCTCCAGGCTGAAGGCGTTGAATGAGCCGACCTGCGGTAAACTGCGGGCCGCTTGCGGAAAGTTGCTGTAGCTGACTACCCCGACCAGCCGGTCCCCGGCACCAGCGCTGTACAGGTTCTCGACGATGTGCGGTGCGAGCGCGACAATGCGCTGGGCCGGCGCCGGCAGGGTAACCGTTCGGCCGCTGAAGTCCACCACGCTGACAGGCTCGGCCCGGGCAGCGCTGGAAAGTGCTAGCAGCAGGCAGAGCCGGATGAGCGGGCGCGGCGTCACAGGCCTATGACCAGAGGCTGACGCCCGTTGGGGTGTTGTTGCACCAGTACTTCGGCGTGGAACAAATCGCGGAACAGGGCGGGGGTGAGCACTTCCGCGGGTGACCCGGTGGCGACCTGCCGGCCCCGGTCCAGCACCACCAGCCGGCGGCCCACGGTGGCCGCCAGGTTCACATCGTGTACCACCAGCAGCACCGCGCAACCCCGGCTCGCAATCGCGGCAATCGCGGACGCCAGTTGCTGCTGGTGGGACAGGTCCAGGGCCGCAGTCGGTTCGTCCAGCAGCAGCAGTTTCCCGGCCATGTCGCCGCTGTCCCAGATCTGGGCGAACACCCGCGCCAGTTGCACGCGCTGGCGCTCGCCACCGGAGAGTTGGGTGTAGAGGCGATCCCGCAGCCCCAGGGTGTCGGTCGCTATCAGGGCAGCGCGCGCGATCTCCCGGTCGGCCCGGGCGCCGGTTGCGTGTGGGGTGCGCCCCAGCAGCACCACTTCTTCCACCGTGTAGGGAAAGTTCAGCAGCGACAGTTGAGGCAGGAACGCGAGATGCTGCGCCAGTTCACCCCGCTGCCAGGCGGCCAGAGGCCGGCCCCCGAATTCGAGGGTGCCGGTGCTGGCGGGGAAATCCCCGGCGAGCAGGCGCAGCAGGCTGGATTTGCCGGCGCCGTTGGGTCCGATCAGGACCACTACCTCGCCCGCGGACAATTGCAGGCGGATGTCAGTCAGTACCGTTTCGCCCCAGGGTGCGGCACTGACGCTGTCCAGCGCCAGCACGCTCATGTCTGCATCCCGTACTGGTGTCGTTGGCGCAGCAGGGAAATGAAGAAGGGCACGCCGATCAGCGCGGTGATAATGCCCACCGGCAGTTCCGTGGGTGCCAGCACCACCCGCGACAGGGTGTCAGCGACTACCAGCAGGGTGGCGCCGGCAAGGGCTGAAGCGGGTAGCAAGTAGCGGTGGTCGGGGCCTATCCACAGGCGCACCACGTGAGGTACCACCAGGCCGACAAAGGCGATGGTGCCGACCAGAGCCACCGAGGTGCCGACGCCGACCGCAACCCAGCCGATCAGGGCCAGCTTGGTGCGGTTCACATCAATGCCCAGGTGGCGCGCTTCCGATTCCCCCAGCAGCAGAGTGTTCAGCGCCGGTGCGTAGCGGGGCAGGGCCAGCAGCACAGCGCCGCTGACCAGGCTCGCCAGTGCCAGTCGCGGCAGGCTGGCACCGTCCAGGCCGCCCATTTTCCACAGGCTGATCTGACGCAGGCGCTCGTTGTCGGTAAAGAACTCCAGCAGGCTGCCAACGGCTCCAGCCAGTGCGGTGATAGCAATCCCGGCCAGCAACATCGTCGCCACCGAGGTGCCGTTCTCTGAATTGGCCAGGCGATACACCAGCAGCACCGCGAGTACGCCGCCGATGAACGCGCCGACGGACACCAGGGTCAGGCCGACAAAGCCCTGCAGCAGTCCGCCTCCCAGCACGATCAGCAGCGAGGCACCGAGTGACGCCCCGGCGGTGACACCGATCAGCGATGGATCCGCCAGCGGGTTGCGAAACAGACCCTGCATCGCCGCCCCGCTCATCGCCAGAGTCGCGCCCATGACCGCGGCCAGCAGCACCCGAGGCAGGCGAATCTGCTGCACGATTATTGCCGCCTGGCCGCCCTCCGCACCTGCCAGCAGGGCCTGTAGTGCCTGCGCCGGTGCCAGGCTGATCGCGCCGTTGGCCAGCCCCGTCAGCATTGCCAGGGGCAACAGGAACGCCAGCACCACCAGCAGTTTGCGGGCGCGGTGCCGGCGCTGGGAGATGCTAGTATTTAAACACATAAATATCGAAACATAGTTTATACTGCTTCATATCCACCCCATGACGAGGAGTT
>NZ_JAUTDR010000026.1 GCF_030649675.1 Haliea sp. E1-2-M8 | reverse complement strand
CTTCGACATAAACACTCCTTTTGCCCATTATGGGCTTCTTTGAAGTGTCCGTGGAAGTGGGGTAGAACCCCCCCTACTCCGGTGCTCGAACGGCCCATTGCCAACCGGCGGCTTTGGGTCGTAAGCACCCTCGCCGGATTCTATATCACCAACCCGCCTCGAGGCGATAGCGGACTTAGCCACTCACGGCCAGGAGCGGACTCAAGTTAGTAGTTTTTGCGCATGTAGCCGCGACAGATTTTGAGCGCAGAAAACAATGATTCCAACAGTCTAAACTTATTAGCGTCTACGATGCGAAGCCGCGGGTCGTGCCCGGTGCTGAAGGCGCGTGGTCCAGCTAATAGCTAGACTCTTGGATGTCGATCTCAGTGAGCATGTTCACGAGTATTGATAATAGAATCCGGATTCACGCCGCACTCTCAGCGTCGGCGCCATGTTATGCCGGCCCGTGCGAGTGCTGCTCTAGCTTCGATGCCCTACCGCGAAGCCGTTCGCATCCAACCATGCCTGTAGATCGTCCGCGGGCTGCGCTGCGCTCCAGAGAAAACCCTGACCGTAGTCGCATCCAAGATCCGCAAGTATCCGTGCCTGCCCCTCCGTCTCGACACCTTCCGCCGTCACCGTCATGCCGAGCGCGTGTCCGATATCCACTATCGACTGCATCAGACGACGCGCCTTGGCGTCTGTTTCAAGGGGGGAGATGAATTCGCGGTCGATTTTTACATTCGTGGCCGGCAGACGACGCAGATAGCCAAACGAGGCGAAACCGGTACCGAAGTCGTCGATACACACGCCGATACCCGCCTCGCGCAGCCTGCCCAGTATTCTGGCGGTGGTTTCCGGATCCCGCATCAGCGCCGATTCCGTCACCTCAACCTCGAAGTGCGCCGCCGGCGTGCCGGAGGCCTGCAAACTGTCGATCAGTGTGTCGATCAAGCCCTCATCGCCAACGTTGCGGGCGGCCAGATTGATGCTCACCGGGATCAGCAGCCCGGAGCCAGCATAGTCGATGGCCGTGCGGATCACGAAACGGCTGAATTCGTCGATCAGGCTGGTCTGTTCCAGTTTGGCCATATACGCAAGGGGCAGCACGATCTCCCCGGAAGGCTGACGCCAGCGCGCCAGGGCCTCCGCACCGGCCGGCTGTCCGTCGCCCAGGCGCATCTTGGGCTGGTAATGGAGCTCGAACTCACCGGCCTGGAGCGCCTGTTCGACTCCCGCGATCAGCTCCATGGTGCCCATCTGATTCGTTTCGATCATGGGCTCGTAGGCAACCCACTCCCGTTCCATCGCCGTGGCATAGCGCAACGCCACGCGTGCGCGGCGTATGAGCTCATCCGCCCAGGGCTCACCGTCGATGTCGACGTGACCGATACCGATAGCCGGCTCGATCCTTATGGGCATGCCATCGACCTCGGACGTGGCGGCGGCCGCATGGTGCAGGGTAGGCGCGACCCGTTGCAGCGTTTGGGCGTCCCTGGCCCTGATCACAAAAGCCAGCTCCGAACCGCCGAAACGATAGGCCCCCGTGACTTCGGGACAGACGCGGAGAAGTTGCTGCGCCACTTCATGCATGATCTTGTCGTCGGCGCCAAGGCCAATGACGTCGATGATCTCGGCGAGGTCCGTGGCCCTCAACAGCATCAGCGCCATTCGGCTTTCGTCCACGGATCGATGGCCGAGTAACGAGTCGAGTTCCGCCCTGAGCGCGAACAGGTTGGGCAACCCCGTCATCGGGTCGACACGTTCGGCGTGGATCACCGCCTGCGCCTGTCGCCGCAACCGGTCATGCAGCGCCCCCGTAATGACGCCGATGAAAACGAAAATCACCAGACGCGGCATCCAATGCCCCGGCCCCTGCTGCTCCACGCTGACCGTGTCCAGGGGTACGTAAAGACCGAGGAGAAGCGCACCCAGCAGCGCGGTCAGAAAACCGCCTGGAACACCGAACCACGCCGCACCCAGTAAAACGGGCAGCACCACGGCATAGGAGGAGGGACTGTGCGCCCCACTGGTGTAGAAGACCAATACCACGCTTACGGCAAGCAGGGCGGCAATCGTCGCGAGATAAAGGGCATGGCACGCCCACGACCGCTGGTGCGTGAACAGTTTTGCGGTGAGGTAAAGTGGTCTGAGCATTTATCGCTTTCCCTGCGCCGCGCACTTATGTACACGCAAAAATAAATTCACTCGTGTTGGGTATGGATACTCCAACAATGGCACAAAGTCAAAAGTTTGCCACCTTTTCCGGAGGGCCACACTCCATGAGCGTTCGGCTTCACGTCGTGAGTCCGGGCTATGTCCTCAACCGATAAGTCGACCCCATAACCAGAGTCCGAATTGAGCGTCCATGACAGAGAACGGCACCGCTCGCCGGAACGGCGCCTGTTGCGGATGTCCGGAGTCAGACTTGGCCTTTTGCCTAACGGCCTTGGCTGATAGTAGCGATTAGTAGGATAGTGAAGAAAGATTTCATTAAATGTCCCCTTTCCATGTTTTCCTAGGGCTTCTGGGTCGCTTCCCGTGTCTGCTATGGGTCCAGCCTGTGTGAAAACTCACCAAAATGTTGGTTCATTACCGATTTCAAATTCTAGCCAACGGGCCCAGATATTTTCTCAAAAGCAAATGGGGCAGGCTTTTAGGCCTGGATCGCCTGCACCAATCGCTGCGTTCCGAAAATGCTCAACATACGCTTCATATTGTAGGCCAATACATGCAAGCTCATTTCCGTACTCACTCTCGGTAGCGTTTTAGTCAAAAAATGCGTCGCCCCCATCCACCNTGGATCGCCTGCACCAATCGCTGCGTTCCGAAAATGCTCAACATACGCTTCATATTGTAGGCCAATACATGCAAGCTCATTTCCGTACTCACTCTCGGTAGCGTTTTAGTCAAAAAATGCGTCGCCCCCATCCACCCTTTTAGCGTTCCAAATGGGTGCTCAACAGTTTGTCGCCGTATCCTTGCTGCTTCAGGTAGATTATCTAACGTAAGCGATCAGCAAACTACGGGGTGGTCGCCGATCAATAATGCGGAGCCGTCAGAGACGGTCGTCATACCCATTGTTGATTTCGTCGACCGGGTCTTGGTCCTCAAGTGCGATTTCGATGGCGCGATCGAGCCGTATCAGTAGCTGCCGAAGCGTTTCATCTTCTCGGCGTACAAGCATGGCAAGGCAGCGAGCTTCATCTGTAGCAACCGCGGAGCAGGGTATTGAGGCCACAGCGCCAATGCTGATTTCACCGTTGTCGTCGATGAGGAACTCGATGTTGGGTAGGGACGGGAATACCTCGCTCATGATGCTATCAAGTCCTGTCGATTCGCCAGGGCAGCAGCGCCTCAATGGCCTCCATGGAGTCGGCCCGGGGCAGCTGCTCGTAGACCTGGCGCAGGTAGGCGTAAGGCTCCAGCCCGTTGGCTTTCGCCGTCTCGATCAGCGAGTATAGGTTGGCGCTGGCGTTCACCCCTGCCACCGAGTCACTGAACATCCAGTTTTTCCGGTTATGCTGAGCTCTACATAAACGAAGTAATTTGCTGTTCGCGGGCCCCCTACGCAGTGGCCAGCGTGGTGCCAATGTAATGACCCTGATCCAGTCGGCGAAGATCAACGGTCTGGACCCGCAGGCTTACCTGCGTGACGTCCTGGCGCGCTTGCCGAGCGCGCGGCAGTCAGACCTCGATGATCTGCTGCCGCATAACTGGGCACCTGGGATCAAGGTGTAATCACCGGACGCATACCAAAAAGCTTCGGGTTCCCAAACCCCACCTGGCTATTGAGCCAAGATCAAAGCCGGAAAACGGCTACGAAGGGCATTACTGAAGGCATTCAGCGAACAACTCATCGAACGCCGGAAACGAAAAGTCTGACAGACGCAGATAAAACGGGACTTGGTCAGATTGTCGCCGCTAAAGGCGTTAACTTTAACCGCTCAAAGCCTACCTCTCGCCGTTGAATAGGTTTCCAAATGAAATAATAATCCCTAGCCGAGAAACTTTTATTCTCTGTCCGGGGCTTTGCTGGCGGACACTCCGGCTCTCAGTCATCTGGACCAAAGAACGTTTTCTGTACAAAGGCAACTACATTTAAGAGCCGCTTCTCAACACCTACGGGTTCCCTGCCGAGTATCGTTGACCGGTCAATCGAAAAATTAGCGCCAATTAGAGCAGCAGCAACTACGTGGGCCCGCACGATGTTCCCCGAGGCGGCGCCTCCCTCGTCCAATATTGCACGCGTAAGGGCCAATTGGTATTTTGATTGAATCCTCAGCATGCCAGCCTCAAGCACCTCTTCGCTGTAGATCATGCCTCTTATTTTGTTCTGGTCAGGTGAGGTTAGCTTCCCCGCCTGTTCAGCAACATGCCTTTCCCAGACTTTCACCGCTGGCACGCCTGGTTCTCGCGTTTCCAATAGCACCATGAATTCTCGCAGACCGAGTTCGTATCGCCAAAGCATCAGATCAGCCTTAGAGGGAAAGTAACGGAGGAGCGTGCGCTTGTGTATTCCCGCCGATTCGGCGATTTCCTCCAGAGTCACGCCGTGGAAACCTCGGTCTAGGAACGCATTGATCGCCGCATCCTCTATTTTTTGCTGGGTGTGCGCTTTCTTGATATCTCTTCGCGAGTGAGTCTCGGCCATAATAGATACAACGTCCTTTTGTTTAACGACCTGATTGAGCACTTGCGAGACTGTTTTTAGATATGATTTAGGTCTATCCGAGTCGGCAGTCCCTACAGGGACTGCGTAGTTGTCCTTGTTCTTAAAAGCAGCCGCGTGCGAATGTCATTCGCGGCACAGCTTACTGATGGGAAACCTGTTGTCACCAACCACCAGCAAATAACAACAGTATCTCGCCCATTCTACGGGTTTTCTGCGGTTTGCAGGAAAACATACCAATCTCGGGCCGCCACTTTAGTCCGTATTGTAGCTTCTCACTAGAAGTATGACTATCGGCTGATCACCCTTTTCGCAGGAAACGCTTCTCGCCACCTAAATGAGACCAGACGCTGGGACTAGGGGGTTCTCGAAGGCGAAGTCGCCACTTTTGTCGGTGGCCCCGCACTTCTTATTATGTACCTGAAAGACACTATTGGCTGTGCCATCTCCAGCCAAGTACGAGCTGCAGGCCCTCTTACAGCTTATTACACTGTAAATAGACTGGAAAATGATACAAATGTATTTGAGAATCTCTTTTTCCAATGATAGCATCACATGCCACCGAGTGGCACTTTAATAACATTCGAGCATGATTAGAAACTAATATGTCGACCGACGATTATGTAATAGTTCGCTTGGATTCCGCACGTATTGGGCTTCGGGCGTCCGCCGTCGACAGGGTTGTACAGCCCGTTGAAATTACTCCGCTCCATCAGGCCCCAAAGATCGCCCTGGGCGTGATCAACGTACACGGCACCATCATCCCCGTAGTCAACTTCCGCAGCCGCTTCGGCTTGCCCCATCGAGAAATCGCTCTTAACGACAGATTGGTGATTGCCCGCACGGCTCTGCGTTCTTTGGCTTTCGTTGCCGATGTTGTTGAAGGCGTCTTTGAATACCCCGAGTCTGACATTACTGATTCGTCCACGGTAGTGTCTGGCCTAGAAGCAATCAACGGGATAGCGAAAGGTCGAGGAGACATCGTCTTCATTCACGATTTAGAACTCTTCCTTTCCGCAGGGGAAGCCAACTCACTGGACAGCGCCGTGGCCACCCTGCGCAGTGCAACGGATGCTGAAGAGCGAAATGCTTCCTGAATACCTGCAGATGTGTCTGAAAGACCTACTCACAAAGAAAATAGGTCTGAACTTTGCCGGAAGTGGGTGGCAGGACTTCGAGCTAAGAATTGCAGCAGCAGCGAAGGACGCCGGCGCGGCCGACGCTCTCACCTATATCCAGCTGTTATTGGATTCCCCGCCGTCACCAGCAAACATGGGAACCTTGGCCCGGCACTTTACCGTCGGAGAAACCTACTTCTTCCGCCACAAAGCCAGTTTTGATGCCCTGGCTGCCCATGTGCTGCCGGAACTTCTGCAACGTCGCGAGTTGGACCAACGTCAGCTGCGTATTTGGAGTGCTGGTTGCTGTACCGGTGAAGAGGCCTACTCGATAGCCATTCTGCTCGACCGCTTACTGCCGCAGCAAGAAAACTGGGAAATCAGCATAGTAGCGACGGATATCAACCCGCTCTTTCTGCAGAAGGCAGAGCGAGCCGTTTATGGCGAATGGTCGTTCCGTGGAACGCCGGAATGGGTGAAGGATCTCTATTTTACCAAAGGGCGAAACAATACCTACGAATTAATCCCAAAGATTCGCCAGCGAGTCCAGTTCGCATACTTGAATCTCGCGGAGGGTACGTATCCGTCTGCTCAATCCGATACCGACCGGCTGGATGTCATAGTCTGCCGCAATGTATTGATGTACTTTTCGACCGAAGAAGCTCGCCGTGTGGTGAGCCGGTTTCGGGCCGCCCTCCAGGAAAATGGCCTTTTATTGGTGAGCCCGGCAGAAACCTCTTCCACCTTGTTTCCGGATTATTCCCTGGTGCATTACGTCGGCACAAGCTTTTACCAGCCGCGCGAAGCAGTGGCCCCCAAGAAACCAGCTCTTCTATCACTGAAGCAAGCACCGCAGGCGGCAACGCAAATAAAGAACATGAAAACGGCAGCAGTTAACGTGCCACGAATAAGACCAGCGGCAAGGCCCGAGCAAAAGAGTAGCGCTGTATCGTGGTCTAGAGCGAGCAAAGCCAGGATTACGCCGACACGAATCGGCGGGAACAGCGAGAGCGCCGTCGAATTGGCGCGCCTGGCCCGCGCGGCGGCCGACAAAGGCAATCTGGATAATGCCGCACAGCTATGTGAGCAAGCCATCGCCGCGGAAAAACTTAACCCGGCGTTTTATTACTTGCTGGCAACAATTGATCAGGAGCGGGGCCGAATAGATGCGGCGGTTCAGGCACTGCAGCGGACGCTTTACCTTGACCATCGATTTGTTCTGGCCCACTTCGCGCTGGCCAACCTACGGCTGGTGGAAGGCCGCCGCAAAGATGCTGCACGATATTTGGAAACTGTCCGACGATTACTGCAGGACTACGAGGCAGATGAAACATTAGCCGAATCCGATAGCCTCACTGTCGGTCGGCTCGACGATATAGCAGCCACCTTGGCTGCAAGCCTGAATCAAGATCGACATACGGCGGAATATGGATGAAGGGTTCCCACGGCTCTCAATTTGACTGGCAGTCGATACGGCGAAGGCTCGATGCGGCCTTGGCTTACATCGATCACGAGACCAAGGTTCCGGTCTCCGAAGTAAATCGCATACTGAAAGCGCGGGCCCAGGTCCTTGCGCAGGAGTCGACGGTCAGTGAATCAGACGAATCCCTGGAGATTCTTGAGTTCCAGCTTGGCCATGAGCGTTACGCTGTGGAGACCTGCTATGTGCGCGAAGTCTATCAACTGGACAACCTGACTACCCTGCCAGGCGTTCCACCTTTTGTCATGGGTGTGGTGAATATTCGCGGCGAAATTGTTTCGGTGGTGGATATCAAGCATGTTTTGGGTCTACCGGAAAAAAGTATAACTCATCTCAACAAGGTCATCGTAATGGAACTCCACAGCATGGTGTTCGGCGTTCTGGCCGATGAATTCGAAGGCGTTCGGCGTCTGCCGATGTCAGAGCTGGATGCATCAAGACAGGGATCCACCAGAATTGATGGTAGTTATTTTCGAGGTATTACCACATCCGGCTTGGCAATTCTGGATGGCCAGGTGCTACTTAACGCTGAAAGCATCATCGTGAAGTAAACAGAAGTGCTTTGTAGTCCGGACACGAAGCTGGGCTAAAAATATGAACTACGAAATAAACTATCGTAAATAAACACAGTTTGAGGGGAAGGGCTATGACTATCAGCAAAAAATTGTTGTGGGGCTACGGTTTCGTCCTTGCACTGCTGGTCGTCGTCACCATGGTTGCGATTTCCGCGTTACAGCGCACCCAACTAACTTACGATGAGCTGGTGGATAGAAATGCCAAAATCGTGGACATGGCGAACACCATGGCCCGGTCCGCGCGGGAGCAGGTCAGTGATTACCGCGGTGCCGTGATCTACGAAAGTGATCGGGCTGGCTACATTGAACGTTTAATGGAGGCCCGCCGAATATACAGCACCGCCCAGGACAACATCGAGCCATTGATAGTTTCAGGTGTGGGCCGTGGCCTGCTCGACAAGATCAAAGCGTTGCACGCGGAGTTCGAGGCCACACAGGATCGGGGGCTAAGCCTGGTAAGAGAAGGCAGGTTAACGGCCAACACCAAACTTGCGGCGGAAGTGTCCCCCGCGAGCGACCGCCTGGTGGAAGTCGTGGACCAGTTTCGCAAGGACCAAGCCGCAAGGGTGGAATCCGCACGTGCTGATCTTGCGGGCGAAGCCAGCCTGCTGACGCTGATCATGATCATTGTGTCTGGGGTGGCTATTGTCGCCGGGCTGGCCATTGCAGTGTTGCTCGGACGGGGGATCACTCGACAGTTGCAGGAAAGCTCTGGGTTGCTGTCATCATCGGCGGCGGAGATACTCGCCACGACCACACAACTGGCAGCGGGCGCCACTGAAACCAACACGGCCGTCAGCGAAACTACGACCACAGTTGAAGAAGTCAAGCAAACCGCCCAACTGGCCAGCGAAAAGGCCCGGCAGGTGCTGGACAGTGCGCAGAAAGCTGCTGAAGCTTCCGATTCCGGTCAGCAATCCGTCGATGACGCCATCGAGGGAATGCGCCACATCCAGGTGCAGATGGAAGCTATCGCCGAGAGTATTGTGCAATTGTCCGAGCAGAGTCAATCCATCGGAGACATTATTCTGGTGGTAAGCAACCTGGCCGAGCAATCGAACCTGCTGGCAGTAAACGCTGCGATTGAAGCAACCCGCGCCGGAGAGCAGGGGAAGGGTTTCGCCGTAGTGGCCCAGGAAGTGAAAAGCCTCGCAGACCAGTCCAAGCAAGCCACCGGTCAAGTGCGTTCCATACTGGCTGATATCCAGAAAGCCACAGGCAGCGCCGTGCTTGCCACCGAACAGGGCAAAAAGGCCGTAGACGCCGGTGTAAAACAGTCCACCGATGCAGGAGAAGTGATTCGGCTGCTTGCGGAAAGTGTAACCGAGGCCTCGGACGCGGCTACTCAAATTGCCGCCTCAAGCCATCAGCAAATGGTGGGTATGGACCAAGTGGCCATAGCCATGGAAAACATCAAGCAAGCCAGCTCACAGAACGCAGCTGGGGCGAAGCAGGCAGAAGACGCAGCAGAAGGCCTTCACGATCTGGGGCGTAAACTCATATCGATGGTTGGCGGCGCAGGCACGGACTGAATGAGCGGACCACAAAAATAACCGGGACCTACCGAAACCATGGCCGACAAAAACAACGAGCTATTGGCGCGCCTTTTAGCAATGTTTCGTATTGAAGCTGACGAACATGTCCGAGCTATGTCGAGCGGACTCCTGGCAGTGGAAAAACTGCCGGCGAGTGGACCAGAGCAGCAGGAAGTCGTGGAAGCGATTTTCCGGCAGGCACATAGTCTCAAAGGCGCCGCCCGGGCGGTAGAATTCACCCAGATTGAATCCATTTGTCAGCCGCTGGAAAGCATCTTTGCGGCAGTGAGAGGTCGACAGTTAACGCTTTCAACGTCACTGGTTGACCTACTGCACCGTGCCGTCAGTCTGATCGAAGACTTGGCTAATGTTGGTGTGGATGAGGCCCGGGAGAAGCAGCCGGAAGTGGTGGCTTTAGTTCGCCAGTTGGACCGATCATTGATGCGCACTGGTCGCGGTAGCGGCAAGCGCGGCGAAACAGATTCCCCTGGGCCGCCTGCGACAAGTAAAACGGCGCGAAGTGGCGACCGTGGGACGTCAGTCGCGGTCACACCGTCGAATTCCAGCACCAGGGTAAGCCAGGCAGTAGCGGACAACGCTAACGCCGCACCGGCTTCCACCCAGTCAGCGGCTACCGCAACTGTCCGTGTATCGACCAAGAAGCTAGATGCGGTGATGCGTCTGTCTGAAGAGATGCTCGGATCGAGACTGGCGGCAGCGCAACGAGCCGCCGAAGTTCGACGCACCGTCGGCGAACTCATCATCTGGCGTAAACGTTCAAAGGAGATGCAGAACCTGTTGCGCCCCCTGGAACGGGAGCTGTCCTCCTCGTCGCAGGCATCCGACCAACTCCGCAAGCTGCTGGCCTACTTCACGGATGAACAGCTTCAGGTGGACGCACTGGAAGACCAGTTGGCGACCATTAGCCGGTCCACCGACAGTGACTGCCGCAGCTTGGGGTCCATGACTGACGATCTCCAGCAGCGTGTAAGAGATATGCAGTTGCTGCCCTGCAACACCTTGCTTGATCTATTTGGGCGGCAAGCTCGCGCTTTGGCGCGGGAACAGGGCAAGGACGTGGAACTCAGCGTGCAAGGCAGCGATATCGAAGTGGATCGCCGGCTACTCGACGAGATCAAGGATCCGCTGATTCATCTGATGCGTAACTGCATCGACCACGGCATTGAGAAACCGGCGCAAAGGCGGCAAAGCCACAAGCCTCCACAGGGCGCTGTCGGCATTTCGGTGGTGCAAAAAGAAAGCGGTAAAATTGCCATCACCATTACCGATGATGGTGCCGGTATCGACATTCAGCGCCTGAAGGCGGTTGCCATCGAGTCCGGCACGCTCCCGGCGAACGAAGCGGATAGCATCAGCGATGCTGAGGCCCTCGATCTGATTTTCAAATCCGGTCTCTCCACCAGCCCGCTCATTACCGATCTGTCCGGTCGCGGTTTGGGTATGGCCATTGTGCGAGACAAAATCGAGCAGTTGGGCGGCTCTATCGGCGTGTCATCGACGGTCAAGGTCGGGACCCGTTTCGACATCCTCGTGCCCATTAGCCTGGCCACGTTTCGCGGCACCCTGGTACAGGCAGCAGACAAAACGTTCATCATTCCCTCAGCTAACGTTGACCGCGTACTACGTGTGTCTTCGGACAGCATCCACTGCAGCATCAACAACAGCGATACGATTGGCATTGACGGCCAGGCGCTGGCGCTGGTCTGGCTGCACGACACTCTCAAGTTAGCGCGCCAGCCCCGGAATGATACCGAATCAGCTTTGGTTATCGTTCTCGGGCGAGGCATCCATCGTGTTGCTTTTCGAGTCGATACGGTTATCGGCGAGCAGGAGGTGTTGGTGAAGGCACTTGGGCCCCAACTGCGCCGGGTGACCAACGTGACAGGCGCCAGTATCCTGGGCAACGGGGAGGTAGTTCCCGTGCTCAACGTGCCGGACCTGCTGGAAGCCGCCAGCCGCCAGCCATTGTCAACGACACCTCCGGCTTCAGCCGTGGCGGCTGATCACGTCCAACGATCGATTCTCGTTGTGGAAGATTCCATCACTTCACGTGCCCTGATGAAGAATATACTCGAGGCCGCTGGCTTCCACGTTGTTACCGCCGTGGATGGCATAGATGCTTACGCGACCTTGAAACGGCATTCCTTCGATCTAATGGTTTCCGACGTGGACATGCCGCGTATGAATGGTTTTGACCTGACGGCAAAGCTCCGCGCCAACGACGAGCTATCTCATATACCGGTGATTCTGGTTACCACACTCGATTCCCGCGAAGATCATGAGCGCGGAGTGGACGCAGGTGCGAATGCCTATATCGTGAAAAGCAGCTTCGATCAGAGCAACCTGCTTGAAGTCATCCAGCGCATAATATGAGGATAAGCTCGTGATCAAAGTCGTGGTCATTGACTGCGCCCAGGGGCCGCAGGAGGCAATTGCCAAGCTGTTCTTGAATCGCCATGACATGCAAGTGGTGTCCACGGCGCAGTCCTGCGACGAAGCTGTAGAACTGATCCGCCGTTTGCGTCCCACTATCGCGGTCGTGTGTCACCAGCCGCCGATGCTGGATGCTCTGGACGCGACCCAACAAATCATGCAGCTCTGCCCCTTGCCCATCATCATTCTCACTGCTCGCGGCAGTCCCGGTGAAGTCGCTTCCACCTTCGATGCGGTGGCTGCGGGCGCCCTGGCGGTCATGCCGCGCCCCCCCAGAGAATCTGGGCCAGGCCAGAACTCGGCGGCAAAGGAGTTCCTGCAAACCGTACGGGTGATGTCGGAGGTCAGGGTCGTACGTCGTTGGCCGAAAAAACACCTGGAGCAGGTACGCCCTCCCCACAACCCGGTGTCCCATTCACCCGGTCAACTGAACATGGTCGCCATCGGTGCCTCAACGGGTGGACCACTTGCCCTCGCGGCAATCCTCGCAGGCCTACCCAAGGATTTTGCGGCCCCCGTTATGGTGGTCCAGCACATGGCGGCTGGTTTCATACGCGGATTCGTCGACTGGCTGGCACCCTCCTCCGCGTTGCCAGTGCATATAGCCACTCACCACGAACGCATGTCTCCCGGCCATGTTTACATGGCGCCGGACGGCGTTCACATGGAGGCAGCTCGCGGCAACAGAATTGCACTGGTGCCGGGCTCCCCGGAGCACGGTGTACAACCGTCGGTCACTAGCTTGTTCCGTTCAGTGGCGCAGCTGTATGGGCCCGAGGCCGCCGCGGTCCTCCTCACCGGAATGGGACGCGATGGCGCCGCCGAACTACTACTGTTGAGAGACAGGGGCGCCATGACATTCGCTCAGGACAAGGCAAGCTCCGTTGTCCACGGCATGCCGGGGGAGGCCATCAAGTTGGGCGCCGCTGCGCATATACTCACACCACAAGCAATCGCCTTGGCGCTTACCAAGCGATCGGTGGCTCAGCGCGAGGGGCTCAATCATGACTGAGCGGTATCAACAGAAGAAAACGCAGATTTTGGTCGTTGAAGACAGCATCACGCAAGCTGAACAACTCACTGCCACTCTGCAAAGTCATGGCCATGAGACGCGTGTCGCGCAAAATGGCGAGCAGGCCTTGGTCATGATTCAGGAGCAAGAGCCTGGGCTTATAATCAGCGATGTTGTGATGCCCAAGATGGATGGCTACCGTCTCTCTAGCATTATCAAGGCAGACGATGGTCTCAAGCACATCCCTCTGATCCTGGTTACAACCCTTTCCGACCCAAATGACGTGCTCCACGGCCTCGAGTGCGGTGCTGACAACTTTATTCGCAAACCCATCGATGAGCGCTATCTGATCACGCGCATCGACTATTTGCTAATGAACCGTGAATTGCGCCTGCACCAGAAGACGCAACTGGGTCTGGAAATCGACCTTCGTGGCAAGCGCTTCTTCATCAATTCCGACCGCCAGCAGATACTCGACCTCCTAATTTCGACCTATGAGCAGGCGGTGGACCTAAATCAGGAGCTGTCCCGGCGCGAGCGCGAACTGGCCAAATCCAACGAAGTGCTGGACAGCCTTTACCAAATTGCCGATGACATCAACAGGGCGGTGACCGCCCGGGACGTACTGGATAGAGTCATCGATCGCGTGATGGAATTACCCGACGTCGCCGGGGCCTGGATTACTCTTCCGGTACAGGGAAACACGGATCTCTTTAGTATTCAGGCAGTGCGCAACCTTTCATTTGAGATCGGCGACCAATTTGGAAGTGGCAGCTGCCACTGCCTGGCTGGATTGATGAGTGGCGACATTAGTTTCCCGGTCAATATCTCCAACTGCGAATGCCTGAGAGCACTGCTCTTTACGGCTGAAGCGACCTGTCACGCGACGGTGCCCTTAACCTTGGCCAGTGGTCGCAAGATGGGCGTAGTGAATTTTCTCTCGCCGGACGAGTATGGTTTTGACGAGGCTCAGCTGCAATTGTTTTCGGGTGTGGGCAATCAACTCGCTGTCGCTCTGGAGCGCGCCGAGCTGCACGAAAACTTGGAGCGCCTCGTTGAAGAAAGGACCTTGCAGGTAAAGCGCCTCAACCGGCTTTACAGCGTACTTAGCGGAATCAACCTGGCCATCGTACGAACCCGTACGCAGAGCGAGCTCTTCGATGAAGTCTGTCGCATAGCTATCGACGCGGGGGCGTTCGCCTTTGCCTGGATAGGCACCGTTGACAGTAACGGGGAGGGCAGCGTCAAGGCCTCCGCCCATGCAACAGGCTCGGGTCCAAGTTATGAGGAAATCGAGGAAGCGGTGAAAGCGGCAGAACATCCCTTGTCTGCCGAACAACAACTGCAAAGAGGCGAGGTCTTCATCCTCAACAACATCGCGGGTCGAAACAAAATCACCACTCCGTGGCGTGATGAATACCAGTCAACCGCCATTCTTCCCCTGTTTCGTGGGGAGTCACTTGAGGCTGTCTGCACACTATATTCGATGGAACCCGACGCCTTTGACGACGAAAAGGAGATGAATCTGTTGAGGGAAATTGCCGGCGACATCAGCTTTGCGCTCGATTTCCAGGACAAGGATCGGCGCCTGAACTACCAGGCTTATTATGACGGCGTGACCGGTTTGCCCAATCGCACATTGTTCGTCGATCGCCTCAACCAGGCTGTTCTAGACGCGCGCCAATCCGACGATTTTGGCGCGGTTCTGGTTCTTGATTTAGACCGGTTTAAAAATGTTAACGATAGTCTCGGCCATGCCGCCGGTGACGCACTCCTGAAGGCCATCGGGGAGCGACTAAGCAGCGTTACCCGCGACAAGGATACAGTCGCGCGACTCGCCAGTGACGAATTTGGTCTATTGTGCCCCGCTCTGGAGCACCAAGTCAGCGCCAGTCAAATCGTCAGCATGCTATTAAACTGCTTCGACCAGCCCATTACCATTGCCGGCAATGAGCTCTTTATAAAGGCGAGCCTTGGCGTCTCGGTGTTCCCTTCCGACGGGGCGGCAGCCGACATAATTATGCAGAATGCCTACGCAGCAATGAATCGAGCGAAAATGAATGATGGCAGCGACTATCAGTTCTACTCCTCCGAAATGACTTCCAAGGCGCACGAACGTTTGACCTTGGAAAATGATCTGCAACGCGCATTGGACCGAAATGAGTTCGTGTTGCATTATCAGCCGATCATCGATGCGTATACCTGTCAGATACTCGGTGTAGAAACTTTGATTCGCTGGAGCAGCCCCGAACGCGGGCTGGTACCTCCTTTCTCGTTCATTCCAATTGCCGAAGAGACCTCTCTCATCGTTGACATCGGCGCATGGGTGATGGAAGAGGCCTGTCACCAGGTTGCGAGCAAATGGAAAGTGACTGCACCCGAGCTTCGGCTTTCTGTGAATGTCTCCACCCGGCAGTTCCTGCAGAGTGACTTTTTTGACATGATTACAGGCGTTCTTGATCGCACAGGAATGGATCCCTCACGCCTGGCGCTTGAAATCACCGAGAGTCATTTAATGGAGAACATCGATGAAATGATTGCCATTATGCACAAGCTCGGCAACCTGGGCATCGTCTTTTCGATCGACGATTTCGGAACTGGCTATTCGAGTCTTTCGTATTTAAAAAATCTGCCGATTGCCAACCTCAAAGTCGACCGTTCCTTTGTAATGAACCTGCCTGACAATGTCGACGATGTAGTTATCGCAAAAACCATCATCTCCTTGGCCCACAATCTCAAGCAAAAAGTTATTGCCGAAGGGGTTGAAACGAGGGAACAACTGGAATTTTTGCGAGCACAGTCCTGCGATTTCATACAGGGCTATTACGTCAGTAGGCCACTACCTGCCGATGAGCTGACTCCACTGCTCGAAAAAGGCTACCTGACCCAAAAAGAACCGGCTAAGTGAACCGGATGCACCGAGCGGAATTAAGTTAATGGTCCTGCAGCTAATGGGCGAACTGCTCAATGGTGTGGTACCTTGCCGTAATTTTTTTTTACCACGGGTGAAGCGCCATGCATGAAGCAGCATCGCATCTGTCAGACAGCGTCATCATTGTTCCTGCCATTCCTTCTGACGTCACAGAATCCTACAACAGTGACAACACAGGTAAATGGTACAAATTCATTGAGGCGCACGTTGATCCACTTAGAACCGAATTGCGCAAACAGATACCCGAGAGCATGTTTGATTCAGTTACTGAGATCTATAAAAAACACACACCAATAAGTGGCTCACTCGTATCACTGCACTGGCTTAATCCTGATACTAAGTTCGTGCTCAGTGAAGTTCTACGACACCAATTCGGGGACACTGCTATAGATCGTGGATTTGGTGAGACTGCGCCACAGTATACCCAGATGAAAGAAACTTTTTGTGCTGCGATTCGATTGTTTTGGGAGCATGCAAGTTGGGTAGCTTTACACCTAGGAACCGAATACGAAATGGATTTTCCTTTGAAACAAGCAACTGACAACTACTTTAACGTAGTCGATCCAAAGCTCGCCAAAATGATGTTCGACCACGCGTTCAGTCAGATGTGCGTTGACGATCGCACTCCACATCATGCGAAACTGAAAGATATCTATGAATCCGAGTTTTGCAAAACACTCGATATCGAGAAGCTATCAGGCCTTGATAGCTATCTAGCAAAATTGATATCAGGTTACGTCAAGACCTGCGCTGATTATTGGAAACTGGGAGGCTACAAACAATACACTTGGTAAAACGTCCAGCTGTGCGCGGCCACAATTTCCGCGCATAGACCTGAGGCTCCGCGCGGTAGCCTGTGCCAGCTTGGTGCAGTGGGCCTTGCGTCGCTCCACCGGATCAATGCCCTGCCGTACCTGTTCCTTAAGCTCCCGGACCTTGTTGCTGGCTTCCGCCAGTGGCACCTCGGGGAAGCCTCCCAGCCCAATCTCGCGGCGGCGTTCGCCCACCATCGTGCGTAGAGTCCAGCACTTTGCACTCGTGGGGGTCACAACCATATGCAGGCCAGACACTCCCGCCTCTTTTCTATATAATTCAGTAACTTGCACACACATTCTTTCGATATTCCTCGAACAGCCCCATATAACGTCTATGGCCTGAAGAGGCTCCGCAAATCTATAACACACGCTAAGTGTGAGCACCGGCGTTGAATGCCGCCCAAAATTGACTAACCTGTAAAGTGAGCCCCTTTACGGTTGGGCGCTTGATGCTTCGTCTGCAGTTGCAGAGGGGGCGCGCCGGGGCAAGGTGGCTCGAACTACCCTGGCGGATCAAACGGCTCCCTGCCCGCTGGACCGGGTCAACCGGCAGCTCAAGGCCGACAGACCGAACCAGCTGTGGGTGTCGGACCCCACCTATGTCCCGACCGGGCTGGGTGTATCCCCCCGGCCGAAGCAGAGTCATACTACAGGCGCCTGCCCTGTGCACAGGCAGAATCAGGGGTGACTGGTGAATTCGAACCACGAAATCGAAAACAAATTATCCAAGCTCGGCACTGTCATTTCGGTGCGCGGCAGTGTCGTGGATGTGCGGTTCGACGCGGCTTTGCCGCCGATCTACACGGTGCTGCGCACGGGGCCGGACAAGAAGATCGTCATCGAAGTACTGGCGCAACTGGACGCACGTCACGTGCGCGGAATTGCACTGACGCCGACCCAGGGCTTGGCGCGCGGCATGGCGGTAGAAGACAGCGGCGGGCCACTGCAGGCGCCGGTCGGCAAGGGCACGCTCTCGCGCATGTTCGACGTGTTCGGCAACGTCATCGACCGCGAAGCGGACCTGACCGATGTCGAGTGGCGTTCGGTGCACCGGGCGCCACCACCGCTGGCGCGACGGTCGACCAAGTCGGAGGTTTTCGAGACCGGCATCAAGGCCATCGACGTGCTGGTGCCGCTGGAACGCGGCGGCAAGGCGGGTCTGTTCGGCGGGGCCGGCGTCGGCAAAACGGTGCTGCTGACCGAAATGATCCACAACATGGTCGGCCAGCATGAAGGGGTCAGCCTGTTTTGCGGCATCGGCGAACGCAGCCGCGAAGGCGAGGAGCTTTATCGCGAGATGAAGGCCGCCGGGGTATTGCCCAACATGGTGATGGTGTTCGGCCAGATGAACGAGCTGCCTGGGGCCCGCTTCCGGGTCGGCCATGCCGCGCTGACCATGGCCGAGTACTTTCGCGACGACGAGCGCCGCGATGTGCTGCTGCTCATCGACAACATCTTTCGGTTCATCCAGGCTGGTATGGAAGTGTCCGGCCTGATGGGCCAGATGCCGTCGCGCCTGGGCTACCAGCCGACCATGGGAACCGAGTTGTCGCAACTGGAAGAGCGCATCGCCAATACCGATAGCGGCGCCATCACCTCGATCCAGGCGGTGTATGTGCCGGCGGACGATTTTACCGATCCGGCGGCGGTGCACACTTTTTCGCATCTTTCCGCCTCCATCGTGCTATCGCGCAAACGCGCCAGCGAAGGTTTCTATCCGGCCATCGACCCGCTGCAATCCAGTTCCAAGATGGCCACGCCCGGCGTTGTCGGCAGCCGCCATTACGCTTTGGCCCAGGAAATCCGACGCACCCTGGCGCAATATGCGGAACTCAAGGACATCATCGCCATGCTGGGCCTGGAGCAGCTTTCGCAGGATGATCGCAAGGTGGTCGCCCGCGCCCGCCGTCTGGAGCGTTTTCTCACCCAGCCTTTCTTCACCACCGAGCAGTTCACCGGCCTCACAGGCAAGCTGGTCAGCCTGGAAGACTCGCTCGACGGCTGCGAGCGCATTCTGCGCGATGAATTCAAGGATACCCCGGAGAGCGCACTCTACATGATCGGGGCGATCGGCGAGGTGAAGCAAAAATCGAAACCCGAGGCGAAGGACGAGCATGCCGCAGACACACATGAACTTTAAGGTGCTCTTGCCTTTCGAGGTCTTCGCCGAGAAAACCGGCGTGTCGCGCATCGTCGCGGAGACGCGCGAGGGCGCGTTCGGCCTGCTGCCGCGCCGTCTCGATTGCGTGGCGGCGCTGGTACCGGGCATCCTGATCTACGAATCCGAATCCGATGGGGAAGTTTTTCTGGCCGTGGATGAAGGCGTGCTGGTCAAGACCGGCCCGGACGTGATGGTGTCCGTGCGTCGGGCGCTGGGCGGAGCCGACCTCGGCCAACTGCGCGATGCGGTGGCGCAGGAGTACCTGACCCGGAACCAGCAAGAGCAAAATGTGCGCGCGGTCATGGCTAAATTGGAATTGGGATTTCTGCGTCGCTTCGAGGCTTTTAGGCATGAATGACGCGCCGAAGGATCCCTCAAGCAACCAACCGGATCTGGCCAGGCAGGTCGGTGCCAAGGCGACGCGCAAGTTGAGGGCGCGCCGGCACACTGCCGCGGGCATCTGGTTCGGCCTCGGCATGATGGGACTGATCGGCTGGTCGGTGGCGATCCCGACGCTGCTCGGTGCAGCGCTCGGGCTGTGGCTGGACCAGCACTATCCGGGTGGCCGCTCCTGGACGCTGGCGCTGCTGGTGGCCGGGCTGGCGATCGGCTGTTTCAATGCCTGGCGCTGGATCGCCCGGGAAGACCAGGCCATGCGAGAAGAACAGGAGGCAAATGATGAGTGAAGCTTTGATGCTGAGCCTGGCGGCGGTGGTGGCAGGCCTGCTCATGGGCGCATTTTTCTTCGGCGGCCTCTGGTGGACGGTGCGCAAGGGCGTTTCTTCCAAACGGCCGTTGCTTTGGTTTCTGGGCAGCTTGCTGTTGCGGACAGGTGTAGTCGTCGCTGGATTCTATGTTGTTGCGGACGGTCATTGGCAGCGGCTGCTGGCATGTCTCTTCGGATTTGCCGTCGCGCGTTGCATCGTGACCTGGCTCACCCCGCCACCGATCGCCGCCCCCAACGCACGAACAGCGGAGGTCCGACATGCGCCTTAGCCCAGACGAGATGATCTTCTGGCAATACGACTTTGTGAAGCTCAACGCCACCATCGTGTTCACCTGGGGCTTGATGTTCGTGCTGGCGGTAGGTTCAAAACTCGTCACGCGTAAACTATCCAGAGATCTGCAGCGCTCCCGCTGGCAGAATCTGCTGGAAATCGTCGTCACCGCCATTGAGAAACAGATCGAGGAAGTCGGCCTCAGCCAGCCACGGAAATATCTCGCCTTTATCGGCACGATCTTCCTGTTCATCGCTGCGGCGGCCCTGTGCACCATCATCCCCGGCTTCCAGGCGCCCACGGCTTCGCTGTCGACCACGGTGGCGCTGGCGCTGTGCGTCCTGGTGGCAGTGCCACTATTCGGCATCGCCGAGCAGAGCCTGGGCGGCTACCTCAAATCCTATGTGAGTCCGACGGTGATCATGCTGCCGTTCAACCTCATCAGCGAAGTCTCCCGCACACTGGCGCTGGCGGTTCGCCTGTTCGGCAACATGATGAGCGGTTCGATGATCATCGCCATCCTGCTGGTCATCACGCCCTTCATTTTTCCCATTGTCATGACCCTGCTTGGCCTGCTCACCGGCATGGTGCAGGCCTACATCTTCAGCATTCTAGCCGCGGTTTACATCGCGGCCGCCACGCGGACGCACCAGCCCAGGCCTGAAACAGAATCCGTGCCTGCGCACGATGTTTGAAACGATCCACTTACCAATCAAAGGACACAATAATGGACAGCTTGACCCTTATCGCGGTGGCCTCGATTGTCACCGCCGGCATCACCACAGCTTTCGGCACCATGGCCCCGGCGCTGGGCGAAGGTCGCGCAGTTGCGACGGCGCTGACCTCGCTGGCGCAGCAGCCCGACGCCTCTGCCACCATCACCCGCACCCTGTTCGTCGGACTGGCGATGATCGAGTCCACGGCCATCTACTGTTTCGTGGTCTCAATGATCCTCATTTTCGCCAACCCGTTCTGGAATAGCGCCATTGCCCAGGTCGTCGGGAAATAAGCCATGCTCATCGACTGGTTCACTGTCGGCGCGCAGTTGCTCAACTTTCTCATCCTGGTGTGGTTGCTGAAGCGCTTTCTCTACCAGCCCATTCTCGATGCCATCGACGCGCGGGAGGCCCGGATTGCGGCTAAACTCGCGGATGCCGAAGCAAAAAAGATCGAGGCGAAATCAGAGCGCGATGCGTTCGCCCACAGGAACGAGGAATTCGACCGGCAGCACGCTGAACGCTTGAGTCGGGCAAAAGAGGAAGTCAAGGCCGAACATCAGCGGCTGATGAACGAAGCGCGACAGGCGGCCGACGACATGCGCGTCAAACGACAGGACGACTTGGAGCGAGAACAACAGGCGTTGAACGACGAAATCACGCGGCTGACGCGCAAGGAGGTTTTTTCCATTACGCGCAAGACGCTGGGCGATCTTGCCGAAACCGGTCTGGAAGCGCGCATGGGCGAGGTGTTCATGCGCCGCCTGCGGGAGATGGACGCGCAGACGAAGGAAGGCCTCGCCGCGGCCCTGCAGAACGCGGCGGAACCGGCCATTGTGCGCAGCACATTCGAACTGCCCGAGTCGCAGCGTGCGGCGATACAGAATGCGCTCAACGAAACCTTCTCGGCTGAAGTCCACGTTCGCTTCGAGGCCGCGCCGGACCTGGTCAGCGGCATCGAACTCAGCACGAATGGACAAAAGGTGGCCTGGAGCATCGCGGATTACCTGGCCACGCTGGAAAAACAGGTCGGCGAACTGCTGAAAGCACCCGCCAGGGCCGAACCGGAAAGCTCATGAGCGTCCCGCCCGCCACCCTGCAGCACGTTTTCGACCGCGCGTTTGCCGGCATCGGCAAGACGTGCGAGGCATTCACGCCAGAACTCGCCCTGCGCGAGGTCGGCACGATCAGCAGCCTTTCCACCGGCATCGCCCGCATCTCCGGCCTGCCCGGCGTGGGTTTTGACGAACTGGTGGAATTTCCCGGCGAGATATTCGGCATCGCGTTCAACGTGGACGCGGACGAAGTCGGCGTCGTGCTGCTCGGGGAATACTGGCAGTTGCACGCCGGCGATGAGGTCAAGCGCACTGGCCGGGTGATGGACGTGGCAGTGGGTGACGGCTTGCTGGGACGCGTGATCGACCCGCTCGGCCAACCCCTCGACGGCAAGGGACGGGTCGCATCGGACAAGCGCCTGCCGATCGAACGCACCGCCGCACCGATCATGGATCGCGCGCCGGTCAGCGTACCGCTGCAGACCGGCATCAAGGTGGTCGATGCGCTGATTCCGATCGGGCGCGGCCAGCGCGAATTGATTCTGGGTGATCGGCAGACCGGCAAGACCGCCATTGCCATCGATGCCATCCTCAACCAGCGCGGCAAGGATGTCCTCTGCGTCTATTGCGCCATCGGCCAGCGCTCGGCCGCCGTGGCCAAGGTGGTAGCCACCTTGCGCGAGAAGGGAGCACTCGACTACACGGTGGTGGTGGTAACAGAAGGCAATGATCCACCGGGCCTCACCTACATCGCGCCCTACGCCGCGACCAGCATCGCTGAGCACTTCATGGAAGCAGGACGCGACGTGCTCATCGTTTACGACGACCTGACCCATCACGCCCGCGCCTATCGTGAGTTGTCCCTGCTGTTGCGCCGACCACCGGGGCGCGAAGCTTTTCCCGGCGACATTTTCTATATCCATTCACGTCTGCTGGAACGGTCGACGCATCTCAGTGACGAACGCGGCGGCGGCTCGCTCACCGCCCTGCCCATCATCGAGACCGAGGCGCAGAACATGTCCGCCTACATTCCGACCAATCTGATCTCCATCACCGATGGCCA
This sequence comes from Haliea sp. E1-2-M8, assembly GCF_030649675.1. GTDB lineage: Bacteria > Pseudomonadota > Gammaproteobacteria > Pseudomonadales > Halieaceae > Haliea. Next base: position 37,837 of record NZ_JAUTDR010000026.1, on the reverse strand, counting down.
GATCTACCTCTCGCCGTCGCTGTTCGAACTTGGTGTGCTGCCCGCGGTCGATGTCGGCCAATCCGTGTCGCGCGTCGGCGGCAAAGCCCAGCGGGCGGCCTACCGCATGGTGGCGGGCGACCTCAAGCTGGCTTACGCCCAGTTCGAGGAACTCGAGAACTTTGCGCGCTACGGCGCCCGACTGGATGACGACACCCGCCAGAGCATTACCTACGGACGCCGCATCCGCGCCTGCCTCAAGCAGCCGGAATTCGCCCCTGTCTCGGTGCCTGAGCAGATTGCCGTCCTGCTGGTATTGACCGCAAAATTATTCGACCCGGTGCCGCTCGACCAGATTGCGGCCGCTGAGCAGGCTGTGCGCGAAGCGGCGGTGGACATTCCGGACGAGGTAAGCGCGCGCTTCGATGGTGCCGACAAGCTCAGCGACGAAGACCGCGCAAATATCGTCGAGATAGGCCGCGCCGCGCTCGAAGACTTCCTGTCCAAAGCTGCCCCCCAGATCTGAGCCAATCGTCAATTCAACGCAATCAAAGGAGCAAACCATGCAAATCCAGATCAACACCGACCGCAACATTGAAATCGACAAGACGATGGCAGCGAGTCTGGACAAGGCTGTGGACGGCGCCGCCGAGCAGTCATGAGCAACACCACGGCCAGCCTGCGCCGCAAGATCGGCAGCGCCGGCGATCTGCAATCCGTCGTACGTACGATGAAGGCCCTGGCCGCCTCGAACATCGGCCAATACGAACAATCGGTGCACGCCCTGAGCCACTACTATCGCAGCGTGGAACTGGGCTTGAGCATCTGTTTCCGGAAAAATGCGGCGGCGCCGATCACGGAAAGCACAGCACATCCCGATGAAGGGTCCGTCGGCGCGGTCGTGTTCGGCTCGGATCAGGGTCTGGTTGGACGCTTTAACGATGTGGTGGCTGATTTCGCGTTGCAGGCCCTCGCCGAGTTGCCCGGCAAACACCGGGTGTGGACAGTCGGCGAGCGCGTGCATGCGCGCCTGGCGGATACGGGCCTGGCGCTGGCCGGGCGCCACGCCGTGCCGAATTCCGTTCAGGCCATCACTCCACTGGTTGGGCGGATTCTCATCGAGAGCGAGGCTGACCAAAGCCAGGGGGAAATCGGTGAGCTTCATCTTTTCTACAACCGCCCCACCTCCAGTGCGATTTATGAACCTGTTCAGCAGCGATTGCTGCCCCTGGATGAAACCTGGCGCCAGAAACTTGTCGAGTTACCCTGGCCGACTGGGAACCTGCCCGAGGTGATGGGCGACGATACCGCGACTCTGCGGGCGCTGATCCGCGAGTATCTGTTCGTGTCTCTGTTCAGGGCCTGCGCTGAGTCGCTGGCCAGTGAAAATGCAAGCCGTCTAGCGGCGATGCAACGCGCTGACAAGAACATCGACGCCCTGCTGGAAGACCTCAACGGAAGTTTTCACCGGATCCGCCAGAGCGGCATTGACGCGGAACTTTTCGACGTCGTATCCGGCTTCGACGCATTGACGGGGCCAGCATCAATCTGAAACCGTAAGCCTCGTTTTCCATCGGCGGGATGAATGAATACGGGTGGTGACCATACACAGATGGCCATTTTTAGATGGCCATTATCTGGCTGCCGAATGGACACGCGTCGAGCAAGCTTCGACGCCTTCCTGGAGGGCTTCCTGTTCGGCCTTCCCTGGATTTCCCAGATCAAAGCCAATATTGCGCTGCGGGAAATCAAGCTGGAGACGGCGCTGCGTCAGAGATGCCCGGACAGCCTGTGCAGTTCGATGGCGCTCAATTCTCGCGCTTGCTTGGGCATTCCCGTCTCCTGCGCGGTGATTTCGGGCCCGCGGTAGACCGTGACCGCTACCGAATGTCTACGACGGTGCGCCCCGCACCAACAGGTCGGCCCCGGACACCAACAGTACCGGACCCAGAGCAAGCATTATCCACGCCATACTATGATCCCCCGTAGATGTAGAAAAAAGCGGCTTTGATCGCGACACAGGGCAACGCGGTACGCGCCGGGCCGTCAGGGCAGTTGGTCATCGTGATCAAGCCCCTCCTTCAGCGGCACCACCAGATCCTGTCGGGTCACACCCAGTAGCAACAGGAGGCTGGAAGCCATATAGACAGAGGAGTAAGTCCCAACAGCCACTCCCACCAGCAATGCCACCGCAAATCCGAAGATCATGTCGCCTCCCAGGAGTGCCAGCGCCGCTAGCACCAGCACGGTCGTCAGTGAGGTGACCAGTGTTCGGCCCAGGGTCTCCGACAGGGAGATATTGATGGTCGCGACCACTGAGGTATCCCTTAGCTTGCGGAAGTTTTCCCGAATCCGGTCAAAGACCACAATGGTGTCATTGATCGAATAGCCAATCACCGCGAGTATTGCGGCCAAAACCGTCAGGTTGAACTCCAGTCCGGTCACTGAGAAAAACCCCAACGTGATGACCACATCGTGCACCAGCGCGATGACGGCTGCGAGGGCGAACTTGGATTGAAACCGGAACGAAATGTAGAGCATGATCATGCCGGAGGCCAACAGCATCGCCAGGCCGCCCTGTTCGCGCAGTTCGTCGCCGACCTGCGGGCCGACAAACTCAGTCCGACGCAGCTCCACTTGTCCGGCAAAGCCGCCTTGGAGAGCCTGTAGCAACGCAGGCCCGTCAGCCTCCGACGCACCCTGGGGCAGGCGAATCATCACGTCGCGGTCGCTGCCGTAGGCCACAACGATGGCACCGGCAAAGCCGCTGTCCTGGAGCAGGGTGCGAATGCTACCAAGGTCGGCGGTGTCGCTGTAGTGCACCTCCACCAGGGTCCCGCCCGTGAAGTCCAGCCCCCAGTTGAGTTGGCGGGTAATAAATGAACCTATCGAAACGAGGATCAGCAGTAGCGATACTGCCAGGGCCAGCTTGCGGGAACCCATAAAATCAATGATTTTCATGAGTAGAACCCCAGACTGTTCAGCAACAGGTAGTCATGAGTTGCGTTTTCGGCCGGGTAAAGGGCCGCTTCGGTCATGTTTATCCACACCGGATGAAGGCGATTGCTCATTGTCGATTTCTCACTCAGATGTCAGACGGCACGTCCAGCCGTCCGCTGGCCTGGGCCAGTCGCTAACTCAACATGCGGGAAAAGAGATCAGGTGAGCGCGGGGGGCGCCTGTGGCAGCACTGGGTACTTGGCTATCCGGATACGGTGGGCAACAGCAGGGCGTGTGCCTTCCACCACCAATACGGAGGACGCCCGAACAGTGAATGGGTAGTTCTCGCCACCGACGGAGGGGGCATCCTTTGACGGGCTGTCGTCGGTGCCGACCAGAAAGGGGGGTGAGCAGTCCCCAAGCTGTTCAAGGAGTCCTTTTTCGGCTGCCGGTGCGCTCCAGGTCGTAGACCACACCAGCATGCCGGTGACCAGCAGGACGCAGAAGCCCAGCTGGAACAGTGTCTTGCCGCGGATGGAAGATGTCACGGAGGTGCCTTGAAAAAATATGAATTGCTCAGTGCAACTTTTAGCACAATCGATCGCCGCGGCGGTAACGCTATTTTTGTCACTTTAGCAGGACTACTGGTTCCAGTATCTAATGGGCCCTCCAGTTGCATTCATCCTGCCCCTGGTGCCGGTCCTGAACCTGAACATAGGGTCTGGTGTCCGGGTACTCCGTGGGCTGTCGCACAGATCACCGAGCCATCCGGCTTTAGCCTTGCTAACCTGCTGTCAATAGTCCTCCGCTACCCAGGCCTCAGCGTGTTGCGATTGTCCCCTCCCCGCGATCACGCAACCATGGAATACGCCCATTGCAGTGGGAGAGAAGATGAACACCAGCGAGATGTTCTACCAAAACTGGAGCGCGCTCCTGCACACGGTGGTCGCGTCCGCGCTGTCGTTTCTCGTTCTGGTTATCCTGCTGCGTTTTTTTGGCAAGAAGATGCTGCTTGCAACATCCGCCGGAAGCTTCGTCATCATCGTCGCGCTTGGTAACGCTCTTGCGACCGCCGCCCTTGACCAGAGCATTGGACTAGCGGAGACGACCACGGGATTCGTCATGCTCATGACCTTGCAGTGGATCATCATCAAGTCGGCAGCCAGATTCCCCTGGCTCGGACTAATGATGCGTTCTTCCGCAGCGATCGTGTTCTTCGAGGGAAAACCGTTGCCGGAGGCGCTCCGCAAGCAGCGCGTCGCCTTGGAGGATGTCCATGCCGCCATTCGCGAGAAGGCTATCCCGAGGTCGAACAGGTTGGAGCGGTCGTGTTCGAGGGCAGCGGCAAGTTGAGCGTCATTCCTCGTTCCGGCGACGCGGAGTATCCCTTCCTGGAGCCCTTGCTGAAGGAGGTAAAGCGGTGCCGGAAACGATCACGGACATCTTTTTCGGGGGTTGGCGCGGCGTCTTCAATGCCGCTGTCATCGGAGGGCTAGCGTATCTGGGATTCATCGCGCTGTTGCACGCGTTCGGCAAGGCGATGCTGATGAAGGCCTCCGCAGCGAGCCTGGTCATGACCACGGCGCTGGGGAGCGGGCTGGCTACGATCGTTCTGGTGGAGAAGATCAGCCTGATCGACGGTCTCGCCAGCTTCACGACGATCATGGCGCTCCAAACCGCCTTCATTGGGGCGTCCGCCCACTCCAAAGGTCAGCTCGGTGGCTACCCGGCCGTCGTCATCCGCCTCTACATTTCCCATGTCCCCCACGTGATGCTCGCCGGCGTCCAGGGCGCCGTGGGGGGTATCATACGGATTGAAATGGCCTCCGGCAGATGAGCCGTCATCCGCTGAGCAGTCACCTACCTCGTGGACATGAAAGCCGTGAGGGCCTGGCTCGAGCCCTTCGAGGTCGACTTTGACCAGCATGCCACCGCCATCTTCTGCAGCCGAGAAGGTCACGGTGCCCTCGGCGTTGCCCTGACCGGTTGGCATAATCTGCGCTGCCGCCGATCCCCCCAACGAGAACTGGGCATTGCTCGAAGCCTCACCCGATCTTTCGGCGACGCTTAGGTCGCGATCGATGGCTTGCCCCTCGCTTGAGGTGACGCGATCAGCGTTGCCAGGTCTGGTATCACCCGCAGCACCTTCTGTCGGCGCAGGCTGCGTTGGATGTGCAACATCGTCAGTGTCCCGGCTGCCATCGCAACCCATGATGGCCACCAGAACGGCGAAAGTGACAGCGCGAGGAAGCAAATAGCCTGTTGTGCCTTGAGTCCACTCTTTCGGCGTCGATAAAATGAACAAACTGTGCGCTAGTACGCGCGTGCCCTGCAATTGTACGCCTGCCTACGAGTTTCGCCCCGAGTGAAACCCGTGAAGGCCACTGACGCTCCAACATCAAATGGAAAGGGCGCGGTAAAGGGAAAGCGCGCTGGGCTTCCTGAAATTTCGTTTCAGATACCGCACAGACGAACGTCTCCCGTTATTGATAGAGTGAGCGTGCGGGGACTTCAAGTACTGAGGCAAGGCTCTGCGCGGGCACTCTCCGACGTCCCTCGGAAAGCGGAACCCCGATCGTGACGCTTTAAGAACCTTACTGGCACGCGTCAACATACGACGTAGCAGGCCTCTTGCGATGAAGCTGGCCCAATTTATCCGAACGAACATGGAGTTGCTACTCCAGGACTGGGAAGATGCCGTGCTTGAAATCGCCCCTGAAATGAAGGGCGACGACAGTCGTGTCCTGAGAGACCATGCCCGTGCGATGCTGGAGTTCATTTCCCAATATATTGAGCCCCCCCAGACCACGGGTGAATCGGCAAGCAAGACGCTGGCTAAGAACGCAGCCCTGCTTTCAGGCATCGGCAAGGCCCATGCTACACACCGTCACCAGCAGGGCATGTCCATGGTTCAGGTGGTACAGGAACTCCGCGCCCTACGTGCACGGGTTACCGAGAACTGGGGCGATGAACAGAAGGGTCTCACCGAAAGAGACATCGGTGAACTGGTGCGGTTTAGCGAGGCCATCGACCAGTTGATTGCGACCGCGGTGTCCAACTTCTCAGCCCGAAAAGAACAGGAAACGCGCCTGATCGAGACCATGCTGAAGGCGTCACTTGACCCCGCCGCCATATTCGATCCCGCTGGCAGGCTCATGTTTCTCAATACGGCGATGGCCGCTCTCGTTGAGGCGCCGGCCCAGGAGGCCATTGGTAAAACCCCACGTGAGCTGGGCCTGGACTTTGCCACTGAGTTTCAAGAAGATATCGTCAAAACCGTCACCAGCGGCCGGCCCCAGCGCAAGGAGCTTCATCACCGTCTGTCTTCAGGCCGTGACGTGTATTTTGACTGCCAGCTTGTCCCGGTTTTCAACGACCGAAGCGAAGTTGAAGCTATCGTCAAGACTTCGCGGGACATCACTGAGCGGAAACAGGTTGACCATCACATCTGGCGAAGCGCCAATTTTGATTCGCTCACTGGCATCCCCAACCGGAGGCTGTTCCTCGATCGGCTTGAGCAGACCTTGCTGGAGGCCCAACGAAAAGACAGCTCCTTTGCGCTACTATTCATTGACCTTGACCGCTTCAAGCAAGCCAACGACATGCTCGGCCACGAGGCCGGTGACCGGCTTCTGGTGCAGGTGGCTCAACGGATAAGCACCAAGGTTCGGGCCATGGACACCGTCGCCCGCCTCGGCGGAGACGAGTTCACCCTTATATTGAAGGAAACGGGCAGGAAAGGTGCGACAGACGCCGCCAAGGCACTTCTGACCCGCCTTGAACACCCGTTTGAGGTTGATTCTCACCGGTTACACATTTCTGGCAGCATCGGCCTGACCGTGTTCCCTGAGGACGGCAAGAACGCCGACCAGCTGATGCACAATGCCGATCAAGCGATGTACGCCGCCAAAAAGCATGGAGGCCAACAGGTTAAGATTTACGAACTCTGGATGGCGCAGAGCGAGTCAGAGCATATGCGGTTGAACAGAGAGCTGGATGATGCCCTCAGGGAGAACCAACTGGAGGTTTACTACCAGCCTATAATCGACACCCGCACTGGCGCCATATCCAGGGCAGAAGCTTTGCTGCGATGGAATCATCCATCCAGAGGACTATTGACTCCGACTGCCTTTCTCAGTAACACGGAACTAAACCGCATGACCGATAGAATCAGCGCCTACGTGCTGGCGGAGGCCGTGACGTGTTCGTTTCGATGGCGCGATCTGAGCGGCAGCGCCTTTCCGATCAACATCAATGAATCACCGGCTTCCTTTGACACCCGAAGCCTTATGGACCAATGGCAAGCACAACTGGAAAAAATTGCCGTCGATGAAAGCTCGATCACCATGGAACTGACGTCGGCCTCACTCAATAACATTCAAGCTTCCGGTTCTAATTTGGTCGAGCGCCTGGGTTTGGCAGGTTCGCGGCTAAGCTTTTCGATCGACAAATTTGGCATCGAACCGTTCTCACCATTGGCTCTTCAGGAGTCCAGGATAGGCAGTGTCAAAATAGACAGAGAGCTGATCAAAGGCGCTGGCGAGGGTGGCGCCTCGGACCGCATAGTAGAGGGCATAATCGCAATGGCGCACGCGATAAACATTGAGGTGGTTGGCGTGGGCGTGGAAAAGGAGGATCAATTGCAATTCCTCTCTTGTACTGACTGCGACTATGCTCAAGGCTACTTGTTCTCCAGGCCTCTTCGCCAGGGTGATTTCGAGGCAATGCTACAACGGGACAGGCACAAAAAGGCATCGTGAAGGGATCCGGTGCAATGAGGCAGCGATCGATGCCTCAGACGCGAAATTTCATTAGTGGCCTTGACCGGCCAGCGCTTCGATCAGTTTTGCCTTGGACATAGCGCTGCGCCCCCGGACGTCCATCGACTGGGCCATTTCGTAGAGCTCAGCCTTGCTTTTCGACTTCAGCTCATCCACCGCAGCCGTTGCAGGCTTGCGTGCATTGCCTGCGGGAGCTCTTCGTGCGCGCAGCTTGCCCTGCAGCCGCTCTTTCAACACCTCCATCAGATCTACCACGTTCGTTGAGCTTTCTTCGACCTCCGTGGCATCCGGACTGGCCAGCACGACATCGGTGCCAGCGCGCAATTTCTTCTCGGCGAGTTTGACGATGCGTGCGCTGCGTTGATCCTCAAGTTCGGCATGATCCAGTGTCTTCACTTTCAATGCCTTGATGGCTTTGGCGAATCGAGCTACGGCTGCAACATCGCCCTTAACCCTGCCCGGCAACCCTATCGCTTCCGGGCTGCGCACTTCGTCGGCAAAACGCAGCGTCTGCGCGCTCAGGATCCCACGCTCGGCGATAATGGCGCACAGATATTCTTTGCCCCGCATCACAAATGTCGCAATGCCGGCACGCTCTTCCCGCGTCAAGGTCTCGGCGAGGAGTCGATAGGCTTTTGTGGTGCTGCCATTAGGTACCAGGAAGTAGGCCCGCTCGAAATACAGGGGGCTCAGCGCATCCAACTCAACGAACTGTTTGAGGTCAATTTCGCGAGATTTTTCGGGGTCGAGTGCATCGAGCTCATCGTCCTCGACAGTGACGAAACGATCTTTTTCGAATTCGTAGCCACGGACGAGGTCTTCAGCATCGAGCGGCTTGCTGTCGTCCGTGCCGAAGAATCGACGTTGGAGAAAGCTACCCTCCGCATCGACCATACGCAGGCGCAGCGTTGTACCGCGGGTCGCTGGGAACAGACTCACGGGGACACTCACGAGGCCAAAGGTAACCACTCCCGACCAGAACGGCTTAATGATCTCGTTTTCTTCGGTAGTATCTTCTGCCATAACTCGACCTCAGGCGCTCTTGCGCGCGGACTTGAGGCTCGCATGCAATGCGCGCTCCAGATCGTCGCTCGGTTTCTTCGGCGATCCTTTGACGAGTTTCAGCCGAGGCCCACCTTCGGCTTTTGCCTTGACCAGATTAAGCACGCGGTCGCGATATGCATCCTGAAAGGCAGACAAGTCCAGTTCAGCAGCCAGCATGCCGATCAACTGACGCGCCATGTCCAGCTCCTTCGGGTTCAGCACCGCGCCGCCCGGCGCTTCCAGATTCTCCACAGCAACGACTTCGTCAGAAAGTTTCAATGACATTAATAACGGATAACCCTGATGCAGGCGCAGCGCGCCCATATAGGCCTTGCCCCGCATCACCCAACGAGCGAGTCCCTGCAATGCGCTGCTCTCGATGGCTTCGGTGAATGCAAAGTAGGCTGCGCCATTGCCGTCGGGCCCAAGATAGTACGGCCTGTCGTACCAGTGGTGATCAATCAGCTCGTTCGGCAGGAAGGCAACAATGTCTATGTTTCGCGACGGTTCGGGTTCCAGCGCCGTGAGCTCCGACGCATCCAGGATGGCCCGGTCGCCGTTGTCAGCCACATAGGCTCGGCGCGTTTCGGCATGCGGTACTATCTTGCCGGTTTCCGGGTTCACCATGGCCCCGTGAACAGGCTGTTTGTCCTTGCGGCTGAGGACACGGAAATGAATATTCCGATCCTCGATCGCGGAGTAAAGTTTCACCGGTACCTCGGACTGGCCGCACTGGATAACCGCTTTCCACATCGCACGTGCTGCCATCACTTTTCTCCTGAAGCACCATCACACATGGGGCAGCGGGGATCGCTGCCCAGGCTGATGCGCACGCAAACAGCGCAGACACTGGCGTCGCATTCGCTGCAGTAGAGCATCGCTTCGACATGATGGGGCTGCTCACACCAGGGACATAGCGCCGGGCCAGGCGCCATCCACCAACCCTTCGCAGTGCCGGGGGCATCATACTTCTTGTTCGCCGTCACAACCCTACCGCCTTGCGCATACGGGGCGTGATTGCCACCTGTGAGTCGTAGAATTCACCCCACGGGTCATTCTTGAGAAGTGCGAGGCGCCGACGCAGGTTGGCAACCGTATAGCGATCCGGACGCAGCGACGCCTTCAACTCATCCCAGCGCACCGGCACCGCCACCGGCGCCCCGGGCCTGGCCCGGGTCGAATAGCAGGCGATGGCGGTAGCGCCTCGTCCATTGCGCAGGTAGTCGATGAAGATTTTGCCGCGACGCTGCGCTTTGGGTAGCTTTGTGGTCAGGCGGGAAGGGGCATCAGCAGCGTGTCGTTCGGAAACAGCTTTGGCGAAGGCCTTGACTCCGTCCCAGTCTGTCGTTGGACGCAGCGGCACAACGATATGCAGTCCCTTGCCACCGGTCGTGCGCACAAACGCGTGGAAACCGAGTTTTTCCAGGCGCTCGCGCAACCCTCGCGTGACCCCGAGAATGTCCTGCCACTGCACACCAGGCGAGGGATCGAGATCAAATACCATCAGGTCCGGATGCTCAAGGTCAGTGATCAGGCTGCCGAAGGGGTGGAATTCGAGCACTCCCGACTGCACCAGCGCGATGACATGTGCTATCGACTGGACGTAGGCATACGGCTTGAGGCCCTTGCTCTGTCGAAAGTCCTGACGCGGTACGTTGCGCGCCTGGCTCGCGAGCAAATGCTTCTGGAAGAAACATTCCTGTTGCCTCCCGTCCGGACAACGGACCAGAGAAAGCAGACGATTGGCGAGCAGCGGCAGCAACCAGTCCTGAATGTCTGCATAGAAGCGGGCGATGTCGAGTTTGGTGAGGCCGGTGTCCGGGTAGACGACGCGCTCAGGATGGGTAATTCGAATGCCCTCGACTACATCGCCGCCCCGCGCACGCGCCGGCGCACGGGATGCGGCAGCAGGCGATACCCTGGCAGCTGCCACGGGCGTAGCAATATCCCTTGGGTTGCGGTCTTCGCGTACCCCGCGAAATGTCGCATGGCGCAGACGCCCCTCTCGCGTACGTTCACTGAAAGCAACGTTGACGACGAGCTGTGGCGCAACCCAGGTGACACCGCGCGTATCGGGCACTGGGTCCGCGAAAGGCGATTTCGGTTTACGGGCTTTGCTCAGAACACCATGCAGGTGCGCCAATTGTTTAACGCTGAAACCGGTTCCCACACGGCCACGGTAGCAAAGCGCAGAGCCTTCCCAACTGCCGAGCAACAAAGCACCGAATCCCTTGCGCGAACCGGACGGCCTGGTAAAGCCGCCAACGACAAATTCACCGTCCTGCGAGCATTTGATCTTCAGCCATGCTTTGCTGCGTCGGTTGCCGTAGCCCGATTCGGCGCGCTTCGCCACGGTCCCTTCGAGGCCGAGCTTGCAAGCCTCTGCAAAGAATTCCCGCCCATGTCCCGTGACGTGGGCCGAGTACTGTATTTTCGATCCCGTGCCAGCGAGGCCGCTTTGATGCAACAGACTTCGTAACGTGGACTTGCGATCGAGGAGCGTCGCCGCGGTCAGATCATACCCATCCAGATACATGAGATCGAACATCTGCAGGACCAGCGAGCCGGTATCCTTCTCTCTGATCAGGTCTTGCAGTACGCCGAAGCTGGGTTTCCCACCCGCTCCCAATGCCACCATCTCGCCGTCAAGAATCGCATCCTCCACAGTGAGCGCTGCAAGCTGCTGTGCTTGCGCCTGAAAGCGTCCAGTCCAATTGAGGCCGTTGCGCGAGAGTAATCGGACTTTGCCTTTGTCGATGCGCACGATGATCCGATACCCGTCAAACTTGATTTCGTGTACCCAGTCGTCACCATCTGGCGCTACGCCTGTCAGCGTCGCGAGTTGAGGAGCAAAGCTTTTCGGTAGAGGCTGACGTCGGGCAGCGGGAATGTTGGCAGGCATAACTGGAGCATCATCCAGCGTCGCGATTGCGGCCCGATCGAAGTCGGCACCGCGCGCGATCTCTGTCATGGTCCTTCCGCTGTGGATGCTGCGGTTGTGTGCCTGGGCAGCGCTGATATCGTTGCTGCCACGTTTGATCAGAAGCCAGTTGCTTGCCGGCCTGCCGGACCCGGACCCGGTGCGTACCAGTGTCCATGCACCCTTCAACTTACTTCCGTCAAGCATGAAGTCAATGCGGTCGGCATCGTGCTTGCCGTTTACAACCCAGCTGCCGGCATCCCAGAGCATTATGGTGCCGCCACCATATTGGCCCGGCGGAATGGTGCCTTCAAATTCACCGTATTCAATGGGATGGTCCTCGACTTCAACTGCCAGGCGCTTCTCGCCGCGCTTCAAGCTCGGGCCTTTGGGCAACGCCCAACTGCGGAGGACACCCCGTTCCTCGAGGCGCAGATCGTAATGGAGGTTACTCGCCGCGTGCTTGTGCATCACATAGCGCTGGCCTGGCGCTGGCGATGTATTGCCCCTGGGCTCTGCTGTCTGGCCAAAGTCGCGCTTGCGGTGATAGGCGGTCAGTGACCGATTTGAGGCGATGGTCATCCTGATGAACCCGCTGTAGTTGCTCTGCGATCAAGCGGCGGCCGACCTTGCTCAGGGCGTTCAGCAGCCTACAATCCTGGGGCCGCAACATGCGTTAATGGGTGAAGCCTACGTCTTCAAATCAAGGGGTTCCGTTCGATACCACACAGGTACTGCCGACAAAGAACACTATCTCAATGCTTTCACGCCGTTGCTTTTGGGATGGAGTCAGGATTTGGAATCACCTGACGCTGCGGCACGTAATCAAGCAGCAAGTCTGTTTCTTTCTTGACCACGCTGTAGCACTCGCAACTGAGTGTTTCCAGTTTCGGCCGGTCGAGGACAGTGATCTTTCCCCGCGAGTATGAAATCACACCCTGCTCCTGTAAATTCAACGCTGCCGCAGTGACGCCTTCGCGGCGCACCCCAAGCATGCTGGCGATGAATTCCTGTGTCATCGTCAAGTGCTCACCTGCCAGGCGATCCAGGGAAAGCAGGAGCCAACGGCAGAGCTGCTGCCCGATCGTGTGCTTGCGGTTGCAAACTGCGGTCTGCGATATTTGCGTGATCATCGCCTGCGTGTAGCGCAGCATCAACAAGAGCAACTCCCCGTGGCGCTTGAACTCGTCTGCTACCTGCCTTCTGGGAAGTCGATAAGCGTAACCGGCGCTCTGTACCAGCGACCGGCTGGGCGTGAACTCGGCGCCAAGGAGCAGGTTGAGGCCGAGCAGCCCCTCGTTGCCCACGATCGAGATCGCGGTCGATGACCCATTCTCAAACAAGTACTGCACCGAGATTATGGAATCCGTGGGGAAATAGACGTGATGCGTGCGGCCTCGGGTTTCATACAGGACCGCCCGTAATTTCAATGGCACCAGTTCCAGATCTGAATACAAACGGTTTTGAACATCAGGCGACAGCGCTGCCAGAAGATGATTCTGCTGGGGTTCGGGTTTGGAGGACATCAGGCTCCTTCTCGAGCGTGGGATCAAGAAACTACCGGTTGGTTTGGGGAACTCATGACGCACGATTTGTCACAGCTGACAATCGGCACGTTTCTGGCTGACCAAGCCTACGTGTTCCGATCCGCGGCTACTGTTCGATACCACGCATATGGCCGGTTAGCCCGGATGGTGTACGCCACCGACAAGCCCTGGCCCACCGCCAAGCAAAATTTGCTTCGCGGGAAGTGCTACTTTGGGGGCTTCCGGGTCCGCTTCCGGGTAGAATCGCCAGACAGGACAGCCACAATCGAATCGAAGGGACTTCATCATCGCAATCAAACAACCACCCAGCGAAACCATCAGCCCGTTGATCGAGCAGTTCGACGCGGCGCTGGACCGTTTGGCGCAAGCCCGGCAAACCGACCCCAGGGCGCCTTCTGCCGAGGTGCTCGAGGCGGCGAGAACGCTGCTGCCGGCCCCGCCAGGGCTGGATGCGCTCTACGCCCGCGTGGCACAAATCGAGTCAGCTGGCGTCTTTGGCAACAGTGACTGGGGGCAGCCAGCCATTCTCCAGCCGGCACTGGCGGTACGCTCTCTGCGCCACGGCGACGCTGCAACGACCGCGATCGAAGCGCTCAGTGAACTGCGCTTGCTGGCTGTCACGGTGGGCGATTACTTTCACTCCGGGATTTCAGCGGAACAGGCCGGGCACTTTCTGAACCAGGTCATGGCGCTGAACCTGGACCTGCTGTCCGGTCAGATGAGCGAGGCGGACCGCGAGCGGCCCGATGGGCTGTCCGCTATCGTACTGTCGTTGTACCAGTACCTGCTCGACAAGCTGGGCTATGAGAGCATTCTCGAAAGCCTGGTCGGCGAGGTCTGGCGGCTGCTCGCCCAGCGCCCGGTACAGACCGACAGCATCAAGCAAATGATCATCCAGATCGCCGGGTGTCTGTTCAACCCCGCAATCGAAACCGACGGCATGCATCGCGCGGCGCGCCTGGTCAGCGCCTTGTTCGGCCCGACCCGGGGTAGTCGGGACGATCCGGGGCTGGAGATATACAGTCAACGCCTGTCGACAATGGACGCCACCGCCCTCGCCGCGGAGGCGGCCGACTTCGCCCATGCCATGCATGGCACCGGCCTGGTGTCTTCCTATCATCCGCTGTTGCTGCGGTATCTGCGTGGCCAGCGGGACGATCTGCTGCCGGCGGCGCTGGGGCTCAGCAGCACCGGCAACGAGGTGTTGCGGTGTTACCCGGCGTTGGTGCATACGCTGATCGATGAGGCCATTTTTCCTGAAACCAGCCACGCGGTCTACGGCCTTGCCCTGCTGCTGGAACGCGGCACGCTGTTCACCCCGCCGGTGGCGACGTCACTATGGCGGCAGCTTGCGCTGCCCCTTTCCGCGGAGTCAGCAGCCAAACTGGTGCGGCGCTTCGGCGAGGCGCAACCCGCGCGGGTGTATCTTCTGGCCGGGATAATCAGCCTTCTGGGGCAGCCGCTGGGTGTCGGTCAGGGTAATAATCCGACCTGCCAATCGGTGATCGGCGTTTCCATGTGGGCCTACAACGACCCGGATTACCTGCTGCAACTGGTGGCCCGGGCCGCGCGCGACGATGGCGTGCTGACTCGTTTCGAAGGTGCCCGCGTGTCGTCCCGCAGCCTGGAGGCGGGTCTTGCCAAAGAGCCACCACTCGACGTGGATGCCGTGTCCCTGATCCTGGTCCCGCACCTGGACCGCATCTACATGGAAATGGCCCGCCTTTGTGGCCAGCGCGAGGATGACCTGCACCGCTGGATCAACCCGGAATTTTACGGCTGGTGGGTCGGCGAAGGCTTCCGCGTGGTAGTGAGCATACAAACCGGCAAGCTTGACGACCATGCGGGCTTTATCCGCAAGTTTTATGTCAGCTACCACCCCTACTACAACGGCAACCTGCCGGTGACTCACCCCCAACCGGCGGGTATTGCCGTCACCGACAGTGCGGCCCGTTTCGTTGGGCGCCATGCGATCACCATTCTGCGGGTGGCCCTGGATCTGCAGGGCGAGATGCGCGTTTACTTTTTCAACCCCAACAACGACAGTGGCCAGGACTGGGGGCAGGGAATCACCTGTGCCACCCAGGACCATGGCGAACGCCCCGGAGAGGCATCCCTGCCTTTCGCCGAGTTTGCCTCGCGGGTCTACGTGTTCCATTACGATCCGCTGGAGATCGGTGACACCGAAGCGGTTCCGGCGGCGGAGGTGGCACACGTGGTGGAACTGGGACACACCAGCTGGGCGGCTGATCTTTAAACGACAGATCTCTGGCTCCCAGGCAGTTCATGACCGTTTTGTGCCATTTTTTTTGTCACGACATGGAAGAACTGCAGCCGTATTGGTTGCGGTCATCGCCGGTAGATCAGCCCCCTGCGCCGCAGCAGCTTTTCCGACTCCACAGCCAGCAGCAGCGGCTTGTTGCTGAACAGGCCCTGCCGCCACAGTGACTCGGATTCCGAACGAATGGCCAGCACATTGACCAGCTGGCAGAACACCAGCACGGTGAATACCACGGTCTGCCAGTGCGCGGTGCCGATATCCGCCTGTTTCAGCGCGGGGGCATCATTGACCCCGTCGCCGGTCATGGCGCAGAACTCACCGGTTGCCTGCAAGGCCTTGACGATGCGAATCTTCTGCTGCGGGCTGACCCGGGCGTACACTCGCAGTTCGCGTATCCGCGCATGCGATTTTCGGTCAAGGTCCCGGTCTTGTGGGTACAGATAAAGGTGACCGACCCCAGGGTCTCAACGACTGGCAGATTCCGCACCAGCGCTCGCTTGCGCCCCATGCTCAGGGCACCCAACGCCAGCGCGACGCTGATGACCGCTGGCAGGGCCTCCGGGATTGCAGCCACGGCCAGGCTGATGGCGGTAAGCAGCATCAGCATTGGCGGCTCGCTCCGCGACCGGCAGGTCGGGCTCTGGCAGCGGCTGCACGTGTTTCAGCACGGCAGTGGACTCACCGGTCGACATGGATTCGTCAACCTGCAGGTCCGCGGCCTGGAGCAAACGCAGATCCGCCGGCACCAGGCTGCCAGCCTCCAGCAGAACCAGGTCCCCGGTTACCAGTTCAGTCGCGGGCAATTCCACCACTTCGCCACCGCGCCGCACCACGGCGACGGGTGCTGCCATCGCCCTCAGGGCCGCAGCCAGCAGGACCAGAATCATGAAATCTCGGAATTGCTCGAGAATTATTCCCCACATGGGGCGCAGCCCGGAAACGGCGAGCTGATTCGGGCCGTGGCGGGCAAGCCGTTCCGCGGCTTCCTGCGGGTGCAGCCCCGCGCTGGCGTCGACCTGCAGTCGCTGCTCCAGTTCAGTTGTGGAAAGGGTGTGCCAGTGGCGTTCGCTCACACAAGCCAGCTCAGAAGTTCAGGCAGAAAACCGCGTGCGCCCGCTGGGGTGCGGGCACCGAAGTCACACAGAGGTCCCCAGGCCGAGATTGCGCAACGCGGTACGAAACGCGTTGAACGGGCTGATAATGGCGTCACCCAGGACGATGGCACCGCCAAACCAGTGGAAATAGTTGAGCTGCTGCCAGCTCTCGCCGGCGCCACCCGCGGACTGGCCCTGCAGCAGGAACCAGGTCATCAGGGCAGTCCCCAACATTACCGCGACCAGGGACCAGAACAGGTCCAACAGGAAGGACACGGCATTGATGTCGCCGGACTTGAAAAATTCCACGAAGAGTACAAACACCCCGATACCGATGTAGATAAAGCCAAAGTGAATCTGCTCCGTCATGTCGATCTGAAGCTGGTACATGACCACCGGAAAAGCAATGACCAGCAATACCCAGGGGAATTTGCCCAAAAACGCTACCATACCGCTACCGCCTTGTTTCTCAGTTTGGAATTGTCCCATCATAGGACGGTTGGCAGAAAAAAACAGCTTCGAAAAACGCACCCGTCCGACGCTGACAGCTGCAGGCAACCGGGAAGCCCGAGAGGCTGCTAGACTGTACCAATAATAGTCTGGAACCTATTCCCCGAGGAGCAACCGATGCCCGACAAACCCCGCATTCTCGACCTGATCGGCAACACGCCCCTGCTGTACCTGCGGGAGGTCTCAGAGCGCACCGGTTGTCATATCTACGGCAAGGCAGAGTTCATGAATCCTGGCGGTTCGGTGAAGGATCGCACCGCGCTGGGCATTATTCGCGCCGCCGAGGCAGCAGGAGAACTCCATCCCGGTGGGGTGATCGTGGAGGGCACGGTGGGCAACACTGGCATCGGCCTGACGCTGGTGGCCAACGCGCTGGGCTACCAGTCGGTAATCGTGATGCCACAGACTGCCAGCCGGGAGAAAATCGACCAACTGGAAATGCTGGGAGCGGACCTGATTCTGGTGCCGTCGGCTCCGTACGATAGCCCACAGCATTACATCCATACCGCCGAGAATGTGGCCCAGGGTCGGGCCCACAGCGAACCCAATGGTGCCACCTGGGCACGCCAGTTCGACAATCCCGCCAACCAGCTGGTGCACTACGAAACCACAGGTCGCGAGATCTGGGCGCAGACCGGGGGCAATGTGGACGGTTTTATCTGCGCAGTGGGCACCGGCGGTACCTTGGCCGGGGTTGCTGCGGCTCTGCGCGAGTGCAATCCGGCGGTGAAAATCGGCCTGGCGGATCCGCTGGGCTCGGCGCTGCACAGCCATTTCAGCGGTGGCCCGTTGCGAGGCGAAGGCAACTCCATTGTGGAGGGCATCGGCGTATCCTTCATGCCAGGCAACCTGGATGGTGTGACACCGGATTTCAGTTGTCAGGTGGACGACGACACCGCCCTGCCGCATATCTTCAACCTGCTCAAGCACGAGGGGATCTCGGTAGGCGGCTCCTCGGGCATCAATATCGCCGGGGCCGTGGCCATGGCGCGGGAACTGGGCCCGGGGCACACCATTGTAACGATCCTGTGCGATGCGGGCAGCCGCTACCACAGCAAACTGTTCAACCCCGACTTCCTAATGCGCCACAAACTGCCTTTCCCGGCCTGGATGGCCAGCTAAGCCGATCTGGTCAACTCAGGCTTCCGGCGCCGGCAAAGCAAACGCCAGCACCTCCGGGAAAAACGCGAGAAAGGCAGCCTCCAGTTCGGCGTCCTTGTGCGCGATGACCGCGCCCGCCAGGGGCAGCGGGTTTTCCCGCCGCAGGCGCCGGCCAATGCTGCCCAGGGTTGCCTCCACCCCTTCCATGGTGGCGCACCGGTCCAGCCAGTCATGCCCAATCAGGCGCGGCAGATAGCCGGCCAGCGGTTCGGGCAGCAGCTGCCGATGGGCAGAGAGTGTAGTATAAACCCGGTCAATGAAGGCGCGCCGTCCGCTGCTAGCGAAAATTGACCAGTGACGAATCAGGTAGTGATCAAAGGCAACATCCAGCACAATGCCCGCATAGCGGCGTTGGGCGGGCGGGAACCCGCTCCTGAGCTCGGTCATCATTGGGTGCCCGTCGACGAAGGCATCGATCCGTCGGTGCTGCTGCACCCCCCGCCGAATCCCGGGAACCAGTTCCAGCGCATCCAGCGGGCCCTTGAGGAAGTCTCCGGCCACATTGCCGACAAGATGCCGGGGATTGGCGCCGGAGAGGAAAGCATGGGCAAGGTGATTCATGGCAAAGGACAGCGGCAAGGAGCGAAACAGCATACCATGCAGCCACACGATCATGATCCCTCGCACTATGGCAAGGCGTTTGCCATTGGCATTGGACTCAATGCGGTCTTTGTCGCGATCGAGGCGTGGTATGGCTGGCAGGTGCAGTCTCTCGCGCTACTTGCCGATGCCCTCCACAATCTGAGCGATGTGGGCGCCCTGTTGCTGGCCTGGGCTGCCTTTGCCGCCGCACGAATGGCATCAAGCCGGCGCCACAGCTACGGCTGGCGCCGCGGCTCCATTCTCGCGAGCTTCACCAACGCAGTCATCCTGCTGCTGGCCATGGGGTCGCTGTCATGGGAAGCCTTGCAGCGTCTGCAGACCGGCAGCGACATGGCCGCGACAACTGTCATCGTCGTGGCCGCTATCGGCGTTGTCATCAACGCCGTTACCGCGTGGCTATTTGTCGCCGGTAGCAAGCAGGACCTCAATTTGCGCGGCGCCTTCCTGCACATGGCCGCAGACACCCTGGTTTCGCTGGGCGTGGTGGTCGCCGGCCTGCTGTACCTGTGGCGAGGCTGGAGCTGGATAGACCCGGTCATGAGCCTGATCATCGCCCTGGTCGTCATCATCAGCACCTGGTCCCTGTTCCGCCGCTCACTGCACCTGCTCTTCGACGGCGTTCCTGAAGGCGTAGACCTGGACGCCGTACACAACTGCTTGCTCACGGTGCCGGGGGTAGTGTCAGTGCACGACCTGCATATCTGGGCTCTGAGTACATCCGAAAATGCGGTCACCGCCCATCTCGTGCTCGCGGATGCCGCATCTGCCGACGACGAGGTATTGCAGCAGGCAACCACGCTGCTGGGACGGCAGTTCGACATTCACCATGCCGTACTGCAACAGGAGTCCGCGGCCTATGCCGCAGCCTGTGGTGTTGCCTGCAACTAGCCACAGGCAAACGGGTGTGAAACTGCATACCGGCGCGAGATCAGAACAGCTGCGACTATGCATCGCGGCAGCGGGGTGCGACCATACCGGTAGCATCGCGCCCCTGAACCAATGCATGAGACCTTAACGTTGTTGCGAGTAATCCCCCGCCGTCCGTGGCTCCACTTCCTGCTCCTGGGTGCCCTGCTGTTCTGGCTACAAAGCCAGCTTTTTCCCACGCCGAAGCCCGTTGTCGGACCCCTCGGCCAGGCGCGCATTGAAGGCTTGCTCGGGCAATGGCAGGCAGCCACCGGGCGGCGCCCGGAGGGCGCGCAGCTGGAGCGGATACTGCGGGCAGAGCTTGAGCGGGACATGCTGTTCCAGCATGCGGTCAGCATGGATCTGCACCGGCAGGACCCGGTTGTTTTCCAGCGGCTGGTGTTGAACATGCAGTTCCTGGGCCTTGCGGGGGAGGAAGATACCGATGCCGAACTATTTGAGCGGGCCCTGGAACTGCGCCTGCACCTGGGCGACGAGGTGGTGCGGCGACGCCTGCTGCAGGTCATGGAGCAGCTGCTGCTGGCCAGCAACCCGCCGCAGCCGGCGTCTGCCGCAGCAATAGCGGATGCCTTTGCACAGCGCGCCGAGGAGTTCCGGCAGCCACTCCGCTACACCTTCCTGCAGCTCTTTTTCGACCGCAACCGGGAGGCGGAATTAGCGGACCTGCCAGCGCGAATCGAACGCGAGAATCTGGATCCCGAAGCCGCCCTGAACCTTAGTTCACCCTTCATGCACGGCTACACCTTCCGCGAGCAGACCCCGGATCAGCTCGCCCGTATTTTTGGAGCGGTATTCGTCAGCAACCTGCTGGCGGCGGAGCCGTCACCGAATCGCTGGCACGGTCCCCTGCGTTCCGCCTTTGGCTGGCACTACGTTTGGGTGAAAGACGTCACCCCGGCGCGGCCCGCCGAGTTGGAGGAAGTCCGTCCCATTCTGCGGCGCGACCTGGAGCTGGAGGCCCGTAACCGGGCGCTGGCGAGTGCTATTGCCGGGCTCGCGGAGCGCTACGAGTTGCAGCCATGAACCGTCGTTTGCATCTGCTCCGGATCGCCATCCTGCTGCTGGCAGGCTGCCTGGGCACAGCAGCCCAGGCACACCGCTTCGCCCCCACCCTGTTGCAGCTAAGCGAACTCGGGTCCGGATCCTACAACGTGGTCTGGAAGACACCGGCCCAGGCCACCAGCCCGGTACCGCTGACACCGGTCTGGCCGGAGGGCTGTAACGTTGTCAGTGCCAGTCCGCCCCAGCCCGAGGGCACCGGGCTGGTCACCAGCCTGCAGTTGCGCTGCCCGGGCCTGGGGGACGAAGGACTGGTGGGGCAGACACTCGGGGTGAACGGCCTGGCCGCCAACCAGGCCACGGTCATGCTGATGCTGACCCTGCTGGACGGGCGCCAGTACCAACAGGTGCTGAATGCGGAGCAGCCAAGGTACACGGTACCCGAGGAACCCGGCGCCGGCCGCGTCATGAAGGACTATACGGTGCTCGGGGTCGAGCACATCTGGACCGGAATCGACCACCTGCTGTTCGTTTTCGGCCTGTTGTTGCTGGTCGGCAGCGGTGTCCGTTTACTCTGGACCATCACCGCTTTCACCGCCGGTCACAGCATCACCCTGTCCCTGGTAACCCTGGGCTTTTTCGATTACCCGGTAGCACTGGTGGAGTTCACCATCGCCGTCAGCATTTTTTGGCTGGCGGTGGCGTTGACCCAGCGCGGTGAGCGCAACCTGTTCCGGCGCCATCCCTGGTGGCTGGCGGGCGGGTTCGGCCTGCTGCACGGCATGGGCTTCGCCGGCGCCCTTGCGGAGACCGGGCTGCCTGCGGACAATGTGCCCCTGGCCCTGCTGTTCTTCAATATCGGTATCGAACTGGGCCAGATCGCTTTCATCCTGCTGATGCTGCTGCTCTGGCGCAGCCTGCGGCGGATACCGGGAGAGTGGCAGCCGCGCCTGCGCCCGGTACCGGTCTATGTGCTGGGTACCCTGTCGGCCATGTGGTGCATTGAACGCGGGCTGGAAGTGCTGGTCTGAGGCAACCCCCTACCTCGTCCAGCGCCGCGCCCGGGCGCTCGCCTGGGCCAGGCTGGAGGCCCAGGCCAGTTGGCCCCTGTGCTGGCGAATCCCCGCGCGCTTGAGCTTGAGAATAATCCGCGCCGGCAGCCCCGCCATGATCAGGGCAATCCCCTGGCTGTTCATATCGGTGATAAGGGATTGCAGCGCGACTATGGCGGTGAAATCCATGGTCGACACATCGCCCATGTCGATGATCACGATCTTTACCTCCGGGTCCACCACCCTGAGGGCCGCCAACGCCCGTTCAGCCGCGGCAAAAAACAGGGGCCCGTTCATGTCGTAGACCGCGACGCTGTCCGGCAAATCCTGCAGCAGCGGCTCGTCGCGTTTCTGCACTTGTCGGGTATGGCTCAGCCCCGCCATACGCCCGATCAGCAGCGCCGCCGCCAGCCCGATACCCACCGCCACGGCAATGACCATGTCGAACAGCACCGTGAGCAGGAAACAGACCACCAGCACGGCAACATCGCCGGGCGGGGCCGAGCGCAGGGTATGGCTGAAGTGGCGGGATTCACTCATGTTCCAGGCTACCACCAGCAACAGTGCCGCCAGCGCGCTCATCGGCACCAGCCCGAGCAGGCCCGCCAGGAAGGTCAACGCCGCCAGTACCACCAGCGAGTGGACCAGCGCAGCCACCGGGGAACGCGCGCCACTGCGAATACTGGTAGCGGTTCGCGCCAGTGCCGCGGTGGCGGTAATGCCGCCGAACAGGGGCGCTACCAGGTTGCCGATGCCCTGGCCCACCAGCTCGGCGTTGGAGTCGTGACGGGTTCGGGTCAGGCCGTCGGCGACGACCGCACACAGCAGCGATTCGATTGCCCCCAGAATGGCTATCGCGACGGCGGGACCCAGCAGGGCACGAAACAGGTTGAAGTCCACCACCAGCGGTTGCCCGTCCGCCCCCGGCAAGCGCCAGGGCAGCGCCAGCTGGGGCAGTACTGGCGGAATACCGCTGCCGGACTGGCCGCCGATGGACCAGCTGAAGCGGGATGCAATGGTCTCCACCGAGAACAGGGAGGCACCCAGCAGGCGCTCCAGCCCCCAGCTCGCCGCCGCAGCCAGGGCCAGGGCTACCAGCGGCGCGGGAACCGGTAGCCGCAGCCGCGGCCAGGCCAGCAATATGGCCAGGGTAAAGGCACCCACACCCAGCTCGGCCGGGTTGATGCCCGGCAGCGCCCTGACAATGCCGATGACCTTCTCCGGAAAGTGCTCTCCGGGCTGCGCAATCACCAGGCCGAGGAAGTCCGGTAGCTGCAATACCGCAATGACCACGGCAATGCCCGCGGTAAACCCCAGTACCACCGGGTAAGGGATGTACATCACCAGGCGCCCGAGACCGCTGACCCCGAAAACAACAAGGATGGCGCCCGCCATCATCGTCGCCAGCAGCAGACCGCCCAGGCCGAACTGCTGCACAATGGGAATCAGGATGACCACAAATGCGGCGGTGGGGCCGGAAACGTTGAAGCGCGAACCGCCCGTCAATGCTATCAACGCCCCGGCAACGATGGCCGTGTACAGACCGTGCTGGGGCGCCACGCCGATGGCGATCGCCAGGGCCATGGACAGGGGAATGGCGACCGTGCCGATGGTGAGCCCGGCCATGACGTCCGCGCGCAACCCGGCCAGACCGTAGCCTCCCGCAATACCCGCACGCAGTCCCGCACCGAGGGCGGGCAGGCGGGCTCGCAATGAACGGTCTACCACAGACAATTCCCTTTCAGCGTAGTGTTGATGCCTTGTTCAAAGCACAAGCATACGCCAAAAATAGCTGCTTGCGGAGTCTCCTAGCCGCCGAACGACGGCGCCCGCAGCTCACGTTCGTCCTGGGCAACAACGGTGAGATCGCGCTGCAGGTAGCGGCCCTCACCATCCCGCACTTCGATGACATCCTGATAGCGGATATACATCTCGAAACACAGCGGACGCCCTTCTCGCTGATAGAAATGTGAGGCTACGCACCAGGTCTCGCCGCGATAGCTGTTGCCCTGCCACTCGCCGGTGACTTGCCCGAGCAAATGGAACGTGCTGTCGAACTGACGCAGGAACTCGAGGTTGGCGACAAATACCGCGCGGGATTCAGCCCGGAAGCCCGGACCCTGCTGGGTGAATTCCTGCCACATGATGCTCTCCATCGCGACGAAATCGCGATCGTCCACCGCCCGCGCATAACGCGCGGCGAGGTCAGCGGGCAGCGCCTGCAGGTTCATTGCCGGGCCCCGTAATGCGCCACCAGTTCGGCGATGACCGCGGCCACCCGGCCCGTGCCATAGCCCAGTTCCTGTACCCCCTCCGGCTGGTAGCTGACGGTGGCGCCGCGGCCGGCGAACATGATCATATCCGGCAACAGCGGATGTTCCTCGCTGCGCACCTCAAGGTCCTGCGGGTTGCCCACGGCAGTACACCACAGCTCGAAGTACGCCTTCCAGGTCAGGTTTTCGTCACCCACCAGGTAGGCCCGCCCGCCCTCGCCGTGCTCCAGGGCACCGAGCACCGCCTCCGACAGGGAGGGCGTGGTGATGTGGTTGGTGCCGCCCTCCGGCGCGAACATCGGCACACCCTCCATGAAGCCCTTGGCATACAGGTAGTTGTAGTACAGGTGCTCTACCTCCAGCCCGGGCAGATGGCCCAGCACAAAGGGGGCATTGAGACTGCAGACGGCAAAACTGTCGTCGCTCATGGCGCGGATGGCCTCGTCAGCCTGGGCGCGCGAACGCACGTAGGGGCTGGTCTTGATCTTTTCCGGCGCCACCTGCGGATAGAAGGTGCCAATGTAGGCCACACGCTTGATCCCCGCCGCCTTCGCCGCGGCGACGAAGCGCGGAATGCCCTCCGTGTTGTAGCGGGTGTAGAAGTCCTCCTCGGTAACGGAACCGTCCCGGGGCAGTTGGCGGATGTCGACGCCGGCGGCGAACACCAGCCAGTCAAAACCCTTGAGCCGGCCGTCCGCAACATCATCCTCCACGTAGTGCGTGGGGATGAAGGGCAACTGTGCCAGCGCGGGCACTGACGGCGCCGAGCGCGCCATCAGGGTGACATCGTGTCCCTTGTCAGCCAGATACAGCGCCGCATGCCCGCCAATCAAGCCCGTGCCACCCACAACCAATACTTTCATAATCCTTCATCCCCGTGGTGTATTACAAAATTTGCACAGCCACGGCCGCAACTGTGCACTCAAACGACAGTCTAAGTTGGTTGCCCGCCCCCTGCGAAGCTGCAGCGGTCGATGTGGAGAGTCAGTCAGGCAAAAAATGCCGATCGGACTACCAATCCATACGGATCGGCGCGGCGTAGCAATTTGGGTCCGAGCCGAAAGCGCTTCGACGCCATAGCGGCAATCCGGGAATAACCATTTGATTTTCATGGCTATAGTCCCCATAGTAGTGAGCGGAAACAGTTGGTTTTTGGAAACTTTGGCTCTAACATTGAGTCCAAGTGTTCAACGCACCTCGTGTGCACAGCAATGGAGCAGCAAGCGATGCAAGAGAAAGGCTTCTACAATCTGAACACAGCGGGCGCAGAGTCTGTGGTCAGCACCAACAAGGTGCTGAAAAACACCTACATGTTGCTGGGCATGACCCTGTTGTTCAGCGCGATCACGGCCGGGATTTCCATGGCCATGGGCCTGCCCCAGGGCGCTGCGCTGGTGCTGATGCTGGTGGGCTTCGGGCTGCTGTTCGTGGTCCACAAGATGGCCGATACCAGCAAGGGCCTGCTGGCCATCTTCGCCTTCACCGGCGTCATGGGCGCTTCCATCGGCCCGATGCTGAACCACTACCTGGCCATGCCCGGGGGTCCCGCCCTGGTGATGCAGGCCTTGGGCGGCACCGCACTGGTATTTTTCGGCCTGTCCGCCTATGCGCTGACCACCCGCAAGGACTTCTCCTTCATGGGCGGTTTCCTCATGGTGGGCCTGCTGGTGGCCGTGGTTGCCATGATAGCCAACATCTTCCTGGCTATTCCGGCGCTGTCCCTGACCATCTCTGCCGCAGTAGTGATGATCATGTCCGGCCTGATCCTGTATGACACCAGCCGGATTATCCACGGCGGCGAAACCAACTACATCCGCGCCACGGTGGGGCTGTATCTGAACATCTACAACCTGTTCATTCACATGCTGCATCTGCTCACCGCCCTGGGCGGCGATGACTGAAGCAAAAGCCCTGAACGCCCCGAACCCCGGCCACTGCCGGGGTTTTTTGTTGGGCAGCTGACGTGGCCCTGGACTACGCCCTGCTGGTGCTGGCAGCCCCCGCGTCGGGCCACTCCAGCCTGACTGCGGTCCGCTTTGCCCGCGCCCTGCTGGCGCGCGGCCACAGCCTGCAACGGGTATTCTTTCTCGACAATGGCACCCTGACCGGCCTTGCCGCCGCGGTCACCCCCCAGGACGAACACTCACCCCTGCAGCAGTGGGCACAGTTGGCCGAAGAGCACCAGACCGAGCTCATCCTCTGCATCAGCTCTGCCCTGAAACGTGGCCTGCTCGACAGCACCGAGGCCACCCGCCACGAGCGCCCCGGGGCTACAGTGCACCCGGCCTTCGAGCTGGGCGGCCTGGGGCTACTGGTGGAAGCTGCCCAGACCGCGGACCGGCTGGTCACTTTCGGATGAGCAGGATGACCGCGGCTGCGCGCAAGTCCATCCTGGTGGTCAGCCGCCACGCCCACCCCGGCAGCAGCCTGCCCCGGTCGGCGCTGGATACGGCACTGGCGGCGGCGGCTTTCGACCAGCCGGTCGCGCTGCTGTTCCAGGGCGAAGGCGTGCTCCAGCTGTTGTCGGAGCAGGACAGCCGCGCAGCCGGGGTGCGCAACCTGCGCAAGGTGCTCGACTCGCTGCCACTTTATGAGATCGAGACACTCCATGTGGACGCCGCCGCAGCAGCCGCTTTCGGGCTGGATCGGGACGCCCTGCCCGCGGGCGCCGAATGGCTGGATGCTGCTGGTATACGGGCCCTGCTGGCCCGCCACGACCACGTCCTGGGATTCTGAGCCATGCTGCTGCACACCCTCAGCCGCTCCCCCGCCCACAGCGCCCTGCGCGACTGCCTCGCGGTACTCGGGCCGGACGATGCCCTGCTGCTGCTGGGCGACGGTGTCTATGCGGCACTCGCCGGCAGTGAAGCCGCGGAATTGCTGGCCGCCAGCGGCGCTGCCCTGTTCGTGCTCGACGCCGACGCCGCCCTGGCGGGCGTGCGGGAGCGATTGCTGCCCGGCGCGACCGTAGTGGACGATGACGGCTTCGTCGCTCTCAGCGAACGCTACAGCCGCCAACTGGCCTGGTACTAGCAGCCCGTGCTGCCGATCAGCGCCTTCGACCCGGAGGGCTTCCTGCGGGAGCTCCAGGACTGGACTCCTGAGGTCGCGGAACAGATTGCGGCGGGCGAGAATATCCACCTGACCCCCGCCCACTGGGAGATCCTCGAATTGCTGCGGGCCTATTACCAGCGCTTTGACAGCTCCCCCGCCATGCGTCCGCTGGTGAAATGGGTGGCGCAGCAGTTGGGGCCCGACAAAGGCAGGAGTATTTATCTGCTGTCCCTGTTCCCCGGTTCACCGGCCAAGCTGGGCAGTAAAATCGCCGGCCTCCCGAAACCCGACAACTGCCTGTAGGCGCCCATGCCCCTGAGTTCATTTGATCCCGACCGTTACAGCGAACTGCTCGCCGCCAAGACCGCGCGGGTGCAGGACTTGCTGACGCCGTTTGGCGTACCCGACCCGGAAGTCATCCCATCGCCGAGTACGGGATTTCGCATGCGTGCCGAGTTCCGCCTGTGGCACGATGGCGACGGCCTGGACTATGTCATGTTCCGCCGCGGCGAACCCGATACCCCGGTGCCAGTGCGGCACTTTCCCATTGCCTGCGAGCGTATCCAGCAGCTGATGCCGGCGCTACTGGCACAGCTGCGGGACGATACCGAACTGCGTCACAAGCTGTTCCAGGTTGAATTCCTGAGCACCCTGGCGGGCGACACCCTGGTCACGCTGGTCTACCACCGGCGGCTGGAGGAGGCCTGGCGGTTGAGGGCGAAAACCCTTGCGAATGACCTGGGAATTGCACTGGTCGGGCGCAGTCGCAAGCAGAAGGAAGTAATCGGCCGTGACTACGTCACCGAACAGCTGCAGATCGAGGGTCGGGACTACCAGTACCGCCAGTACGAACAGGCCTTCACCCAGCCCAACGCCGCGGTCAACATCCGGATGATTGAGTGGGCCTGCCGCGCCGCGAACCCCCTGACTGGGGATCTGCTGGAACTGTACTGTGGCAACGGCAACTTCACCCTGCCCCTGGCAGGACACTTTGACCAGGTAATCGCCACCGAGCTGGCCAAGACTTCCATTCGCGCCGCACAGTGGAACCTGGAAGCCAACGCCGTTGGCAACGTGCAGATGATCCGGCTGGCGGCCGAGGAAGTGACCCAGGCGATGAATGGCGAGCGGGTATTCCGGCGCCTGGCCGACCTGCCCCGGCCGCTGGCGGACTATCGGTTGGACACCGTCTTTGTGGACCCGCCGCGAGCGGGGCTGGACCCGGCCACCACGGCAATGGTGCAGCGCTTCCCTACCATTCTCTACGTGTCCTGCAACCCGGAGACCCTGGCCGCCAATCTGTCGGTTCTGACCGACACGCACCGGGTGCAGGCGCTGGCCCTGTTCGACCAGTTTCCCTATACCGACCACATGGAGTGCGGAGTACTGCTCCAGCGTCCGTCCTAGCAGCGGATACCGAAGGCGAGCAGACCGCGCCCGAGAACTTCGTCCAGGCGTTCGGCGTCGCTGTCCTTGACTTCCAGATAGCGCAGCCCGTGTTCCTTGCAGACTTCCTTGTTGCGCAGTTTGGCGGACAGGCGGGACGGCGCGGCTTCCTCCTGCCAGCAGTCGATGTAGACGCTGCCCGCGGGCAGGAAGAAATCCGCATGCAGGGATTCTTCCACCGGCAGCGCACGCTGGGTGGCGTGAGCCAGCTGCGCCAGGTACAGCCAGTTGCACACCAGCGCCTGCAGCCGGGAGCCGGTGCGGTGGCCGTCGATGCCGCTGCACCCGGGCCCGGGCCCTGCCGCCGCTTCACCGGGGGTCTCTGCGGCAAACAGGTCAGGAGCCACGGGGTCCGAGTCCGGCAACAAGCCCTCGCCGCTGGCGCAATCGGGCTCGCCTGACAAGTGTCCCAGTTCCCGGTGAATGACCGGGTGGTCGACAATCTCATGGGGCCAGTTGACATAGAACGCGCCGGTGCTCTCACTCTCGGTCTGCTGCCCCCCCAACTGGCGGCCAAACTCCGTCAGCTCCCAGCCCAGAATACTGTGCTGCTGCAATCCCAGCTCGGCCAGGGCCCGGTTCAGCTGCCGCGGTTGCAGGCGCGGGTAATAGCGCCGCATCTGGCTGGCAGTGATGCGCTGGTTGGATTCGATGGCGCTGAGCAGCGGGTGCTGCACCAGCGCCGGCGGCCATACGATATAGCGCCCATAGCGCTTGCTGTCGCGATAGCGGCCGCCCTCGTACTCGCCCTTGGGGGTCAGCAGCCAGGTGTCGCTGTGGCGCTGGATCCAGCCGTAGTCCTTGAGCGTGACAAACAGCTGTTGCACGGGAATCTCCAGGGCGCGTGCCAGGGCGGTGGTGGACAGGCGCTCCTCGTCGTTACTCATGCGCGGGCGGTCACCACAGTGCCGGGGTAACGTGCCTGCAGGGCAGCGTAGACACTGTCCGCGAAATCAGGCGAATTGCTGTCCAGTGCCGCCAGCACCTCCACCAGGTGCTCGTTGTCCTCGCGCCCCTGCCACAGCTTCTGGTAGCTGCCATCCTGGTAACCGTGGTCCTGGCGGAAAAAGTTGAGCACGTTCTTGCCGACATAGGCGCTGTAAAGGCGCTCGAAGTCCAGCCCCGAGGCCAGCATCAGCTCCCAGAAACGAGCCGGAGAAAACCCCTTGCTCTGCAGGGCATGCAGGGCGAGGGCCTCGGTGGCTTCGCGCACACCCAGCCCCGCCGGCTGGAACTCGCCGACTTCCGCCGCAATGTTCGCGGCCATGGTGTCAATGCTGTCACCGCTGGCGAACAGGGCAGAGAGCCCGAAATGCCAGATATCGATCACTTCCAGCTGCACCTGCTCCAGTTCTGGCGACTGCTTTTTCCACCATTTATAGCCATAGTGTTCGATCAGCTCCGCGCACTCTATCCATAGCGCGCGATACCAGGCGAACTGCTGGCCGATCCAGTCCGGATGGACCCGGGTGTTCATCCGGTCCTGCATGGTCAGCATGGTCCTGAGTGCCTGTTCCAAGGGTAAGCTCCTGTGCTGGTGTTTGGCGTGCGCAAAGGATAACAGCTTCTTCCCAAACCGCGACAGGCAGACTACCCTTGCGCGTTACCAATGCTGGAAGTGGTGCCCATGTTCAGGTTTGGCCGATTTTTTGCCCCGCTGTTGCTCACCTGCGGCCTCTCACCGCTTTCCAGCCCTGCCATCGCAGCCGAGCCCAGCGTCGACTCCCTGCAGGAAGAGCTGCAGCAGACCGTCGAAGCCAGCCAGTCCGATACTGAAAAGCAGGAGCTGCAGGAGCTGTACCAGTCAGCAATAGAGCTTCTGCGCAAGCGTGACGCGCTGCTGGAAGACCAGACCGCCCTGAGCACCCGGATCGAAGAGGCTCCCGCGCAAATACGCGAATACCGGCAGCAGCTGGAGAGCCTGGTGCCTCCCTCCCCGGAAAGCATTCGGAGCGAGTTCGGTGAGGCAGACCTGGCTACGCTCGAGGAGCGGCTGCGAGAACAGGTCAGCGCCATGTTTGAGCTGCAGGGGGAACTGACGGCAGTCAACGCCGAGCTGATTGCCGCCAAGACCCGTCCTGAGACGGCGCAGGCGCAGATCACCGCCAACCAGGCTCGCGAGCAGGAACTTAACGAGGAGTTGCGCCAGCTGGAGCGGCAGCCGGACGGCCGGCTCAATCAGGCCAGGATCGTTCGCCTGCAGGCAGAGCAGGAGCACCTGAGTGAGACCAGCAAGCTGTTGCGGCGCAAGCTGCTGAGCAACGCCGTTCTGCAGGAACTTGCGGAAGCGGAGCGGGCGCTGCTGCGAGGTGAGAACAAGGCGCTGGAAACAGTTATGGACACGCTGCAGCGCCTGCTTGACGAGGCCCGTCGCAGCCAGTCGCTGCAGGCTGTTTCCGAGGCCACCGACAGCCTGGCACTGACCAGCGACCACCAACTGCTACGCAACCAGGTCAAACTCAACCGGCAACTGAGCGAGGAACTGCTGACCGCCTCAGGCAATGTCGGTGAAATGACCCGCAAGAGCATCGCCGCGGCCCAGCAGATCGAAAATTTGCTGCAGGTCGAGCAGGCCCTGGAGCAACAAATCGATGTCCTGCGCGGCAGTGTCCTGCTGTCGCGTGTCCTGCACCAGCAAAAACGGGCGCTGCCGCAGATTCGCGGCGCCCTCGCCGCGACAGACCAGATTGCCGACCTGAGACTGCGTCAGTTCGAGCTGAACGAGATGAAGCGCGAACTGGATGACCAGGAGCAAATGGTCAGCCGGCTTCTATCTGCCCTGCCGGAAGATCAACTGGACGCACTGCGGCCAGATATGCAGCAGGTCATCAGCAATCGGGCAAACCTTCTTGCGCAGCTGGAGCCAATTATCAGTTCCCTGCTGAGCCAGGCCATCACCCTGCAACTGAATCAGCAGCGCTTGCGCTCCCTGAGCAAAAACCTGCATAGCAGGATTGATGACCAGTTGATCTGGGTCGCCAGCACACGTCGCGTCGACAGCGATTGGCTGGCAGCCCTGCCGGTGAACCTGAAGGCGCAATGGCAGGATATGGGCCTGCAGGAACTTGCGGCCAGTCTCCTCATCAACCTGCGCGAGAACTGGCCCTGGTTGTTGCCGTCACTGCTATTACTCGGGGCCTACGCGCGACTCCGCCGCAGGCTCCGGCTGCGGCTGGCAAAGCTGCATGAGGACGTCAGGCATTTCCGTCGGGACACCACTTTCCGTACTCCGCTGGCCTTGCTGCTGACGTCGATACAGGTGGCCCCCGTGCCGCTGGCCCTGGTGACTGTCGGACTGATCTGCCTGCGGCTGGAACCAGTGCTGCCGGTAACGGGCGCGGCGCTGATTCAGCTGGCGCTGGCCTGGTTTGTACTGCACCTGCTGTATCGGGTGCTGGACCCGGCGGGCCTGGCGGGACGCCACTTCCGCTGGCAAAACGTCCTGGTGCAACAACTCCATAACCTGGTGCGGAATGTCGCCTGGATTTTGTTGCCACTGGTGTTGGTCACTACCATCAATGTTGAATTGGCCGATTACCGCGAGCAGGACGCGCTGGGGCGGCTGTTTATCATCATCGGCATGACGCTGCTGGGCGTGCTGCTCGGGCGCAGCATGTGGAGCACGCAACCCCTGTACAGCTCGAAAACCGCCCACTTGGGCATCACCCTGGCGCTGGCGGCCACGCCCCTTCTCCTGGCCGGCATGACGTTCTGGGGCTTCCAGTACACGGCGGTGAATCTCGCCCACAAATACTGGTACACCCTGTACCTGATCGTTGTCTGGATGCTCGTCGAGGGCACCATCGTCCGCAATTTGAATGTTGCCGGACGCCATCTCGCCTACCAACGCGCCCTGGCCCGGCGCGAAGCAGAACTGAGCCGGGAGGGCGCAGAGAGCGAGGTCGCAGTGGAAGTACCGGAGCTCGACATGGCCCAGGTCAATGAGCAGTCGCTGCGTCTGGCAAAGCTGGCTATCCTGGCACTGTTTTCGGTCCTCATCTACCTGGTCTGGTCCGACCTGGTGAGTGCTACCGCCTACCTCGACTCCATCACCCTCTGGGAGTACAACGCGGGCACCGGGGACGCGCCCGAACTGGTACCGATGAGTGTCGCGGATGTCCTTGGCGCCATGATCATCATCATCTTTACCGTGACCCTGGCCCGCAACCTGCCCGGGTTGCTGGAAGTACTGGTGCTGTCGCGAATTAATTTGCAGCAGGGCAGCAGCTACGCTGTCACCACCCTGCTGAGCTATGTGATCGTCAGCATCGGCTTCATCAGCGGACTGGCCGCCCTTGGGGTGAGTTGGAACAAGTTGCAGTGGCTGGTTGCCGCGCTCAGCGTGGGCCTGGGCTTCGGGCTGCAGGAGATTTTCGCCAACGCGGTCTCCGGCATAATCATCCTGTTCGAGCGCCCGGTGCGCATAGGCGATGTTGTCACCATCGGCGACCTGTCGGGTACCGTCAGCAAAATTCGCATCCGCGCCACCACAATTACCGACTTTGACCGCAAGGAAATCATCGTTCCCAACAAGAATTTTGTCACCGGGCAGCTGATCAACTGGTCACTGCACGACACCATCACCCGGGTGACAATCAGTGTCGGTGTCGCCTACGGCTCCGACCTGGCGCTGACGCGAAAGCTGCTCGAGCAAATCGGCAGCGACAATCCGCGCACCCTCAACGACCCTCCCCTGCAGGTACTGTTCCTCCGTTTTGGCGACAGCACCCTGAATCACGAACTGCGTGTGCACGTCAAGGATGTGGTCGACCGTCTGCCAGCCGTCGATGAAATGAACCGGGAGGTTGATCGCCTGTTCCGCGAAAACGGCATCGAAATCGCCTTCCCGCAGGTCGATCTCAACCTGCGCAAAAGTGAGGGACTCGACCAGCTGACAGCGCGGCCGGCGCCGGATTCGGGAGCATAGAATGCTCAGGTTTCTTGCCCTGCTGTTGCTGCCACTCTGGGTGCAGGCCCAAACCGTGGCCGTGCCGGAGCCGCTGCGGGACTGGCAGGAGTGGGTGTTGCGGGACATTCCCGAACACCGCTGCCCCCTGCTCCACTCTGCGCGGGCCCCACAGCCGGAGGCCTGGGCCTGCGCCTGGCCGGGGCGCCTGGAGCTCAACGTGGACAGCAGCGGAGCCGTTTTCCGTGGCGCTGCCACGCTCTACGCCGAAGACTGGCTGCCACTGCCCGGGAGTTTTGAGCTGTGGCCGCGCGCGGTGCTGGTCGACGGCCAGCCCTGGCCGGTGGTGCGGCACAATGGCCTGCCAACCCTGCGCCTGCCGGCGGGAACCCATCGTCTAGAGGGCCGCCTGGACTGGCCCGAACGGCCCAATTACCTGCCACTGCCCGCACTCTACGGCTGGGTCGCGCTGTCCGTGGACGGTGTGGCCCGCGTTGCTCCCGAACACGGCAAACAGGGCCTTTGGCTGGGCTTGCCGCGAGCAGACACTGCCAGCGCGGTGCCCGCCGACGCCCTCGAGATCGAGGTGTTCCGGCGGGTTGTAGACGGCGTCCCGGTGCTGCTTGAAACGCGGCTCCGGCTGACCGTATCCGGCGCCTTGCGGGAGCTGGCGCTGGGAGCGGTGGTGCCAGCGGATTTCGAGGCCATGAGCCTGACTTCATCCCTGGAAGCGGGCCTCCATCCGGAGCAGGGGCTGTTCCTGTTGCTGCGACCCGGAGAGCACAGCGTGACTATATTAGCCCGCGCCCGTTCCCCCCTGCCCGCATTGAAGGCGATCACCGGCGCCGCGCCCTGGCCCACCAGTGAGCTCTGGAGCTATACCGCGGACCCCGCCCTGCGGACCCTGGAGTTGAGCGGTGGCCGCGCTGTAGACCCGCTGCAGGAGAATATTCCGCCAGCCTGGCAGCAGTTTCCGGCCTGGCGCTTGAGTGCCGGTGAGGCACTGACCACCGAGCTTCGCAGCCGCGGCCTCGGCAATACCGGGCAACCTCGGCTCACCCTGCGGCGGCAGGCCTGGATGGACTTCCACCAGCCCGCCCTGCATGTCACCGACACTATTACCGGCACCACGGGGGGCCTCCAGCGCCTGCAGCAGAGCGCGCCCTGGGCCCTGCTCCGAGCCGAGCTCGACGGCGTACCCCAGCCTCTCAGCGCGAGCGCAGACGGCAGCAGCGGCGTCGAACTGCGTACGGTGCAGCTTGCCCTTGAGGCCAGTGCCAGGGTGCCAACCGGCGGCAACATCCGGGTCAGCGGCTGGGATCAGACCTTTGACCGCGTCGACATGACCCTGCACCTGCCCCCGGGGCAGATCCTGCTGGCCGCGCCAGGCGCGGACCGGGCGCCGGACACCTGGCTCGCCGGCTGGAACCTGCTCGACCTGTTCCTGGTGCTGGTGACCGGCATGCTGCTGGGACGCCTGCTGGGTCGCGCCTGGGGTCTGCTGGGGCTGGTGTTGATGGCCCTGGCCTACCCGGACTACCCGGCCCTGCTCTACCTGCTGGGTGGCACCGCCGCAGTGCAATTGCTGCGCCAAGCGGTCGGTGGCAGTGGTGTGTTCGCGCACGCTATCGGCGTCGTGTATCGGGGCCTGGTGATCGGGCTGGTCCTGGTCGCCCTGCCCTTTGTCGCCGGACAACTGCGGCTGGCACTTTTTCCCCAGCTGGAGCTGTACCAGATTGATCACGCCCAACCACTGCATCGCAGCATCGCCCAGACCGGTCAGGACATGGCTGAGGCGGCCGCCCCGGCCAGCGCGGAGAGCAGGAAATTCGCGGTTGGCGAGGTAGCCTATTCAAGAGTCGGGCCTGATGTCGCCATGGCCCGCGGGCCGCTCCCCGCTGCGGAAATCAGCCCCCAGGCACTGGCCGGACCGGGGCAGCCGGATTGGAGCTGGCACCGCGCCCAGCTCAGCTGGAGCGGCCCTGTGCTTGCCGAGCAAACCATGCGCCTGGTAATCCTGCCGCGCTGGTTCACCGCCCTGCTGCGCGTACTCAGCGTGCTGGCACTGGCCGTGCTGTGCTGGCGCTGGTTCCGGGCTCAACCGCCCTCCCCACGACCCGGCATGGGCAGCGGCGCTACGGCGTCCCTGGCATTGGTATTGCTTTCGACCCTGCTGCTGGCGCCGCCACAGGCCAGCGCGGCGGATAGCGCAGTTCCGTCCCCGGAACAGCTGCAGGAACTGCGCGACTGGCTATTGCGACCACCCGCCTGCGCGCCTGCCTGCCTGGAACTGCCCGCCTTCGCACTCACTATCGACGGCACGACTCTACGCCTGCGGATGGATGTGCACGCCGAGGCCGACGCGGGCCTGGCGCTGCCCAGGGTACAACCGGGGTGGCAAATACTGGAACTACGGGTCGACGGCGCGGAGGCGAGCAGCCTGCGCCAGAGCGCAAACCAGCGCTGGCTGTGGCTGGAACGGGGCGTGCATCGGGTCGAGCTGCGGGCAGCATTGACACCCGGAGCAGACAGGGCCTCGCTGCAGTTTGCCACTCCGCCGCGAGCCGTCCTGGTGGATACCGGCCCGGGCTGGAGTGCGGCAGGGATCAGCGCTGGCCGTCTCGCCGGCGATACCCTGGAGCTGCGCCGTGAGACGCCCACGGCGGGCACCGCCTCGGAGACCCCGGTATTGAGCCGTCGCGGTTTCGACCCCAGCCCGTTTTACCGGGTAGAACGGCAGCTGCACCTCGGTAGCGAATGGCGCCTGCTGACCCGGGTGCAGCGGCTCGCCCCGGCTACCGGCAATCTCGTTCTGACGATTCCTTTGTGGCCGGGTGAAAACCCGCTGGACGATAGCCTGGCCGTGCGCGATGGCGTGGTTGAACTGACGCTGCCGGCGGGCACGGGGCAGCGACAATGGCTGTCGAGCATCGCGCCGGTGACCCGCCTGGAGGTGAGTGCTCCCGCGTTGTATACGCGCAGCGAGCAGTGGCGGATCAGCAGCTCTGGCCTGTGGCGGGTGGAGGCCAGTGGCACCCCGCTGGTCGCCACCAGCGATCCCGGCGGCCGCCAGCATTTCAGGCCGCTGCCGGGGGAAACCCTGGTGTTGGATATTGCGGCAATAACGCCGCTGGAGGGCTCCTGGCTGGCGGCGGACCGGGTGGGACTGGATATACGCCTCGGCGCTCGCAGTGCCGAATACACCCTGCACACCAGTCTGCGCGCCACCCGCGCGAGTACCCATACCGTACAGCTGCCGCCGGAGGCGGAGTTGCTGGAGGCCAGCATCGAGGGCCGGGCGCAAAACCTGCAGGCAGAGGACGGCGCGCTGCGCCTGGCGCTTGCTCCGGGCGAGCAACATCTGATGGTGCGCTGGCACCAGCCGGAAGGCACGGCGCTGCTCTGGCAGAGTGCCGTCCCGGACCTCGGTGTTGCTTCAGCCAATGTCAGCATCACCGCTACCCTGTCCGACCGCCGCTGGGTGCTCTGGACCGGTGGGCCCCTGCTGGGGCCGGCAGTGCTCTACTGGGCCGCCCTTGCGGTGATGCTGCTGGTCGCCTTCGGGCTCTCACGCAGTGGCCGCACACCGCTGCGCCTGCATCACTGGTTGCTGCTGGGCCTGGGATTCTCAACTGTTTCCTGGCCGGCACTGGTACTGGTGGTGGGCTGGCTGCTGGCGGTGGACTGGCGCGAACGCAACGGCGCCGAGCTCACGGGCAAGCAGCGCAACAGTGCCCAGCTCGGCCTGGGCCTGCTGACCGTGCTGGCGCTGGTCGTGCTGGTCAGCGTGATTCCCGCCGGACTGCTCGGGCAACCGGACATGCAGGTCGTGGGCAACGGCTCCAGCAGTAGCGAGCTGCGCTGGTTTGTCGACCGCAGCGCGCCCCGTTTGCCCGAGACCAGTATCGTCAGTGCGCCACTGTGGGTGTACCGCCTTGCGATCCTGCTGTGGGCGGTCTGGCTGGCCTCGGCCCTGCTCGGCTGGCTGCGCTGGACCTGGCAGGCCATGGGCAGCGGGGGCTATTGGTGGCGCAAGCCGGTGGTGGAGAATTCGGCTGCGGTGGGTAAGACGAAGCAATGAAACTTTTGAATAAGTCTCTCGAAGGCGTCGATTCACAGCTCTGGGGAAAGTAGTGGCAGGGAAAAGGAACCTACCCGTTCAGTTTGATCTCCCGCCCGAGAGGTGGCTGAAATTGATGTAACGCGGTTCTTGGGGTGGCAGTGCGGCTCGGCTAATATACTGGTTATACATGGGTCTTCCCCTATTCGGGTGGATCCATAGCCATTTTTCTGCTCTCCCCCTAAAATTCCAGGCTCCTA